>NZ_JBJDQQ010000002.1:0-711332 GCF_044903545.1 Microbacterium sp. NPDC006705
GTGCACGCTGTTGAGTTCTCAAGGATCGGACGCTCCCCCAACTGACCTCACAGCCAGCCCAGAGGGCAACTTCACAACCATACCCCACCGACGACCTGTTCCAGAACGAGACTCGGAGACCGAGTCAGTTGTGGGGGTGTGATGGGGACCCTGTGGCAGGCCTTGGACCTGCGACGCTCGGAAGCGTCTGTTTCGGGTTGTTCTCCGCTTGAGGGAGGCGGGACCTTCCGGCCCTCTCGCTCTTCCCTGTGGGGCGAACAAGTAATAAGTTACGCGGCTCCCGGCATCGTGGCAAAGCGACGCGACATCCCGGGCGTGTCGCGTCCGCAGATCCGCGTCATTCCGCGGGAAGACGGGGCACGGCGTCGACGAGCTGCGCGGTGTACTCGTTCGCCGGCGAAGTGAGCAGCCGCGACGTCGGGCCCTCCTCCACGACGCGACCGGCGCGGAGCACCGTCATCCGCTCGCACAGCGCCGACACGATCGTCAGGTCGTGCGAGACCAGCAGCATTCCGATGCCCTGCTCTGCCGCGAGCCGCTGGAACAGCTGGATGACATGCATGCGCACAGACGTGTCGAGAGCACTCACGGGCTCATCCGCCAGCAGCAGTCGGGGCCGCGGCGCGAGGGCGCGAGCGATGGCGATCCGCTGGCGCTGTCCTCCGGAGAACGCGTCCGGGTAGCGGCCCGCGGCATCCGCGTCGAGGTCGACCGCCGTGAGGAGCTCGGCGACCCGGGCGTCGAGCTGCGATCGGTCGCGGGTGATGCGGAGGGACCGCAGCGGTTCGGCGATCGACTGCCCCACCGTCATCCGCGGGTCGAGCGACGAGAACGGGTCCTGGTAGACCGGCTGCACCGCTCGGCGCAGCGAACGCATCTGTGCACGGTCCGCGCCGCGAAGCGGCGCGCCCTCGAAGAGCGCGCGCCCCGATGTCGGCGTCGCCAGGCCCAGCAGCAGCCGGAGTACCGACGTCTTCCCCGCGCCCGACTCCCCCACGAGCCCGACGGTCTCGCCGGGAGCGAGCGAGAGCGATACGTCGTGGAGCACATTCGCGCTGCGACCGTAGGCGAAGTCGACATGCTCGAGCGCGAGTGTCGCGCGACCGTCGGCCGTCATCGGGTTCCCTTCGCCGGCAGGAAGTCGTCGAGAGCGCGCGAGGCGGCGACCAGTTGCGCGGTGTACTCGTGCTGGGGAGACCGGAGCAGTTGCGCCGTGTCGCCGAGCTCGACCTGACGCCCATCACGCATGACGAGGACGCGGTCGGCGATACGCGAGACGACCGGCAGGTCGTGGCTGATGAACAGCAGCGTCATCCCTCGCTCGCTCACCTCGCGCTGGAGCAGATCGAGGATGCCTGCCTGGACCGTCACGTCGAGCGCGGTCGTCGGCTCGTCGGCGATGAGGATGCTCGGCCCGGCGGCCAGGGCGAGCGCGATCGCGACGCGCTGTCGCTGGCCGCCGGAGATCTCGTGGATGAACGATCGCGCGATGCGCTCGGGGTCGGGCAGCTGCACGTCCGCGAGCGCATCGAGCACGCCGCGACGCAGCCCGTCACCGCTCAGGCCGCGGTGCTTGGCGAGCGGCCACGCCAGCTGTCTGCCGACACGCATGAGCGGATCGAGCGAGGCGAGCGGCTCCTGGAAGACCGCCGAGATCGTCCGGCCGCGCACCCGGTCGAGGCGGCGCGAGGCGGTTCCGACAACCTCGACCCGGCCGTCGGGGGTCGCGATCGTCGCCGAACCGAACGGCGTCAGCGGAAACGCGAGCAGACCGAGCATCGCCAGCGCGGTCAGCGACTTGCCCGAGCCGGACTCGCCGATGATGCCCAGACGTTCGCCGGGCTCGAGCGTCACGTCGACGCCGTGCACGAGCGTGCGGTCGTCGCCGATCCGGACGCCGAGACCGGATGCGGTCAGCGCGGCGGTCATCCGATGCTCCTCGTGGTCGGATCGGCGATGTCGCGCAGGCCGTCGGCCAGCAGGTTCGCGCCGATGATGAAGGCGACCAGCAGGACGCCGGGGAGGATCGCCGCCGTCGGTGCGACGAGCACCGTGCTCTGCGCCTCCTCGAGCATCCGGCCCCACGATGCGTTGGGCGGCGGGGAGCCGAGCCCGAGGTACGACAGCGACGCCTCCGCGCCGACCGCGCCGCCGAACTGCAGGGCGAGCGGCACGATGAGGGTCGGCCAGACGTTCCGCAGCACGTGTCGGAACACGATGCCGAGCCTGCTCGTGCCCGAGGTTCGAGCGGCGGTGACGTAGTCCATCGCGAGGACGCGTGTCGCGGCGATGCGGGTGAGCCGGGCGATCACCGCCGAGCCGGCGAGACCGATCGCGAGGATCGCCGAGTCGACCGATGCCCCGCGCCAGGCGACGATCAGCATCGCCAGCAGCAGGGTCGGAAAGGCGATCGCGATGTCGAGCAGGCTCGTGAGCGCATCATCGACCCACCGCCGGGCCACAGCCGCGAGCAGACCGAGCCCGATGCCGACGATGGCCGCGATCAGCACCGACCCGAATCCGACGGTGAGGGCCAGCCGCGCCCCGATCATGAGTTGCGTGAAGAGGTCACGGCCAAGGCGGTCGGTTCCGGCCCAGTGCTCGGCGGACGGCGGCTGCAGCCGGCCGCCGCTGGTGTCATCGAAGGTGAACGGGGTCCACAGCAGCGAGACCAGGCCGATCACCGCAATCGCGCCGAACAGGATGCCGCCGACGGCCAGGTTCACCGAACGCCGGCGTCGGCTGCGCGGGCGCTCGGGCACCGAGACCGTTCCCGAGTCCGGCATGGTCGTCGCCGTCATTCCGCCACCTTCGCTCTGCGGTTGCCCGAGATGGTGTCGCGCAGTCGGGGGTCGATGATGCGTTGCGTGATGTCGGCCGCGAAGCCGAGCAGAAGCACGAGCGCGGTCGAGAACAGCAGCACCCCCTGCACGCTCGGGAAGTCCTGCTCCTTGATGCCGACGAGCAGCATGTCGCCGAGACCGGGGAGCGCGAAGACCCGCTCGATGATGACGGCACCGACGAACGTCGTCGAGAGCTGGATCGCGAGGATAGAGATCAACGGGACGACGGCGTTGCGCACGCCGTGACGCCAGATCGCCGTCGCGAAGCTCTGCCCCGTCGCCCGAGCCGCCCGCAGGTACTGCTGGCCGAGCACGTCGAGCGTCGCGCTGCGGACGTACCGCGCGAGATCGCTGCCCGCGACGAGCGCGATCGTGAGCACCGGAAGCGTGAGCGAGACGAGCGCGGCCCCGGGGTCCTCCCAGTCGCGCCGCGGGAATCCGCCCGCCGGCAGCAGCCGCCAGTTCAGCGCGAACACCGCGACGAGCAGGATGCCGACCCAGAAGACCGGGATCGCTCCGCCGAGCTGCGACACGGCCGAGAAGGCGGTCCCGTACCAGGTGCGCGCCTTCCACGCCGCGACGAACCCCACCGGCACCGCGATCAGCACCGACAGGACGAACGCGATGAGCGTCAGGGGCAGCGTGACGTTCAGCCGACGGAGGATCTCGTCGCCGACCGGCAGATTGTTCGTGAACGATCGCCCCAGGTCGAAGCTCGCGAGCTGGCCGAGGTACGCCAGGAATTGCTCCGGGATCGGCCGGTCGACGCCGAGCCGTGCCGCGGCGGCCGCGATCTCGGCATCCGTCGCCCCCACCGAGATGAGAGCGAAAACCGGGTTGCCGAGAACGCGCAGCACGACGAACAGGATCACCACCGCCAGCGCGAAGGCCAGCAGCAGCAATCCTGTCCGTCGAATCAGATACCGGGTGATGGAGATCAGGCCTTCGTGATGTCGGAGACGTAGAACAACGAGTTCAGTCCATTCTTGGGCACGCCCGACACGCCCTCGGCCGCGATGCGCAGCTGCGGGTTGAGGTAGAGCCACACGCTGGCCGCGTCATCCGAGATCTGCTGGTTCGCCTTCTTGATCAGCTCGGTCTGCTCGTCGACGGATGCGGCCGCCTCGGAGTCCGCGAGCCACGTCTGCACATCGGCGTTGTCGTAACCCCAGTAGAAGTCGGGGTTGCCGTAGAAGTTGATGTCGCGGTCGTTGACGTGGCCCTGCAGCGTGGCCTCGAAGTTCTTCTCGGTGTAGACCTTCTGGTACCACTCGTCGTCGGTGATGATGTTGATGTTCAGCGTGATTCCGACCTTCGCGAGCTCCGACTTCAGGAACTCGGCCACCGTCGAGTGCACGCCCGAGTCGGGGGTGTCGACGGTGAACGTGAACCCTCCCGGCTGACCGGCCTCGGCGAGGAGCTTCTCCGACAGCGCCGGGTCGTAGGGGTTGTTGTCCGCGAGGTCGAGGTACCAGGGCTCGGAGGGCGGCACCATCGAGCCGATGAGTTCGCCGCGGCCGTCCCAGATCGCATCGAGCAGCTTCTCGCGATCGATAGCCGAGTAGATCGCCTTGCGCACGCGCGCGTCGTTGAACGGAGCGATCCGGTCGTTGAACGCCAGCAGCTCCTTCGTCGTCGAGGTGCCCTCGATGACCTGGAAGCCGGCCGCCTCGAACTCGGCGATGCTGTCGGGGTTCGACTGGCTCGTGACGAGGTCGACCGCCCCGGTCGTCAGAGCGTTGTTCAGGGCCGTCGGGTCGGCGTAGTACTGGTAGACGACTCCGCCGTTCTTCGGCGCGTCGCCCCAGTACGCGTCATTGACATCGAGGGTGATCGAGTCGCCCTTGCGGTAGTCACCGAGCTCGTAGGGACCGGTGCCGTCGGCAGTCGCCGTCAGGTCGCCGGCATCCTCGTTGACGATCCAGACGTAGCCCAGGTTGTAGGTGAAGCTGATCGAGGGCTGCGAGAGGGTCACCTCGACGGTCTTGTCGTCGACCGCCGTGACGGTGTCGATGACGCTCAGCTGGCGCTTGCGCGCCGCGATCGACTCGTCGCCCACGAAGCGCTCGAGGCTGTACTTCACGTCATCCGCGGTGAGCTCCTTACCCGAGTGGAAGGTCGCGTCCTCGAGGGTGAAGGTGTACACCAGCCCGTCTGGCGACACCGTCGTCTCGGCTGCCAGAAGGGGCTCGACCTGCGCGTCATCGGTGATCCGGAACAGACCCTCGTACACGTTCCCCGTGAAGACCTCGGTGACCCCGGATGAGCCGCCGAAGATCTGGTCGAGGTTGGTCGGCTCGTTCTGCGATCCGACGACGATCTCGGCATTCGGGTCGCTCGCGCCGGCCGAACCAGCCGGCTCGGTGGATCCGGAGCATCCGGCCAGGACGAGAAGACCGGCCGTCGCTGCCGCGGTGGCGGCGACGATCCGGGAGAAGCCGCGTGAAGTCACGGGTGTTCCTTTGCTGTGTGGAGGGGGCGGCGGAGCGAGGTGCGGGCGCTCCGCCATTTCGAGTGGTGCAGGAGAAAGGTCAGAGCGAGAAGTCGCCGGCGAACCGGACCTTCTTCTCCCCGGCACGGACCGGGAAGGGCAGGCGGTTCTGCAGCGGCGGGAGGGGGCAGTTCATCTGGTTCGAGAAGCCGCACGGCGGAACGACGGCCCGGTTGAAGTCGACCGTGACCGGCGTGCTGTCGCCCGGAGCCAGGTCGCCGGTCGCGCCGGGGTGGTCGAGGAAGAGGAAGCGACCGGCGCCATAGGACTCGGCCCCGTTGGTCTGATCGCCGAAGACGAGGTGCAGCTTGGGCCCGCCGTAGTTCGTGTCGAAAGCGGCGAGTCGGTACTCGGTGCCGTCGATCTCGAAGACCAGGTCGCCCGAGACAGGGAGGCCCCGCGTCGCGCCGCCGTCCTTGATGTGCTCGAAGGGGACCACGCGGTCTTCGTCGACGAGCTCGAAGCGGCCCTCGATGACCCAGGCCGGGTCGTACTCCCAGCGCTCGATGTCTTCGAACGCTTCGTTGGCGGGCGAGTCCTGCCGCCAGATGCGGTAGCCCTCCTGCGGAAGACCGGTCTCGATGTCGGTTCGCTGCAGTCGGGTGAGCAGCGCGTCGACCGGATGCCCCGCACGCGCCGTCTCGTCGTCGACGGCGGGCTCGCCCGGAGCCGACCAGTGCGTGAGCACGAGGGCGAGGGACCCTTGCGGAGCTGCGACCGATTCCCGGCGGTAGGCCGCCCAGGCTCGGTAGTCGGACTCAGCCGAAGAGACGGATGCTGCTGCGGATGCGGATGTGCTCACCATGACAGGCAACCAAACGCGGGGCCGTCCCGAGAAATTCCGTGTCCGCGTATTGCGTCGTCAGCGCGACGACGCTGACGTATCGCGCGCGGGGCCGCCCACCCACAGCGCCCAGGCGACGAGCACCGGCTGGAGGAAGAGGCGGCCGAATCGCCGCGCGTCGGTGTCGAGGCCGGGAGCCGCGGCTCCGGTGCGCCATTGGTGGATGTTGCCCGGGAGCACCGCGACGAAGAAGGCGGCGATCGCGGCGGCGATGCGTCGGCGCTCGCGCGGCAGCGCGATGAGCCCGGTGCCGAGCATGATCTCGACCGCGCCGCTGGCGACGACGATCATGTCCTTGTCGGTGTGCAGCAGCCGCGTCGCCCAGTCGGGCACCGCGATGCGATACCCCCGCCGGAGCACGGTCAGATGCGCGGCTCCCGCGACGATCAGCAGAGCGGCAAGGGCGAAGCGGGCAACGATGCGCAGCATCCGATCACGTTACGCCCGTCCGGGAGGTCCGATCACCAGCAGCACGACGTACGCCGCGATGATGCCGACCGCGAGGATCACGGCGAGCACCGCCGGACGGCGGACGAACCACCGGAGGAATCGGTCGACTGCCCGCTGGTCGCGCGGGTCGTCGGTCGCCTCGGTGCGCCACTCCCCCTCGAGGAGCCCGCGACGACGGAGCACGATCTCCGTCGGCACGGTCGCGTACGGGACCACGGCGGCGGCGACGGCGCAGATCGTCGGGACGAGCGACCACCGGTTGTTCCACGCGACGAGGACCGCGGTCGCGCCGTAGCAGAGGAACACGAAGCCATGGATGCCCCCGCCGATCGTCACGGCGATCGGAAGGTCGAAGGCGGACCGGAGGATGAGGCCCAGGATGAGCAGCGTCCACGAGAATGCCTCGGCGATCGCCAGAGAACGGAAAGCGGTCAGCGGGGTTCGGAACACCCTCGAACCCTATCCAGCGGACTTAGACGATTCCTGCGCGGATGCCGTCCATCGACGAGGCCAGGCCCGGCATGTTGTCGCTGAGCGTGGCGTCGAGCTCGAGCAGCCGCTCGTGGGCTTGCTCCATGACGGCGATGCCTTTCGCTGTGATGCGCAGATCGGATGCCGAGCCGGCGTGCGCGGTCGCATCGGCGACGAGCCCTTCGTCGACGAGGGTGCGCACCGCGGTGTGCGCGGACTGCACCGTGATGTGCGACCGGCGGGCGAGCTCGGAGAACGAGATCCCGGGCTCCGAGCCGATGTGCCCGAGCAGGCCGAACTTGCGGGTGGACAGGCCGAGGTCGCGCAGGGCTGCGGAGAGCCGGCCTTCCCACGACGCCGAGACGGCGATGAGCGCGATGACCGGGCTGAAGCGCGGCTCGCGCGTGAGGGCAGGAGTTTCCGACACGGTCACGATTGTAGGAGGCGCGGGCTCTCTCATGCGGTGATGGCGACCGAGAAAAGCTGTGTCGCGCGCCTAACGCGCCGAGCGTCGTTCGTCAAGGACCGCGCGCCGACGCGAGCCGATGTTCATGATGAGTTCCACGGAAGAAGCGGGGAGGTCACCATGATCACGAACGAAGAGCAGAACGAGCAACACACCGACATCCGCGGCGAGAAGCCGTTCGGTCAATGGCTCGGGCTGATCAACGGCGGCCGCTGACGCCACGCGAATGCCCCCGGCATCCTCTCTCGCGAGGAGGATGCCGGGGGCTTCGTCATTTTCGGGGGTCGAGCCTTTTAGATAGCTCCTCTATGCATGTTGTATAGTTGAGCTATGCAGTTCTCCGACTCCCCCATCCTCCTGATGTCGGCGTCGAGCCGGTTCAACCGTGCTGTGGCCCGCCGGGTCGAGGTCGCCGCCGCCGCGGGAACGTGGCGTGCGCTCGCCGCCCTCAACGAGCTCGGCCCCACGCGGGTGAGCGACCTGGCCGAGTGGCAACGCGTCAGCCAGCCCACCATGACGACGCTGGTGCGTCGGATGGAAGCGGAGGGGCTCGTCGAGCGCGCACCCGACCCCGAGGACGGCCGGGCCTCGCTCGTGTCGATCACCGCGGAGGGGCGGCGCCAGTTCGAGGCGTTCCGCTCGCAGGCGCTCGAGGTGACCGGGCCGGCATGGGCGAGGCTCAGTGCCGCCGACCGATCGACCCTCGCGCGCGCTGCCGAGCTCCTTGCAGGGCTGCTCGAGGAGCCGGAACTGCGATGACCACCACAGACCCCGAAGAGAGGAAGGTGCGCGTGACCAGCGCGATGCATACAGAACGGTCCGCGACCGGCGATCAGACGAAGGCGACAGCCGAGACCGCGAAGGCGTCCATCTGGCGCCAACCCGTCGCGGTATGGGCGATCGCCTTCGCCTGCACGGTGTCGTTCATGGGCATCGGTCTGGTCGATCCGATCCTCCCGGCGATCAGCCGCGAGCTGGATGCAACGCCATCCGAGACGATGCTGCTCTTCACCAGCTACCTCTTCATCACCGGCATCGTCATGTTGTTCGCGAGCTGGGTGTCGTCGAGGCTCGGCGTCAAGAAGACCCTGCTGCTCGGGCTCGCCCTGATCGTCGTGTTCGCCGCGGCAGCAGGACTCTCCGGCGGCGTGGTCGAGATCATCGGCTTCCGCGCCGGCTGGGGAATCGGCAACGCGCTCTTCATCGCGACGGCGTTGGCCGCGATCGTCGGAGCCGCGAGCGGCGGAAGCCGTCAGGCGATCGTGCTGTACGAGGCATCCCTCGGCATCGGCCTGGCGGTCGGACCGCTCCTCGGCGGCGCGCTCGGCGAGCTGTCGTGGCGCGGTCCCTTCTTCGGTACCGCCGCACTCATGGCCATCGCGTTGCTCGCGATCCTCGTCGTGTTCCGCTCCCCCGCGCCGGCGGCTGGTGCCGCCGCGCCGGCGAAGGTGTCGCTTCTCGCGTCGTTCCGCGCGCTGCGCAACCCGGCCCTGCTGACGCTGTCGCTGACGGCGTTCTTCTACAACGTCGCGTTCTTCGTGCTGCTGGCCTATAGCCCGTATCCCATCGAGTCCGCCGCGGCGCAGGCCGGGATGACGTTCGGAGCCCACGAGCTCGGACTCGTCTTCTTCGGCTGGGGGCTCGCCGTCGCCCTGACGTCAGTGCTCGCCGCTCCCGTGCTGACCCGGCGGCTGGGCCTTCGGCCCGTGCTGTTCACGATGCTCGGGCTGCTCGCCGTCGCCGAAGCCGTGCTCGCGATCGGCATCGACAGCGCCACCGTGCTCATCGTCACCGTCATCGTGGCCGGTCTGTTCCTCGGCGTGCTGAACACCGCGCTGACCGAGGCCGTCATGGAAGCCACCGACCTCCCCCGAAACGTCGCGAGCGGCACCTACTCGGGCGTGCGCTTCATCGGCGGCGCGATCGCTCCCGCCGTGGCCGGCCCCCTCGCCGCCGCGATCACCCCGAGTGCGCCCTACTGGCTCGGTGTCGCCGCGCTCATCGTCGCGATCGCGATCCTCGCCTTCGCCGGCCGGACCCTCAGCCACCTCGGCCGCCCGCACGAGACCGCGATCGCCGAGGCCGCCGACATCGGCCGAGGCGACGCCTGACCGCTTCCGGAGGACATCTGCACGTCGGAGGGCGGACTCCTGGAATCCACCCTCCGACGTGCTTTTCTCCTCCGAAAGGGATGCGGTTCAGTCGCCGACGCGTTCGACGTGAGCTCCGAGCGACTCGAAGTAGGCACGGAGCTGTTCGAGCTGTGCCACCGTCAGCGCGGTGGGTGGCTGCTGCCGGACCTCGGCGAGCATGCGCACGAGCCCCTTTGAGCCGCTGAGGACTCTCGTCGTCACGCCGCTGGAGCTCCGACTCACCGGTTTCGCGTGGACGGACGCATCGCCGTGCGAGTAGAGCACCGCGGTGGTGAAGAACGGGGCCTCGCCCCATCGCGCCCTGAGGTGTTCGGCCAGGCGTCTCGCCTGACGGCGGACCTGCACGGCCGGAGAGTCAGCACCGACGTGCCGCAGGACTTCCCACGCAGACTCTGAGATAGGCCGGATCTGTAGCGCGAAAGGCGCCTCGAGCTTCTCCTCGTCGAGCATCGCCCGGAACGCCGGGATCACGCTACTCGGTCGGACATCGTCGAAGATCAGGCCCTGCCAGTACTTGTTCTCGATGAGGATCGCGGCCTGCCGAGTCAAGAGGACGTGGTCGATCTGGGCGAAGAAGGTGTTCCGAGTGTCGTCAGGCACGAAGACGACATTCGTGACGAGCACGCCCGACAGACCGACATCAGCGCAGGCCGCCGCGATCAGACGCTTCGAGACCGCGTCCGTTCCGAGGACACGCGCCATCTGCTCACGCGCTCGGCGCGATTCGCCCACGGCGCGATCACGCTCGTCGATCACGGCCTGCACTGCAGCCTCGTGTTCGTTCCGCAATTGGTTCACCGCCGCCGCATGAGACGCGGTGACCTCCGCCAGATGCTGCTCGCTCGCCGCGCGCTCGGCCGCGGTGCGCACGCGAGTCGACCGAGCGCGATACCTCCACACCAGAACAACGACGACCAGAACGAGCGCGAGGAGCGCCGCGATGGATGCCAGAACCTCGACCATCCATCGAGCCAACCATCTACCGGTGACACAGAGCAAAGAATCGAGGCGATCTCCGAGGGGTGTGCGCGGACTACCCCTATGCGCTCGTCCCGTCGTAGGTGCTGTCGGCGATCGATAAGGGAGGGGCGGATGCCGCAGAATCCGCCCCTCCCATCCGTCACGGCGAGGGTCAGTCGCCCTTCACGTTGACCAGCTGACGCAGCGTGTGCCGCACCTCGACGAGGTCGGCGGCATCCGCCATGACGCGATCGATCGGCTTGTAAGCCTGCGGGATCTCGTCGATGAACGCATCCGTGTCGCGGAACTCGATCCCCGCCATCGCCTCCCGCAGCTGGTCGTGCGTGAAGGTCCGGCGCGCGGCCGACCGCGAGTACTCCCGCCCCGCGCCGTGCGGGGACGAGTTGAGCGAGAGCGGGTTGCCGAGCCCCGAGACGACGTACGACGCCGTGCCCATGGATCCCGGGATGAGGCCGGGCCGGCCGGCATCCGCCTGAATCGCGCCCTTGCGCGACACCCACACCTGCTTGCCGAAGTGCCTCTCGCTCTCGGTGAAGTTGTGGTGGCAGTTGATGCGCTCGAGCTCCTCGACGTCGGCGCCCATCGTCTCGGACAGCTGACGGGCGACGCGGTCCATCATCTCCTCGCGGTTCAGGAGCGCGAAGTGCTGCGCCCACCGGAGCTCGCGGATGTAGCGCCGGAACTCCTCCGTGCCCTCGACGAGGTACGCCAGGTCGGGATCGGGCAGGTCGATCCACCACTGCTTCGCGAGCCGTTGAGCGACGCCGATGTGGTGCGTCGCGATTCTGTTGCCCACTCCCCGCGAGCCGGAATGCAGGAACATCCACACCGCGTCGGTCTCGTCGACCGACACCTCGATGAAGTGGTTGCCCGAGCCGAGCGACCCGAGCTGGTTGCGCCAGTGTCCGGCGTAGCGCGCGGGGTCGAACTCGTGCTTCTCGGCGAGCTCCTCCAGCTCGGCGATGCGCGGCTCCGCGGTCGCGACGATTCTGCGGTTGTCGCGACCGGCCGACAGCGGGATCGCCCGCTCGATCTGCTCACGCAGCGCCCCGAGGTCACGGCCGAGCAGCTGCGACTTCGTGAACTGCGTGCGGACAGCGATCATGCCGCATCCGATGTCGACGCCGACAGCGGCCGGCATGATCGCCCCGAGCGTCGGGATGACAGACCCGACGGTCGCCCCCTTGCCGAGGTGCGCGTCGGGCATGAGCGCCAGGTGCGGGTGGATGAACGGCATGCCAGACGCGGTGCGAGCCTGATCGAGGGTCTTCTCGTCGATGATGCTCGCCCACGACAGCAGCCTGTTCGAGAGCTTCTCCATGGTTCCTTTCCTTGTGATGACGGTCCGGGAACGGGCGCATGGAGAGGAACACACGAACGCCCCGGACCTGTGCGGTGCGGGGCGTGCTGACAGTGGCGGGTCAGACGTCTCGCACCGGAGGGTACGACTCATTGCGGAGCTGGAACTGGCCCAGGTCCGCTGCGATCAGGCGCTCGTTGCGCGTGGTCATGTCGTTCCTCCGGTGATGCCGTGCGGATTCGCGCGGCGTCGCAACCCTATGCGTGGGCGCGGCGCGGCGTCAACGAAAAAGCGGCGCGTGCGCCGGGAATCGCCGGAGCGCTCCCGTCACACGCGCCGCTTTCGTGCGCGAGTCGGCTCAGAAGTCCCAGTCCTCGTCTTCGGTGGCCTCGGCCTTGCCGATGACGTACGACGAGCCCGACCCCGAGAAGAAGTCATGATTCTCGTCGGCGTTCGGCGACAGGGCCGAGAGGATCGCCGGGTTCACGTTGGTGACCGTGGCGGGGAACATCGCCTCGAAGCCGAGGTTCATCAGCGCCTTGTTGGCGTTGTAGTGCAGGAACTTCTTGACGTCTTCGGTCAGCCCGACGGCGTCGTAGAGGTCCTGCGTGTACTGCACCTCGTTGTCGTAGAGCTCGTAGAGCAGCGAGAACGTGTAGTCCTTGATCTCGTCGCGCTCGGCCTGCGTGAGCTGCTCGTAGCCCTTCTGGAACTTGTAGCCGATGTAGTAGCCGTGCACGGCCTCGTCACGGATGATGAGGCGGATAATGTCGGCGGTGTTCGTCAGCTTCGCCTTCGCCGACCAGTGCAGGGGCAGGTAGAACCCCGAGTAGAAGAGGAACGACTCGAGCAGGGTCGAGGCGACCTTGCGCTTGAGCGGCTCGTCGCCACGGTAGTAATCCATGACGATCGAGGCCTTCTTCTGAAGGTTCGGGTTCTCGACCGACCAGCGGAACGCGTCGTCGATCTCGGGCGTCGAGGCGAGCGTCGAGAAGATCGACGAGTAGCTCTTCGCGTGCACCGACTCCATGAACGCGATGTTCGTGTAGACGGCCTCCTCGTGCGGCGTGATCGCATCGGGGATGAGCGAGACGGCGCCGACGGTGCCCTGGATCGTGTCGAGGAGCGTCAGCCCCGTGAACACGCGCATGGTGAGCGTCTGCTCATCGGGCGTCAGCGTGTTCCACGACTGGATGTCGTTCGACAGCGGCACCTTCTCGGGCAGCCAGAAGTTGTTCACCAGACGGTTCCAGACTTCGAGGTCTTTATCGTCCTGGATGCGGTTCCAGTTGATCGCCTGCACGTGGTCGACGAGCTTGAGCGGTTCGGGAGTCATGTCGCTTCAGTTCCTGGTTCGGGTTCCGGCATCCGTCACAGCATGCAGCTGACGCACTCGGACATGTCGGTGCCCTCGAGCGCCATCTGCCGCAGGCGGATGTAGTAGATCGTCTTGATGCCCTTGCGCCAGGCGTAGATCTGGGCCTTGTTGATGTCGCGCGTGGTCGCGGTGTCCTTGAAGAACAGCGTGAGCGACAGACCCTGGTCGACGTGCTGGGTCGCGGCGGCGTAGGTGTCGATGACCTTCTCGTAGCCGATCTCGTACGCGTCCTCGTAGTACTCGAGGTTGTCGTTCGTCATGAACGGCGCCGGGTAGTAGACGCGGCCGAGCTTGCCTTCCTTGCGGATCTCGATCTTCGACGCGATCGGGTGAATCGACGACGTCGAGTTGTTGATGTACGAGATCGAGCCAGTCGGGGGCACCGCCTGCAGGTTCTGGTTGTAGATGCCGTGCTGCTGGATGGATGCCTTCAGCTCGCGCCAGTCGTCCTGCGTCGGGATGTGGATGCCGTCGAACAGACCCTTCACCTTGTCGGTCTGGGGCGCCCACTCCTGCTCGATGTACTTGTCGAAGAACTCGCCCGACGCGTAGGTCGAGTCGGGGAAGCCCTCGAAGTACGTGCCGCGCTCGATCGCGATCTTGTTCGAGGCCCGCAGCGCGTGGAACAGCACCGTGTAGAAGTAGATGTTCGTGAAGTCCAGGCCCTCTTCCGAGCCGTAGTGGACGTGCTCGCGCGCCAGGTAGCCGTGCAGGTTCATCTGACCGAGACCGATCGCGTGCGAACGGTCGTTGCCGTCCTCGATCGAGCGGACCGAGGCGATGTGGCTCTGATCGCTGACCGCGGTGAGGGCACGGATGCTGGTCTCGACGGTCTGCGCGAGGTCCTTGCCGTCCATCGCGAGCGCGATGTTCATCGACCCGAGGTTGCAGGAGATGTCCTTGCCGATCTGGGCGTACGAGAGGTCCTCGTTGTACGTCGTCGGGGTGTTGACCTGGAGGATCTCCGAGCACAGGTTCGACATGTTGATCCGACCCTTGATCGGGTTGGCCTTGTTCACCGTGTCCTCGAACATGATGTACGGGTAGCCCGACTCGAACTGGATCTCGGCGAGGGTCTGGAAGAACTCACGAGCGTTGATCTTCGTCTTCTTGATGCGCGCGTCGTCGACCATCTCGCGGTACTTCTCGGTGACCGAGATGTCGCCGAACGGAACGCCGTAGACCTTCTCGACGTCGTAGGGCGAGAACAGGTACATGTCCTCGCCGTTCTTGGCGAGCTCGAAGGTGATGTCGGGGATGACGACACCCAGCGACAGCGTCTTGATGCGGATCTTCTCGTCGGCGTTCTCGCGCTTGGTGTCGAGGAACTTGAGGATGTCGGGGTGGTGCGCCGACAGGTACACCGCGCCGGCTCCCTGACGCGCGCCGAGCTGGTTGGCGTAGCTGAAGCTGTCTTCGAGCAGCTTCATGACGGGGATGATGCCCGACGACTGGTTCTCGATCTGCTTGATCGGAGCACCGGCCTCGCGGATGTTCGACAGCAGCAGGGCGACGCCGCCGCCGCGCTTCGAGAGCTGCAGGGCGGAGTTGATGCCGCGGGCGATCGACTCCATGTTGTCTTCGATGCGGAGCAGGAAGCACGACACGAGCTCGCCGCGCTGTGCCTTGCCCGTGTTGAGGAACGTCGGGGTGGCGGGCTGGAAACGACCCGAGATGATCTCGTCGACGAGCTGCATCGCGAGGTTCTCGTCACCGTCGGCGAGGCCGAGGGCGGTCATGACGACGCGGTCCTCGAAGCGCTCGAGGTAGCGCTTGCCGTCGAAGGTCTTCAGCGTGTAGCTCGTGTAGTACTTGAACGCGCCGAGGAAGGTCTCGAAGCGGAACTTCTTGCCGTAGGCGAAGTCGTTGAGCTTCTGGATGAACTCGAGCGAGTACTTCTCGATGACCTTGGGCTCGTAGTACTCCTTCTCGACGAGGTAGTCGAGACGCTCCTTGAGGGAGTGGAAGAAGACCGTGTTCTGGTTGACGTGCTGGAGGAAGTACTCCCGGGCCGCACGCTTGTCGGCGTCGAACTGGATCTTGCCGTCCGCGCCGTAGAGGTTGAGCATCGCGTTGAGGGCGTGGTAGTCGAGCCCGTCGAAGCGTGCGTCGACCTTGAAGCCGTTATCGGTCAAGGCTGTTTCCAGTGCTGATTCCACCATCGTTCCAATCCTGCGCTCACGCGCTCGACGTCTTCGGGCGTGCCGAACAGTTCCACCTTGTCCAAGTGCGGCACGGAGCACTTGCGACTGATGATGTCGCCGGCGAGGCAGTACGACTCGCCGAAATTCGTGTTGCCGGTGGAGATGACTCCCCGGAGGAGGGTGCGGTTGCGCACGTCGTTCAGGAAGCGAACGACCTGCTTGGGCACCGCACCCTTCTCCTCACCGCGACCCTGTCCCCCGCCGTAGGTGGGGGTGACGAGCACGAAGGGCTCGGTCATGACGAGGGGCGTCGGTGAGGAGTGAAGGGGGATGCGGAGCGCCGGCAATCCCAGCTTGTCGATGAATCGCGCGGTGTTGCCGGAGACGCTCGAGAAGTACACGAGCAGAGGCGCCCGCGTCGCGACCGCCGTGCTCATGGCTCAGGCGAAGCGAGCGGCCAGCTCGTCGATCTTGTCGGGACGGAAGCCCGACCAGTGGTCCTCGTCGGTGATGACGACGGGGGCCTGCAGGTAGCCGAGCGACTTGACGCGCTCGAGCGCCGCCGGGTCCTCGGAGAGGTCGAGGACGTCGTATTCGATGCCCTTCGAGTCCAGCGCACGGTACGTCGCGTTGCACTGCACGCAGGAGGGCTTGGTGTAGACCGTGATCGCCATGTCGAGTGTGGTTTCCCTTCGCTTCTTACGCATCTCCGGCTGAGAACCTGCCGGAGCCTCAATACTACATATGGGTGCCGACATCGGGGGGCACCACAAGGGGTAGTAGTTACAAGTCTGTAGTTTTGCACCGCTCTCCCCAGGTACAACACATCTTGTCCACCGTTTCATCCACAGATCAGCGACTCGATCGAAGCCCGGTTCGACGCGTGATTCCGCGCTTCCGGGCGACGTCGAGCGAGTCTGTCCACAGGTCGGACGCTAGACCGACCCACCGACATCCGATTCGGGCGGATCTCGTCGCATCGGCGTGTCGCGGGCGTGTCGCCGCGGCAGCCGTCCGGGCGTCGCCGACCGGGCTTCGGAATCGCTACCGTTGAGGGGTGGCGGGATACAGAGAACTGCTGCGCGCACCGGGTGTCGCGCGCATCATCGCCGCACAGTTGACCGCTCGCTTTCCGAGCGGGATGACGAGCCTCGCCATCCTGCTCCACATCGAGCACGTGACCGGATCCTACGGGTCGGCCGGTCTGGTCCTGGCGGCGACCTCAGTCGGACAGGCGATCGCAGGTCCGGTGACGAGTCGATGGATGGGCGTCTGGGGCATGCGGCGGGTGCTGACGCTGACGCTCGCCGTGTGCGCCGCGTCGATCGCTCTGCTCGCGGTGCTCGACGTGCCGCTCTGGGTCTACATGGCGCTCGGTCTCATCGCGGGCCTGTCGACCCCGCCGGTGCAGTCGGCCGTGCGCACGATCTACCCGAAGATGGTGACGTCGCGGCAGCTCACCCCCCTCTTCTCCCTCGACGCATCGCTGCAGGAGATCATCTGGATCATCGCGCCGGTGCTCATCACCTTCGTCGCGCTGCAGGCCGGCACGGTGCCGGGGCTCCTGCTCGTCGTCGTCATCCTCATCGGCGGCGGCGCATGGTTCATCTCTTCACCCGAGCTCGGACGCGTCCGCATCCCGCGCAGCCGGCGCAGCCTGGGCCGCGTGCTGCTCAAGCCGCCGGTCATGCTCGCGACCGCGACCGGCTTCCTCCTCATCGGCGCGTGCTCCGCGGTCGAAGCGGGCGTCGTCGCGTCGTTCGGTCACGGCGGACTCGAGTCCGGCCTCGTCCTCGCGGTCTTCGCCGTCGGCAGCCTGGCCGGCGGCCTGTCGTTCGGCCACATCCCGATCGGACGGTGGGCCATGGCTCGCCGCTTCCTCATCGTCACCGTCGGGCTGGCGGCGACCATCTTCTCGCTCAACGCCTGGTGGCTCGGCGGCTCGCTGCTGGTCGCCGGCATCGGCATCGCGCCGGCGCTCGCGGTCATGTTCGCCATCACCTCGGCGAGCGTGAAGTTCAGCGAGACGGCCGAAGCCTACGGCTGGATCGGCACCGGGCAGCTCATCGGAGCCGCGGCGGGTTCCGCCATCGCCGGTTTCCTCATCGACGGCGTGGGCCCGCAGGGCGCATATGTGGCCGCTACCCTGTTCGCCGTCGTCGGCCTCGTCGTCGCGGTGACGTGCGTGCAGTGGTTCCCCGACCTCCGCGGGCGCGACGCGTCGCCCATTCCCGACACCGCACCGGTCCACACGATTACGTGAGGCTGGTTCCGCGCGGACGATCGCTCAGTCGTTGACGCGCTGCAGCATCGCGAGGACGGCCGCCGCGTAGGCATCCTCGGGCTGCGGATGCTCGAACGCCAGCTCCTCGCCGGCGAACTCGATCTCCACGCGGTGAGTGTCCGCGAGCCGGCGCAGACTCCGGAAGCCGCCGCGGAGCATCTCACGCAGCTGGTCCTCACGGGGAAGCCAAAGCGCCTCGTCGAGCGCGACGGAGTCGAGCGCCCACTCCGTCGTGCCGTTGAACGCGAGGATCGTCCCGGTCGGATAGCGCCGCGGCTCGATCGTCATCTCGCTGACGGTGAAGACGTCGGCCTCGAACTCCGGCTCGTTGAGCTGGAAGCGGTCTCCAGATGCCGGGCGCCAGACGAGCCCGGCCTCGCGCAGGGCGAGCGCGGCGTCGGTCGAGATCATGCCCCCATCCTGCACCAGGCGACCGGGTGAGGAGGGCGGGAGCAGAATGGATGCCGTGAGCGACTTCGACCCGGCCCGATACCTTCCCGACAGCCTCATCGAACGGATCCGCGAGCGAGCCGCGGGCGTCGACGCGGACAACATCTTCCCCGACGAGGATCTCGCCGAGCTGCGAGAAGCCGGCTACCTCGGCATCCTCGTTCCGGAAGAGCTCGGCGGCGCGGGCTTGTCGCTCGCGCAGGCATCCGTTCTGCAGCAGCGGCTGGCCGGTGCCGCGCCCGCGACAGCGCTCGCGATCAACATGCACCTCGTGTGGACGGGTGTTGCCAAGGTGCTGTCCGACCGCGGTGACGACGCCCTGCGCTTCGTGCAGGAGGGCGCCGCTGCGGGCGAGGTGTTCGCGTTCGGCATCAGCGAGGCGGGCAACGACCTCGTCCTGTTCGGCAGCGACACCGTGGCCGAGCCGCAGTCCGACGGCGGGTACGCCTTCACGGGCACGAAGATCTTCACCTCGCTCGCTCCGGTGTGGGACCACCTCGGGCTGCACGGCCTCGACACGACGAGCGAGGACGCGCCGAAGATGGTGTTCGCCTTCGTCGACCGCACCGATGCCGTGCGCACGCGCGATGATTGGGACACCGTCGGCATGCGCGGAACCCAGTCGCGCACGACGGAGCTGCACGGCGCCCTCGCATCGCCCGACCGCGTCGTCCGCCGCCTCTCCCCCGGCCCGAACCCGGATCCGCTCGTGTTCGGGATCTTCTCGGTCTTCGAGCTGCTGCTCGCGTCGGTGTACACCGGCATCGCCCGGCGTGCCCTCGACCTCGCTGTCGTGGCCGCGCAATCGCGCACCTCGAAGAAGACGGGACTCGCGTACAGCCAGGATCCCGACATCCGATGGCGCATCGCCGACATGGCGCTGACGTACGACGGGATGCTGCCGCAGCTCGAGGCGATCGCGCGCGACATCGCTGAGCGGGCCGATCACGGTGGCCTGTGGTTCGCGAAGCTCAGCGGCCTGAAGCACCGCGCCGTCACCGCGGCGAAGGCCGTCGTCGACGAGGCGATGCTCGTGGCGGGCGGGTCATCGTACTTCTCCCGCTCTGAGCTCGGCCGCCTCTACCGCGACGTCCTGGCGGGGATGTTTCACCCCTCCGACCCGGAGTCCGCCCACAGCACCGTCGCCGCCGCCTGGCTCGGCCCTCTCACCCCCTGACCGGTCGCCCGCTCGGCCCGGGCCGGTCGACTCGCCACAAACCGCGGATGCCGGGGCCACCGGATCCGCAATTCCTGGCGACTCGACGGTAGGCGGAGGGACGGATGCGGTCAGCGGGTCTCGAGGTCGTAGGCCTTGAGGAGCTCGGCGACGGCCTGCTCGCGATCGGCGCCGCCGTTCTCGAACATGTGGGTCACGTGGGTGCGGAGGTGGTTCTCGATGAGGAGCTTGTCGAGCGAGGCGAGTGCCTTCTGGATGGCCCGCGACTGGGCGATGATGTCCATGCAGTAGTCCTCGTTCTCGATCATCCGGGCGAGCCCGCGGACCTGGCCTTCGAGGATGCTCGTGCGGCGCAGGGCTCGCTTCTGGATGTCGTCGATCACGCGGTCAGGATACGCCGAGACCGGCCCCGCTCGGCGAAGCCCCGTGGGAGGATGACCGGATGGCACGCACGCCGACCTCCCTGCTCTCCCCCGCCGACCAGGCTCGACGCCAGGGGCTGCGGCGGATGAAGGCCGTCGCCCTCGGCGCGTTGATCTTCATGGCGATCGTCTTCGCGATCTCCTTCCCCCTGCAGCAGACCGTCCCCGCGTTCGGCTATGTCCGCGCCGCCGCGGAGGGCGGCATGGTGGGAGCCCTCGCCGACTGGTTCGCAGTCACCGCGCTGTTCCGGCATCCGCTCGGCCTGCCCATCCCGCACACGGCGATCATCCCGAGGCGCAAGGACGAGATCGGCCACACCCTCGGCGAGTTCGTCGAGACGAACTTCCTCGAAGCGGGCGTCATCCGCGGCAAGCTCGAATCGATGGGCATCGCGACGCGGCTCGGCGCGTGGTTGCGGCGTCCCGAGAACGCGGAGCGCGTCTCGGCCGAGGCATCGGCGGCGGCATCCGGCATCCTGACGGCGCTGAGCGACGACGAGGTGCAGGACCTGCTCGAAGACCTGGCGCGCGAGCACCTGCTGGCCCCCTCCTGGGGGCCCTCGATCGGGGGATGGCTCGAGCGCGTCGTCGGCGCCGGCGCTCACCACGGCGCCGTCGATCTCGCCATCGACAACATCGAGACCTGGCTCGTCGCCAACCGTTCGGTGTTCACCGGGCTCGTCTCCCGCCGCCTGCCGTCGTGGTTACCGTCGGTGGCAACACGGCTCGTCGACGACACCGTCTACCGCGAGGCGCTGACGTTCGTCGCGGCCGTGCGAAACGACCCCGAGCACCCGGCACGAAAGGCCATCGACGGCTACCTCGCTCGTCTCGCCGGCGATCTGCAGGGCGAGACCGAGACGGCGGCGCGGCTCGAGGCCGCCAAAGCGGCGGTCTTCGACAGTCCTCGCGTTCGCGCCCTGGCCGCCGAGGCGTGGGGCACGGCGAAGGCCGGTCTCGTCCGCTCGCTCGGCGACGCCGAGAGCCCGCTCCGCCGTCGCATCGCTGCCGCGCTCACCGAGGTCGGCGAACGCCTGTCGACCGAGACCGCACTGCAGCAGCGGATCGACGCGCGCGTCATCGACGCCGCCGCGACTCTCGTGGCCCGGCATCGGGCCGACATCGCCTCGGTGATCACCGAGACGGTCGAGCGCTGGGACGCTCAGGAGACGACCGAGAAGATCGAGCTCATGGTCGGCCGCGACCTGCAGTACATCCGACTCAACGGCACGATCGTGGGATCGCTCGCCGGACTCGTCATCTACACGATCGCCCACGCGGTCTTCGGCGCGGGAGGATGATTCCATGACGACGCTCATCCTCGCGCGGCATGCCAAGAGCGACTGGGGCTCGCCCTCACTCGACGACCACGACCGTCCGCTGAACGACCGCGGCATGCGCGACGCCCCCGCGATGGCTGAGCGGCTGGCGAGCACGGGCGTCGAGGTCGAGCGCATCCTCGCCTCGACCGCGCTTCGCGCTCGCACGACGGCGGCCGCCTTCGGTGCCGTGCTCGGGCTCGAACCCGAACTGCGCGACGAGCTCTACGGCGCCTCGGCGCGCGTGCTCCTCGACGCGGCGAGCGGCAGCGGTGCGCGGTCGGTGCTCGTGGTGGCGCATGACCCGGGGATGACGGTGCTCGCCGAGCGCTTGTCGAACGGCGGCATCGGCGGGATGCCGACGTGCGCGGTGGCCACTTTCACGTGGCGGACCGACGACTGGGATGTCGCGACCGCGACCGACCCCGACGAATGGACCTTCGACAGCCCGAAGGGCTGAGCCCCGCTCAGACGACGGCGACGACCGTTCCGCCGGTGAGGCGCACCAGCTCGTCGAAGGTCAGCGGGAAGACGGTGTGCGGGGTGCCGCCGGCCGCCCAGATCTCGTCGTACTGCGCGAGGTCTTCGTCGATGAGCGTCGCGAGAGGTGCCGGGTGTCCCGTCGGCGCGACCCCGCCGATCGCCTGTCCCGTCGCGGCGCGGACCTGCTCGACGCTCGCGCGCGTGATCGCGCTGCGCCCGGTGCGCTCGGCCAGTGCGGCCGTGTCGACGCGGTGCGCCCCGCTGGTCATGACCAGCAGCGGCTCGCCGTCGGACCAGAAGACGAGGCTATTGGCGATTGCCCCCACCTCGAGGCCGAGCGCCGCTGCGGCGAGGGCGGCCGTGGATGCGGCATCCGGCAGAACGACGATGTCGCCGAGGATGCCGGCAGCGCGCACGGAGTCGTGGACGATTCGGCTTCGTGGAGGCAGATCGGTGGTCACGCTCACACTCTAGAAGGGGCACAATGGGCTGGATGCCGCAACGCCGCGGCACGGAGAGCATGAGCCCACAAGGCTCCGCCGAAAGAGGATCGCGATGACCCACGCCCTGCCCTTGCCCGATTTCACGCACGAGCGCGTGGAGGTGATCACGGGGCGGCGGAGCGGCCTCTTCATCTCCGCCGCGCTGCACTCCTCGGTGCTCGGCCCCGCCCTCGGTGGCGCCCGGGTGTGGACGTACCCGCACTGGAGCGACGCCCTCGGCGACGCCCTGCGCCTGTCGGCGGCGATGACGCTGAAGAACGCAGCCGCGGGTCTGGATGCCGGCGGCGGCAAGGCCGTGATCGGGCTGCCTCCGGGAACCGTGCTCGACGCCGAGCGGCGCCGTGCCGCATTCCTCGACCTCGGTGACGCCGTCGAGTCGCTGGGCGGCCTGTACCGCACGGCCGAGGATGTCGGCTCGACCACCGACGACATGCTGACCGTCAGCGAGCGAACGGCACACGTCGTGGGGCTCCCCGACCGTGTGGGCGGCTCGGGCGAGCCCGCAGGCCCCACGAGCATCGGCGTGCACGCGTCGCTGCTCGCGACGCTCGAGCGCGCGACCGGTTCTCGCGAGGTCGCCGGACGCCGGGTCACGATCGCCGGGCTCGGGCAGGTGGGCAGCCGGCTTGCCGTGCAGCTCGCCGCCGAGGGAGCAGAGCTGACCGTGACCGATGTGAACCCGGCCAAGCGCGAGCTCGCGACGAGCCTGGGCGCCACCTGGATCGAGCCCGCCGAGGCCCACCTCGCCCCGGCCGACGTGTTCGTGCCCGCCGGCATCGGCGGCGTGCTGACCGACGAGGTGATCGATGCCCTCGATGCGCGGGCGGTGTGCGGACCGGCGAACAACCCGCTCGCGCACCGCTCCGGCGCCGACCGCCTGGCCGCGCGCGGCATCCTGTACGCCCCCGACTTCGTCGTGAACGCGGGCGGCGTCATCTACCTCGACCTCGCCGCGAAGCAGCGCGATCGCAGCGAGATCGCGACGCGCGTCGAGGGCATCGGCGACGTGCTGCGGCGCATCTTCGACGAGGCAGAGGCCCGGGGTGTCACGCCGCTCGCCGCCGCGGAGTCGCTCGCCGCCGAACGCCTCGCCGCCGGGGCAGCGCGCGACGCCCTGGTCTGACCGCGTAACCGGGATGCAAGGGATCGTGGCCGACACGCCGGCGGAACGGCATCCGCACCGGCGCGCCGCGCCCGATACCTTGCATCCCGGCACCGACCCACGGCGCAGGCATGGGCTCAGATCTGCAGGATGGCGCGGGCGATCAGGAAGTACAGGATCAAGCCGCTGGCATCGACGAACGTCGTGATGAACGGGTTCGAGAAGACGGCCGGATCGACCCGGATCGCACGCGCGAGCAGGGGCATGACGCCCCCGACCGTCGCGGCCATCGTGCACACCGCGATCAGAGTCACCCCGATGACGAGACCGATGCGCGGCTCATAGACGAGGGCCGTGACCGCGAACCCGACGAGCCCCAGGATGCTGCCGAGGAAGAATCCCACGCGCACCTCGCGGCTCAGCACCCGCACGACGTCGCGAGGTCGCACGTCGCCCAGCGCGAGCGCACGCGTGACCGTCGTCGCCGCCTGATTGCCGGTGTTGCCACCGGTGCCGATGAGTAGCGGGACGAACAGCGCGAGCACCGTGATCTGCGCGAGCGTCGCCTCGAACGCCGACAGCACCTGCACGGTCAGGGTGGCTCCGACGGCGAGGACGAGCAGCCAGACGACCCGCGATCGCACGATCTGCAGGATCGGCGTCGAGAGGTAGGGCCGGCGCAGGGGTTCGGCGCCACCCTGGCGCGCGGCATCCTCACTCTCCTCGTGCTCCAGGATGCGGGCGGCGTCGTCGACAGTCAGGATGCCGACGAGTCGCTCCTCGCTGTCGACGATGGGCAGCGCGAGCAGGCCGCGTTCGGTGCACCGGCGCGCGGCGGTCTCGGCGTCGTCGTCCACGCTCGCGGTCTGCGCGCTCTGCATGATGTCGCGGAGGCCGGCGTCGGGGTCGGCGGCGAGCAGGTCGCGCAGGCTGACGACCCCGGCGACGCGACGACCCGCGTCGACGACGGGGAGCGTGTACACCGTCTCGGCGTCGTGCAGACGCGCCCGCACCCGGTCGAGCGCGCCCGCGACCGTGCTGCCGATCGGAACCGACACGAACTCCGGGCTCATGCGGCGCCCGATCGAGCCGCGACGGTAGCCGAGCACGGCGGCGGTCATCTCGCGCTCGTGAGCGGGAAGCCCGCGCATCAGCCGGGATGCGAGCGATGCCGGCAGCTCGTCGACGAGCCAGGCGCGGTCGTCGGGGTCGAGGTCGCCGAAGATGTGCGCCACCTCGGCGTCGCGCAGGTCTCCGATGAGCTCCCCCTGCATGTTCGGCGAGAGCGCTTCGAAGACCTGCAGCGCGTGGTCCTTCGGCAGCAGCCGGTAGGCGACGGCGCGGCGACGACCGTCGAGTCGCTCGAGCACCTCGGCGAGACGCTCGGGCTCGACGTCGGCGAGAGCGGCCGCGGCCGACGGCAGATCACCGCGCGACAGGGGCGCGGCGATGCCGTCGACGACGATGGTCAGTTCGTTGATCTGCTCCGGAGTCATGGGAGCCCTCCTCATGTGGACGCGCGCACATCCGTGGCATCGTCACGAAGACGACGGCACGGAGAACATCGCGAAGCCTGCTGGCGCGTCGCACCGCGGCTCGTCCGCTCAGGAGTCGATTCGGTCGACGAGCGGGCCGGCAGCGGGCGCGGCGCTGATGATCTCGCGATGGCAACTATCACCGCTCATTGAGCACCTCACCTCACTTCCTTTTTCTCGCAGGTCGACGACGGGCAGATGAGGATCTGCCGTCGATCACGGGCCGGGCGGCGGCACATCGGATGCCGCGGGCCGAACCCCGCCGACCATGCTACGCCTCGCACCTGAACGAACCCGACAGCGCCGTCGCGACCCGCGCCGTCGCCAGGTCACGGAAGCGACAGGCGGACCCGCGGCTCCTCGGGCGGCACGGCGGCGAGGAGTCGCCGGGTGTAGTCATCCGACGGCTCGGCGAAGATCTGCCGGGCCGGCGCCGACTCGACGACCTTGCCGTCGCGCAGCACGACCACGTCGTGACTCATCTGCTGCACGATCGCGAGGTCGTGG
Source organism: Microbacterium sp. NPDC006705 (assembly GCF_044903545.1). Lineage (NCBI taxonomy): Bacteria > Bacillati > Actinomycetota > Actinomycetes > Micrococcales > Microbacteriaceae > Microbacterium > Microbacterium sp. NPDC006705. Next base: position 25,304 of record NZ_JBJDQQ010000002.1, read on the forward strand.
GCGATGAAGAGGTACGTCAGTCCCAGCTCGCCCTGCAGGTCGCGCAGAAGGTCGAGCACGCGCGCCTGCACCGAGACGTCGAGCGACGCCGTCGCCTCGTCGAGGATCATCAGCTCCGGTTCGAGGGCGAGGGCGCGAGCGATCGAGATGCGCTGACGCTGCCCGCCCGACAGCTCGTGGGGGAACCGGGTCGCGAATGCCGCGGGAAGACCGACCATGTCGAGGAGCTCTGCCGTGCGCCGTTCTCTCGCGACGGCGTTCGGCCCGCCGAGCCGGTGCACGGTGAGGGGTTCGGCGATGGCGTCGCCGACGCTCCGCCGAGGGTCGAGCGAGGCGAACGGGTCTTGGAAGACCATGGAGATCCGCCGGCGGTCGCGCCGCCCGGAGCGCAGCACGTCGCGTCCGGCGAGCGTCGCGGTGCCCGAGTCGGGTCGCACGAGACCCGTCAGCGCATTCGCGATCGTCGATTTGCCCGACCCCGACTCGCCCACGAGAGCCGTCGTGCAGCCGCGCCGCACCGAGAACGACACCCCGTCGACGGCGTGGATGGTACGACGTCCGGTGGGAGTCGGAATCGTGAACGACACATCGAGATCTGTCACCTCGAGAAGGGACTCGGATGCCGCGGGCTCGGGCGGGCCGGCATCCGCCACGATCCGCGGCCGCGCGCGGAGCAGCTCACGCGTGTAGTCGTCGTCGGGGGCGGCGTAGATGTCGCCGATGGGCCGGTGCTCGCGGGTCCGTCCCTCGCGCAGTACGAGGACGTCGTCGGCCACTTGCCCGATGACGCCGAGGTCGTGGCTGATCCACACCACGGCGGTGCCGCGCTCGTTCTGGAGCTCGCGCACGAGGTCGATGATCTGGGCCTGGGTGGTGACGTCGAGCGCAGTCGTCGGCTCGTCGGCGATCAGCAGCGCCGGATCGCAGGCCAGCGCGATCGCGATCATCGCGCGCTGACGCTGACCACCGGAGAACTGGTGCGGGTAGGCGTCGACACGCTCGTCGGGTCGGGGCAGGCCGACGGCGTCGAGCAGGTCGATCGCACGCGTGCGCGCCGCGCGGCGTGACAGACGGCGATGGGTCTCGAGCGACTCGGTGATCTGCCGACCCACGGTCAGGAACGGGTTGAGCGACGTCGACGGGTCCTGGAAGACGAAACCGACGCGGTCGCCGTGCACGCTGCGCAGCGTGCGCTCGGATGCGCCGACGAGCTCCACGCCCGCGGCATCGATGCTGCCGTCGTCGTTCCGGCGGCGCAGCACGCTCGATCCGCCGACGCGGGCCCCCGGGGCGTCGATGAGCCCGGTCGCGGCGAGCACCGACATCGTCTTGCCCGACCCCGACTCGCCCACGATACCGAGGGTCTGGCCGGCGATGACGTCTAAGCCGAGGCCGTGAACGATCTCTCTCGTACCGATGGTCACGCGCAGATCGCGCACCGAGAGCACCGGGTGAGCAGCGGCGGTCATCGCGCCCTCCTCGCTTCGATAAGGGTCCGCTGACGCGGATCGAGGATGTCGCGCAGGCCATCGCCCACGAGGTTGAAGGCGAGCGCCGTGACGAAGATCGCGGCGCCGGGAAAGACGCTCATCCACCAGGCCTGGCCGAGGAAGCCCTGCGCGGTGAACAGCATCCCTCCCCACGAGGGCGCGGGAGGCTGCACGCCGAGTCCGAGGAACGACAGCGCCGCCTCGGAGAGGATTGCGAAGGCGAGCGAGAGCGACGTCTGGACGACGACGGGTCCGGCGATGTTGGGGAGGACGTGGCGGCTGAGGATCCACCATCCGGGCGTCCCCATCGTCTGCGACACCTGAACGAACGCCGAGGTGCGCACCGACAGCGCGCTGGCTCGAGCCACCCGGGCGAAGATCGGGGTGTAGACGATGCCGATCGCGATCGTCGTCGTCACCTGGCCCGGCTGGAAGATCGCGACGATCGCGAGCGCGAGGAGCAGCACCGGGAACGCGAACATCACGTCGACGACCCGCATGAGGGCGGCATCCACCCACCCGCCGCGGTAACCCGCGACGGCGCCTATCGCGAGGCCGAGGACGAGGGCGAACAGCACGGCGACCACCGCGATCGTGAGCGAGGTCGACCCCGCCACGAGCACGCGCGAGAGGACGTCGCGACCGAGCTCGTCGGTGCCGAACCAGTGCTCGGGGCCGGGCGGCTGCAACGCACGCGAGACGTCGATGTCGTTGATGCCGTAGGGGGCGATCCAGCCCGACAGCACCGAGAGCAGCACGATGGCGAGCAGGCCCGCACCGCTCACCACGGTCGTCGGGTTGGACAGCAGCAGACGCCAGGCAGGCGTGCGGCCATGCTCGGTGGCGGCGGGTGCCGTGGCGGGCTCGGAGGCGGAAGAGGCGTCGATGGTCATGAGACACGGATCCTCGGGTCGGCGATCGCGTAGAGCACGTCCACGATGAGGTTGACCGCGATGAACATCACGGCCACCAGCAGCACGGCCCCCTGGATGAGCGGATAGTCGCGGGCGGCCACGGCTTCGAACACGAGACGTCCGAGACCCGGCCAGGCGAAGACCACCTCGACAACGACGACGCCGCCGAGAATGGTCGCGAGCTGAATCCCGGCGATCGTCAGAACCGGAACCAGAGCGCCGCGCACGATGTGCCGGAACGTCACGACACGGCGCGGAAGGCCCTTCGACACCGCGGTGCGGACATACCCCGCCGACGCCACGTCGATGACGGCCGCCCGGATGTAGCGGGTCATGATCGCTCCCGCGACCAGGCCGACGGTGAGCCCGGGCAGGAACACCTGTCGCAGCCACCCGCCGGGGTCGGTGCCGAAGGCGACGTAGCCACTCGCCGGCAGCCAGCCGAGCGTCACGGAGAAGAGCGAGATGAGCAGCATCCCGAGCCAGAAGTCGGGGATCGAGACGCCGAACTGGCTCGTGAGCCGCACGATGACATCGCTCAGGCGTCCCTCGCGGAGGGCTGAGTAGATGCCGGCGGGCACGGCCAGGACCAGCGCGATGACGAGGCCGACCAGAGCCAGCGAGACCGTCGCCGGCAGGCGGTCGAGCAAGGTCACCGTCACCGGCTGGCCGTTGCGGAAGCTCACCCCGAGGTCCCCCGTGACGGCGCTGCCGAGGTAGCCGAAGAACTGCTCCCACAGCGGGCGGTCGAGACCGGATGCCGCGCGCAGCGCCTCGTAGGCCTCGGGGGTGTACCGCGTGCCGAGGGCCAGGCGCACCGGGTCGCCCGGCACGAGCTGGATGAGGGCGAAGACGACGACGGCGACCCCGAGCAGCACGAGTGCCGACGAGAGCAGGCGCACGCCGAGGAACCGGGCGATGCGTGCGGGGCTGATTCTCATGAGGCCTCCTCTCGGGGGGAGCGTGCTGCTCGAGGTCGTCATGTCAGTCGCCGATCGATGCGCCGGCGAATCGGATGGCGCGGTCGGCGCGCGTCTCGTAGCCCGAGACCTGCGGCGACCACACCTGGATGACCGACGGGTTGTAGAGGTAGATGTAGCTGGCCTCGTCGGCGATGATGGTCGCGGCCTGGGCGTAGAGGCCCTTGCGCGCGTCCTGGTCGACCTCGACACGGGCGGCGTCGAGCAGTCCGTCCACCTCACTGTTGGAGTACTTCTGCGCGTTGCTGGCCCCATTGGTGTGGTGCTGCGAGTAGTAGAAGTCGTCGGGGTCGATGTTGCCGAGCCAGCCCATCATGAGCATGTCGAAGTTGCCGGAGTTCTGCTCGTCGAGCCAGGTCGAGAAGTCGGGCTGGCGGATCTGCACGTCGATGCCGAGCGGTTCGAGGTTCGCGGCGATGATCTGTGCAGCCGTGACGGTCTCGGGATAGTCCGACGTCGCGAGCAGGTCGAGCGTTCCGCCGGCGAAGCCGGCCTCGTCGAGCAGCCCGCGGGCGGTGTCGAGGTCGGTCGAGTACCGGTCGTACGAGGTGTACCAGACGCTCTGCTCGGGGATCGCGAGCTGGTTCTGGGCTGCGGTTCCGTAACTGACCGCCTGGACGATCGCGTCGCGATCGATCGCGTAAGCGATCGCTTGCCGCACCCGCACGTCACTCCACGGTCCCCGTGCCTCGTTCAGCGCCAGGTACCAGTAGTCGCTCGAGGGCGTGAGGCCGAGCTGCACCGCGTCGTCGCCCTGAAGGTCGGCGACCTGCTGCGTCGGCACGACATCGGTCCACTGGATGTCTCCGGCGCGGAGCGCGGCGAGAGCCGTCGCCGGCTCGGAGATGAAGCGGAACTCGACACCGCCGAGGTCGGGCGCACCACCCCAGTAGTCCTCGTTGGCGGCGAGGTCGATGCGGTCGCCGGCCGTGTAGCTCGCGACCGAGAACGGTCCGGTGCCGATCGGCGCGGTGGTGATGTCGCCCGACTCGACGTTCTCCTTCTTCACGATCGCCATGCCCTTGAAGCCGCCGAGGTTGCTCAGCAGGTTCGGCGTGGGCTGCGACACGGTGATGACGACGGTGTCGTCGTCGGGAGCGGTGACGTCGGTGACCGCGCTGAACTTCCAGGCGTTGGCGAGTTCCTCGTCGATGATGCGGTCGTAGGAGTAGACGACATCCGCGCTGGTGAAGTCGGATCCGTCGTGGAAGGTGACGCCGTCGCGCAGATCGAAGGTCCAGGTGAGCTGGTCGTCGCTGACTTCCCAGCTCTCGGCGAGAGCGGGCTGCATCTCGAGGTTCTCATCGGGGGCGACGAGCGTGTCGAAGACGTTCTCGAGCACCTCGAACGCGAAGTACGAGCTCGTGCGATGCGGGTCGAGCTGGTCGGGTTCACCGCCGATGGCCGCGACGAGGACGTCTCCTTCGACGCCGGCGGCGCCGTCGAGGTCGACGCCTTCGCCCGCGGAGCAACCGGCGAGGGTGAGCGCCGCGACGAAAGTCACGGCGCCGAATGCGGTGCGCTTGTTCATGGTCTGCCTATCGGGTCATCGGTCAGGGCATCATCGCTGGTGCATCATTTTGATGATGATTCGATCAGTATGTGCCACCATGAGGGAGGGCGACAAGCACAGGCCCATCTCGAAACAGAATCTTCACAATCGCCCCGCGAGAGGAATCGCATGACCTTCACCGTCCTGGCACGCGACGGCCGTACGGGCCTGATCGGCGCCGCCACGGCGAGCAGGTCGCTCGCCGTTGGCAACGCCGTCATCGAGGTGCGGCGGGGCGTCGGCGCGGCGGCGAGCCAGGCCTGGACCAACCGGGCGTTGCGGGGCCGCCTTCTCGACGCCGTCCCGTCGGGATCCGCAGCGGATGCCGTCGCCCTCATCCCCCATTGGGATGACGAGCCGGCACTGCGCCAGGCCGCCGTTCTGCCGGCGGCGGGCGCGGGGGCAGCGCACACGGGTGCGGACACGTCGCCGTGGAGCGGCCACCTCGTCGAGAGTGACCTGATCGTCGCCGGCAACCTGCTGACCGGCGAAGACGTGCTCACTGCCATCCGAGACGCCTGGATGGCAGGTGACGACGATGACGAGGTCGCCCCGGCCCCCGATGCGGCCGCGTTCGCCGCGCGTCTCGTCGCCGCTCTCGCGGCGGGGGAAGCGCAAGGCGGTGATCGCCGGGGTCGCCAGAGCGCTGCGGTCGTCGTGACCTCGTCGAGTCTCGCCGGAGACGCATGGGTCGACCTCCGGGTCGATGACCACGGCAACCCACTCGCCGAGCTCCACCGGCTCGTCGAGCTGCGCGCGAGCGATCTGCGCGCGGATCTCAGCGCTCGAAGGGCGTAACGGCGCCGAGCACGACCGTCACATCATCGTGCCCGTTGGCCCACCAGTGCGCCTCGGAACAGCCGTAGGTCACCGTGTCGCCGGCTTCGAGCCGCACGCGGCGCTCGCCCTGCGCGACGATGAGCACCCCGCGTTCGACCGTAACGGTCTCGGTGCCGATGTGCCGGAACGGGCGGCTCTCGTTGCTGAACCCGACCGGCAGGGTCGACCGGATCAGCTGCAGCATCGACTCCCCCCGGGGGGTCAGCAGTTCGCGGACCGACTGCTGACCGGCGGGGATGTCGGCGATCGGCGGCATCCGGTGCCCCTGGCCGGCGACCACGACGGCGAGCTCACCCGCCGGCTCGTCGAGCAACTGGCCGACCGGCACACCGAGGGCACCCGCGAGTCGATGGATCGACTGGAGCGACGGATTGCCCATTCCGCGCTCGAGCTGGCTGACGAGCCCGAAGCTCACTCCCGCCTTCTCCGCGAGGGCGTGCACGCTCAGCCCGAGGCGCTTACGCGAGTCACGGACGGTCGCGCCGAGAGCGCGCACCGCTTGGGCTTCGTCGGTCTCGGGAGGGCGCGTCACGCCTGTCACCCTACCGGCGACGACACCATGCGCCGGGGTGCATCACGACGACAGGGCGCCCGACCGTGTGGTCGGGCGCCCTGTCGAGAGGGGTCTGCTGATCAGCTGGCGGCAGCGAGGTTCTTCGCGACGTGCGCGTGCACGGCCTTCAGCCACGAGAGCAGGAACTCGGACGTCGACTCGTTGGTGACGGTGCCGTCGTCGTCGATCAGCCCCTCGGTGAGCTGCAGGTAGCCCTCGGGCTGCGAGAGCTCGGGCGACGCGAGGAACGAGAGGATCGAGCGCAGGTGCTGCTGCGCGACGGCGGTGCCCACCGCGCCGATGGAGATGCCGATGACGGCGGACGGCTTGCCGGCGAAGCTGTTGTCGCCCCACGGACGGCTCGCGGTGTCGAGAGCGTTCTTCAGGACGCCGGGCACCGAGCGGTTGTACTCGGGGGTGACGATGATGACACCGTCGGCCTTCTCGACCGCAGCCTTGAACTCGGCAGCCTCGGCGGGGATCGACGCGTCGTTGTCAGCCGAGTAGAAGGGCAGCGGTGCGATCGGGATCTCGGTGAGCTCGAGCCCGGCCTGCGGGGCCAGCTTGGTGAGCGCCTTCGCCAGACGACGGTTGATCGAGGTCGACGAGATGCTGCCGACGATGACGCCGACGTTGTAGGTGGTCATGGACGAAACCTCCCGGGGGATCGATTCATTTGCATACAGTGTACCCGTCGTAGAACGCGAAAAGCCCCCGCGATGCGGGGGCTTTCTCGGTGGACCTGAGGGGATTCGAACCCCTGACCTCTTCATTGCGAACGAAGCGCGCTACCAACTGCGCCACAGGCCCGGAACTCCCCCACACTATCACGCTGTCAGGGTGCACCCGCGCGCGCACAATGGAGGGATGCACCACCCCGCGGCATCTGTCATTCGCAAAGTCCGCGTCTCCGACGCCACCGCCGTCGACATCCGCATCGCCGACGGCCTGATCACCTCGGTCGAGCCGGCCACGCCGCAGGCGCCGTCCGCAGACGCGGGCGACACTGGCCTCGAGATCGACGGGCGCGGGATGCTCGCGCTGCCCGGCCTCGTCAACACCCACGCCCACGTTGACAAGTCGTGGTGGGGACTCCCGTGGCAGTCGTACGGCGGCGAGGGCGGCACCGATGGCCGCATCCGACACGAACGCGCCCGCCGCGACGAGCTGGGGATCCCGAGCGTCGCGACGACGGCGCACGTCCTCGAGCAGTTCGTCCGTCACGGCACGACCGCGATCCGCACGCATGTCGATGTCGACCTCGGTGTCGCCCAGCGCGGCATCGAAGCGGTGCGCGAAGCGGTCGCGGCATACGACGGGGCCCTCCAGGTGCAGATCGTGGCCTTCCCCCAGGACGGCGTGCTGCGCCGCCCCGGCGTCATCGACCTGCTCGACGAGGCGGCCGCCGCCGGCGCGGAGTTCATCGGCGGGCTGGATCCTGCGTCGATCGATCGCGACCCGGTCGGCCAGCTCGACGCGCTCTTCCGCGTCGCCGCCGACCGCGGGGTCGGAATCGACCTGCATCTGCACGACCCCGCCGAGCTCGGCGCGTTCCAGATTGAGCTGATCATCGAGCGGACCGAGCGGTTCGGCCTCGCGGGACGCGTCAACCTCGCGCACGGGTTCGCGCTCGCACAGGTCGGCGCGTCGCACCGACGCGACCTGCTGCAGGCGATGGCCGCGCTCGACATCACGATGACGACAGTGGCGCCCCTGCGCCTCTCCCAGCTGCCGCTTCACGAGATGGATGCCGCGGGCGTGCGCTTCGGCTTCGGCACCGACGGCATCCGCGACCTGTGGAGCCCCTACGGCACCGGTGATCTGCTCGGCATCGCCTGGCAGTACGCCCGCGCCTCGAGCCTCGTCCGCGACGACGACCTGCGCCGTGTGGTCGACATCGCGACGGGCGGTTCGGCCCCCTTCGCGGGACTGCCGGTCGGCCGGATCGAGGCGGGCTCTCGCGCCGACATCATCCTCGTCGACGCAGAGAACCCGATGGACGCCCTCGTTCGGACGCCCGAGCGCGAGCTCGTCGTGGGGAACGGGCGCGTCCTGTTGCAGCGCTGAGCCGGGATCAGCCTGCTGCGCGCTGCGCGAGAAGTCGCCGGACGTGGTCCTCGATCTGCGCGTCGTCGACCTGACCCGTCGGCACGAACGCCGGGGTGGGTGCCTTGGCGGCGCGGCTGGCGGCAATGGATGCCGGCGCGCGACGCGCGGCCTCTCGCTGGATCGCCTCGCCGACGGCGGCCTGACGGAGAGCTTCGCGCGCATCGACCTCGTCGAGAACGGCCGCGGCACGCGAGCCGGCCGAGGCCGTGAGCGGGCGGGGCAGCTCGCGGGGAGTCCACGTGGCACGCGCGTCGGCGAACTCGAACTCGGGCACCACGGCCGAGGCCGGCTGGACGGTAGCGGTGACAGACGGCGCGACGACGGCCGAGCGAGCGGCGCGTCGAGCCACCGCAGCCATACGGTTGAGCACGACGGTGGCCACGAGCAGGGTCGCGATGCCCGCGATCAGCAGCGCGGCCGATCCGGACGACGCCAGCATCCAGCCGCCGGCGCCGCTCGCGCCGACAGCCAGCAGAGCGGTGATCGTCGTCGCCAGGCGGAGACGGCGACGGACACGCGCGCGGTGCTCGGGCGACGCCATGCGTGCGGAGCGCGCGACACGCACTTCGCGGCGCGCTTCGATGAGCCGGCGGCGCTCGCTCTCGAGTCGCAGCTGCTCCTTCTCGTGCTGCACCTGACGCGCGAGCTTCTGCTGCGCCAGCGCGGTGCGCGTCGAGAGCTCGACCCGCACCTCCTCCGGCGCCTCAGCCGTCTCGGCGAGCACGCGCAGCGCCTGGTTCAGGCGGACGGCGTTGCGCTCGGCGGCGTCGTAGCGGTAACGACTGTGCCAGGACGGAAGCAGATAGACCATCCACAACGCGACCGCGACGAGGACGATCACGCCACCGCCGAGAACCTGCCCACCCATGGGGACAACCGTACGTGGCATCCCGCGTGGTGACACATCAGACACACGCGTGTCTGAAGTTCTTGTTCAACTTTAAGGTTCGAGTCCCGCCGCGCGACGGTCGGCACGGGGGATGGCCGCCGCATCAGGCGGCACTGCGCCCTCGAGCCAGCGCCCGAGGACGCCGCGCGGCACCTCCTCCGCGACGAGTGCGAAAGCGAAGTGATCGCGCCAGTCGCCGTCGATGTGGATGTAGCGACGGCGGAGTCCCTCGTAGCGGAATCCGAGCTTTTCGACCACCCGCAGGCTCGCCCGGTTCTCCGGCCGGATGCAGATCTCCATCCGGTGCAGCCGCAGTTCCTCGAAGCAGAGGTCGGTCGCCAGGGCGACAGCGGTCGGCGTGATGCTCTTGCCGGCGAAACGCTCGCTCACCCAGTACCCGATCGTCGCCGACGACAGTGAGCCGCGCGCGATGCCCCAGACGTTCAGCTGCCCCGCGATCTGCCCCTCGTGCTCCATGACGAAGGGCACACCGGCGCCGTCACGGTACTGCTGCAACAGACGCCGGATCCCGAGGCGCATGTCGAACGACACGGGACCGTCGGGGCTCGTCGCTTCCCACCGCTGCAACCACGACCGGTTCGCGAGCAGCTCGGACTGCAGGATGCGGGCGTCGCGCGGCCTGATCAGGCGAATGGCCACCGGTCCGTGGTGACGGGGGGCGGTGGCATCCACGCGCTCTACCGTTTCTCGCGTCAGAGGGTGCCGACGAACTCCTGCAGCCACGGACGCAGCTCGGGGCCGAGATCATCACGGTCGGATGCCAGCTGCACGATCGCCTTGATGTAGTCGAGACGGTCGCCCGTGTCGTAACGGCGTCCGCGGAAGACGACGCCCAGCACACCCTCGGTCGTCGCGAGCTCCTGCAGCGCATCGGTTAGCTGGATCTCGCCACCCTTGCCCGGCTCGGTGCGCTCGAGGATCTCGTACACGTTCGGCTTGAGGACGTAACGCCCGATGATCGCGTAGTTGGAGGGGGCGTCCTCCTTCTTCGGCTTCTCGACGAGGCCGGTGACCTTCACGACATCCGGATCGTCGGTCGGCTCGACGGCCGCGGCGCCGTAGAGGTGGATCTGGTCGGGGTCGACCTCCATGAGGGCGACGACCGTGAGACCCGAGCGCTCCTGCTCCGCGAGCATCTTCGGCAGTAGCGGGTCGCGCTCGTCGATCAGGTCGTCGCCGAGCATGACGGCGAAGTTCGAGTCACCGACATGCGCACGCGAGCGCAGCACGGCGTGCCCCAGGCCCTTCGGCTCGCCCTGACGGACGAAGTGGATGTCGGCGAGGTCGGACGACTCCTGCACCTTGCGAAGCTTGACGTCGTCGCCCTTGCGGGTGAGGTTGTGCTCGAGCTCGGGAACGGAGTCGAAGTGGTTCGACAGGTTGTTCTTGTTGCGGCCGATGATGATCAGGACGTCGTCGATGCCGGCCTGTGTCGCCTCTTCGACGACGTACTGGATCGCCGGCTTGTCGACGACGGGCAGCATCTCCTTCGGCATCGCCTTCGTGGCGGGAAGGAAGCGGGTGCCGAGGCCTGCGGCGGGGATGACCGCCTTGATGCGCTGCTGAGACATGGGTCCACCATATCGATCAGGTGGCGCAGGCGAGTGGTTTGACGCCCACCCTTTACAATCGGGGGCATGTCCGACGCGATCGACAACGCCAAGCGCGCTCTGCGGGCGGACCTACGCGAACGCCGGTACGGGATGTCGGATGCCGCTCGCGCAGCTGCGGCCGACGGCATCCGCACACAGCTCCGCGAACTCGTCGCCAGCACCGGTGCCCGCTCGATCTCGTGCTACCTCTCGGCGCCGACCGAGCCCGGCACGCGCGCCTTCATCGACGAAGCCGTGGCCGCGGGCGTCCGGGTACTCCTGCCCATCAGCCGCAACGACGGTCTGCTCGACTGGGTCGTCGCCGAGCCGGGCGCCGCCGTTTCGGACGGACTGTTCGGCATTCCCGAGCCCATCGGCGAAGTGCTCAGTCCGATGTCCGTCGGAGAGGTCGATCTGCTGGTGATCCCCGCCGCGGCGGTCGACTCCGCCGGCATGCGTCTCGGCTGGGGCCGCGGCTACTTCGACAAGACCCTCGGTTCGATGGAGAACCGCCCGCCGGTGTACGCCGTGCTCTTCGACTCCGAACTCGTCGACGAGGTGCCGCGCGATCTGCACGATCAGCCGGTCACCGGCGTCGTCACTCCCACCCGAACCGTCGTCCTCGCCCCCGAGGCGCACTGAACACCGAGGAACCATGCCCACCTACGCCTACGCCTGCAAGTCGTGCGGGCACCGCTTCGATGCGGTCCAGTCCTTCGCCGACCCCGCTCTCACGGTCTGCCCCGAGTGCTCTGGCGAGCTGCGGAAGCAGTACGGGTCGATCGGCGTGACCTTCAACGGCGGCGGCTTCTACCGCACCGACTCCCGCGCGAGCGGCTCGGGGGCGGGCACGTCAACCGGTGGCGGCGACTCGTCGTCTTCGGCATCATCGAAGTCCGAGGCGAAGTCCTCCCCCGCCGCGGCGGGCTCGTGACACCCGGCGCGTCCGGAGAGAGGAGAGCCATGATCAAGGGCTTCCGCGACTTCATCATGCGCGGCAACGTCATCGACCTGGCGGTCGCCGTGGTCATCGGCGGTGCGTTCACCGCCGTCGTCAACGCGATCGTGTCGAGCATCATCAACCCACTCGTCGAGCTGTTCTACCAGCCCAACGAAGAGGGCATCGCCGGCCCGACGCTCACCGGGATCTACGGTCAGCCGGTCGCGTTCCCCCTGGGGGGACTCATCAGCGCGATCATCAGCTTCTTCGCCGTCGCTCTCGTGGTCTACCTCGTGTTCGTCGTTCCGATGAACAAGTGGAAGGAGCGTCAGGCCGCCAAGGCCGGCGTCGTCGAAGAGGCGGCGAAGCTCCCGACCGAGCAGGAGCTCCTCATCCAGATCCGCGATCTGCTGGAGAAGAACAACGCCGCGACCTCTGCTTCGAGCGCCGCAGCCGCGACCACCGACGCCCCGCTGCGCCGTTCGCAGAACACTCCCCCGGCGGCGCCTTCCGCCTGACCGGATCAGTAGTGCGGCGGAACCTCGTTCCGCATCCGCGCATCATTCGGACCGGATGCCCCGGCCGCGCCCTTGGCGCCGGCCGGGGCATCCGTCGTCTCATCGGCCGATGTCGGCTCGGCCGTCGTACCCGGAGCGGCGGTCAGTCGAGCTCGGCGGCTGCCGACCCGCTCGACCCGCTGTCGGTCACTCGATGACATCGAGCGGCTCGGTGCTCGCGTCCGCGGTCGGTGCCTCGGGCTCGACGCCCAGGATCGCAGCGACACGCGCGGCCACACCGGCGGGGTCGCTGTAGAGGTCGAACGAGTGCACGCGGATGTAGTGCCATCCCAGCCGGCGCAGAATCTGCGGCCGCAGCCGCAGCGACTCCCGGAGCGACTGCCCGATCGTCTCAGGGTCGCCCTCGACGACGACGGCCTTGCCGTCGCGCTGGGCCACCAGCGGCAGCAGCCCGCGGTACGCGACGTCGACCGCCACGCCCAGACGGCGGAGGTTCTGCGCGAGGGCCAGAGTCAGCGGGTCGGCGAGGTCTTCGAGGCGGGCCTCGCGAGCGCGTGCCGCGATTCCGCCGAGGATCGACATGAGCGTGGCGGCGCCGTTCTCGAGGCGTCCGTCGTCGAACGCCGACGGCCGGATCGACGACACGATCACCATGGAACGACGGGCGCGCGTCATGCCGACCGTCAGCAGGCGCTCACCGTCCGGCCCCGACAGCACACCGAAGTCGCTCAGCACGCGCCCGTGGCGCGTCAGACCGTAACCGAGCGAGAACACGACGCGGTCGCGACTCTCGGCGACCGACTCCTCGAGCCCGAGCACGGCGAAGGGCTCAGCCGTCTCGCGGCCGACGAACTCGGCGACATCCGATCGTCCGGCGAAAGCGGCCTCGACGGCGGCCCGGATGCGGAGGGCGTGCTTGGTCGACGCCGTGACGACCATCAGCGACTCGTTCGGCCGGTTGACGGCGTGCTCGACGACGAGCGTCACGACACGGGCGACCTCGGCATCGGGGCTCTCGACCGCTCCCGAGTCGGGGTCCGGTGCACCGACACCGCCTTCGACGTAGTCGACGCTGAGGCTGCCGCGTCCGAGATACGAGCCGGCCCAGGGGAACGAGACGATCTCGCCGCCGTAGAAGGCCTCGTTGACGAGTTCGGCGAGGTCTTCGCCGCCTGCGCGGTAACTGCGGGTCAAGGTCTCGACCGGAACGATCTCGGCGAGGCGCTCGAAGACGCTCCGCTCGTCGGGGTCTGCGATCGGCTCGTCCGACGGATCGCGGTCGGCGGCGATCTCGAACGGGGTCGGGCGCTGCGTGACGGGGTCGCCGAATGCGACGATCTGCCGCCCGCGGCGAAGGGCCGAGGCCGATTCGGCGACGCTCAGGGCGCCGGCATCCGCCAGGATCACGACGTCGAATGCGGGCCGAGCCGGCAGGGAGGCCACCTCGTAGGGCGACGCGATCCAGACGGGCGCGAGCGTGCGCAGGAGCTTCGGTGCGACGGCGAGCAGTTCGGCAGCCGACGCTGTGCCCTCGCGCAGCGCGGCCTTGAGCGCCGCGGTCTCGTCAGCCTCGTCGACGATCGCGATCTTCCATCGCGTCGCGAGCTCGGCCGCCAGCTGCTGCCCCGCCGAGGCGGCGTGCGCCTCGTCGACGAGGCGGAAGTCGCGTTCGAGACGATCGACGACGCTGGTGTTGGCTCCGAGCAGTGCACGGTCGCTGCGAAGCATCGCCTCGAGGGCGGACTGCCACCAGGCGAACTCGAACTCCGCCGCGACGCGCTCCTCGGGCACATGGCGCACCGAAAGCTCGGTGAGCAGGCCCTCGAGGCCGAGGGAAGCGAGTTCACCGCGCAGCGTCGCTCGTTCGACGAGGTTGTCGAACACGTCGGACTCCGCGGCGAGCCCGGCGAGGATCCGCACGAGCTCGGGGATCGGCGTCGCGAGCAGATCGTGCCCCGGGCCGAGCACGCGCGAGAGCTCGGCGAGGTCGGCGTCGACGCGCTGCCACGAGGTCGCGACCGCGTCGAGACCCGCGGGGATCTCGGGGACGACGCCCACTTCGGCCAGACGCTGCCACTGCTCGCGCTGCTTCTGCACGCGCACGAGGGCGTCGTGCATGTCGGTGACGTGCATGCCCGGCCGGACGTACTCCTTCGAGAGCCGTCGCAGGCGACGCCGTGTCGCACCGTTCATCTCGGGAGTGTCACGGCGGGTGGAGTGCGCCTCGATCAGATCGCCCAGCGGACGCTCGAAGACGGTCAGGCTGAAGCGGTCGAGCGACGCGCGGATCCCCTGGAGAAGGCGGATGTACGCACCGAGCTCGGCGAGCGTCGTGAACGGCCGCATCCGGGTCTGCCCGATGAGCTCGTACCCGCGCTCGAGGATCTCGGGGATCTCGGTGCGATGCAGGCGGCCTGCCAGAGCGTGTGCCGCGCGTGCCTGCTCGGTCGTCTCGAACGCGACGCCGTACCACGGCGAGTCATCGGGCCCGAAACGGAACTCACCGAGCCGAGCGGCGGTCGCGAGCGATGCGGCCGCTTCGGCGCGACGCGTCGAGAGGCGCTGGAGGGTCGCGGCATCGAAGCGCGTGGCTGCCGACGGCTGCGGCGACTCGGCCGCGATCGTCGTCAGCTTCTGCAGCACTTCGAGCGGCGAGACGCCGAGCATGGGATGCCGCTGCGTCAGCGAGACGCGATAGTCGCGCAGAACCGTGCGCAGCCGAACGAGGGCGTCGTCGATCTCGCCCATCTTCGGGTGCTGCGCCTTCTCGTTGCGGGCGATCGCGCGAATGAGGTCGCGGTGGACGCCCCGTGGCGAGACGGCCAGCCCGGGCAGCCCGATGCCGGCGAGGCGGTGACGGACTCCCTCCAGAGTGGAGCGGCGAGCGCTGACGACGAGGACGCGCTTGCCGCGGCGGACCAGCTCGCCGACGGCGTTGATGATCGTCTGCGTGCCCCCTGTGCCCGGCAGCGTGTGGACGACGAGCGACTGCCCGGCGACGATCCGGTCGAGGACGCCTTCCTGCTCGGCGTCGGCGTCGAGCAGCAGTCGGTCGGATGCCGGCGGGCGGTCGTCCGAGGGAATGGCGTCGGGAACGGGGTAACGAGTCGCCACGAGCGCGCGGTCGTCCTCGTGGCCGGCGAGAGCGTTGAGCACGGGGACGTCGAGGTCTGCCGCATCGCGCTCGGCGCGAGCGGCGACATCCGCGAACGTCGAGACGATCAGCCGTGGCTGAACCGTGAAGGTGTCGACATGGGCGGTCAGGGCGCGCAGATGGTCGATGACGGGCTGCGGCTTGAAGACGCCGCCGTCGTACGCGAGCGCGGCGAGCCCGCGCCGGTCGAGGTCGATTCCGAAGTGCGCACGCGCGATCTCGACGAGCTCGGGATTGACGGAGAACGAGCCGTGGAGTTTGAGATCGAAGTCGCCGTGATGGCGGCGGATGGCGAGCGGTCGGAGAAGGACCGGGGCGTTGTAGGTGAGACCTCCGGCCCGCCACGAGGCGAATCCGACGCCGAGGTGGACGGTGTCGAGGCCGCGCGTGGTGCGGAGTTCGACGTCCTTCGCGGTGATGCGCCCGGCGGCGAGGCGGGCCGTGCGCAGCGCCACCTCGTCGCGGAAGAGGTTCGACAGGAGCGTCGAACGGCCGGTGATGAACTGCGGGAGGCTGCCCGGATGCGCCTTGGTGATGTCGATGCCGACATCGTCGGAAGCGATGTAGTGGAGCAGCGTCGAACGGCCGCCGAGGCGGGCGGCCTGCACACGGATGCGTTCACGCTCCGGGTCGGCCACGTGGGCGACGGCGACGTCGTCTTCGGCGACATCGAGTTGCGCCGGGGTCACCGAATCGACCCGAACCTCGTCGGCTGCGTCCGGACGGACGGCTCCTCGATCTCCTCGCCACACAGCACACACCCTAAGCGGCGCGCCTGCATCCGGCCCTCAGGCGCCGCCGAGTTTCGCGCTATTTCCGACACGCCGGACGATCGGCGGTTCCTCCCCCGGCGCCTGTCGCCGCCGCCCATCCCCCGCATCGTCGCCGCGCGCGGGGCGCAGCGGGGCCGCCCGGGATGATGGAGCCATGACCGACGCAGCATTCGCGGTGCACCCCACGCCGATCGGCGATGCCCTCCTGGTCGTGACCGAGACCGGCCTCGCCCACCTCGACATCCTCGACCGCCCCGCCGAAATAGCCCTCGCCGACCTCGCCCTCAGCCTCGGCGCGCTCCCGGTCCACGACCCCGGCGCGGCTGCCGACGTGGCCGCCGAACTCGACGAGTACTTCGCGGGCCGGCTGCGGCACTTCCGGACGCCGATCGACTGGCTCCTGGCCCCGCCGGGATTCGCCGGCGACGCACTGCGCGCGGTCTGCCGCGTTCCCTACGGCGAGGTGGCGACCTACGGCGAGATCGCGATCACCGCCGGCTCACCGCGAGCGCACCGAGCCGTCGGGTCTGCGTGCGCGCGGACGCCGATCTCGATCGTCGTGCCCGCACACCGTGTCGTCCGCAGCGACGGGTCGATCGGAGAGTACGGCGGCCATCCCGAGCGCAAGCGATTCCTGCTCGACCTCGAGAGCAGAGCCGACTCCGGCCGCGTGTAGGCCGCGCCGGAACGGCGACGGCCCCGGCCAGCGCGCCCGGGGCCGTCGTCTCGATCAGCGAGGTGTCGCGGCCTAATGATCGACCGCCTTCTCCGCGCCATGACCGGTCAGAGAACGCACCTCCATCTCGGCCGCCTTCACCGGGTCCTCCCGCCGCCGCTCGGTGACCGAACCCAGCCAGCCGAGGAAGAAGCCCAGCGGGATCGACACGATGCCCGGGTTGTTGAGCGGCCAGATGGCCGTGCCGACGTTCTTGAACACGCTGGTCTCGGTGCCCCAGAACACGGGCGACAGGATGATGAGGATGATGGCTGCCGCCAGGCCGCCGTACATGCTCCACACCGCGCCACGCGTCGTGAACTTCCGCCAGAAGAGCGAGTAGATGATCGTCGGGAGGTTCGCCGAAGCCGCGACGGCGAAGGCGAGGGCCACCAGGAACGCGACGTTCTGTCCCTGCACGCCGATGCCGCCGACGATCGCGAGGATGCCGATCACGATAACCGTGCGGCGAGCGACCTTGACCTCGCCGTCGGGCGGCACGTTCCCCTTCTTGACGACGTTCGCGTAGATGTCGTGCGCGAACGACGCCGCCGCCGTGATCGTGAGGCCCGCCACGACCGCGAGGATCGTCGCGAAAGCCACCGCCGAGATGAAGCCGAGCAGCAGGGGGCCACCCAGTTCGAGGGCGAGCAGTGGAGCAGCGGAGTTGACCCCGCCGGGCGCCGAGGCGATGCGCTCCGGACCGACGAGGGCGCCCGCACCGTAGCCGAGCACGAGGGTGAGGAGGTAGAAGACGCCGATGAGCCAGATCGCCCACACCACCGAGCGACGGGCCTCTTTCGCGGTGGGCACCGTGTAGAAGCGCATGAGGACGTGCGGCAGACCCGCCGTTCCCAGCACGAGCGCGACCGCGAGCGAGATGAAGTCCCACGGGTTGGCGCCGTACTGCAGGCCCGGTCCGAGGATCGCCTCTCCCTTCGGCGAGGCGGCGACCGCGCTCTCGAGGAGCGTGTTGAGGTTGAACCCGTTGATCGCCAGCACCCAGATCGTCATGACGAGCGCGCCGCCGATGAGCAGGAACGCCTTGACGATCTGCACCCACGTCGTGCCCTTCATGCCGCCGATCAGCACGTAGACGATCATCAGCACGCCGACGACGGCGACCACGATCGACTGGCCGACCTGCTCGGTGATGCCCAGCAGCAGTGAGACCAGACCGCCCGCTCCCGCCATCTGCGCGAGCAGGTAGAAGAAGCACACCGCGAGCGTGGTGATGGCGGCCGCCATCCGCACCGGCGTCTGCTTCAGCCGGAACGACAGCACGTCGGCCATCGTGAACTTTCCGGTGTTCCGCATGAGCTCGGCGACGAGCAGCAGCGCGACGAGCCAGGCCACGAGGAATCCGATCGAGTACAGGAACCCGTCGTATCCGTTGATCGCGATCGCGCCGCAGATGCCGAGGAAGGATGCCGCCGACAGATAGTCGCCCGCGATCGCGAAGCCGTTCTGCGGTCCGGTGAACGAGCGGCCCGCGGCGTAGTAGTCGGCCGCGGTCTTGTTGTTGCGGCTGGCACGGATGACGATGAACAGCGTCACCGCGACGAATGCGCCGAAGATCGAGATGTTCAGCACCGGGTTGTTGTCGACGGTCTCCCCCGCCGCGACGACGGCCGCCCCCAGGCCGTTCACCGCTTCCCAGAATCCGTTCACGATCCGGCCTCCTGTCGCTCGAGATCGTTCCGGATCGCCGACGAGATCGGGTCGAGCTTGTGGTTGGCGTACCAGACGTAGCCCATGGTGATCGCGAAGGTCGTGACGAACTGGCCGAGCCCGAACAGCAGACCGACGGTGATGTCACCCCAGACACGCTGCGCCATGAAGTCGGTCGCGAACGACGACAGCAGCACGTAGACGAAGTACCAGACGAGGAAGACGATCGTCAGCGGCCATACGAAGCTGCGGTGCTTGCGCTTGAGTTCCCGGAACGGCGCCGACTCCTCGACGGCGACATAGTCCACTCCGCCGGGAGGCGGCGAGTGGGTGGGCGATGCGGTCATGTGGCCTCCTTGCCTCATGGTGAGCAGCTCTCCAGCGGTCGTCGTCGTCGAGCGACCGCGATGGTAGGGTCGACGCTACGAAAGGCGGCAACGAGGCCGTCACCCCCGGAAGTAGGTAGTGCGTGACGGCACTGGCGGCACCCGAGAACGACGCGCAACTGGTCTCCCGCGCGGTCGATGACCTCGCGCGCAGCACACGCTTTCCCGTCGTCTTCGGCGGCCTCGAGAGCCAGGGCTCGGTTCACGTCACCGCGATCGCCGGAGCGCGGTCGCATTCCATCGACGATCTGGTGGTGCGCGTCGGCCGCGGGCTGGGCGGCGCCGCGATGGTCGAACGGCGTCCGCGGCTCGCTCTCGACTACCGCACCGCGCGCACCATCACCCACGACTACGACCGGGCCATTCTCGGCGAGGGCATCGCCACCCTCTTCGCCGTACCGATCGTCACCGAGGGCCGGGCGCGCGGGGTGCTGTACTGCGGCTCCTGGTCGCAGGCTCCGGTGGGCGACCTCGTGGCGCATCCGGCGTTCCGAGCGGCTGACGCGATCAGCACCGAGCTGCGCATCCGCGACGAGGTGCAGCGCCGGCTGGCGCTGGCGCCGGCACCCGAGTCCGCGGCCGGCCTCTCCCCCGCCGCGCGAGAGGACCTGCGCGAGAGCTTCGCCGAGCTGCGCAGCATCGCCGCGACGATCGACGACGCCGACCTGCGGGCGCGGCTGGCGGCGATCGAGCGCCGGCTCACCACAGTCGCGGGCGACGGGGCGGCGTCGGCGAAGGATGCCGAGGTGCAGCTCTCTCCGCGGGAGCTCGACGTTCTCGCCTGCTGCGCCCTCGGCTCGACGAACGCGGAGATCGGCGCGGCTCTGAGCCTCAAGGAGGGAACCGTGAAGTCGTACCTCCAGGCGGCGATGGCCAAGCTCGACGCGTCGACCCGTCATGCGGCCGTCGCGCGCGCGCGGCGTCTCGGCCTGCTGCCCTGACCGCGGATTCAGGCGGCGATGCGCAGGCCGGCGACCTGCTCGGCGATGACGGCGCCGTACTCCGTGATCATCCGGTCTCGACCCAACCGGTCCCGAGCGGCGAGCGCGGCACCTCCGAACGCGACGCGCTCCTCGACGGCACGACCCCAACCGGCCGCGATCGCATCCGGGTTGCGCGGGGTGACGATGCCGATCCCCTCGACGAGGCGGGCCGCGTCGCCGACATCCGTCGTGACCGGTACCGCGCCGCTCGCCGCCCCCTCCAGCAGGCACAGGGGGGCCGCCTCGCCGAACGCGCTCGTGAGTGAGACGACGTCCGCGGCGCGGTAGATCGCGGGCATGTCGTCACGGATGCCGAGAGCATGGATGCGGTCGCCGCCGATGACCTCCAGCAGCTCCGTGAGACGGGGGTTCTCGCGCGTCATCCCCGCTCCGCACATGACGTAGTGCGCATCGGGCACGAGCGCTCGATGCGCGGCGACCGACCGCAGGAACAGCTCGGGATCCTTCATCGCGTCGAACCGAGCCGCATAGGCGACGACGACCGCCCGGTCGGGGATGCCGAGCTCACGCCGCACGCGGTCACCCCCGCGGGTGACCGACGGCTCGAAGCGCGAGAGGTCGATGCCGTTGTCGACGACATGACGCTGCGTGTCGCCCAGGACCGACGCGTAGGCGGCATCCGTCGACCGCGCGCATGACACCGCCGCCGTGACGATCCCACGACGGACGCTCTCACCCAGCCACTCCAGAGCATCGCCCGAATGCTCCGGGTCGGACCGGTGCAGGCATGTCACGACAGGCCGGTCGGGCAGCATCATCGCCTCGTCGAGAGCGAGCAGGAGTCCGAGCGGCTGCTCCTTGAGGGTGAGCACGACGTCGGCCGCGGCGATAGCGCGCGCCGCGGTGCGCAACTGCCGCGAGGAGAAGGCGTGCGGCGCGTGCGGTACCGGCCCCGCCGTCTTTCCCAGAGACGTGATCCCGATGCCCGAGGCGCGCAGCGCCCGATACCGCGGGTCGCCGGCCATGTGCTGGACGGTCGACTCGCGCCGCGCCCGCGACGCGATGGCGAGCACGCTGTGGTGCTGTTCGTCCCGCGCGTGGAGGCCGGCGACGACATCGTTGTGCAGGATTCGAGCCCCGCCGGCGAAGAAGCCCTCGGTGAGGGAGAGGACGCGAAGCGGAGCGCTCATTCAGGACCTTCGGGATCGACGCGGCGGGTGCGATCCATCGTGCGGCAACGCCCGCCCGCGGCGAGTGAACCGCGGACGAGCGTTGCGTGAACGAACGGCGCCGGACGCCGGTCCCGAGAGCCGGGCTCAGAGGATGGGCTTGCCTCCCGTGACCGCCAGACGTGCGCCCGAGATGTACGACGCTTCGTCCGACGCCAGCAGCACGTAGGCCGAGGCGAGCTCGGCGGGCTGCCCGGCGCGTCCCAGCGGCGTCTGCTCGCCGAAGCTCTCCACCGCATCCGCCGGCAGGGTCGCCGGGATCAGCGGGGTCCAGATGGGCCCCGGGGCGACGCTGTTCGCGCGGATGCCGCGCTCGCCCAGCATCTGCGCGAGCGATGCCGTGATGCTCGCGATGGCCGCCTTCGTCGCCGCGTAGGGCAGGAGGTTGGGCGAGGGCTGGTCGGACTGCACCGAGCTCGACCCGATGATCGACGACCCCGGCCCCATGTGCGGCAGCGCAGCCTTTGTCAGGTGGAAGTACGCGTCGACGTTCGTCGCCCACGTGAAGTCCCATTCCTCGTCGGGGATCTCCTCGAGCGTCTCGCGGTTCATCTGGAAGGCGGCGTTGCTGACCAGGATGTCGATCCCGCCGAGCTCTTCCACGGTGCGGCGGACGACCTCACGGCAGTGGGCCGGGTCGGAGATGTCACCCGGGATGAGGACGGCGCGGCGCCCGGCCTCTTCGACGAAGCGCTTGGCCTCTTCGGCATCCTCGTGCTCCTCGAGGTAGCTGATGGCGACATCCGCTCCCTCGCGGGCGTAGGCGAGCGCCACAGCCTTGCCGATGCCGCTGTCGCCGCCGGTGATGAGCGCGCGCTTGCCGGCGAGCTTCCCGGAGCCGCGGTAGGTCTCCTCGCCGTAGTCGGGCTTCGGCACCATCGCCTGATCGGTTCCCGGGACGTTCTGCTGCTGGGGTTCCATGGTCATCCCTCTCTGTCGTCGAACGGTGCTTCTACCCGATCCCCCTCGGCCGTCGGATTCACGGGGCTTGACACGAGAGGGCCGAGTCCGGCATCGCGCGACCGTGCGGGGCCGCCTCAGTCGACGCCCCGCGAGCGGGCGATGGCCGCAGCGGGGGCGATGCCGCCGTCCCGCCAGACCGCGCCGTGGCCGGGCAGCACGAGGTGTGCACCCGTCTCGGCGAGCAGCGAGAGCGAGTCCAGCGCCTCGTCGCTGTGCGCCGTGGCCGCGCGAGCGACGACCCGCGGACCGGTGCGTCCCGTGTACGGATCGAGGGTGACCAGTGCGTCTCCGGTCAGCAGGATCCCGGCCGATTCGAGCAGGAACGCGCAGTGCCCGTCGGTGTGGCCGGGTGTCGCGATCGGGAGGATGCCGCCCGCGAGCGGGATGGAGTGTCCGGGCACGATCGACGGATCGGTCCGCACGCCCTTCACCCCGAGCGCTCCCGCGCCAACCATCCTCGCCAGGATCGGGAGCGCCGCCGGGTAGCGGAAGGGATACGGGAACCGGGCGGCCTCGTGCGCATAGCGGTATGGATGCCGCGCCAGCTCCTCGTCGCCGGGGTGCACGTCGGCGACGAGGTGGTGCTCGTCTGCGAGGCGCTCGCACATCCCCACGTGGTCGAAGTGGCCGTGGGTGAGCAGTAGCGCGTCGATGTCGGACGGGTGGGCGCCGACAGCCGCGAGGGCCTGTTCGAGGAGCGGCCACGTGCGCGGGAGGCCCGCGTCGATGAGGACGAGCCCGTCATCGGACGCCACGAGGTAGGCGTTCACGCCGCCGCGGGCGAGTTGATACACGCCCTCGGCGACCTCGGTCACGCGCGGTCGGTGATCGGTCATGGCTCCCCCTCCGGTCCCGCCCGATGATCCGCGGGGGCTAGGAGGAGCGCGCGGGGCTTGACAGATCGATCCGCCGCCACCCGCCGCGCGGGCGTGATGGTTGCACCGAGCCCGGGAGGAGTCAAGGCCCGTGGCGTGCGCCGCGGGCCCGACGTACGTTCGCGGCGCCGGCGCACTCGGCGTTCGGCCGATCCCCAGGAGGCGAGATGTTCTTTCATCGACAGGAACTGCAGTTCGAGGCCCGTCCGGAGAAGCCCGACGCGATCTTCGCGCGACGGATGCAGGAGGTGCTCGGCGGCCAGTACGGCGAGATCACCGTGGCCATGCAGTACGGGTTCCAAGCGTGGAACGCCCACATCCCGGGCAAGTACCGCGACCTGCTCTACGGCATCGGGGCGGAGGAGTTCGGCCACGTCGAGATGCTCGCGATCATGATCGCGCAGCTGCTCGAGAAGGCCCCGGCCGAGCAGTCCGAGGCTGCGGCGAAGTCCGACCCCGTCCTCGGCGCCGTCATGGGCGGCATGGATGTGCAGTCCGCGATCGTCGCCGGGGCCGGTGCGCGCCCGGTCGACTCGAACGGCAACCCGTGGCAGGGCTCGTACATCACCGCGAGCGGGAACCTGCTCGCCGACTTCACGGCCAACGCCAACGCCGAGATGCAGGGCCGTGTGCAGGTCGCGCGGATCTACCACATGACCGACGACAAGGGGGTCCGGGACATGCTCTCGTTCCTCCTGGCGCGCGACACGATGCACCAGAACCAGTGGATCCGCGCGGCGCAGGAGCTGCGCGAAGAGGGAGTGGAGGACATCCCCGTGCCGTCGAACTTCCCGCTCTCGAACGAGGCGCGCGAGCACGCGTACAAGTACATCAACTTCTCCGACGGTGCCGCGGCAGCCGAGGGCTCGTGGGCATCGGGTCCCACCCCCGACGGCAAGGGCGAGTTCACGTACCTCGACGGACCCGACACCTCGGTTCCGATGCCCCCGCCCACGCAGCCGGACCCCCGGTTCTACGGCACCGACGCGAAGCCGAATCTCCTCGACAAGGCCGAGGGCGTCATCCGCGACAAGCTCTGATCCTCGGCGGGGCACGGTCGCCGGCGCGCGGCCGTGCCCCGATGCAAGGGATCTCACTCGACACCCCGGTCGGATGCCGTTCCGGCCGGGGTGTCGATGGTGATCCCTTGCATCGGCGCGCGCCGTGGCCCGGGCGGGCGCGCGCTTAGTCGGCTCTGAAGCCCGAGAGCTTATGCGTGCCGTCGCAGAACGGCTTGATCGCGCTCACGCCGCACCGGCAGAGAGCCATCGTGCGCCGGTTGCGCGGGATCGGGTTGCCCGCGTCATCGAGCAGCTCCACGTCGCCCCGCACGAGCAGCGGCCCGTCGGGGCACGCGGTGATGGTCACGGATGCACCGCGGTGCTCGCTCATCGTGTCTCCTTCTTCCGTAGCGTTCTCATGCTGTTCGCCGCTTTCCGCAGTCGCGTGCCCCGGTAGGGCACCCCGCCGCGCAGGCGCAGAGACAGCGCCACCCAGCTCGTCACGCCTCGCTCGACGACCCAGGGGACGGCCCACAACGCATCCATCCGCCCGAACACCCCATGGCTCCCGTCGCGGCGGCGCCCGGCCTCCGCGACGGCGATGACCGCCACCCCGGCGAGCGCGAGTGCTGCCGGTCGCCGGCGCAGCGCGAGGATGAGCGGAACGACTGCCAGCTCCACCGCGAGCCGAGCGGGCTGCGCGAGGCTGTCGTACGCCTGGCGCACCCGCCGCTCGCCGAAGCGGCCGGCAGTCGCGGGCCGGCGCGCGACGAAAATGTCGCGTACGATGCGACGGCGGCCGCCGCGGGCGAGGATCGTGCGTTCGAGCTCGAGGTTCTCGAAGAGGACGTCGGTGTCGTATCCGGGGCGTCCGCGGGCGGTCCGCACGGCGACGGTTCCGGAGAAGTCTCCCCCGAAGGCCCGGTTGATGAGGGTTCGGCCCGTATCCCAGCGGGCGTGCCACGGGCGGGGTCGCTGCCAGATGTTCTGAGGCCGGACGATGTCGGCATCCGCCAGCGCCGCAACCACCCGTTGCAGCGCGCCGTCGTCGTACCGGACGTCGTCGTCGGCGATCACGGTCACCGGATGCCGGGCGAGGAGAAGCCCCGTCATCGCTCCGCGTGCCTTCCCATTGCGGCCGGGGACCGACGGCGGAACCACCCGCACGGCGTCCCAGTCTCGGCGGTGGGCGGCGAACAGGTGCGCGGGCGAGCCGTCGACGACGGTGACGTCGACGCGACGGGCGAGCCAGGCGAGGTACTCCCCCAGCTCGGCCTGATCGGCCCGATGGGTCTCGTCATCCCAGCGCAGCGGCAGAACGTACTCGACGTCCCCGCGCATCACGCCGTCAGGTCGGGAAGAACGCCGCCGCGGAGCACGCTGCGCCCCGCCTCCCAGGCGGCAAGCACATGGTCGCCCACGAGGTCGTCCAGGACCAGGCACGCGCGGGCGCCGAAGAGGATGTCGGGCAGCAGGTCGGGCTCGTCCTCGGCGAGGGATCCCGCGAGGTCGCGGCCGGCGATCTGCTCGTGCACGGCGTCGGCCTCGACGTGCTCGTCGAAGTACCACGTGACGTCGGTCCCGAATCCGAGGCGGCGGAAGCCGTCACCGTAGGAGCGATTGGGGATCGACGAGGTCATCTCGAACGCCGCGAGGTGACCGACGATCGCGCCGCGCAGGCGACGGTGGAGCCCGAACAGCGACATGGCGTTGTGGCTGGCGAGCACGACGGCGGGCACCGTGTCGATGTACGCGCCGTACGTGTCGTCGATGCCCGCGCCGCGCACGGTCTGGGCGAAGATCGTCGCGTGCACGCGTGCCGGGTCACCGCCGCCGTACTCGTCGGACTGGATCTCGACGAGCGCCGCCTTCGAGCGACCGCTGAGCCGCGGGATCGCCCACGAGTGCGGGTCCGCTTCGCGCAGCGTGTAGACGGTGCGGAGGATGAGGAACTCGCGCAGCTGCTCGAGCGAGGCCTTCTTCGCGACGTATCGCGACATGCCGGGCCCCGCGGTCGGGGCGGTCAGGTCGAACAGCCAGCGAGCGACGGCGTCACGGTCGGGCTCGGGCGGGTCGATGACCTCGGCGGAATCACGCAGGGCCGCTTCGAAGGCGCGCTCGATGCGGCCGCGCGCGGCGATGAGCGACGGCTCCCATTCCCACGAGGCGTCGAGGCCGGGCAGCGAGCCGTAGTGGAGGGCGTACATCAGGAACAGGGCGAGCTGCAGATCATCGTCGCGGAGGATGTCGCCCGTCTCGGCGAGCGCGCGACCGACGATCTCGGGAGCATCGACGGGCAGACCGCTCGTCGCCGGCGCGACGAGCACCCGCTGGAGCATGGCGCTGACAGGTCCCCTCGAGCAGAACGGCAGGGGGTCGGCGACGCCGAGATCGATCGGGACGGTCTCGATGGTGGTGCTCATGGGGCTCCTCGGGGGTGACAGCCGTGACCGTACGTGCCCCGCGCGGCATCCTTCGAGCGGGTTGACCGGCATCATCCGCGTATGCAAGCTCACCTCACGGAACGGGCGCGACGCGCGCGGACGATAGCGCGCAGTCGTCGGCTCGTCCAGCCCGTGGGCCGTCGCCGGGCTGCGGCCGCATCGTGGCGGCACCGTGTCCGCTCGAACCCCGGCAGAGAGGCGATCGATGAAAGCCATGACCTACCGCGGACCGTACAAGGTCCGTGTGGAAGAGAAGCCCGATCCGCGCATCGAACACCCCCATGACGCGATCGTGCGGGTGACGCTCGCGGCCATCTGCGGCTCGGACCTGCACCTCTATCACGGCATGATGCCCGACACCCGGATCGGTCACACCTTCGGCCACGAGTTCATCGGCGTGGTCGAACAGCTGGGCGGTGCGGTGACGAACCTCGCCGTCGGCGACCGGGTCATGGTGCCGTTCAACATCTACTGCGGATCGTGCTACTTCTGCGCACGCGGGCTGTTCTCGAACTGCCACAACGTCAACGCCAACGCGACCGCGGTCGGCGGCATCTACGGCTATTCGCACACGGCGGGCGGATACGACGGCGGTCAGGCCGAGCGCGTGCGCGTTCCCTTCGCGGATGTCGGACCCACCATCATCCCGGATTGGATGTCGGACGAGGACGCGCTCATGCTCACGGACGCCTATTCGACGGGTTACTTCGGCGCCCAGCTGGGGAGCATCGTCGAGGGCGACACCGTCATGGTGCTCGGTGCCGGGCCCGTCGGCCTCGCGGCGGCGCAGTCGGCCTGGCTGATGGGGGCGGGGCGGGTCATCTCGTTCGACCACCTCGACTACCGGCTGGCGAAGGCGCGCGAGTTCGCGCACGCCGAGACGGTGAACATCTCCGAGCACCGCGACGTCGTCGTCGAGATGAAGCGGATGACCGACTACCTCGGCGCCGACGTCGTCATCGATGCCGTGGGTGCCGAGGCGGACGGCAACGTCACCCAGCACGTCACCTCTGCCAAGCTCAAGCTGCAGGGAGGCTCGCCCGTCGCCCTGAACTGGGCCATCGACGGGGCACGCAAAGGCGGATCGGTCTCGGTGATCGGTGCGTACGGTCCGCTGTTCAGCGCGGTGAAGTTCGGCGACGCGCTCAACAAGGGACTCACGCTGCGGATGAACCAGGCACCGGTCAAACGGCAGTGGCCGCGCCTGTTCGAGCACATCCGTGCGGGGTACATCTCGCCGAGCGACATGATCACCCACCGCATCCCTCTCGACCACATCGCCGAGGGATACCACATGTTCTCGTCCAAGCTCGATGACTGCGTGAAGACGGTCATCGTCCCCTCGGAAGGCTGACCCATGACCTCGAACCGCTCTGACGTGCCGACCCCGTACACCGCGAGCGTGCCCCGCCCGGCTCCCGACCGCGCGGCGCTGCGCGCCCGCATACCGGGATGGGGCGTCGACCTCGATCCCGCCGACCGTCCCTCCGGTACCGTCGAGAGAATCGACGAGGCCGCCGCCGAGCGCGGGATGCCGCCACGCCAGGGCCTCGACCCGCGCCGCGAGCGCTCGATCGAGCATGCCTTCCTCACCCCCGTCTACGGCACGGCGCAGCCGCTTCACGGACTGTCCGGTCGTATCCGCAGGCTCGGATACGTCCGGTTCAGCGAGGGGCGCGCCGCGCACTGGCTGCTCCTCATCGCCGGCGATCGCGTCGAGGCGATCGGTGCGCATCTGCGTTCGTTCGCGACCACGCGGCCCGATAACCCGATCACCGAGACGGGTGTTCTGAGCGAGGCCCGGCGGCATCCGATCCGGTCGCGGTTCGGACGCGGCCGCGTCGATCAGCGCCACACCTGGCTCGACCCCGTTCTCGTCGCGGGCCCATGGGTGCTCGCCGTGTGGGGCGTGTTCCGCGTCGTGCGTCGCACAGTTCGGCGGAGCTAGCCCGGGCGGGCGGTCAGCGCCGCGGTGTCTCGGCGACGGTCGCCGGATCAGCGAGGGGTTCGAAGAGCGCGCCGTCACTCGGCGGCGTCTTCGCACCGCGACGGACGCGCGCGTCGGCGATGTCGGCGGACAGGCGCGCGGTCACCCGAGGCGCCAGCCGCGCACCGATGAGCGAGGCCCGTGCCTTCCAGCCGGCGGGCTGCGCGACCCGCGGGTGCAGGCCCGCACGAAGGATGGCGTCGACGACCGGTTCCGGCTCATCCATGAGCGGCATCCGCAGCGCCCGGCCCGCGTGGTTGCCCGCGTGCCGCCAGAAGGGTGTCCGCACGGCCCACGGCAGCACGGCAGCCACCGCGACGCCTGAGACTCCCGTGAGCCGGAGCTCCTGCTGCAACGTCTGGGTGAGGCTGAGCAGCCCGGCCTTGGCCGCCGCGTACGAGGCCTGGTAGGCCAGGGGCACGACGCTCTCGACCGAGGCCGTGTTCACGAGCACGCCGGATCCCTGCGCGATGAATCGACGAAGCGCGACGTGCGCTCCGCGCATGGCCCCGATGAGATTCGTCTCGACGACGCGGACGTGCTCCTCGATCGGGACGTCGCCGAACAGGCCGATCGTGCCGACGCCGGCGTTGTGCGCCCAGACGTCTATGCGCCCGAACACCGTCTCCGCCTCGTCGGCGAGGCGCTCGAGGTCGCCCGCACGCGAGACGTCCCCGACCACGGCATGAGCTCGTCCGCCGGAATCCCGGATGCGCTCGACGAGGCTCGTCAGCGCGTCCGGTCGCCGGGAGAACACGACGACGGCCGCTCCGAAGCTCGCCGCGCGCAGGGCGACGCCTCGCCCGATGCCCGTCGAGGCCCCCACGACGACGACGGTAAGCCCGGACAGGTCGGCGAGACGCGAGGAAGCAGCCATGCTCGAAGCATCACCGCCACCGCGCTCACAGCGATGCCCGTTGCGCCGGGTGCTCTCAGGCGCTACGGGCATCGCCGTAGGCGCACTGGTCAGCGGTCGGTACGCGCGTCCTCGGCGGCCTCTTCGGCCTCGGCGCCCTCTTCCGGCGACTCGGAACCGGCCGAGGCCGCTTCGTTGTCCTCGTGCTGGTGCTCGTCGTCTCGTCCGTGGTGGTCGGCACTCATCTGGCTTCTCCGATCGGCTCGTGTGGCGCCCCCGACTGCGGCGGCACCTCCCACTCTGCACGCGGATCGGATGCCGCGAACCGGGGTTGCACCGGGAGCGGATGCGTGCGAGCCGCACCGCTCCCGGAAGCCGCGGTCAGTCGCGCGTCTCCGAGCGGTGGCGGGGCTTGCGAGCCGGCCGGTCGTCGCGGTCGCCGTCGCGGTCGCGGTCACGCGGTCGGTCGTCGCGGTCGAAGCGGCCGCGCGAGCTGCGGCTCGGGCCGCCGGTGTCGACGCGGATCTCGATCGCCTTGCCCGAGATGCGGGTGTCGGCCAGGCGGTCGAGCGTCGAGTGGGGCATGTCGGACGGCAGCTCGACGAGCGAGAAGTCGGGACGGATCTGGATCGCGCCGAAGTCGCCGCGGCTGAGACCGCCCTCATTCGCGAGCGCCCCGACGATCTGACGGGGCTCGACGCGGTGGCGCTTGCCCACCGCGATGCGGTAGGTCGTCATGTTCGGGTTGCTCGCACGCGGGCGGCGTTCCGGCCGCCCGTCGCGGTCGTCGCGGTCGAACGAGCGCGGGGCACGGTCCTCGCGCGGCGCGCGTGCGCGCGGCTCGGGGTCGGGCTCGAGCAGCAGCGGGGTCTCGCCCTGCGCGACCACGGCGAGCGCGGCGGCGACGTCCACTTCGGGCACATCGTGGTGACGGACGTAGTGGGCGACGATGTCGCGGAACCGCTCGATGCGGTCGGTGTCTTCCAGCGCAGCGGTGATGCGGTCGTCGAAGCGCGACAAGCGCGTGACGTTGACCTCGTCGACGCTCGGCAGCTGCATCTGCGTGAGCGGCTGGCGCGTCGCGCGCTCGATCGCGTTCACGAGCCCGCGCTCGCGCGGCGTGACGAAGCTGATCGCGTCACCCGTGCGGCCGGCACGCCCGGTGCGGCCGATGCGGTGCACGTACGACTCGGTGTCGGTCGAGATGTCGAAGTTGACCACGTGCGAGATGCGCTCGACGTCGAGGCCGCGGGCAGCGACATCCGTGGCGACGAGGATGTCGAGCTTGCCCGACTTCAGCTGGTTGACGGTGCGCTCGCGCTGCACCTGAGCCACGTCGCCGTTGATGGCGGCGGCAGAGTAGCCGCGGGCGCGCAGCTTCTCGGCGACCTCCTCGGTCGCGCTCTTCGTGCGGGCGAAGACGATCATCGCCTCGAAGTTCTCGACCTCGAGGATGCGGGTGAGCGCATCGATCTTCTGCTGATACGACACGATCAGGTAGCGCTGGGTGATCGTCGAGGAGGTCGTCGTCTTCGACGCGACCGTGATCTCCTCGGGGTCGTTGAGGTACTGCTTCGACATGCGGCGGATGGCCGCCGGCATCGTTGCGGAGAACAGGGCGACCTGCTTGGTGTCCGGGGTGTCGGCGAGGATCGTCTCGACGTCCTCGGCGAAGCCCATCTTGAGCATCTCGTCGGCCTCGTCGAGCACGAGGTACTTCAGCTCGGACAGGTCGAGCGTGCCCTTGTCGAGGTGGTCCATGATGCGCCCGGGCGTTCCGACGATGACGTGGACTCCCCGGCGCAGCGCCGAGAGCTGCACGCCGTAGCCCTGACCGCCGTAGACCGGGAGGACGTGGACACCCTTCGTGCGCGACGCGTACTTCTCGAACGCCTCGCAGACCTGCAGCGCGAGCTCGCGGGTCGGGGCGAGCACGAGGGCCTGCGGGGTTTTCTGAGTCAGGTCGAGCCGGTCGAGGATAGGCAGCGCGAAAGCCGCGGTCTTGCCGGTACCGGTCTGCGCGAGGCCGACGACATCGCGCCCCTCGAGGAGCGTCGGGATGGTCGCGGCCTGGATCGCCGATGGGGTCTCGTAGCCCACGTCGGAGAGCGCCTTGAGCACCTGCTCTCCCAGCCCGAGGTCGCGGAAAGTGATGACGGGCGGCTCGTCGACGGACTCGGGCACAGACTGTTCAGCAGAAGTGGACACGCTTCAGGGTAGTCCGCCTCTGCCGAGATCGCATGATCGGCCCGGCGCGACGGAGCCCGGTGCCCTAGCCTCGAAGCAGGTCGACGGACTCGAGGGGGTATCGATGCCGGAGTGGTTGCTCTTCACCATCGCCGCGGTGGTCTTCTCGATCGCGGCCACCTGGCTCGCCAAGCGGGCGCTCGAGGCGCGGGTCGGCTGGGTGCGCGGTCCTGTCGTCTCGCTCATCGTCTTCGTCGTCTTCGGCCCGCTCGGCATCTGGGTGCTGCGCGGAGCGGGCGTGCTGCAGGAGCAGGGCGGGCTGCTCACGGATCAGCCCGTCGCTTTCGGCTTCGTTCTGCTCGTGCTGGCCTGGCTCTTCGCGATCGTCCTCATCGCCCTCATCACGCTCGAGCTCATGTGGCCGGCGCGGCCGCCGGTCGGTCCCGTCACCTACGTCCGCGAGGCGTTGCACCGCCGCCGCCGGGCGGTGAGGTACGCGCGTATCGTCGCGATCGCCTCGCGGCACGGCCTCGGCGGGATGCGCAGCGAGTCGGCGCGAGCCGAACTGCCTCGGGCGCTCGCGGCCACCCTCGACGACGCGGGCGTGACGTTCGTCAAGCTCGGTCAGATCCTGTCCACCCGCAACGATCTGCTCCCCGCCGAGATCACGAGTGCGCTCGCCTCGCTGCAGATGGACACGACGCCCATCCCCTGGCCGGAGGCCAAGGCCGCGATCGAGAAGCAGCTGGGCCGGCCGATCGAACTCGTCTTCGCCGGCATCGACGAGACGCCGCTGGCAGCGGCATCCGTCGGTCAGGTCCACAGCGCACGGCTCAAGGACGGACGCGCCGTCGTGGTGAAGATCCAGCGACCGAAGGCGCGCGCGCAGGTCGCCACCGACCTCGACATCATCGAGCGTGCCGCCGCCGACCTCGAGCGGCGCACGACGTGGGCGAAGGATGTCGGCGCCTCGGCCCTCGCCGCGCAGTTCTCCGCCGCTCTGCGCGAAGAGCTCGACTACCGCGTCGAGGTCGCGAACATGGAGATGCTGCGCGACTCGATGACGGCCGCCGACGCTCGCGCGGTGCGGATCCCGGACGTCTATCCCGACCTGTGCACCGAGCAGCTGATCGTGATGGAGCACGTCCAGGGCATCCCGTTCAGCCGGCTGCCCGAGCCCGGCAGCGACGCGCCGGGCGCCGTCGCGCCCGCGGAGGCGACGCGCATCGCCGACGCCGTGCTCGACGTCATCGTCGGGCAGATCGCACTGCGGGGGGTCTTCCACGCCGACCTGCATCCCGGCAACCTCATCCTGCAGCCCGACGGGATCGTCGCCCTCATCGACTTCGGGTCGGTCGGGATCATCGAGCGCAGTATGCGGCGCCTTCTGCTGCCGATGCTCGTGGCATTGCACAACGAGGACGACTCCGGCGCGACGGATGCCGTCCTGATGCTCGTGAAGCCGCGCGGCGACGCCGAGCTCGATGTCGGAGCGCTTCAGCACGACATCGGCGTCATCCTCACACGACTGCACAACTCCACCTCCGACCAACATCTCTTCACCGCGCTGATCGAGGTGCTCCGGCGCCACCGACTCGCACTCCCGCCCGGTCTGCTGCTGGGGTTCCGGACGCTCGGCGCGATCGAGGGGACGCTGCGGCGCCTCGATCCCGACTACGACATGATCAAGCGCGCGCTCTCTCGGGCCCCGCAGTACGCCCTGCACATGGGCGATCCGCGCTCGGCGGCGATGACCGCTCAGGTGCAGCTGCAGCTCGGGCTCGAGCGAGCGCGTGAGCTGCCCCGCCGCGTGGACGGCATCCTCAGCGACCTCGAGTCGGGCCGCCTCACCGTACGACTCCGCGCTCTGGAGTCCCCCGACGACCGCTCGTGGGTCGAGTCGCTCACCGGACGCCTCACCACGACGCTCGTGGGAGCGACCCTGGTCATCGTCGGCGTCATGATGGGCGTCGTCCAGCACGGTCCACTGCTCACCGACTCGGTGTCGGTGTTCCCGTTCCTGGGTAGTGTGGTCGGGCTCGGCGGCCTGTTGCTGCTGCTGCGTTCTCTGCGAACGGCGCTCGTCCGCCGCGTCAACTCGAACGGCTGAACCCGCGCGGTTGCGGGGCCCGCCGGCGCATCACCTCCTGACGCAGACGTGCGAGGCGCCACGACGCGACCGACTGGAACGCTCGCCTCATGATGGCGAGAACGACCCCGGTGTGAGTGAACTCGTGGCCGACGATCGTCCCGCTCTCGGGGGCCGGACTCGGCCGGAGACGCCAGACGCCGCGTTCGCGTACCCCCGGCGCGTGCAGTTCGTACCGAACCTCGACAGCGGAGATCGCCGTGAAACGGATCGACGCCGGCACGAGACCGCGAACGCGCGTGCGGAACTCCTGACCGACGGCGGCCGACCCCGCCCCCTCTATCGTTCCGAAGGCGGGATTCCACGAGGCGAGCGCGCCCACGTCCGTGAGAACATCGACGATCGCATCAGCGGACGCTTCGATGACCGCCTGTCCGCCGTAGCTCATGCGCTGCGCCGTCCGGCCGCGGCGCCACCGCCTCGCACGAAGGCCAGATAGTCGACGAGCTCGCGTTCGATGCGACTGCGGCTGATGCCAGGCGCCAGGAGTGCGAACGTGATCTGGCCCGGGGTGAACGGCTCTTCTATGGCGGTGTCGAGCACGACCGCAGGTCTGAGCAGAGCGGGCAGCCCGTTCCACCGATCGGCCTGTTCCTGAAGGAAGGCCGTCCCGCGCGCACGCACCAGCTCGGGGAGCCAATCGAAATGGTCCACCGAGAGTTCGACGACGTCGGCACCTTGGGACGCCCCCGCCCCCAGCGGCACCTCGCTCGCGAATGCGTCCGCGGTGATCGGTCTCCCATCCGAGACGACAAGCAAACAGCCTCCTCGCGCACGGTGCCTCTCGATGGCTGCACCCTCCTCGGCGTTCGGCCAGTGCTCCGACAGGGTCCATCGGTTGCCGCCCGTGCGGGCCCACCGGATACGGGAGCCGTCGTCGAACACCACCGCGACATCGCCCAGCACCGTCATCGATCCGCTTCTCAGGGTCGCGGTCATGCGAGCACCCCGGAGGGTGAAGGATCGGCGAGGTCCGCCAGCGTCACGAGCTGCAGGCGGGCACGCGTCGCCCGAGCTTCCGCCCGCGACCCCACCACCGCGGGAGCGTCGGCGATCCGCCGCAAGGTCTCGCGCGCGGCATCCACCCGCCCGCTCCCGAGCTGCAGCTCGACCAGACCGCTCAAAGCGCGCGTGTCGCCCTCCGTCGCTGCCTGCGCGCTCCGCGAGAACAGCTGTTCGGCCGAGGTGGAGTCACCGCCGAGTGCTGCCGGCATCGCCAGGTGCCAGCGCGCGAGGAGGTAGTTCGCCAGGGAGTGCTCGGGGTCGGCGCGGAGCACACGCTCGAGGCGGCGACGCACCACCAGGGCCGGCAGGGCACGGAGAGGTGCGGGACGCCGCAGGATCGCCAGGCCGCGTAACCGGGCGTGCTGCACCTCGATGTCAGCCGACCGCGCGTGCGACGACGACATCAGCCGCAGCACGAAGCGCAGACGTCGCTCGTCCGCCACGGCCAGCCTGCCTGCGGGGTCGAGCGCCGCGGTCACGAGGTCATCAAGAGCACGTGGGGCGGCCGAGCCGTCCGCAGCGCGCCAGTCGGTCGCGAGCAGAGCTGTGATGGCGGCCCTCGTCTCCGTGGCCAACCGTTGCGCCGCGCGCTGCTTGCCCCCTGCCAGATCCGGGACGATCGGAGCGCCGAACGCGACGCGGACGCGACCCTCCCGACGGAAGCGGCGGCTGCCCTTCGGTAGCACAGACTCGGTGCCGGTCAGGGCCACCGGGATGATCGGGACACCGGCAGTCAAAGCGAACCGGAAGG
The DNA here is from genome assembly GCF_044903545.1 of Microbacterium sp. NPDC006705. NCBI lineage: Bacteria > Bacillati > Actinomycetota > Actinomycetes > Micrococcales > Microbacteriaceae > Microbacterium > Microbacterium sp. NPDC006705. The sequence goes on from NZ_JBJDQQ010000002.1 coordinate 60,792, forward strand.
CCCCCGCCTGGAACGGGAGCATCTCGTCGGTGGCGTTCCGCGTTCCCTCGGGATAGACACACAGCACCTCGTCGGCGGCGAAAACGGCTTGGACGGCACGGAGCGTGCCCGGGGAGGGGCGGTCTCGCTCCACCGGGATGCCGTACCAGGCTTTCGTCCATACCCGAGACAGGGGACGCTCGAAGCTCTCCTGCTTCGTCAGGAACCACACCGGCCTGCCGACGGCTGCCCCGACGAGCAGCTCCATGACGAAGTGATCGAAGTAGCTGCGGTGGTTGGGAACGAGGACGAACGATCCGGTCGTCGGCAAGTGGTGCAGCCCCTCGACCCCGGCGAGGTGCGTGCGCAGCTGCCGTCGCACGATGGCTCGCGAGATCCGACGCACGAGCACCTCGCTGCGCATCAGCGTGCTCCGTCGAGGATGTGGCGGCGGATGAGGTCGATGCTCGTCATGACGAGGCCGTGTCGATCGGCGAACAGGCGCAGGGCGTCGCGTCGAAGCATCTCACCGTCCTCGCCGATGATCTCGACGATGACACCCGCCGGCGTGCATCCCGCCAGCCGAGCGATGTCCACCGAGGCTTCGGTGTGACCGGTGCGGGTGAGGACTCCCCCGTCACGCGCGATGAGCGGGAAGATGTGCCCTGGACGCTGCAGGTCACTTGCCGTGCCGGTGAGCGCCAAACCGATCGTCGTCGCGCGCTCGCCGGCCGAGATTCCCGTCGTCACGCCGCGTGCCGGCGTTCCGTCGATCGACACGGTGAAGGCTGTGCCCATGTGGTCCTCGTTGTGCGGAACCATGGGGGGAAGCTCGAGCTCCGCGGCGCGAGCGGCCGGGAGCGCGAGGCACACCAGTCCTCGTCCGTGCGTGATCATGAAGTTGATGACGCCCGCGTCGGCATGGTCTGCGGCCGCGACGAGATCCCCCTCGTTCTCACGATCCTCGTCGTCGACGATCACCACGATCTCGCCGCGTGCGATGGCGGCGATGGCTTCCGAAGCGGGATCCAGAACGGTGTCCGCGGCGATGTGGTCGAGCTGAATGGTCATCGTGTTCCCCCTCATACGTGGGCCGCCGTTCTCGGGCGGTCCTATTGATGACATCGGATATATTGCCCCAGCATGCGTGTTGTGTGACTCGAAGCTAGTGGGGCGCGAGTCAAGCTCGCAATACCGGCGCATCAGATCTCCATCTGGCGCAACATGCTGTATACATGATACATCACGCATGTTCGACCACGCAGATCGGAGACACCATGAAGGCCATGACCACCCTCGCGATCCGACGGCCACGGACCGTCCTCATCGCCTGGGCACTGCTGTTCCTGGTGGGCGCTCTGCTTGCTCTCCGCCTGGACGGTGTGCTGAGCGGCGGCGGGTTCACCAACCCGCGAGCCGAGGCGCTGCTGGCCCAGGAGACGGTCGAGGAGACGTTCGATGAGGCACCGAATCAGCTGGTCGTCGTTCTCGACGCCGACGTTCCCCTCACGCCAAGCGACGTGGAGCACGCGATCGATCTGGCGACCGACGCTGGCGCAGAGACCATTACCACCGCGTTCGATCAGCCCGGACTCGTGTCCGAGGATGGCCGCACCATGGCGATCATCGCGGGTTTCACCGAGGGCAGTACAGCGGTGCAGAACATCGTGCCGAGACTGCAGGCCGCCCTCGACGACGCCGGCATACCGGGCGAGGCCTTCGTCACGGGGCAGCCGGCACTCGACTACCAGTTGAATGATCATTCCAAGGCGGACGCCCTGCGTGCGGAGATCATCGTGTTCCCCGTGCTGATCGTGGTCCTCCTGTTCGTCTTCGGCTCGATCATGGCGACCTTTCTCCCTCTCCTGGTCGCCGGCTCAGCGCTGATGATCTCGCTCGGATTCGGAACGCTCGCCACGGGCGTCACGGAGATCTCGAATCTCTACTCCAACATCGTGTCGATGATCGGCCTCGCCGTCGCCGTCGACTACTCGCTGTTCATCATCAAACGCTTCCGAGAGGAGCTCGCGGCGGGGCGCAGCACGCCTGAGGCGATCACCGTGACCATGGCGACCGCCGGCCATTCGGTGCTCTTCAGCGGTATCGCCGTCGCCCTGGCCCTCTCAGCCCTCTTCGTGCCGCAGGTGATGGCTCTCACGAGCATCGCCCTCGGCGGCGTCGTGGTCTCGCTCGTCGCCCTCGGAGTCACCATGTTCGTCCTGCCGGCGGGGCTCGCCTTGCTCGGTACGCGTATCGACGCCGGCCGCATCCCGTTCGGCCGGCGACGGCGACCCGCCGGCACCGGTCAGCACGTCGTGCGATCGCGCATCCGCCGCCCCGGTCTCGTCGGCGCCGCCGGCGTCGCTGCGCTCGCTCTCGCGGCGATCCCGGTTCTCGGGTTGTCGCTGCAATCCCCCGTCGCGAGCGCGACGGTGCTGCCTGCAGACGACCCCGCCCGGCAGGGCCTCGAACTGCTCGAGCGGAACGTCGGGCAGGAAGGACTGTTCCCCGTCGACGTCATCGTGACCTTCCCCGAGGGCACCCAGCCGGTCGATGCGCTCGAGGCGACAGCCACGGCGAGCGCGTGGATCGCCGATCTCTCCGGCGCCGACACCGTTCTCGACGCAGCGTCGCTCGCGCCGCTCGGCGGTTCTGCGGCGATCGCACTCGAAGCGGGAGAGACTCCCCCGCCGCTGCAGCGCTTGTGGCACGCGGACGATGCGGGCATCACGGTGCGCCTGCTGGCGACGACCGCCGAGGGGCCCGACTCCGTCAGTGCTCACGCCCTCGTCAGCGACATCCGCACGGGCCTCGTGGATCGTCTCCCCGACGGCGCGGACGTCGCGGTCACCGGCGCGACCGCGCAGGGACTCGACTTCGACGAGACGATCATCCAGAGCATCCCGCTCATCGCCGCGATCGTCCTCACGTTGACGTTCCTGATGCTCGCCTTCGCGTGGCGATCGGTGATCCTGCCGGCGCTCGCGCTCGTCTTCAACCTCCTCGTCGTCGGCGCGAGCCTGGGCGTGTTGACCCTGTTGCAGGGGTGGATGAGCGACGATCCGCTCAACTCGGTGACACCGGTTCTGCTTTTCGCCGTGATGTTCGGGCTGAGCATGGACTACATGGTCATCATCATGTCGCGCATGCGGGAGCTTTACCGGGCGGGCATGCCCTTCGAGCAGTCGGTGCTGCAGGGCGCTGCCCGAACGCGGACGATGATCAACAGCGCCGCTCTGATCATGATCGCGGTGTTCCTGTCGTTCACGACGGCTCAGATAAGCATCGTCCGCGAGATCGGCATCGGCCTGGCGATCGCGGTCGCGCTGGACGCCGTGGTCATCCGGATGCTGGTGATGCCGAGCATCCTGCGAGCCCTCGGGCCACGCTCGTTCGGTCGCCGCACGGAGCCGTCCGCACCGTCGACGGCCGCCGCCACCGGCATCCCCGCGCCGGTCCCCGCGCTCACCTGACCCGCGGTCGAGCGGACCGGCCGCCCGCCCAGGCGCGGCGGCCGGTCCGCTCGACACTTCCTGACACAATGGGGCGGGAAGCTCCACCCCACCGCCCCCGAACAGCTGGAACCCGCAATGACCGACACGGCCACCTCGCCGACGACCGACCCGCGCGAATCGGGACTGGCACCGTTCGAGCTGCGTTATCTCGTACTGGCGGCGCAGCGCGAAGGCAATCGCGCTCTCAGCCGGCAGCTCGCGCCCCTCGGACTGACGTCGTCGCAATTCGAGATCGTGCTCGTCCTCGACTCCTACGGGCCGATCTCTCTCAAGGAGCTCGGCGGCCTCATCGTCTGCGAAACGGGCAGCCCCAGTCGCATCGTCGACACGCTTGTGCGTCGTGGATTCGTCGAACGCGCGACGCATCCGGCCGACCGCCGCGCGGTGGCGCTGCAGCTGACCGCGGCGGGAAAGGCGCTGGCCCCGCAGCTTCGTGAGATCGACCGCGCCGTCGACGAGGGAGCCCACGCCCAACTCGACCCCGAGGACCTCCTCGGCCTCACCCGCGCACTGCGCCTCTATCTGACGGGCAGCGAGTACGGCGCGGTGCTCGAGCGCCGCTTCGGCGATGATCGCGCCACCCCGCCCGACGGTGCCCTGTGAAGATCCGCGATCTCGTCCACTTCGTCGCCGTCGCCGACACCCTGCATTTCCCGCGCGCTGCCGAGAAGATCGGTGTCTCGCTTCCCGTGCTGTACTCGTCGATCGACCGGCTCGAAGAAGAGGTCGGGCAGCCACTGTTCGTCAAGGACGGCGGCAAGCCCCGTCTGACCCCGGCGGGCACACTGCTGCTCGCGGACGCACGCGCCGAGGTCGCCGCGGCTCCGGCCCCGGCGGTCGCGCCCCGACAGAAAGCGTCAGGCGGCGGCAAGGCGAAGGCGTCGAAGGGCTCGGGTCGCGCGCCCATCGTGAAGGGTCAGCCCAAGCCGTACAAGAAGCGCCAGGGACGCTGACCCCTCAGGCGCGGGAGGCGACCGTCTCGCGGTCTCGCGCCCCCGCATTCCCCTGGGGGTACCAGCGGAACCGGTCGATCAAGCGCGCCAGCACGGGAACGCGCGCGAGCAGGAGCAGCAGACCGTAGCCCAGCGCACCGCCCGCGACGTTCGAGAGGAAGTCGTTGATGTCGGCGATGTGTCCGCCGGCGAAGTACGCCTGCGCCGCGAGCTGCAGCGACTCCACGGTCAGGCTCGTGATCGCCGCCGCGCCGACGACCTTCAGCCACGTAGGCCGGGCGAGCATGAGCGGAATCAGGATGCCGAGCGGAACGAAGACGAGCATGTTCATCAGCGCGTCGTCGAGCTCGTAGTCGGCGAACGGGATCAGCGCCAGGCCCGGCGTCCAGGGCACCCCCGAGTCGGGCTTGTCGAGGAAGATCGGGAAGATCGTGTTGCCCACGATGCCCGCCGCGTAGACGGCGACCGCCGCGGCCACGGCCGCACGAGGCAGCGAGAAGCTGCGCCGAGCCCACAGCACGGCCAGGAGCACGGCGAAGACCACGATGCCGAAAGGGATGACGACGGGAAGGACCGGTACTTCGGTGAAGGGATTGCTCATCGCCGTCGACGCTATCGGAACGTTCGGCGAAGGCCGGGTCGAGGTCATCCACGCCCTGAGCGGAGCGGGCATACGCGAAATCCGCCGCGTCGGCTAGGGCCTCTCGATTCTTCGGCGTCGGTGCGAGAGTTTCGTCCGGACCTCTCGCACCGACGAACGGAGCCGTCATGACGGACGCCAACACCTCACCTGCCACGGGCGACGACGCCGCAGTCGACGATGCCGACGCTCAGACCCCGACCCCGGAGGCGTCCGAGAACACCACGGGCGTCACCCGCGCCGCGTCGCGGGTCGTGCACGGTGTCGCGGATGCCGGCAAGGGCGCCATCCACAAGGTGCAGGATGCCGCGAAGGACGCGCTTCCCGATGCCGTTCCCGACGTCGCTGACAAGATCGTCGACGCGGCTGCCGGCTTCGCCACCGCCCGGATCGATCAGAACGTCACGGTCGTCGACGGCGCGCTGACGCTCACACGCCGCACCGGCAAGGCCGCGCGCATCGCCGCAGTCATCGGTGTCGTCGCCGTCGTGGCGCTCCTCATCGCCCGCCGCTCGTAACGGGATCGAACCGCGCTCCCCCGCGCTCGCCGCGCATCGAGAGCATGATCGCAAGGGCGATCCAGCCGATCAGCGGCAAGACGATCAAGAAGAACCACACGCCGCTGCGGTTCGTGTCGTGCAGGCGACGCCAGGTGACGGCGAGCATCGGCAGCAGAGTCGCCAGCGAGAAGACGAGCACGATCACGTCGGGGACGTCTTGGACCACGCGTGTGTCGATCGGCCGCCAGTCGCCTGCGGTGACACCGTTGACGACCTGCACGGCGACGGGAAACAGGACGATTACGAGCATCGGCCACCAGAACTCCGACCGGCTCGCGCGTCCGCGAAAGGTCGCGTAGTTCTGCAACCATCGCCGCAGGGCCGCGAGCGGCGGCGCGCCGATCCAGGGCTGGGCCAGCGGGGGTTCGATGAGACGGTTCGGCCGGGGTGTCGCGTCGCTCGTCATTCCCCGAGCCTAGACGGCGCTCCTCAGGGGACCTTCGGGCCTGCGGCATCCTTCGACTCGAGGAAGGCGCACAGCGCGGCTGCCGTATCGAGCTCCGCCGTGAGCGCCGAGACCTGCTCGTGCGACAGCGCGATCTCATCGGGCTGCGGCTCGAAGACCACGCGCCAGCGGGGGTCATCCGTCGTCGGCGGGCGCGTGTAGACCGTTGTCGATGCGTTGCGCAGCGGTACGACGATCAGGCCGCCGTCCTCGCCGTCCGAGCTGTCTTGGAGCGCCACCTTGATGAGGTCGCCCTCGCCGTGCCGCTCGTGGAACTCGGCGATCCACCCTTCCAGGGTCGCCCTGCTGCGAGAGGTCATACGGCGCTCTTCCTGACCGGGGAGCCGGGGTATGGTGGCTCGTTCAGGCAGAGAGTAACACTCGGGATGCCGCCGTCGTGCACGCTCGGAAACACTGCTACGCGGCCGGATGCGGTGAGCGATCGGCGACGCGAGCCGATTCCTCACACGCCCGCTGAGGCGAGGAACCCCTCGTTGCACTCGCGCTGCAGCGCGACGTCACGCCACATCGGATGATGCGGCGCCGCGTTCGAGCACACGATGGTTCCCCACGCGCCGATCCGAGCCGACTCCGCCATCGCGAGGCGGCAGAACTGCGCGCCGATCGGCCCCTCCTCGAAGTCGCCGTGCAACGGCGTGTAACCGACCCAGCCTTCGCCGAAGACGGTGGGGATGCCGCGCTCGGCGGCACGGTCGGCGGCGACGTCGAGCCAGAGACTTAGCTTCAGCACCATCTCGTGGTGGTGGACCTGGTAGCGCTCGTAGAGGAAGCGGTCGAAGGCCGCGGCGTCCACCCAGTCCATGAGGTAGATCTCAGGTTTGCCGACGATGGTCGCCTGCATCTTCCACGCCACCTCGTCGGGCAGCACCCAGCTCGTCGGCTCCGGGGCGTCCGCGCGCAGCAGGCCCGCCGCCCGCACCGCCTCGACGGGGAAGTCGTCGAGGCTCCCCCGCAGGTCGAATGCGGCGGTGATCTCGTCGAGGACGCCGTAGACGTAGGGGTGGGTGACGAGGACGTCCATCTCGCGCGGAAGCGTCCGCATCGCCGCGACGGGGACGCCGGCGTAGTTGACGGTGACCGGGTGCGCGGGGTGGCGACCGTGGAAGGCGGCGAGCCCGCGGTCGAGGCGAGGCGTCAGCGCCGCGATCGCGGCGTCGGGCTCGGTCGCGGCATCCGGCAGGCCCTCGCCGAGATAGCCCGCCTGGACCTCGTTGTGCAGCTCGGTGAACGCGATGCGATCGTCGAGTCCCTCGGCCGCGACGAAGGAGACGAGGTCGGCGAGGCTCTCGGCCAGGCGGAGCGGTCGGTCCTCGGGCGCAACCGCGATGAGCGCCTCCCACCAGGCCGGGTGGGTGGCGAAGACGGATGACTGCTGATACTCCCACGACGAGAGGATCACGAACATGTCGTGCCGCTTCAGAACCCGGAACAGCTCGAGGAGGTGTGCCCGGGCGTCGATGCGGGTGGGCGAGGCGACGTCGTACCAGCGGACGTTCTGCGCGTAGTCTCCGCCGAGCCGGTCGAGCTCGAGTGCCGACGTATCGATGTCCGTACCGAAGAGCAGGAAGGGCATCGCGCAGATGCGCACCGTGTTGTAGCCGCGGGCGACGGCGTCGGCTGCGGCCGCATCCAGGTCTTCGAACGGCTCCCCCGCGCCGGTTCGGACGTACCACGAGAAGTCCCACAGCGTGATCGTCAGTTTCTCGGGCAGATGGGCGGGGATCGGCACAGGGACGTAGGGCGCGGGCGTCGTCATTCTTTGAGGGCTCCGGTCGACAGCGAGGTGATGAGGGATTTCTGGGTGACGAGGAAGAAGATCATGAACGGGATCGCCACGATGATCGCGCCCGCCGCGAACGCGGTGAAATCGCTGTTCTTCTGCGAGACGAAGCTCACGAGGCCGAGGGCGAGGGTCTGCATCTCGGGGCTGCGCAGGACGAGCTTCGGGAAGATGAAGTCCATCCAGGGTGCCGCGAACGTGGTCACGGCGAGGAAGATCAGGATCGGCTTCGCGATGGGCATGATGATCGTCGCGAAGGTGCGCAGGTGCGAGGCGCCGTCGAGGCGGGCCGCCTCGTCGAGCCCGTGCGGGATGGTATCGAGATAGCTCTTGACCAGCCAGATGCTGTAGGGCAGGTTGCCCGCGAGGTAGACCAGAACCAGGCCCCAGAGGGTGTCCAATGCGCCGATGCGCATGAGGATCACGTAGACCGCGATCATCCCGACGAACGAGGGGAAGATCTGCAGCACGATCATGCTCGTGAGGAGGGACCCCTTGAACGTGAACGAGAAGCGGGAGAACACGTACGCCGAGAGCGAGGCGATCACGAGCGTCCCGATACAGGTGCACGCGGCGATGATGAACGAGTTCAGGAACCACTGCGGGTAGAGGGTCTGCGTGAACAGCTTCGAGAAGTTGTCGAGCGTGAACCCGTTGGCGAACGGGATGGGCGACAGCGACGCCGCCGACCGGCCCGGCGAGACGGCCGAGCTGAGGGTGAACAGAATCGGCCAGATCACCACGATCGACAGCATCACGCAGCCGATGATGACGACGGTCGTCCAGACCGCGGCGCGGACTTTATCGATGCGCATCACAGTTCTCCCTTGAAGGCCTTGGTGCGGCGGAACTGCAGGATCGCGAACGGAGCGAGCACCAGGAAGATGACGACCGCGATCACCGCGCCGTAGTTGTACTGGAGCAGTTCGATCGTGATCTTGTAGATCCAGCTGACGAGGATGTCGGTCGAGCCTGCGCCCGTGCGTGTCGTATCCGCCTCGTTGGGCCCGCCGTTGGTGAGGAAGTAGATCGCGCCGAAATTGTTGAAGTTCGCCGCGAACGACATGATCAGCAGCGGCGCCGTCTGGAAGAGGACGAGCGGGAACGTGATGAAGCGGAATCGCTGGATGCCGGTCGCGCCGTCGAGCGCGGCGGCTTCACGCACATCCTGCGGGATAGCCGTCATCGCGCTCATCGTCAGCAGCATGAAGTACGGGAACCCGCACCAGAGGTTGATCAGCACGACGGTGAATCGAGCGAGGGTCGGCTCGGTGAGCCACGGGATGGCGGTGTCGATGATGCCGAGGTCGAGCAGAAGCTTGTTCACCGAACCGAACGCCCCGTTGAGCATGTTGCGCCAGACGAGCAGTGAGACGACCGCCGGGATGGCGTACGGGAGGATGAAGATCGCCTGGAAGATCGGCTTGATGCGGAAGTTCGACTCGTTGAGGATGACGGCGAGGATCATGCCGCCGAAGAAGCACGTGGCCACGGCGAGCACCGCCCACACGAGCGTCCAGATGAAGACGCGCACGAGCGCGCCCGCCCACAGCTGGTCACCTCCGAACATCGCGGCGAAGTTGTCGAAGCCGACCCAGTCGACGGTGTTGGCCGGGGGGATGCTGTTCGGCGACGAGTAGTTGGTGAAGGCGACGAGCGCTGAGAACACCAGAGGCACGAGCACGAAGAAGAGGATCAGCACAACCATCGGCGCGAGGCCGAGCACGGGGAAGGCGCGCGTGGTGATGGCCGAGAGCTGGCGGCGCGCCGAGGTCTTCTCCCGGTTCACGCCGAGGCGGTGATCGAGCATCGCGCTGCGCACCGAGATCGCGTACACGGCGAGGAACACCGCAATCACGGCGGACGCGAGAACACCGTCGATGAGCATGAACAGCGAGTTGTCGCGTTCGCGCACCGGCAGCTCGGGCTGCGGCGTGCCGAGGGTGATCATGCCGACGACGTTGCCGATGAGGAACGGCGCGGCGACGAGGAACAGCACCTCGACCGCTGCGAATGCAGCGCCCTTGTAGCGCTGTTTCAGCACGGTCATGTGGGCGAGGCCCATGAACGCGAGCGCGAGCAGGCGCACGCGGCGGGCGTCGGGGGCGGGAGTGGCCGGAGTCTCGGGGCGCGTCGCCTCGTCAGCCGGTCGTCGCGTCAGAAGCGACATGTCGTGAACCCTTCTCCGGGCAGCGACGCTCCCGCGGCTTCGCGCGAGCGAAGGGCGGGAGCGCCGCTGCGTGGACGGTGACGAGGCGTCACTGACCTTCGATGACCGAGGTGGCCGTGGCGAGCTCGGTGTCGATGTCGGCACCGTTCCAGATGTTCTTCACCGCCGAATCCATCGCGAGCCAGAACTGGGCGGCCTCGGGGATGGACGGGCTCGGGAAGGCGTAGTTCCCCTGCTCGATCAGGCCGAGGGTGGCCTCGTTGTCGACCGGGATGTCGGCGGAGGGCACCGATCCGGTGAGGTCGTAGGCCAGCTGGAGCATCTCCGGGCTCGCGAGGAACGCGGCGAAGTCTTGTGCCGCCTCGTTGTGCTCGGAGTACGCCGAGACGTACATCGTGCGCGAGTTCGAGAACGACCCCGACGGCTCGTCCGAACCGGATGCCGCGGGCATCGTGGTCACGGCGTAGTCGAGGCCAGCATCGTCGAAGACGGGGATGTTCCAGGAGCCGGTGAGGGTCATCGCCGACTGGCCGCTTTCGAACAGGGTGTCGACCGTCGCGTCATCCAGGTCATCGGCGGCGACGTCGAGGACCTCGCGGAGCTTCACGAGCTCGGCTGCGCCCTCGGCGGTCGCCGCCGTGTCGGTGTTGGGCTGGCTGGGATCGTCGACGTTCTCGCCGAAGGGCAGGTTGTCGGGCTTGTCGAAGAGGAACGAGCCCGCGTAGTACACGACGCCCGGGTTCATCGCGAAGCCGTACTTGCCGGGGTTCTCGGCGGCGAACTGCTTCGAGAAAGCGACGACGTCGGCCCAGGTCTTCGGCGGGTCGGCGACGTACTCCTTGTTGTAGAACAGCGAGTAGGTGTCGATCGTGACCGGCACGCCCCACATCTCGTCCTCATAGGTGACGTTCTGCACGGCCCCCTCCAGCAGCTCGTCCTTGAGCTCATCGGCGCCGGCGACGGCGAGGATGTGGCCACCGGCGACGAGCTCACCGGTGGCGTTGCTCGGCGCTGCGAACACGTCGGGTCCGACGCCGGCCGGGCCATCGAGGGCGATCTGGGCGGGGGCATCGCCGAGTTCGACGTTCTTGTACTCGATGGTGACGCTCGGGTTCTGCTCCGTGTAGGCCTCGCCGGCCTGCTTGATGAAGTCCGAACGACCCTCGAGTGACTCCCAGACCACGAGAGTGACCGCGTCGCCCTCGCCGCCCGCGGAGCCCGAGCCGTTGTCGCCGGAGCATCCGGCGAGGGCGAGCGCCGAGATGGCCATGACCGCGGCGGCGACCACGGGCTTGTTCACAGGATTCTTCACGATGGTTCTCCTTTGTTCCTCGTGAGGTCCGGCGGCTCGGTGCAGGGCGCGCCGGATGATCGGGTGGTGCGTGCGACAGGACCGGGAATCGACATCGCCGGGTGTGGTGCGGTTTCGGTTCGACATCGAACCTGCGCCTCAGGCTAGGTCGGACCCGGTCCTCGAACGATGGGCGAATCGCTGGCATTCATGGACGAAACGACGCATCGTGACGGTGGTCGGATGCCGGCTCTCGGACGAAGAGCAGCAGTTCGGGAAGGCTCGTGGCGAAGTAGTCGGTGACCCCGTCGTCGTGTCGCGCGACCGGTGCCGTGTACGGGCTGCGCGCTTCGCCGAGCGTCGCGGGGGGCTCGGCCGGCGGCATCCCGAGGGCGTCGTGAACGGCGTCCCAGGCGGCGATCGCCAACCCTTCTCCGCCCTCCCAGGGATGGAACGATCGCGTGGTCAGGATCTCGTACGCCGTTTTCGCGTCACCCTCGGCGACGAGCAGCGTCACGTAGGCGATCGTCAGGTCGTCGCGTCCGAGCACGACATGCTCGAGCGGGCGCAGGCGCGCGAGACGCTCACCCGTGCTGTGCCCGAGTCGAGTCGCGAGCTGATCGCGCTCGAAGAGCAGGCGGGCATCGCCCGGCGCGGCCTCGACCGCCCGTTCGTAGAGCAGCCAGGCGCGCTCATCGTCGGCGTCGATGTTGTACGCGGCGAGGCCGGCGTTGCGCAGAAGCACGGGAGTCGCGTCGCCCAGCTCGAGGGCGCGCGCGAAGTGCGCGCTCGCTTCGGTCCGGCGATGGTGCGCGTAGAGGAGCGTGCCGAGCAGGTGATGCGCCACGGCATCGTCGGGGTCGGCCTCGAGAGCCGCCGTCAGCGCGTCGGCGGCGTCCAGACCGGCCGGGAATGCTCGGGTGAGGTCGGAGCGACGAGCGCGGGCGCGCTCGGCGGCAGCGCGCGCGGGGGCGCCGCTCGTGTCGGCGAGCTGCGCCGCCATGTACGAGGCGACGGCACAGAGGTTCGCGGCGAGCCCGGGATCAGCGTCGGCGACCCGGTCGAAGAGCGCGGCGGCCGCGTCACGTTCACCGCTGTCGCGGAGATCGAGGGCGACATCCAGCAGGATGCCGGGATCTGCCACCTCTGCGCCGTCGAGAATACGCAGCCACGCGTCGAGCGGGTCGAGCGCCCGGGCGGCGGTCAGCACCGCGGCGGCCGCATCCTCGTCGCCGGCGCGACGGAGCAGGATGACGCGCAGGGCGGCACGGCGCGCATCGTGGCCGGCGACCTGGTCGAGCTCGTCGAGCACGCGGAAAGCTGCGCGGTGCTGCGCGCGCTCCGCGAGCGACTGCGCGAGCGCGAAGCCGGCCGCAGCGGCCCAGGTGCCGTCCCAGGCGGCCTTGCCGAAGGCGCGCTCCGCCTCGCAGCGGCGCCCGAGGCGCTGCAGCACGAGGCCATGGAGATAGAAGGCCTCGGCATCCATCGGGTTCGCGTTGCGCCGGGTCAGTCGGGTCAGCGCGCGCTCGACCCGCTCGAGAGCCGCGTCGTAGCGTCCGGCCCGGTAGTCGAGGTCGGCGACTGCGAGGTTCGTGCGCACGTCTCCCGGATCGATGCGCAACGCCGCGTTCCAGTACGGCAGCGGGGAGCGGGTCGGGTGGCGGTACTGGCTGAGGTGCAGACCCGTGAGATAGAGCTCGTCGACCGAGTCGATCTGCTCGGCGAGCGGAGGCTCCTCGGCCACCCACGGCTCGTCGTCGGCGACCGCGACCGGCGCCCATCGAACGAGGAGGCGACCCGTGGCGTCGGTCAGCTCGACCCGCAGGTCGCCCGCATCCGTCTCACCGGGCGCATCGGCCGACAGCTCCGCGACGTCGCCGGGACGGAGATCGACGGTGCGCCCGGCGATGACGTCAGCGCCCGACATGATGCGCAGCGTTGCGCCACGCTGCGGTCGCGTGACGGCGACGGCGGCGCGGATGCCGGTGTCGCTGCGGTCGACGTGCACGGCGGCATCCGGGGTGGCCTGAGACGCCGGTCCGATCGCGGGGATCGGGTACCAGTACTGCGTGAAGGTCTTCGTCTCGCCCGACAGGAGCCAGCTGAAGTCGGGCTGATTGTCGGTGTAGACCCCGGCCATGAGCTCGACGTAGGGGCCGTCGTCGTCGGTCAGCTGGGCATCCCAGGCGTGGCCGAACGGCGCATCGCCCCACGTCCACTGCTTCTTGCCCGGCGAGACGCGGCGCTCGGCCCAGTGCACGAAGCCGGCGTCGGCACCGTGGTCGTATCCGCCGAAGAAGTCCTCGTTCGAGTCGACGATCATGTAAGACGTCGGCACCGGGATGTTGCGGTACCAGTCGATGCGGTCGGTCCCGGGCTCAGCTGCCGCCCGCTCGGGGTAGTCGACGCCGTAGTAGGGACGATCCGCTTCCGGGAACGCCGTCAGCGCGCGACGGGCGTGATCGGCGACGTAGCGCACGTCCTCGGGGAAGAACGATTGGTAGTCGTCGCCGACACGCGCGGCGACATTCGCCCACCAGAGGAACGTCTGCCGCTCCTTGGTCCGGTTGTGCAGCCGCACGACGAGCTCGACGACCGAGCTGTCCGGGCGCAGGCGGATGCCGTGCTGCGCCGACATCCGCGCGAAGGGGTCGTGGTCGTGACACCAGACCGTGGCCGTGCCGTCGGGGTCATGCTCGATGACGGTCTCGACGGGCAGGTAGGTCGCCGGCCGGTGGTGCTGCGGCCAGTTGAACTCGACTCCCCCGCTGATCCACGGGCCGGCGAGCCCGACGAGCGCGGGCTTGATGACGTTGTTGCGGTAGAAGAAGTCGTATCCGGTCGTCTTGTCGAACCCGATGTGGATGCGTCCGCCGAGCTCCGGGAGCACCATGACGCGCACGTACGCGTTCTCGAGGTGCACAGCCTGCCACGAACGGCGCACCGGCTCGTCGGCGACGGACTCGGTGAATGGGAGCGGGTACACGGTGCCGCGGGACCCCTGATAGACGCGTTGATCGAGGAACATCGGGTACGGGCTCGGCGTACCCGCCTCGTAGGTCAGGATCTCGACCGACTCGCTCCACGCCACCGCACGGCCGGCGGCGATGTCCGACGCGAGGTCGGCGTCGCCCTCGGGCAGCACGAGCTTCTCGGGGCCGCCGGCGGGGCGGGGATCGGACGGTGCGGGGTGATGAAGGGTCATCGCTGACCTTTCCGTTTCGGCGTGGCGGAGGGGGCGACGTCGGTGACGCCTGGGGCAACGCTATGCGCGCCGCCGCGATGGGAATATGGTGAGAACGAGGACATACATGGACGAATCAGCGAACCAGGCCCAGGATCAGCCACGCATCCGGCCGCACGACCGGATCGATGGGTTCGAGAATCAGCGCCTCGTGGTCGTTCCGCGTCCGCAGGTCGACATCGCCCTCGATCGGCCGGGAACACGTCGCCTCACGGTGACGGATGCGGGCTACTTCCCCGCCGCTGCCGGGCACCGCCGCGTCCGTGCGCACGGCGCCAGTGAGACGATCATCATCCTCTGCGTCTCCGGTTCCGGCACCGTGTCGATCGATGGACAGGAGCACGCGCTCACCCGCGGCGCCTGCGTGATCATCCCGCCGCATCGATCGCACGTCTATCAGGCTTCCCACACCGACCCATGGACGATCTGGTGGATGCACCTGCGCGGTTCAGATGTCGCGGAGCTGTCGTCCTCGATGCTCGGCGCCCCTCGCCCGCTGACGCGTCTGCGATCGGTCGACCGGGTGTCGGCGCTCTTCGACGAGATCGTCTCACTGCTGGAGCGCCGCCTCTCGCAAGCGCACCTGCTCTCGGCATCCGGTCTCGCGTGGCATCTGCTGACGCGCATCGAGGCCGACAGCGTGCTGCCGGCCGATGGCTCGCCGCTCGAGCGGGCGATGCGCTACCTCGAGGCCCGCGTGGACGGGTCGATCCAGGTCGCCGAGCTCGCCGACCTCGTGGGCATGTCACCCTCGCATCTCAGCGCGCTGTTCCGCCGGGCGACGGGCGGCGGACCGGGCGCCTTCCATACCGGCGTCAAGATGGCGCGCGCCCGCGAGCTGCTCGACACCACCGAGCTTCCGATCGCCGACGTCGCCACCGCTGTCGGCTACGCCGATCCGCTGTACTTCTCGCGTCACTTCCGCCGGGTGCACGGCGTCAACCCCACGACCTACCGCGCACAGCACAAGGGCTGACACCGCAGGAACGTCCATGTCAGCGCGCGCATTGTGCTGATGTGCACCGGCGCGGCGCCCGTATCGTCGATCGCATGCCCACGATCTCCCGCTCCACCTCCGCAGCCCCCGTCACGCGTCAGGGCGGTGCCGGCCTCGAGATCGATGCGACATCGCTCATCCGGGGCGGCGAGCGCTGGTTCCCCGTCATGGGCGAGTATCACTTCAGCCGCGATGTGCCCGAACGGTGGGAGCACGAGCTGCGCAAAATGAAGGCCGGTGGCATCGACACCGTCGCGACCTACCTCATCTGGATCCTCCACGAAGAGATCCGCGGCGAGCGCAGCTGGACGGGCCACCTCGACGTGCGCCGGTTCGTCGAGACAGCCGGACGCGTCGGGATGAACGTCGTCATGCGGATCGGCCCCTGGGCTCACGGCGAGGCCCGCAACGGCGGCTTCCCCGATTGGCTCCAGGCTCTGCCGGTGCGGCATCGCACGAACGACCCCGCCTATCTCGACCTCGTCGAGGACTGGTACGCCGATATCGAGCGTCAGTTGCGGGGACAGTTCCGATCGGATGATGCTCCCAACGCGCCGATCATCGCGGTGCAGGTCGACAACGAGCTCTACGACCAGCCCGAGCACCTCGCCACGTTGCGACGGCTCGCCGAATCGGTGGGTATGACCGCGCCGTTCTGGGTCGCCACGGGGTGGGGCGGCGCCCAGGTTCCGCAGGACGAGCTCATCTCGGTCTACGCCGGTTACTCCGACGGCTTCTGGGAGGAATCGGATGTCGAGCTGCCCGCGTTCTCGCGGATGCACTTCATCTTCAGCGACGTGCGCGACGACCTGAGCGTCGGCGCCGACGTGCGCAACGCCCCCGAGACCGACGGTCGCGACGACCATCGGTATCCGTTCATCACGTGCGAACTCGGCGGCGGCATGGCCGTCGCCTACCACCGCCGCCCCCACGTCGACTCCGCCGACATCGCCGCGCTTGCGCTGACCAAGCTGGGCAGCCGTTCGGCGTGGCAGGGCTACTACGTCTACCACGGCACGACGCAGGTCAACGGGCGGCTGAGCGGGATGCAGGAGTCGCAGGCGACGGCGTATCCGAACGACCTGCCGCGCAAGGACTACGACTTCTTCGCACCCATCGGAGCAGCGGGCACGCTTCGGCCGCACTACCACCTGCTGCGCACCCAGCACCTGTTCCTGCAGGAGTGGGGAGCGGAGTTGTTGGAACTGCCGGCTGTCTTCACCGACATCGAGGATGCCGGTGTCCGCTCGGCCGTGCGCGTCGCCGACGGCCGCGGATACGTGTTCGTGAACAACCACCAGCCCGCCGCCGCCGCGCTCCCGGCCCTGTCGAACGTGCAGCTGACACTGCCGGACGGCTCGGTGTTCCCGTCCTCGCCCATCGATCTGCCGGCCGGGGCCGCGGCGTTCTGGCCGATCGCGCAGCCCTACGGCGACGTCACGGCCCTGTCGGGCACCGTGCAGCCGATCACGCGCATCGACACCGCCGAGGGTCTCGTCGTGGTGTTCGGGACGACCGCGGGCATCGACGTCGAGCTCGACCTGCGCGTCGACGCCGGTGTTGCCGTTTCGGGCGCCCAGGAGATCGAGACGCCGCAGGGCGCACGCTGGGTGCCGACGGCGGCGCCTGGGCCCGACTGCGTCATCACGGTCGGCTCCACCCGGCTGGTCGTCCTCGACCCGGACTCGAGCGCCCGGGTCTGGGCCGGCGAGGTGGACGACCGGCGTGTCGTGGCGCTGTGGGACGGTGGGCTTATCTTCACCCGCGACGGCCTTCTTCTCGAGCGTTGGAGCGAGGCGGCCGACATCCTGACGATCCCGGCGCTCGACGGCGCCGAGCGTGCCGGTGTGTTCTCACGACTCACGCTGGCGCCCGTCGACGGCGAAGCACCGGTGGCCGTGCGGTCCGTCCGTGAGGCTTCGGGCGCCCCGGAGCTTCGACGGGGTGGCACCGCGAACCGTTTCAGCGCGCCCCTCGAAGCGGAATGGGAGCGGGCGGCCGTCTTTGAGATCGATCCGTCCGAGCTCGCCCTCGAGGAGGATGCCGCGAGCGTGCTGCGCCTCACCTGGTTCGGCGATGTTGCGCGCGCCTACATCGGCGACGAGCTCGTCGCCGACCAGTTCTGGTACGGCCGCACGTGGGAGCTCGACCTCGCAGTGCTGAAGCTTGCCGGTCGCCCGTTGCGCATCGAGATCCTGCCGTGGAACGGCGAGACGGGCTTCTTCGTCGACAGCCGGGTACGAGCCGATCGGGTTGCGGGGCGCGCGGAGATCGCGTCGGCGCAACACGTGCGCGCGCCGCGGGTTCTCGTGCCGTTCGCAGGCTGAGCGGTCGACCCGGGACTCGACGACCTCGTGATCCCGGGCGTACTCGGCGGCCGTGTTGCACTGTCGCGCCCCCATCGTCGCGGGCCCGCCAAGCCGGACGAGAAGCGTTAGGGACGGTGAGGCCTCAGCCGCGGGTGGCGGCCGTCTCGATGTCCTCGGGACGATCCTGTCGGCGCGGGTTCCAGCGAAAGAGGTCGATGAGCCGGGCGAGCGCGGGAACACGCGCGAGCAGGAGCAGCAGGCCGTAGCCGAGGGCACCGCCGGCGACGTTCGAGAGAAAGTCGTTGATGTCGGCGATGTGTCCGCCGGCGAAGAAGGCCTGCGCCGGGAGCTGCAGTGACTCCACGGTCAGGCTTGTGATCGCCGCCGCAGCGACGACCTTCAGCCAGGTCGGCCGAGCGAGCATGAGCGGGACCAGGATGCCGAGCGGCACGAAGACGAGCATGTTCATCAGCGCGTCGTCGAGCTCGTAGTCGGCGAACGGGATGAGCGCCAAACCCGGCGTCCACGGAGCGCCCGAAACGGGCTTGTCGAGAAAGATCGGGAAGATCGTGTTGCCCACGATGCCTGCGCCGTAGACGGCGACCGCCGCGGTGACAGCCGCACGGGGTGGCGAGCAGCTGCGTCGAGCCCACAACACTGTCAGGAGGATGGCGAAGACGACGATGCCGAAGGGGATGACGACAGGGAGGACCGGTACTTCGGCGAAGGAACTGCTCATCGCCCCCGACGCTACCGGTAGGTGAGGCGCAGGCTGCGCGCATCGCTGCCGTCATCCGTGTCGTCCGCCACCGCGATGCTCGTCGGTTCCCACACCCCGGCGTCTATCGGAACACGCGCCCGATCGATCCACCGATCTGCGAGATCTGCAGCCAGATCATGAAGCTGTACAAGGGTCGCATGGCCCACCGCAGCAACGGGATTCCTCGCCGCGAGCTCATGCGCTCCCACGCCGCTCGGATCACGACGCGCGTGCCGCCGGCCGCAGGCTCGAGCTCGATCCTCATCCGGCGCTTGTTCGACGTCGGCGAGTCGGGCCAGGTCGTGATCCATTCGATCGCCGTCGTGGGCTCGCTCTCGACGAGTTCGATGCGAGCGCGTCGACGCTCGGAGTTGATCCGCTGCGGCTTGCCGTTCGGTGCCGTCTCGAGCGCATACGCGGTCCAGGTGGCGCCCAGAGCTACGTCGTCGGGCAGGTCGTCGACCCGGCCGAACCCGAGGTCCCACTCCGGCATCCGGGCGGGGTCGCTGAGCAGAGCCCACACCTCCGCGACGGGTGCGGTGACGTGCGCAGCACCGGCGCCCGAGATCGAACGGCCGTTGTCGGCTGCCCGGTTCGGCGGCGCGGGATACCGCTCCGCCTGATCGAGAAGCTCGCGCACCTGCTGTGGCGTCGTGCCGAGCCGCTGGAGGATCGCTTCGATCAGTCCGCTCCCCTCCTGAACGAGCTCCCGCAGCACCGCTGCGGCGTCTCCGCGCTTCCCGCCCTTAGCCGCGCGCCGCAGCACGTCGAGAGCGCGATCGTTCCAGTCGAACTCGCCGCGCTCGTGGAAGGTGATGCGCCCCGGGCCCGACGCCGCGGCCCGCACGCCGAGCGAAGCGAGCTGATCGGCGTGCTGTTGCTCGACCGCCGCGCGCGTGCGTTCCAGGTCGACACCGAGCGCGCGCAGAACCTGACCCGCGACCTGTTCGCTGATCGTGAGGGCCAGCAGCAGGTGGTCGATGTCACCGCTCTGCTCGCCGAGACGGGATGCCTCCTCCGCCCCCGCGAGGGAGAGCTCGTACATCGTCGCGGTCGCGACCGTCAGCTTGCTCATCGGGTTCTCCTCGGGATGTCGATGGTCGGGTCGATGCGTTTGGCGTACTTCTTGTGCACGGCCTGGCGCGAGACGCCGAGTGCTTCGGCGATCTCCTGCCAGCTCATGCCGGCGCGCAGGCCTGCTTCCACCTGCGCGAGCTCGAGGCGCTCCGTGAGGGAGCGCAGCGAGGCGATGGCGCGCAGGCCCGCGCGCGGATCACGCGTGTCTGCGGCGACGCCGGCGATCTGAGTCGATTCCATGTAAGCAACCTAGGTTGCTGCCGCGGACTTGTCAACCGTGATTGCGAACTCTTGTACCGACGATCTGATACATTTTGTTCCACATCTGAGGCACAAGCGAAAGGCGACGTGCATGCTCACCCATTCCCTCGCAACCTTCGGCCCGCTCGACCTCACCGGCGCGATCGCGTCGTGGCCGCCGATGTCTTTCGTCCTCGGGCTCGTCGCCGCCGCCACCGTCGTGGCGATCCGAGCGAACACAGGTCACGCCGCCGAGCGCGGTGCGGGGTTCACCGGAGAACGTCGAACGTCCCTCCGCCGGCGATACGCCGGTGAGCACGTGTCGCTGAGCATCGCGGGGGTCGCTGTGGCCCTCGGTTTCCTGTTCGAGTTCCTCTTCCGCGGATACGTCTGGGACGGATCCGGGACGTCGTGGTGGCGCGTCGCCGCACCCCTGGCGGTCGCCTTCGCCGGCGTCGCCGTGGCCCTCGCCTTCATCCTCACGCGCGGGTCGGGCGCAGCCGAGCATCCCGTGTCGCCGCCGGTGCGCCGATCGTGGCTGTCGTTCAGCTCTCCCGTCGCGCTCACCGCTCTCGCGGTGACGAGCCTCGCGCTCCTCGCAACGACGGTCGCAGCGGGAATCGCGTCGTCGCCGAACGGTGAGGGCGACTGGCTCTGGCTCGTCATCCCCATCCCGAACGCTGCGGATGTCGACCCGCTCCGCGTCTCGTTCTACGGATGGGTCTACGGCGTGCCGGCTCTCGTGGGCCTCGGGCTGCTGCTGCTCGTGGTGTGGCGCGCGCTCGACCGGAATGCGGTGCGTTCGTTCCTTCGACCCGAGACCGTCGCGATCGAACGCGCGGCCCGACGCCGCACCGCGGGCGGGATCGTATGGCTGGCGACCGGGGCATGCCTGCTCGCTCTGGCGGCAGCGTGGCGTCTCGTCGGCAACGCGGGCTCGGTGACGACACTCACGATCGACGATGCGAGCGGCGGAACGTCGTACGACGTCGCTTGGCGCTACGCGGAGCTCGCCGCCATCGCCGGCGGAGCCGCACCGATCGTCGAGATCGTGGCGCTCTGTATGCTCCTCGTCGTCGGAGGGTCGCTCGTGCCCCGCGCCGATCACGCCTCGGCCGTCGCTCCGGCTTCGCCCGCGCCCCGGTCATCGGGCACGGATGTCGGGTACGCCCGATGACCATCACCCGGGCACTGTCCGCCACCGACGAGAGCACTCCGTCAAGGGAGATCTACCTGCAGCTGCGCGGGCTCATCGTGTCGGGCATGCTCGCGGCGAACGAGCGCCTGCCCACCGTCCGTCAGACCGCCGCCGACCTCGGCGTCGCACCCGGCACCGTCGCGAAGGCCTACAAGCTGCTCGAGCAGGAAGGGCTCGTCGTCAGCCGCACCGCCGCCGGAACCCGCGTCGCCGAATCGGCCGCGGTGCTCCCCCACAGCGTGCTCAAGCGCATCCGCGAGCTGACCGACGAGGCGCTCCGCGCGGGCACAGGGCTCGACGATGTCGTCAGCGTCTTGCGGGCGCAGTGGAGCGCTCAGACGGAGTAGCCGGCAACGGTCTGACTGCGGCGCACCGTCACGCCGCGGGCGCGGGCGGTCTCAGGCCTCGGTGACGCGGCCACCCTCGACGTGCCAGCGGCGGTTGGTGCTCACGGCATCCAGCATCCGCCGGTCGTGGGTGACGAGCAGCAGCGTGCCGTCGTACGACTCGATCGCCTGTTCGAGCTGCTCGATCGCGGGCAGGTCGAGGTGGTTGGTCGGCTCGTCGAGCACCAGGACGTTCACGCCCCGCGCCTGCAGCAGGGCGAGACCGGCGCGCGTGCGCTCCCCCGGCGACAGCTCATCGACCGGGCGCAGCACGTGATCGGCCTTGAGACCGAACTTCGCGAGCAGCGTCCGGACCTCCCCCGACGCCATCTCGGGCACGAGAGCCTCGAACGCGTCGGCCAGTGGACGTGAGCCCACGAGCAGCGAGCGGGCCTGGTCGATCTCGCCGATTCTCACGCTCGACCCGAGTCCGGCCGATCCCTCGTCGGGAGCCTGCCGACCGAGGATCGTGCGCAGCAGCGTCGACTTGCCCGCACCGTTCGGCCCGGTGATGCCGATACGGTCGCCGGCGTTGACCTGCAGCGAGACCGGTCCGAGCGTGAACGCCCCCTGCCGGACGACCGCGCCGTTGAGCGTCGAGACGACGGAACTCGACCGCGGCGCAGCACCGATCGTGAATTCGAGCTGCCACTCCTTGCGGGGCTCCTCGACCTCTTCGAGCCGGGCGATGCGGCTCTCCATCTGGCGCACCTTCTGCGCCTGCTTCTCGCTCGACTCCGTCGCGGCCTTGCGGCGGATCTTGTCGTTGTCGGGATTCTTCTTCATCGCGTTACGGACGCCCTGGCTCGACCACTCGCGCTGCACACGGGCCCGAGCGACGAGGTCGGCCTTCTTGCCCGCGAACTCGTCGTACTTCTCGCGCGCATGACGCCGCACAGTCGCCCGCTCTTCGAGGTAGGCGTCGTAGCCGCCGCCGTAGATGCGATGGGAGTTCTGCGCGAGGTCGAGCTCGAGCACGCGGGTGACGCTGCGCGCGAGGAACTCACGGTCGTGGCTGACCAGCACGACTCCCCCGCGCAGGCCGCGCACGAACGCTTCGAGTCGCTCGAGCCCGTCGAGGTCGAGGTCGTTCGTCGGCTCGTCGAGCAGCACGATGTCGAAGCGCGAGAGCAGCAGCGCGGCGAGTCCGACGCGCGCTGCCTGACCGCCCGAAAGAGATGTCATGTGGGTGCCGTCGGCGTCGAGCTCGAGCCCGAGGTCGGCGAGCACGATCGGCAGGCGCTCGTCGAGGTCGGCGGCGCCGCTCGCGAGCCAGCGTTCCAGGGCCGTGGCGTACCGGTCGTCGGCGCCGGGGACCGAGGGATCGCCGAGGTCGGATGCCGCGGCATCCATCTCCGCCGTCGCTTCCGCGCACCCGGTGCGGCGGGCGATGTACGCGGCGACGGTCTCGCCCTCGACGCGCTCGTGCTCCTGCGGCAGCCAGCCGACGAACGCGTCGGCTGGAGCGAGACTCACGGTTCCCGCCTGAGGGGCATCGCGCCCGGCGAGGATGCGGAGAAGCGTCGACTTGCCGGCACCGTTGGCCCCGACGACACCGACGACGTCACCCGGGCTGACGGTGAGATCGACGCCCTCGAAGAGTGTGCGGTGGCCGTATCCGCCGGCGAGGCCCTGAGCGACGAGAGTTGCGGTCACCGGACGATTCTTCCACCTGGTGGGGTGGGCGCCGGGTCGGTGCCTGTGTCGGCCTTGTGCCTAACGGGACGTGAACCCGTGATCCACGGTCAGGGCTGCACGCGGACGGAGCGCCCGTCATAGGTGACGACGTCACCCGTCTGCAGCTGTCGCCCGCGTCGGCGGTCGACCTCGCCGTTGACCGTCACGTAGCCATCGATGATGGCTTCCTTCACGTCGCCACCCGAGTCGAGCAGGCCCGCGAATTTCATGAACTGGCCGAGGCGGATGCCGTCGCTCCCGATCGAGACGTCGGTGATCGGGGTGGAATCCGGCATGAGGAAAGGCTACTCGAGCGCTCCCCCCTGGCCGGCGCGGGGCGGGTCGGCGTCGGATTCGCGCTTAGGAGAGATCATCCCCGAATGGCCGCTCCTTTCCTCCGCCGGACACGCCAGCGTCTCCTTTGACGCGGCTCGGGGGCGCCACGGGACTGTGCACTCCGGCGCCGGTTCGACTACATGACTAGAGGACGGCCGTCCCGGGCGCCCCGAGTTCTGCACGTAGCGCCGCACGAGCACGCGCTAGACGTTGCCAGTACGAGACCGTTGTGCAGCCGAGGAACTGCGCGGCCTCAGCGGCGGGCAAACCGCACCAGTAGGTGAGCTTCAATACAAGCGCATCTGCTGGCCGCAGCCGCGCTATCGCGGCCTTCAGCTCCACGTCCGCTATGTCATCGATCTCGTGTTGCGCTACAACGAGTTGCGCTGCGACCAAACGTTGCGTTCGCTCCCTGACACGCGCTCGTCGTTGGTACTCATTACCGATGAGATTTCGAGCCGTCTTCAGGAGCCATCCCCTGGTGATCGCAGTGCCGGTGGAGTACTTCTCCCATGCGATGGTGAAAGTTTCCGCCGTCAGATCCTGCGCTAAGTCCACGTCGTCGACGCGCAGACGGATGTAGTGTTCGACGACTCGAGAGTGGGCCTCGTAAAGAGCAGCGAACGCCTGTGGCATGTGACCTCCCTGCACCCCTATGAGCAGTTTGCCGAAGACGCCAAACCTGACACTTGACTTCTTGTCTCCTCGGAAGTTACGGCTCGGCGGGCCGCGTCGAGCACACGCTGTCAGGAACCTCCGGGTGACCAAACAGTACAAAGCGATCGGCTGCATTCTGAGCCGGCGTCGACGATTCATCCATGTGGAGGGAAAGATCATGAGCACGGCAACGCAAGAGCCGACTGCACCGGGATCTAGGGCGAATAACGCTAGATCGATGGCATCTCAGCGCGGGGCCCGCAGCAGGCGTCCGATCGGTGTGATCCTGGTCATGCTGATCGGATTCTTCTCGCTCGGCACAACGGCATCCGCTGCGAACGCGAGCGAACGCTTCGGCGCAGCGGAGTATCTCCTGGAAGTGGACGGGAGAGCTTACACGCTCCGAGAGGGTGAAACAGCGACCTTCACCTTGCAGCGAGTCGCCTCACCCTCGGTGCCGGGCCAGATGACGCCCGACGCGGTGTACCCGGGCGACGCGGGCACGCTGACGGTGACCGGTTCGGGTGGCAGCTTTCACTACAGCATCTCTATGTCGATTCCGGCGACGTCTTTCACCGGTTCGTTCAGTGTCACCGACGTGAGTCATGGCCTTTCGGGCGGCACGACTATCGTGTCTGGGTTCTCCGGTTCGGTGCCGACTAGCCGTCTGCGCGGTCATCGGTATTCCGGAGCGCTGACCGGTACGGCATTCCTCGTGGGAGTGCCGGTTGCCACCGTTGTCCCGAACTACACGCTCTACACATACACGGGATAAAATCCGAAACACCGGTGGCGGGATGAGCCTGCCTCCTCCCGCCACCGTCGCTCTGCCCATGCCGATCGAAGGAGTTGACCGTGGCCGCTCAAATGTTCAATACCGCCGAGGAACTCAGCCGTGCCGTCGCTGACGGGCGCATTTCCAAGACGACTCTCGAGGCCATCACCCAGACGCCGACCGCGACGCTTCAAGCTTTCCTCACCGGCTCTGAAAAGGACACCTACGGTGTCAGGACGGATCTTCAGCCGCTCTCCGCAGACGAGACGACCCGGTTGTCGGTCCTCGCGTCGCAGATCCTTCAGGGCTTCGACATCGGCGACGACGAGCGTCTGCGGGCGATCCTCGAAGGACTGACGACGCAGTTCCATCTCACTCTCGAGAACATCGCTCTGCTCGCGCAGCTCGACTCCGCGGACCTCGCCGTGGCGCTTCGCGACCCGAGCTCGCTACCCGCCGAACGGAAGTACGCGCTGGCCTTGAGGCTCTCATACCTCACCAACGCGATCGAGCGCGCGCGTCCATAACGAGCTCGGCAGCCGGGCGCTTCGCGATCCTCGATCTGCGCGCGAACGACGCACTCGGTTGCCTCGCAGAGTTCAAGACTCATCACGTCCGAGCGAGTACGAGAGGTCTGACACCGCCGGTTTCGACGTCGAAATCGGATCGGCGCTTCAGAGGAGCAGGACGAGGGATGATCGACCTGTGACTGACAAGCGTGACAAGGAGACGCCGAAAGCCTCGGCGGCCGATGAGCGGGCGTTTATCGAGGCGAACTCCGAGGCAAAGTCGCGGTACGGGCGCTTCAACCTCGCCGTCATCGGCGGCACCGGAGTCGGCAAGTCGTCGCTCGTCAACGCGGTGTTCGGTCGCGACCTCGCGAAGGTCGGGAAAGGCCTGCCCGTCACGCGGGGCGTGAAGTACTACAGCGATACGTCCCTCGGCATCTGGGACATCGAAGGGTTCGAGATCGGATCCGCCACTCCCCCGGCAGACATCCTGCGAGCGCACCTCCGCACCATCTCCGAGCGCCCGGCCATCGAGCAGGTCTCCGTCGTCTGGTACTGCGTGCTCTCGCAGCTGCCGCGGCTCACGCAGCCCGACATCGACATGATCCGCGAGCTGGATGCCGCGGGGCTTCCGGTCATTCTCGTGCTCACGAAGGTCGACTGGTCGAAGAACCCGATCACCGGAAAACGCAGCGCTCCGGACGACGTGACCGAGTTCCAGGAGTGGCTCGAAGACCCCGTCGACGGCGAGGGGCAGCCGATCCACATCCCGATCCAGCGGGTCGTCCTCACCTCGACCGCCGGCAAGCACGGGAAGGGCAAGGGGCACGGCCTCGGTGAGCTCGTGGCGGAGACCCTGACCCTCTCGCCGGACAACGAGAAGGACGCCTTTCGCATCGCGCAGAGACTCAAACTTCCGTGGAAGAGGGAACTCGCCCGCCCCGTCATCACCGGCGCCGCAGGAGCCGCAGCGGGAGCCGCGGCGGTTCCCGTTCCGGTTGCCGACGCCGTGGTTCTCGCGCCGATCCAGCTCGCGATGATGGGCCGGATCGCCGCGATCTACGACCTCGAGCTCACGACGATGATGTCAGCGGGAGCCCTCGCCCAGCTCGGCGTCCAGATCAGCGGACAGGCGCTGGCGCGGAGCTTCCTCAAGCTCATCCCGGGCGCCGGGAGCGTCATCAACGCCGGAGTCGCCTTCGCCCTGACTGCCGCGACTGGCGAGGCCTGGCTGCGTCTGTGCGAGAACGTGCACACCGGCAAGATCGACGTCTCGAAGGTCACCGACTCGTGGGGCGACTACGCCCCCGGGTTGCTCGAGGTCGTACGCAAGATGGCGGGGCGGCGCGTGCTGAAACGCTGACGCTCTGATGGTACGGCGAGTCTAGGTCGCCGGCGGGTGGGACGACAGGGGTGGGATGCCGTGGCCTCGCCACACCATGATGGGTGCGTGAGCTCCGCGCGCATCGTGACCAGCACCGTCGTCCATCGGCTGACACGGTGGGGCACGGCATCCGTCCTGGTCGGCGGGGTGCTCGCGCTCCCGCGACGCACGCGCGGGTTCGGGGTGCAGACCCTGATGTGGGGCGCGATCGACCTCATGCTCGCGGCGGTCACCCGAGGGAGGGATCGAGTCCCGCGGGCGCGGATCCTGCGCCGCATACTGCTCGTCAACGCCGCGCTCGATATCGGCTACGTCGCCGCAGGCGCCCTTCTCGCCGTTCGGACGCCGACGCTCGGAGGCCGCCTGCGGCCGGCCGACGCGCGCGGTCACGGCCTGGCCATCGTGCTGCAGGGAGCGGCGCTGTTCGTCCTTGATCTGATCGCCGCCCGGAGCCTCCGCCGCTGACGCGTGGTCAGGTGATCCCGTCCCGCCGGCGCCGCCGGGAACCGGCGCCCGTCGGACTCAGCAGGATCTAGCCAACCGGCGAGGCGGGCGCGCCCAACTCGGCACGGAGATTCAGCGTTGTGCTCCGGCGCCGCGGGCGTTCCCGCGCGACTGGAGGGACACGACGATGCCGACCGCCAGCACCACCGCCGCGACCGGCGACAGCGCCCAGTGCCATCCGATGGGATACCCTTCCGGCCCGGGCGTGCGGACGATCCTGGTCGGGTCCGTGTCGAGGGCGGCAATGGCCCACGGAAAGCCGCCGAAGATCAGCAGCGAGACCAGGCTCACGTAGGGGGGCGTCCGCGCCGGCGTCGCGGCGGCTGCCAAGCACATACGCCACGGCAGCGACCATCCCGACGGCGCCGGTCGCGATCGTCAGCCACGCCGGAACGCCGAGCACGTGGCCCTCGATCACCGACCCCCACACGGAGTGCCCCTCGTCGGTGGGCCACACGCGACCACCGTTGAATGCGACGCGGGCGATCAATGGAACGAGGAACTGCGCGGCGCCGAATATCGCGCAGAGGGTGAAAACGAGGCGCAGGCGACCGGCCCGCCGCGGGAGACGCGTGCGATTCCGAGTGATCGGCGACAGCTCGGTGAACCCCGCGTGACGCCGCTCGCCCATCATCGCCGGTCACTCCCTGTCAGCCCGAGCAGTGTTTCGAGTCCGTCTCCGTTGATGATCAGAATCCACCAAGCGCGCGTGCCCTGCCTTGCCCGACATCGACTCGGGGTCAGCGGCGACGAGAACCTTCGCTTTCCTGACCATGCTGCCCTTCGGCACAAACCTGCGCTGGCGGACCCGATCCAGCAGCGGCTCTACCGTGGTAGTCGCGCATGCGAGTGACTCACTGCTGAATGCGCTGACGCATGTCCTCGTAGGAACCGCTGTCCAGTACCTCCCCGGTTGCATCGTCCACAAAGTCCACGACCACGTCGACGTCGTCGGCACCGACGCCACTGAATTGCTGGAACAGTGCGCCCTGGATGTAGAAACCCAGGGCGAGAAGGCTCTCGAGCGCGCCGTACCGTTCGGCATCCACGTGGACCTTGAACGATGTCATCGCCTCATCGATCTCAACCGCTGTGACCGAATTCGTCTCATCCGCAACCAAACCGTCCGCGGCTGTCTGCGCGGACGCACGCATCTGCGCAAGCATGTCCGCCTGCTGCGCTCGCGTCATCGTGTAAACCACGGCGTCGCCGTCGATCACTGCCGAGATGCCCTCCTGCTCGGCGGCGTCGACGATCTGCTCGTCCGCGAGCACGCCCTCCTGATCGATCAGGGTGCGCGGGAGACGGATGTCGACCGTCGCGATAGCCTCTTCTACCTCGATCGCCGGAGTCGTCGAGGACGCGTCAGGGCGCGTCTCGCCACCCGCCGAACACGCGCCGAGGGACAGAACGGCAACGGCAATCAGCGCTGCGATAGCAGGACGAGTTTTCATGGGACCCCCAGATGTCGATGTCGAGCGGATCGACTCAGTTGAGCTTAAACGCCCGGCGCTTCGGTACCCCGTCGGCCTTCGATGGGCGTACGCAGCGCGGTCCGGTCTGCGCCATTATCTCGACGTCACACCAGACCATCGACTTACTCGATCAGTTGCCCGCGCCTGTGGCGTTGTCATGTGGTCGAGCGAACGCGCCCAGGTGTTCCAAACATTCGTCTCGCCAGATGAAAATCAACGCCCCAGTGCGTCCCTAGGGACGTTACCGGCTATCGAGCACCTCGCCAGTCACGCGAATACCCTTCCGCCTCGAAGTGCGGGGATTGTCAACGCGACCCCGATAACCGCCTGCACTCCCCCGATCGCGAGCCACGAGCTGACGGCATCCACTTCCGGCATCGCCGCCACGGCGATGTAGTTGCCGACGTGGAAGCCTCCGTGCACGCCGACGGCGGCCCACAGCGACCCGGTCCACAGCAGCAGTCCGACGGCGAGCAGGGAGAAGCCGAGCGGAAGCGCGAGGTACAGCACGTGCTCCGCGACCGATTGCTGTCCGCCCTGGGACACCAGGTGGATGGCGGTGAAGACGAGCGTGGTGACCGTGATCGCCAAGACGGGGCGGTCACGCAGCCGCCAGAGCAGCCATCCACGGAACAGCAGTTCCTCGGGCAGTGACTGCTGCACGAAGGCGAGCCCGAGGTAATAGATGATCAGTAGCGCGCTTACGAGCACGACATCCTGTTCTCCGCCGGGAAGTTCGTCGTTTCGGACGGGGCCGATCGCCGGAAGCGCTGCATAGACGATGACCACGGTGAGCGCGGAGACTCCGATGCCGAGCGCAAGCCACAGGCCCGAACTGCGTCGCCAGCTCCAGCCCGTGGCTCGCAGGGGTGCGCGCTCGACCGTGGTCATCCAGATGCGCAGCACGAGTAGGACGAATCCGAGCACCGATAGTTGCACGACTGCGGCGAGCGCGAACCCCCACGGGGACGAACCGCCGAAGACCTCCGCCGCCCCCGGAATCAGAACCACAACGGCGGGAATCACCCCCGCCAGGAGGTTTGCCGCCATCAGGATCGTGACCGCGACGACTGCTCTCACGATGATGCCGACCGGGCCAACACCGAGTCGGGGCTGGCCCGGTGAATGAACGAAGTCGCCCGAAGGTGCGGCGCTGGATGCCGGTGAGGAGGTCATGTCGCAAAGCTAGAAGCCGGCCCTTGGCTGAGCATCGTCCTCGGGTCAGTCCCGCTCATTCCGGCGGTCACTGCTCGCCGGGTGGAAGTCGTGACTCGGGTCACCACCACGACCCGCGTCGCCTGCATACGCTGAAGCCATGGCGCGCATTCCGACTCTCCGTACCGGTCTGCTCGACATCGCCATGAGCTTGGGGCTGGCCGGTCCGGTTCTGATGGTGCTCTACTCCTACGACATCCGCCCTCTCTGGCTCACCGCGACGGTTACGGTTCTGACGGCTGTCGCCATTGCCGTCTGGGTGCTGTGGCGCAGATCGCGCCAGCGTTCGCGTGTTGCGGCCGCCCTGTTCGCCGTCATCGCCGTCGTCGTGATGTCGTTCGGCAACGGCGCCCTCTACTACGGCATCATCTGGGCGGCTCTGCTGATGCTCGGCGTCACGTTCTCCGCGACGAGAGCGCTGTGGGGCTATGCGACCACGCTCGTCGTCATCGTCCTGTCCCTGCATCTCGCCAGCGGAAGTCCGGCAGAGTTCATGCTCGCGGAGGCCATCGGCACGGCAGTTCTCGCGGGGATCGCTGCGGCGGTCGCGGTCGTGCTGCGAGACAGTCTGCGTGTGAACGACGATCTGCAGGATGCTCTCGCGCGGCTCGACGCGGCGCACGCCGAGCTGCAGCGACGGTACGCCGCCGATCGTGATCTGGTCCTCGCGCAGGAACGGGAGCGTACGGCCCGCGAACTGCACGATGACCTCGGCCATCGCCTCACGGCGGTCGGGCTCTCACTGGACTACGCGAGCCGCGTCGCCGATCCGGCTGCAGCGCGCGACGAGGTCGTCCACGCCCGAGCCGTCGTCGGCGAGAGCCTGGAAGCGATGCGGCGACTCGTCCGTGCGATGCATCCGATCGACCTCGGCGAGCTCGGCGACCTCGACGCGTTCCGCACGCTGGCAGAGAGCTTCCGCGGCACGGGGCTCACCGTCATGGTCGAGATCGAGGGCGAGCGCTCTCTGGCACGCGAGCACGCACTGCTCCTCCTCCGCTTCGTTCAGGAAGGTCTGACGAACGTCATTCGACACGCGGATGCCGCAACCGCCAGCCTGCGCATTGAGGTTGGCCCCTCGTCGATCCAGGCGACGCTCGACGACGACGGCAGTGCGTCCCAGGGTGGGACACCGCCGGCAGGAGGCTTCGGCCTGCGCTCGCTGCGTGCTCGGGCCGAAGAGCTTGGTGGCTCGCTGGCGGTTGAGGGAGGGGCGTCGGGTTTCCGACTCTCGATGCTGCTGCCCATTGAGGCGAGTGGCGAGACCGCGGGCGCCTCGGAGGCCGTGATCGTGCCGGCGGGCGTCGCGTGAGCGTCGTCCGTGTGCTGATCGTGGACGATCAAGAGCTTCTTCGACGCGGCCTGCGAATGATCCTCGAGACCGACAGCGGCATCAAGGTGGTCGGAGAAGCGGCGGACGGTTCGCGAGCGCTTGCGCTCATCCCGACCGTCCGCCCCGACATCGTGCTCGCGGATGCGCGCATGCCGGTCCTGGATGGATTGGGGCTCGTGCGAGAGTGCGCGGTGCATCATCCGGGTCTGCCCGTGCTGGCCCTTACGACGTTCAACGACGCGGAACTCGTTCGGTCGCTGCTCGAAGCGGGCGCCGCGGGGTTCCTTCTGAAGGATGTCTCACCCGACCGGCTGCTCGACTCGATCAGGCATGTCGTCGACGGTGGCCTGGTCATCGATCCGCGCGTCGCACGCGTCGCGCTCAGCCGTGACAGCAGTGCCGCTCCCCCGCTCTCACCCGTGCTGACGCAGACGGAGCAGGCCGTCGCGGACCTGCTCGCGCTCGGGCTACCGAACGCGGAGATCGCGGCTCGCCTGCACCTGGCTCACGGCACCGTGAAGAACGCGGTCTCGGCGCTGCTGAGGAAGTTTGCGCACACCGATAGGACGTCGCTGGCGTTGGAGTTGGCGCGCGGGCGGTGAGCGCAATCAGGGCTCCGCTCGGGAACCGCACGCGGGCGCTCACACTCGGATGCCCGGTATCCGAGTGTGGCCTAGGTTCACAGTAGAGCCGCGGCGCCGCGGCCGATGGTGCGCTCGGCGACGAGCCCGGTGCGAGAAAGCGCGCGGATCGCGCCCGCGCGGAGGTCGACCGCGCTGAAGCGTCCGCCGGTCGAAGTGGACCGCTCATCCGCGTCGATGACCGCTTGCGCCGCGAGCAGCTCGAGGTCGACGGCCTGCAGATCTGCGGCCTCGACGGGGCCGGCCGCGCGCGGGAGGACCAGGCGCGGATGGATCGTTGCGATCTCGTCGCGGACCGTCGTCTCCCACGAGGTCTCGTCGAGATCGGTCGGCTTGTTCGGACGCGTCACCGGCCAGGCGCGTCTATCGATCTGGTTCAGAGTGTCGATGATCGGTGCCGAACCGCCGTACGCCGCCGACCACTCCGCGATCAGCCGCGTACGATCTGCGCTGACCGCCGGAAGAGAGGCCGAACCGCGCCGGCGAGTTGGGCGATCTCTCCCGCGTCGTCGAGTGTGTATCCGTGGCGCGCGAGCGCTCCGATCCACGCCGGGTCGGTGCTGGCGACGAGCTCGTCCTGCGCGTTGATGACGGTGTGCAGCTGTTGGCACCCGTGCGCATCGATCAAGGCGACCGCAATGCGCTAGACATATCTAGTGAGCGAATCATTCTCCGCCGCGCCATCCGGAGGCGCGCTAGCCCCATCGAAGCTCGAAGAGGGCGCCTCTGCTGCAGTACCGAATGTGGACGACGTTGAGTCAAGCCGACCATCCGCTGACATACCCGTGGTGTCCGAAGGGCAAAACATCGATGATGACGAGACCGCTAACGATGCTCCTCTCGCCCCGCTCGAGGAGATCCGGCAGCTTCTCTACGAAGACCAGTCACGACTTGGCGACGTGTACCGCCTGTACATCGATGGGGGACTCAGCCCGCAAGAAGTCGCTGACCGACTGAACATTGAGACGCCCAACTTCGTTTACAGCTACCGCGCTTACATCGAAGCAATCCTCAACGGAAAAGTCTCGACTGGGGTGCAGCTCCGACGCCAGACCGCCAGCGCCCTCAGATCGTTGATCAAACGGAACAAGACCGCACTCAGCGTTGAAGCTCTGAACATACTAAACACGCATCTTGCGCTGGCCGAGCAAGCAGTAACGTCCGATGACGCCGCAGATGAATCGCTATCCGAAGCGGAACAGGACGAGGAAACTCGTGCGGTAACTGGCGCGCTCGAAGGAAAGATTGGCATCTACGCCTTTTCATACGGCTGGTATCTCGAGAACCCGGTCGACGCGAAAGCGAACACGCTTATAAAGATCGGAAAGTCCGAGAACGTCGGTGTGCGCATCCGCCAGCATCGTCTCGGCGCACGAGCGCACATTCCTGAGCCTCTGGTTGTCGTACGGGTGTATGGCGTCGGAGACCGCGACCTCGACCAGACGGAGCGGGACTTCCATCGACTCCTGAGCACGGCGGGTCACGACAATCCTCGGAGAGTGGTGGCGCAACGGAGTGAGGTAGGCAAAGAATGGTTCCTCACCAACGAGGCTTTCCTCGATGCCATCGCCAGTGCGCTCGGCCTGCGGACCGAGTACATCGGGCGCTCCGAGTTCGTTGAGTGACTGCACAACTGAGATCGGCCACGGACCGCGTCCAAGCACTACTTCAACGGGCTGGCCGACCACAGCTTGATACCGCTGAAACTATGCCCCCACGAGTTGCAGCAGTTGGTCGTAGCTCGTCACGCCGTGATACTTGATGCCCGGAGTCCCAGCGACCTGATCTAGCTTCTCGAAGAGCTTGTTCGCACAGTCGATCTTCGCCTTCTCGACGCCGCGCAGCTCCAACGACGACAGCGAGTGCTTAGTTTCGGCGACGAAGTAGACGTGCTTGACAGACCCTTCCTGAAAGGCGATCGCCCAGTCGGGGTTGTAATAGTCGATAGGTGTGGGGATCTTGAAGCCTCGTGGAAGCTTGGTAAAGACCGCCACTTCTTCACTGATATCGAGCGCGGCGCCAAATTCGCGCTCGACCTGGGAATCGTCAAGGACATACTCGTAGACGTTCCGATTCGGCGTGTGGATCGCTTTCGAAAGGTCCTGAGCTGTCTGATTCTCCGTGAAGATGGACGCGTCATAGCGGTCTTCAAGGATGTCGTACTCGATGTGTTCGACCATCGTCGCTGCGGCTTGTTCACGGATGAGCCGCGCCGCTTCCGTGATGAACTGCTCTGGGTTCTGCTTGAACTTCGCGAACGTGTCAGGTCGGATGCCTCGGAGGATGGTCGCAACGGTGAGGCGGGTCAGGTTGGTCTTCTCCGCTATCTCGCCGACCAGGTCGTATGGGACTGTCGAGCTGGCGCTCAGAGTCGACTCCGACGACTTAGTTCGGGTTGTCTTGAAGCTCTCCCCAGACTCTAGGTCCTCTGCCTGGATGATGTCTCGCTGGATACCCTCGGTCACCACGTACTGGAGCCGAGCAACTTCAAGCGACGTGTCGAGAACTCGGGTGCAGTTGTCGATGAGCTCCTGCGAGTCGAACTCAACCTGGTAGACGACCCGGCGATTGATGCGCGCCCAGAGCTCTTGAAACTCCTTCTTGTGGAAGTTCGCCTTGTTCATCGGCACGACCTTCGCCTTGCGCCCGTCGTCGACCTTCGGCGCCTGGACGTGGAGCGAGTCGATCAGCTCGGCGACCTGGTAGAAGTAGGGCTGCAGCTCATGTGGCATGGACGGAATCTCGGGGAGGTCGCCGCGTCCGAGCCACTTGTCAGTGAGTTGCTGGTCGTAATCGATGAAGTCGTGCTTGATGAGCCAGTGCTGGAGCTGCTTCGCCTCGTCGAGCGTGAGCTTGTGCTCAGCTCCAGCGATCACGTCACGCAGGACAGCCCCGACGAAGAACTCGGGCGTAGCCTTCCGCGGCCGCGCGGTGAGCAGGCCAAGCGTCTCCGTCTGGAACCCTCGAACGAAGTCAGCGTAGGACTCCTCAGTGACGACAGTGAGCACGTTGATGTCGTGGACCGTTACGGGGTTGTCCGCCCGGTCGCCGTTATGGTCGACGGCGAGGCGAAGACCGCGACCGACCTCCTGGCGACGAGAATCGCCTGCGGTCGCCTTCTTGAGGAACCCGAGCGTGAACACATTCGGGTTGTCCCAGCCCTCTCGCAGTGCCGAGTGGCTGAAGATGAACCGCAGTGGGTAGTCGCTGTCGAGGAGCTTCTCCTTGTCACGCAGGATTGCGTCGTACGCCTCGGCGTCCTTGGAAAGGCCCTTGCCCTTTTCGTCGGACGCGTCGGACGCATCGCTATTGATCCAGTGCCCGGTCTTCTTGTCGACGGAGAAATAGCCGTTGTGGATATCACGAACCGCGTCGCGCTCGAGGAATGCCCGATACGCCTCACCTGATTCGTCGAGGTCGAGTTCGCTGAGCCGCTCGATCTTGAGCGCCTCGTACTCCTGCTCGAAGACGCGGGCGTACTCGCCGAGCCGATCGGGCTGGTCGTAATCGCGGTACTTCAGCACCTCGTCGATGAAGAAGAGCGATAGCACCTTGATGCCGTGCCCGAAGAGCTGCCGCTCCTTGTCGAGGTGCGCCCGGATGACTTCCCGAATCTGGAGACGTCGTTTCTGCTCGTCGGTCACATCGTTCGTGACCTGTCCACCGTGGAGCACTTGCCCATCCATGAGCGTCACGGTGTTCGCGATCGCGTCGATGTCGTCGATGACGAGACCGTTGTACGCTTCGATGCCGCCTGAGATGTCATGGAGCCGATCGCGCTTCTTGACTTTGATGGTCTTTAGGGTGATGCTCCCGTTCTTCGGCTGGTGTTGGATCTCGATGCGTGCTTTGGGAAAGTCAGGTCCCTTCCCGAGTTCGATACCGTCGACGTAGAGGTATGCACTGCTGCCGGCGAGGCCCTTCACGCTGATGCCGCGTGCGGCGATCTTCTTGACGAGTTTCTTGTTGTACGCATCGAGCGCATCCAGTCGGTGGACCTTGTTGTGTGGAATGGCATGCGTCGCCGAGTAGCGCAAGGCGAAGAGGGCGTTGAACCGCCCGAGCGCCTTCAGCGTCTCGCTGGGCTTCGATGGGTTGCTACCGAGGCGCTGCGGCTCGTCGATGATGAGGATCGGGCGGTTCGCGGCGATCACGTCGATGGGGCGACGGGACTTGAAACCGTCGAGCTCCTTGAACATCTTCAGGCCCGACGCCTTACCAGTCTTGGCTGCATCTTGGTCGGCCTTCTTGGCGTCACGATTGAAGTTCTGCGCATTGATGATCATGACCTGGATGCCGGTGTCAGACGAGAATGTCTCAACGTCTTCGAGATGCTCCGAGTCATAGACGAACGCTCTGGCCTGAGTCTCGTACTCCGCGAGGAAGTGGTCGGCCGTGATCTCGAAGGACTTCTTCACGCCCTCGCGGATCGCAATGCTGGGAACGACGACGACGAACTTTGACCAGCCGAATTGCCGGTGGAGTTCCATGATCGTCTTGATGTAGACGTAGGTCTTTCCAGTGCCGGTCTCCATCTCGACGTCCAGGTTCAGCGCCGCCGCTGGGCTGGAAATCAGCTCCCCCGACAGCGGAAGTCCGCTCGTGCGTCGCTGGACGGCCTGGACATTGTCGAGGAGCTGGCTTGGGTTCAGCAGAACGGCGCTGTTGCCATAACCCGTCTGTGCGGCGGCCTCATCGACGCCGTGCGCCAACTCGGGCTGGCCACGTCGACCAGCCGTCCGACCGGGGTCGATCTTGTAGGTGATGTTGTCGGCGAACGGCTGCCTATGCACAGCACGGAAGCAGTCCACCACCGCGTCGACGGCGGCGGTTTGATAGTCCTGGACCTTGAAGTGCAGCTTCATCAGATCACCTTCACCGTGGTGTCGGGAGAGAGCTGCTCGAAGACCTGGTGTGCGTTGATCGCGGCCGCGTCCGAGGCGAAGCCCGCGTCTTTGAACACGACCTTCTGCGTGGTGTTGGCGGCAGCGCGCAGTGCGAGCTCATGGATCAACGCCTCGTCGAGCTGATCGTCAAAACAGGCAAGAAGTGCCCCGTCTTCGACGTCGTACACCTGATGCCCCGCGACCGTCTCGAGACTGATCGGGGCCGCGAGGTCGAGCCCCCATGCGAGGAGCACCTCAAACAAGACATCCAGGCCGCCGCGGTCGCCCTTGACGCTCTCGACGAGGTCGAGCAATGTGTCTTGATTGACGGTATCCGGAGTCGTGGTGATATCGGCGAAATTGCTCGTGTCGACGGTGAACGTGCGGAAGCCGACGTCGCCGTTCCAACCGGACGAGTTGTGGCTAGCAAGAATCTGCTCACCGGCCTTCTGGATGCGGATCTTGGTCAGCTCGGCGATGGTCAGGGGCTTCTCGAGCTGGTTGAGGAGCTTGATCGCGTTCTGGATGGTCGTCTTCGCCGAGCCGGTCGCCGACTTTAGGTTGTCCTCGAGCAACTCGGGCAGTTGCACCAGGATCACCGGGCAGTTGAGCCCCGAGCGGGCGCAGAGATCGAACACAGCCTCGGCAGTCGTGCCGGACCCCGCGAAGAAGTCCATGACGATGCCATCCTTGCCGCCCAGGACGTACTCGAACAGTCGTGACAAGACCTCGTGGTCCTTGGGGTTGTTGAACACTTTCGCGCCCATGAGGTCACGCAGGTGGCGGACAGACACCTGCGATTGCTTGTAGAAGTAGGAGCCACGTACCTGGGTCGCAAGTTCCGCGTCCTGTGCTCTCGTGTCGGCCTCGTCATCGCCATCAGCGACCGCCTCATAGTCGAGCGGCTTCAGGTGAGCCTTACGGAACGGCGGCTCGGACTCGTCATCTCGGAATACAACGACACCAAGATCGATCATCTGTTGCATCTTCTCTGGGTCGCTATAGATCCAGCCGCGTTCCGGAATCCTGCACGCCTTCTTCGTGACCGGATGAAGAATCTCGTACCTTGGCCCATTTCCACCAGGCCACGAGATGTCCTGATCACGCCACGGACCGTTGGCATCGACGCGCTTATATCGTGCCCACTTCTTCGATGGATCGGAAGTCGGAAGGGCACGGAACCACGCCGAAAGATCAGTCTCGATCGCGGCATCGTTGTTGCCGTGCTTTTCACGCAAGCGCAAGTACTCATCCCAGATCTCACGTGCTCCGGGCTTCTCCTCGCGCCAAGCGGTCTTGCGCTCACGAAGCGTCGACTGGGACTTCGCATAAGCCATGACGTACTCATGCCCGACTGAGAAGAATTTCGCATCGTTCTTGCGTCCCTTCTCCCAGACGAGCTGCGCGATGAAATTCTGCTCTCCGAAGACTTCGTCCATGAGACGGCGAAGGGATGCCTGCTCGGCGTCGTCGATGCTCACGAGGATCACCCCGTCTTGGGCGAGGAAGCGCTTGGCGAGTCGAAGCCGGGGGTAGATCATGCTCAGCCAGTCGGAATGGAACCGCCCGTTCGCCTCGGTGTTCGACACGAGTTTCTCGCCGGCCTCGTTCACCTGGTGCGACTTCCAGAGGAACTCTTGTGTCGAGGACGAAAAATCATCCCGGTAGACGAGGTCGCCGCCCGTGTTGTAAGGCGGGTCGATGTAGATCAGACGGACCTTGCCAAGGTAGGACTCCTGGAGCAGCTTCATCGCTTCGAGATTGTCGCCTTCGATGAAGAGGTTCTTCGTGGTGTCGAAGTCAATGGAGTCGCCTATGTTGGGTCGCAGCGTCTTGGTGATGGGGGCATTGGAAGCGAACTCAGCGGCGAGCTTGCCCGGCCAGTCGATCTGATAGACCTCCTTGCCCTCGATGACGTAATCGCTGAGTTCCTGCCGGAGCGCCTCAAAGTCGACCTGATGGATGAGCTTGCCGTCGTCATCAAGCCCCTCAGTGACGACTTGCGGGAATAGCGCGGCCAGTGCCTCGACGTTCCTGCGCGTCACGTCGACTGATTGCAGCTCCAGCTTGTCCAGCTTTGTCATCTCTCCCTCTCACACCAGCGCCGCAAGTGCGGCCTGGCGATCCTTCAGTTCTCGGCGCAACTCGACCTTGCGGTTGAGTTGCGGTTCGTTGCGGAGCTTGCGCTCCAAAGTGGATATCTCGCGTTCGAGCTTGCGCACTGCGGCCAGTCTCTCAGCGGTCACCGACACGTCTTCTCCGGCGTACGCGGAGATCGGGGTGAGCGGCGCGATGAGGGCGGAATACAGCGTCGGGAGCGAGATGGCGGTGGGCATTGCTTCGCGAGCTGTGGCCGCTGACATCCACCCCGTTGAGTAGTACGTCGACGGTCGGGGCGCGCCCGCGCGAACGATCTTGTGCGCGGCCGCCAGCCGCACCAACGGGCTTCGGGTGTCGTCGCGGTGGATCTCAAAGAGGGTGGGGTTCGGGATCGCTTGATCGATTGCCGCCAGGACAGACTCGCTGACATCACTCGTCTTCGCGTGCAACCACAACACCTCGATCTCTGGGACTTCGGTGGATGCGGGGAGGTTGATGGTGTCGGGTGCGAGCTTGTACATCCAGGTGATGCGTTGCACGTCGGAGACGAACTTCTCTCGAAGCGCGGAGCTGCCCGCGGTCCGTTCGTAGAACCGCTCTTTCGGGATTCGTGCGCCGAACCGGGCAGCTACAGGCCACTCGTACAGGATGTCGGTCACGGCGTGCTTGCCCGATCCACGACGGCGATGAAGGCGATCAGTTCAAAGTCGTCGAGCCCCGCGATCTGCTGCGTGAGGGCCGTGGTGGGCCCGCCGCTGAACAGGCTGTCGATGTCGCGTTCTTCAGTGGCGTCGATCATCGAGTGAATGGCATCCGCCAGAAGGGCGGAGTACTTGCTCATGTCGGCGCCCTCGCGGGTGGCTTCATTGAAGACACGGGTGACATCGGCTACGGGTTCGTCATGAGGCCGCGAGCCAGCGCGAACGAGATCGAGGAGCCGCTTCACTTCGGTGTGGTCAGCGATGACTCCCCCGTTGTCATCGACGTAGACGAGGTAGTGGGGGTGAAGCCGGTTGCCCCGATCGACGGAGGGGTCAGCGTTGACGTTCTTCAGGGCAAAGATCACGCCGGGAAGGAGGCCGATGGCGGGGTCTGCGGGGATGACCGCATGCAAGCCGCGCGGGGCACCAGCGATGTCGCCGTACTCGTTCATGTAGGCGAGCAGGTCCATCCGGAAGTCGTTGAGACCGAGATCCGTGATCGATACACCTGCGCGAACATCCTCGAGTTCGATGTTCTCGTTCTGCAGCTTGCGCAGCTGCTCCTTGCGGAACGCGGCATCCGAATCCTCCGGGTTCAGCACGTTATCGTCCGCTGATCCAGCGAGGTCGGCGATCACCATCCTGTTCTCGACGCGCTCCTTGAGGTTGATGTACTCGTCGAGTGAGATGTCGGGCCAGAAGTTGACGAGCTGGATGACCTCGTTCGTCGACCCGATGCGGTCGATACGACCGAACCTCTGGATGATCCGGACCGGGTTCCAGTGGATGTCGTAGTTGATGAGGTAGTCGCAGTCCTGCAGGTTCTGACCCTCGCTGATGACGTCGGTGCCAATCAGAACATCGATGTCGCAGGTCTCCTTCGGCATCGTCAGGTGCCGCTGCTTGGATCGCGGCGAAAACATCGACATGATCTGCTGGAAGTCAAAGCCCGTGCCGATGGTCGACTTCGCGCCGTGGCTACCGCCCGTGATCACCGCGCTTTCCAATCCGGACTGTTGAAGAGCCGGTGCGAGCTCACGGTAGAGGTAGTTCGCCGTGTCGGCGAAGGCAGAGAAGATCAGCACCTTGCGGTTCTCAGGGTTGAGCGGGTGCTCCGCCTTCTGCTGGACCAGGCGCCGCAGCTTGCACAG
This sequence comes from Microbacterium sp. NPDC006705, assembly GCF_044903545.1. Taxonomy (NCBI): domain Bacteria; kingdom Bacillati; phylum Actinomycetota; class Actinomycetes; order Micrococcales; family Microbacteriaceae; genus Microbacterium; species Microbacterium sp. NPDC006705. The sequence continues at coordinate 101,701 of NZ_JBJDQQ010000002.1, forward strand.
CTTGAGGTCGTGTGCCGGGGTTACCTTGCGCATCTCGTCCAAGAGCTCGCGCAGCGTCTCGCGGTCGTGCCAGAGGTCTCGTTGCCACGATTCGACGTCGATGTCGTCGATGTCGATGCGGATCTTCTCGCCAAAAGACAGCGCTTCGGCGTTGGAGTCGTCCTCATAGTCGAGGTCGAAGTCGAGATCGTCCATGCCGCGGATCTCTGGGAGGGAGCCGAAGTGGTTGCTTAGCCGCGTGAGCGTGCTGTCAACGGCGGACTCGATCTTCGCCAGCGTCAAGCGAAAGGCCTCGACCGAACTCTCGAGGCGCTTTAGCAGGTTGACGGTCATGAGCTTCCTGAGGCCCTCTTCACGTCCTTGCTGACCGAGGTTCGAGCGCGCGCTGCCGGTCGTGACGTTGTAGAGGTCTTGGTACTTGCTGATGCGGCTCGGGAACACGTAGGCAAGTGGTGTGTAGACGCCCAGCGTCAGCACCTGCAGCTGCTCGAAAATGTCATTGAAGGAGGGAACGTCGGCGAGGTCGGTAAGCGGTTCGCGGATGGAGGCCGGAGGCAGGCGCCGCGGGAAGGCACCGATCTCTCTCGTGTCGTAGAACGCCTGGATGTGCTTGCGGGATCGTGCGATGGTGACAGCGTCCAGCAGCTCGAAGAAGTCGAAGTCGAGCATCTGCAGGATGCGGTCGGCGGTGCGCTCCTCAGCGGGGAGCTTCGACCACTCGTTGAATACCGTCTGTGCGTCCGTGAATACCCGCTCCACCGATGTAGAGAGCGTGAGCTTCGCGGCGAGGGTGTCACTGTCGCCCTCGTACGCCAACTGCAGCTGGTTCTTGAGGTCGTTGAAGCGGTTGTTGACCGGTGTCGCCGAGAGCATCAGCACCTTGGTCTTCACGCCTTCGCGGATGACCTGCCGCATGAGACGCTGGTAGCGCGATTCCTTCTCTTCGGCGTAGTCAGCGTTGCGGAAGTTGTGGGACTCGTCGATGACGACGAGATCGTAGTTACCCCAGTTGATGCGGTCAAGTCGGAGGCCGAGGGACTCGCCCCGCGTTCGGGAGAGGTCGGTGTGGGCAAGGACGTCGTAGTTGAAACGGTCGCTTGCGAAGATGTTGGTGATGAGGTTGGCGTTGTAGTTCGTCCAGTTCTCGGCGAGCTTCTTCGGCGCGAGTACCAGGACGGACTTGTTGCGGAGCTCGTAGTACTTGATGACAGCCAGGGCGGTGAACGTCTTTCCGAGACCGACGCTGTCCGCGAGGATGCAGCCGTTGTACGTCTCGAGCTTGTTGATGATGCCAGTCGCAGCATCCCGCTGGAAGTCGTACAGGCTCTGCCAGACCTTGGTGTCCTGATAGCCGGTGCGGTCGTTCGGGAGCACGTCCTCACTGATGTCATCGAGGAACTCGGCGAAGAGGTTGTAGAGGATGAGGAAATAGATGCGAGCCGGGGAGTTCTCGGCGTACACACTTGCGATGTGGTCGTACACCGCTTCTGTGACGTCGTTCAGCTGAGCGGGGTTGGCCCAAATCTGGTCGAACACGGTGAGGAATGCCCGAGTCTCCGTCGCCCCCTCGAGCTTGGTGATCAGGTTGGATACGGAGTTGCCTCGCTCGTAGCCGAGGTCGGCAGTCGTCAGCCCCTGGAGCTGCAGGTATGCCGCGCGATCATCTACGACGGCGAATTGCTGCATCTGGCCGCCACTGGCGTTCGCTCTGAAGGTCACCTTCTCACGGACCCACGCGGCGCACTCCCGAGCGATCGCACGCTGCGTGAGCTTATTGCGGAGCCGGATCTCGAACTCAGACCCGTAGAGCGATGATTCGGCGGGCGGAATGAAGAACTCGCGACGGCCCTTACGAAGCTTATCCGTATCCTGACCGTTGCTGAACGACGGCGATGTGAAGATGAACTCGAGTTCCTCAACGTGTTCAAGCTCCTCGCGCAAGGCTTCGAACGCGAAGATCGAGAAGGTCGACGCGGCGATGCGCACCTTAGAGCCCCGACCAATCTCGGACTTGAGGTCGTCACCGAGCAGGTCGGACACATTGTCGATGATCCGCATGTTCTACTCCACACCCCAGACACTCGTACCCCCAGTGCAAACTGGAGCACCGAACTGGGTCAACTGCCAAGTGCAAAGACGCTCGCCCCGACCCGCCGCCATTCCCATGCCAAAGCCGGAGACGGCGTGCGTACTCGTTGTCACGGCCACGCCGGCAGCAGAGAGCCACGACCCAATCATCACGCCCCCAACGGGTCGAACACGGATGTTGCACAAGTTGGGATGAGTCTAATCGGCGCTTCTCATGTCGCAGAACTTCGGCAACCCGGCGCCCAGCTCAATCGCGGTCGAGGCCGTGAGCCTCCGATCTCGCAGGTCTGAGCGAAGAGAAGCAGGCCGGCTCCGTGAACGGCCTTCTGTCTCCGGCAGTGCGCCACAACAGGCACGTTTCGAACGGTCCGATAGAGAGTCGGATAGAGGTGCCCCTGGAGGGATTCGAACCCCCGACCCGCTCCTTAGGACGGAGTGGCTCTTCCACTGAGCTACAGAGGCAAGGCACCCCAAGTCTAGACGGCCGCGGGCCGCGGCATCCCCTCGCTCCTCAACCCCAGGGCGCCCCCGCCCTATGCTGACCAGCGTGACCCGAGACACCCCAGTGACCGCGCCAGCGCGCAGGCCGCTGCGGGCGGCGCTCGGGATCCTCGCCGCGTTCGTTATCTTCTTCGCCACGATGGCCACCTGGATCGGCGGACTCATTGCGTTCGACGCGCTCGGCATCCCGATGCAAGGCGACGAGTGGCTCGGCTGGGTGCTCGCGGGGCTCGTCGCCGTCGCGGTGTGGCCGCTCGCGGGACGGCGAGCGCACCGCGAGTTCTGGGCTCACCAGCACCACGGCGACACGCCGCCGACAGCCTCCGTGACGACACCGGATCGCGCTCTGCGCATCCTCGTCATGGTCGTCGGCGCGGCGGGGCTCGTCGCGCTGTGCGGGCCGCGCAACATCACTCTCGCCCTGGCCGAGGCGTGGCAGATCATCGCTCCGGGCGGACGGTCATCGAGCGCGCTCCTGCAGCTGATCGGTCTGCTGCTGTGCTTCGTGCTGATGGTTCCGCCGATGCTCATCACACAGCGGAGCCTCCGCCGCACCCCGCGCGATCACCCGGATCGCCTCAGTCTCGAGCTCCGCCAGAACTGGTACGTCTCGGCGGCGACCGCGTGGGTCTGCTGCCTGCTGCTCGGGCTGATCGTGAGCTTCGTTCTCGCCAGAACCCTCTGACGCGGTAGCCGTCCGCCGACCTTCAGAATCCCCTGGGAGTCGGCGCTCACGTTTGCGTTCGGCTCGGATTCTCGGAATCGTGGCGGGCTCCGCAGCAATCCACGGAAGGAGAGCTTCATGCTCACGCTTACCGAGAACGCCGCCACCGCGGTGAAGAACCTCACCGCCCAGATCCCCGCCGAGACCGGCGGTATCCGTATCAGCGACTCCGGCTCCCCCGAAACCGGCTTCGCCCTCTCCCTCGCCGAGGCCCCGCAGAGCGAGGATGCCGTCGTCGAAGCCGACGGCGCCCGCATCTTCGTCGACCCGGCCGCAGCCCTCGCGCTGGATGATCGCGTGCTCGACGCGCAGGTCGACGGCGAGGGCGCGATCAGCTTCGCGCTCGGCGTCCGGGGCTGATACCCCGACAGACTTCGAGAGCCCCGGCATCCGCATCCTCAGCGCGGAGGCCGGGGCTCTCGTCTTTCCGAGCGAAGGCACGCGGAAAGGCCCTCGATAGGGTCGAAGGGATGGAAGCCGAGATCATCCCCCGCATAGTCTTGTTTGTCACGATGGCCGGCTCGGGTGCGCTGCTCATCTGGATGGCGCGGGCCGCGGCATCCGGAAAGCTGAGGCGGAACTCGCTCGCCGGCATCCGCACACCCAGCACCATGGCCAGCGACGAAGCCTGGCTTGCTGCCCACGAACGTTCGAAGGGGGCGACCCTCCTCACCGGTTACCTGTCCATCGCAATCGGCGTGATTTCTCTCGTGCCGATGCCGCCGGCAGCGCTCGGGATCATGGTGCTGGTGGGCGCCGCGCTCATGGTCATCGTGATGATGTGGGGAACCCGCGTCGGCACCAAAGCGGCGCTGGCGGCAACCGAGGCAGCATGATGACAACATCTCCCGTCGAGATCGACCTGCACGACGACGTCGTCTTGCAGTCGCTCCGCACCGAGCATGCCGCGGCCCTCGCCGAGGCGTACCGCGTGGATAGCGAATACCTCGCACCTTTCGAGCCCCTGCGCCCGGCGAACTTCACCACCGAGGCAGGTCAGCGCACCGAGATCGCCGCGCTCACCGCGAGCCGCGAGGCCGGTACGGCACTCCCCCTCGTCCTCGCCCACGGATCGCGGATCATCGGGCGGACCACGCTCTCGGGCATCACACGCGGAGCCTTTCAGAGCGGCAACCTCGGCTACTGGATCGACCAGAGCTACGCAGGTCGCGGCCTCATGACCGCCGCGGTCAACGAGATCTCACGCCTCGCGGCGGACGAGCTGCAGCTGCACCGCATCCAGGCCGGCACGCTCGTCGACAACGTCGCCTCGCAAACCGTGCTCAGAAAGTGCGGCTTCACCGAATTCGGGCTCGCACCTCGATACCTGCTCATCGCCGGGCGCTGGCAGGACCACCGACTATTCCAGAAGATCCTCACGAGATAACCCGCGGGCGAGCGCGCGGATACGGCAGGATGGGCCCGCACCATTCTCGTGAGTCGAACCACCCACTGGAGGATCCTGTGACCTACGCCGCCGCTCCGCAAGCTCCCGTTTCCGGGCCCACTCCCCTGTCACAGCCTCTTTACGGCGCCTCGTTCGGCCAGGCGTTCGCCCGCTTCTGGCGGAAGTACGTGACCTTCTCGGGTCGCGCGAGCCGGAGCGAGTTCTGGTGGTTCTACCTCGCGCACGCGCTCATCGTCACGGCGATCTTCGTGTTCATGTTCGTCGGTGCGTTCGCCGGGATGACGACCGATCCCGTCACGGGACGGGACCAGCCCGGGCCGCTCATCGGCGTGGGTGCGTTCCTGTTGGTGCTCTGGCAGCTCGCAACCTTCATCCCGATGATCGCCCTGTCGTGGCGCCGGCTGCACGATGCCAACCTGGCCGGTCCGTTCTGGTTCCTCGGATTCGTGTTCCCCATCGGCGGCGTCGTCGTCCTCGTGCTCTGCGCGCTGCCGAGCAACCCGGCCGGGGCACGCTTCGACAGGTGACCGCGGTCACCCCGTAGCCCGAGGCCCGCAAAAAATTGCTCGCCGTCACTTCCCGCGATCGGCGAGCCAGTACACCGCACCGTCGGCCGTGCGCTCGAGCACTCCGGTGTCGACGGCGTGGCGGCGGAAGAACGCGGCATCCGTCACGAACATGCTCAGCCGCTCGTTGAGCGCCGGCTCGGTGACTTGTTCGCCCGCGCTGACGACCCGGCGGGCCACCGCCGCCACGGCGGGGTCGAGCTCGTCGAGCGCGAGGTCGACGGCTGAGATCCGCGGCCCTTGCAGAACGGCGAGCGCGCCGAGCTGAGCGTCGAGCGCGGCGAGCGCGTCATCCAGAAAGCTCTCGCTCAGGCGCACGCCGTCATCCGCTCGCTCGGCGACGCCGCTCCGGACGAACTCCGACTCTCCATCGACGGACGCCGACGGCGTCGGCCCGATCAGGTCGGCGAAAGCAACCCGCAACCGCGGGCTCCGAAGCATCATGACGAGGGAGCGAACCGGACGCAGCGACGAATCGGACATCCCTCGACCCTCACCGAGCCTCGCGCGCGCAGCAAGAAGACGGCGACCCTCACGCCCATGTAGACCCAGGTACTGGTGCGCCGGGCAAGTCCGAACCGGAGTCCGATGTGGCATTTCGCGCCCGTTCGTAGCGTCGATGGGGACGAAAGGTGACACATGATTCGCGTTAGATCGCTATCGAAAAGGTACGGGCAGAAGGTCGCGGTCGACGGCCTCGACTTCGCCGTCGAACCGGGCCGGGTGACGGGGTTCCTCGGCCCGAACGGCGCCGGTAAGTCGACCACCATGCGCATGATCGTGGGCCTCGACAAGCCGACATCCGGCACGGCCGAGGTCAACGGGCGCCCGTACCGCGACCTGCCCGCGCCGCTGCGCGAGGTGGGGGTGCTGCTCGACGCACGCGCCGCGCACAAGCGCCGCACCGCCTACAAGCACCTCCTCGCGATCGCGGCGACCCACCGAATTCGCGTCCCACGCGTGCGCGAGGTCATGGAGCGCACCGGCATCGACGCCGTGGCGAACAAGCGCGTCGGCGGCTTCTCGCTCGGAATGGGCCAGCGGCTCGGCATCGCCGCAGCGCTCCTCGGCGACCCGCAGACGATCATCCTCGACGAGCCCATCAACGGACTCGACCCCGACGGCATCCTCTGGATCCGCCGCCTGCTGCGCGAGCTCGCCGCCGAGGGTCGCACCGTGCTGCTCTCTTCGCACGTCATGAGCGAGATGGCGCAGACCGCCGACCACCTGATCGTCATCGGCCGCGGCGCGATCATCGCCGACGGACCGATGCACGACGTCATCGCGGGAGCGACGCAACCGGTCGTCCGGGTGCGCACGCACGACACCGAGCGGCTCGTGGCGGCGGTCGCACGCCCGGGAGTCACGGTCATCACGCGCGAAGACGGCGCCCTCGACATCACCGACCTCACCGCCGAAGAGGTCGCGCGCATCGCCGGCGCCGCGGGAATCGTGCTGTACGAAGTGGCATCGGTGTCGGGATCGCTCGAAGACGCCTACCTCGCGCTCACTGCGCAAGCGACTGAATACCCGTCCGCACCGAGCCGGAACGATAAGGACAACTGATGGCCCTCACCACCAAGCCCCACCGCCTCGACGCCCGCACGCAGCGTCCGCCCTTCACCGCCGTGGTGCACTCCGAGTGGATCAAGGCCCTGAGCCTGCCGTCATCCGTCCTCGCGCTCGTCAGCATCCTGGCGGTCGGAGTCGGCGGCAGCCTGTTCCTGGGTCTGACCCTCGAATCATCCGGCGTGCCCTCGGTTCCATCCATCGAGCGCACCATGGCCGACGTCACGGTACCGATGGTCGTGCTCGGGCAGATCATCGCCGGTATCTTCGGCGTCATGACGATCGGCGCCGAATACTCCTCTGGTGCCATGCAGACGACCCTCACGGCGGTGCCGCATCGGATGCGGATGCTGACGGCCAAGACCCTCGTCACCTTCACGACCGTCACCGCCGTCGCCCTCGTCACCGTGTTCGGTGCGTGGGCGGTGACGAACCCGATCTACGACGGCTTCGGTCTGGGCGCTCCCCTCACCGCACCCGGGGTGTTGCTCGCCCTCGTCGGCTCGGCTGTCTACCTCGGCTTCTGCGCAATGTTCGGACTCGGCGTGACGACTCTCGTCCGCTCGACGACCACCGGATCGATCATCGTCTTCGCCGCGACGCTGCTGCTACCCGTACTCAGCTCGCTGCTGCCGTTCGGACTCCTCTCTCGCGTCATCCGCCTCGGCCTGCTCGGCAACGCCGGTGACGCCATGGGCCGGGTGGGAATCGAAGGCGGACCTTTCCTCGACCTCTGGAGCGGACACATGAGCGTCGGAGCCGGCTGGCTGATCGCGGCCGTCTGGGCGGGTGCAGCAATCGTGATCGGCGCGGTGGCGCTGCGGACGAGGGACGCGTGAGCCCGTCCCCAGGGCGACGGGACGTGGCGGATGCCGTCATCCTCGTCTCCTACCTGATCGTCGCAGCGTTCCTCGGGTACCTGTCCGTCGAATCGACGATCGCCACTCCCCTGTGGCCGGTGCTGCTGCTGGCGCTCGCCGGGGTGGCGGTGATCGTAGCCTCACGGCGGCATCCGGCTATCGGTTTCGGCGCTGCCGTCGCCCTGATGCTGGTGTCGTTCGCCGCGGGAACGGGGGCCGAAGCCCTCCTCGTGGTCGTCGCGCTCTACCGCGCCGGTCTCGACGAGGCACGCCGCGCGTGGGTCTGGTTCGGGTGGGCGACCGCAGGAGCGCTCGTGGCGTCGCTCGCGCTCGCGGTGCGGGTGAGGGTCGGTCCACCGCTGCTCGGCCTGGCACCACGAGAGGATGCCGCAGCCTGGGCGACCGACTGGGCGAGCATCGCCGTCGTGGTCATCGCCGCGAGCCTCATCGCGACCCTGCTCGGCATCAACGCCGGGCACGGCCGGCGGCAGGCCGCAGCGCTCGCCGAGCGGGCGGAGCACCTGCGGCGCGAGCGCGATCAAGAGGCGAGCATCGCGGCCGCGGCCGAGCGGGAACGCATCGCCCGCGAAATGCACGATGTCATCGCGCACAGCCTCGCGGTGATGGTCGCGCTCGCCGACGGCGCGCAGGCCTCGGTCGACCAGCGGCCCGACGAGGCGCACCGCGCCATCGGTCGGGTGAGCGAGACCGGGCGGCGGACCCTCGGCGAGGTGCGGCGGCTGCTCACCGCGGTGCGCGGCGAGCGCGACACGGCGCTGGCAACAGAGGCGCCCCGGGTGGAACGGATCCCGGCGCTCGTCGAGGAGTTCCGGTCAGCAGGCATCCCGGTGCGGCTGGAGCAGACCGGAACCGTGACCGAAGGCGCTGCGGTGAGCCTGACGATCTACCGCATCGTGCAGGAGGCGCTGACGAACGTCCTGCGGCACGGACGTGACGTGCGCGACGTGCTCGTGCGGCTGGTGTTCGAGCGAGCGGAGGTGAGGATCCTGGTGAAGGACGTGTCGGCGCCGGCTGCCCCGTCTACCTCGCCGGGGCGCGGGCTCGTCGGCATCCGGGAACGGGCCGCCTTCTACGATGGCTCGGTGGAGGCTGGGCCGGTCGCCGGCGGCGGCTGGCGGGTTCTCGTCCGCCTCTCGACGGAGGAACGATGACCCAGCCCGGCGCGCCCGAGGCCCGTACGGCGGTGCTGCTCGTCGACGATCAGGAACTGATCCGGTACGGCTTGCGCCTCGTGCTCGAGGCTCAGCCCGACCTGGTCGTGGTGGGTGAGGCATCCGATGGCGCCGAAGCCGTGCAGGCAGCGCAGCGGCTGCGTCCCGACGTCGTGCTCATGGACGTCCGGATGCCGGGACTCGACGGCATCGAGGCCACCCGCCGGCTGACCGCGGCTCTGCCCGAGACGCGGATCATCGTGCTGACGACGTACGACCTCGACGAGTTCGCGTTCGGCGCACTGCGGGCGGGCGCGGCCGGCTTCCTGCTGAAGAACACCCGCCCCGACGAGCTCGTCGCGGCGGTGCGGGCCGTCACGGCGGGTGATGCCGTCGTGTCGCCCCGGATCACCGCGAAACTCATCGACGCGGCCATGCCGCATCTCTCTGGCACCGGCCGGCCGGCATCCCCCGAGGCACTCTCGGCGCTGTCGCCGCGCGAGCGCGACGTGTTCCGCCTCGTCGGGCAGGGGCTGACCAACGCCGAGATCGCTGAGGCGCTGCACCTGAGCGAATCGACGGTGAAGGCGCACTTCGGCCGCATCCTGGTGAAGCTCGACCTCGCGAACCGCGTACAGGCTGTGATCCTCGCCTACGAGCTCGGAGTGGTCAGCGTCGACCGCTGAGCCTGTTTGCGGCACGGTACGGCGGTGTGGCTCACTCTGGCCGGCGCTTCGTCTGGCACTTCGCGCCCCCTCGGGTCGGGGGTGGGGGCCACAGCTGCCAAGTGAACCGCCTCGCCGATGCCCACCTCGCGCAGCCCAGGCTCCCACGGCAGTCCGCGCTTCATTTGGCACCTCATGCTCCTTCAGCTCGGGGGGTGGGGCCACGGCTGCCAGGTGAACCGCGTGAGTCGATGCATACTGACCTCGTGAGGATCGCGATCGCCGGCAGCACCGGCACCGTCGGCAAGCTCGTCCACAGCATCGCCACCCAACGCGGACACGACGTCGTCGCGCTCGCGCGCAGCAAGGGTCAGGACCTCGAGCATGCCTCGCTCCCGCCTTCGGTGCTGGACGGTGTCGACACGATCGTCGACGTCAGCGGCATCCAGACGCTCTCGCGGCATCGCTCGCGCCGGTTCTTCGAGAGGGTGTCGGCCAACCTGCAGCAGGCGGGAACGGCCGCGGGTGTCAAACACCTCGTCGCTCTCTCGATCGTCGGCATCGACGGGGTGGATGCCGCGTACTACGGCGGCAAACTCGCGCACGAGCGGGCGGTGCAGCGCGGGGCGCTCCCCCACACGCTGCTCCGCGCTGCGCAGTTCCACGAGTTCGCCGAGCAGACGCTCGTCCGCGGGAAGATGGGTCCGCTCACGGTTGTTCCCGCGGCCCGGGTTCGCCCCGTCGCGGCAGAGGAGGTCGCCGACCACCTCGTCACGCTCGCGGAAGGCGAGCCGGTGGGCCGCGCGCGCGACCTGACCGGGCCGCGCGACGAGCTGCTCATCGACATGGTGCGAGCGCTGCTCGATGCCCGAGGCATCCGCCGCACCACGATCGAGATGCGCCTGCCGGGCTCGTTCGGTCGCGCGATGTCGTCGGGGCGCCTGCGCGGGCACGCGAACGCCGAACGCGGAACCGTCACGTTCGCGCAGTGGCTCGCGAACCAGAGCTGAGAGGGGCGCCACCGAGGCCGCGGAACTCATAAAGCACAAGAACTGTTGCGCAAGGCTTCTTGTGCATCTAGCGTTGCGGGTATGACCTCTGCCGATCGCTCCGCTTCTCGACTCGAGACGGCGGCCTCCATGCGCGTGCTCGCGCACCCGACCCGACTGCGTCTCCTCGGCATCCTGCGCGAGAACGGCCCGCAGACGGCGGCTCAGCTCGGCGAGATCGTCGACGAAGCGCCGGGCACGATCAGCTACCACCTGAGCAAACTCGCCTCGATCGATCTCATCGAGCCCGCCGAGCCGCGCAGCGCCGATCAGCGCGAGCGCTGGTGGCAGGCCGCCGCTGCCGAGACGACGTGGGAGCCGGCCGAACACCTCGACGACCCGGCCCAACGAGCCGCATCGTCGGCGCTGGAGAAGTCGATCGCGCAGATCTACGCCGCCCGCTACAGCGAGTACGTCGACGCGATGCCGACTCTTCCCCCCGAGTGGGTGGCCGCCGGGGCGACCGGTGACCGCACGCTGCGCCTCACACTCGACGAGCTGACCGCGATGCGCACCGAACTCGAGTCGCTGATGCACCGGTGGCAAGAAGCGAGCGCGCGGCACGACGACGCAGACGAGACCGCCGTACCGGTCGCCCTCGTCTACCAGGCCTACCGCCGGCCATGACCACGACCGACTCCCCTGCCCGTTCGGCCGATGTCACGCGTCGGCGCGCAGCATCCCGCGCCCTCTACGCCCTGCTGTCGGCGCACGCGATCTCGCAGACGGGTAACGTCATCACGGCCTTCGCGATCCCCTTCTACGTCCTGGCCACGGGCGGCTCGGGCGTCGAGGTCGGGCTGGCCGCGTTCGCCGCGACCGCGCCCGTCATCGTGGGAGGCGTGTTCGGCGGGGTGGTCGTCGACCGCATCGGCGGCCGTCGCGCCGCGATCGTCGCCGACATCGTGAGCGGTGTGACGGTTCTCGCGATCCCCGCGCTCGCGCTCACGGTGGGCCTACCCTTCTGGGCTCTGCTGGCACTCGTCTTCACGAGCGGCGTGCTCGACACCCCCGGCCAGATCGCCCGCCGCGTGATGCTGCCCGAGCTCACGGAGGCGGCGCACGTCAGGCTCGAACGGAGCGTCGGACTCCTCGACGGCTCGGAGCGCCTCTCCAAGCTCATCGGCGCGTCCGTCGCCGGCGCGCTCGTCGCTCTCCTCGGACCGATGGCGGCGCTCGTCACGAACGCCGCGGCATTCTTCATCTCGGCTGCGATCACCCGCCTGATGGTCCCCGCGACGACGGTGCGAATGGCCGCTGTCGGCGACACGGATGCCGCAGCCCGGCGCTCGTACTGGCGCGAGCTGCGCGACGGGTTCCGGTTCGTCGCGCATGATCCGCTCATGCGGCTCATCGTCGGCATGGTGCTCATCACCAACCTGCTCGATGCGGCCCGCAGCGCCTCGCTGATGCCGCTCTACGCGAACGCCGAGCTCGGCGGCGCCGGAGCCCTCGCCGTCATCGTCGCTGTCATGGGCGGGTGCGCGCTCATGGGCAACATCGCGTTCGGCTTCATCGCGCACCGGATGCCGCGGCGCGTGACCTTCGCGCTGTGCTTCCTCGTCGCCGGCGGCCCGTCCAGCGCGGTGTTCGCCCTCGGCGCGCCGTTCCCGGTGCTCGTCGCTGCCGCCGGCGTCTCGGGGCTCGCGGCCGGCGCGTTGAACCCGATCCTCGGCGCGGTGCAGCTCGAGCGCGTCCCGGCGCCCATGCGCGGTCGCGTCTTCGGCCTGCTCAACGCCGGCACGTGGGCAGGGGTCCCGCTCGGCGCGCTGCTCGGCGGCATCGCCGCCGATGGCCTCGGTCTCTTCGCATCGTTCGGCATCGTCGCGATCATCTACACCGTGGTCACGACGGCACCCCTCACGGGCGGAGCCTGGCGGCTGATGGAACGGCGACCGAACGAACAGGCGGCACTCTAGGCCCCTGCGCCACGTCTCGCACGTCGTTCCCTATCCGGCATCCGCTCGTGTTGACTGCCGGGATGAGCAACTGGGCCGAGACCGTCATGTTGTGGCACGTGTACCCGCTGGGGTTCACGGGAGCACCGATCCGGCCGGACGGCGCCGACGACGACGGCCAGTCGGATGCCGGCGCCGCAGACCAGCCCGTCGAGCACCGACTGAACCGCATCGAGGCCTGGCTCGATCACGTCGTCGAGCTCGGCCTCAACGGCCTGCTCCTCGGCCCGGTCTTCCCCTCGAGCACGCACGGATACGACACCGTCGACTACTTCCGCATCGATGCCCGGCTCGGTGATGACGGCGACATCGACCGTCTGATCGCGGCGGCCCACGACCGCGGCATCCGCGTGCTGTTCGACGGTGTCTTCAACCATGTGGGGCGCGAGCATCCGGCATTCGAAGCTCTCGAGGAACGGGGCCCGGAAGCCGACACCGCCGACCTCTTCCGCGTGCGGTGGGACGGCTGGCAGCCCGGCGAGCCGGTCGACGCCGACGTCTTCGAGGGGCACGACGCCCTCGTGACACTGAACCACGACTCCCCCGCCGTCGCGGATCTCGTCGTCGAGGTGATGACCCACTGGCTGGGCCGCGGCATCGACGGCTGGCGCCTGGATGCTGCCTACGCTGTGCCGTCCGCCTTCTGGGCGAGAGTGCTGCCGCGGGTTCGCGCCGAGTACCCCGAGGCATGGTTCCTCGGCGAGGTCATCCACGGCGACGCCGCCCGCATCGTCGAGGAGTCGACGATCGACTCGCTGACGCAATACGAGCTGTGGCAGGGCATCTGGCACGGCATCGCCGACCGCAACCTCTTCGAGCTGAGGCACGCGATCGAGCGGAACAACGAGCTCCTATCGGTCTTCGCTCCGCAGACCTTCGTCGGCAACCACGACGTCACGCGGATCGCCTCGGCGATCGGCCCCGACCTGGTGCCGCACGCGCTGGCGGTGCTGTTCACCGTGGCGGGGGTGCCGTCGGTGTATGCGGGCGACGAGTACGGCTACGAGGCGGTGAAGGAGGAACGACTCGGCGGCGACGACGCGGTGCGCCCCGAGTTTCCCGATGCGCCGCCCGCCCCCGAGTCGCTGCCCGAGACCGCGCAGCACATCCTCCGCACCCATCAGCAGCTCATCGCCGTGCGCCGGCAGCATCCCTGGTTGCATCGCGCCCACACCGACGTCATCCACATCGACAACACCGCGATGGTGCTGCGGACCGCGACCGGAACGGATGCCGTCGTCACGGCGCTCAACGTCGGCGACGCGCCGGTGTCCGTGCCGGTGGCCGATGCGACGCGGGTGCTCGCCGGGGTACTGGCAGGCGGCCTCGACGGACACACCGCCGAGGCATCTCTTCCCCCGCGCGGCTGGGCAGTGCTGTCGGCTACCCCCGCCTGACCCGCGTCGCCCCGAACCGACACGAATGGCTGCTCTCACCCGCGCGTGACGACAATTCGCGTCGGCTCGCATCGGGTTCGGGTCGTGCGGGCACGGCGCCGGCTCAGCGGAAGTCTCGTGACTGGTGCCTCACCCCCACCCGCAGGTCTTCGAACGCGTCGGCGAGGATGTTCACGACCCCCTCGTTCGACCGTTCGAGGATGCCGCGGACGATGAGCGCCGGGCTGTCGCGCACCACCCGCCGGTAGCGGTGCCACATGCCCGTCGAGCAGATGACATTCATCAGTCCGTGCTCGTCCTCGAGGTTGAGGAACGTGATGCCGGATGCCGTCGCCGGGCGCTGCCGGTGGGTGACGAGCCCGGCGATCTCGACACGGCGCCCCGACTCGTGCTGTCGCAGATCGTTCGCGGTGAGCACGCCGCGCGCGTCGAGCTGGGAACGGTAGTGGGTCATCGGATGGTCATCGGGTGAGATGCCCGTGGCCCACAGGTCGGAGGCCAGCACGTCGTAACTCGACTGGTCGGTGAACAACGGCGGCTGCACGGCGATGAGCGAATCGGGCAGGTACTCGATGCGGTCCTGCGCGGCCGATCCCGCCAGCCAGATCGCCTCGCGACGGGTGTGCCCGAAGCACTCCAGCGCTCCCGCGGTGGCGAGCGCTTCGAGCTGCGTCGTGTCGGCGCCGGTGCGGCGCACCAGGTCGCGCATGTCGCGATAGGGGCCGGATGCCTCGCGCTCGGCGACGATCCGCTCGGCGAACCTCTTGCCGATGCCGGTGACGGCGGCGAGCCCGAGCCGCACCGCGAATGCACCGTCGCGGCGATGCGCCGCCGACTCGTCGGGGGCGTTGATGTCGAAGACCGGCACGGGAGGCTGCTCGCCGAGGCAGCTGTCGAGCCCCGTGGGACCCGGCCGCCCCGCCTCACCCGACACGGATTCGAGCACGGCCTCGGCTCCCGAGAGCTGCAGGTCGGGGCGCCGCACCTCGACTCCGTGACGGCGGGCATCGGCCGCCAGCGTCGCCGGCGAGTAGAAGCCCATCGGCTGAGCCCGCAGCAGCCCCGCGAGGAACGCCGCCGGGTAGTGCAGCTTGATCCACGAGCTGGCGTAGACGAGCAGGCCGAACGACAGCGAGTGGCTCTCGGCGAAGCCGAAGTTCGCGAACGCCTGGATCTTCGCGTAGATGTCGTCGGCGGCATCCCCCACCAGGCCGTTCTCGGCCATGCCCTCGTAGAGCTTCTGCTTGAGCGAGTCGATGCGCTCGATGCCGCGCTTGGAGCCCATCGCACGACGCAGCAGGTCGGCATCCTCGCCCGAGAGTCCGCCGATGACCATGCCCATCTGCATGAGCTGCTCCTGGAAGACCGGCACCCCGAGCGTGCGTTCGAGCACGGGCTTGAGCTTCTCGTGCGGATACGTCGTCTTCTCGTACCCGAGCTTGCGGCGCACGTACGGGTGCACGGCACCGCCCTGGATGGGCCCCGGCCGGATGAGCGCGATCTCGATCACGAGGTCGTAGAACCGTCGCGGCTGCAGGCGCGGCAGCAGGCCCATCTGCGCGCGAGACTCGACCTGGAACACCCCGATCGAGTCGGCCCGGCACAGCATGTCGTAGACGGCGGCCTCTTCCTTCGGCAGCGTCGAGAGCTCGAGTCTCTCCCCCGTCGCTCCCTCGATGAGGTCGAAGCAGTACTGCAGCGCGGCGAGCATCCCGAGGCCCAGCAGGTCGAACTTCACCAGGCCCATCCAGGCGGCGTCGTCTTTGTCCCACTGGATGACGGTGCGGTCCTGCATCCGGGCGTGCTCGATCGGCACGACCTCGCCGACAGGACGATCGGTCAGCACCATGCCGCCCGAGTGGATGCCCAGATGCCGGGGTGCCTTCAGCAGCTCGGCGGCGTAGCTGAGCACCCGCTCGGGGATGTCGTGGTCGGGACCCGTGTCGAGGGTCGCACCCCAGCGTTCGACCTGCTTCGACCAGGCATCCTGCTGTCCCGGGGAATGCCCGAGGGCCTTCGCCATGTCGCGCACGGCGTTCTTGGGCCGGTACTGGATGACGTTCGCCACCTGCGCCGCCCGCTCGCGCCCGTAGGTGGTGTAGACCCACTGAATGATCTCCTCGCGCCGGTCGGAGTCGAAGTCGACGTCGATGTCGGGTTCCTCCTCGCGGAGGGCCGAGAGGAAGCGCTCGAACGGCAGCCGGTAGTAGATGGAGTCGATCGCGGTGATGTCGAGCAGGTAGCAGACGGCGCTGTTGGCCGCCGATCCTCGCCCCTGGCACAGGATGCCGCGACGCCGTGCCTCTTGCACGATGCCGTGGACGATGAGGAAGTAGCCCGGAAAGTCCTTCTGCTCGATGACCGCGAGCTCTCGCTCGATGCGGTCGCGGTCTTCGGCCGGAAGGTTCGGGTACTTGCGCGGCACGGCCTCCCACACGAGGTGCCGCAACCACGACATCGGCGTGTGCCCCTCGGGAACGGGAAGCTTCGGCAGGGCGGGCTTGGCCCGGCGCAGCGGGAAAGCGAGCTCGTCGGCAAGCTCGACGGTGCGCGCCACGGCTCCGGGAAACCGCCGGAAGCGCCGCGTCATCTCGGCTCCCGACCGCAGGTGCGCCCCGGCGTGGGATGGCAGCCACCCGTCGAGCTCGTCGAGACCGCGGTTGGCCCGGACCGCCGCGATCGCGGCAGCGAGGTGGGCGCGATCGGGTACGGCGTAGTGCACGTTGTTCGTCGCGAGGATCGGCAGGCCGCGCTCGCGCGCCAGGCCGGCGAGGATGTCGTTGTGCCGCGAGTCGAGCGGCTCACCGTGATCCATCAGCTCGACCTCGACGGCATCGCGTCCGAAGCGGTCGACCAGGGCGTCGAGCTCGGCGGCGGCGGCATCCGGTCCGCGCTCGATGAGCGCACGGCGTACGGTGCCCTTGCGGCATCCGGTGAGGATGCTCCACTCGCCTCCGGCGATGTCGGCCAGATCGTCGAGCCGGTACCGGGGCTTGCCCTTCTCCGCTCCCGCGAGCTGGCCCTGCGTGAGCGCCCGCGCCAGCCGGTGGTACCCCTCCTCACCGCGGGCGAGGATGAGTAGATGCTCGCCCGGCGGGTCGGCCTCGTTGCGCGCGGCGCCGACGCGCTGCGGCAGATCGAGCGACAGCTCCGCCCCGAACACGGTCTTCACGGCCAGCTGCTCGGCGGCCTCGGCGAAGCGGACGATGCCGTAGAACCCGTCATGGTCGGTGACGGCGAGAGCGTGCAACCCCAGCCGTTCGGCCTCTTCGGCCAGCTCTTCGGGCGACGACGCTCCGTCGAGGAACGAGTACGACGTGTGCGCGTGCAGCTCGGCATACGGCACCGCGTTCTCAGGACGCTCGATCCTCGGCGCCGAGTACTTTCCGCGCTTGCGCGACCACGCGGGACTGTCGCCCCCGTCCGCACCCGGCGGCGCGCTGGGCGCGCGGTTGCC
Source organism: Microbacterium sp. NPDC006705 (assembly GCF_044903545.1). Classification (NCBI taxonomy): domain Bacteria; kingdom Bacillati; phylum Actinomycetota; class Actinomycetes; order Micrococcales; family Microbacteriaceae; genus Microbacterium; species Microbacterium sp. NPDC006705. Next base: position 119,115 of record NZ_JBJDQQ010000002.1, read on the forward strand.
GCTGAGCAGCCGTTCCATCTCGGACCACGGCACCGAAGGGTTGTTGAAGCCCATCAGTCGTACCGCCCCTCGACCGACCATTCGCCGCCGTCGCACACCAGCAGCCACGCGGTCTGGGTGGCATCGACCATCTGGAAGCGGTGGGCATGGCGCGCTCGCGCGGCATCCCACGCCCGTTCGATCACCGGCCACGGTCCCGCCCACGAGCGGATGCCGCGAGACCCGGTCGACGACACCAGGGCGGCCGGGATCGCCGTCAGCTCGCCCCGCCCGTCGACGGCCACCATGTCGCCCTCCCGATCGACGACAGCCAGCGGCAGCGCCCGTTCGAAGACCGTCGAGGGCAGCGGATCGGGCAGGCTGCCCGGCCACGGCCGTTCGCGCGAGCTCGTCACCGGCCGGTCGCCCCACGGCACGAGCACCTGCCGCTCGGCGAGCCAGCGGCCACCGCCCACGACCGGGGTCACGACGCCCGTGTGGCCGAGCATCGCCTGCACCCGCGACAGGGCGTGGTGCACCCGCTGCTCGGGACCGGAGCCGAACAGCGACACGGCGTGATGGGATGCCGCATCCACCGCTTCGGGCTCGATCTTGACCCGAGCGACACCGCTGGTGAGCTTGCCGCTCTCGGCCAGCTGCCAGCGCACCCGGTCGACGACGGCGGCGGCGTCGAAGGTGCCGGGGTGGAGCCAGACACGGTTGCTCGTCTCGCCCCGGTCGCCGGTGAGGATGACCCGCAGCTCGGTGCACACGAGATCGACCGCGCCGAGTCCGGAGATGAACTCCTCGGCCGCGACCCTCATGCCGAACGCGACCTGGTCGGCGAGGTCGAGCGGAGGCTCGAACGAGACCTCGCGGTGCAGCTCGGGCGGCGGAGTGCGCGGGACCACCGGGCGTGAATCGGCGCCGGAGGCGAGGCCGTGCAAGCGCGCGCCGCGGGGGCCGAAGCGTTCGACCAGTCGTTCGGGCTCGATCGCGGCGAGGTCGCCGAGGGTCTGCACGCCGAGCCGGGCGAAGAGGTCGACGGAGTCGTCGTCGAGCACCGCGATCGTCAACGGTGCGAGGAACTCCGCCGAGCGTCCGGCCTCGACCACCCGGATGGGCCGGTCGGGGCGGGTGCTCATCCGCGCGGCCTGCTGCGCCGTGAAGGGGCCGTCGGCGACACCGGCCCGCACGTCGAGGTCGCCCTCGGCGACTGCGGCCAGCAGCGCGCCGGCGGCCTCGGTCTCACCGCCGTAGAAACGTGCGGGGCCGCGCACGCGCAGCGCGCAGAGCCCTGCCTCGAGCACCTGCACTCCTGGCGCCATCTCTTCGAGGCGCGCGACGATGGGAGCGAACTCCCGGTGATCGCGCACCGCATCCGCGTCGGCCACCTGCAGCGCGGGGCATCGGGCCTGAGCGTCGCGGCGACGCTGCCCACGTGCGACGCCGTCGGCCCGCGCAGCCGCCGAACACGCGATGACCACGCCCTTCTCGAAGACCGCGATCGGCGCGTTCGGATCGCCGCCGCTTTCGCGCACGAACGCCACGACCGGCCAGTCGGGCACCCACACCACGAGGCTGCGTACCGGTGCCGTCGCCTCCTGCTCCCCCACGTCAGACCGCCCGTCGCATCGGGATCGGCTCGACGACCGGGCCGCCCGCGAGAGCCCGCTCGTGCGGAGCAGCCGAGATCGCGCCATCGGGCGCGGGCAGCAGCATCCGCGCCGATCGGGGAACCGGGAACCGCCGGCTCGACACGGTGACCGTCAGCTCGCGGTCGCTGAGGTAGCCATCGCCGTCGCCCAACCCCGACCACCGCGGATCGGTGACGTCGAGCATCGCCTCGGTCTGCGGCCACGGCCCCTGCACGAGCAGCACCGTGCCGCGGTCGCGCAGCCGGCCGGCGAGCTTGGCGATATCGGAGTCTTTCGCCCGTTCGGGCGGACGCACCGCGACGATAGGAAGCACGTCGGCGATCGTCGCGGTGACGGCGAGCCAGCGTGCGCCCGGATCGGGGATCAGCACGACGCGCGACAGGTCGACCCCGGCGTGCTCCGCCGCCTCGGCACCGAAGCCCGGCATCCCGACGACACCGCACCACGACCCGGTCTGCGACGGCTGGGCGAGCAGGGCGAACAGGAGCGACGACGAGGAGCCCAGCGAATAGGCCGCGCCGGGACGCAGCCCCCGCCCGGGCAGCAGTCCGGCCAGGGCAGGATGGGTCGGCAGCACCGGAGCGTCGAGGCGGCGCCCCTGCATCCGCTCCATCTGCGCGCGCAGTCGCTGCACGTCCTCGGCGGCAGCAGGATTGCGCATGATCGACCTCACTCAGCAAGGGTAGAACATATGTTCTAGACCATCAATGTCGAGATCGAAGATACGACCGACGTCCGACATCGCGTGGCAGATTGGATCGCGTGAACGCCTCCGACACCCCGCCCGTGACCCTGCGCCCCTACCGGTCGGCCGCTGACGAACTACCGGATGCGGAAGGTCCTCTCACACGTCACGCGTTCTGAGGACGAGAAGAGCGGCGAGCGTCGTCCATAGCGTGAAGATCGCCATGATCCCGAGTCCCACCAGCGGCGGCATCCCGCTCGTCGTCCCGACAGCGTACGAGGCCTGGCCGGCCGTCGTGGGCCAGTAGGTACCCGCGAACTCACCGATGACCCCGGGCATCCCCGGGGCGAGAGCGGGCACGAGAAGCGCAACGGACACGATGATCGCGAGCGCACCGGAAGAGCTTCGCGTGATGATGCCGAATCCGAGGCCGAGGACGGCCGTGAGGACGAGGTACACGATCGCACAGACGATGGCCCGAGCAGTTCCAGGGTCATCGAGTGCCGACACGGGCAGGCCGGCCGCAGCGAGCGCGGCCTGCGTGGCACCGAAGCTGCCTGCCACCGCCGCGACTGCCACGACCAAGCCGATGAGCGCCGAGACTCCCAGCTTCGAAGCCAGGAGAGCCCCGCGCCGGGGCACGATGGCGAGGCTCGTGATGATCTGCCCCGAGCCGTATTCACTGGTGATGGCCTGCGATCCGATGGTCGCCAGGAGGATCTGACCGACCAGGATGCCCTTGAAGCTGATGCCGGTGGGGTCAAAATCGGAAGGGAGCGCGGCCTGCCAGTCGGCCACGAGCCCGCTCACCCCCAGCAGGCTGACCATCACCGTCACGACGACGGCCGAGGCAGCGAGGATCCAGGTGCTGTGGACGCTGCGGGCTTTGATCCATTCGGAAGCGAAGAGGTTCATGTCAGGCGGCCTTCTGCTCGATCGTGGTCATGGCGAGAAACGCGTCTTCGAGCGAGTCCCGAACGAGGGTGAGCTCGAACACCTCGGCGCCGGCGGCGGAGGCGATGCGGCCGACGCTCTCCGTCGTCGCCCCCGAGACGATGAGGACGTCGTTGCGATCGGCGTCTGCCCGAACCGGAAGCCCGGCTCGCCGGAGCGCATCACGCAGGACGTCGGCATTCGGAGTCCGAACGCGGACGTACTCGTTCGTGTGCGAGGCGATGAATGCGTCCAAAGACTGGTCGGCGAGCAGACGACCGTGGTTGATCACGATGAGGTGATCCGCCGTCAGTTGCATCTCACCCATCAGATGGCTCGAGAACAGCACCAATCGGCCTTCCGCAGCGAGCTCGCGCATCAGGGATCGAGCCCAGCGGATGCCTTCCGGGTCGAGCCCGTTGAGAGGTTCGTCGAAGATGACGATGCCGGGGTCGCCGATCAACGCCGTGGCGATCCCCAGCCGTTGCTTCATCCCGAGCGAGAAGTCGCCGGCCGGCCGGCTCCCTGCTTCAGCCAGGCCCACCAATTCCAGAACCTCCCCGACTCGACCCCGCGGCACGCCTCCAGCACGCGCGACGGACGCGAGATGATCCACGGCCGTACGCCGCGGATGAACGGCACGCGCATCGAGCATCGCGCCGATCACGCGCATCGGATGGGGCAACTCATGCAGACGATGCCCGTTCACGGTCGCGGCGCCGCTCGTGGGCTTGTCCAGGCCGAGGAACATGCGGAGAGTGGTGGACTTGCCCGCCCCGTTCGGCCCGAGGAAGCCGGTCACGATCCCGGGCCGAACCTGGAATGACAGACCGTCCACGGCGGTGACGGTTCCATAGCGCTTGACGAGATCGTGAGCTTGGAGAGATGCCTGCGTTGTCTTCTGCACGGCAGGTACACTACACCGTACCGTGTAGTTTTGCTGCACTGGTCGGTGTAGAGTTCGGGAAGAGCAAAGGATGACGATGAGCGATGCGAGGCCGGTCAGGCAGGGCCAGGAGCAGAAGCGCTCCGCGATACTCGCGGCGGCGCGAGAGCTCTTCGTCGAGGTGGGCGTCGAGCGATCGAGTATGGATGCCGTTTCGGCGCGCGCGGGTGTCTCCAAGCGCACCGTCTACGACTACTACGGCGATAAACGGCGGCTGCTGCTCGGAGTGGTCGAGAGCGCGGGCGAGACGGCCGTGAACACCCTCCGCGAGCTGTCCGAGACGCACCTGCCGGACACCATCGCGATCGACGGCCGCGATGAATTGCACCAGGCTGTGATCGCGTTCGCCGCCGAACTCGGGGGGTTCCTCGCCACGTCGACGAACTACGCAGCCGCTGTCAAGCTGATCTCGGAGAACGAGTCGCTCCTGCCCGAACTCGAGGACCACCCGCTGGACCGAGCGCACGCCGACGTTCTCGCCGAGCGCTTCGCTCATTTCGCGACCGAGGGTCTGCTCGACCTCGACGACCCGGGACTCGCCGCCGAGCATTTCCACGCGCTCACGACGCTCCGGGTTCTCAACGAGCCCGCTCGCCGCCGGACGGACGCCGAGCGGGTCCGACAGATCATGACCGATGGCGCCGGCGCATTCCTGCGCGCCTACGGCCCGAGAGCGCGGTAGGCGCGCACCGCGGCGATCAGGCGGCGAGACTCAGGTACGGCTCCCAGCGCGGGTCGGATCGCTCCGTGCCCCGTACGGCCCACTGCGGGCCTCGCGGGGGCTTCGGCAGCCATCGCAGCTCCCACCCCATCTCCTGCGGAGTGTGGTCGCTCTTGAGGTTGTTGCACCGCAGGCAGCAGGCGACGAGGTTCTCCCACGAGTTGCTGCCCCCGCGCGAACGCGGCATCACGTGGTCGATCGTCGACGCCGCTTTCCCGCAATAGGCGCATCGGTGCGCGTCGCGGCGGAGCACGCCACGCCGCGTCACCGGCACGCGGCGCGCATTCGGGATACGGACGTACCGGGTCAGGACGATCACGGCCGGGCGTTCGTACGTTCCATCGATCCCGAGAACGGGATCGTGGACGACGTGCTCGACGATCGTCGCCTTGTCGTTCAACACCAGGAGGAGGGCCCGACGGAACGACACCACAGCGAGTGGCTCATACCCGGCGTTCAGTACCAGAGTGCGCATTTCCTGTCCTCACGAACTGCCCTGACGGCTTCAGCGGATGTTCGATGACCGACGTCGCGCGAGCCGTGCGGGCAGGCCCCGCGAGGGTGCGAGCACGAAAAAAGGCGCTGTCATGAAGACAGCGCCTTGATTCACGGCCGAGGCCGCAGTGGTGCACACGATGCCGCAGGACGTAGCGACCGATCGCATTCACGGTTCGAATGCCCGGTACTGGTCCCATCAGCTCCCCCTCGGCGTGCGCGAGCGTCGCGTTCAGGGTAATACACCCTCGACCCAGGAAGGTCGACGGGAGATGAACGGATGATGCGTGTCGTCAGCCCGCGTTCGCGACGAGCCACGACTCGGCGTTCATGTACGCGCCGTCGACCACGATCTCGAGATGCAGGTGCGTTCCGAACGCGCGGCCCGTATCGCCGACCTGGCCGAGCAGCTGTCCCGCCGAGACGGTGTCGCCGACCTGCACCGCGCGGGTGCCCCAGTCCATGTGCGCATAGAGGCTCGTGACGTTCGTGCCGTTGATGTTGTGCGCGACCTTGACGTACACGCCCCAGCCCGGACCGCTCTCGCTCGAGGCGACGACCGTGCCGTCGGCGACCGAGTAGATCGGCGTGCCACGGTCGGCCATGTAGTCGGTGCCGCGGTGACCGGCGTACGGGGTGCCGAAGTTGTTGAACGACATCAGCGGACGACGCACGAGACCGGAACCCGGCGCGACGAGCGGGATCGACTGGCTGTACGACGTCGACGACGAGGCGGTCGAGCTGCTCGCGGAGATGCGGTTCGCGAGGGCCTCGGCGGCTGCCTTGGCGGCGGCCTCCTCGTCCTTCTTCTTCTTGATCTCTTCGGGCGTGGTCGCCGTGAAGCCACTGCGGTCGAGAGACGCGGGTCCGACCTCGGACGCGACGACGATCGACTGCGCGTTGTTGGCGGCGACCTGCTGCAGCGTCATCGCGTCGGCCGACGTACCGCGCACGGCGGCGAAGGCCGGGATGGCGACGGTGGCGACAAGGCCGACCACGGCAGCGACGGTGAAGGTGCTGCGAACGGGGTGGACCCGGCGACGGCTCCGGCGGGAAGCGCGGTTCTCGATGGTCGCGACGTCCCGCTTCTGCTTCTTCGCCATCGGGAAGCGGCGGCCACGCAGGGCGCGACCAGAGCGTTCGGGATTCGTCGCGTCGACCTCGGGTACGTCTACCGACGAATCGTTGTGTTCAGCCAAATCAGTCCTCCGGCGCCTCTGCGCGATGGTCTGCGCTGGCTCGTCGACACTGCGCGTGTAGGTCCACGCGACATTCGGGTGTCACCGCGTGGACGACGAGCCGAAGAGGCAATCCATGCAGCGGTCTCGGGCGGGCTTCTCGCCTGAAGACTTCTCGAGGCTACCGGAAGGTAACGAATAAGTCACGCTGTCGTTCCCTTCCCCACCGGACGCTCAGGTCCGGTGGCCAAACGCTCGCGGACTCAGTCGCGACGCGTGAGGAAGATGTGCGACGCGACCTCGACGGGCAGCTCGAGCCCCTCGTCGACACCGTCCATCTGAACGAGGACGTACCCCTCCGAGAACTGGAACGTGCCCTCACGGCCGGGGACGACGCCCGCCGCCCGCAGCTGCTGCAGCAGTTCGGGGTCGACCTGGGCCGGCTCGGCGAGCCGTCGCACGGTGCCCTCGATCGGCCCGCCGGCCTCGTTCAGCAGACGCACGAGGCCCACCACACCGTCGTCGAAGGTGCGCGCAGGCACATCCCCGAGCTGGTCGAGACCGGGGATCGGGTTGCCGTAGGGCGATTCCGTGGGGTGACCGAGCAGCTCGATGAGGCGACGCTCGACGAGCTCGCTCATCACGTGCTCCCAGCGGCAGGCCTCTTCGTGGACATAGGCCCAGTCGAGTCCGATGACATCACTGAGCAGGCGCTCGGCGAGACGGTGCTTGCGCATGACGTCGACCGCCTTCTGCCGACCGCTGTCGGTCAGCTCGAGCGAGCGGTCTTCCGACACGACGACGAGTCCGTCGCGCTCCATGCGGCCGACCGTCTGCGAGACGGTGGGGCCGGAGTGCCCGAGGCGCTCGGAGATGCGTGCACGCAGGGGGACGATCGCCTCTTCCTCGAGTTCGAGGATGGTACGCAGATACATCTCTGTCGTGTCGATGAGATCGGTCATCACAGCCCTTGTCGTGCGCGTGGTCGGGAGGATCCCAGCCTATCCGCTGGTGAGGACATGCGAGGCTGCCCTTACCTCCTGCTCATGGCACGGCGGGCCCGGACGCCGCCCCTAGAATCGGCTCATGGCGCACGTCACCCTGCCCCGAGACATCCTTCCCCGCGACGGCCGCTTCGGCTGCGGTCCCGCCAAGATCCGCCCCGAGCAGGTCGCCGCCCTGTCGGGTCCCGGCTCGATCCTGCTCGGCACGTCGCACCGCCAATCGCCGGTGAAGAGCCTCGTCGGCCAGGTCCGCTCCGGCCTGTCCGATCTGCTGCGGCTGCCCAACGGATACGAGATCATCCTCGGCAACGGCGGATCGACCGCGTTCTGGGATGCCGCGGCATTCGGCCTCATCGAGAACCGCAGCCAGAACCTCGTCTTCGGCGAGTTCGGCGGCAAGTTCGGCGCGGCCGCATCCGCGCCCTGGCTCCAGGCTCCCAACATCCGCAAGGCGGAGCCCGGCTCGAGCATCTCGGCCGAGGCTGTGGAGGGCGTCGACGTGTACGCCTGGCCCCACAACGAGACGTCGACCGGTGTCGCCGCCCCCGTGCGCCGCGTCGTCGGCGACGAAGGCGCGCTGACCGTCATCGATGCCACGAGCGCGGCGGGCGGAATCGACTTCTCGGTCTCGCAGTGCGACGTCTACTACTTCGCCCCGCAGAAGAACCTCGGCTCGGATGGCGGCATATGGTTCGCCGCGGTCTCCCCCGCCGCGATCGAGCGGATCGAGCAGGTCGCCGCGTCGGGCCGCTACATCCCCGAGTTCCTGAGCCTGAAGAACGCGCTCGACAACTCGCGACTCAACCAGACACTGAACACGCCCGCCGTCGCGACGCTCTATCTGCTCGACAAGCAGCTCGAGTGGATCCACAGCAACGGCGGCCTGCAGTGGGCGGCTGACCGCACCGCAGAGTCCTCTTCGGCGCTGTACGACTGGGCCGAAGCGTCCGAGCACGCGACGCCGTTCGTCGCCGATCCCGCCGACCGCTCCCCCGTCGTGGTGACGATCGACTTCGACGACACCGTCGATGCCGCTGCCGTCGCCAAGAGCCTGCGCGGCAACGGCATCGTCGACACCGAGCCGTACCGCAAGCTGGGCCGCAACCAGCTGCGCATCGCGACGTTCGTCTCGATCGAGCCCGACGACGTGCGCCAGCTGATCAAGTGCATCGACTACACGATCGACCGTCTCTGAGCGCGTAACGCCGCTGAGACGACAGAAGGGATGCCGCACCGCGCGGCATCCCTTCTTCGTTCCCGTTCGAGCGGTCAGCGCTCCCAGGGCGATTCGTCATGGTCGGAGTCGTCGTTCTCGTCCGAATCATCGTCCTCGTCCGAGTCGTCATCATCGTCGTCGAACTCGTCGTCATCCGAGTCGTCTTCGTCGTCATCGGCAGCGCCGGAATCGAGCGCGTCGATGTCGACCCCGTCGACGTCGCCCGCGTGGGTGACCGCTGTGCTGCCGTCCGCGAAGTCGTCCTCGTCCGCGTCGTCGTCGAGGTCGTCCGCGTCATCATCGAGATCGGCCGCGTCGTCGTCGAGATCGTCCGCGTCGTCGTCGCTGTCATCGTCCTCGTCCGCGGCGGCCTGAGCGGCCTGGTAGTCCGCGAGCCGCACAGCCCACGGAACCCACTCGGGAGCGAGCAGCGCTCCGACGGCCGGGAGCAGCTCGACCTCGAGCACCGTCGGCTCGGCGTCTTCGACCACGGCGACGCTGACCGTCCACAGCCACCCGGGGTAGCCGGCCAGACGGTTGGCGAAGCGCAGAGATACGACGCCGTCGGCCTCGACGACGTAGTCGACGGGATCGCCGACGGTCGACGGGGGCGTGATCTCGGCGAGCGCAGCCAGGGCGAGATCGTGAGCGGCGAGCAAACGCTCGTCGACCGCGACCGGCTCGGACGCTACGGCATCTTGGGGCGCTGCGGCCTCGCCGGACGCCGGCTCGATGACTTCGACCTCGTCCGTCGCCGACGTGTCGGCGGGCTCAGGCGTCGAGGTCATCGGCGACCTTGCGCAGCACCGCGGCGATCTTCTTGCCGTGACCCGAGCTGGGGTAGCGACCGCGACGGAGATCGGCGCCGATGCCGTCGAGGAGCTTCACGAGGTCCTCGACGATGATCGCCATGTCGTCCGCGGGCTTGCGGTTGCGCTTGCTCAGGCTCACGGGAGCCTCGAGCACGCGGACGGCCAGCGCCTGCAGACCGCGCTTGCCATCAGCGACACCGAACTCGAGGCGCGTGCCGGGCTTGAGCGACTCGGTGCCCGCCGGGAGTGCCGTGGCGTGCAGGAAGACGTCCTGGCCGTCATCGGAGGAGATGAAGCCGAACCCCTTCTCGTCGTCGTAGAACCTGACCTTGCCGGTGGGCATGTGCGTACCTCGCTGTCACGGACCGCGTTTCGCGGGCAGAACGGAATGCCGGGGCCGTGTCAGCCCCGGTAACCAGCCTACGGCACCACTGCGAACCGCTACGCTGATGCGGATGAGCACGCGCAGCACGGGCGACGACCTTCCGGTCCGCCGTATCGACCGCATCCTCGCGTTCATGTCGCTGGGGCTGCTGATTCTGGCGATCGTCTGTTTCTTCGCGATCATCATCGGCACCGCGACCGGCATGGAGCAGGCAGACTTCGGCACCGGAGCGTGGCCCACGGTGAGCGCCATCGTGTGGATCGCGCCGCCCGTCGCGTTCGCCCTGCTGCTGACGGTGCTGATCATGACCTTCATCCGACGGAGCCGGGCCAACAAGGGCCGGTGACGTGTCTCCCGTCGACGCCCGTGCCCTCGCGAGCTGGCTCGCCACGGTCGACGACGACGTCCTGACGGACCTGCTCCGTCGACGCCGCGTCTCGCCCGACGCCGCCTGGGCCGATTTCTTCGATGCCGCCGAGGCCTTGCTCGATCCCGCGGCGGTGGCCAAGGCCGCTCCGCTTCTCACCCGGCCGCTCGTCGAGGCCATGGACGACGCGGTCGCCTCCGGCGATGCGGTTCCGCCCGGTCCGGCACGGGACGCTCTACTGCATCTCGGGCTCGTCTCTCCTGGCGGGATGCCCTACGCCGGTGCCGCTACGGCGTGGCGCGATATCCCCCGCCCCGAGGCCCCCGGCCGTTTCATCACGACGGGCTCGCCGGAGGATGATGCGCAGCTGGCCGAACGCGCCTTCACCGCGCTCTCGTCACTCGCCGATGTCCTGTCGCTTACGCAACCGTCGCCCCTCGGACGCACCGGTGCGGGAACCCTGGGTGCCGCCGACCGCCGCCGCCTGATCGAAGCAGGAGCGGTGGCGGATGCCGAGACAGCCGACCTCGTGATCGGGATCGGTCTCGACGCCGGGCTCCTCGGTCCGGTCGACCGCGAGTGGCGGGTCACGACCGAGGGAACCGCCTGGTTGCTCCGTGGCTCCGCCGATCGCTGGGCCGACACCGCCGGCCGCCTGCGCGACGCGCTCCCGGCAGCTCTGCGGACGACGGACGGCGGATGGCGGCCGCCGGCGCAGTGGCACCTCGCCTATCCGCTCGACCCGCAGTGGTACGCCCGCGCCGACCGCCTGACGGCGCAGTGGCGGCTGTGGGCGATCATCGACGCATCGGGGCGCCCGGCAGCCTGGGCGACGGCGCTCGCGAACGGAGGCGACGTCGACCGGACGACGCTGCAGGAGCACCTGCCCGGCGAGGTCGACCGCATCTTCCTCCAGAACGACCTCACGGCGATCGCGCCCGGGCCGCTCGAGCCCGCGATCGATGCGCGGCTGCGCCGGGCGGCGCGGCGCGAGTCGCGCGCGCAGGCGTCGACCTACCGGTTCTCCGCCGAATCGATCGGAGCGGCGCTCGCGGCCGGAGAGGATCCGGCATCCCTCGCCGAGTTCCTCGCCGCGATCTCGCTGACCGGCCTGCCGCAGCCGCTGGCGTACGAGCTCGAACGGGCGGCCGGCCGCCACGGCCGACTGCGCGTGGGCTCCGACCCCACCGGTCGAACGCAGGTCACGGCATCCGACCAGGGTGCCCTCGACACGCTCGCCGTCGATCAGGCGCTGCGACCGCTCGGGCTCGTGCGCGATGGCGACCGGCTGCTCAGCCGCAGCTCGGTCGACGCTGTCTTCTGGATGCTGAGCGACGCTCGCTACCCCGTCGCCGCGGTCGACGAGAACGGAGAGGTACGGATCCTCGACCGCGCCAAACTGGCCGCACCGGCGGACGACGCACCGGCGGGGAGCGACGACACCCGCTTCTTGCCTCTCATCGAGCGAATGCGTCGAGCCCATTCCTCCGACGACGCGGATGCCGCGTGGCTGGGCCGCGAGCTCGAGCAGGCGGTCAAAGCACGCGCGGTGATCGAGGTGAGCGTGCGTCTGCCGGACGGCTCGACACGTGACTTCGTGCTCGAAGCGACGGGGCTGGGCGGCGGCCGGCTGCGCGGACGCGACCGCGCCTCGGATGTCGAACGCACTCTGCCGGTGTCGAGCATTGTCTCCGCCCGGCTGACCTGAGCATCGCAGGCGCCCTCCGCACAGGCCGACGTGGGCTGAGCACCGGTACGATTGCTCGTTATGGCTGATGGCCCCCTGATCGTCCAGAGCGACCGCACCGTGCTGCTGGAAGTCGCCCACCCGAGCGCCGAGGATGCGCGGCACGAGCTCGCGATCTTCGCCGAGCTCGAGCGGGCGCCCGAGCACATCCACACCTATCGCATCACGCGCCTGGGCCTGTGGAACGCACGCGCCGCGGGGCACGATGCCGAAGACATGCTGGCCACACTCGACCGCTGGTCGCGCTTCCCCGTGCCGCCGTCGGTGTCGACCGACATCCGCGAGACAGTGACGCGCTACGGACGTCTGGTCATCGAGCGCGACGACGAGGGCACCCTGATCCTGCGCTCGAGCGACGCGGCCGTTCTCTCGGAGGTCACGCGCAACAAGCGCATCCAGCCGCTGCTCCTGGGCAACCCCACGCCCGACACGTATGTCATCGACGCCTGGGCCCGCGGCCAGATCAAGCAGGAGCTGCTGAAGATCGGCTGGCCCGCCGAAGACCTCGCCGGCTTCACGCCGGGCACGCCGCACGAGATCGAGCTGCACGAAGACGGCTGGAGCCTGCGCCCCTATCAGCGCAAGGCGGTCGACATCTTCACCGAGGGCGGCTCAGGCGTCGTCGTACTCCCCTGCGGCGCCGGCAAGACGCTCGTCGGAGCCGCAGCGATGGCCGACACGAAGACGACCACGCTCATCCTCGTGACCAACACCGTCAGCGCGCGGCAGTGGCGCAACGAGCTGCTCAAGCGCACGAGCCTGACTCCGGAGGAGATCGGCGAGTACTCCGGTCAGTCGAAGGAGGTCAAGCCGGTCACGATCGCGACCTACCAGATCCTCACCGCGAAGCGGAAAGGCGAATACGCCCACCTCGCTCTCCTCGACGCGCTCGACTGGGGTCTCGTCGTGTACGACGAGGTGCACCTGCTGCCCGCCCCCGTGTTCAAGCTCACCGCCGACCTGCAGGCGCGACGCCGGCTCGGCCTCACCGCGACCCTGGTCCGGGAGGACGGCCGCGAAGGCGACGTGTTCAGCCTCATCGGCCCCAAGCGCTTCGACGCGCCGTGGAAGGAGATCGAGGCCCAGGGCTTCATCTCCCCCGCCGTCTGCTACGAGGTGCGCGTCGACCTCCCGGCATCCGACCGCCTCGAGTACGCGGCCTCGGCCGATGACGAGCGGTACCGCCTGGCTGCCACCGCGCACGCGAAGATCGGGGTCGTCCGCGACCTCGTCGCGAAGCACACGGGCGAGCAGATCCTCGTGATCGGCCAGTACCTCGATCAGATCGATGTGCTGTCCGACGCGCTGGGAGCGCCGAAGATCACGGGTTCGACGCCCGTCGACGAGCGCGAGGAGCTGTACGAGGCGTTCCGAACGGGCGAGATCCCGGTGCTGATCGTATCGAAGGTCGCGAACTTCTCGATCGACCTCCCCGACGCCTCCGTCGCCATTCAGGTCTCGGGATCGTTCGGCTCGCGCCAGGAGGAGGCGCAGCGACTCGGGCGCCTGCTGCGTCCGAAGTCCAACGGTCACACCGCGAGCTTCTACACGCTCATCGCGCGCGACACCGTCGACCAGGACTTCGCGCAGAACCGGCAGCGCTTCCTCGCCGAGCAGGGGTACAGCTACACGATCCTCGACGCCGAGAAGCTCGAAGCGGCCTGAGCCGGTCGCCCCACGGCGGCCGTGTCAGGGCTTGGTGAGCTCGGGCGTCGGCTCGCCGGGAAGCGGCACGGTCGCCGTAGGCGTCGGCATGGGGATCGGCGGCGGCAGCTGGGTCCGCGGAAGGCCGTACGTGCGCGCGATCGGCCGCCGCCGCAGCACGTACTCGACGGCAAGGCAGTAGCCCCCGAGCAGCAGCACCGAGGTGGCGAAGCTCACCCAGCCGACATCCGCCGCCGACGGGTCGGTTCCCGCCACGATCCCGGTCACGAAGGCCAGCAGGTTGTTCACGATGTGCACCGCGATCGCGGCCTCGAGTCCGCCGGTGCGCCACGTGAGCCAGCCCGCGGCGATCGCGAAGAGCGCGACGGCTGCCTGACCGACCGGGTCGTAGAGGTGTCCGATGACGAACAGGGGCACCGGCAGCAGGATGGCGAACAGCGGATGCCGCAGCCACCGCCCGATCGACTGCATCAGGTAGCCGCGGAAGATGTACTCCTCTGCGGCGGCCTGGACCGGCACCACGAGGATGACCACGAGCAGACTCAGCCACAGCGTGGCGCCCGGGGGCGTGAGCGATGCTCCGCCCTGCTCGGCCGGGAGCAGCGAGGTGACGATCGCGACGACGACCGCCATGGCCGCGGCGAGCCCGACGCACACGATCAGCCACCGCCAGCGCAGCCGCCCGAACACGGCGGAGGCGAACCCGAGACGACGTCCGTTGATGAGGAGCGACGCGAGCAGGTACGCGGGCAGCAGCAGCGCGATCGCGCCGAGGCCGACCAGCAGCGACAGCGGGTTCGTGACATCCAGGGAGTCGGAGGTCTCGAGCACGCGGTTCAGCGCCCGAGCCGCGTCGTCGCTCGACAGCGCGACGAGAAGCGCCGCGAGCGCGACGACGAGCAGCATGGCGAGGAAGAAGACGATGCCGACGGCGCCCACCGCGAGCGGGGTCCACCACCCCGAACGACGACGTGCGAAGACGAGCCGATGGAATGCGAGACGGTCGGAATCGATCGGACGCGGCATGCCTCCATCCTCTCGCGACCCCTACCAGGTCGACCCCCTGCGGCGCGATATCCAGCAAACCGATGGGATCCGGTGCAAGTATGGGCCTATGACAGCACCGCGCATTCTCGTCGTGGACGACGAACCGAACATCCGTGACCTGCTGATCACCGGGCTGAAGTTCGCCGGATACCAGGTCCGCGCCGTCGGCAACGGCGCGCAGACGATCTCGGCGGTGCTCGAGGAGGAGCCCGATCTGATCGTGCTCGATGTGATGCTGCCCGACATGAACGGCTTCAGCGTCACCAAGCGGCTCCGCGGGGCGGGCTACACCGCGCCGATCCTCTTCCTCACCGCCAAGGACGAGACCGAGGACAAGATCGAGGGGCTCAACGCCGGCGGCGACGACTACGTCACGAAGCCGTTCAGTCTCGACGAGATCGTCGCCCGCATCCAGGCCATCCTCCGCCGCACGATGCAGGCCGACGAGGAGTCGATCATCCGCGCCGGCGAGCTGACGATGGATCAGGACACCCACGACGTCCAGGTCGGCGACGTCTCGATCGACCTTTCGCCCACCGAGTTCAAGCTGCTGCGCTACCTGATGCTCAATCCGAACCGGGTGCTGAGCAAGGCGCAGATCCTCGACCACGTCTGGGAGTACGACTTCAACGGCGATGCCGGCATCGTCGAGAGCTACATCTCGTACCTGCGGCGCAAGATCGATCCGCACTCGTCCGAGCCGCTGATCCAGACCAAGCGCGGCTTCGGATACATGCTCAAGGCCGACAAGTCGGCCTGATCCGCGGGAGCGCAGACGCCTGAGCGATTCCGCGAACGACGGCGTCACCCGATGGTGGCGCGGCATCAGCCTGCGCACGAAGGTGACCGGGGTCATCGTCACGTTGCTCGCGATGGGTCTGATCGCCGCGGGCGTCGGCACGATGATCTTCCTCCGGAACGCCCAAGTCGCAGCGCTCGACGGCAGCCTCCGTTCGCTGGCCCCGACCGACCTGGCGAGCACGGTGATGGATGTCACCGTCGAAGACGGCATCGCGCTCTTCGAGGCGAAGGAGTCACCGGCGCCGACCACCTTCGTCGTCGCGATCTACAGCGCCGAGGGCGAGCTGCTGTCGGTCGCGGGCGGACCCGAGTCGGTCCGCCCCGATCTGCCCGCTTCGTTCCCCCTCGACCGCACGGTCGTCAAGGGCACCGAGCCTTTCGAGCTCGCCGCCCGTCAGGGAACCGGCACCTTCCACGCGAGTGTCGATGTCCTCCAGCCCGAGGGGTCGCGTGAGAGCTATACGCAGCTCGTCGCGCTGCCGCTCACCTCGGTGACACAGACCGTCGCGAACTTCATCAGCATCTACACCGTGATCGCCGCCCTCATCCTCGTGGCCGGCGCTCTCGGCACCCGCTGGCTCGTGACCCTCACCTTCCGCAGCCTCAGCCAGGTCGAGGAGACCGCGATGACGATCGCGGCGGGCGATCTGAGCCAGCGCATGGGCGACATCTCCCCCGGTACCGAGGTCGGCCGGCTGAAGATCGCCATCAACGCGATGCTCGACCGTATCGACACCGCCCTGGCCCAGCGCGACGCCACGGTCCAGCAGATGCGGCGGTTCATCGGCGACGCCAGCCACGAGCTGCGCACACCGCTCGTGACGGTCCGCGGATACGCGGAGCTGTACCGCATGGGCGCGATCACCGACGCCGAGCACACCGCGCAGTCGATGGAGCGGATCGAGAAAGAGGCCGTTCGGATGAGCGGCCTCGTTGAAGACCTCCTGGCCCTCGCGCGCCTCGACGAACGCCGTGACCTGGTCATCACGCCGGTCGACCTGCGTCCCATCGCCCGTGACGCCGCGCTCGACACGCGAGCGGCGGCGCCCGAGCGCCATGTCTCGGTGATCGAGTACTCCGATGAGACGCTCACGGTGGATCTGCCGACGAACACGGGGACCGGCGCGACGACGAAGCGTTCGGGCGGTGCCCGCAACCGCACCGGCCAGACGCTCTCCCGCCTGCGTCGGCGACCGAAGGACGAGCGGGGCGCACGCTCGGGAGACTCCGGCACGGCGTCCCGGAAGACGGATGCCGCGTCGGCGAACACGTCACCCGGCGCGACCGCGGACACGAAGCCGCTGCTGCAGCCGAGCGAGCCGCCGCTCGTACCGGTCGTCCTCGGCGACGAGAACCGCATCCGCCAGGTCGTCGCCAACCTCATCGGCAACGCGCGGCGCTACAGCCCGGAGGGCACCCCGATCGAGATCGCCGTGGGCCTGGACCGCGACGCCCGCATGGGATGGATCTCGGTGATCGATCACGGCGAAGGCATCCCCGAACCCCTGCGCGAGAAGATCTTCCAGCGGTTCTGGCGGGCCGACACGTCGCGCACGCGCGAGACCGGCGGCTCGGGCCTCGGCCTGTCCATCGTCGCCTCGATCGTGGAGGCGCTGCACGGTTCGATCGACGTCCAGGCCACGCCGGGCGGCGGCGCCACGTTCCGGGTCGCATTCCCCTTGGCCGATCGCCGCGAGGCCGCCGAGCATCTCTGGATCGAGACCCAACCGCTGCCGCGTCTGCGCGACGAGCGCTGAGCGGAGTCGCGGCGGCTTCTCCCCCGCCGCACCGGGCACTGGCCTCTCCCCGATCGCATCCGCGCGCGAGCGCAGCGGGTCGACGGCGACCTAGCGTGTCGGCATCCACCGCACACGACGCAAGGAGCGACATGGCCACCTTTTCGATCGACAGCGACGCCGTGGCGAGCGCCACCGCCGCCATCCGCGCCACCTCGGAACGCCTCGAGAGCGACACCGGCGCGATGATGGCACAACTGACACAACTGCAGGGCTCGTGGACCGGCAGCGCCGCTCTCGCTTTCCAGGCCGTCGTCGAGAGGTGGCGCGCGGCGCAGCGCGAGGTGGAGGCTGCGCTCGGCGACATCGGATCGGCACTGGATGCCGCCGGCCAGCAGTACCTGCAGGCCGAGGCTGCGGCCGCGGGCCTGTTCCGCTGAGGCCCCTCCGAAACGCAGAACGGCCCCTCCCGAAGGAGGGGCCGTTCTGTATGCGATGGATCAGAAGTCCATGCCACCCGTGGGGTCGCCCGCGGGAGCCGGGGTCTTCTCCGGCTTGTCCGCCACGACCGCCTCGGTCGTGAGGAACAGGCCCGCGATCGACGCGGCGTTCTGCAGCGCGGAGCGCGTCACCTTGGCCGGGTCGATGATGCCCTGCTCGAACAAGTTGCCGTACTCGCCGGTCGCGGCGTTCAGGCCGTGTCCGATCTCGAGCTCGGCCACCTTGTTGGCGACGACGCCCGGCTCAAGGCCGGCGTTCAGAGCGATCTGCTTCAGCGGAGCCTCGATCGCGACCTTGACGATGTTCGCACCGGTCGCCTCGTCGCCCGAGAGCTCGAGACCGCTGAACGCGTTCTTGCCGGCCTGAATGAGCGCGACACCACCACCGGCGACGACACCCTCTTCCACAGCTGCCTTGGCGTTGCGGACGGCGTCCTCGATGCGGTGCTTGCGCTCCTTGAGCTCGACCTCGGTCGCAGCTCCGGCCTTGATGACGGCGACGCCACCGGCGAGCTTCGCGAGGCGCTCCTGGAGCTTCTCGCGGTCGTAGTCACTGTCGGTGTTGTCGATCTCGCGACGGATCTGGGTCACGCGGCCCTCGAGCTGAGCCGAGTCACCGGCACCCTCGACGATCGTGGTCTCGTCCTTCGTGATGATGACCTTGCGCGCACGGCCGAGCAGGTCGACGGTGGCGTTCTCGAGCTTGAGGCCCACCTCTTCGGTGATGACCTGGCCGCCGGTGAGGATCGCGATGTCCTGCAGCTGAGCCTTGCGACGGTCGCCGAAGCCGGGAGCCTTGACGGCAGCCGACTTGAAGATGCCGCGGATCTTGTTGAGGACCAGCGTCGCGAGAGCCTCGCCCTCGACGTCCTCGGCGATGATGAGGAGCTCCTTGCCCTCCTGGATCACCTTGTCGACGATGGGCAGAAGGTCCTTGATGTTCGAGATCTTCTGGTTCGCGATGAGGATGTACGGGTCCTCGAAGACGGCCTCCTGGCGCTCCGGGTCCGTGACGAAGTAGGGGTTGATGTAACCCTTGTCGAAGCGCATGCCCTCGGTGAGCTCGAGCTCGGTGCCGAAGGTGTTCGACTCCTCGACGGTGACGACGCCCTCCTTGCCGACCTTGTCGATGGCCTCGGCGATCAGCTCGCCGATCGAGGCGTCAGCAGCCGAGATCGAAGCGGTGGCAGCGATCTGCTCCTTCGACTCGACCTCCTTGGCGTCAGCGAGGAGCTGGTCGGTGATGGCCTTGACGGCCTTCTCGATGCCCTTCTTGAGCGAGATGGGGTCGGCGCCGGCTGCGACGTTGCGCAGGCCTTCGCGGACGAGCGCCTGAGCGAGGACGGTCGCGGTGGTCGTTCCGTCACCGGCGACGTCGTCGGTCTTCTTGGCGACCTCCTTGACGAGCTCCGCACCGATCTTCTCGTACGGGTCGTCGAGCTCGATCTCCTTGGCGATCGAGACGCCATCGTTCGTGATGGTGGGGGCGCCCCACTTCTTTTCGAGCACGACGTTGCGACCGCGCGGGCCGAGCGTCACCTTGACGGCGTCGGCCAGCGTGTTCAGGCCGCGCTCGAGGCCGCGGCGGGCCTCCTCGTCGAAAGCGATGATCTTTGCCATGTGTGTGTCGTCCCTCCCGGACGGTGGAGAACAGTCTTTAGCACTCGATGAACGTGAGTGCTAAAGCCATTCTGGCACTCGCCCATGGGGAGTGCAAGCCGCGTGGCCGGTGACGCGACCCGGGGAAACGACGGAGCGCACCGCGATGGCGGTGCGCTCCGTGGAGTGTTGCGATTCAGGCGACGACGCGCACCGATTCCGCTTGCGGACCCTTCTGCCCCGTCCCCACGGTGAACTCGACCGCCTGCCCCTCTTCGAGCACGCGGAAGCCGCTCATCTCGATGTTGGAGTAGTGGACGAAGACGTCCTGCCCTTCGTTCACGGTGATGAAGCCGAAACCCTTCTCGGCGTTGAACCACTTGACGGTGCCCTGTGTCATGCGAATCTCCTGATGCTGTGCGACAGCGTCATCGTATGCAGGGCGTTCCGCCGGATCCGGCGCTTCCGGTCACTGTTGACACGGCCGCATCGAGAATTTCACGAGCGTGAAACACGCCCGGTCGTCAGCCCTCGCCGCCACCGCCCGCGCGGTCCTCGCCGACGACCACGGTGAGCTGCTTGCTGGGCTCCCCGTCCGCGCCGTCCGGGCCTGCATAGGCCTCGCTCATCTCCACGTCCGCTCCGCCGATCACTTGGGCGAGGCCCCGCGCGGCACCCTCGTCCTCCGCATGGACGTAGAAGATCGTGGTCGTCGCGAAGTCATGAGTGCTGGCGTCACCCGCGTCGACGACATCCGAGTTCCATCCGGCACCGACGACGGTGTCGCGGAGGGCGGTCGCCAGTCCGCGCTCCGACGTCGCGTTGAGGATCAGGACGGGATACGAGGTGTCGACGACCGGATCGGCCTCGACGGGAGCCTCGACCACGGACGTCGCCGTGGGCGCCGCCGGGAACAGCCCGATGCGACCGGTGACGATCATCGTGCCGAGGACGCCCGCCGCCACCAGGACGAGGACCGCGACGGCAGCCCAGACCAGGAGCACGCCGGCACGCAGCCGGGGGTTCTCGGCCCGGTGGGCGCCGACGCGGGTGGTGTCGGCGGGCAGCTCGTCGAAGCGGTCTTTCGGGTATGTCGTTGTCGGCACGGAGGAATGCTATCTGCCGAAGCTTCGCGTCACATGGCCGCGCGGTCGGCGCGCGAGCGCTCGGCCGCCGCACGCATGCGCCGCAGGCGGTGCACGAGCAGGGGGTCGTGCGACACCGCGTCGACCGACTCGATGATCCGCCCGAGCAGCTGGTAGTACCGCGCAGGGCTCAGCGAGAGCTCTTCGCGAACGGCCTCTTCTTTCGCGCCGCTGTGAGCACCCCAACGCGCCTCGAAATCGAGGATCGAGCGGTCGCGTTCGGAAAGTGCCACGTCTCCACGCTACGACCGCGCGCGCTCGGAGCCGGGACGCCACTCCCACCATCGCCCGAGCGGGTCGGCCGCAGCGTCGATCTCCCCGTCGAGGGCGACCGCGAAGCCGTCGCGCCAGCCGGAGGGAGCACCGCCTGCCCAGCCGTCATGGGTGGCGGGCTCGTCGATCGTCAGCCAGCGCCCCAGTCCGCGCGCACGCGTGACCACGCCCGCGCGTCGTTCCCGCGGGATGTGCACGAGCACCCCGGGCGTGGTGATCACGAGCGTCGCGTCGGCCGGGGCGAGCGCTGCCACGTCCGGAAGAAGGTCGTACGCGTCGCCGGCGAACAGAAGGGGCGGGTCGGATGCCGCGACAGCCGCCGCCGCTCGGATGCGCTCCGCCCGCCCGCTCTCGCCCGGCCACACCAGGCGCGTCAGCCAGTCGACGTCGCGGGGATCGCGCACGTCCAACGGGGCGAGATCGATGCCGGCGCGCCAGACGATCTCGGGATGCCGCACGCGCGGCATCCGCACCCCCCTCACCTCGCTCGGCAGCTCGACCACGGCTGCCCCCGCGGGCGGGTCGAGGCGCGTCTCGCGGTCGTCACCCCGGTACCGATACGAGTAGCGGTCGGGATACAGGCACAACCCGGCACTCGCTCCGATCTCGAGCAGCGCGATAGGCCCCGAGACGCGCGACAGCGTCGGAAGAAGCGCCGCGCAGCGGAGCGGCTCGTTCGTCTGCACCGAGCGGACGAGGGTCTCCGAGACGACGGCGTCGGCATGATCGAGCACCCACGATGCCCACGACGACGAATCCACGTCGCCGGAACCGAGCAGGCGGCAGACCGCGAACACGAGCGGCGGCTGGCGCCGGTTCGCGGGAAGCCGCGACAGCACCTGCTGCAGGTCGCGGTCTTCGACGACGCGCCGCGCCCATGCCGCGTAGAGATCCGATCGCCCGGGTGCCTCGTAGACGGCGAAGCGTCGGTAGCGCTCGATCACGGCGGCGAACTCGTCGGACATGAAGCCATTCTCAGGGAACATCGACCCGCAACGTCGAGTTGAATAGGACGAGGCGAAGGAGCAGACATGACCTATTCCGTGAACAAGACCGACGAGCAGTGGCGCGAGGAGCTCACCCCTGAGCAGTACGCGGTGCTGCGGCAGGCCGGCACCGAGCGCGCGTGGACCGGGGAGCTGCTCGACGAGAGCCGCGCGGGCCTGTACACCTGCGCCGCCTGCGGCGCCGAGCTGTTCCAGAGCGGAACGAAGTTCGACTCGCACTGCGGTTGGCCGAGCTTCTACGAGTCGGTGCGCCCCGAGGCCGTCGAGCTGATCGAGGACCGCTCGCACGGCATGGTGCGCACGGAAGTGCGCTGCGCGAACTGCGGTTCGCACCTGGGGCACGTCTTCCCCGACGGTTTCGGCACGCCCACTGGAGACCGCTACTGCATGAACTCGCTGTCGCTGTCGTTCACTCCCGAGCAGGAGAAGTGACCGGAGCCTTCGAGGCCGCCGGCGCACGCCGGTCGTGGTCGAAGGTCACCGACGAAGCACCCTCGCACGAGGAGCTCGTGCGACTGGTCTCGGCCGCGGGGCGGGTCGCCGACCACTCGTCGTTGCGTCCGTGGCGGCTCATCGAGATCCGAGGCGACGGGCGGACGCGGCTGGGCCGTGCGCTGAACAAGGCCGAGGGCAAACGCGGTGTCTCGACGAAGCCGATGCGCGCCCCGCTGCTCATCGCGGTCGTCGCCAGCTACAGCAAGAAGAGCAAGGTCCCGCGGTGGGAGCAGGAGGCCGTGGCATCGGGCGTCGCTCACATGCTGAGCCTGCTTCTCGACGAGGCCGGGTGGGGCGTGTTCTGGCGCACGGGCGGCGCGACGCGATCCAAGGCGGTCGCGAAGGCGCACAAGCTCGGCAAGCGCGAAGAGCTACTCGGCTGGCTCTATGTCGGCGGTAAGCCCGCAGACCGCGACTCCGGGCGCCGCAAGTCGATCGACGGCGAGTCGTTTCTGAGCCCGATGCCCTGAATCGCCCTCAGGTCGGAGGCTGCGAGCGGGATCGGAGCCTGCGGGCCGACAGACGACGCTCGTCGAGGAGGTCGGCGATGTCGACGTCGAGCGCTGCCGAGATCCGCGCCAGCTCCTCGATCGACATCGCCGATGGCTGCCGAACGTGCAAGCGGCGGGCGAGCGTTCGCATCGGGATCCCGCTCGCCTCTGCCAGCCATTCCTGCGTCAACCGCTCATCCGCGAGAACCGCGCGGATGGACCGAGCCACTCGAGCGCTTAGCAAGCCGTCTGCCATATGGCAACACTATTGACGCCCTTGCCACATGGCAATAGTCCAGCCAAACTTGGCACGTGCCCACAGGAAGAACACCGGAACCCGGCTCGCTCAGCCGTCATGTCGCGAATCTGCTCGCCGCTGAGATCGCTCGTCGCGGACTGCGTCAGACCGATGTCGCCGCCCAGGCCGGCATGTCGGCCTCGCAGCTGTCGCGCGTCCTCGCCGCGAAGAAGGTCTTCACGATCGATCAGCTCGACGCGGTGTGCCGCGCCGTCGGCATCCCCATCGGGCAGGTCGTCGTCATGCCCGGCCGGCGGCGGTGGCCCGGCAGCGGAGCCGTCGACATCGCCGTGTCCAAGGCGCCGCAGAACGACCGCGGAGCGGACGAGTGTGACGGATGATGCAGCCGAGCGGCAGAATGCCGACAACTCCGCCAAACTGGGCACGTGCCCTCAGGAAAGACCCCGGAAGCCGGCCCGCTCAGTCGTCATGTGGCGAGTCTGCTCGCCACCGAGATCGCACGCCGCGGACTGCGCCAGACCGACGTCGCCGCCCAAGCGGGCATGTCGGCCTCGCAATTGTCGCGGGTGCTCGCTGCCAAGAAGGTCTTCACGATCGACCAACTCGACGCCGTCTGCCGCGCGGTCGGCATTCCCATCGCGCAGGTCGTCGTCATGCCGGGCCGGCAGTCTCGCCGGACCCGCGACGGGTCTCCCCTCCCCCGCATCGATGTCGGCACCTCACGCGATACTGAGCGGGCGGTGGCCAAAGCGCCACACGATGACCGCGGAGGGGACGACGGTGACGGATGACGAACTTCTCGACACACTCGATCTTCTCGGCGTACGCCTGACCATCACCGACCTGCCTCCCGACCGCGACGGAGAGTACGAGCACGGGCTCCGCGTCGTCCGACTCCGGCCGGGAATGGCCCGACGCCTCCACCGGTCGGTCCTGGCGCACGAGTGCGCCCACGCCGTGCACGGCGACGTGCCGCTTCGCGACCCGCACCACGCCGAACGGCAAGAGGCGAGAGCCGACGAATGGGCGGCGCGGATGCTGGTGTCCGTCGACGAGTACGCGCGCGCCGAGAGCATCCACGACGGACACGTGGATGCGATGGCCCTCGAGCTCGACGTGACCGTCGACCTCATCCGGGCCTTCCAACGCACGCTCCGGCACCCTCGCACCCTTCGTATGCCAGACATTCCGACGGGCGCGCCGCGGTAGCACAGCGATCCGCATGCAGCCGACCGCATGAGTCGAGACGTAAAATCGAGGGATGCCCGGAGGCGCCTCGAGCGCGGGTCGGAGGCAGAAGCCGCTGGCCACCGGAGACACCGCGGGAGTCGCATTGCACGGAAACGCCACCACTCGTTACGACGACGTCGCCCTCCTCTCGGTGGCGAGTGTCCTCCCCTCCCGCATCACCCCGTCAGACGCGATAGAGGAGCGGCTGTCGGATGTGCTGCGTCAGCTGAAGCTCAAGCCCGGACTGCTGCGACGCGTCGCGGGCGTGAACGAGCGACGCAATTGGGCGGCGGGCGAGTCGTCCGACGACGCGACGATCCAGGCCGGTCGGCGAGCGCTCGACGAGGCGGGTGTGCGCCCGGACCAGATCGGACTGCTCATCAACACCTCCGTGTCGCGCAAGCATCTCGAGCCGTCGGTCGCGGTGCGGCTGCACCACGGGCTCGGCCTCCCCACCTCGGCCATCAACTTCGACGTGGCCAATGCCTGCCTCGGATTCATCAACGGCATGAGCCTCGCGTCGGGCATGATCCAATCGGGCCAGATCGACTACGCGATCATCGTCAACGGCGAGGATGCCGACGAGATCCAGGTCAACACCGTCGAGCGACTCAATCGCGGCGGTCTCGGCCGCGACGGCTTCATGAGCGAGTTCGCGTCGCTCACGCTCGGCTCCGGCGCCGCCGCGGCCGTGCTGGGGCGGGCGAGCGAGAACCCCGGCGGGCACCGGATCGTCGGTGGCGTCACCCGCGCGGCCACGCAGTTCCACGAGCTGTGCGTCGGCAGCGTCGACGGGATGTTCACCGACGCCAAAGCGCTCCTGAAAGGCGGGCTCGCGCTCGTCGTCGATGCGTGGAAGGAAGCGCAGTCGACCTTTTCGTGGTCGACGATCGACCGCTACATCACGCATCAGGTCTCGTCCGTGCACACCAACGCGATCGTTAAGGCGGTCGGTCTCGACCGGCGTCGTGTGCCGGTGACCTACCCTCACCTGGGCAACGTCGGACCGGCGTCCATCCCGATCACCCTCGATGCGGAGAAGTCGACGTTGCAGCGTGGCGACCGGGTCCTGCTGATGGGGGTCGGGTCGGGCCTGAACACCAGCATGCTGGAGCTCGCCTGGTGATCCCCTCGGTGCCGCGGGAGCTGCCCGGAGTAGAGAGCAACGTATCGACGACCCGCGTCGTCACCGGTGTCGGCGCCGACGCCGGGTCGCAGCGCCGGTGGCACCTGCTCGACACCGCCCCGCTGCTCGCGCGCGAAGGCATCACGCCCGTCGGGACGATCGTCGCCGTGCACGGCAACCCGACCTGGTCGTATCTCTGGCGCGGGCTCGTCGCTGCGTCGCTGCAGCGTGCACGGGCCGGCGGGCCGGCCTGGCGGATCGTCGCCGTCGACCAGCTCGAGATGGGCTACTCCGAACGGACGTCGCTGACGAGAGGCCTGCCGCAGCGCATCGCCGACCTCGGTGCGATCATCGACGATCTCGACATCGCCGGCACGCTCGTCACTCTCGGACACGACTGGGGCGGCCCGGTCTCTCTCGGGTGGGCCGTGCGCAATCGTGACCGGGTCGACGCCGTCGCCGTGCTCAACACGGCTGTGCACCACCCGGCCGGGATGCCGCTGCCCTCGGCGCTGCGCGTCGCGGGAGCCCGATCGCTGCTGGCCACCACGACGGTCAAGACGACCGCGTTCCTCGACACGACTCTCGCGCTGGCCGATCCCCCGCTCGCGCCCGACGTGCGCGCCGCCTACCGGGCGCCCTACGCGTCGAGCGAGCTCCGCCGGGGCATCGGCGCTTTCGTCGCCGACATTCCCGCGACTCCCGACCACCCGAGCACGCCGGCGCTCGATGAGCTCGCGGGCGGTCTCGTCGACCTCACCGTGCCCGCCCTGCTGCTGCGCGGACCGCGCGACCCCGTCTTCGGCGAGCACCACCTCGACGATCTCGCGCGTCGCCTCCCGCACGCCGACGTCCACCGTTTCGAAGGCGCCGGTCACATGCTCGCCGAGGAACGACCGTACGCAGAGCTGGTGCTCGACTGGCTCGACGACAGGGGCCTGTCCGGCGGCGACCACGGCGACCCCGTCGACCGCGGCGTCCGCGCCGAGGAGGAGAACGCGCACGACGACGCTCAGCCGTTCGTTCCGATCTGGCAGCGACTGTACGACCGCCGCGACGACGGTGACACCGCCGTGGTCGACCTCACCCGTCGGGTCGGCGGCGAACCGCTCGATGTCAGCTGGAACGAACTCGCGCAGCGCGTCGACCAGCTCGCCGCCGGATTCGCGGCGTTCGGCATCCGTCCCGGAGACCGCGTCTCGCTCCTGGTCCAACCCGGCCCGACCCTGACGGCCGTGCTCTACGCATGCCTTCGCATCGGTGCCGTCGTGGTCGTCGCGGACCGGGGGCTGGGCATCCGCGGACTCTCGCGGGCCGTTCGCGGCACCGAGCCCGCTTTCGTCATCGGCGAGCAGGCGGGCCTCGCAGCGGCCCGCGCACTCGGATGGCCCGGCCGACGCGTCTCGGCGCCGAACCTCCCGGCGCCGGCGGCGCGCGCGCTCGGCGTCGAGGCGAGTCTGGCCGAGATCGCGGCTTCCGGGTCGCGTGCCACCGTTCCGGCACCCCCGGACGCGCACGACGAGGCGGCCATCCTCTTCACGTCGGGTTCGACGGGACCGGCGAAGGGCGTCGTCTATACGCACGCGCAACTGGCCGCGCTGCGCGACACCCTGGGGGCGCACTTCGACGTCACCCCGGACGTCGGACTGGTCACGGGCTTCGCTCCGTTCGCGCTGCTCGGGCCCGCGCTCGGGACGCGCTCGGCGACGCCGCGCATGGACGTCTCGGCACCGCGCACCCTCACGGCCTCCGCCGTCGCCGAAGCCGTGCGCGCCTCGCGTGCGCGAATCGTGTTCCTCTCCCCCGCCGCCGTCGCGAACGTCTGCGCCACAGCCGGCGCGCTCACTCCCGACGATCGCGCAGCGCTCGCGCAGGTCCGGACGTTCCTCTCGACCGGCGCGCCGGTGAGCATCGATCTCCTGCGTCAGGCGCACCAGCTCATGCCCGCCGCCGCGGCGCATACGCCGTACGGCATGACCGAGTGCCTGCTCGTCACCGACGTCACCCTCGACGAGCTCGAGAGCGCACAGCAGGCACCCGACGCCGGGGTCTGCGTCGGCACGCCGATCGGATCGGGCACGGTGCGCATCTCGGCTCTCGACGACGATGGGCGCGCAACGGGCGATCTGTCCGACACGCCGCACGTGACGGGTGAGATCGTCGTCTCGGCACCGCACCTCAAGCGCGGATATCACCGCCTCTGGGCTACCGACCGCGATGCCGTACGCGGCACTCAGGCGCATCCGGGACGCTGGCATCGCACCGGCGATGTCGGCCACCTCGACGGCGAAGGCAGGCTCTGGGTCGAGGGGCGGCTCCCCCACGTCATCGTCACGGCCGACGGCCCCGTGACGCCCGTCGGTCCCGAGCAGCAGATCGAGAGCATCGACGACGTTCGCCGTGCCGCGATCGTCGGGGTCGGACCACGTGGCCGCCAGGTCTGCGTCGCGGTCGTCGAGACGACACCCGGCGCGCGTCGGCCGGGCCTCGCACCGTCGGATCTGGCCGAGCGCATCCGCACGGCATCCGACACGCCCGTCGCTGCGGCGCTCGTCGTCCCGGCACTGCCGACCGACATCCGTCACAACTCCAAGATCGACCGGTCGCGCTTGGCGGCATGGGCCGAGCGCGTGCTCGCGGGCGCGAAGGCGAGCGCGCCGTGATCGTCCTCGCCACCGGTGCATCCGGATTTCTCGGTCGCGCCGTCGTCGCCGAGCTGATCTCCGCCGGACATGAGGTGCGGACCCTGCAGCGTCGCCCCTCGGGTGGCGTCGGCGCGCACGACATCCGGGGATCCGTCACGGATACGACGACCGTGTCGGATGCGGTGGCGGGCGCCGATGCCGTCGTCCACCTCGCCGCGAAGGTGTCGCTCGCCGGTGACCGGCGCGAGTTCCACGACGTCAACGTCGGCGGCACGACGACCCTCCTCGACGCCGCGGCGGCAGCCGGCGTGGCGCGCTTCGTCCAGGTCTCCTCACCATCGGTCGCCCATGCCGGGTCTGCGCTCGCGGGAGCGGGGGCCGACCCGGCCGACCCCGTCCGCGCGCGCGGCGAATACGCGCGCACGAAGGCGGAGGCCGAGCTCATCGCGCTGAGCCGCGACAGCGCAGCCATGCACGTCGTCGCGGTGCGGCCGCACCTGGTGTGGGGGCCGGGCGACCCGCAGCTCATCGAGCGCATCGTCGCTCGCGCGCGGCGGCGCACCCTGCCCCTCCTCAACGGCGGCACGGCGCTGATCGACACCACGTACGTCGATAACGCCGCCTCCGGCATCGTCGCGGCGCTGCACCGGGCGGATGCCGTCGGCGGTCGCGCCTACGTGCTCACCAACGGCGAACCGCGGCCCGTGGGCGACCTGATGGCCGGCATCTGCCGCGCGGCGGGAGCCCCCGAGCCGAAGCTGCGCCTACCGGCTGCCGTCGCGCGCGCGGCGGGAGCCGCCGTGGAGAAGGTCTGGGAGGTGCGTCCCGGCGCCGACGAGCCGCCGATGACGCGCTTCCTCGCCGAACAGCTGTCGACCGCGCACTGGTTCGATCAGACCGACATCCGGCGCGACCTGCAGTGGGCGCCGACCGTCTCGATCGATGAGGGCCTCGCGCGCCTCGCGGAGCACTACGCCGCTCGTCGCTGAGTCGCGCTCATCACACCTCAGCGGACTCGGCGCCGCCAGGGTACGACGGCGATGACGACGCCGACGAAGGCCACACCGGCCGCGACCGTGGCGGCCAGCAGCGACGGTCCGGCCGGAGGGGGCGCGATCGCATCGAGGACGATCGATGCGGCGAGCAGCCCCACGACCGATCCGAGGCCCAGGAGCAGTACCCCGGTGCGCTTCACCAGCGCGGCCGAGATGACGATGTAGACGACCCCCATCGCGCCGCCCAGGTACATCCAGGGCTCCGACGGCAGCGCCGCGGGCATTCCATTGCGGGTCACGCTCACCGCAGCCGCGATGCCGAGCGCGACGGACCCGCCCGTGAAGTTCACGACCGTCGTCGACAACGGGCTGCCGAGCTCCTGGCGCAGGCGCCCGTTGGTGCCCTGCTGCCAGGCGATGCCGGCTCCGGCGATGAGCGGCAGCGCCAGCATCCACCACGCGACCGGCTCACCCCGCTGACCGAGCGCGCACAGCACAACGCCGACGATCGCGAGCAGTCCCCCGACCAGGCGGGGCACGGTCACGGCGACCACCCCGGCGGGTCCGTACCCGACGCGGTCGAGCACCAGTCCGCCCGCCGTCTGGCCGGCGACCAACCCGACGGTGAAGAGCGCGACTCCGATCGTGGCGACGGTGAGTCCCTGCGTGGCGACCGTGACGGCGCCCGCGAGGCCGCCCAGCAGCATCCAGATCGGGATGCCGCGCCCCGCCCCCGCGATCAGGAGACGGAGTCCCCGCCGCCCGCTGGGAGCCAGCAGGGTGATCGCGAGGATGAGCACCAGCCCGCTTCCGAACGAGATGGATGCCGCGACGAACCCGTCACCGATCGCTGCGCCGAGCGCGCCGTTGATGCGCGCTTGAACGGCGGTGAGGACGCCGATGAACACCGTCGCGGCGATCGCCGCTCCGAGCGGCAGAGCCGGGGGTCGAGTCTGATCGGTCACTCGGTCAATAGTGCATCAGGAGCGCCGCACGCCACGAACCCGCGAGCACTGCATCCGCCCCCTCTTGACGCTCGCAGGACGAACCGGGACCGTGGAGAAGGAGAACGGGGAACGGTTCGCGGGTCTGGTCCGCACGTCGCACATCCCCCCTCGGTGCGGCGGCCGACCCGCGAATCGTTCTTCTCGGGGACCATCATGGGGCGATTCATCTATGGCAACGGCAACACCAAAGTCGAGATCGAGGACCGCGCGCTCGCGCACCTGCAGCAGGTGATCGGGTCGAAGCTGCGGCGCAACGAGTGCTTCTTCTTCACGTGGCGCGACGACGTGAGCATCGGCGACGGGCGGCGGTCGGTCTGGATCCATCAGAACGCCGACCTGGTATTCAAGTACCACGGTCACCGTTCGCCGCAGCTCAACCGCGACTGGCTCGAGGCGCTCACCGCCGTCGCGAATTCCGGGAGCGGTCTGTACCTGACCCCGGAGCCGACCCCTCGCGGTCGCGGCGGTCGCGATGCCGTGACGATGCACGATCGTGCCGACATGATCGGGCTGCACTGACGCGACGCTTAGGCTTGTCCCATGTACGTGGGCACCATTCGTCGTGTCGAGAACACCACCGTCGAGCTTGCCGGGCACTCGCTCGAGGAGATCCGCGATCAGGCGCAGGCTGCCGCGCCGGAGGGCTTCGACCTCGTGTCGGCTCCCGTCCAGATGATCAAGGGCAGCACAGAGCTGAAGGCGACCGCGACGTATCAGCGGCGCGACGGTTTGCGCGACATCGAGGCCGATGACCGGCAGGCGCTTTTCGCGCAGGTGCCGGAGGGCTGGCAGCTCGTCAACATCCGCAAGCACTGACGACGCGTCCGCGCGCCATCTCGTCGGGATGTCGTCGGGCCATGACAGTCTTCGGGCCGGGAGAGGAGAACCCGGCCTGTGGGGACCAACAAGCGCTACGCCGATGCGATCGATCGCCGTGCCGACGAGCGCACCGAGCGGGTCCTCATGCGCATCCCGCCGTGCACGATCCCGATGCAGGCCTACGGCCCCGACCCGCTCGAGTGGCCGGCGGAGCGGCCCACGGTGTGGGCATGGGTGTCGTGGCCGCACAAGCCGGCCGAACGGGTCGCGGCTGTCGCACACGGATGGAACGACCGCGTCGTGGTGGTGCATTGGATGAGCCCCGCCGGCGAGCTCAACACGGTCGTCTGGCGCAACGCCGTCACGCGTCGGAGCGACCACAGGCGCGGTTAGCCCGCCGAGCGCGAGTTGGCAACCCCGTGCCGCATCGCGGGGTGAGGTGGCATCGTGCACGGCGATGCGTTACGTGAAGTACGGGGGCGAGACTTTCATCACCAGCGACGCCGTCGCCCGCGCGCTGCTGGCTCTGACCGCGAGCGTCGCCGCCACATCGGGAAGTGAAGTCGTCACCATCCTCGCAATCGAGCCGGGATCGGAGGAACCCGCGCAGGTCGACCTCGTGATCGGGACGGGCATCCACATCCTGTCCCGGCCCGCCGCCATCGACATCCCGGAGCCGGATTTCGAGGATGCCGTCGGCTGGCTGCAGCTTCATCCCGACTATCCCCGGCTCGCGCCTGAGCCAGGACCGACAGCCGACACCGACGACCTCACGTCGTGGAACGACGATTTCGGCGGAGCGATCGACATCATCTGATGCCTGCCGCAGTGTGGCACGGAGCTGTGGAACGCGACGTGCTGATCCCGTTTCAGTAGAGGCGAGCATCGAAGCGAACGCCGCGGGCGCGGGCGTCGGGAACGGTCGCGAGCTCAGGTGATAATGAGCGCTGGCAACACGACAGGGTGTTTTGCCGGGTGCCATTGGAGGAGCGCATGCCGTTTCGCACGAAGGAAACACTGGAGGCCTGGCTGGCCGAGTTCGCTGAGCTCGGTTACCCGATCAGCGAGCGGCTGCGGGTCATGCCTCAGGACGGCACCGGGGGCCACGACACCGGCCTCATCGGCCTCGACCTGGTGAACGCCGGCACCGTGACCTACCTGCAGCCCGAGCCCGTCGGGTCGACGCACTGGGCGATCACGTTCGAAGCGCGCGAGCAGGACGTCAAGCTCGACGCGGGCCGCGCCTTCGAACTCTCTTCAGAGCTCGCGATGGTGTCCGCTCTGTGCTCGTTCCTGCAGTCCAAGTCCGCCGCGTTCATCGCCAACCGGGCGGCCTGAGGACTCAGTCGCCGGGCGGCTCCGGGACCAACCGCAACCCGGCCGCGCTGTTCGCCGCCTCATTGAGAACCACGAGCCACCGCCGGTTGAGGGTCCCCGTCGGCGCTTCGGTGAAGCTGAAGTACAGCGAGGAGGCGCGTGAGATCCAGACGCTTCCGTACTCGCCTTCCTGCCCCGCGGCCGCGTCGTCACCATGCGTGTCCGGCTCGCTGCCCCATGTGAAGACGAAGCTCTCGTCGCGACGGAGCTTGGTGACGATGACCGCACGGAGATGCTGCAGCGCCCAGTCGTCGATGTTGATGGCCGGTGCGACACCGTAGATCAGATGTCCCATGGTTCTCCCTCTCGAGCAGCGGTCCCGACCCGCCCCGGACCGGGGCTCCTCTGACGCCTGAGCGTCCGAGCGGCTGACCAAAATGTACCGCGCCCGTCGGGCGTCGGGAGACCGCGCCGAGGGTGCAAATGATGCGTCGCGCTCCCCCGCTCGCGCAAGCCACCTTGCATACTTTCGCCACCCGACGACAATTGTCCGGTGCGTCGGATCCACTACGGAACGGGCGTCGTCCTCACGACGGACGACGTCGCCGACGTGTTGCTCCGACTCAACGTCGCCCTCGCCAACCTTGCGCACTCCGAGCGGGTGACGATTCCCGTCGCGAGTGGCGATTCCGCGGACAGCAGCGTCGACCTCATCCTCGGCCCCGGCATCGCGATCATGTCCGAGCCCGCTCCGTGGCACGGAGACGAACCGGACTTCTCGACCGGTGCCACCCTGCTCCGGATGAACCCGCACTACCCCTATCGGCGCCCCGCCGGACAGGCGCAGCCGATGACGCCGATCGACACGGACGACTGGGACCCCGATCTCGAGGGCTACTGAGCCGAGGCGTTGCGATAGCGTTGCGAGACATGAAGCCCCGCCATCGTCTGCGCCGCCTCAGCCTGCTCTCGCTAGCCCTCCTTCTCGCAGCGACAGGGTGCACGGCGAATACTCCCGACGAGGAGACGAGGCTCACGACGACGCCTCCTCCATCGCAAGCTCCGCAGCAGACGGCTGAACCCGCGCCGTCGACGCCAACGGCGGCGCCGACGCCCAGGGTCGTCTCCGTACCGTCGTGCGCTGAGATGCTGACCACCGAGCAGGTGCGTGCAGCGGCTAACGATGACGCCCGAATCGGCCCTCTCTCCACCATCGCGTGGAGCGCCGAAGCTCTGCCCGGCCCGCTGGCTCGCGCCGCATATGAGGGCGCTCGCGAAACGACGAGCTGCGGCTGGGGTATTCCGATGTCGGACGGAGTCGTGAACGTGGAAGTCGCCCTTCTCGAGCCTCAGGTAGAGCAGGAGCTGCGGACCGCGCTCACGGCCTCGAACGAGTACACCTACGAGAGCTTCTCGCGTGTCGATGTCTTCCACCGCGATGTCGAAGACGGCATCGGGAGTGTCCTGGCATATGCATTGAGCGACGGATTATGGGTGATCGTCGACGGCACGCTCGTCACCAAGACGACCGCCGCGGAACTCGCACGCGACGTGATGGGACGGATCCCCACGAGCTGAGCTGACATTACGGAGCCGACTACGGGACTTGAACCCGTAACCCCCGTATTACAAGTACGGTGCGCTACCAATTGCGCCAAGTCGGCAAGGCGTCCAGTCTAGCGACGGACGCGAGCGGCGCCGAAACGTCGGCGGCCGCAGGCGGCCCGTCAGGACGCGGGCGCCTCGGTCGGGGTCGGAGTCGGGGTGGGCGCGGACTTGTAGTACGCGTCGCTCGCGGTCGTCAGCACGAACTGCGAGAACTCGGCCGGGTCGCTCAGGTCGCCGATGTACTGCTTGCCGTTGACGAGCACCATCGGTGTTCCGGTCAGCGCCAGCCCATTCGTGTCAGGGATGCCGGCGACGGCGCGCTCGGTCGCCGACTTCGCCCATGCGGCGTACGAGCCCGACTCGATGCAGTCGCGGACCACGCGGGTCGAGTCGACGCCGGAAGCCTGCGCCATGTTGGCGAGCTCGGTGTCGGAGTAGCCGTCGGAGTCGACCTCGGGCTGACGCGTCAGCAGTTCGTTGTTGAACGCGAAGAAGGCGTCGGGCGCGTTCGTCGCAACGCAGGCTGCAGCACTGGCCGCGCGGAGCGAGTACTTCGTCCCGTTCGACTTCGCCGTCAGCATCGCGACCGGGTAGTAGCTGAGCGTGACCGCACCGTCGTCGACCCACGAGGTCAGCTGCTGCGCATTGGCGACCTGCCACTCGCGCGCGCCGGCGGAGAGGTAGTCGACGTAGACCCGGATCTCGACGGGCGGTGCCGTCGTGGAGGTCGGAGCAGGAAGGCCCTCGGCGGGAGTCGCGGCCGCGGCATCCGGGGCGGGCTCGGCAGGCGCGGACGCGTCGGTCTCGGCGGCGATGTCGGTGGAGACCGAGGTATTGACGACGTCGGCGACGACGAAGCCGTCGCCCGACGCGGTGGCGGGCTCGAGCTGCGGCTTGCTGCCGGCGCTCGAGACGGTCATGGTGACTGCCACCGCTGCGGCTGCCACGACTCCGACGGCGAGCACCCCGAGACCCGAGCGACGCGCGATGCGCGCACGCGACTGCCGGGTGTGAACCTGCAGCGCCTTCTCGCGCACCGCCTCGCGACGGTCGATGACTGCCGGCGATTCGGGAGCGTCAGGAGTGTCGTCAGAAGACATGGAACCTCGGGGAACAGAAGTAAGGATGAGGCCGCGCGGGGCGACTCGCGGCGGGCCTCACGGGTCACTCGATGGTAATCAGCCAGCCTGGGAAAGCCCAGAGCACCACCCGGAATGCGTTGTCTCCCGCACGCCCGCGCCCGTGCCATACTGAGAGCGCGCCCGATGAGGGGCGTACGGGGGCGACCCCGTTCCATTCACAACGGATCGTCCGGCACGTACCTGCCGGTGAAGGAGAAGAAACGATGGCGACTGTCACTTTCGACAACGCAACCCGTCTGTACCCCGGTGGCACGCGCCCCGCGGTCGACAAGCTCAACCTCGAAGTGGGCGACGGCGAGTTCCTCGTCCTGGTCGGCCCCTCCGGTTGCGGAAAGTCCACCTCGCTGCGCATGCTCGCCGGCCTCGAAGAGGTCAACTCGGGCAGCATCCGCATCGGTGAGCGCGACGTCACCGACGTTCCCCCGAAGGACCGCGACATCGCGATGGTCTTCCAGAACTACGCGCTCTACCCGCACATGACGGTCGCCGAGAACATGGGCTTCGCGCTCAAGATCGCCGGCGTCGGCAAGGAAGAGCGCGCGCAGCGCGTGCTCGAGGCCGCCAAGCTCCTCGACCTCGAGGAGTACCTGACCCGCAAGCCGAAGGCCCTCTCGGGTGGTCAGCGTCAGCGCGTCGCGATGGGCCGCGCCATCGTCCGCAAGCCCCAGGTGTTCCTCATGGACGAGCCGCTGTCGAACCTCGACGCCAAGCTCCGAGTCCAGACGCGCACCCAGATCGCTTCGCTGCAGCGCAGCCTCGGGGTCACCACGGTCTACGTCACGCACGACCAGACCGAGGCCCTCACCATGGGTGACCGCATCGCGGTCCTCAAGGACGGCATCCTGCAGCAGGTCGGCACGCCGCGCGACCTGTACGAGAAGCCGAACAACGTCTTCGTCGCCGGCTTCATCGGCTCGCCCGCCATGAACCTGTTCACGGCGTCGCTCGCCGAGGGCGGTGTGCAGTTCGGCACCAAGGTCGCCGCGGTCGAGGCCGACACGCTCGGCAAGGCTCACGGCTCGACGGTCACGATCGGCATCCGCCCCGAGGACATCATCGTCAACCCCGAGGACGGCCAGGGCCTGACCGTCGACGTCGACCTGGTCGAGGAGCTCGGCGCTGACGGCTACCTCTACGGCCACACCGACATCAACGGCAAGCGCACCGACATCGTCGCGCGCGTCGACGGCCGCCGTCACCCGAACGCGGGCGACCGGGTCGTCCTCGCCCCCGTCACCGGACACGTCCACGTGTTCGACGGCGAGACCGGCGAGCGCCTCACCGACAAGGCCATCGCTTCGGCCTGATCCGGTATCTTCGTACGCTGCGGCGCGGGTGGCCTCTGGTCGCCCGCGCCGCAGTCTTTGCGCCTCACATCCGATCGGAGAATCCGTGACCGCCTCGCTCTCGATCACCGCCAGCAGCGTCGACCCGGGTCTGCTCGCCCTCCCCTGGTCGACGACCCTCGCCGATTGGTCGACGCCCGACATCGTCTACCTTCCCAAGGGCATCTCGCGTCACCTCGTGCGCTTCGCGAACCTGTCCGGACGCGTCGTGGCGATCAAGGAGACGACGGCGACGATGGCTCGGCGCGAGTACGAGATGCTCGGCTCGCTGCAGCGCCTCGACGTGCCCTGCGTCGAGCGCGTCGCAGTCATCGACGGACGTCGCGACGAGAACGGCGAGGAACTGCCCGCTGCCCTCGTCACGGCCCACCTGAAGTTCTCCCTCCCCTACCGCGCCCTCTTCACCCAGGTGCTGCGTCCCGACACGGCGACCCGTCTCGTCGACGCCCTCGCCGTGCTCCTCGTGCGCCTGCACAACGTCGGCTTCTTCTGGGGCGACGTCTCCCTGTCGAACACGCTCTTCCGCCGCGACGCCGGCGCGTTCGCCGCGTACTTGGTCGACGCCGAGACCGGCGAGCTGCATGAGCGGGGCCTCACGCGCGGTCAGCGGATGCACGACCTCGACATCGCACGCACGAACATCGCCGGCGAGATCATGGACCTCGAAGCCGGTGGCCGCCTCGAAGGCGGTGTGGACGCCATCGCGATCGCCGACGGCATCATGTCGTCGTACCACTCGCTGTGGGCGGCCCTCACCGACCAGGAGACGTTCTCGGCGAACGAGTCGTGGCGCATCACCGAGCGCGTCCAGAAGCTCAACTCGCTCGGGTTCGACATCGGCGAGATGTCGATCGACGCGGCCGCCGACGGCACACGCGTATCGATCCAACCGAAGGTCGTCGACGCCGGCCACCACCAGCGTCGCCTGCTCCGCCTGACGGGACTGGATGTCGAGGAGAACCAGGCCCGCCGCCTGCTCAACGACCTCGATGAGTTCAGCGCGCGTGTGTCACGCCTCGGGTCGAACGAGGAGATGGTCGCGCACGAGTGGCTCACCCGCGTGTTCGAGCCCGTCGTCCTCTCGGTGCCGTGGGACCTGCGCGCCAAGCTCGAACCGGCGGAGCTCTTCCATCAGGTGCTCGAGCACCGCTGGTACCTCTCGCAGACCGAGGGGCGGTCCGTTCCCCTCGCGGAGGTGCTGTCGTCGTACGTCGAGAACGTGCTCCGTCACCGGCGCGACGAGGCGACCGTCATGGGGCCGCCGACCGAGACGATGTCGGTGCCGATCGTCACCGACTCCGTCCCGGTCGACGACGACGAGGCGGAGGTCGACTGGCGCGACCTGGTCTGAGCGCCAGGTCGCCCGCGCTCCGAGGGGGTGCCGCCGGTCAGTAGCCGACAGTGAAGCGCTCGCGGACGTGCTTCGGGTTCTCGATCTCGTCGACGACCGCGATGGCGAAGTCGGCGCCCGAGATGAACGAGTCGCCGTTCTCGTCGGTCACGAGCACGTCTCCACCGTCGCGATAGTGTCCGGTGCGCTCGCCCGGGTTGAATGAGCCGAAGCCGCCGGCGGGATGGATGAAGAACCAGTCGCGACCGCTCTCGTCGGCCTGCAGGTCGTCGAGGATGCCGATCGCCTCGAGCGCCTCGTCCTTGAACTCCTCGGGGAAGCCGCTGTCGATCAGGCGCGGACCGCCCGGCGCGACGAGGCTGCCACCCGCGCCGCCGACCACGCCGACGCGCACGTTCTCGGGAAGACTCTCGACCAGCAGCGCCGTGTTCGGGCGCACCTGGCCCTGCATGTCGCCGCGCGGCGCGACGGCGGAGACCACGACATCGACGCCCTCGAGCTGACCGACGAGCGCCGGCACGTCGAGCAGGGTGCCTTCGAGGTAGGTCGCACCCTCGACGCGCTCAGCGGGAACCTTGCGGGCGACCGAGACCACGGTGTGGCCGCGCGACACGGCTTCCTCGACGATGTGGCTGCCGGCGTAGCCGGTGCCTCCGATGACAGCGATGCGTGCCATGACTGTTACCTCCGTTGGGTGTCGAGCGCAGACCGCGGTCCGCGCGTGTGGCGAGTCAGCGAGCGGGCTGGGTGTGCCAGATACGGTCGATGTAGTCGCGGATGGAGCGGTCCGACGAGAAGAAACCCGTGCGGGCGACGTTCAGGATGGCCGAACGGGTCCAGGCATCGCGGTCGGCGTAGGCGGCATCCACCCGCTCCTGCGCCGCGATGTACGACGTGTAGTCGGCCAGCACCATGAACCGGTCGTCGTAGAGCAGGTTCGACACGACGGGCTCGAAGGTCGAGCGGTCGCCCTCCGAGAACGCGCCCGACCCGATCAGGTCCAGGGCACGGCGCAGCTCGTCGTCAGCCTGGGCGAACTCTCCCGGCCGATAGCCGGCGGCCCAGAGTTCCTCGACCTCGGGCTCGCTCATGCCGAACAGGAAGAAGTTGTCGTCACCGACGAGCTCACGGATCTCCACGTTCGCGCCGTCATCGGTGCCTATGGTGAGCGCGCCGTTCAGGGCGAACTTCATGTTGCCCGTGCCCGAAGCCTCCTTGCCGGCCAGCGAGATCTGCTCCGACAGGTCGGCGGCGGGGATGACCCGCTCGGCAAGGGTGACGTTGTAGTTCGGCGGGAAGACGACCTTGAGGCGCCCCTCGAGGCGCGGGTCGTTGTTGACGACTGCGCCAACCGCGTTGATGAGATGGATCACACGCTTGGCCATCGCGTAGCCGGGAGCCGCCTTCGCGCCGAAGATGAAGGTGCGCGGCTGCAGGTCGGATACCGCCACTCGGCCCGACACGACACGCTCGTAGAGGGTGACGATGTGCAGCAGCTTCAGCGTCTGACGCTTGTACTCGTGCAGCCGCTTGACCATGACGTCCAGCAGATGGTCGTCGGCGATCTCGAAGCCGTCGCGCTTCATCAGAACGTCGTTGAGGCGCCGCTTGTTCGCGGCCTTCACGTCGGCGAAGGCAGCGCGGAAGTCCGGGTCCTCCGCGTACGACTCGAGTTCACGCAACCGCTCGAGGTCGGTGAGCCAGCCCGTGCCGAGCGCGGCCGTGATGAGCTCGGAGAGCTTCGGGTTCGCCAGCCGCATGAATCGGCGCGGCGTGACGCCGTTCGTGACGTTCGTGAACTTCTCGGGCATCATCTCGTCGAACTGATGCAGCACCTTCTCGCGCAGCAGCTGCGAGTGCAGCTCGGCGACGCCGTTCACCTTCGCCCCGGCGACCGTCGCGAGGTAGGCCATGCGCACGGCCCGGTGCTCGGAGACGATCGACATGTCGCGCAGACGCTGCTCGTCGTCGCCGAACCGCTCGCGCACACGCAGCAGGAACTCGTCGTTGATGCGGTAGATGATCTCGAGATGCCGCGGCAGCAGGCGTCCGAGCAGATCGACCGACCAGACCTCGAGCGCCTCGGGCAGCAGGGTGTGGCAGGTGTAGGCGAAGCACTTCTGGGTGATCGCCCACGCGGCATCCCAGTCGAGCTTCCGCTCGTCGACCAGCACGCGCATCATCTCGGGGACGGCGATGACGGGGTGGGTGTCGTTGAGCTGGAAGATGACGCGGTCGGGCAGATCCTCGAGATCGAAGTCCTCAGGCAGCACCTTCGTCATGTAGTCGGCGATGGATGCCGCGACGAAGAAGTACTGCTGCTGCAGGCGCAGCTCCTTGCCCTGCGGAGTGGAGTCCTCGGGGTAGAGGACCTTCGAGATGTTCTCGGCGAAGGTCTGCGCGCGCACCGCCTCGACGTAGTCGCCGCTGTTGAAGGTGCGCAGGTCGAAGGCCTTCGTCGCCTCGGCGCTCCAGAGGCGGAGGGTGTTCACCCGACCGTTCTGGTAGCCGGGGACCATGTAGTTGTAGGGCACGGCACGGACGCTCCAGGCCGGCACCCACCGGCTGCGGATGACGCCGTCATCGTCGTAGGTCTCGGTGTGACCCGCGAACGACACGGTCTGCGCCGCTTCGGGGTGACGGAACTCCCACGGCGAGCCGAGTGCGAGCCAGGCATCCGGCTTCTCGATCTGCTCGCCGCCCCGGAACACCTGCCGGAAGATGCCGTATTCGTAGCGGATGCCGTAGCCGATACTCGGCACGCTGAGGGTGGCCAGCGAGTCGACGAAGCACGCGGCCAGTCGCCCGAGACCGCCGTTGCCGAGGCCCGGCTCGACCTCGTGGGCACGCATCGTGTCGATGTCGATGCCGCACGCGGCCAGTGCTTCGGTGGCGATGTCGGTGAGCCCCGACGCGAGCAGGTTGTTGTCGAGCTGGCGCCCGAGCAGGTACTCCGCCGACAGGTAGCAGACGGCCTTCCGCTGGTCCTCGCGCTGACGTCGCTGATCTTCGAGCCACCGCGCGACGAGGTAATCGCGGACGGTCGCCGCGAGCGCCATGTACTTGTCGGTCTCGGTGGCCGCCGACAGCGCGACGCCGCGCTCCATGTTGAGGTTCAGCAGGAACTCACGCACGAAACCGTCGACCGTGGCCGGAGGCGAGCT
The DNA here is from genome assembly GCF_044903545.1 of Microbacterium sp. NPDC006705. Classification (NCBI taxonomy): domain Bacteria; kingdom Bacillati; phylum Actinomycetota; class Actinomycetes; order Micrococcales; family Microbacteriaceae; genus Microbacterium; species Microbacterium sp. NPDC006705. Next base: position 160,009 of record NZ_JBJDQQ010000002.1, read on the forward strand.
CACCGGCGCGAGCGCCAGCGGGTGGGTCGCGATGATCGTGCGGGAGCCGGAGGTGTTGTCGTTCTCGCTCACGCTTCGAAACTACCCGCTGGATCGTCATCCCGCGGGGTCGTCTCTGATGGACCGCCCGGAATTTACAGGAAGGTCATCGCTCGGTCACAGCCGGCGTCACCGCGATCACTCCTGGGCGGCGCGGATCGTGGCGACCTGGTAGAGCGCGACGGACGCCGCGATGCCGGCGTTGAGCGACTCGGTCGCCGACGAGATGGGGATCGAGACGACCTGATCGCACGTCTCCGTCACCAGACGCGAAAGACCCTTGCCCTCCGAGCCCACGACGATGACGACCGGGCGGTCGGCCAGCTGCAGTGCCGGCAGCGCGACATCTCCCCCGCCGTCGAGACCGAGCACGAAGACGCCCTGCTTCTTGAACTCCTTCAGCGTGGTCGTCAGGTTCGGTGCGATCACGACCGGGATGCGCGCGGCCGCGCCGGCGCTGGTCTTCCAGGCGGCCGAGTTGACGCCCGCCGAGCGGCGCTGCGGCACGATGACGCCCTGGCTGCCGAAGGCGGCCGCCGAGCGCATGATCGCCCCGAGGTTGCGGGGGTCGGTGACGCCGTCGAGCGCGACCAGCAGCGGCGTCTCGCCCGAGTCGATGACCTGCTCGAGAAGATCCTGCGGGTGGCCGTACTCGTACGGAGGCACCTTGATCGCGACGCCCTGGTGCACGCCGTCGAACCCGGCCATGCGGTCGAGTTCCTGCCGCGTGACCTCGAGCACGGGGATGCCGCGGTTCGTGGCGATCGACAGCATCTCCTTGACGCGGTCGTCCATCTCGACGCGCTGCGCGATGTAGAAGGCGGTGGCGGGGATCTTGGCGCGCAGCGCCTCGAGGACGCTGTTGCGGCCGGTGACCGTCTCGGTGTCGTCACCCGACTTCGACTTGGGCGCGCGGTTCGAGCTGCCTTGGCGCTGCTGCGGCTTGCCGCCGGCAGCGACGTAGCGCTCCTGGGCGGCCTTGCGCTTACCGGCGGGGTGCCAGGCGCGGTCTTCGGCCTTGGGGGTCGGGCCGCGCCCCTCGAGCGAGCGACGGTTCTTGCCGCCGGTGCCCTTGGTGGGGCCCTTCTTCTTGCCGCGTCCGGCGGACGGGTTTCCTGGCTTAGCCACGGTTCACACTCCAATGGGTCCCCTCGGGACCGTCTTCGAGGACGATGCCGGCCGCCGCGATCGCGTCGCGGATGCGGTCGGCCGTCGCCCAGTCCTTGGTGGCGCGCGCCTCGGCGCGCTGGTCGATCATGGTGCGCACGAGCGCATCGAGAGCGATGGTCTCGGCGTCGTCGCCGCGCGCCTCGCCGGCGGCGTCGAGTCCGAGCACAGCGAGCATTCCCGAGACGGCTGCGACGGCATGCGCCACTGCGTCTCGATCGCCCGCGTCGAGAGCGGTGTTGCCCGCCCGAACCGTCTCATGCAGCACGGCGAGCGCCTGCGGGACGGCGAGATCGTCGTCCATCGCCGAGGCGAAGGCGGCGGGAAGTTCGACGTCGCGAGGCGCTGATGCGTCGGGAAGCACGCGCGCGGCGCGCTGCAGGAACGCCTGGATGCGGGCGACCGCCGCCTCCGCCTCATCGAAACTCTGTGAGGTCAGGTCGAGGCTCGATCGGTAGTGGGCGGCTCCGAGCGCGTATCGCACGACGCGGGGGTCGTGCTCACGCAGCACATCGTCGGCGAGCAGGAAGTTGCCGAGCGACTTCGACATCTTCTGATCGCCGACCGTGACGAGGCCGTTGTGAACCCAGTAGCGCGCGAAGGCGTCACCCGCGGCGGTGGACTGCGCGAGCTCGTTCTCGTGGTGCGGGAAGCGCAGGTCGAGCCCGCCGCCGTGGATGTCGAACTCGCCGCCGAGGTAGCGCCGGCTCATCGCCGAGCACTCGATGTGCCAGCCGGGACGGCCGAGTCCCCAGGGGGAGCTCCAGGCGGCGTCCGACGGCTCTTCGGGCTTGGCGCCCTTCCACAGGGCGAAGTCGCGCGGATCGCGCTTGCCTCGCGGGTCGGCGTCCGCCGCGGCCTCCATCGCGTCAAGCGACTGGCGCGTCAACGAGCCGTAATCGGGCCACGACCGCACATCGAAGTACACGTCTCCCGATCCGTCCGGCGCCGCATAGGCGTGGCCGCGCTCGATGAGGGTCTCGATGAGCTCGATCATCTGCGGAACGGATGCCGTGGCGCGCGGCTCGTACGTCGGCGCGAGCACGCGGACCGCCGCATAAGCGCGAGTGAACTCGAGCTCGATCCGGTAGGCGAGCGCCCACCAGGGCTCGGCATCCGTCGCATTGGCGAGGATCTTGTCGTCGATGTCGGTGACGTTGCGGACGAAAGTCACCCGCCCGTGACGGTACTCGAGCCAGCGACGCAGGATGTCGAACCCGACAGCGGCCCGGACATGGCCGATGTGGGGCCCCGACTGGACCGTCGGACCGCAGACGTAGACCGTGACGTTCGACGGGTCGCGCGGCGCGAAATCGCGCAGCGCCTGCGCGCGGGTGTCGTAGAGGCGAACGGTCACTGCACCAGCCTACCGGCGGGCTGCCACGCCGCCGTGGCATGAGCGCGCTCCGAGACGCGGTAGAACTGGAGGGTGCTGCCCGTGATCGCCGTCCTCGCCGCGGCAGTGCTGTTCGGCACGACCGGCACCGCACAGGCTCTCGGCCCCGAGAGCACCACACCGCTGGGGGTCGGCGCCGCCCGGCTCATCGTCGGCGGCACGGCGCTCGCTGCCGTCGGCCTTTCGGTCGGGGCCCGAAGACAGCGCGCACGCTTCGCACGCGACGGCATCCGCCCGGTCGCAAGTTCGCGCGCCGTCGCCCTCATGGCACTGTCCGGACTCTGCCTCGCCCTCTACCAGCCGTTGTTCTTCCTCGGCACGGCGCGCAACGGTGTCGCCGTAGGGACGGTCATCGCACTCGGATCCGCGCCGGTGCTGGCCGGACTGCTCGAGTGGGCCCTCACACGGCGGCGGCCGACGACGTCGTGGATGACAGCGACCGCCCTGGCCACGGCCGGAGTCGCCCTGCTCGCCGTCGCGGGAGGCGGCTCGGCGGGGGCGGACGGTCTTGGCGTGCTGGGGTCACTCGGGGCGGGCGCCTCGTTCGCGGTGATCGCCAACGCGCAGCGGCGGCTGATCTCCGGCGGCTGGGACGCCTTCACCGTCTCGGGCGCGATGGGAGCCGGAGCTGCGGCGTGCGGCGTCGCGATGCTCCCTTTCACCGACATGGGCTGGCTCACCGACGCCCGCGGCTGGACGATGGCTCTCTGGCTCGGGCTCGCGACCGTCGCGCTCGCCTACGCCCTGTTCACCTGGGGGCTCGGCGGTCTGAGCGCCGCGACCGCGGCGACTCTCACCCTCGCCGAACCGCTGACGGCAAGTCTGCTCGGCGTCATCCTGCTCGGTGAACGTCTCGCTCCGCTCGCGCTCGTTGGGCTGGCGGTGCTCGCCGCCGGCCTGGTGCTGCTCGCCGCGACCTCGCGCTCTCGCAGCAACCCCGCCCCGACACCCCTGGAGGCCTGACATGACGGAATCGCTCACCATCGTCCGAGATGATCTCTCCGGCGTCGCGACGCGCGGGCTGCTGGCCGCACATCTGGCCGGCATGCTCGCGAACACGCCCGTCGAGAGCGTGCACGCACTCGACCTGACGGCGCTGCAGCATCCCTCCGTGCGGGTGTACTCGGCTTGGCTGGGCGACGAGATCGCCGCCGTCGGAGCGTTCAAGGTTCTCGGCAGCGACCGCGCGGAGATCAAGTCCATGCGCGTCTCGGAGGCCTTCGTCGGGCGCGGGCTCGGGCGCGCGATGCTGCAGCACCTCGAGCGGGAAGCCCGGGACGCCGGCATCCGCTCGCTCTGACTCGAGACCGGCTCCGGCGCGGATTTCGTCCCGGCACGCGGACTCTACGAGAGCGCCGGGTTCTCGTACTGCCCGCCCTTCGGCGACTACTCCCCCGATCCGCTGTCGGTGTTCATGACGCGCGACCTCGATCCCGCGACCGAGTCCGCTGCTCGCTGAGCCGCAGCACGGTCGACGTCGGGCGCACTTCGATGCATCAGGCGCAGCTCGAACCGCGCTTCATCCGCGCAACTGCGCCCGACCCGTGCCGGATGCCGGCTGACCCGTCAGCGGATGCGGTGAACGAGGGCGACGGCGGTCGCTGAGACGCCTTCGCCGGTGCCGGTGAACCCGAGCCCGTCGGTCGTCGTCGCGGCGACGGAAACCTGCGCCCCGAGGGCATCTGTCAAGACCGCCTCGGCCTCGGCACGGCGCGGCGCGAATCGCGGGCGGTTGGCCTGCACCTGAACCGAGACGTTGCCGATCGCGAACCCGGCCTCAGACACGAGCTCGCGCACCCGCCGCAGGAAGACGACGCCCGAGGCACCCGCGTACTCGGGACGGTCGACGCCGAAGTGGGTGCCGATATCGCCGAGGCCCGCGGCCGCGAGCACCGCGTCGACGATCGCGTGGGCGACGGCGTCACCGTCGGAGTGACCGCGCAGTCCGGCCTCGCCGGGCCAATCGAGCCCAGCCAGCCGCAATTCCCCGTCCCCCCCGAAGGCGTGGACGTCGGTACCGATACCGACGAGCGGGATCACGGATGCCGCAGGAGTCGCCGGCCGCAACAGGTGACGCGCTCGATCGAGGTCGGCGGGCGTGGTGATCTTGAACGACAGATCGTCGCCCATCACCGTGTGGACGGGGTGACCGACGGCCGCGAACAGGGCGGCGTCGTCGGTGTACTCCTCCGTCGCCGCGGCGTACGCCGCCTCGAGGAGCGCGCGGGGGAAACCCTGGGGAGTCTGCGCCGCTACGAGCGGAGCGCGATCGACGGCTTCGTCGACCACGGCGCCGGTCACGCGTTTGAGCGTATCGACGACCGGTCGGGCGGGGACGACCCCGGCGCCGGTGCGTTCGACCTCGGCGATCACCCGTTCGAAGACATCCGGCGGGGTGAGGGCGCGAGCGGCGTCATGGACGAGGACGGTCTCGACGTCGGCCCACAGCGCTGCGAGCCCCGCGGCGACCGACTGCTGCCGCGTCTGGCCACCGACGACGACCGACACGAGATCGGACCGCCCGCCGAACGCCGCTTCGGCCTCGGTCTGCGCGTCGCCCTGACGTCCGCGGGGAACGACGATCACGACCTGCGCCGCCGGCGCCGCGGCAATGCCGTCGAGGGCGTGCCTCAGGATCGAATGCTCGTCGATACCGACGAAAGCCTTCGGCGCCCCGGCCGACAATCGTGTTCCGGAACCGGCCGCGACGACGACGATAGCGACGCGCGGAACGGGGATGATGCCCACGGCAGCGGATGCCGGATCGGCCTCAGGAGGCGAGGACCTCGTCGAGGACGCCCGAAGCGTGGTCCTCATCGGCCTTCAGCGCGAGCGCGATCTCGGAGACGAGGATCTGACGCGCCTTGGCGAGCATGCGCTTCTCACCCGCGGACAGGCCACGGTCCTGATCGCGACGCCACAGGTCGCGAACGACTTCGCTCACCTTGATGACATCGCCCGAGGCGAGCTTCTCGAGGTTGGCCTTGTACCGACGCGACCAGTTGGTCGGCTCTTCGGTGAAGGGAGCGCGCAGGACGTCGAACACGCGCTCGAGACCGTCCTTGCCGATGACGTCGCGAACGCCGACCAGGTCGACGTTGTCAGCCGGGACCTCGATGATGAGGTCTCCCTGGGTGACGTTGAGCTTCAGGTATTTCTTCGTCTCGCCCTTGATGATCCGGTCCTTGACCTCGATGATCGTGGCTGCCCCGTGGTGGGGGTAGACGACGGTTTCGCCAACCTCAAAAAGCATGGAGTTATATCCCTTCGGCAACATCCAGGATAACACAGGGGGCATACAGTAAGGTTTGCCGCCGCTTATGCCCCGCAGCATCCAGCCGATGTCGGCGGACCAGCCTCGTCACCCTCTAGACTGCTGAGGACGCCGTCTGCCTGCCTGGAGGATCCGTGAAACTGCGAATCGTCGCTTCGATTGCCGTGGGCGCCGCCCTGACCCTGGGAGCCGCCGGCTGCAGCATGATCGCGCCGCAGGCGACCACGATCGACTTCTCCGCTTCGGACGGCGTGAACATCCCGCCGTCCGGCCCGCTCGACGTCCGCAACGCGATGGTCATCGCCGACGAGTCCGGCACGGCCGGCAACTTCCTCGCCGCCATCGTCAACCCCACCGACGAGGACCACACGCTCATCTTCGGGTTCGACGGCGTCACCACCGAGATCGAGGTTCCGGCCCGCGACAGCATCAGCCTGGGCGTCGACGGCAACGAGCCGATCCTGCTCGACGGCATCGACACCAAGCCCGGCGCGACCCTTCCGATGTCGTTCCAGTCGGGCGACGCCGAGGGCGTGCGCATCGACGTGCCCGTCCTCGACGGCAAGCTTCCCTACTACACCGAGTACGTCCCGCTCGAGACGCCGACCCCGTCGGTGACCCCCACCCCGTCGGCCACCCCGACACCGTGACGACTCGGCGCATCTGACGCGAACAGAGGGCCCGGCGTTCATCGCCGGGCCCTCTCTTTTCATCGCGCTCGCGAGCGTCAGCCTTCGAATCGATAGCCGAGGCCTCGAACGGTGAGCAGCATCGACGGCTGCCCCGGGTCGCTCTCGATACGCGAGCGGATGCGCTTGATGTGCACGTCCAAGGTCTTCGTGTCACCGAAGTAGTCGCTGCCCCACACGCGGTCGATCAGCTGCCCGCGGGTCATCACGCGTCCGGCGTTGCGCATGAGCACTTCGAGCAGCTCGAACTCCTTGAGCGGCATGTTGATCACGCTGCCGTCCACGGCGACCGTGTGACGGTCGAGGTCGATCGTGACCCGACCGCCGACGAGCACGCGTTCGTCGACATCGACCTCTGCGGTCGCCGCACGGCGCAGCACAGCCCGCATCCGCGCCAGCAGCTCGCGCGACGAGTACGGCTTCGTCACGTAATCGTCGGCGCCCAATTCCAGCCCGACGACGATGTCGACCTCGGAGTCCTTGGCCGTGAGCATGATGATCGGGATCTTCGACGTCGTCCGGATGATGCGGCACACCTCGGTTCCCGGCATCCCGGGCAGCATGAGGTCGAGCAGCACGATGTCGGCACCACGCGACTCGAAAGCCTCGAGCGCAGCGGGTCCGTCCTCGGCGATCTCGACCTCGAAGCCCTCCCGTCGCAGCAGGTAGGCCAGCGGGTCGGCGAGGTCGGGCTCATCCTCCACGAGCAGGACACGGGTCATGATGGGTCTCCCTTCGCCCGGGCGGGAAGGGCCCGGGCGATCTTCTTTCTGGTCTTCCTGGGCGTCGGCGCCGCGCCGTCGGGCGCGGCGATCGCGGGAAGGCGGATGGTGAACGTGGAGCCGCGGCCCGGCCGCGACCACAGCTGGACCTCGCCGCCGTGGCGCTGGACGGCGTGCTTGACGATCGACAGCCCGAGCCCGGTGCCCCCGGTGCGTCGGGAACGGGCGTAGTCGGCCCGGTAGAAGCGCTCGAAGACGCGCTGCTGCTCGCTCTCGGGGATCCCGATGCCCCGGTCGGTGACGGCGATCTCCACCGTGTCGCCGTTGCCGCGGATGCCCACGCCCACTTGGCTCGCCGGCGGCGAATAGACGATGGCGTTGGCGATGAGATTGCCCACCGCTTCGCTCAGCACCTGCACGTCCCCGCGGACGTAGAGACCGCGGTCGCCACCGCGTACGAGGGCGACGCCCGCCGACTCGGCAGCGATCGCGTGCGTCTCGATCGCCGACGTGACGACCTCGTCGATCGCGACGTCGCGCAGCTCGGTCAGCTCGTCGGAGGACTGCAGGCGAGACAGGCTCATGATGCGCGAGGTCAGGTTGCCGAGCCGCATCGCCTCGGCGCTCAGCCTGCTGGCGAACGAGCGCACCTGTTCCGGGTCGTCGGCGGCCGACTCGATCGCCTCGGCGAGCAGAGTGACGGCTCCGACCGGTGTCTTCAGCTCGTGGCTCGTGTTGGCCACGAAGTCGCGGCGCATCTCAGCGAGCCGCTCGCGCTCGGTGATGTCGCGGACCAGCACGAGCGTGAAACGCGGCGTGATGCTGCTGGCGCGCGCGACGATGAGGCGCGGTTCCGCCGGCGCGACGCCGCGTCGGAGCTTCAGCGTTCCCGTCTCGGAGTGCGGCACGCCGCGGGAAGACCGCAGCAGCTCGCGCAGCTCGTCGCCGGGGATCGACTCGCCCTCGAAGAGACCGAACAACTCGGCGGAGGGCGACGTCGCGACGATCGTGAACGACGCATCGACGATGAGCGCAGCCTCGTCGAGGGCGCCCAGAACCTCACGCGCGCCCGCAGGCAGTTCACCGTCGGCCTGTTCCTGCGCCTGAGCGCGAGCACGCCAGGCGAGGAAGGCCACGGCGCTGATGAGAAGGCCGACGAACACGCCCGCGAGAAGGGCGAGCAGCGCGAGCTGCGTCGGATTCATTCCTCCAGATTAGAACGCGGCGCAGGGTCCGCCCATCGCGTCTCGGCCGTTCCTACCCCGACTGGCGCGGATGTTCATCGGCTCGGCACCGTTCGTTAACCTTGTCGAGCGACAATCGCGTCGCCGTGAGTACGGCGTCGTGCTGTCTCCGCAAGAAGGAAAGGTGCTCCGATGCGCGAAGTGTTCCACCAGTCCCTCGAGGACGTCCAGACCCGCCTGGTCGAGATCTCCGAGCTGGTGACCGTCGCGATCGAGAAGGCCACGCGTGCATTCGGCACGAGCGACATCACCCTCGCCGAAGAGGTCATCGACGCGGATGCCGTGATCGATGAGAAGGCCATCGCGATCGACGAGCTGGCGATCGAGATCCTCGCCCGCCAGCAGCCGGTCGCCCGTGACCTGCGCATCGTCGTCTCAGCGCTGCGCACGAGTGCGTCGCTCGAGCGCATGGGCGACATCGCCGAGCACATCGCGCAGCTCACCCGCATGCGCTTCCCCGAGCGAGCGATCCCGAAGGGCCTCAAGGGCACCTTCACCAAGATGGGCGAGATCGACGTCGAGGTCGCGCGCACGCTGACCGAGCTGCTGCGCTCGGAAGACCTCGCGCTCGTCGAGACGCTGCGTGCTCTCGACGACCGGCTCGACGACCTCCACCTCAGCGTCTTCGAGAAGGTGCTCAGCGAGAACTGGCAGGGCGAGGCCGCGGCCACGGTCGACGCGACCCTCGCCAGCCGGTACCACGAGCGCTTCGCCGATCACGCGGTGACGGTCGGCAAGCGCGTGGCCTACCTCGCGACGGGTGAATGGCGCCCCGACACCGAGACGATCAACGTCATCGTGAGCGAGAGCGGTCTCTGACCGGCATCCGGTCTCGACGACGAAGGGGCGGTGCCGATCGGCACCGCCCCTTCGTGCGTGTCGTACTCAGGCCTTGCCCTGGTTGGCCACGGCAGCAGCTCCCGCTGCGGCCGCCTCGGGGTCGAGGTACTCTCCCGGACCGAGCGGCTTCAGGTCCTCGTCGAGCTTGTAGACCAGCGGGATGCCGGTGGGGATGTTCAGCTCGGCGATGTCGTCGTCGCTGATGCCCTCGAGCTGCTTGACGAGCGCGCGGAGCGAGTTGCCGTGAGCGGTGACGAGCACGGTCTTGCCGGCACGCAGGTCCGTGGCGATGTCGGACTCCCAGTAGGGCAGCAGACGGTCGATGACGAGCTTCAGCGACTCGGTGCGGGGCACCTCGCCGTCGATGTCGGCATAGCGCGGGTCGTTCACCTGGCTGTACTGGTCGTCGTCGGCGAGGGGCGGCGGCGGCACGTCGAACGAACGACGCCACAGCATGAACTGCTCGTTGCCGAACTCCGCGAGGGTCTGCGCCTTGTCCTTGCCCTGCAGGGCGCCGTAGTGGCGCTCGTTCAGACGCCACGAACGCTTGACCGGGATCCAGAGGCGGTCGGCCGCATCGAGCGCGATCTGAGCGGTCTGGATGGCGCGGCTGAGGACCGATGTGTACAGGACGTCGGGAAGCAGGCCCGCCTCGGCGAGCAGCTCACCGCCGCGCTGGGCCTCGGCCTTGCCCTGGTCGGTGAGTCGGACGTCGACCCAGCCGGTGAACTGGTTGGACTTGTTCCACTCGCTCTGCCCGTGGCGGAGGAGGATCAGCGTGTAGGGCGCACTCATGCTCCGAGTCTATCGAGCCGGGGCCTGCGATCATGGGGTCATGGCCCCGGGACATATCGGGCAGGCCACCCGTGGAACCACGAACACGAACCGCCTGCGTCGCGTCGATCGCTGGATCGCGCGGCATCCCGTGCTGCGCCGGTGCGCCGACCCCCTGGTGATCGACCTCGGCTACGGCGCGAGCGGCGTCACGGCGTTCGAGCTGGAGGCACGCCTGCGCCCCGCGCGACCCGACGTCGAGGTGCTCGGGCTCGAGATCGATCCCGAGCGCGTCGCTCGCGCGCGCACGCAACTCGAGGAGGTGCGGGTCGGACGGACGCCCTTCGCCCCGGACGCCCGCGTCGGATTCGCGCGAGGCGGGTTCGAGGTGCCCGTGCCGGGTAGCCGCCGGCCGGCGATCATCCGTGCCTTCAACGTATTGCGCCAGTACGACGAAGCGGATGTCGCCGACGCGTGGTCCCGGATGACGTCGCGCCTCGCACCCGACGGCATGCTCGTCGAGGGCACGTGCGACGAGATCGGCCGGGTGAGCACCTGGATCGAGGTGGGCCCGGGTGCCGCACCCCGCAGCCTCACCATCTCGCTCCGTCTCGCGGGGCTCGACTCCCCCGCGATCGCGGCCGAACGTCTGCCGAAGGCCCTCATCCACCGGAACGTCGCCGGTGAGCGGGTGCACGAGCTGCTGTCGTCGCTCGACGACGAGTGGCGGCGGGCCGCGCCGGCATCCGCTTTCGGCCCGGTGCAACGGTGGCGGACGGCCCTGGGGGCGATGGCTGACCGCGGAATCGACCTCGGCGACCGTTCACGGTGGCGCCTGGGCGAGTTCACCGTTCCGTGGAGCGCAGTCGCGCCGCACTGACGCCCGCCGCGTCCGTCATCGCGCGAGGTCAGCCCTCGTTCCAGTCAGCGGCGTCCCGTCGCGCCGCAGCACGGCGAGCGACGGCGACAGCGGCTTCGTAGCCCTCCTCGGGGTACGAGACGAGGTGCTCCGTCGCGAGGGCGTGCACGCGGACGTTCCACTCCCCCGCTGCCGCAGCCCGGTCGATCGCGTCGCGGCCCGATTCGCCGAGCATCACGAACGCCCGGCTCAGACTCTGCTGCAGATCGTCCGGCCCGAGGCCGAAGTGCGCCGCCAGTTCCGATGCGAGCGCGGCGCGCTCGGCCTCGGGTGCGAGTCCGGCTGCCGTACGCCACGCGGTCCGCGCGACCTCGGCGTTCTCGTCGTGCAGGAGCTCCGATGTGATCGCGGGCCAGGCCCGGGGGTCGCGGATCTTCGAGAGCGTGTGGAGCGCCTGAGCCCGTGCCCTCGGGAACGGCGATCCGAGCTCGGGAAGCACCCGATCGAGAGTCGTGTCGCGGTCCTGCCGGGTGAGGGCCCAGGTCAGGGTCTCGCGAACGGTGAGGTCGGGCTCGTGCGCGCACTGCTCGACGAGCACCGGAACGTACTCGGGACGCGGGTAGGTTCCCGCCGCCATCGCGCTGCGAACCCGCTCCGACCCGTCGGGTGAGGCCAGTGCGCGGCGCAGCAGATCCGCGGCCGTGGGGGCGTCGTCGGCGGACGGGATGTTCTCACTGGTCATGGTGTGGCTCCTCGTCTCCTATCGAACACGCTCAGCGGCCCTCGGGCTCGGATCCGGCCGATCTCACGAGGCGGCTGCGGCGCGCGGCTTGTCGCGCCCGCCCGCGACCGCGCTCGGCGAGGAAGCCCGCCAAGTCGTCGACGACGGCTTCGATGAGCGGAGCCCGCGGCCCGTCCGCATCCCACCCCGCGTACAACTGCGCCTCGAGGCATCCGTCAGCCCCGGCGATCGGGACCGTCACCGTTCCCGGAGCCGGGTCGTCCGTCAGCACGGCGATCCCGCGTCCCGCGGCCACCAGCGCGCGAGCGATCGCGGGCTGACGCACCGTGATGGGGTCGTCGTAGGCGAGGCCGGCCCGGCCGACCTCGTGGTCGAGGGCACGTCGCGCCGCGCTATTGGGCGTCAGCAGCACGAGCGGATGCTGCACGAGCTCGCCGACGCCGACCTCCGCGCGCCGCGCGAGGTCGTGCTCGCGCGGCACATGAGCCCACACGCGCGCTGCGGACAGACGGCGCCCACGCCACCCCGGCCGCGGCGTCGTCGTCGAGATCCCGAGGTCCGCGCCTCGCGTGGCGGCCAGGTCGAACACGCGGAACGGGTCGGCGTCGTCGCAGTCGAGCACCGGCGCGGCCGCACCCCGTGCGACGAGGTAGGGGGCGATCGCCGACGTGATGGTCGCCGACGGCGCGATGACGTGCAGAATGGCTCGGGTCTGCCCGCTCTCCTGCTTGGTCCGTCCCACGACGTTCTCGGCGAGCGCGAGCAGGTCGGTTACGCGATCGTAAAATCTGGCACCGGCCGGAGTCGGGCGCACCGGCCCGTTGCCCCGGACCAGCAGGCGAACCCCGAGCTCCTCCTCGAGCCGCTGGATCTGCCGTGACATCGCCGGCTGCGTGATACTGCGGCGACGCGCACCCGCCGAGATCGAGCCCTCCTCGACGACGGCGGCGAAGGACGCGAAAGCGAACAGGTCGGCCATGCATCGAGAACATACCTCAATGCCCGAATATCATTCGACAACATGGCGGGCTCCCGGGAGCATGGCCGGACGGCGCTGCTGCGTCGATACGAGAGGACCCGCCCCCATGACCGTTTCCGCCCCCGCGCTCCACGATGAGCGCAAAGCCCGCCGCGCCGCCTTCGGCTCGTTCGTCGGCACCTCGATCGAGTGGTACGACTTCTACCTGTTCGGAACCGCAGCCGCTCTCGTGCTGCCGACGGTGTTCTTCCCCGGCGCGGATCCGGCCATCGGGCTGCTGGCATCGTTCGCGACCTTCTGGGCGGGCTTCCTCGCGCGGCCCCTCGGCGGACTCTTCTTCGGCCACATCGGCGACCGTCTCGGACGCAAGAACACGCTCGTCGTCACGCTCATGATCATGGGCGTCGCGACCTTCCTCATCGGGCTCCTCCCCGGGGCCGACGCCTGGGGGATGGCCGCCCCGATCCTGCTCATCGTGCTGCGGGCCGCACAGGGGTTCGCGGTCGGCGGCGAGTGGGGCGGAGCCGTCCTGATGGCCTCGGAGAGCGCGCAGAAGGGACGGGGCGTGCGGTCGGCGATGTGGGTGCAGCAGGGTTCACCGGTCGGCAGCATCCTCGCCACCGTCGCGTTCCTGCTCGTGGGGCTGCTCGACCAGGAGGCCTTCCTCTCGTGGGGCTGGCGGGTGCCCTTCCTCGCCTCGGCCGTGCTCGTCGCCGTCGGGCTGCTCATCCGGCTCAAGGTCGAGGAGTCGCCCGAGTTCGAGGCGGCTGCGTCGGATGCCGATGTGCCCCGCATTCCGATCAGCGAACTGCTGCGTCATCATTGGGGCACCCTGCTGGTCGGCGTGCTCGCGTGCGGCCTCGGCATCGGCGGCGCCTATTTCACCTCGACGTTCATGCTCTCGTACACGACGACCCAGCTGGGCGTCGACCGTCAGACGATGCTGATGATCCTGCTCGGCACGGTCTTCGTGCAGTTCGCCTGGCAGCCGATCGCGGCGCGCATCGCCGAGCGCGTCGGGACGGCACGGTTCATGGTCGTCAGCCTCGTCGCGGCGATCGTCATAGCGTTCCCGGCATTCCTCGTCATCTCGTCGGGCGAGCCACTCGGCATCTTCCTGGTTCTCGCTGCGGTCATGATCCCGACCTCGGGCTACTACGCGGTGCTCGCCGGCTTCCTCGCTCAGGCGTTCCCCGTGCGCATCCGCTACACGGGCATCTCGGCCGCGTATCAGCTGTGCGCCACCCTCATCGGCGGCACCACTCCCCTGCTCGCACAGCTCGCGCTGAACATCGGCGGGGGCAGCTGGGTCGGGATCGCGGTCTTCTACGTCATCCTCATCGGCATCACCCTCGTAGGTGTCGTGGGCGTGACGGTGCGCAGCGGCTTCTCGGCCGCCGCGGAGAAGCGCGAGCGCGAGGTGTCCGCATGAGACTCGACGCGATCATCGAGAACGGGCGCATCCGCACCGGCGATGCCGAGCGACCGATGGTCTCGCGGGTCGGGGTCTTCGCTGGGCGGGTCGTCGGGGTCGATGAGGAGATCGACGGTGCGACCGCGGAGCGCGTGCTCGACCTCGGCGGCGCTCCAGCGGTGCCCGGCTTCCATGACGCGCACCTGCACTTCAGCCTCCACGGGCAGAAGCTCCTCCGGCTCGATCTTTCGCACACGGCACAGCCCGACCTCGACGCCGTCTACGCGGCGATCGCGACGGCCGTGACTGCCACCGCTCGCGGCGCGTGGGTGCTCGGGCGCGGACACGACCAGAACAAGCTCGGCAGCCACCCGCAGCTGGCCGATCTCGATCGCATCGCGCCCGACAACCCGGTCTACCTCGAACACACCTCGGGACATATGGGCGTCGCCAACAGCGCCGCCTTCCGGGCCATGGGCCTCGACCCCGCCGCGCTGCCGCATCACGTCGACGGCGGACACATTTCACGCGACGCCGACGGCCACCCCGACGGCCTGCTGCAGGAGCGGGCGCAGGAGCTCGTCACGGGCGGATTCCTGCCGGTGACACTCGATACGCACCGCGAGGGCTCTCGGCTAGCCTCGGCCGACCTGCTGGGATACGGCATCACGACCGTGACCGAGCCGGGCATCGGGGCACCGGGGCAGATCGGGCAGAGCCCCATCGAGCTGCGCGCCTACCAGGAGGGAATCGAGGCCGGCGACATCCGCCTGCGCATCAACGCCATGCCCTACATCCGCGTCATGCACGACCTGGGCGCGATCGGCGGCGGCGCACGAGGATGGGGGCTCGACTTGGGAGCCCGTACCGGGCTCGGCGACGACCGACTGCGCATCTCGGGGACCAAAGTACTCAGCGACGGCTCGCTCATCGGACGCACAGCGGCGATGTGCTGCGACTTCAGTGACGACCCGGGCAACCGGGGCTTCCTGGTGTGGGAGGAACCGCAGCTGCGCGAGATGATCCGCGACGCGCACCGCAACGGCTGGCAGATCGCCACTCATGCGATCGGCGACCGAGCGCTCGATGCGCTGATGGATGCCGTCGACGCCGCGCAGCGGGAGTTCCCCCGTCATGATCCGCGGCACCGCATCGAGCACTGCGGCGTCTCGCGTCCCGACCAGATCGACCGAGTCGTCTCACTCGGCCTCATCCCGAGCCCGCAGGGCCGGTTCGTTTCCGAGACCGGCGATGGCCTGCTCGCGGCCGTCGGACCCGAGCGCGCCGACATGGTCTACCGGATGCGGACCTGGCTCGACCGCGGTGTCGAGCTGCCCGGTTCGACCGACGCCCCCATCGTGCACCCCGACCCGATCGCGAGCATCCATGACATGGTCAACCGCCGCACGGCGGCCGGTGTGCCGCTCGCGCCCGCCGAGGCGGTGTCCCCCGCTCAGGCTCTACGGGCCTACACCTACGGTTCCGCCTACGCCGCGCGCGAAGAGCATGTCAAGGGCACCATCCGCCGCGGGATGCTCGCCGACCTCGCGGTCCTCAGCGACGACCTGCTCGAGGTCGACCCCAAGCGCATCTCGTCGATACAGGTGGGCGCGACGATCGTCGGAGGCGAACTCGTGCACGACCGCGGCGCCGTCGTGTCGTGATGGTGCCGCAGCTGCGGTGACGCCCGACCGGATCAGCCGCCGATGTCGAGGGCGACCTTGATCCAGCCGGGCTCGCGGCGGTCGAAGGCCTCGTACGCATCGATGACGCCCGCCAGCGACTCGTGCGCCGTGATGAGGGCGGTGGGATCGAAGACACCGGCGGCGACCATGTCGATTAGCGGAGGCGTGACGCTGTGGTGATCGCAATTGCCCATCCGCACCGTGAGGTTCTTGTTCATGGCCTGCCCGATCGGATAGACCTCGGCCAGCGGTGAGTAGACCCCGATGATCCCGATGCGGCCGTACTTGGCGACCATCTCGACCGCCCAGCGCGACGCCTGCGACGGAGCGTCGCCCGGTCGCCAGAGATCGCCCTGGGGCGCGATGTCGGGCGCGACCTGCGCGACCTCTTCGTCGAATTCCGCCGCGGCGTCGTCATCCGGAGCGGCCGGCCCACGAGCCGGACGTTCGGCGTCCACACCCACGGCGTCGATGACGCAGTCGGCCCCGATGTCGTTCGTCAGTTCCATGACGGCCGACACGGGGTCGACGTCGTTGAAGTCGACGACCTCCGCCCCGAGGGTCCGTGCCTGTGCGAGGCGATCCGCGACGCCGTCGACGACGATAACGCGTCCCGCCCCCTGCTTGAAGGCCGAGACGACGGAGAACTGCCCGACGATCCCCGCTCCGAGCACCACGACGACGTCACCCCGGGAGACACCGGCGAGCTGAGCGCCGAACCAGGCGGTCGGAAAGATGTCCGAGAGCAGGATCGCCTGATCGTCCGTGACGGAGTCGGGCAGCTTCGTCATCGTGTTCTGTGCCCACGGGATGCGCGCATACTCGGCCTGCAGGCCGTTGACCGGACCCGTCGCCTCGGGCCCGCCGAAGAAGGATGTGCCGGCGTGCGGCCCGTTCGGGTTCGCCACATCGCACTGCGCGGTGTGCCCGTCGCGGCAGTAACGACACGCGCCGCACGACATCGTCGAGTTGATCACGACACGGTCACCGGGTTGGAAGCCGCGAACATGTTCGCCGACATCGGTCACGACGCCGACCGCTTCGTGTCCGAGGATGGTGCCCTCCTTCATCCCCGACATGGTGCCGCGGATGAAATGAAGATCGGTGCCGCAGATCGCGCTGCGGGTGATGCGGACGATGGCGTCATGCCCGTCTTCGATGCGCGGTTCGTCGACCTCGTCGAGCCGGATGTCGCCGATGCCGTGCCAGACCACTGCCTTCATGATCGCTCCTCGCTCCAGGGGAAGACGACCACGCTAGGGAGGCGCCGGGATGCCGCGCGAGGCGGTTGCGAACCCCTGCTGCCTGCCGTACCGTCGGCGGGCGCTCAGATCCGCGGCATCGCCGCGCGGGCCTCGGCCTGCGGCATTCCCGCCGCCGTGAGCAGATCGACGACCAGTGGACGCAGCGCCGTGATGACGTTCTGGTCGCCGAGTGAGGAACCGGGCGCCAGACTGGTCGGATCGAGCCGGGTCGCGACCGCGAGCAGCGACTCTCGGGCGGCCGGTTCCAGCGCGATGTCGTCGATCGACTGACCCAGCAGGTCGGCGGCGCGCGCGATCTGGGCGAGCAGGTCCGCCGCGATCGGGCGCGGCTGGCGGTCTTCGAGGGCGTACACCACGCGGCGCGCGATGACCCGCAGGTTGCGTGTCGCGAGGTCGAGGGATGCGCGCATCCGGTCCTGCCGTTGCAGCTCCTCACGCTGGCGCCGGAGGAACGGCGAGATGCGCGCTACGGCGAGCCCGGAGTCCAGCGAGGTCGTCCAGTCGTCGACGAGCGGCTGCAGCGCCCGCGCCTTCTCGAGTCCGCGGTCGGCACGCACGCGGTCGCCGCGGCGCAGCGCCTGGATGACGGTCGCCGCCGCGCCGTCGAAGTCCGCGAACAGGGCGCGGCCCGCGCGCGAGACTTCGCGCAGCGGCCGGCGCGGCAGCAGGGCCGTCGCCAGCAGCGCGGCCACCGCTCCCACCGACCCGTCGACGAGGCGCAGGAACGGCATACTTCCGGGAATCGCGATCACGATCACCGACTGGATCGCCGCCGAGATCGCGAAGCTCGGCTGCGCCGAGAGCGCCCGTGCGGTGAGCAGCGTCGCGGCGAGAGCCAGGGCGAGCTGCCAGGTTCCCGATCCGACGACGACCACGATGAGCTCCGAGACGAGCACGCCCACCAGCATCCCGATCACCGTCTCGAGAACCCGACGCGGCCGCGCGTCGCGCACCAGACCGAGGCTCGAGATGGTCACGGTCGCCGCGAGCAGAGGCGACGGATGCCCCAGCACGAGGTGCGCGAAGGCGTAGGCCGCGGATGCCGCGACGACGATCTGCACGATCGCCGGAGCGGAGTCGCGCGCGCGCTCGAGACCCCGACGCGGGCGCACGCGCGCCCGCCAGCCGGTCGCGATGGGTGCGGTGACGGCGGGCGGCTCGTCGGAGCGCTCGGGCGACACGTCAGGTGCGGCGGCTCAGGCGCGGCAGCCTCGGCGGCGCAGCGGTGCGCCCGGCGTCGGGCGGCACGACGACCTCCTGCACAGCGGCCACGCTCTCGCCGTCCGCGTCCACCACGAGCTCGGCGTCGACGGGCACCGACCGCTTGACGATGGCCAGGGCGATCGGGCCCTGCTCGAAGTGCCGGGCGACCGAGGTGATGCGACCGACCTCGTCGCCGTCGCGGCGCACGACCGCTCCGCGTTCCGGAAGCACCGCGTCGCTGCCGTCGAGCTGCAGGGCCACGAGCCGTCGGGGTGGATGGCCGAGGTTGTGCACCTTCGCCACCGTCTCCTGGCCGCGGTAGCAGCCCTTCGACAGGTGGACGGCGGTGCGGAGCCAGTCGACCTCGTGGGGAAGCGTCATGCCGTCGGCCTCGGTGGCCGCGCGCGGCCGCCACGCGGCGACGCGCAGGGCGTCCGCGGCCCATCGCCCGGCGACACGGCGACGGCCCGCGGCGGCATCGTCGGCGAGCCGGCGGAGGTCCTCGCGGTCGACGATCGCCTCGGCCCAGTCGCGTCCGGCGCCGGGATGCCCCTCGCCGGCCGCGTACCCCCACCCTCCGATCGAGACCTCGGGCCACGGGTCGCGCCACACGGCGGACGATGCGAGGTCGGCCACTGCGGATGCCGTTCCGCCGACGACCGCCGTGTCGCCGGAACGATCGACGACCTCGACCCGCAGCCGGAACCGCATGCGCGTGAGCCAGGTGACCAGCGCCTCGAGACGCTCGACGTCGGTGATGAGCCAGGTCGTCTCGCCGTCATCGACGACGGATGCCGCGTGCTCTACGTGACCGTGCGGGTCGAGCACGAGCAGTTCGGTGCTCTCCCCCGGGAGCAGCTGCGTCAGCGCCTGCGACGTGAGCGAGTCGAGCCAACTGAGCCGGTCGGGGCCCGCGACCGTGACCACTGCACGGTCGCCCAGGGGTGCGACCGCACCGCCACTGTCGAGGAGCTGCTGCTCGCGCATCGGATTGCCGATGTGCGTGAGCCCCAGGTCGTCGCACACCGCTCCGTCGACGCCGGCGAAGGTCGCGCCGTCGCCCGGCATCACTCGGCCTTGGCCAGACGGGCGGACGCGTGCGAGGCGAGCTCGCCGCCGAGCGCCGCGATGTCCCACGCCCAGAGGAGGTGGCCGTCGACCAGCCCGTACATGCGAGTCGCCGCGGTGTACTCCTTCGCCCCCGCCGTGCGGACGACGGCGTCCGTCGCGAGGTCGATGCGCGGCCCGCGGACCTGCCCGAGGTAGAGCTCGCTCACGCCGTCGGAGTGCACGAGGGCGACCTCCAGGTCGAAGCCGCCTTCAGCGTTGCGGAGCGCCTCGACGTCGTCGACGGTGCGCTCGCGCCCGGGTGCGGATGCCGGAAGCAGTCCCGGTCCCGCATCCTCGGCTCCTGCCGGACGCGCGACCCTCCAATAGCCGGTCTCGGCGACCAGCGGGCGGATGCGTGCACCGCTGTCATCGAGGAGCCAGGCGCTGGCGGAGTAGTTCAGATAGTCGCCACCGTCGTGGCTGAAGCTCACCTGGTGCGCGAACTCGCCGGTCAGATGACCGTCGGCCGTCTCGTAGTCGATGACGCCCGAGCCCTCCCAGACTCCGAGCAGCCACGACAGCGGGACGAGGTCCGCCGGCAGGTCGGTGGGCAGCTCGAGCACGATGTCAGCGCTGGCCGCGGTAGAGGTTCTTCACGACGACACCCGACACGAAGACGATGGCGAGCGACGCCAGTCCGAGCAGGCCCACGTAGAAGATTTCGAGCGCGAGGAGATCCATATCTCTACTCTATGCCCGCGCGGACCGTTCACGCCTGTGGCAAGCGGTTGCGGTCAGGCTCCGACGAGCGACGCGAGCCCGAACCCGATGCCGATGAAGCCCATGACGAACAGCGCGCCGAGCACGCTCACGGCCACGCGCTCGATGAAGCCGCGCACCCGTCCCAGCGCCAGCTGGATCGCGAAGGCGAGGATCAGGCAGCCGCCGAGGGCCACCGGCATCCACATGGCCCGGTCTTCGGCGGGGGCGAGGATCCCCACGAGGACTGCGGCGACGGCCGCGGCGATCCAGACGGCGACGACTCCGACGACGGTGCGCGGGGGTGCGAGATCGGGCGTGGTCACCTTCCCATTGTGGCCCACCATGTCGCGCGGTGCGACGGTGCGCACAGGCCGCGCCCAGCGAACGCCTAAGATGAGGTCACGTCCCGGCCGCTCCCGGAGGAATCCCCGTTGGCACAGCTTCTCGTTCTGAGTTCCACGCACGGCGGTGGTCTCGCGCTCCCGGCGCTCGAGCTGCTCAGCCACCGGGTGCGGCAGATCCCCGCCGAACCCGCACAGCTGGTCAACGCCCCCAGCGCCGAAGTCGTCTTCGTCGACGCGCGTCATGACCTCGTGGGGGCGAAGTCGCTGTGCAAGATCCTCGGCAGCACCGGCATCGACGCACCGCTCGTGCTCATCGTCACCGAGGGCGGCCTCACCGCCGTCTCCACCGACTGGGGCATCGATGACGTCATTCTCGCGACCGCCGGCCCCGCCGAGATCGACGCGCGCATCCGTCTGGCGATCGGACGTGTGAGCAAGGAGGCGGTCTCGAGCCGCATCCAGACCTCCGGCATCACGATCGACGAGTCGTCGTACTCAGCGAAGGTGCACGGACGGCCGCTCGATCTCACGTACAAGGAGTTCCAGCTGCTGCACTTCTTCGCGACCCACCCCTCGCGGGTGTTCACCCGCGAGCAGCTGCTGAGCGAGGTCTGGGGATACGACTACTTCGGCGGCACGCGCACGGTCGACGTTCACGTCCGGCGACTGCGCGCGAAGCTCGGCGACCTCGAGCAGCTGATCGGCACCGTCCGCAACGTCGGCTACCGCTTCAACGTGTACGAAGACGAGCCGGTTCCCGCCGGCGGCGCATCCGCGCAGAGCTGACTCTCCGCCTCGTTCACCGGCAGGACACGCAGGACTGCCATGATGAGGGGATGATCGACACCGAGGCTCTGGACTCCGGTCTGGGCGACGCCGACGACGACGACTTCGACCCGGCCGTCGAAGACGTCGACGCACAGCTGCCCGACCACCGCTACACCGACCGTGAGATCAGCTGGCTCGCCTTCAACCAGCGCGTGCTCGAGCTCGCCGAAGACCCGACGCTGCCGGTGCTTGAGCGGGCCAACTTCCTGGCGATCTTCGCGAGCAACCTCGACGAGTTCTTCATGGTGCGCGTCGCGGGCCTCAAGCGGCGAATCGTCACCGGCCTCGCGGTACCCACCAACGTCGGCCGAGCTCCGCAGGAGGTGCTCTCCGACATCTCCGCCGAGGCGCACGCGCTGCAGCTGCGCCACGCCGGCGCATGGGGCGACATGGTGCAGCCCGCCCTGGCGGAGGCGGGCATCGAGATCGTCGGATGGGACGACCTCGACGATTCCGAGCGCGGCCGACTGTACGACTACTTCCAGGCGCAGGTCTTCCCCGTTCTGATGCCGCTAGCCGTCGACCCGGCACACCCCTTCCCCTATATCTCGGGGCTGTCGCTGAACCTCGCGATCCGCATCCGCAACGCCAAGACCGGCCGGCAGGAGTTCGCGCGCCTGAAGGTGCCGCCGATGCTCCCGCGGTTCGTCGAGCTGAACACCGGCACATCGGTCAAGCGCTACCTGCCGCTCGAGGACCTGATCGCGAACAACCTCGAAGACCTCTTCCCCGGCATGGAGATCCTCGAGCACCACACCTTCCGGCTCACGCGCAACGAGGATGTCGTGATCGAGGAGGACGAGACCGAGAACCTGATCCAGGCCCTCGAGGCCGAGCTGCTCCGGCGTCGCTTCGGGCCGCCGATCCGGCTCGAAGTGACCGAGGACATGGACGACGTCACGCTCGACCTGCTCCTCGGCGAGCTCGACATCACCGACCAAGAGGTCTACCGGCTGCCGGGACTGCTCGATCTGCGCGGACTCTTCGACCTCGCGCGCATCGACCGCCCCGAGCTGCGGTACAAGCCCCACGTCCCCACGACGGCGACCGCTTTCCAGCCCGCCGAGCAGAACGGGCGCACCGACTTCTTCGGCGCCATCCGTGCTGGCGACGTCCTCGTACACCACCCGTACGAGTCGTTCACCACGAGTGTCGTCGCGTTCCTCGAGCAGGCGGCCCGCGATCCCCACGTGCTCGCCATCAAGCAGACGCTCTACCGCACCTCGGGCGACAGCCCCATCGTGCAGGCGCTGATCGACGCCGCCGAGCGCGGCAAGCAGGTGCTGGCGCTCGTCGAGGTGAAGGCCCGCTTCGACGAGGCCGCCAACATCGTGTGGGCTCGCAAGCTCGAGAAGGCCGGTGTGCACGTCGTCTACGGCCTCGTGGGGCTGAAGACCCACTGCAAGCTGCTGCACGTCATCCGCGAAGAGGACGGCACGCTCCGCAGCTACAGCCACATCGGCACCGGCAATTACAACCCCAAGACCAGCCGGCTCTACGAGGACTTCGGCCTGTTCACGAGCGACGAGCAGGTCGGCCGCGACCTGACGCGTCTGTTCAACGAGCTCAGCGGCTACGCGATCGAGAAGAAGTTCAAGCGGCTGCTGGTCGCACCCCTCCACCTGCGGAAGGGGCTGCTTCGGCACATCGACGCCGAGCGCCGCAACGCGCTCGACGGCAAGCCCGCTCACATCCGCATCAAGGTCAACTCGATGGTCGATGAGCAGATCATCGACGCCCTGTACCGGGCGAGCCAGGCGGGCGTGCGTGTCGACGTATGGGTGCGCGGCATCTGCTCGCTGCGCACCGACCTTCCCGGCGTCACCGACAACATCACCGTCCGGTCGATCCTCGGGCGCTATCTCGAGCACTCGCGCATCTTCACGTTCCACAACGACGGCGACACGATCGCGTACATCGGCAGCGCCGACATGATGCACCGCAACCTCGACCGCCGCGTCGAGGCCCTGGTGCGCGTCGTCGCTCCTGCCCACGTGAAGGAGCTGACGACGCTGTTCGACCTGGCGATGAGCGACTCGACCAGCTCGTGGCACCTCGGTGACGGCGGAGTGTGGACGCGCCACGCGTTCGACGACGACGGCAAGCCGCTGGTCGATCTGCAGGACCGCACCATGGCTCAGGTGCAGCGGCGCCGCCGGGCGCGGGCGGTGCGATGACCGACACCGCGGTGTACGCGGCAGGCGGAGTCGTCTGGCGGTGGGTCGACGACAAGGTCAGGGTGCTGATCATCCATCGCACCAAGTACCGCGACCTCACCCTGCCCAAGGGCAAGGTCGATCCCGGTGAGATGCTCGCCGAGACGGCCGTGCGCGAGATCCGGGAGGAGACCGGCATCTCGGTCCGGCTCGGTCCGCCCGTCGGTGTCTCGAAGTACCACCTGCCGAGCAAGAAGCAGAAGATCGTTCACTACTGGGCGGCGGAGGCGACCGACCTGGCGATCAGGATGTCGACGTTCGTACCGAACAAGGAGATCGCCGCGCTCGAGTGGATGAGTCTGAAAAAGGCTCGCAAAGCGCTCAGCTACCCCGTCGACGTCGAGATCCTCGACGAGTTCGTGCGGCTCGTCGACGAGCGCGCCATCGACACATTCCCCCTCATCGCGCTGCGGCACGCGAAAGCCGTGGCTCGCGAGGACTGGGACGGCGAGGATGCCGCGCGGCCGCTCTCGTCCCGAGGCAAGAAGCAGGCGCACGCGATCGTCGGCCCGCTCGTCGCGTTCGGCGTCCGCCGCATCATCTCGTCCGACGCGCGGCGATGCGTGCGCACCGTGACGCCCCTGGCGGCCGCGATCAGCAAGCGGATCGACAAGTCTCCGCACCTTTCGCAGGACGCCTGGGAGAACGGTCAGGCCGATGTCCGGTCGGTCGTCGGTGATCGCGTGCGCGCCCGCAAGCCGGTCGTGCTCTGCACCCACGGCCCGGTGCTGCCCGACCTCCTCAGCGAGATGGCGCTGGCCACCGGCACCCTGCGCGGGTCGTATCTCGGCAGCGCCTCGTCGCTCGAGACGGGCGCATTCTCGGTCGTGCACCTGCCGCGGGAGAACCCCGGGGCCGGGATCGTCGCAATCGAAACCCACATGCCGAAGGTGTGATCTCGCGCGCGATGATCCCCCGATAGCCGCGTCTTTCCGGGGCTGGGGAGCGCCGTTCACCTTCTGTTCACCCCCACAGCGCACTCTCGTAAGGGACGGTGTCTACCGTTCGGGACGAACCTGCACCGGGTTCTCGTCATCAACATGCGAAGGATTCACACAGTGAAGCTCTCCCGACTCGCCCAGCTGGGCGCCGTGGCCGCCGTGGCCTCTCTTGCCCTCGCGGGCTGCGCTGCGAACGAAGGCGGCGCTCCCGACGTCGGCGCCGGCTCGAGCGACTCCTCGGCCCCCTCCCTCGAGGGCAACCTCGTCGGTGGCGGCGCCTCGTCGCAGGAGGTCGCCGTCCAGGCCTGGACCCAGGGCCTGCAGACCGCCAACCCCGGTCTCACGATCGACTACGACCCCTCCGGCTCGGGCACAGGACGCGAGTCGTTCCAGGCCGGCGCCGTTCAGTTCGCCGGCTCGGACCGCGCGTTCAAGACCGACGAGATCACCGCCGGCCCGTTCGAGGCGTGCGCCGAGGGCTCCGACCTCGTCGAGCTCCCGACCTACATCTCGCCGATCGCCGTCGTCTTCAACATCGACGGTGTCGACTCGCTCAACCTCGACGCCATGACGCTGGCGAAGATCTTCGCGGGCCAGATCACGACGTGGAACGACCCGGCCATCACGGCCCTCAACGAGGGTGTCGAGCTGCCCGCGACCGCGATCACCCCGGTTCACCGCTCCGACAAGTCGGGCACCACCGGCAACTTCACCGACTACCTCGGCAAGACCGCTCCCGACGTCTGGACCGCCGGTTCGGTCGAGGAGTGGCCGGCCCTCGGCGGCGAAGCCGCTCAGGGTACGTCGGGTGTCATCTCGGCCGTCGAGGGCGGCCAGGGCACCATCGGCTACGCCGACGCCTCGCGCGCCGGCGACCTCGGCACCGTCGCGATCAAGGTCGGCGAGGAATTCGTCGAGTACTCCCCCGAGGCTGCTGCCGCGATCGTCGACGCCTCGCCCGAGGAGGAGGGTCGCGCCGCCACCGACATCGCGATCAAGCTCGACCGCACCAGCACCGAGGCCGGCGTCTACCCGATCGTGCTCGTGAGCTACCTCATCGGCTGCGCCGAGTACAAGGACGCCGCGACCGCTGAGATGGTCAAGGGCTTCTTCAGCTACGCCGCGAGCGCCGAGGGCCAGGATGCCGCGGCATCCGCTGCCGGCTCCGCTCCGATCTCGGAGACCCTGCGCACGCAGGTGACCGAGGCCATCGAGGCCATCAAGTAATACGCTCCGGGTGCCCGGTCCGGTTTGCGCCGGACCGGGCACCTCGCGCGGTTCCCGTCCGTCGCACAGAATCGAAGCCATGACCACCACACCCGAGGTCACCCGCACCGGAGCCCCGAAGGCCAAGACCCGAGCGGGCGACCGCTGGTTCTCCGGCACGGCGCTCTTCGCCGGCTCGATGATCCTCGTGACCCTCGCCGCGGTCGCGATCTTCCTGGTCATCCAGTCGCTCCCCGCCTTCGTCGCCACCAACGAAGACGCCTCGATCCTGCCCGACAACTTCTGGTCGTACGTCGGGCCGCTCGTCTTCGGCACCGTCTGGGCAGCCGCGCTGGCGCTGCTCATGGCCGTGCCGCTGTCGCTCGGCGTCGCCCTCTTCATCTCGCACTACGCCCCGCGCCGGCTGGCTCAGGCCCTCGGGTACGTCGTCGATCTGCTCGCGGCCGTTCCCTCCGTGGTCTTCGGCCTGTGGGGCATCGGCGTACTGGCACCGGCCGTGCAGCCGATCTACAGCTGGTTCGTCGACAACGTCGGGTGGTTCCCGCTCTTCAACGGTCCGGTCTCGAGCACGGGCCGCACGATCTTCACGGCATCCGTCGTCCTCGCGGTCATGGTCACCCCGATCATCACCGCGATCTGCCGCGAGATCTTCCTCCAGACCCCGACCCTGCACGAAGAGGCCGCGCTGGCCCTCGGGTCGACGCGCTGGGAGATGATCCGGATGGCCGTCTTCCCCTTCGCCCGCAGCGGCATCGTCTCGGCCGCCATGCTCGGCCTCGGGCGAGCACTCGGCGAGACCATGGCCGTCGCCATGGTCCTGTCCGTGTCCGGCGGGGTCACGTTCGCGCTCTTCACGTCGGGCAACCCCTCGACGATCGCGGCGAACATCGCTCTCACCTTCCCCGAGGCCTACGGGACGAACGTCAACGTCCTCATCGCCACGGGCCTCATCCTCTTCGTCGTCACCTTCGCGGTGAACGCGGTCGCGCGCTACATCGTGAGCCGCCGCAAGGAATTCTCGGGGGCCAACTGACATGACCGCGACTCTCACTCCCCCGAGCACGTCGGCGCGCAGCGCTTCGACGAGCCTCACCACGGGGCACCTGCCCAAGTGGGGGCCTTGGGCGATCCTCGGCGCCTCGCTCGTGGTCGTCGGCATCTTCTTCGGCGTCATCGCCGCGGCATCCGGCGATGCGCTCAACGTCCCCGGATGGCTGATCCTGTCGGCCGTGGCATACCTCGTGCTCATCACGGCGGTCTCGGCCGCCGTGGAGGGCCGCCGCAAGTCGGTCGACCGCCTGGTGACCGGGGTCGTCACCGTCGCGTTCCTCATCGCGATGGTGCCGCTCGTCTCGGTGGCCTTCACCGTCATCACGCTCGGCGCTCCCAGCTGGAGCGGCGAGTTCTTCAGCTCGTCGATGCGTAACGTCGTCGGTGAAGGCGGCGGCGCGCTGCACGCCATCATGGGCACGGTCCTGATCACTCTCGCCGCAGCTGTGATCTCGATCCCGATCGGCATCTTCACCGCGATCTACCTCATCGAGTACGGCCAGGGGAAGCGTCTGGCTCAGGGCATCACGTTCCTCGTCGACGTCATGACGGGCATCCCGTCGATCGTCGCGGGCCTGTTCGCCTACGCCCTGTTCGCGCTCTTCCTCGGCCCCGGCATCCGCCTGGGCATCATGGGGTCGGTCGCACTCGCGGTGCTGATGATCCCGGTCGTCGTCCGCTCGACCGAGGAGATGCTGCGTCTCGTCCCCAACGAGCTGCGCGAGGCGTCGTACGCGCTCGGTGTGCCCAAGTGGCTCACGATCGCCAAGGTCGTGCTCCCCACCGCCATCGCCGGTATCACCACCGGTGTGATGCTCTCGATCTCGCGCGTCATCGGCGAGACCGCCCCGCTGCTGATCACCGCCGGCTTCACGGCATCCATGAACTACGACCTCTTCAACGGTCGTATGCAGACCCTGCCGGTCTTCACCTACACCCAGTACATGAACCAGGGCATCCCCGCCGAGGCCTTCGTCGGCCGCGCCTGGGCTTCGGCTCTGACCCTCATCGTCATCGTGATGCTGTTGAACCTCGTGGCGCGCCTGATCGCCAAGTTCTTCGCACCCAAGACCGGCCGCTGACCCGAAAGAAGAAACCTCCGTGTCCAAGAGCATCGAAGTCAACGACCTCAACGTCTACTACGGCGACTTCCTCGCCGTCGAGGGTGTCTCCCTCGACATCGAACCCCGCAGCGTCACCGCCTTCATCGGCCCGTCGGGCTGCGGCAAGTCGACCTTCCTGCGCACCCTGAACCGCATGCACGAGGTCATCCCCGGCGCTCGCGTCGAGGGCAGCGTTCTGCTCGATGGCGACAACCTGTACGGACCCGGGGTCGACCCGGTGCTCGTGCGCCGTCAGGTCGGGATGGTGTTCCAGCGGCCGAACCCGTTCCCGACCATGTCGATCCGCGAGAACGTGCTGGCCGGCGTCAAGCTCAACAACCGTCGCATCTCGAAGTCGGACGCCGACGCGCTCGTCGAGAAGTCGCTGCGCGGCGCGAACCTCTGGAACGAGGTCAAGGACCGCCTCGACAAGCCCGGCTCCGGCCTCTCGGGCGGACAGCAGCAGCGTCTGTGCATCGCTCGCGCGATCGCGGTCTCGCCCGACGTGCTGCTGATGGACGAGCCCTGCTCGGCCCTCGACCCGATCTCGACGTTCGCGATCGAGGAGCTCATCCAGGAGCTCAAGAGCGACTACACCGTCGTCATCGTCACGCACAACATGCAGCAGGCGTCGCGCGTCAGCGACAAGACCGCGTTCTTCAACATCGCCGGAACCGGCAAGCCCGGCAAGCTCATCGAGTACGACGACACGACGTCGATCTTCACCACCCCGTCCGTGCAGGCTACCGAGGACTACGTCTCCGGCCGCTTCGGGTGAGTCGAGCCCCCGGCTCGTCGTGGGCCGGGTCCGGCAAGGGCCGGGATGCAAGGGATCGTGCGCGACGCGCCGGTGCGAGGACTCCTCGCCCGGCGCGTCGCCGTTTCCGCCTTGCATCCCGGTGCGGCGGGCTGCGTCGGGCGTTCGGGCGGCCGTCGTGCCCGGATGCAAGGGATCCGTGCCGGCACCCCGGTGAGGATGCCGTTCGGGCGGGGTATCGCATCGGATCCCTTGCATCGCGGAACGGGGCCGGCGGGTGGGCCGGTTCCTGCACGCGGCACCGAGCACCCGAGCAGTGCACAGAACGAGCCATGTGGCCCGCGGACGGGCTCCGGGCCGGCGACGGTGAGGAGATGTGCGAGTCGCGATCGGTCTTCACGACCCGGGAGCTCCGGGCCGACGGGCTGACGCGTCGCGAGATCACCGCGGCGGTCGATTCCGGCCGTCTCAGCCGCATCCGGATCGGCATGTACGCTTCCCCCGGCGCGCGCGCCTCGGCCCGAACCATTGCAGCGCACGGCGGCTCGATGGCATGCGTGACGGCCGCGAGGCATCACGGCCTCTGGACCCTCGATGACGACGACGAACCGCACGTATGGCTGAAGACCGGCCAGCGAGCCCACCACGACGGGTCCTGCGGGTGCATCGAGCACTGGGACCGAGATGCACGTGACGCGGCATCCGGTCCTCTTCCCCTCCGGCAGGTGTTGCGCCAGATCCTCGGATGCCGCGGCCCTGAGCGCTTCGTCACGCTCGAATCCGCGCTGCGACAGCGCCGCCTCACGAGGGACGACCTGCGGTGGCTCCGCCGGCACACCCATGCCCGCGGCCGGGAGGCGCTGCGCCTCGCTCGAACGGATGCTGACAGCGGACTCGAGTCGCTCCTGCGGTGGCGTCTACGGAAGCACGGCCTCCGGGTGAGGACGCAGGTCTCCGTCTTCGGAGTCGGCGTCGTCGACGCGCTGATCGGCGACCGGCTCATCGTCGAGCTCGACGGCAGGGCCAATCACCACGGCGAGGCGAAGCGCCACAAGGACCTCACTCGCGACGCGAACGCTGCCTCATGGGGTTACGTGACACTGCGCTTCGACTACGCGCTCGTCGGCCACGACTGGGAGCTCGTCGAGTCCGCCGCCCTCGGCGCCCTGCGCTCCCACCCGAGCCTGCAGCTCGCGGCATCCGCCTGATGCCCACTCCACACCCTCGGCCTTGACCGCCGAGACCGGGGGTCAGTCGCGCGGCGAGAGCAGGTAGGCGTTGAGGGATGCCGTGAACTCGGCGTCCATGTCGAGAGCGGCGCCGTCGAGCTCGATGATGGGAGCCGCGAGCCGGACGCTCGACACCAGCCATGCGGCATCCGCTCGTCGCAGCTCGTCGACCGGAATCGTCTCGTACGCCGTCTCGAAGCCGCGCTCCGCGAGGTGCTCGAACAGGCTCAGCTGCGTCGTGCCGTGCAGGATCCCGCCGTTGGGCGCCGGGGTGACGAAGGTGTCGTCGCGCCGCAGGATGAGCGATGCCGTCGGCGCCTCGAGCACGAACCCGTCGGAGCTGATGAAGATCGCATCGTCGGCTCCCCGCCGGTGCGCCTCGCGCAGGGCGGCCATGTTCACGGCATACGACAGGGTCTTCGCCCCCAGGAGCAGCCACGGAGCCTGCGCGGGCGCGTCGATGGCGTAGCCGCGGTCGAGCGTCACGACGCGGATGCCGCTCGTGCGCGGCTCGCTGAAGTCCGCCGCGGCCGCTGCCGTCGCCCACGCCGTCGGGGTCGGTCCGTGCTCGATGCCGCGGCTGAGGATCAGCTTCACGACTCCCTCTCCCGAACCGCATTCGGATGCCGCGACAGCCACGGCCGCCCGCCACTGGGCGATGTTCGGCGCCGGCAGGTCGCAGAGCTCGGCGGAGTGCGCCAGACGCTCGAGGTGCGCCTCGACCTCCTGGGGATGGCCGTCGACCACGCCGATCGACTCGAAGATGCCGTCGCCGCGCTGGGTACTGAGCTCCCCCACCGTCAGCGCCGGGGCCGCGGGATCGACCGCGGTGAAGGTCGACGCGAGGTCCGACCGGGTGTCATCCGCCGCGAGCGGGTCGATCATCAGCGCGAAACGCAGTGCCATGCGCCGAGCCTACGACGCGCCCGGTGCCGGGATGCACGACATCCTGCGCGACACCCCGGTACGGATGCCGCTCCCCCGGCGCGTCGCCCGCGATCCCTTGCATCGCGGCCCGCCCGCCGCCGCCCGCGAGCCCCCTCCAGCACCGGCCGACCACCGGTTTTGTCTACCCCGGGAATGCCCACGTCCGAGGCTCCGTTAGACTGTATGTGCCGGGCCGCAGTAACCCCGGGCTCCATCTTCAGCCGCTGCGAGCGGCCACGCGCCGAGAGGCGTTCTGCGGCCCGGCACTTCTCTTTTCCGGGGTCTTTGCCGGCTTTTCTCCGGACGCCGGCGCTACCTCAGGTGAGAGCCTCGCGGCGCCACAGCCCCGCGCACGAGCCCAGGTCGTCGGCGTACGTGCTCAGGCGCAGGGCGCGTGCGGTCAGCGCCGACGAACGGTCGGGTTCGCTGACGTCGTGGTCGTCGGCCACCGAGGTCGCTCCGGCGGATTGCACCCGGCAGAACGACGCGGCGCGTTCGAGCGCGACCGCGAAGTCGCCGCGGAAGACGCCGCGCATGATCACGTCGATGAGGGCCACGAGCTCTTCCGGCCCCGCCGGTGTGGGAGCCCCCGCGATCACTTCGTCGGCAGAACGCAGCACGACCCGTCCGCGTTCATAGAGCAGCGCGGCGGTGCGCGGGTCGCGGTGGATCATCAGCTGCAGGAGGTACAGCCGCCAGAGCGCGCCCGGCAGCGACTTCGCGGGCGATCGCGACCACAGCTCGGCGACGGTGTCGATGCCGTGCTCGGCGGTGAATCCGACGAGGCGGTCGACCACGGCGTCGCTCGGGTCTTCGCGCACCCGCGACAACAGGGCACCTGCCGTCGCGTGGGCGACGCGAGACACCTCCGCCGGATCTTCGCCCGCGAAGTGCCGATCGAACTCGTCGGCGGGTCGCCGAACGGGCTTGTGGTAGTCCCGGGATCCGTCCGTCATCATTCCAGGCTAAGCGAGAGCGGCAACCCTCCGGCCCTCGCGGGCACAAGCTGGAAACGACGAAACGGCCGGCCCATGCGGGGCCGGCCGTTCCGCTGCCGGATAACGGGGTCGGGCAGTCAGGCGCTCGTCGGGATGGCGACGATGGGGTCGGTGGTGGGCAGGCCACTGGGCGACCCGCCGCTCTGCTCGATGGTGAGGGCGATGACGTCCTCAGGCTGCATGTCACCCTCGAGAAGCATGGCGGCCGAACCGTCACTCGATTCGAACGCGCCCGCCGGGATCGGCGCGCTGCCGCGCACGAACCATGCCTCGTACGACTGGTCGTCGGCGATCTCGGGCAGGCCTTCGGCGACGAGTACGACGCCGTCGACGCTCGGCGACCAGTGGACCGTGGCTTCGCCGCCGTCGCCCAACTGCGCGGTGCTCGACTGCGCGTCGCCGGAGCGCTCGATCTGCGCGAGCACACTCTCGGCGGACGGAGAGCGCATGTCCTGCGTCAGGGTGCCGACGCCCCAGCCGATGCCGACGAGCAACGCGATCGAAGCGGTCAGTGCGAAGAGGCTGCGCGTCCAATTGCGACGCTGCACCAGCTGCACTTCCTCGGTCACGGGAGAGCCGACGGAGTAGCCGGATGCCGCGGCCCGCGGGTCGTCGTCTTGGAGCTCGTCCGCCGGGTCGGCGATGTCGTCTTCGTGGCGCGGCGCTTCGACGGGTGCGGACGTCTCGGCCTGCGGCTCGACGGCGTCGGACGCACCGATCTGCGCGAGCAGGCTCGCTTTCAGGCCGGGCGGGGGCGTCACATCGGCGACACCTTCCGACAGCAGAGCCGCCGCTTCGGCATCCGCCTCGACCAGGGGCATCCACTCGGGGTGCGCGTCGAGGGCCTCGCGATAGGCGAGCTCGTCCTCAGGCGACAGCGCTCCGAGCGCGTACCCTGCCGAGAGCTCGGCGAATGTCTGTTCGTTCACGATGTCACCCCCATTGCACTACGGAGCTTGGTCAATCCATCACGCATCCGTGTCTTGATCGTTCCGAGCGGCGCTCCCACCAGCGCTGCGATCTCGCTTTGACTGTAACCCCCGTAGTAGGCGAGGGTGATGGCCTCTCGTTGCGCCTCGGGTAGAGAGCTGAGAGCCCGAGCGACGCGCCGTCCTTCGATGCGCAGCTCCACCTGTTCGGCGACGCCTTCGGGCTGTGTCGCCATCTCTCGGTAGCCCGCACGTACATCGCGATCGCTGCTCGCCTGCGACGACCGGACTCGGTCTACCGCTCGGCGGTGGGCGATCGTGAGAACCCACGATCTTCCTTGCCCCTTCTTCGGAGCGAACGTCGAAGCGGATTGCCACACCTCGAGGAAGACCTCCTGGAGCACTTCCTCGCTCTGCGCGCGGTCGACCAGCACGCGCAGGATGAGTCCGAAGACCCGCCCCGACAGGGTGTCGTACAGGCGGGCGAAAGCACTGTGGTCACCGTCGGCGCAACGCTGGATCAGCTCCGCGACGTGATCCGTCGACGGCCCGTCGTCGGGCACGTCCATTCCATCTATGACCATCGCTACCAGCATGCCGCATCCTCCGACCTGTTCCCGGATGCAGCGCCGACCTGTTATCGGTTCTCTACCTGCCGCACTTCGCGGCCACGGCCGTCACGGCATCCGTGTCGCCCTTCTTCGTATGAGAGGGGTGCTTCGGATGCCTGAAAACTCGGTTTCGAACTTTCTTGAACTTTTTCCGATCCGATCGGTGGGGGCCTCCGAAGAACCCTCGACGCCGGGGACGGACCCACGGCGGAGAACACACGGAGGCAATCATGCTCAGCACCAAGAAGAAGTTCACTGCTGCCCTGGCCCTCGGCTTCGCCGGAGCCCTCGCTCTGTCGGCCTGCTCGTCGGGATCGGGTGGCACCATGACCGAGGAGACCGAGGCCCCCTCGTCGTCCGCCGCTCCCATGGAGACGGCTTCGCCCGACGCTTCGATGGACCCGGCCGCCAACCTCGTCGGCCCCGGCTGTGCCGACTACGCCGCAGCCGTTCCGGACGGATCCGGCTCGGTCGCCGGCATGGCTCAGGACCCGGTGGCCACCGCAGCCTCGAACAACCCGCTGCTCACCACCCTCGTCGCCGCCGTCAGCGGACAGCTCAACCCTGACGTCGACCTCGTCGACACGCTGAACGGTGACGAGTTCACCGTCTTCGCTCCCGTCGACGACGCTTTCGCGAAGATCGACCCCGCCACCATCGAGTCGCTGAAGACCGACTCGGCGACCCTCACGTCGATCCTCACCTACCACGTCGTGCCCGGCCAGATCGCGCCCGACGAGATCGACGGCACCCACACCACCGTCAACGGTGCCGACCTGACCGTCACCGGCTCGGGCGACAACATCATGGTCAACGACAGCGCCGCGGTCATCTGCGGTGGCGTCACGACGGCCAACGCCACGGTCTACCTCATCGACACGGTGCTGATGCCCCCGATGTGACCCGAACAGCCGCGGTGAGGGGTTCCCGCGGCACGGCCTCGGTATCTCCGTGGCCGAGGCGAAGCCGCCGGTGCGAGCACACCGGCGGCTTTGTCGTGCCCGGACGGATGTCGGCGGGTCGGGATGTCGGCGGGCGCCGGGGTCGTCGGTTCGGAGCCTCCCCCGCGGCTACTAAGCTGGGAAGCTCAGGGCCTCTAGCTCAGTCGGTAGAGCATCGGACTTTTAATCCGCGGGTCGTGGGTTCGAGCCCCACGGGGCCCACCGTAAACTCCCCCGCATCAGCGGACGACACCGCTCCCGCGAGTCGGTCCGCGCCCGACGATGCCGACAAAGCCCGCGCCCAGCGCGAGTGCACTCGCCGACAACAGCAGGGCGACCACCCCGACGCTCTTGATGACCCATCCGCCCGCCGCGGCACCAAGCGCGATCGCAGCGGTGAAGACGCCGACATACACACCGGTGACGTGCTCGCTACGATCAGGCTCTGCCGCCGTCATCCACAGCTGCCCACTGACGGACAAGCCGCCGTAGGCCGCTCCCCACAGTGCGACCGCGATACCGGCGACGACCCCGCTCCCGCCGAAGAAGGCGAAGACCACCAGAGCGACCGTGATGCCGCCCGAAAGAAGCAACACCGTGACGACGGGGCGCCGGCCCGCCGCGAATCCGGCAGTTAAGTTTCCAATCAGTCCGAAGACGCCGTAGAGCAAGAGCAGCCCTGCGATGGATGTCGCCGTGAGGCCGGACAGCGTCTCGAGGGCGGGTCGGATGTAGGTGTACGCGGCGAAGTGCGCCATCACGACCAGACCGACGACGATGAGCCCGGTGATGACGCTCGGACGCGCGAGCGACCGGCGCGGCCCCGGCGCGGTCCCCCCCCGGTCGGCCCAGCACCGGCAGCAGAAAGATGAGCCCGGCGGCGACGAGGACGGCCAATGCGGCGAGCACTGCGAACGCGACCCGCCAGCCGAAGGCGTTCCCCACGACGGTACCGAGCGGCACGCCGAGCACAGACGCCGACGCGACGCCGCCGAGTGCGAAGGAGACCGCCAGGGCGACACTGCGCGGCGCCACCAGGCGCGCAGCGATAGCCGACGCCATGCCCCACACCACGCCCATCCCGATGCCGAGGACGACACGCGCGATCATCAGCATCGCAAAGCCGTCCGCGACGGCCGTGAGGACGTTCCCGAGGGCCAGCACGATCATCGCCGCCGCGAGGACCTTTCGGCGATCACGGTCGCCCAACAGCCGCGGAGCGAGCGGGGATGCGACCGCGGACAACAGCCCCGCGGTGATCGCCGAGCTCCCTGTCCACGAGCCCGAGCTCACCATCGGATTCTCCTTCCCACCGCAAGACCAGTTCGTCGCGATCAACGCCGACCACCCGCTCGCCGGACGCCAGGCGCTCGATCTGGAGGATCTCGCCAGCGTGAACTTGCTGCACCGCCTCGGCGATGCACCGGACTACTGGAAAGCCGCACGCACACCGGCGACCACCCCGGCCGGCACACCCATCTCGTCGTCGGCCGGGATCACCAGCGTCGGCCAAGGAATGAGCCTGGTCGCGTCCGGCCCGCACGCCATGCTCGTGTGTCGGCCGCTCGTCGAGAAACACCAGCGCAGCGACATCCGCTTCGTCGCCGTCCGCGGGCTCGAGGAGACCAGTCAGATCGCCCTCGTGTGGCGCTCCGACCGCACGACTCCCGCGCTCCGAGCGCTCGCGAGCCTTCTCGACAGGGCCGCGCGGCCCGAGCATGCTGCCGTCACACCCTCGAGCGTGCCCGCGCGTATCGCCTGACGACCCGGGGCGTTGGGGAACGGAATGCCACGAAGAACGCGGTCAGCGCTGCACTCGGGCCGTGCTTGCACGGACCACGAACTCCACCGACGGCAGCTGCACGGCCTCAGGTTCTTCGCCTTCAACCAGAGCGACAAGCGCATGCGCACATGCTCTACCCCAGGCGATCACGTCCTGACGCACCGTTGTCAGGGGCGGCACGATGTACGGCGCGAGCGGGATGTCGTCGAACCCGACGATCGACAAGTCACCAGGCACGGTCAGCCCGCGGTCGATGGCGGCCGACATCCCGGCGATGGCCATCAGGTCGTTGGCGTAGACGATCGCCGTCGGAGGATCCGACAGATCAAGTAGCTCGTGGGTCGCCGAGGCCCCCGCCGCACCGGTGAAATCGGCGCTGACAGCAGGCCCGGGGGGCAGCCCCAGGTGCGCCATCTCCTGCTCCCAGGCCTGCCGGCGGACGTGGGAGTGGATGTAGCGGTCCGGGCCGCCGACATGCGCGATCCGTCGGTGCCCGAGGGCACTCAGGTGGCGCACGGCGCGCCGCACGCCAGCGGCGTCGTCCAAGCCGATGGGCGCTATGTCGCCACTCGCGGGACCAGCTGGCCCGACCATGACGAACGGCATGCCGAGGCGCGTCAACTCATCGGGACGGGTGTCGTCCATACGCAGGTCGCCGAGGAAGACGCCATCCACCCGCGACTCGCGCGCGAAGCTGACATACGCCGCGTGCTCGGCATCTTCGCTCTCGACCACCTGGAGCATGAGCGCATAGCCGATGCCCGACAGGCCGCTCTCGACGCCAGCGATGAACTGCGGAAAGAAGGGGTCGGTGCTGAACAGCTCGGGCTCGCGACGCACGACGTAGCCCAGAGCCTGCGCACGGCTGCGCGAGAGGGCACGCGCACGCGAATCAGGGCGCCAGTCGAGATCGGCCGCAGCCTGCAGGATGCGCTGACGAGCGGTGTCGCCCACACCGCCGCGTCCATTGAAGACGAACGACACGGCGCTCTTCGATACGCCCGCGCGCGCGGCGACGTCGCCGATGGTCACCTTGCGCTCCCGATGCTCGCCGCGGGAGGGGCGGGGCCGGCCCTCGGGGCTCTGCGAAGCAGCCGGGCCTGGCGGGGGCGTGGTCATCGCTCCATCATAGCGCGCGTTTTAGCGCTCTTTTAGTACGGATCGACCGCGTTGATCCGCGTTCTGGTGCGGCGGCGACGCGTTCGCGCCCGGGAGTTGACCTACGGGAGACAAACCGGTTTACTACCATCGTCGGGATGCCTGCCGTCCACCCAATACCGACGGCGCACGCGACTCGAGAATGAGGAGTGCCGCGATGACGCGCGTAGCAGACAGGGTCTCCGATCCGACCGGCGTCGTCTCGCCCCGGACGACCGCAACACCGCGACGGAAGCGACGAGTGCATCGCTGGCTCGGCGAGAATCCGATCGGCCTGCTGTTGAGCAGCCCCTATGTCGCCTTCGTCGTCGTCGTCTTCCTCGTGCCGTTCTGTTTCGGCATCTGGATGTCGTTCCACGAGTTCTTCTTCACCGCCCCCGGCGTCGCGGTCCCGCATCCGTTCGTCGGATTCGACAACTTCGCCACGGTGCTCGCCGACAGCCAGGTGCGGCAAGCGTTCCTGAACCTGCTGATCTTCCTCGTCATCAACGTGCCGCTGACGGTCGTGCTCGGTCTGCTGCTCTCGAGCGGCCTCAACGCCGTCGTGCACTGGAAGGGTTTCTTCCGCGTCGCCTACTACATCCCCTACGTCACCGCGTCGGTCGCGACGATCGCCGTGTGGATCTTCTTGTTCAACGGCAACGGCGTCGTGAACGCGCTACTCGGCAGCCTCTCTCCCGACCCGACATGGCTCGCGAATCCGACGATCATCATGCCGCTGATCGCGGTGTACGTGACGTGGAAGAACCTCGGCTTCTACATCCTGCTCTATCTGGCCGCACTGCAGAACGTGCCCGAAGAGCAGTACGAGGCCGCGCAGCTCGACGGTGCCGGCCGCTGGCAGCGCTTCCGCTCGGTCACCCTGCCGGGAGTGGCTCCGGTGACGTCACTGGTCATTCTGCTGTCGATCATCACGACCGGCCAGATCTTCACCGAGCCGTACCTGCTCACCGGCGGTGGGCCCAACGGCGCCTCGCTGACACCGGCTCTGCTCATGTACCAGAAGGGCATCCAGCAGGGGCAGCCCGACATCGCCGCCGCGATCGGCATGATCCTCGTCGTGGCCGTGATGCTCGTGTCGCTCGTGTCGCGACGCCTGACGGAGAGGAAGAACTGATGACCACCGAGGCTTCCCTTCCCACAGACGCACGAAGGACGCGCGCCGGAAAGCCCGGCGGTACGCGTGTCCTCGCCGCGCTCCGCTTCGGCGCGCTCGGCGTCGGCGCCCTCGCCGCGCTCGTCCCCTTCTACTACATGGTCATCGGGGCGCTGCAGCGCGAACGCGACACCAGCCTGTTCGGCCTGCTCCCGCTTCCGGGCAACCTGACGCTCGACAACTTCACCGAGGTCAACGAGTCGATCAATCTGCTGCGCTCGCTCGGCAACTCGCTGATCATGACGGCCGGTGTCGTCGGCTGCACCCTCGTGTTCGGCCTGCTCGTCGGCTATGCGCTGTCGATCCTCCAGTTCCGCGGTCAAGGCCTCGTGTTCGCCCTCGTGCTGCTGGTGCAGGCGATCCCCTTCCAGCTGCTGATGATCCCGCTTTACGTCATGGTCGTGCGCTACTTCAACCTCGCCGACAACTACATCGGCATGATCTTGCCGTTCGCGATCAACTCGGTCGCGGTTCTGATCTTCCGCCAGTATTTCCTGCAGATCCCGAAAGAAATCTTCGACGCCGCTCGCATCGACGGGGCGAGCGAGATGCGCATCCTGCGCTCGATCGCGGTGCCCCTCGTGCGCCCCGCAGTGCTGACCGCCATGCTCGTGACCTTCATCGGGCCGTGGAACGAGTTCCTGTGGCCCTTCCTGGTCACCAAGAACGCCGACCTGCAGACCCTCGCCGTGAGCCTGGCCAACTTCTCGCAGTCCAACGGCACCTTCCTCGCCAACCCGATGGGTGCCGTACTCGCCGGAGCCTGCGTACTGGCCGTGCCGGTCGTCGTGCTGTTCCTGCTCTTCCAGCGCCATTTCACCTCGGCGAACCTCGGGTCCGCCGTCAAGGGCTGACGCAGCCCGTCCCTCCGAATGAAAGACACACGATGACCACTCATTCCCCCGTGGAATCGATGACCGACGTGCCGTACGCGCTGCGCCGGATCGGCACGATCATGACCTCCGACGTGAACGATCCGTTCGAAGTCGAAGGCGTGCTCAACCCCGGCACCGCCTGGGGCCCCGATGGAGAGCTGTACCTCTACCCGCGCATCGTCGCCGAGGGCAACGTGTCGCGCATCGCGCGCGCCCGCGTCGTCGTCGACGACGGCGAGCCGGTCGCGGTCGAGCGCCTCGGCGTCGTGCTCTCGCCCGACGAGGGATGGGAGTACGGCGCGAGCAACGCCGGCGTCGAGGACCCGCGCATCACGTTCGTGGAGCCGCTCGGTCTGCACGTGATGACCTACGTCGCCTACGGCCCGCTCGGTCCGAAGTCGGCCATGGCCGTGTCGACCGACACCGTCACGTGGCGTCGACTCGGACCCGTGCGATTCGCGTACCAGCCCGAACTCGACTCAGACCTGAACCTGTTTCCCAATAAAGACATCGTGTTCTTCCCGGACGCCGTTCCGGGCCCCGATGGCCGCCCGAGCCTCGCGGTGCTGCACCGCCCCATGTGGGACCTCGATTGGTTGCGCGACGGCGAAGGAGCGCGCCCTCCGGCGGGCATCGACGACGACCGCCCCTCGATCTGGATCGGGTACATCGACCTCGAGGCTGCGACACGCGACCTGTCGGCGCTCACGCACATCGAGAAGTCCGAGATGATCGTCGCGCCGGAGGCCTGGTACGAGAGCGCGAAGATCGGCGCCGGCCCCTCCCCGCTCCGCGTTCCCGAAGGCTGGCTGCTGCTGCACCACGGCGTCTCGGGCGCGCAGCCGAAGGGGTTCGAGCTCGCACACGGCTCGAAGTACGCCGCGGGCGCCATCATCCTCGACGCGGCGGACCCACGCCGGATCATCGCGCGCTCGTCCGAGCCGCTGCTCGCGCCCGAGGTCGCAGAAGAGGTGTCGGGCACGCTCGGCAACGTCGTCTTCCCGACGGCCATCGAGACCATCGGCGGGCGCGACTTCGTGTTCTACGGCATGGCCGACTCGTCGATCGGCGTCGCAGAGCTGCGGCGCACGACCGACTGATCCGCACCGCGAACCGAGCCGCGCACGACGGAACCCCCTTCCATCGGGAGGGGGTTCCGTCGTGTGCGCACTCGGGCACCTGCGGGTCGCACAGACGAGTGCGGCCGGTACCCCGCAGGGCTCCGGCCGCACTGTCGCTCCGGGTTCAGCCGCGGTTTCGACGAGCGCCGCGCACCGCGGCGGCTCCCGCTACCAGCAGCGCCCCGGCGATGCCGATCGCCCACATGACGCCCGCGATCTGCCCGCCCGTAGCCGACAGCTCACCGTCGCGGTCGGGGTCCCCGGCGGACGGCGGGCCGGCGGGGTCGCCACCCGAACCGCCGCCTGCGCCGCCGTCCGAGCCACCGCCCGTGCCGCCATCCGAGGGCGCAGCGGCGACCGTGACCACCAGCGACGCGACATCCGTCTCGCCCTGCATCGCGACGAGCGTGTGCTCCCCCGGTGCGACATCGGCAGGCACCGTCGCCCTCAGCTCGAACGCCCCGTCGGCATCCGCGATGACTGCCCCCAGGTCGACAGGCGTCGAACGTAGCTGCACCATGTACTCGGCGCCGCCTTCGAACCCGGTGCCGACGACGCTGATCGGCGACCCGGCCCCCACCTCGCCCGACACCGACAGCGTCGGGGTCGCGGGTGCTTCATGGACGAGCAGCCCATCGATCGCCGCACGGAGCGCCGCGGCCCGAGCATCCGCCGTCTGCTGCGAGATGCCCGCGGGCGCCCGCAGCACCGCCTTCGCGGCCTCGAGGGCCGGAAGCAGCGATTGCCAGCTCTCGGCGGTGTACTGCGTGCTGTCGAGCGCGTTCGCCCGCTCGACCAGCGTCTGAAGCTCCGCGGTCGAGATGGCGATGCTCACGCTCGACCAGACCGGCTCGTCGCCGTTGGCGTGCAGCAGCAGCACCGGCGTCGACCCCGACCGGCCCGTTGCCAGGTCGAACTCGATCCGGCCGTCGGCCGTCACGCGGGCGTCGCCGTCGACGGTCGCGACCGCAGCGTCGAGCGGGTACGCCGAGAACGTGTCGTCGTCGTCGAGCGGGGTGATGGATGCCGCGACCACCGCGGTGCTGTCCGCCTCGGCGGTCACCGACTCGGACAGCGACGCGAAGTTGTACCCGCCGTACAGCTCGAGCTCGAAGATCGACATGCCGTAACGAGTGACGGGCAGCCCCTCGACGCGCACGTAGCGCACTTCGGTGTCGGCGAAATCGACGACGTTGCGCAGCTCGGCCGATGTCTTCTGCACCCGCGCGAGCTCGCTCCACGTCGCGCCGTCGATCGATCCCTGCACACGGTAGTCGTTAGACGTCGCCGCCTCCCACGTGATGACCGCCTGGTTGACCGTGCGCTCAGCACCCAGGTCGACCTGCAGCCAGCGCGGAGTCGTATACGGCGCGTTCTGTCGCTGCGACGCCCACCGGGTCGTCGTGTTGCCGTCGGTCGCGTACTGAGCGGCGAGCGCATCGCTGAACTGCGAGTCGGCTGTCGTGTCCTTGCCGAGGGCGAGATTCTCGCGCCCCGCGGGCGCTGCGTTCGCCGAGACGATCAGGTCATCGGGGAACACCTCGAACTCCCACAGCGAAACGCCGTATTGCGAGGCACTGCGTGCCGACGCCTGCATCCGGACGTACCGGGCGTCTGCGTCGATCTCGAGCACGTCGACGCCCCCGTCGCTGCCGGCTTCCGGGGTGGTGTAGACATCACGCCACGACGCGGCGTCATCGGAGACCTGGATGCGGTAGCGGGTCGCGTACGACGCTTCCCACCAGAGCCGCACCGCTCCGATCGGCTGCACCGACCCCAGGTCGACCTGCGTCCATGCGGTGTCCGACAGGTTCGAGCTCCACCGGGTGGCCATGTTGCCGTCGGTGATGCTGCCGATCGCGCTGCCTCCCGACGCGGTCACCGACCGGCCGAGGGCGATGTTGCGCGTCGAGCTGACCTCGAACTCCGCGACTCCGTACGACCCGTCGCCGACGCTTTCGAGCATCAGCAGGCGCACGTAGGTGGCCGCCTGCGGCGCGAACTCGACCGAATCCGTACCACCGTCGCCGTCCTGCACGACCCGCTGATCGACCCAGGTGCGGCCGTCGAGAGATGTCTGCAGCAGGTAGCGCTCGGCCGCGGCATCCTCCCACTCGATCGTGGCCCCTGTGACGAACGACCCGACGCCGACATCGGCGGTGAGCCACTGCACACCGGCCTCGCTCGATCGCCACGCGGTGCCGGCGTCACCATCGCCCGCGAACGCGGCGTCGGACCCGGCCGCCGTGCTGCTGGCGGGAAATGGCGACGCAGCGCCGCCCTCGGAATCGGTCAGCGGCGCGGTCACCGTCTGTCCCAGATAGGCGCCCGAACCGAGCGCAAACGTGCCGCGCTGGCTCTTCTCCGCCCCGATGAGGTCTACCCGCACCAGGAGCGCCGGCTTATCAGGGTTTGCGAGGCTGACGACCGGAGAGTCGCCCGACTCGTCGAGGATGACGATCGCGGGCTGGTCGACGCGCAGCACGCGCCCGTCGCCGAGATCAAGGTCACCCGCTTCGTAGAACGTGGCCATCGTGCGCTCGAGCCCTGCGTGGCGCACCGCCTGCACCGACCTGTCGTTGCGCAGCGTTTCGACTGCGGGGGCGGCGGCATACGCGGCGACCTCGCCGGGGCCGGCCGCCGGCAGGACCGTGTACTCGTAGCTCGCATCCGTCGGCCGTACGCCGTGATCGAAGTAGAGCGTGAATGCGTCTCGCTCGACGACGTCTTCACCCACCCAGCTGCCGCTCTGCAGCTGGCGCGAGACACGCAGCGAGCCGTCGTCCGGCACGACGTAGCCGACCTGGTCGTTGTAGGCCCAGCGGGCGCCGTCGAGCGGCTGGTCCGCCGTGCCGGCCTCGATCGTCTCGCCACCCACCGAGGCGTTCGGCTTCGCGGACGCCTGGTTCACAACCGTGTGCACGGCGCCGTCCGACGTCGACCGGATGCCGGTGCCGAGAGCAACCATCTCGTCGTCGAAGTAGTAATAGCTCTTACTCGCCTTCGACGACGAACGATCGAGCGTGTACACGCTCGCACCGTACGTGCCGTCGGAGACACCGCCGGTGAAGCTGCCGCCGTTGCCGACGCGCCCGTTCGTGCCGCGCGTCTGTTCCTTGACGTAGGGAGCGGTCACTCCCGGGTAATGGAACCAGTCGAAGGCGGGCCCGAGCTCGAGGTACTCGCGACCGGACACCTGGATCGCGGTCGCGCCGGCGGAGTTCCAGTACACCTCGTTGCCGACTGCGGGGCGGAACGTCGACCGGTACTCGGCTCCGACGGTGCGGCTGGAGTTCAGGCGGGTGAAGATGCCGTAGTCATCGCGCAGGTGCGAGGAGAACTCCGAGCGCCAGAAATACTTGTTTCCGGTTACTCCGTTCCCGGCCGCCTCCCCGCGGATGTTGGCCGCGAGATCGCGGTACGCGGTGGCGTACAGAGCGTCGGTGCGCACCATCTGATCAAGCGGCTCGAGGAACTCGGCAGCGTAACCGGTGACACCGTCGACCGTCTTGGGCGGACGGTAGCCGAGATACAGCATCCCGACCTCGCCGCGGATCATCCATCGAGTGCCGTTGATGATGTAGAACGCGATCGTGTCGAGCTGCTCCCGGGTGAAGCCGAGGCTCGTCCCGCGTGCAGCATCCGCCCATATCGCGACGTTGGTGAAGAGGGCCATGCCGTAGCCCTCGCTGTACAGCTGGGCCTCGTGGGCCCAGAAGCTCGCATCGGGCTGCACCGCTTCGTTGACGTCACCGGACTCGTCGACTTCGACCGTCTCGACCATCGTGGCGAAGCCGGCGGTGATGTCCTCGAAGTTGCGGGTCGACACCGCCTCGAAGAGGTAGTTGGTCGTGCGCCACGCACCGTTAGCGCCGACGGGGTCGAGCTTGCCGGTGTTGTGCTCCTGCGCCGCGTCGAACGCCTCGCCCGACAGCTCATCGCCCACGAAGACTGCTATGCGGCCCATCACCATCGACTCGCCGATCTCGGTCTCCCACCAGTTCTGGTTGCCGGGGTCGACCCGATCCCAGTGCAGGAGGGCGCGATCGAGAGCTGCTATCAGTTCAGGGTCCTCGAACCCGGGGGCGTCGGGCGACCGGTAGGCCTGCGCCATCGCGAGCATGCGGTACAGGGCGATGTAGGCGGACCACGTCGAGCCGTTCGCGGAGCTCGTGCGGTCGGCGTAGTTCACGTCTGCCCACGAGCCGTCCTCGTTCTGCGAGGCGGCGTACTCCTGGGCCTCCGACGCGCGCGCGAGGTAGATGCCGTTGGCGATGATGATGTCATCGCCCTGCCCCAGGTAGTAGTCCTGCA
The DNA here is from genome assembly GCF_044903545.1 of Microbacterium sp. NPDC006705. NCBI lineage: Bacteria > Bacillati > Actinomycetota > Actinomycetes > Micrococcales > Microbacteriaceae > Microbacterium > Microbacterium sp. NPDC006705. The sequence continues at coordinate 204,621 of NZ_JBJDQQ010000002.1, forward strand.
GGCGGCTGACGATCGTGTCGACGTCGTCGTCGGGGGTGGCAGCAGCCGCCGGCGGAGCGATGAGGGCGCCGACGCCGAGCACCAGGGCGGTGATGGTCGCGGCGAGCGCGGTAAGAGATCTCAAGACGGCTCCTTCGGCCTGACGGGCGCAGCGGAGCGTCGGTACGCAGCACTGCGGAGATGGGGATGATGCAGGACGGCATGAACACCGTCGACGGAACGGAAAGGCCGGACGGAGGACACCCTCCGCCCGGCCTGGGAATCAGCCCTGCGAGGCGAGCTGGTCGATCGTGTCGGCTGCGCTCTGCATGGTCTCGTCGAGATCGGCGCTGCCGGTCTGCACCGCTGCGCCCCAGGCATCGCGGAAGGTCTGCCAGATCTCCGACGCGTTCGCGATGTTCGGCACGTCGACCGTCAGCGGCACCTCTTCGGCGAAGGTGGCGAGCAGCGGGTCACCGGCGAGATAGTCGGCGGCGACCTCGGTCAGGTCGGTGCGGATCGGGAACTGCCCCGTCGTCTCGAGCAGCGCCAGGTCGTTGTCTGCGTTCATCGAGAACTGGGTGAAGTCCCACGCGGTCTGCTTGTTCTCGCACGAGGAGTAGATGCCCACGTTCTTCGAGTCGCCGAATGTGTACGTCTCCGCGAGCGGAATGCCGTCGGCCGTGGGCAGCGGCACCACTCCGAACTCGACCTTGCCCTCGAACTGCGCGGCGCCCCAGGGCCCCGCGATACCCATCGCCGCGACGCCGTCGGCGAACGGGCCGGCCCAGGCGTCGCCGGAGTAGGCCTCGGCCGACGAGTAGCCCTCGGCGTAGAGCGTTTTCCAGAACTCGAGCGTCTCGAGTCCCTCCGGGCTCGTGAACGTCGCGGCCCCGTCAGCCACGAGCTGCTCACCGCCCGAGTTGGCCAGGAAGAAGGGGTAGAAGTCGAACAGGGCGTTCGTGTAATCACCGGATGCCGGCGGGTACAGCGCGAAGTCCGCCGAACCCGCGGTCTTGATCGCCGCCGCGGCGGCCAGCACGTCGTCGTACGTCGACAGGCTCGGGTTCTCGGCGTCCAATCCGGCCTGGGCGAAGGCCGTCTTGTTGTAGTAGAGCATGAACGGATTCGCCTTCCAGGGCACCTGGTACAGGTCACCGTCGGGCGAACGGAATCCGTCTGCGGCATCGCCCGAACGCTCGGTGATGAATGACTCACCGTCGTCGAACGTCTTCGAGATGTTGACCAGACCGCCCTGCTTCTGGAACGCGGGTACCGCAGCAGGCGCCGTGTTGTAGACGAGGCACGGCGTGTTACCCGCGGTGATGGCGGCCGCGATCGCGTCTTCGGAAGACTTGCCCGAGGGGATGGCCTCGGCGGTCACCTGCGCGTCGGGGTTCTCGGCGTTCCACGCGTCGACGACGGCCTCAGCCCACGCGATCTCCTGCTCGTTGGTCGAGTACCAGATCTTGATCGGGCCTTCGGTCAGCTCAGAGCCTGAGCCGGGACCGGTTCCGCCACCTGCGCAGGCGGTGAGCGGCAGGGCGACGGCGACGAGTGCGGCGGCCGAGACAACGGAACGCTTCATTGCGCGCTAACTCCTTCGTATGGCGCTGCCCGCGTCAGCGACGGAACTTCACTGTGATGCGGCTCCCGATGCGGTCATCGGCGACGACTTCTGCTCGCCGGAACGAGTTCGAAGTCGCGTCCTGCCATGATTCACGCGTGCGGGCCGCGTTCGTTGTGGCGTCGGATGCTGCACCTCTAGTAAACCGGTTTGGTCCGAGACATGTCAAGGTGCAATACACCGGCCCGAACCCCAACTAAAACGGTCTATCCCGAGCACGCCGGCGCGCCCGCGCATCAGGAGTCCCCTCGGTCGATTCGCCAGGACCTGCGCATGCCTGCAGGCCCAGAATCCGCGATTCGTGACGAGTCGACGATCGGGGCACCCCCGCAACCCCCTTCCGACCGCATCCGCTCCCCCGTAGCGTCGGCCGCATCCCCACGACGATGCGAACCATACGGAGGACGCGATGACCGATGTATCGAACCAGGGCCCGGCTGAGGGCGACGACCGTCCCGAGCTGACGACCCGACAGGGACACCCCGTCTACGACAACCAGAATCAGCGGACGGTCGGAGCTCGCGGGCCGGCGACGCTCGAGAACTACCACTTCCTCGAGAAGATCAGCCACTTCGACCGCGAGCGCATCCCCGAGCGGGTCGTGCACGCGCGCGGCTTCGTCGCTTTCGGCTACTTCGAGGCGACCGGGATGTGGGGCGACGAGCCCATCTCGCAGTTCACGCGCGCGAAGCTCTTCCAGGAGCCGGGCAAGCGCACCGACCTCGCCGTCCGGTTCTCGACCGTCATCGGCGGACGCGATTCGTCGGAGGCGGCGCGCGACCCGCGCGGCTTCGCCGTGAAGTTCTACACCGAAGACGGCAACTGGGATCTCGTCGGCAATAACCTCGGTGTCTTCTTCATCCGTGACGCGATCAAGTTCCCCGACGTCATCCACTCGCTCAAGCCCGACCCGATCACTTTCCGGCAGGAGCCGGCGCGCATCTTCGACTTCATGTCGCAGACGCCGGAGTCGATGCACATGCTCGTCAACCTCTTCAGCCCCCGCGGCATCCCGGCGAACTATCGCACCCAGCAGGGTTTCGGGGTCAACACCTACAAATGGGTCAATGAGCACGGCGAGACGAAGCTGGTCAAGTACCACTGGATCCCCTCGGTCGGCGTCAGCTCGATGACCGAAGCGGATGCCGCCGCCGTGCAAGCCGGTGATCTCGGTCACGCATCCCGCGATATGTACGAGGCGATCGAGCGCGGCGAGTATCCCGAATGGGAGCTCCAGGTGCAGATGATGGACGACCACGACCACCCCGAGCTCGATTTCGACCCGCTCGACGACACGAAGGTGTGGCCCGAGAACGAGTTCCCGCCGCGCGTGGTCGGCAAGATGGTGCTCAACCGGAACGTGTCGAACTTCTTCGCCGAGAACGAGCAGATCTCGTTCGGCACCGGCGTCCTCGTCGACGGCCTCGACTTCTCCGACGACAAGATGCTGGTAGGGCGCACGTTCTCGTACTCCGACACTCAGCGCTACCGCGTCGGTCCGAATTACCTGCAGCTGCCGGTCAATTCCCCGAAGAACGCATCGGTGGCGACGAACCTCCGCGATGGACAGATGGCGTACCACGTCGACAACGGCGGTGAGAATCCCCACGTCAACTACGAGCCGTCGATCACCGGCGGACTCCGGGAGGCCCAGTACCCGACCCACGACGAGCAGGGGCCGGAGATCGTGGGGCGGCTGACGCGCAAGCGGATCTCCCGGACCAATGACTACACGCAGGCCGGACAGCGGTACCTGCTGATGGAGGACTGGGAGCGCGATGACCTCGTGGCGAACTTCGTCGACCTGATCGGACAGGCCGCTCGCCCCGTCCAAGAGCGGATGCTCTGGCACTTCTACATGGTGGAGGACGACCTCGGCCGTCGCGTCGGCGAGGGCTTGGGAATCACGCTGGAAGAAATCAAGGACCTGCCGCCTCTGCAGTCGCAAACGCTCAGCGAGGACGAGCTCGAGCGACTGCGCAATCTCGGGCACAACGGCCCTCGCGACGTGGCAGGTCTTCAGATGACTCATTGCGTTCCCAATGCGCGCGCACAGGTGGCCTGAGCATCAGATAGCCACGACACGAAATACTGCGGTCACGTGGTGATGCAGAACGCCATCAAACCGTTAATATGTCAGCCATGGCCCGCAAACAAATCACCCAGCTCATCGACGATCTCGACGGAACCGTTCTCGAGAGCGGCGAAGGAAAGCAGATCACCTTCTCCATCGAGGGACGCGCTTACGAGATCGACCTCTCCGACGACAACGCCGAGAAGTTCTACAAGGCGCTGGCACCGTTCGTAGATGTCGCCCGCTCGATCCGCGCGAACACGCCTTCGCGTTCGCGGTCGTCTCGCGCGAACAAGAGCGACCTCGACCTGACGGCCGTCCGTGAATGGGCGCGCTCCAACGGTCACACCGTCAACGAGCGCGGCCGAGTTCCGGCATCCATCATCGAGGCTTACCGAGCCGCCAACTGACCGCATCCCTCGCAGAAATGGCTCAGGCACCTCCAGGCCTGAGCCATTTCTCGTTCTCCCCGATGGACGGAGGATCCCATGACCGAGCAGCCATCCGGCGATAGCGAGAGCAAGAGCGGCGGCGTGAACGGGGTCGCGATCGGAATCGCGCTCGGCCTTCCGCTCGGCAGCGCCATCGGCATGCTCGCGTTCGACAACATCGCGCTCGGCGGCGCGATCGGCCTCTCCCTCGGGATCGTGCTGGGCGTCGCGGCCGACGCGCGTCGCCGCGATCAGTCGGATGACGCCGATGCCGGCGGCTGAACGCGCAGGTCACGGCCCCGCGCGGAAATCCCGGATGCGGTCACGCGGATGCGGCGAAGTCCTGCGCGGAGATGATCAATCGCGGGACGTCCGCGATGCTCGCCGCCGACGGATGCCGAAAATCAGCGCCACCACCCAGTAGAGCGCGAGAAATGGCGAGATGACGGCAAGCACGATGCGGATGACGTCGCCACCGTTGATCGCCCACGGAATCCAGATCGCCGACATCCCCACCCAGACGATCGTCTGCATGACGATGACGCCGAACGGGGTTGCGGCGGAGGCCGTTCCGATTCGCTGCCACAGACTCTGCACCCAGCGAACCTAACAGTCGATCAGGCCCGGTCGTGGAGCGTGACGTGGTACCCGTCGGGGTCGGCAAAGGTGAAGGTCACCCCGAATGGCCCGTCGACAGGCTCAGACACGATTCGGTGGCCGGCAGCAAGAAGTTCGCGGTGGATATCCTGCACGCCGGTCGCATGGAGCCACAGCGCGACGCCCTGGCCGGGCTGCTCGAGCGCGTCGAGGTCGACGCCGGGCATCGGGTCCCGCAGGGCGAACGCGATCGGCGTGGTGGAGAAGACGACGGCATGCGGCGGCCCCTGCGGCGATTGCTCGAGCCCGAGGAACCGCTCGTAGAACGCGTGGGCGGCCGCGAGATCGCGCACTTGGAGGGAGATGAAGTCGGGTCCGGTGACAGGCATGAGCAGATTCCTTTCGTATGTCAGTTATCTGACACATCCCACTATGTCAGAATACTGACATGAGTCAAGATCGCGACGGAATCGACCTCGAGACGTCGATGGGGTACCTCGTGAAGGAGGTATCGAGCGCCCTTCGATCGGCGATGGAAGACGTGCTGCGCCCGTTCGGCATGAACATCACCCACTACTCGTGCTTGGAGCTGCTCGCACAGCGCCCCGGACTGTCGAACTCCGAGCTCGCTCGGGGCACGTTCGTCACGCGACAGAGCATGAACGTCCTGCTGCAGACTCTGGAACGAGACGGCGAAGTCACGCGTGCGAACACGCCTGCAGCCGGCAAGGCACTGCCGACGGAGCTCACCGCGCGCGGGCGTGAACGACTGGCGACGGCGACGGCGGCGGTACGCGGAGTGGAACTGCGGATGCTGGCAGGGCTCGATGACACCGACAGGCTGACGACGTTCCGGGCGCTGCGGCGTATGGCGCGGTCTCTGCGGCAGCCCGGCGCCGTCGGCGACGAACCAGCGTCGGACCCGGCGTCTCATGCACGCTCTCTAGGCTGAGGTCGTGCCCGGCTTCTTCACACTCCTCTTCGCGGCGCTCGGCATCCTCCTCGCCGCCCGCGACCCCCGTCGAATGCTGCCCGGCGTCCTGCTGACGCTTGCAACGAGTGCGCTCGTGGCCGAGGTGGTGATCTTCATCCTCGGCGTCGGGCTCGTGGTGGCGACACTGACCGTTCCCGGGAACAGCGTCGTGTCGCTCGTGCTGATCTTCAGCATCCCCCTGCTCGCAGCGGTGGGACTCGGCGTCGCGCTGCTCGCCAACGGCGTGGTGATGATCCAGCGCGAAGGACGGTCGCTGGCGAACCGCCTCTCGCTCCTGGCCGGAGTCGGCGTCTTGGCCATCCTCGCGCTCGGCATCGTCGCCGTCACGGCGGGATGGTTCGAGCTCGCCGTCATCCTTCTGCTGCTCGCCGCTCCGATCGGCTACGTCGGCATGGGGTTCGTCGCCTACCTCTGCTGGTCGGCGGTGTACGCGCGCCTCGCGCGACGCGCGCCCGCGCCGGCAGCGATCGTCACCCTCGGGTCGGGTCTGCGCCGAGACGGGAGCGTGCCGCCGCTGCTCGCCCAACGCGTGGCGCTCGGGGTCGAGACCCTGCAGCGCTCCCCCGGCGCGATGCTCGTCGTCTCGGGCGGCCAGGGCGCAGACGAACCGCGAAGCGAGGCGGCGGCGATGGCGGAGTACGCCGGCGAGCTCGGCGCGCCCGCGAATCGGCTGCTCGTCGAAAGTGCATCTCGCACCACCGAGGAGAACCTCACACTGACCCGCGCGATCCTCGCAGAACGCGGCATCACCGGCCCGGTGCTCGCCGTGACGAGCGACTATCACGCGTTCCGCGCCGCGACGCTGCTGCGCACCCTCGGCATGCCCGGCCACGCGATCGGCGCGCGCACCGCCCGCTACTACCGGCCGAGCGCGTTGCTGCGCGAGTACCTCGCCCTGCTGCGCGACCACCTCGTGCTCAACGCCGTCGCGCTCGGCATCCTGATGCTGCCGCTCATCGCGTTCGTGGCGATCTCGCTGATCACTCTCTTCGCGGATTGAACGTCATCCTGCCGGCGTAGCCGAGAACCATCGACAGGCTCACGACACGAGCCCTGCCTGGGGCGAGGCTGGAAGCATGATCGAAACCGCACGATTCCTCGTCGTCTCAGACGAGTGGCTGCCTCGCGAGTGGATGCCGGGGGTGACGACGTCGGTCGCCGTGGTATCCGCCGTGGTCGCTGCCGTCGTCGCGATCCTGTTCATCTCGAGCCTGATCTCGATCCTCGCCGCGCCTCGCTACACCGGCGGGGGCAAGCTGCTGTGGATCATCGGGATCTTCGTCTTCCCGATCGCCGGCCCGCTCGTCTGGTGGCTCGGCGGCCGTAACGCTCGCATCCGCACCGATCGCTTGTGACCGCGACGGCGAGGCGCAGCTGATCAGACGATGGCGACGGCGTGACCCGAGACGGTGATGCCGCCCTCCACGGGGATGTCGACGGTCAGCTCCCCCGGCCTGCCGACATGGGCCCCCTGCTCGATGACCACGACCGCGGGAGCGTCGACGGCGCCGAGCGCGCGCAGATACGCGCCGAACGACGCGGCAGCCGAACCCGTCGCCGGGTCCTCCGTGATGCGGCCGACGGGGAACAGGTTGCGGGCCTGAAAGCGATCGGAAGCGGCGCGGAGAGCCACCGTGATGGTGGCGGGCCACCCTCGGTCGTCGAGCAGCGCACGAACCGCGTCGGGGTCGAACGAGAAGTCGTCGAAGGTCTTCTGCTCTGCCAGCACGATGACCGGATGCGTGTTGCCCGTGTTCGCGAGCCGCGGCGGCAGCTCGGGGTCGAGGTCGGCCCGCGTGAGGCCGAGCAGACCGAGAATCGCCTCGAGATCGGCGTCGTCGAGGTCGCGGACCGACGGCTCGATGCTGGTGAAGGACGCGCGGATGCCGTCGTCGTCGCGCGAGACCGCGATCGACACGACGCCGACGGGGGTATCGAAACGAACCGCACCGTCGGAGGCGACCTGGCCCCGCGCGGCGAGCGCGACCGCCGTGGCCACCGTCGCATGGCCGCAGAACGGAACCTCGGCGATGGGCGAGAAGTAGCGGACCGAGCGTGCACCGTCGGCGGTCGTGCCGGTGACGAAGGCCGTCTCGGCGTAGTCGACGTCGGCAGCGATGCGCTGCATGGCGCTGGCATCGAGTGCGCCGGCATCCAGGATCACGCCGGCGGGATTCCCACCTTCGGGTCGCGTGCTGAACGCGGTGTATCGCAAGACCTCGGGCGTACTCATCCGTTCAGGCTACGCCCGCGCGTCGGTGGCACGCCGAAGCCGCCGACGACGCGGCGACGCTCAGCGCTCGGGCGACGGGGCGAGCCGGTACAGCACCTGCGGACGGCCGCGTTTGCCGTAGCGATGCGAGAGATGGATGACGCCGGTGTCGACCAGGTGCGTCAGGTAGCGGTTCGCGGTAGCGCGAGAGATGCCGCAGGCCGCGGCCACCTCGGCTCCCGTGAGCGCGACGACCGGGTCGAGGGCGGCGACGACCTGCGCGAGCGTCGGCGCAGCGAGGCCCTTCGGCAGGCCGGCGTGGTCACCACCGCCCGTCATCCGTCCCTCCCCCCGGTGCGATCCGGATGCCGCGACCGGCGCGGTTCGGATGGTGCCGGTCGACAGCAGCCGGTCGATCTCGCCCTGAGCCAGAAGCGCGTCACGGTCGCCGCTGACGATCCGCTCGCGGTCGGCGGCATAGCGTTCGAGTCGCTCGCTCAGCGCGGCCTGCGTGAAGGGCTTGACGAGGTAGCCGACGACCCGCGCCGCGAGAGCCTGACGCACGGTGGTCTGATCCTGCGACGAGCTGATGACCAGCACGTCGGGTCCGTCGTCGCCGAGCGTGCGCAGCCGGTGGAGCACCTCGATGCCGCTGATGCCGGGCAGCCGCATATCGAGCAGGATCAGGTCGACCCCGGACCGGCTGTGCTCGAGAGCCGCCTCGCCGGTACCCGCGGTGGCGACGACGACGAATCCGGGGGTGTCGGAGACGAATCCCGCGTGGAGGGCGCGCGCACCGCGGTCGTCATCGACGACGAGGACCCGGATCGGTCCGGTCATCGCGCAGCCTCCAGCTCGAAGGCGAATCGCGCTCCCCCGAGTGCCGATCTCCCGACCTCGACCGAGCCCGATCGGGCCGTGACGATTCGGCGTACGACATCCAGTCCTAAGCCTCGACCGAGGCCCGTCGTGTCGGTCTTCGAGGAGTAACCGGGCGCGAAGATGCGGCGGGCGACGCGCGGCTCGACACCCGGGCCGTCGTCGTCGACCGAGCCCACGATGCGGGACCCCCGGCGGCCCAGCTCGCAGATCACATTCGCCGCGCCCGCCTCCGCCGCGTTGCGGCACAGGTTCGACACCACCGACACGACCCCCTCGTCGATGTCGTCATCGATGTCGAGGTCGAAGCGCACCCGAGCCCCGATCTCGTGCAGCTCGGCACGCACGGTGGGGATCATCGCGGCGAGCACGGGCTGGTCGTCGCGGGCCCCGTCGTCGCCGGTGCCGAGGGGGCGGCGCACGCTCGCGATGTCTTCGATGTATCCGCGAGCCTCGTCGGTGTCGCCGCGCGACAGGAGGCCGTGGATGACGTGCAGCCGTGTGCTGAACTCGTGCGACTGCTCGCGCAGCGCCGTCGCCGTCCGCCGCATCTGCGCGTGCTCCGCGGCGATGACATCCAGCCGGCGGAACCGGCGCTCGACCGCGGCGGTCAGGATCGAGCTCGCGAGCGTCGCGACGACGAGCGCACCGATCGCCCAGGGCAGCAGGGCGCCGACGGCCTCGTCGAGCTCGCCGGCGATCTGGGACTCGAGCACCCCCACAGCCACCATCCCGATGGGTGTTCCGTCCGAACCGCGCACCGGGACCTTCGCGCGCAGCGACGGCCCCGAGGCGCCGACCTCCGTGCCGACGAACGTCTCGCCCGCGAGCACGGAGGCGTTGGCGGTCTCGACCTGCACGCCGCGCTCGGACGCGAGGGGGTGGGTGATCCGGACACCCTCGTCGTCGGTGATGACGACGTAGTAGACGCCGGCCGCCTCGCCCACGAGCTCGGCGATCGGCTGCAGGATCGCGGTCGCCGGCGCGAGATCGGCCGCGTCGGCGAGCACGCTCGGCGACCCCGCGCTCATCGCTCCGGTCACGGCCTCGCGCACCTCCGGAAGGTCGGCGAGGCTCGACGCCACCTCGAGCACGCGTTCGGTCGTCGCCTCTCGGATCGTCCGTTCCTGCGCCGCGAGGGCTGTGGCCACCGTGGCCGACAACGCCGCGAGGGTCACCACCGACGGGAGCACGAGCAGCACGAGGCGCGCGGCAGACGCTCTCACCGTGAACGGCATCCTGTCCACTTCCTCGTGCGATCGGACGCTGTCGGGCCGTGCCCGTGCGCATCTATGAGAACAAATGCCGCCACGCTCGGGGGCGGCTCAGCGAAGTGCCATCCTAATTCGATCTCGCGGAGACGACGATGTCCGCGCGAATGGAGTGATCATGACGCATAGCGCGACAGACGCCGGCGCGCGCCCGGCGCACCGCGGCCGCACGCTCGCGGCCCGCATCATCGGGGGCGCCGTCGCGGCGGCGGCCATCACGACCGCTGCGGTCGGCTCGGTCACCTCGGCCGCCACCGGCCAGGAGATCAACGCCTCGATGACGATCATCGCCCCCGCGGCCGCCGGCGGCGGCTGGGACGGCGTGGCCCGCGAGCTGCAGCAGGCGCAGAAGGCCAACGGCCTCGTCAACAACGTGCAGGTGGTGAACATGCCGGGCGCGGGCGGGACGATCGCGCTCGGCAACGTCTCGGTGCTCGACGGCCAACCGGGCAACATGCTCGTCGGCGGCACCGGGCTGCTTGCGGCGACAATCCAGTTCGACTCAGCCGCCAAGCTCAGCGACGTGACTCCGCTCGCGGTCGTCGTCGAGGAGTACGACGTCATCGTCGTGCCGGCCGACTCGCCGTACGAGACTCTCGACGACCTCGTGAACGCCTGGCGCGAGAACCCGAAGTCGATTCCGTGGACGGGCGGCGGATCGTTCGATCAGCTCGTGGTCACCGACCTGGCCCTCGCCGCAGGCATCGACCCCGTCGACACGACCTACATCTCGTCCGACGGCGGTGGTGAGGCCATCCAGGCGCTCCTCAACGGCACCGCGAAAGCGGCCGCCGGCGGCTACCCCGACAACATCGATCAGATCGAGGCGGGCCGACTGCGGGCGCTCGCGCTCGTCGCGAAGGAACCGATCGACGGCATCGACATCCCCACCGCCGCTGAGCAGGGCTACGACATCTCGCTGTCGAACTGGCGCATGCTCGCGGCGCCCTCGGGGCTCGATGAGGCCGACGTGACCGCTCTGACCGAGCTCGTGCTCGACTCTGTCGCCACCCCGGAGTGGCAGGACGCGATCGAGCGCTACCGCTGGACCGAGCGGATCATCACCGGAGACGAGCTGACCGCCTTCCTCGACGACGAGGAAGAGCGCATCACGAACCTGTACGAGGAGATGGGACTATGACGTTCCCCCCGAACCCGACCGCGACCTCGGCCGTCGTCGGCGATCGCTTGCGGCTCGTCTCGGGCCCCGGCATCGCCGCCTTGCTCAAGGGGCTGACGATGCCGGTGATCATCGCCGCCTTCGCCACCTATCTGGTGGTGGGCATCTTCACGATGAAGGTGCCGGCCAACGCCGTGTTCCCCGGGCCGCAGTTCTTCCCCGCCATCATCGCCGGAGGCCTCTACATCTTCGCCGCGGCGCTCGTGGTCTCGGCGGTGAAGGAGATGCGCGAGACGAGCGCGGCACAGCCCGACATCGCAGCGGTCAGCGCCGACGTCATCGGCGGCGACGAAGCGGATGCCGAATCCGACGGCTCCGCTCCCGCCCGGGCCGTCCGGGTGGACGTGCGTTCGCTGCTGTGGGTCGTCCTGTCGTTCCTCGGCTTCGCCTTCCTGCTCGAGGTCCTGGGGTGGATCATCGCGGCAGGTCTCCTCTTCTGGTGCGTCGCGCGCGCCTTCGGCTCGACGAGGCATCTCGGCGGACTCGTCGTCGGGCTCACGGTGAGCTCGATCGCCTACATCGGTTTCGACATGGTGCTCGGGATGCCGCTCCCCTCCGGCATCCTCGGAGGGTTCTGACATGGATGTGCTTCAGCTTCTCGGCGAGGGCTTCGCCGGCGCACTGACCCCCGCCAACCTGCTCTGGGTGCTCGTGGGATGCCTCCTCGGCACGGCCGTCGGCGTTCTTCCCGGCCTCGGCTCCTCGATGGCGGTCGCCCTGCTGCTGCCGATCACGTTCTCGCTCGACCCGACGGCCGCCTTCATCATGTTCGCGGGCGTGTACTTCGGCGGCCTGTTCGGCGACTCGACCATGGGCATCCTCATGAACACGCCCGGCCAGGCCTCGGCGATCGCGTCGACCTTCGAGGGCCACAAGATGGCCTTGAACGGACGCGCGGCACAGGCACTCGCAACGGCAGCCATCGGCGCGTTCATCGGCGGCTTCGTGGCGTCGATCGTCGTGGTCTTCGTCGCTCCAGCCCTCGCGGACTTCTCGAGCAGGTTCGGCCCCGCCGAGTTCTTCGCGCTCGCCGTCTTCGCGTTCGCGGCCACGTCGTCGGTCGTCACCGACAACGTCGTCAAGGGCCTCACCGCTCTGTTCATCGGCCTCGGCATCGCCGTGATCGGCATCGACGGCGTGTCGGGCGCTCCGCGCTTCACGATGGACTCCCCCAACCTGTTCGACGGCATCTCCCTCGTCACGGTGACGGTCGCGATCCTCGCCCTCGGCGAGGTCATCTACGTCGCCTGCCTCGAACGGCATACCTCGAACAAAGCGCTCATCAAGCCGACGGGACGGCCGTGGCTCTCGCGTCGCGAGCTGAAAGAAGCCGCACCCGCCTGGGCACGCGGCACCGCGATCGGTCTGCCGTTCGGCGTCGTGCCCGCCGGCGGTTCGGAGATCCCGACCTTCCTCGCCTACGGCCTGGAGAAGCGACTCGACGCGCGGCGCAAGAACCCGCAGTTCGGCAAGGGCGCCATCCGTGGTCTCGCCGCTCCGGAAGCCGCCGGCAACTCCACGACGGGTATGGCGATGGGTGCGCTGCTCGCGCTCGGGCTGCCGATCTCGGCGACGGCCGCGATCATGCTGGCCGCCTTCCGCCAGTACGGCCTGCAGCCCGGCCCGCTGCTGTTCGACCGGGCGCCCGACCTCGTCTGGTCGCTGCTGGCGAGCTTCTTCATCGCGATGGTTGTGCTGCTCATCCTGAACCTCCCGTTCGCGATGCTGTGGGCGAAGCTGCTGCTGATCCCGCGCCCGTACCTCTACGCGGGGATCACGGTGTTCTGCGGCCTGGGCATCTACGCGACCTCGGGCTCGACGTTCGACCTGCTCATGCTGCTGGGCATCGGACTGCTCGGGTTCCTCATGCGCGCGCTCGACTTCCCGCTCGCGCCGCTGATCATCGGCATGGTGCTGGGGCCGCTGGCCGAGACGAGCCTGCGCGACGCGGCGATGAGCTCCAACGGCGACTTCTCCGTGCTCGTCCAGAGCCCGATCACGATCGTGCTCTACGCGCTCCTCGCGCTCGTGCTGATCGTCTCGGTGCGGGGCCGCGTCGTCGCCCGCAAGCGCGAGAAGCAGCTCGTGAAGAGCTGATCGAACACGGCACGGACGAGGGAAGGGCGGATGCCACAGCACGCGGCATCCGCCCTTCCCCGTCTTCCCGCCGATCAGGCCGAGGCGAGCAGCCGATCCGCCGTGCGCAGAGACAGCGCCATCTGCGTCAGTCCCGGATTCGCCGACAGCGCGCTCGGGAACGTCGAGTTGTCGCAGATCCACATGTTGGGGATGTCGTGAGACCGACCCTCCGGATCGACGACGCCGTCACCGGGATCGCTGCTCATGCGACACGTGCCCATCGTGTGGGCCGTCCGCGCGAGGACGCGCGTCTCGCGTGCGCCCGCAGCGTCAAGGATCCGCGTCATGATTCCCACGGCGTGGTCGTCGATCGCTTTCTCGTTCGGCCCGGGCGAGAAGCTGATCTCCGCGCGCGGGATGCCCCACTCGTCGGTCTCGTCCGAGAGGATCAGCCGGTTATCGTCGGACGGGAGGCACTCGCCGTTGATCCCGATGCCCGCGGAGAACTGCCAGGCGTCGAGGGCGTCCATGAGGTCCTGTCCCCAGAGCGAACCGCCGCGCACGAGCGATGTCGCGTACGTCAGCGGCATGACACCGAGACTCTGAATGAGGTAGCCGCCCGCGAAATCGACGCCCTCGGGCCGCACGAAGTCCTCCGTGATCGCCGCAGACGGATAGCCGCGGTAGCCCCGGACGCTCTCGTCGAACCGGCCCCACACCTGCACGGCGCCATGGGCGAGGAAGTTCCGCCCCACTTGTCCGCTCGAGTTCGCGATCCCGGTGTTCAGCAGGAGCCGCGGCGTCTCGATGCCCCCGCCCGCGAGAACCAGAGCAGCGCAGCGCTGCCGGTACTCGACGCCCTCGTGCAGGTAGACGACGCCCGTCACGCGGCCCGCGGCATCCTGCTCGGTGCGGTGCACCATCGAGTCCGGCCGGATCTCGGCTCCGTGAGCGACCGCGACGGGCAGATAGGTGATGGCTGTCGTCGCCTTGTACCCGAATCGGTCGCCCTGATGGATGCCGCCGACGTCGATGCTCGCTTTACGCAGGCCGTAGTGCGGCTGGTCGCGATCGCTGGTGATGATGGCGGCCGGAGCGTCCGTCGCGGTGATCCCCAGACGCTCGCAGCCCTGCAGCACGAGATCGGCCGGCGCGTTACGGCGGGTCGGACCGTCGAGGTATTCGCGCTGCGGATCCCACGGGTAGGGAGTCGGACCGCTGACGCCGATGACCCGCTCGACCTCGACGATGTACCGGATGAGTTCGTCGTAGTCCACCGGCCAGTCGTGGCCCTGCCCCGTCTCGCTGTGCAACGAGAGGTCGCGGCGGTCCGGGCGCGGGGTGAACGCACCCCAGTGCAGCGTCCCACCGCCGACGCCCCAGCCGCTGTTGTTCGGGCCGAAGGCTGTGGGGGTGTCGCCGCCGCTGAACCGGTCGGACATCCAGTTGATGCGCGTCGCCTCGCGCTCATCGGGGGTGAACTCGTCCATCTCGAGGTTCGGTCCGGCCTCCAGCGCGACGACCCGCAGTCCGCGCTCGGCGAGCCTGCTGAGCAACGGCCCGCCGCCGGCTCCGGTCCCGACGACGACGACATCCACGACCTCGTCGAGGTCGTATCGGCGCATTCCGGAGAGGTTCATGCGGTGCGTCCTTTCACGGCGCCGAGGCGTCCGAGCTCTTCGGGTTCCCATTCCTCGCGCTCGCCCGCGGCCAGCACGAGGTAGCCGGCGGGTTCCGGCCCGGTTCCGCCGGTCGCGAAGCCGGTGTAGCCGACACGTGCGAGCGACGCCGGGTGCGACAGCCAGACGCGGGCGAGGTCGTTACGGGCGTCCTCG
This sequence comes from Microbacterium sp. NPDC006705, assembly GCF_044903545.1. NCBI lineage: Bacteria > Bacillati > Actinomycetota > Actinomycetes > Micrococcales > Microbacteriaceae > Microbacterium > Microbacterium sp. NPDC006705. The sequence continues at coordinate 219,779 of NZ_JBJDQQ010000002.1, forward strand.
AACCACAGGCTCAGCTGATCGGGGGTGAGGACCGTGCCGGAGGGGGCTTCACCCTCGATCACCTGACGGATGACGGCATCCTGGGCGGCAGGTCCGCGCATCCAGATGGCGGCCAGTGCATCGAGTCCGGCCCGGTATGCCTCGGCATCGGTCGACATGCCGGTGGGACGCCAGCCGTCGCTCTCCCCCGCTTCGATCATGCGGTCGAGGCGGGCAGCGAGATCGATCGTCGCTCCTGCGCCCTGTGGGATGATGCGGCGCGCAACGTCGCGCAGGAGCGCCAGCTGCGCGGGAGTGAGGGCCGTCGGACGGTAGGCCGGATCGTCGACGAGCGCACGTCGGGCGAGGGTGGCGCGCACGGCGGCATCCGTCCGTGACGACGCGATGACCTGCGCCCACGCCTCGGGAACGCGCGGCCCCCACGCGGCGATGTCGGCCGCGAGGTCGCGCACCGACGCCGCGACGTCCTCCGTCACGAGGGTCGCGGGCACCTCGTGCTCGCGGATGCCGTCGGGGATCACCGCCCCCTCGACCACGAGCCCGGCGAGACCGAAGACGCCGAGCGCGCCGTCGAGAATCCGCTCGACGAGATACTCCGCGAGCCCGTGATCGTCGTGGCCGGCCACGAGGATCCACGGCGTGGTGATCTCGGCAGCGGCGATGGCCTCGATCAGAGCGTCGGCGCCGAGCGCCGGGTCGACCGTGATCTGCCGGAACGCGCCGACGGAATCGTCCGATGCGTCGTTGAGCTGCGGTACGTCCCCGCGAAGCGAGACGACCGCGAAGGGGGTGTCGCTCACGGGGTGACCATGCCCCCGTTGACGTTGAGGGTCTCGCCGGAGACGTAGCTCGACTCGGCAGAGGCGAGGAAGACGAAGGCGGGAGCGATCTCGGCGGGCTGGCCGGCGCGCTGGTAGGTGCTCTCGTCGTCGAAGGCCTGCATCTGGTCGTCCGAGACGCCGTCGCTCACTTGGAGCGCCGACCACGTCGGACCGGGCGCGACGACGTTGACCCGGATGCCGCGGGGCGCGAGCTGCTGTGCAAGCCCCTTCGAGAGATTGTTGATCGCGGCCTTCGTCGCGGCATAGTCGACCCGGTCGGGTGCCGGCTTGTACGCCTCCAGCGAGGCGGTGTTGATGATCGAGGCGCCCGCCGGGAGGTGGGGCAGAGCCGCCTTCGTGATCCAGAAGTTCGCGAAGACGTTCGTGTGGAAGGTCGCGGCGAACTGCTCGTCGGTCAAATCTTCGAGCCGTTCGACCGCGACCTGCTTTCCCGCATTGTTGACCAGGATGTCGATGCCCCCGAGGAAGTCGGCGGCTTCCGCGACGAGCGCATGGCACGCCTCGGCCGTCGAGATGTCAGCGGCGATGGCATGCCCGCGCACGCCGGCGTCGGCGATGAGGCCGAGGATGCGGTCGGCGTCGCGCTGCTCGGCGGGCAGGTGGACGATCACGACGTCGGCCCCCTCCCGGGCGAAGGCGATCGCGGTGGCGCCGCCGATGCCGGAGTCTCCGCCGGTGATCAGGGCCTTGCGACCGAACAGGCGCCCCGAACCGCGGTACGTCTGCTCGCCGAGGTCGGGAACCGGCTGCATGTCGGCCTGGATGCCCGGCTCGGGCTGGTGCTGGACGGGCGGCTCGACCCGGTCGTATCGGGTCACCGGGTTGTCGAAGGTGTACTGATCGCTGTGCTCCACAGGCTCACGGTAGGTCTCGGCCGAAACTCGGCGCGAACGCTTGCCAAAAGTCAAGGGAGGGGCGTAAAGCGGATCACCGGCCGACGCCCTGCGGACCCGCCCGCCGCTGTCAGGACTGCGGCGACCCTGTGACGAGCGCGATCGCCGTGCCGACAGCGTCCGCCGCACCGGCGGCATCCACGCGCGCGAGGGCGAAGGCCGACACGACCAACCCCGTGCACGCGTCCGCCAGGGTCGCGACCTGAGCACCGTCGAGGTCGGAGCGGCGGGCGGCGACACCGCGACCGAAGGCTGAGCGCAATTCGGATCGGTACCCGGCGATCACGTGCGCGACGGCTTCGTCGCGCCCGATGGGCGCCGCTGCCGTGTTCACGAGCAGGCACCCGCTCGACGCCGGAAGCGAAGCGGGCTGCTTGAGGGCGGTTCGCAGGCCGAGGAGGTACTCCTCCAGGGCGCCCGGGGCGACCTCATCGACGGTCAGAGGCGACAGTCGGGGCCGGATGATCTCGTCGAGGTAGCTCTCGACCGCGGCGTCGAAAAGGCCGCGCTTGGAGCCGAATGCGTGATAGATGCTCGATCGGTTCAGGCCGGTGACGCGCTCGAGCTCGGGCAACGGCGCGCCTTCGTAGCCCTGCTCCCAGAAGACGCTCCGCGCCGCGCGAACGACGTCGTCGCGGTCGTAGCTCGGCGTTCGGCCCATGCGCCGCGCCCCCTTTTGTGTATCGGTCAGTTCAGTATATATTGAACCAAGCGATACAGAAACTGCGGTGTCCACCGCCGGAAGGGAACAGCTCATGATCATCGTCGGTCTTGCGCTCGCGGGCCTCGCAGCGCTCATCCACGTTTTCATCTTCTACCTCGAGTCCATCGCCTGGACGAGCGAGCGGGCCCGCAAGACGTTCGGCACCGGAACGGTCGCGCAGGCCGAGACGCAGAAGGCCCTCGCCTTCAACCAGGGCTTCTACAACCTCTTCCTCGCGATCACGGTGTTCATCGGCATCGCATTCGTCATCGCCGGGAACGTCCCGGTCGGCGCGGCCCTCGTCTTCACCGGAGCAGGTTCCATGGTCGCGGCCAGCCTCGTGCTCATCCTCTCCGACCGCTCCAAGGCCTCCGCCGCCCTGAAGCAGGGCGTGATCCCCGCTCTCGGCGTCATCGCACTCGCGCTCGGCCTCGCGATCTGACCCGGCGCCCATCCGCGCCGCCCTCTCGTCCGCGACTCCGACCGAGCCCGCGGCATCCGTCACCGACCCCTCACGAAGGAGAAACATGACCCACGGAACCAGCACGCAGATCCGTCTGGCTCGCCGCCCTCAGGGCTGGCCGACGCCCGACGACTTCTCGATCGGGCGCGTCGAGCTGAGCGAGCCCGCTCCGGGCGAGGTGCGCGTGGCGAACGAGTTCGTCTCCGTCGACCCGTACATGCGCGGGCGCATGAACGATGTCCGCAGCTACGTCCCGCCGTACGCCCTCGGCGACGTGATCGCCGGGGGCGCGATCGGCCGCGTCGTGGCGAGCGCCTCGGACGATCTGCCCGTGGGCACGGTCGTGCTGCACCAGCACGGGTGGTCGGATGTCGTCCAGGCCGACGCCTCGACGTTCCGTGCCGTCCCCGAGGTGCCGGGCCTGCCGCTGTCGGTGCGCCTGCACATCCTCGGGATGACGGGCCTGACCGCCTACGTCGGCCTCACCGCCATCGCGCACATGAAGCCGGGCGACACTGTTTTCGTCTCGGGTGCAGCCGGAGCCGTCGGCACCGCCGTCGGTCAGATCGCCAAGCTGCTCGGAGCGGGCCGGGTCATCGGCTCGGCCGGCTCTGCGGAGAAGGTCGCGCTGCTCACCGAGAAGTACGGCTACGACGCAGCCTTCAACTATAAGGACGCGCCCGTCCGCGAGCAGCTCGCCGCGCACGCCCCCGACGGCGTCGACGTGTTCTTCGACAACGTGGGCGGCGACCACCTCGAGGCCGCGCTCGACGTCATGAACACCGGCGGTCGTATGGCGCTCTGCGGCGCGATCACCGGGTACAACACCACCGAGAAGACGCCGGGGCCCGACAACATGGCCAACATGATCACCCGTGGTCTCACCGCGACCGGCTTCACGCTCGCCGCCTACCTGCACCTCGCGCCGGAGTTCACCGAGAAGATGACCGCCTGGTTCGCCGAGGGGAAGATCGCCTACGACGAGACCATCGTCGACGGCATCGAGAACACCGTCGACGCCTTCCTGGCGATGATGCGCGGGGCCAACACCGGCAAGATGCTCGTGCGGACCTCCGCGCGGTAAGCCCTGAGCCGACCGAAAAGGCGGTGACGCTCCGCGCGTCACCGCCTTTCGCGTCGGCTCGGCGACGGAAGAGGTCATCACTCCCGCAGGTGCAGGCTGCCGTCTCGCCAGTCGGCGGAGCGGAGGTCATCGATCCGAGCGTCGACGACGGCGGAACCCAGGTGGTCCCCCACGCCGACGACCCATCCCGCTCCGGCGGCGCGAGCCGAACGCACGCCGGCCTCGGCATCCTCGAACACGACGCATCGCGCGATGTCGACGCCGAGCAGGGCGGCGCCGGCGAGGTAGGGCTCAGGGTCGGGCTTGCCGTGACCGACGTCCTCCGCCGACACGAGCGCGGACGGGACGGGATGCCCCGCGGCCGCGAGTCGCCGGTGCGCCAGCTCGCGCGTGGCCGAGGTCACGACGGCCCACGACCCCGACGGGATACGTGAGGTGAGGGCGACCGAGCCGGCGATCGGCGCCGTCAGTGCGGCGGATGCGACCTCCGCCTCCTCGAGAGCGGCGACGGCCTCGTCGCGCAGCCCTGCCGCCACGAGCGTCGCGACGGTGTCGGCGGCGCGCACCCCGTGCTCGATCTGCGTGCGGAAGTCGAAGCCCGGGGCGTACCGCCTCGCCCAGGCGTCCCATGCGATGGCGGCGGCCTCGAGGGAGTCGACGAGCACGCCGTCGCAGTCGAACAGCACGGCGCGCGGGGTGATGGTGGTCACAGGATGCTCCAAGGAGGACGATGCCCGCCGGGGCGGACCCCGGCGGGCATCGGTTCGGTTCAGCGGGACGTGGCTGCGGGGGCCGGGCTCGCGTCGGCCTCGGCTTCCGCCACCTTGCGCCGGTCGCGACCGCGCAGGGCGAAGGTCGTGCCGTAAAGCGCGACGAGGACGACGGCGAGCGCGACGATGACGGCGATCTGGCCGCCGGCACCGGAGACTCCGCCGAGGATCAGGCCGAAGACGCCGTAGTCCGAGTCGGAGAAGGTCGAGTTCGAGAACCCGATGTCACCGAGGACCGGCAGCAGGAACAGCGGCAGGAAGGTGATCGCCACACCGTTGGCGAAGGCTCCGAGGACGGCGCCCCGGCGGCCGCCGACGGCGTTGCCGATGACGCCCGAGGCGGCACCCGTCATGAAGTGCGCCACGACGCCGGGGATGATGATCGCTGTGCCGAGCGCGGCCATCCCGAGCATGCCGACGATGCCGCCGACGAAGCTCGCGAGGAACCCGATGAGCACCGCGTTCGGGGCGAAGGGGAAGACGATCGGCACGTCGAGCGCGGGCTTGGCGTTCTTCACGAGCTTCTCGGAGATGCCCTTGAAGGCGGGCACGATCTCGGCGAGCACGACGCGCACGCCGGCGAGGATGATGAAGACGCCGGCCGAGAACGTCGCGGCCTGCAGAGCGAGGAAGACGATGAAGTTCTGTCCGTTCGACAGCTCCCCCTCGATGTACGCGGCTCCCGCGAACAGTCCGACGATGATGTAGATCACGGCCATCGAGAGCGCGACGATCACGGTCGTGTCGCGGAGGAAGCCGAGCCCGCTGGGGAATGAGATCTCCTCGGTCGACTTCGAGCGGCCCTTGCCCCGAGTGATCAGGGCGACGAGACCGCTGAGGGCGACGCCGGCGCCGCCGGTGTGCCCGAGGGCGACGTCGTCGCTGCCGGTCACGCGGCGCATGAACGGCTGGACGAGAGCAGGCGAGACCACCATGTAGATGCCCTGCGCGATCGAGCCCCAGAGCACGACAGCCCACGGCTCGAAGCCGGCGACACCGAGGATGACGGCGAACATGGCCGCGATGTAGAACGCGACGTGACCCGACAGGTAGATGTACTTGAAGCGCGTGGTCGCCGCCAGCACGATGTTGACGATCATGCCGAAGAAGAAGATGAGCGCGGCGGCGGAGCCGTAGTCGAGCAGCACCTGCGCGACGATCGCCTCGTTGTTGGGGACGACGCCCTGCACGTTGAACGCGTGCTGGAACATCGCGCCGAACGGATCGAGCGAGCCGACCACGACGCCGGCGCCGGCGGCCAGCACGAGGAAGCCGACCAGGGTGCGGATCGTGCCCTTGAGGACGTCGCTGAACGACTTCCCCTGCACAGCGAGACCGATCAGGGCGATGAGCGCGACGATGACCGCCGGCTGAGTGAAGATGTCGAGCAGGACATCGATGACAGCATCCATCGCGGATGCTCCTTTCGTCGGTGAAAGCGTCGGGTGGAGGGAGGGTCGGGTCAGGAGTGCCGCTTGACGGCCTCGTCGACCTTCGTCCGGAGCTCCGCGAGGTCGATGATGCTGTCGAGAGCGACGACGTCGTCGCCGAGGCCGCTCGCGGCCTCCGCGATGTCGCGGCCGACGAAGATGGTGTCGGCGTCGCCCCGGGCGACCGAGCCGAGGTCGGCGTGATCGACGGTGATGCCGGAGACTCCCAGCTCCTTCAGCACCTTCTCGATGTTCATGTGCACCATGAAGCTGCTGCCGAGGCCGGAACTGCAGACGGCGAGGAACTTGGTCATTGGGTGACTCCTGTCATGAGGGCCGCGCGGACGTCGGCGGTGGTTCGGGCGGAAAGCAGAACCGCACGGGCGCGGTCGTCGCTGAGCAGTCGGGCGAGCTCCGACATCGTCGAGAGATGCGACTCGGTGTCGGTCGCCGCCAGGCAGAAGAAGAGGGTGATGGGGTGGGCCTCTTCGTCGTTGAGCAGGACGGCGGGGTCGACCCAGAGCGCGGAGAGTCCCGTGCGCACGACACCCTTCTCGGGGCGGGTGTGGGCCAGCGCGATACCGAACCCGAGATCGATGTAGGTGCCGCCGGCGGCGGTCGACTCGATCATCGCGTCGATGTACGACCGCGTGATGGAGCCGTCGTCGAGAAGCGGTCGGCTGACCGTCTCGATGGCCGCGCGCCATCCGTCGAGGTCGGTCGCGAACTGGATGCGGTCGTCGCTGAGCTGTTCGATGAGCATGGGGGTCCTTCCGGTCAGACGCCGGGCCGAGGGCCGTGGAGCGTGAGGGAGATCTCGCTGTTCTCCGGAGCGTGGCGTGCCGTGCCGAAGGCGACCGGCGTGCCGTCGGCGTCGAACACGAGGGAATCGATGGTGAGCAGCCGCAGGCCGGCGCTCACCCCGAGGTTCAGCGCCACGTCCGGCGCTGCCTCGTCGACGCGCACCGTCATGTCGTTGCGGACGAGGCTGACTCCGTACTGCTCCTGCAGGAAGGCGTACAGCGACTGGTCCGAGAAGTCACCGGTGTACACCCCGGGGTACCGGGCGTGCGGAACCCACGTGAACACGTGCTGGTGGAGCTGGCCGTTGACGTAGCGCAGACGGACGAGCTCGACCACGCCCTCCCCCTCCTCGAGTTCGAGGAGGCGGGCCACCTGCGCACCGGCGGGCACGAGCTCCTGACGGAGCACGCGGGTCGTGACGACGTTGCCCGCGCTCGTCTGCTGACGGTGGAACCCGGTGACGACGTCGGCGAAGTGCTCCGGGTAGTGATCGCCCGCAACCGGCTCGGTGACGAACGTGCCGCGGCCGTGCTCGCGAGCGAGCCATCCGTCCTGCACGAGCCCGTCGACGGCCTTGCGCAGGGTGATGCGGCTCACCTCGAACTCCTCGCACAGCTCGGGCTCGGACGGCAGCCGGTCGCCGACGGCCATCTCGCGGATGCGTCGCAGGAGTTCGTCGTGGACGGTCCGGTACTTCGCGGTTCCGGCTGCTGTCACCATCGGTCGCCTCCTTGCTGACTCGCGTCATCATGACGTCATGACTAATCCGAGGTCGATCATGCCCGAAACCCGACTTTTCTGCAAGATTGCGTCACAGGGTCATTATGACATCATGATGACTATGGAGAACTTGATCTCGACGCCCGCCGCACCGGCCACCGTCCCGGATACCACCGAAGCCACCGAGCACGACGTCGTCGTCGCCGCCCGCCTGCTCGCTGCGGATGCTGTGGAGGCCGCTCGCTCCGGACACCCGGGCACCGCGATCGCCCTCGCGCCGATCGCGACCGCGCTCTTCCAGCGGCACATCGAGCACGACCCCGCCGACCCGCAGTGGCAGGGTCGTGACCGCTTCGTGCTGTCGTGCGGGCATGCGAGCATCCTGCTGTACACGCAGCTCTTCCTCACCGGGTACGACGTCACGATCGATGACCTCCGCGCCTTCCGCACGCTCGGCTCGCGCACTCCCGGCCACCCCGAACTCGGACACACCGCCGGGGTCGAGACGACGACCGGGCCGCTCGGACAGGGCCTCGCCACCGCCGTCGGCATGGCCATGGGGATGCTGCACGAGCGGGCGACCTTCGACCCCGACGCCCCGCGGGGCGCATCGCCCTTCGACCGGCACGTGTGGGTCCTCGCCTCCGATGGCGACCTGCAGGAGGGCATCTCGTACGAAGCCGGGGCCCTCGCGGGCCGTCATGGACTCGACAACCTCACCGTGGTGTACGACGACAACGACATCCAGATCGAGGGCGACACGCGTCTGACGTCGTCGGAGGACGTGGGCGCCCGCTTCCGCGCCCAGGGGTGGCACGTCGAACGGATCGAGCTGGCCGCAAGCGGCGACGTCGACGTCGACGAGCTCGACCGCGTCCTGGGCGCTCCGAACCCCATCGGCAAGCCGCGCCTGGTCATCCTGAAGTCGCAGATCGCGTACCCCTCGCCCGGAGCCCTCAACACCGCGGCATCCCACGGCGCTCCGCTGGGGGCCGCCGAGATCGAACTGCTGCGCGACGCGCTCGGCACGCAGGCTGCGCCCTTCGACGTGAGCGAGGCGGTCCTGCGCCGTTCGCGCGTCGCTCGAGCGCGCGGTGCGCGTCTGCACGCGCAATGGGACGAGGCGTTCGCACGGTGGCAGGCATCGGATGCCGCTCGAGCCGACGCGCACGCCACGTTCCGGGCACGCCGTCTGCCCGATGATCTCGGCGCGCGACTCCCCCGCTTCGACCCCGGCACGGAGGTGTCGACGCGCGACGCCTCCGGTGCCGCCATCCAGGCCCTCGCGCAGGCGCTGCCCGCGATGTGGGGCGGATCGGCCGATCTCGCCGAGCCCAACCGCACCGAGATCCACGCGGGCGGATCGTTCCTGCCCGAGGAGACGGGCCTGGGAACGCGAGCGGGCCGCAACATCCACTGGGGCGTCCGCGAGCACGCGATGGGTGCCGCGATGAACGGCATCGCCCTCGCCGGCGGTTGGCGCGTCTTCGCCGGCACATTCCTGGTGTTCAGCGACTACCAGCGCCCCGCGATCCGCTTGTCGGCGCTCATGGGACTTCCGGTGACGTACCTGTGGTCGCACGATTCGGTCGCGCTGGGTCAGGACGGTCCCACCCACCAGCCGATCGAGCACCTGGCGAGCCTGCGCGCGATGCCCGGCTTCTCCGTGGTCCGCCCAGCCGACGCGAACGAGACCGTAGCGGCATGGCAGGCGATCGTCGAGGCGGACTCCCCCGCCGGGCTCGTGCTGGGCCGGCAGGGCGTGCCGGTGCTCGACATCCCGATCGATGACGTGCACGCCGGGGTCCGCCGCGGCGGCTACGTCGTGCGCGACGCCGCGGATGCGGACGCCGTCATCATCGCGACCGGGAGCGAGGTCGCCCTCGCTCTCTCGGCCGCCGAGACGGCCGCAGCATCCGGGCTCGCGGTCCGGGTCGTGTCGATGCCGAGCCGTGAGTGGTTCCTGAGTCAGGACGCGGCGTACCGCGACGCGGTCCTGCCGCCGTCGCTCCACGCGCGAGTCGCGGTCGAGGCGGCGTCGCCGTTCGGCTGGCACGAGATCGTGGGCTCGACGGGCGCCGTGGTCGGCATCGACGAGTTCGGCCTCTCCGCTCCCGCGGCAGACGCTCTGCGCGAGCGCGGCATGACGGAGGAGCGCGTTCTCGAGGCCCTCCGCTCGGTCACCGCACGGAGCTGATCGACCTCATCCCTCGACCCGACGAAGAAGGCGGTGACGCTTCGCGCGTCACCGCCTTTCGCGTCGGTTCGGCGACCGTCAGCGCCCCGGCGTCGCGGCGGGGGCCGGGCGGCGGACGAAGAACGTCAGCACCACCGCCGCCGAGGCGATGCATGCGCCGGTGACGAACGCCGTGTGGACGCCCGTGGCGGTCGCGGAGATCGCATCGACGCCGTCAGCGACAGCCGATGCGGCACCGACCGACATCAGGGTCACGAACAGAGCGGTTCCGGCTGCGCCGGCGACCTGCTGCAGTGTGCTCACCGTCGCACTGCCGTGGGAGTACAGCCGCACCGGCAGCGAGCCCAGCGCTGAGGTGAGCAGCGGCGTGAACACACACCCCAGGCCGAGGTTGAGGCCCATGTGAACAGCGATGATCCAGGCGATCGGGGTTCCGACTCCGAACGTCGTCATGCCCCAGAGTGCGGATGCCGCGACGATCATGCCCGGGATGACCAGCGGGGTCGGGCCGAACCGGTCGAACAGCGCGCCGACCACGGGAGCGATGAGCCCCATGAGCACGCCGCCGGGCAGCAGCATCAGGCCCACGGTCAGGGTGTCGAGACCGAGCACCTGCTGCAGGTAGAGCGGCAGCAGGATGAGCGATCCGAACAGCGCCGACATCACGACCACGACCAGCACGACGGCGAGGCTGAACGACCGCGACTGGAAGGTCCGCAGGTCGAGCAAGGCCGCATCGGTGCGCTGCAGCTTCAGCTGACGCACGACGAAGGCGGCGAGTGACAGGGCACCCACGACGAGGGGTATCCACACCGGGACCGGTGCGTGGCCGGTCGCCGACTCCCCGATCGAGCTCAACCCGAAGATCAGCCCGCCGAAGCCGAGAGCGGAGAGCGCGACGGATCCGACATCGAAGCGCGCCTCGCGTGTCTCGGTGACGTTCTGCACCCAGATCGCGCCGAGGCCGAGCGCAAGCAGCGCGATCGGGAGGACGAGCCAGAACATCCAGCGCCAGTCGAGCACCGACAGGATCAGACCCGAGACGGTCGGTCCGATCGCCGGGGCGACAGCGATGACGATGCTGATGACGCCCATCATCCGCCCACGACGAGCGGGTTCGACCACATTCAGGACGGTGGTCATGAGCAGCGGCATCATGATGGCGGTGCCGGAGGCCTGCACGACGCGACCGGTGAGCAGCATCCCGAAGCCCGGCGCGAGCGCCGCGATCAGCGTGCCCGCGGCGAACAGCGACATCGCGGTGAAGAAGACGCCGCGAATCGGGAAGCGTGCGAGCACGTACCCCGTCAGCGGGATGACGACGGCCATCGTCAGAAGGAATCCGGTGGTGAGCCACTGCGCGGTCGCGGCGGTGATCTCCAGGTCGACCATGAGCCGCGGAAGCGCGACACCCATGATCGTCTCGTTGAGGATGACCACGAACGCCGAGGCGACGAGCAGTGCGATGACGGGGCCGGTGCGCACGGATGTCGCGCGGGAGGCAGAAGATGTCGGAATGGCTGAGGTATCGGGATGCTGCTGCTCAAGTGTCACTGACTGATTATATGGCAGTCTCTGCCACGTTGGCGCTGTGCGACACTTATGCCATGCACCGCGACGGCGAGAACGATGCCCCGATCATCGAGGAGCATCCCGCGGGTCTGCGCGAACGCCGACGCCAGGAGACCCAGCGCGAGCTGTCGGATGCCGCGCTCGACCTTTTCGAGCAGCACGGCGTGCATGGCACGACGGTGGACGACATCGCACGCCGCGCCGGCACGTCGCAGCGCACCTTCTTCCGCTACTTCGCGACGAAGGAGGCAGCGGTGTTCGCCAGCGCCGACGACTCGGCGCGCGTCGTGGGCGACGCCATCGACGCCGTGCGCGCGGGAGCGTCCGTCGTCGAAGGGATCGAACGCAGCTGGCTGAAGCTCCTCGACCGCTTCGACGCGCATCCCGACGAGCACATCCGCGCGCTGCGCATCCGCCGTCTCGTCGGCTCGGAGCCGTCGCTGCTGGCCGTCGCGCTGCGCAATGAGGCCGAAGAGGTCGAGCAGCTCACCGACGCCGCCGTCGACGCGGCGGGCGCCGACGCCGATGTGCTCGCGGCTCGCGCGGCCGTCTCGACGATGGCCCTCGTCCTCCGGCTCACGATCGACGAGTGGGTCCGGCGTGCCGAGCTCAACGAGCGCGCGAGCGTCCGCCAGATCTACCTCGAGATGCGCCGAGGCGTCGCGACGGTCGCTCGCGACCTCGAGGCCGATCCCCCGCACCACGGCTGACCGAGGTCTCACTTCGGCCGGAAAAACCGGCGGGAAACCCGGCCCACGTGGGACCTCGCAGGGTGGAGTCGGAGCTCAGGCGCGTACGCGCTGAGGCGACGCCGGGCCGCGGGTGCGTCGTCGCGGCGAGCGCGCATTGCGGCGCGCAGACGCCGGCCGGGCCGCTTCGGCAACGGCTGCAGCAGCCGCGTCGGGCGAGGCGTGGGTGCCGAGGTCGGCGCCGTGGCCGCTCTCGGCGTCGAAGGTCGCCGGTGCTGAACCGGTGGTCACGAATCCGGCGTACTGGCCGTCGAGGGTCGCGACGAAGAAGTCGGTGTCCGCCTGTCGCCAGACGAGCGCGGGCGCGGAAGAAGAAAGAGTTGAAAGCACGATGTCCTGAGAATGAGCGCGCACAGCATGATGCGCGGAAGAAGAAGGGAGCTGGATGAACCAGTGATCGCGTCGGACGATCTGCTCGACAGTGAGCCAGGCGAACGACACACGAGCCCCGAAGGGACGTTTCAACGCTAGCACGCCCCCGATGAGCGGGGGCCGGACGGGGTCAACCGCTCCACCGCCCGGCCAGCTCGCGGACCCTGACGATCGCCGCGGCGACGAAGTCGGGGTGCGTCCGGTACCACTCGGCGTGAGCTTCGGCGACGAGTGCCGGATCGACCTCGACCCCGTCGACGATCCACGAGCGACGCGGTGCATCGGGCAGCCCCCAGGCGTCGACCACCCAGTCCTCGAGCGGGGCCCGCACGGCGTTCAGCAGGGGCCTCCCCGGGTCGGTCGGGCCGCCGGGCAGGCCGAGCGCCGACAGCACGCGCTCCGCCAGGGGCATCCAGACGCCGTTGCCCGGATGGTTGATCGTGCGCATGACCTCGGCGGAGGTGGGCCGCAGCAGGTCTGACGCAGCGACGTCGATCGCCTCCTCCCGGCGACGCAGCTCGGCGAGGGAGTCGCTCTCAACCTCGTGCACGGCCCGGCGGTCGAGCAGCGGAAGCGCGGGAAGTCCCGCCGCCGCGGCGAGGGTGCGGATGTCGTGGTACGCCACGATCGGCGGCACTTCTTCGATCCCGTCCACGTGCAGCGCCGCCTGAAACGGGTGCAGGCCCGCGTAGCGGACGACCGGGAAGGTCACGAGGCGGGCGGACGGCGCGAGGGATTCCGCCAGCTGGCGGGTTCCGAGGCGTAGACCGTGGTAGTCATCACGAACAGGCTGAGCGACGAGGAAGGAAGCCCGGGGAAGCAGCTCGTGCAGGCGCTCGACGTCGGCGACATCCATCTCGTGGACGGGAGGCACGCGAACCGTCGGACGGTCGGGGGCGTCGAGGACGATACGCATCGATTCGGCCTGGCAGTTGCCGACGACGAGCCCGAAGCCCTCCGGCGGCTCGACACCCCGGAACGGGGAGGGGGCGTGGTGCATCCCTCCACTGTGACCATCCGCGTCGACGCGCGCCGGTGTTTGCGGTCAGCCCACCCGATGCGCTACCGCCGAGCGCGCCCGGTGACGACGCACGCCGTCGCGATTGGCGCAGCGAACCGAGCAGTAGCGCTGCCGACCGTTACGGGTCACGTCGACCACGACGTTGCGGCACGGGTCGCCGGGAACACGGCCCGCGGCGCACCGCGACAGGCGCTCCATCCCCCGCGTCGTCACGTGCAGGGCTGTTCCGACCGCGATGACCGCGCGGAGAACCTGCGGCAAACGCTGGTCGTCGTCGCGGTAGTGGAGGTGCCACTCGCCGTCGTGGTCGGTCAGCCGGGGGTACGCCGTCGCTGCGGCCATGAGCCGGTTGAGCAGCGTGGCGCGCTGCGCTGCCGACTTGGCATCGACGACCTCGAGCCACGAGTCGATGACCGCATGGGTCGCATCGAGGTCGGACGGGGCCGCCGGGGCGTAGATCGCGGTCATCCCGAACTCGTATGTGCGCGCGACGATCCCATCTCGATCGCTCGGCCAGTCGTTGGCCAGCGAAGCGGCGAGCAGGACCGCGTACTCGCCGTAAGGGTTGAGCTGCATAACGGCATTACATCACGATCGAATCATGTCACCCTCCTCCCCCGCATCGTCCGCCGCACCGCTTCACACGCGCACTCACGAGCACGGCTGGACGACCGAGTCCGCGCACCCGACGTCGGAGGGAATCGTCCGTTACGTCCGATGCGCGGGATGCGGCATACGACGGGTCGACCTACAACCGACACCATCCCTCCCGCCGGTCGCGGAGACCGCGGAAATCGATCAGCCGATTTCACCCGGATGAGTGAGACGCCACCACTCGGAGGGAGGCTCGATCTCGCCGTCGAGCACGACGGGTACGGTGACCGACTCCGGGCCGGCCGACCAGGTGATCTCGCCGAGTACCTCGCCGTCGGTCCAGAGGCGGGGCTCGCGCACGTCTCCATCGACGACGATGGGCGTGTCGGACCACGTGCGCAACGAGGCCCCCTCCCCCAGCACGACCCGGGCCGAGCTGCCCCACGCGGTCGTGTACGTGCCGATCTGCTGACGGGGCTGCGCGACAGAGGTGACGTGGAACCCGTCGGAGACACGTTGCAGGATGCCGAGCACACTGGCGCCCACGCCGCGTTGCGATGAGCCGCCGAGTGCCACCCCCACGACGCTCAGCGGCTCGGGAAGACCGACGTCGACAGTCGCTGTGTAGAGCAGATTCGCACCGCTTTCCTCGAGCGTGCCGGTCTTGAGTCCCGTGATCCCGCTCTGTCCGAGCAACCGGTTGGTGTTCGCCATGGCCCCCGGCCCCGGCAGGGTCAGAGACGGCGTCGCGGCGATCGCCGCCACCGTCGGATCTGCCGCGGCGATGCGACCGAGTGCGATCAGGTCGCTCGGGGAGCTGGTGTTCCGGGGATCCAGGCCAGACGGCTCGACGATGCTCGTCCGCTCCAGGCCGTTCGCCGTGAGCCACCGATCGGCAGCTGCGCGGAAGCCCGACACCGAGCCGAACGCCCACACGGCGATCGCCTCGGCGTAGTTGCTCGCCGACGGGATGAGCATGGTCGCAAGGGCGTCGCGCAGCGAGAGCGAGCTGCCGATCGGCATCGGAGCGATCGTCGCGTCACGGACGAAGTACGCGTCGTAGAGCGCGTGATCGTCGCGGTCGAAGGTGAGCGTCGGCCCCCGGTCGCCGTCGGTGATCGGGTAGGCGTCAAGGACCACGAGCGCTGTGACGAGTTTGGTGATGCTGGCGATCGGGCGAGGATCGTCACCGCCCTGGACCATCCAGACCCCGGCTGCCTCCGGGCCGAGATACGGCTCGGCGCCCGCGACCGAGAGGGCGGCTGCGCCATCAGCGGTAAGACCGAGGTCGACGGCAGCCGGCGGGGCGGGCGCTCGGGGAATCGAGACCTCGCCCGCAGCCGGCTTGAGCGGGGCGGTCAACGCCCAGGCGGCGTATCCCCCGGGCGCACCGAGCATGATCGCGGCCGTAACGCTTGCGGCGATCCAGCCGGTGCGGCGTCGACGGCGGCGCGATGCCGACACTTCTTCCGGGGACGCCACAGGCACCCCAGCGGCTGCCGAGAAGAACTCCCCGAATTCGCCGAGGTCGTCGCTTTCCGAGTCGCGTCGCGTCATCGCGGTTCCCTCCGTCTGTGTCGCCCATCTTCACTCAAACGTCATCCTCATGGATGATTCGCGACTCTCAGCGACCCCATAGTGTTGAGGCGATCTTGAAACAAGGGGGTTGCACGTGCACCGCAAAACGCTTCGATGGGCCGCACCGGCCGCGATCGGTCTCGTCTTCGTTCTGGCCGGTTGCACGGCCGCCGACGGTTCCGCCGACGCGGCTGAGGAATCGCCGCTCTCCGAGTACTTCTCCGCCTTCTACGGCAGCGACATGAGCGAGGAAGAGCAGCAGGCGAAGTTCGAGAAGGAGAACAAGCAGCGCGAAGAACTCGTCGCGCAATGCATGCAGGACGAGGGCTTCGAGTACATCCCCGCCCCCAGCAGCATGTCGTTCAGCTCGGGCACCGAATGGAAGCCCGAGGATCGCGACTTCGTGGCCCAGTGGGGTTACGGCGCTGTGAAGTACCCCGAGGCGGACGAGCAGCCTGAGCCCGAGCAGATGACCCCCGACCCCAACTCGGACTACGTCATGGCGCTCTCCGAGTCGGAACAGGCCGCGTATTACGAGGCGTTGTACGGGCCGACCCCGAGCGAAGAGGAGATGTCGGAGGACGGGTCGTACGAATACAACTGGGAGACAGCCGGCTGCAACGGCTGGGCCTCTCACGAGATCAGCGGCGACGACCCCCTGCAGTCCGACGAATTCGCCGACGTGATGGACGCCATCACGAAGTTCTACGAGAACTCCGCGTCGCTCCCCGCCATCGTCGACCTCGACCGCGAATGGTCCGCGTGCATGGATGCCGCGGGATACCCCGGATTCGCTACGCAGGCGGACGCCCAGAACTCGATCTTCGACGAGCTCAACAAGATGTACGAGACCATGACGGAAGCCGGGCCCGACCAGGCGACGATGGACGACATCTACGAGCGCGAGGTCGAACTCGCGCTCGCGGATCTCGACTGCCGCAAGGAGACCGACTACCGCGCGAAGTACGACAAGGCGCAGTTCGACGCCGAGGAGCAGTTCATCGCCGATCACAAGACGGAGCTCGAGGCGATGAAGGCGGCTGCTGAGCAGGCTCGTCCGTGAGTGGTGAGCGCGTGAACGACGCCGTCTCGGAGGCTGACGACTCGTTCGATGAACTCATCGGCGACCCCGCGGAAGCGCCCGACGCCGCCGACAGCACGGATGCCGCGGTATCCACGCCGGCCGCGGGAGGTGGGCGACTCGCCGTCTGGCGGTCGGTCGTCTCACGCAACCGCGTGCTCTGGATCTCCGCAGCAGTCGCCGTGGTCGCGCTGGTCGGCGGGCTGCTCGTCGGCCGGTTCGTCATGGCGCCCGCCTCGGCGGCGGCGGACGACGCCCCCGCACCGGGTCTCGTGACCGTTCCGGTGGAGTTCGGCCCATTGAGCAATGACGTCACCATCCGCGGTGAGGTGGGCTTCGCCGACCCCGTCGAGGTGAAGATCGACACGTCCGCGATCTCGGGTCCGGCCGTCGTCACCGGGCAGGTTCCGGCTCTGGGAGCCGAGCTGACGCAACTTTCGGTCGCGCTCGAGGTGGCGGGGCGTCCCGTCATCACGCTGCCCGGCGAGCTGCCTGCGTACCGCACACTCCGGTTCGGCGTTTCCGGCCCCGATGTCGTGCAGTTCAAGGAGGCCATGCGCTCCGTCGGCATCGACGCGGGAGATCCCGCCGACAACGTCTTCGACGAGCAGGCGGCGAACGCGGTCACCGCGCTGTACGCCGCTGTCGGCTACACCGGCCCCGAGTCGGAAGAAGACGGTGACAGCGCGGTGCGCGCGGCGCAGGAGAGCGTCCGATCGGCCGAGCAAGCTCTGTCCGCCGCGCGCGCTCAGCTGGCCTCGGCCGGGCGAGACGGCGACGCCATCGCTCGCGCCGACCTCGAGGTCGCGAACGCCCGCGCGGTCCTGCAGGGTGCGCGGGATAACGGCGCCTCCTGGGACGAGATCGTCGCCGCCCAGAACCAGGTGGCTACCGCGGAACTCGCGCGAGAGCAGGCGAACGCCGCCCCCGACACGAGCAGCGAGCGCGTCGCCGTCGACGCCGCCGCGAGCCAGCTCTCGCAGGCGCAGGACGACCTCGCCCGAGCCCGCCAGCAAGCGCTGCCCGCTCTGCCGGCCGGCGAAGTGCTCTATCTGACCGAGCTGCCCCGCCGCGTCGACGCGGTCACGGCCGAGCGCGGCAGCATCCTCTCCGGCGCGGCGATGACCGTCTCCGGAGCGACCGTGGCGCTGAACGGCTCGGCGGCCGAGGCCGACGCGAAGCTGCTCACAGTCGGCTCGGCCGCCACCTTCGCGCTGCCCGATGGGGCTGAGCACGCCGCGACCGTGACCGCGGTGGAACCGGGCACCGGTGGCGAAAGCCGGTGGAAGGTCAGCCTTGAGCCGGCGGAGCTGACCCCCGAGCAGATCTCGCAGCTCCAGGGCACGAACGTGCGCGTGACGATCGCCGTCGGCGCGACCGCCGGCGACGTGCTGAGCGTTCCCGCGGCGGCGCTGACGGCGGGGCCGGGCGGCGAGACCCGCGTCGAGGTCGTCGAGGGCGACCCGCGTGACCCAGACGCCCGTACCCGGCTCGTCGTCGTGGAGACCGGACTGTCGGCCGGCGGCGCCGTCGAGGTGCGCGCCACCGAGGGCGAACTGGCGGAGGACGATCTCGTCGTGGTCGGGCGATGACAGACACGATCGTCGCCACCTCCGACCGTTCCGCCGCGCCTGACGCGGGCGAGGACGTCATCCGATCGGATGAAATTCCGCCGGTGATCGAACTGCGCGACGTCACTCGATCGTTCCCCGGACCGCCCGAGGTGCAGGCGCTCAAAGGCATCAATCTGACCGTCTCCGACGGTGAGTACGTGTCGATCGTCGGGCCGAGCGGGTCAGGCAAGTCGACGATGCTCAACATCCTCGGCCTCCTCGACCGCCCGACGGTGGGTGAGTACCGCCTCGCGGGCGAGCTCACCGGCGGATACACCGAGGACGAGCGCGCCGCGGTGCGAGCACGTCGGCTCGGGTTCGTGTTCCAGGCCTTCCACCTGATGCCGCGGCGGACCGTGCTCGAGAACGTCATGCTGCCGATGCTCTACAGCGGCACACCGCGGGCCGAGCGCGCCGACCGCGCACGGGCCGCGCTCGAGCGCGTCGGCCTCGGCCACCGCGTCGACTTCCGGCCCGGTCTCCTCTCGGGCGGCGAGCGCCAGCGGGTGGCGGTGGCGCGTGCCGTCGTCACGCAGCCGCGGGTCATCCTCGCCGACGAGCCGACCGGCAATCTGGACCAGTCCACGACGGCGGACATCATGGCGTTGTTCGAGGAGCTGAACGCGGGTGGGCTGACCTTCGTCGTCATCACCCACGACCAAGGCGTGGCCGACCGCGCGGCACGGCGCATCCGCATCGCCGACGGCCGCATGAGCGAGCTGAGCTGATGCCGGCGTTCTGGAAGAAGCTCCGCGGGCGCGTCTCTCGCCGCCGCACCGACGTCGAGACGACGACTGCGGTCGCTGAGGCACGCCAGGTGGCGCGCGCCGATCGCTTCGGATTCGGCGACCTCGTGCTCGAGGCGACGACCGACATCGGCTCACGCCCGGGACGCCTCGTGATGACCGTCATGGGAACCGTGCTGGGCATCGGCGCGCTCGTCGCGACCGTCGGCTTCGCGCAGACCGCAGCCGGGCAGATCGCCCGACAGTTCGACGCGGCCGCAGCCACCCATCTGAGCATCGCCCCGACCGAAGCGCAGGCGCGGGGCGGACAGCGGGTCGCGACCGCCTCGCTGCCGTGGGACGCCCCCCTGCGCCTCGAGCACCTCGCCGGCGTCGAGTCCGCCGCCGTGCTGGCGCCCGTCACGCTGCGCGAGAACACGATCACCACCGTCCCCATCAACGATCCCTCGATCGCGGCGCCCGCTCCGCCGGCGCTCTTCGCGGCCTCGGGCGAGATCCTCGACACTCTCGGTGGGCGCATCGTCACCGGCCGATCGTTCGACGAGGGGCACGACGCACGCGGCGACCGCGTCGCGATGCTGGGGTCGCGGGCCGCCGAGCGGCTCGCGATCAACCGCGTCGACACGCAGCCGTCGGTGTTCATCGGAGGGGTGGCCTACGCCATCGTCGGCATCTTCGACGAACTCGACCGCCGCGCCGAGGTCGTCGATGCCGTGGTGATCCCCACGGGCGCTGCCCGGCAGGACTTCCAGCTCGCCTCCCCCGGCGACGCGATCGCGCGCATCGTGGTCGGCACAGGACCGCAATTGCGCGAGCAGGCACCGCTGGCCCTCGCCCCCGACGCGGTCGACACGCTCGAGGTCAGCGCGCCGCAGGGGCGTTCCGACCTCGCCCGCGACGTGCAGGGAGACGTGAATGTGGTCTTCCTCATCCTCGGCGTCATCGTGCTGCTGGCGGGAGGGCTGGGGATCGCGAACGTCACGACCCTCTCGGTGCTCGAACGCACCGGCGAGATCGGGCTGCGCCGCGCGCTGGGGTCCACCGGCAGGCAGATCGCCGGCCAGTTCGTCGTCGAGTCCATCGTCATCGGATTGCTCGGTGGCCTCATCGGGTCGGCGCTCGGCGTGTTCGCCGTGCTGGGGGTCTCGATCGTGCAGCAGTGGTCGCCGGTCCTCGACCCGTGGGTAGCACTCGGCGGAACGGTCCTCGGAGCGATCATCGGCCTCGCCGCCGGCGGCATCCCGGCTCGACGAGCCTCTCGCATCGAACCCGTCGTCGCCCTGCGCGGCAACGCCTGAACCGTCGCCCCATAGCGCGGACCGGGCCCGAGCGCCAGTCCTCTTCGCTCGGGATCGCGCAGGTCTACCGTTGCTCGCGGTGGGGACGGCCGAGGACGAGGACGCGGGATGATCGACGGTGTCGCGAACGATGATGTCGCGCTGCCGGGCGCCCTCCTGGCGGGCCGGTATCGCGTCGTCGAGCCGATCGGCTCGGGCGGCATGGCGCGGGTGTTCCTCGCGCGCGACGAGGCCCTCGGCCGCCCGGTCGCTGTCAAAGTGCTGCGGCCCGAGCTGACCGACAATGCCGCGTCCGATCGTGCGGCGATCGAGACCCGCCTGCTCGCCTCGCTGAACCACCCGGGACTGGTCACGCTGTTCGACGCCCATCTGACGGCCGAACCGCGCTTCCTCGTGATGGAGCACGTCGTCGGGACGACGCTGGCCCAGCGGATCGCGACAGGTGTGCTCGACGAGGGCGAGCTCACAGCGCTCGGCGGCCACCTCGCGGACGCGCTTCACGTCGTCCACGACGCGGGAATCGTGCACCGCGACGTGAAGCCGTCCAACATCCTCCTCGCGCGCTCGACGGTCCCGGGGGTTCCGCTGCGCGCCAAGCTCGCCGACTTCGGCATCGCCCACCTTCTGGACAGCGAACGTGTCACCTCACCGAGCCTGCTGATCGGCACCGCCGCCTATATTGCTCCCGAGCTGCTGCACGGGGCCGACCCGGCCCCGCCGTCGGACATCTACGCCCTCGGCCTCGTGATGCTCGAGGCGGCAACGGGCGAGCGCGCGTTCTCCGGGTCGGACGGCAATCGCGGCCAGCTGCTGGCACGCTTGTCACGCGATCCCGACATGCCCCAGGGGCTCGATCATCACTGGCGCGACCTGCTGTGCGCGATGACAGCACGCCGCCCCGAGGATCGCCCGACCGCGCTCGAGGTCATGTCACGGCTGAGTGGGGCGCGCGCCCAGGCCGACGTCGCGGGAGAAGCCACCGTCGCCTTCCCGGCGAGCACAGCAGCGACGCGATCCGGCTTCGTGCCCGCCGCGAGCCGCGCCGCTCAGTCTGACGTCGCGACCGCCGCGTGGCCGCTCACCTCGACGCGCGGGACCGCGTCGCCGACGAACCTCGACGCCCCCGTGACGGCAGCCGCGGCTCTCGCGGCACGCGGAGCGGGCACGGAACCCACGTTCTTCTCGCCCAGCCTCAGTGCGACCGCAACGTCCGCACCGGAACGGGTCACCGCCGCCCGACAGCGTCACCGAAAGCGGACGGCGATGGCTGTCGGCGCCCTCGCCGCAGCGTCGGCTGGCGTGGTGGTCGCCGCACATCTCATGCTGATGCCGCCGCAGGCCTCTCCGGTGACGGATGTCGCCGTGCCGACCGTCGTCGAGACTCCGTCCCCGTCCGTTTCGGGCGTCGACGGCGATGCAGGCGAGAGCGAGGAGCCAGAAACGCCCGCGGACGATGTCACGACGGGGACGCAGACTGTCGTCGCCCCCGGCACCGGTCAGGCCGGCGCTCCGACGCAAACCACCGACACTGTGCCGGCCGACATCGTGCCAGCCGACACCCCGACCACCGAAACGGTCATCAGCGACGCGCCTCCCGCGGGGAGCAACGGATCAGCGCCGGGCGAGAACAGCGGCAACGGTAACGGTCCCGGCGCGAACAGCGGCGCGGGGCCGACGTCCAACGGTCCGGGCTCTCAGAAGCCGGGGAAGCCGGAGAAGCCGGGCGGCTGAGCTCTCAGCGGTCCGTGCTGGCGGCGAGCGCCGCGCCCGCGTGGGCCAGCTCGGCGAGCGCGGCCGCGCTCGATTCTTCCGCGACGCCCGCCACGAGGTCGGTCAGGATGCGTACCCGACGACCGTGCGCGATCGCGTCGAGGGCCGATGCGCGCACGCAGTAGTCGGTTGCGATGCCGACGATGTCGACGTCGACGACCCCGTTCTGCGTCAGCAGGTCGGCGACGGCATGCCCCTCCTCGGTCGTCCCTTCGAAGAGCGAGTACGCGGGCACGCCCTGCCCCTTCTTCACGTGATGGGTCACGGCGGACACGTCGAGCTCGGGGTCGTACTCCGCGCCCGCGGTGTCGGCGACGCAGTGCACCGGCCAGGTGTCGACGTAGTCGGGCTCGTCGACGGCGAAGTGCCCGCCGTTGTCATGATCGCCGTGATGCCAGTCGCGCGAGGCGACGATGATCTCGTAATCGCCGGCGTGCTCCCGGAGGTGACGCGTGATCGCCGCGGCGACCGCGTCACCCCCGGTCACACCGAGTGCTCCGCCTTCGGTGAAGTCGTTCTGGACATCGACGATGAACAGGGCACGGGTCATGCGTCGAGGGTACGCCGCGTGTCCTCGCGCTGCACGTCCCGCTCGCGTCGCCACTGCTTCGAGGGCCACCAGATGGCGGGGCCGATGTCGTGAGCGAGTGCGGGGACGAGGAGCGAGCGGACGACGAAGGTGTCAAGCAGCACCCCGAAGGCCACGATGAAGGCGATCTGCGCGAGGAACAGGATCGGGATGACGCCGAGAGCCGCGAACGTCGCCGCCAGCACGAGCCCCGCCGAGGTGATGACACCTCCGGTCGCCACGAGCCCCCGGGCGATGCCTCGACGGGTTCCGTGTTCGAGAGTCTCCTCACGAACACGCGACATGAGGAAGATGTTGTAGTCGACCCCCAGCGCCACCAGGAACACGAAGCCGTACAGCGGCACCGCGGGATCGCCTCCGGGGAAGTCGAACACGTGGTTGAACACGAGGGCGCTCACTCCCAACGCCGTGCCGAACGACAGGATGGTGCTCAGGATGAGCAGCACCGGCGCGAGGATCGAGCGCAGCAGCAGCATCAGGATGAGCAGGATCACGACCAGGATGACCGGAATGATGACTGTCCGGTCGCGGATCGAGGTGTCGTTGGTGTCGACGTTCGTCGCTGTGGTCCCGCCCACGAGTACCTCGGGTGCCTCGTCGGCGAAGGTTGCTCGCAGATCGCGGACCGTCTGCTCGGCCTCGAGCGAGTCCGCCGGATCGGCGAGCGTCACCGACAGCAGGACATCGCCCTCCGACACCGTCGGCTCGGGGGCCGGTGCCCCCGGGGGCCCGGCGGCGGTGAAGACCGGCTCGCCGCCCTCGAGAGCCACCGAGACCTGTCCGGTGGGTGAATCCGCTGCGACCGCGGCGACCGATGAGATGCCGGGGTTCTCCTCGAGCACGGCGAGCGCGTCGGCGAGACGGTCTTGCGGAACGATGACGGACGCCGGGCTGCCCGACCCCGCCGGGAAGTGCTCGGCGAGAGCGGCCTGACCGTCGCGGGCTTCTGAGGCTCCGAGCACGAGGTCGCTCGAGGGCACACCGTTTGCGTTGAGCTGCAGCACGCCTGCAGCTCCGACGAGCAGCACGACGGTACTCGCGATCCAGACCGTCCGGGCACGACGTGCGACGAAACGCGCCTGACGCGGCCAGAGTCCGCGAACCGGCTCACGCGGGTCGTCAGGAAGATCGATGGCGCCGGTGCGGGGGATGAAGGGCCAGAAGGCGGCCCGCCCGAACAGCGCCAGGAGTGCCGGCAGGAAGGTCAGCGCCGAGAGCATCGAGAACGCGATGCCGATGGAGGCGATCGGACCGAGCGCCTTGTTGCTCGCCAGGTCGCTGAGCAGCAGGCAGAGAAGGCCCGCGATCACGGTGCCGCCCGAGGCGAGGATCGGCTCGACAGCGCCCTTCCAGGCGCGGAGCGTCGCGTCCCAGCGGGATGCGCCCGCCCCGATCGCCTCGCGGTAACGAGCCGTGTAGAGCAGGGCGTAGTCGGTCGCCGCGCCGATCACCAGGATGAAGAGGATGCCCTGCACCTGTCCGTTGAGGACGACGATGTCGGCCTTGGCGAGCCACCAGACCGTCAGGAGGGCGACGCACAGCGCGAAGACCGATGTGAGCAGAACGAGGATCGGCAGCAACGGCGAGCGATAGACGACGACCAGGATGATGAACACCGCGGCCAGCGCGACGATCAGAAGCAGTCCGTCGATGCCGAGGAAGCCCTCGGCGAGATCCGCCGTGAACCCGGCGGGCCCCGTGACCCACGCTTCGACGCCCGCGGGCAGGTCCTCCCGGACGAGCGCCCGGACCTCTTCGACGACGTCGCGTACCTCCCCCGAGGCGTCGATCGGCACGAAGACCTGGACAGCCAGACCGTCCTCGGACGGGATGGGCGGCGACACCTCGCCGACACCGTCGAGCTCGCCGATGGCGGTGCCGAGCTCGCCGAGTGCTGCGAGCTGCGCCTCGTCGAGCGGATCGGATGCCGCGGCGACGACGACCGCCGGGATCTCCTCACCGCCGGTGAAGTCGGTCAGGCGCTCACTGACCTTCGTCGCGTCGGCGCTCGCGGGGAGGAACGAGGACTGGTCGTTCGTGGCCACCTCGCTGACGCGCCCGAAGTAGGGTCCACCCACCGAGCCGCCCACGAGCCAGACGAGCACGAGCAGGGCGGGAATGCCGATGCGCAGCCAGCGTGGGACACTTCGTTCGCTATTCACGTAGGTAGCTTATCTAGCTACATTCGGATACGCCAGTCCGTCTGCCGACTCGAGACCCCGCTCAGCCGCGGACGAAGAGGACGACCCAGGATGCGACGAGCGCGACGACGCCCACAGCGAGAAATCCGGATGACAAGCCGACGAGCAGTCGGCGAACCGGCGGCCGACGGGTCAGCCGCATCCTTCCCCGCCACCCGTGGCGATACCAGATGTCGGCGCGATCGCGGCCCGCGAGGAGCGCCGCCGTGTGCTCATCGACCCGCGCGCTGTTCGCCTCACCCTCGTCGTCGAACCAGCGCACCCACGTGCCGTCGGGCTCGTGGTCGACGAGCGCGTCGGCCGGAAGCCACGTCCCGTCCGCCGCCCACAGCACGAGGAGCGCGACGCCGAACGTGACAGCGCCGCCGAAGCCCGCCCAGCTGAGGATCTCGAGGACCGCATCGAGAGTCGTCGTCACGCGCGCCGCCGGCTCGGGAAGCGGGTCGCTCGGGCCATGCACTCAGTATGGTTCACGCCGGGTGCGAATTCATGACGGACGCAGGAGCACTGCGAGAGAGGCGAGCGTGCGCTCGAGCTCGATCGAGGGCTCGAGGAGCCACTGGATCTGCAAGCCGTCGGATGCCGCGATGAGCAGAGCCGCCAGTTGTTCCGCCGGCACGTCGTCACGAACGGTTCCCGCACGCTGCTCGGCCCGCAGCCGCTCGGCCAGCTCGCCTCGAATGCGCTCGAACCGGGCCGTGAAGAAGCGCTTGCCGTGCTCGCTCCCCGCCTCGAGCGCACCGGCGACGAGGATCGAGTAGAGCTCGACGAGGCCCGGAACCTCGAGGTTGTCGACGGCTGCGCGCGTCATCACCCCGACCGCCGTTTCGGGCGGAGTCCGACCGCGCTGTCCGCGCTGCGTCTCAGCGTGCTCGTACACGGCCACGAGGAGCTGCTCGCGCGACTCGAAGTAGTGCAGCAGTGCGGCGTGCGAGACCCCGATGGCCTCGGCGATCCGCCGCAGCGACGTTCCCTGCAGCCCACGCTCCTGGAAGACCTCGATCGCGCGGTCGAGGATCTCCTGACGTCGCGCCACACCCTTGGCGTACGCGCCGGGGCGCCCCATCTTCGCGCGATCGTCGTTGCTCACACCGCGACTGTAACAAGAAACCTCCACCTGGATGTATTACGTGTTAGCGTGACGTCGTGCCACCACAGGCACCCCGCACGATGACGTACGAAAGAAGGTCGACTGTGACTCAGGTCCAGGCATCCGTCCAGCTCTATTCGCTTGCGAAGGAGTTCTCCGCCGACATGTCCGGCTCGCTGGCGAAGCTCGCCGAGATCGGATTCGCACACGTCGAGGCGTTCGACTTCGTCTCGCGTCCGACCGAGATCCGCGCGGCGCTGGATGCCGCCGGCCTCACCTCGCCGACCGGTCACGCTCCCCTGCTGACCGACGAGCTCTGGACGCCGGACGGCTCCATCCCCACCCCCGCACCCGAGGTCGTCTACGAGGCCGCCGCAACGATCGGCATGAAGACGGTCATCGACCCGTTCGTCGCCCCCGAGCGGTGGCTCACCGAGGACGGCGTCGCCGACATCGCGGAGCGCCTGAACGCGCAGGCCGAGATCGCCGCCGGCTTCGGCCTGAGCGTCGGTTACCACAACCACGCGCAGGAGTTCGTCGCGTCCTTCGACGGTCAGAGCGCCTACGAGCGCTTCGTCTCGCTCCTCGACGAGCGCGTCACGCTCGAGCTCGACCTCTTCTGGGCGCTCACCGGTGGCCAGGACGTCCCGGCCCTCGTGAAGAGCCTCGGCGACCGGCTCATCGCCGTCCACGTCAAGGACGGCGTCGTCCCGACATCCAACCCCTGGGCCCCAGGAGCCGCGGAGTTCGGATCCGACAGCCTCGATCAGCGTCACGCCGGCACGGGCGACGTCCCCCTCGCCGAGTCGCTGCGCGCGGCGACCGCTCTGAAGTACGCCGTCGTCGAATACGACAAGGCACCCGGCGACGTCTTCGCCGACGTCGCCGCCAGCCTGGCGTTCCTGCGTGAGAACGGAGTCAGCGCATGACCGGGCCCGTCGGAGTCGGTTTCGTCGGCGTCGGTGTCATCAGCGACACCTACCTCGAGAACCTCGGCTCGTTTCCCGATGTCCGCGTCGTCATCCTCGGCGACCTCGACGTCGACCGCGCCAAGGCTCAGGCCGAGAAGCACGGCGTCGCCGGATGGGGCACGACCGACGATGTCCTCGCGCACCCCGATGTCGACGTCGTCGTCAACCTGACGATCCCCGCCGTCCACGTCGAGATCTCCTCGCGCGCGATCGCGGCGGGCAAGCACGTCTGGACCGAGAAGCCGCTCGGCCTCGACCGCGAGAGCACGGCGGAGCTCCTGCGCCAGGCGGATGCCGCGGGCCTGCGCATCGGTTCGGCCCCCGACACGCTCCTCGGCCCCGGCTTCCAGACCGCGAAGCGCGCGATCCAGAGCGGTGTGGTCGGCGAGCCCATGTTCGCGTCGACGACGTTCCAGACCGTCGGCCCCGACCTGTGGCACCCGAGCCCCGCGTTCCTCTTCGCCCAGGGAGCCGGACCGCTGCTCGACATGGGTCCGTACTACTTCAGTGGTCTCGTCAGCCTCTTCGGGTCGGTCGACCGCGTCGCCGCCGTCGGGCGTAAGAAGCTCGAGGAGCGAACCATCCAGGCCGGGCCCAACGCGGGCACCGTCTTCCCCGTCGAGGTGCCCACCACGATGCAGGTCATCACGGCCTTCGAGGCGGGTCAGCAGGCGGCGAGCCTGCTGAGCTTCGACTCGGCCCTCGAACGCCACGGCGTGTTCGAGGTGCACGGCACCGAGGGCTCCATCGTGCTCCCCGACCCCAACCAGTTCGAAGGACGCATCGCCTACGTCAAGGCGCGGAAGTCGATCTCGGACGGCAACTGGGGCGAGCAGGAGTGGATCGAGATCGAGCAGGAGGGCAAGCTCACCGGCCGCGGCCTGGGCCTGCTCGACATGGTCCGCGCGATCGCGGAGGACCGGCCGCATGTCGCCACCGGCGAGCTCGGCTACCACGTGCTCGACGTCATGCTCTCGGCGCAGGAATCGGCCGCCTCGGGCGAGTTCGTGAAGGTCGCGAGCACCGTGGCGCCCGTGCCCACCGTGCCGGTCGACTTCGACCCGTTCGCCGCGACGCTGTAAGCCGCGCGGCGGCCCGTCCAACGGGAACGCGAAAGGCCCGGACTCTTCGGAGTTCGGGCCTTTCGTTGTGGAGCCGCCTAAGGGAATCGAACCCTTGACCTATTCATTACGAGTGAATCGCTCTGCCGTCTGAGCTAAGGCGGCGCGCGTCGCTGTGCGATGCACGATCAGCAATGTTACATGGTCTCCGACCCCGTCGCGAACCGGGGGCGCGGCCGACGCCCTTATATCGGGAGACGCCGTGTTACGCGACGATTACTCCCCGTCCACCCGTGGCGCTTACCGTCGGAGGGCACCGCGATGAGGCGAGCGCGACCCCGGTCGCGCACGGGCGGGTCACCGCCCCGCGGTGCCCGATCCGAGGAGCACCACTCATGTCCAAGCGACTTCTGACCGCGGCCGCCCTGGCCCTCCCCCTGACCCTCCTGCTCGGCGCGTGCGCGTCGAACGCCAGCGCCGGCGACGCCGGTGACGCCGCGCAGGACGGCCCGGTGCGCATCGGCGTCGTGGGCGCGGGCGACCCCTACTGGGAGACCTACAAGGAGGCCGCGGCCGAGGAAGGCATCGAGGTCGACATCGTCGACTTCACCGAGTACACGCAGCCCAACCCCGCGCTGTCGGCCGACGAGCTGGACCTCAATCAGTTCCAGCACATCATCTACCTCGCGACCTACAACGTGAACGCGGGAGACGACCTCGTGGCCGTCGGCTCGACCGCGACCTACCCGCTGGGCCTGTACTCGACGCAGTACGACTCGGTCGACGACATCCCCGAAGGCGCCACCGTCGCCGTCCCCAACGACGAGAGCAACCAGGCCCGCGGGCTGCTCGTGCTGCAGGCGCAAGGCCTCATCGAGCTCAAGGACGGGGGGTCGGTCTTCTCGACGACCGCCGACGTCGAGCCCGGCTCGAAGGTCAAGGTCGAGGCGCTCGACGCCGCCCTCACCGCGACGTCGCTGCCCGATGTCGCCGCCGCGATCATCAACAACGACTTCGTCGAGGATGCCGGCCTGAAGTTCGACGACGCGCTCGCGACCGACGACCCCAGCGACCCGAGCGCGCAGCCGTACATCAACATCTTCGCCGCGAAGGCCGAGGACGCCGACAACCCGACCTACCAGAAGCTCGTCGAGATCTTCCAGGACACCCAGGCGGTCACCGACGGACTGCAGGAGGCGTCCGGCGGCTCGGCCGTGCTCGTGAAGACGCCGAAGGACGAGCTGGCTTCCGCCCTGAAGCAGGTCGAGGACGACATCCGCGCCAACCAGTGACATCCCCGCGTGTGCGGCCCGCTCCCCCGGACGGGCCGCACACGCATGTCCCGTTCGAGGAGCCCCGCATGACCCTCATCCGCCTGTCCGGCGTGACCAAACGCTTCCCACCGTCGACCAAGGGCGGCGAGCCCGTCGTCGCGGTCGATGACGTCGACCTTGAGATCGAGGCCGGAACCGTGTGCGGCATCGTCGGGTACTCCGGCGCGGGAAAGAGCACGGTGCTGCGCCTGGTCAACGCCCTCGAGACGCCGACGAGCGGCAGCGTCGAGATCGACGGCCGCGACATCACGGGACTCCGCGAGCGCGAGCTGCGCACCCTGCGCGGTGACATCGGCATGATCTTCCAGCAGTTCAACCTGTTCGACTCGCGAACTGTCGCGGGCAACGTGGCGTACCCGCTCGAGGTCGCCGGACGCTCGCGTGCCGAGGTCAAACAACGCGTGGCCGAACTGCTGGAGTTCGTCGGGCTCTCGGGCAAGGCCAAGAACTACCCCGAACAGCTCTCGGGCGGGCAGCGGCAGCGCGTCGGCATAGCGCGGGCGCTGGCCACGAGCCCCCGCATCCTGCTGGCCGACGAGGCGACGAGCGCTCTCGACCCCGACACGACCCAGGAGGTGCTCGCCCTCCTGAAGCGCATCAACACCGAGCTCGGCGTGACGATCCTCGTCATCACCCACGAGATGGAAGTCGTCCGCGCGATCGCCGACCGCGTCGTCGTGATGGAGCACGGACGCGTCATCGAGAGCGGCGACGTGTTCGACGTTCTCTCGGCACCGTCGCACGAGGCCACGCGCCGCTTCGTGGCGAGCATCATCGATGAGGCGCCCACGGGCGACAAGCTCGCGGCACTTCGCGCCCGGCATCCCGGCCGCATCGTCACGTTCACGATCCGCGAGGGCGAGTCGCCGCAGGCGGACGTGTTCGCGGCGCTGTCGTCGCACGGCGTACGGTTCGAGCTCATCCACGGCGGCATCAACGACATCCGCGGTCGCGTCTTCGGCCATCTGACCCTCGCTCTGTCGGGAGAAAAGGACGCCGTCGACCGTGCCGTGGCGGCGGCATCCGCCCACGCACCGCTCATCGAGGAGGACTCCCGTGGATAGGCTCATCGACCTGCTCCCCGACCTCTGGCCGGCGACGGCCGAGACGCTCTACATGATCACGCTGAGCCTCGTGTTCGGCGGTATCGCGGGCTTCCTTATCGGCCTCGCACTGTACGCGACCCGGGCCGGCAGCCTGTTCCCCAACCGCGTCGTGTTCGGCATCGTCAATGTGATCGTCAACACGTTCCGGCCGATCCCGTTCATCATCTTCATGGCCGCGGTTCAGCCGCTCGCCCGCGCGTTCAGCATCCGCGGCATCGGCATTGAGTTCGCCGTCTTCGCGATCTCGATCGCGTCGATGTTCGCCATCGGACGCATCGTCGAGCAGAACCTGCTGACGGTGCGCCCTGGGGTGATCGAGGCTGCCCGCGCCGCCGGTGCGAGCCGCTCGCGCATCCTGTTCCGGCTGGTCCCCCGCGAGTCGCTCGGACCGCTCGTGCTCGGCTACACCTTCATCGTGGTCGCGCTCGTCGACATGACCGCGGTCGCCGGCGCGATCGCGGCGGGTGGCCTCGGTCAGTTCGCGCTGGTGAACGGCTTCCGTCAGTTCAACCCGTGGGTGACCTGGGCGGCCGTGATCATCATCATCCTGCTCGTGCAGGGCGTACAGTTCCTCGGCAACGCCCTCGCGCGCCGCATCCTTCGGCGCTGATACCCGCCGAGGTCCCCGTTGGGCGGGGTCCGCGCCCGTCGAGGTCCCAGTTCGGCCGGGTATGGCGGCATCATTCCCAGCCCAAGTGGGACCTCGGCGGCGGGGGCTAGCCTGGCGGCATGCTTTCGGATGCCGATCTGGTTCGCATCGCCCGTGATCTTGCAGCGACGCCGGGCGTGGTCGCGGTGGCGCTCGGCGGCAGCCGCGCGCGCGGCACGCATGCCGCCGACTCGGACGTCGATCTCGGCGTCTACGTCGACGGGCGAACTATCGATCGCGATGCTCTCTCGGCGGCGGTGTCTCGCTGGGCGACGACACCGGTCACAATCGGACCGTCCGGGAGCTGGGGCCCGTGGGTGGACAGCGGCGCGTGGGCGACGATCGCGGGAATGCCCGTCGACGTCATCATCCGCGACGCCGACCGCGTTCGAGCTCAGGTCGCGAGGGCTCGCCGCGGCGAGTTCGCCTTCCACGCACAGCCGGGGCATCCATTCGGGTTCCTGGACGTCGCATACGCCGGCGAGGTCGCGCTCGCGAAGCCGCTCGTGGATGGCGCGGGTTTCCTGCGCGATAGCTCCGCTGCCCTCATTCCCTACCCCGAGCCGCTGCGGCAGGCCTTCCTCGACGATCTGTGGCAGGTGGATTTCCTCGTGGACGCCGCAGCGAAGGTCGCTGGTCGCGGCGACACCGCCTACCTCAGTCTCTGCCTGAGCAACGCGGCCGTGCGGCTCGGGTACGCGTGGCACGCCGACGCCAGAGCCTGGGCGATCAACGAGAAGGGCATCGTCCCGGGAGTCTCTCGTCTGATCTCGGCCCCGGCCGACTTCGACATCCGGGTCGCCGCTGCTCTCAGCGCGCTCAACGCCTCACCCGAGGGCGCGCGGGCAGCGGTCGAGATGCTCCGGACCCTGCCTCGCCCGTCCTGACCACCGCCGAGGTCCCACGTGGGCCGGTTTCAGCGGCCCCGTTCCCGGGCGAACTGGGACCTCGCGCGGCAAGCTGGGAGCTGGGGGGGATGCCGAGGGAGCAGAGACCTAGCGGCAGACGAGGCCGTCCTCGGGCACCGTGTCGTCGAGGAAGAAGGCCTCGACCGCGTCGTCGACGCACGAGTTGCCCTTCTGGAACCCGGTGTGCCCCTCGCCCTCTCGCGTGACGAGCACGCCCGAGGCGAGCTGATCGGCGAGCGATTCCGACCACTCGTACGGAGTGGCGGGATCGTTGGTCGTGCCCACGACGACGATCGGCGCGGCACCGTCGGCGGTGATCTCGCCGCGGGTACCGGTGGGCGGGTACGGCCAGACTGCGCAGGCGTCGACGCCCTCCCAGTACGGTGCGACCGTCGGCGCTTCCACCGCGAGGCGCGCCTTCGACGCGGCCTCGGCCTCGGGATCGTTCTCGACCGGGTAGTCCATGCAGTTGTACGCGCGGAACGCCTCGGACGAGTTGTCCGAGTACTGCCCATCGGGCGTGCGCGCGTAGTAGAAGTCGGCGAGCAGGAACGCCGTCTGCGGGTCGCCCGCCAGCGTCTGCGAGAGAGCCTGCCGCAGGATCGGCCAGTTGTCCTGCGAGTACAGCGCGGCGATGATCGCGGTCATGAGCGAGTCGGCGCCGAGCCGGCGACCGTCGGATGCCGGCAGGGGCGAGGCGTCCACGCTCGCAAGCAGCGTCCCGAGGTCGGTCATCGCGTCATCGACGCTCCCTCGGAAGGGGCAGTCCTCTTCCTCGATGCAGGCCGCCATGAACGCGCGCAGCGCCGACTCGAAGCCGACCGCCTGGGTGGCGCTGACATCGAGAGACGACACGCTCGGGTCGATCGCACCGTCGAGCACGAGACGCCCGACGTTCTCGGGGTAGAGCTTGGCGTAGGTCGCCCCGAGGAAGGTTCCGTACGAGTACCCGAGGTAGTTGAGCTTCTCGTCGCCGAGCACCGCACGCAGCAGATCCATGTCGCGCGCGGCGAACTCGGTCGTGATGAAGGGCAGGATGCCGCCGCTGTTCTCGTCGCAGGCGGCGGCGAACTGCTCGTTGCGGGCGGTCAACTCCGCTTCCCACTCGGGCGTACCGCGAGGGGCGGCCGGGATGTCGAAGAAGTAGGCGTCGGTGCCCGCGGCGTCGAAGCACGCGACGGCGCTCGAGCGGCCCACGCCGCGCGGGTCGAACCCGATGACGTCGTAGGCGTCGGCCAGCACTGACCCGACCGCGAACTGGGCGCTGTCGGCGATCAGGTCGTACCCGCTCGCGCCGGGACCGCCGGGATTGACCAGCAGCGACCCGAGCGCTTCGCCCGATCCCGCCGCCCGCCGCACGACCGCGAGCTCGATCTCGCCCGCGGACGGATCGTTCCAGTCACGCGGCGCGCGCACCGTCGTGCAATCGTATGAACCCGAGTCGGCGCCCACGCAGGACTCCCATTCGAGTTCCTGCCCGTAGAACGGCATCAGATCCGCTGAGACGCCCTCGGTGACAGGTGTGCGGCTCGGCGCGGGCGAGGCCTGATCGGAGCTTCCCTTGAAGACGCATCCGGTGAGGACCGTCACCGTGGCCGCGGCGATCGCGATGACGGTGACCAGACGACGGGGAGCTTTCACGGTGTCCTTCCGCTGGCGACGGTGATGAGCATGCTCTCGAGGGCGAGCAGGGGGGCCGCGTTGCCTTCGAGGGCGCTCCGGGTGGCCGAGATGCGATCGAGCACGACGAGCGTGCGGTCGGGAGTCCATGCCGACGCGAGAGCGGCGAGCTCGCTCGTCAGCTCGCGATTGATGAGGTCGCCCTCCCGACCGAACTGCAGCATCAGCGTGTCGCGGTACATCGATTCGAGATCGGTGAGGACCCTATCGATGCCGTCGCGCAGGCTGCGCGTCGCCCGACGCTTCTGCTCGTCCTCGAGCGCGCTGAGCTGACCGCGCACGGCGGGCGGCACGGGTGCACCCGGAGCGACCCCGAGCGTACGCCGGAGCGCCTCGCGCTCGGACTCGTCGCGTTCGGCCGTCAGAGCCTTGGCATCTTCCGTCGCGGCGCTCACGATGCGACCGGCCGTCTCGACGGCGTCGGACACCCCGCGCACCGCCAGTACCGCGCGCAGCGTCGCATCGCGGCGCTCCCGAGAGGCGGCATCCGTCGCGAGGCGCTGAGCCATACCGATGTGGCGCTGGGCGAGACGAGCGGACTGCTCGGCCACCGCTTCGTCGACGCCCGTGCGCGCGGAGATGAGCCGTGCGACATCCAC
Organism: Microbacterium sp. NPDC006705; assembly: GCF_044903545.1. Taxonomy (NCBI): domain Bacteria; kingdom Bacillati; phylum Actinomycetota; class Actinomycetes; order Micrococcales; family Microbacteriaceae; genus Microbacterium; species Microbacterium sp. NPDC006705. Next base: position 254,267 of record NZ_JBJDQQ010000002.1, read on the forward strand.
CACGTCGGGCTCACGCAGTCGCAGTGTCCGCACGCGCGAGCGGATCGTCGGCAGCAGATCGGCATCACTCGGCGCGCACAGCACCCAGACCGTCTGCTCTGGCGGCTCTTCGAGAGCCTTGAGCAGAACGTTGCTCGTCCGCTCGACCATCCGGTCGGCGTCTTCGACGACGATGACGCGGTAGCGACCGAGAGACGGCGAGAAGTACGACCGTTCGACGAGCGCTCGGGCGTCACGGATGGAGATGACCACGCCCTCCGTGCGGAGGGCCGTGAGATCGGGATGCGTGCCCGCGAGGACCTGCCGCATCGCGCCCTCATCCCCCGGCTCGGCGATCAGCGCTGCCGCGAACGCGTGCGCGAGCGTCGAACGCCCCGAGCCGGGCGGTCCCGTGATGAGCCAGGCGTGCGCGAGCTGCGCGGGGTCGGATGCCGCGGCCTGCAGCGCCGCGACGGCCGAGTCCTGACCCCAGACCTCGCCCCACGGCGGCGCGAGCGGAGCGGAGGCGGTCATGGGTCCAGCCTACGGGGAGCCCCCGACCTCGGTTACCCCGCGCCGCGCGGGCCACAGTCCGCCGCCCGCGCCGACTCAGCCGCGCAGCGAACGTTCGACGCGTGCGCGGATCTCGACGGACAGGTCGACCGGCGGACGGGATGCGTCGAGCACGAGGAACCGCTCGGGTTCCGCGGCGGCGAGCCCGAGGAAGGCGGTGCGCACACGCTCGTGAAAATCGGCCTTCTCGGCCTCGAGCCGGTCGAACGGTTTGTCGTCGGCGTCGAGACGTGCTCGGGCGGCGGCGGGGTCGAGGTCGAGCAGCACCGTGATGTCGGGCAGCGCGCCGTCGGTGGCCCACAGCGAGAGGTCGCGCACCTCACCGGCATCCAGGACCCGCCCGGCCCCTTGGTAGGCCACGGACGAATCGAGGTACCGATCCTGCACGACGACGGCGCCGCGTACGAGGGCCGGACGGACCACGGTCGCGACGTGGTGAGCGCGGTCGGCGGCGTACAGCAGGGCTTCGGCGCGCGGAGCGATGTCTCCCCGGTGGTGCAGGACGATGTCGCGGATGAGCACGCCCACGTCGCTGCCGCCCGGCTCGCGCGTGCGAACGACCTCGCGTCCGCCCTCGCGGAGCCAGGCCTCGAGAGCGGTCGCCTGGGTGGTCTTCCCCGACCCGTCGCCGCCCTCGAGGGTGATCCAGAGTCCGCGGTCGGCGGAGCCGGTCACTTCTTCTTTGCCGCGGGCTTGCGCGTCGTCGTGGTCTTGCGCGCCGCCGCCTTGCGCTTGGGCGCCGGTCCCTTAGCGCGCTTGTCGGCGAGCAGCTGAACGGCGCGTTCGAACGTGACCTCTTCGGCGTTCTCACCGCGCGGGATCGTCGCGTTGGTCTCGCCGTCGGTGACGTAGGGACCGAAGCGGCCGTCCTTGAGCTTGATCGGCTTGCCGCTGGTGGGGTCGGCTTCGAACTCCTTGAGCGCACTGGACGCCGCGCGAGCGCCGTACTTGGGCTGCGCGTAGACGGCGAGGGCTTCCTCGAGCGTGATGTCGAACAACTGCTGCTCGCTCGCGAGCGTGCGCGAGTCGGTGCCCTTCTTCAGGTACGGACCGTAGCGGCCGTTCTGCGCGGTGATCTCGTTGCCCGACTCGGGGTCGACGCCCACGACGCGAGGAAGCGACAGCAGCTTGAGCGCCTGTTCGAGGTCGACCGTGTCGACGCTCATCGACTTGAAGAGCGACGCGGTCCGCGGCTTGGGGGCCGCTTCCTTCTTCTTCGTCGTCTTCTTCTTGGCGGGGGCGACCTCACCGGTCGCCTCGTCGACGGTCTCCTCGGGCTCGGGCTCGAGCTCCTGCACGTAGGGGCCGAAGCGTCCGTCCTTGACGACGATGAGCTTGCCGTTCTCGGGGTTCTCACCGAGGACGCGGTCACCGGCGACGGGAGCGTCGATGAGTTCCTGCGCCTTCTCGGGCGTCAGCTCGTCGGGCGCGAGATCGTCCGGAACGTTGACGATGCGCGTCTCGCCCTCGCCGACGGGGACGTCGAGGTACGGCCCGTACTTGCCGAACCGCAGAGTCGCCACGTCGCCGATGGGCGTCGCGTTGAGCTCGCGGGCGTCGATGTCACCGAGGTTCTCGACGATGTTGCGCAGGCCCACGTGGTTGTCCGAGCCGAAGTAGAACTCCTTCAGCCACGCCTCGCGCGCCTGCTCACCCCGGGCGATGGCGTCGAGGTCGTCCTCGAGCGCGGCCGTGAAGTCGTAGTCGACGAGGTCGGAGAAGTGCTGCTCGAGCAGCCGCACGACGCTGAACGAGAGCCAGCTGGGGACGAGCGCCTGGCCACGCTTGGTGACGTAGCCGCGCTCGAGGATGACGTCGATGATGCTCGCGAAGGTCGACGGACGGCCGATGCCCTTCTCCTCGAGCGCCTTGACGAGGCTCGCCTCGGTGTAGCGGGGCTTGGGGCTCGTCGCGTGCCCCTTGGGCTCGACATCCGACAGCGCGAGCTCGTCGCCCACGGCGACGGCCGGCAGCGACTGGTCGGCGGAGCGGTCGTTGTCGCCGCGCTTCTCGTCGTTGCCCTCTTCGTACGCCTCGAGGAAGCCCTTGAAGGTGTAGACGGTGCCGGATGCCGTGAAAGCGGCCCGCTTGCCGGCTGCGTCGACCTCGAGCGTGACGGTCGTGGTCTCGTACTTCGCGTCGGACATCTGGCTGGCGACGGTGCGCTTCCAGATGAGGTCGTACAGGCGCTGCTCGTCGCGGTCGAGACCGGACGCGACGGATGCAGGCGTGCGGAACTCCTCGCCCGACGGGCGGATCGCCTCGTGCGCCTCCTGGGCGTTCTTGGCGTTGTTGCGGTACGAGCGCGGGCTCGCGGGAACCGCACGGTCACCGTACAGCGCGACCGCCTGCGTGCGCGCGGCCGTCACGGCCTGCGCCGAGAGCGCGGTCGAGTCGGTACGCATATAGGTGATGTAGCCCTTCTCGTAGAGACGCTGGGCGACGCTCATCGCGTGCTTGGCGCTCATCGAGAGCTTGCGGCCGGCCTCCTGCTGCATCGTGGAGGTCGTGAAGGGCGGCTTGGGGCTGCGGGTTCCGGGCTTGGCCTCGACCGCGGTGACGGCGGCGGTGGCGGCCTTCTCGATCGCTGCGGCGAGTTCGCGGGCATCCTTCTCGCTGAGGACGACGACCGCCTTCTTGAGCGAACCGGTGTCATCGAAGTCGGTGCCGCGGGCCAGCGGGGCGCCGTCGAGACGTGCCAGACGGGTCGAGAACGAGCCGCCGTCCTTCGCCGCGTGGGCCTCGATGTCCCAATACGACGCCGAGACGAACGACATCCGCTCGCGCTCGCGCTCGACCACCATGCGAGTGGCGGCGGACTGCACGCGGCCGGCGCTCAGCGCCTGGCCGTCGCGGCCGGAACCGATCTTGCGCCAGAGCACGGGCGAGACGTCCCACCCGTACAGGCGGTCGAGGACGCGGCGGGTCTCCTGCGCGTTGACCAGTGCGAGGTCGAGCTCGCGGGTGTTGTCGGCGGCCGCGCGGATCGCGTCCTTGGTGATCTCGTGGAAGACCATGCGCTTGACGGGGACCTTGGGCTTGAGCACCTCGAGCAGGTGCCAGGCGATCGCCTCGCCCTCGCGGTCTTCATCGGTGGCGAGCAGGACCTCGTCGGCGTCCTTCAGGGCGCGCTTGAGCTCGGCAACGGTCTTGGTCTTGCGATCGCTGACCACGTAATACGCATCGAAGCCGTTCTCGACGTCGATGGAGTACTTGCCGTACGCCTGCTTCTTGTCGGCCGGGATGTCCTCTTTCTTAGCGAGGTCCCGGATGTGCCCGACCGAGCTGAGCACTTCGTACTCGTCGCCCAGGTAGCCCTGGATCGACTTCATCTTGGTCGGGGACTCGACGATGACGAGTTTCTTGCCGCCTGCCACGAGTCTTCCTTTCTCCAGCGCACACCATACACGCGCCACACGGTGGAGGATGCTGGGAACGGCGCGCCATATCCTCCCGTCGGCATGCCAGGACTCACGAGCCGCGCGGGCGCGCGCGGGCACGCGGAATACACCCTTCACAGGCCCGTCTGCGACGGCACGATGCGACGGGGTTCAGCCGGGAATCACGCATTGCGGATGACCGGCACGCGCGGGATGCCGGGCGCCTCCTACGATCGCAGCAAGCCGGCGGTTCCTGATCAGTCCCACTCGGCCAGGCCCGGTGGCTGAGGCGACCGGGCCGCTCCCCTGGGCGGCGGGTTCACGACCGCGGTCGAGACATCGAATGAGTCACTCCGGCGGGCCGGCCCGGGCGCGCGCCTGAACGGCGAATACGCCGGCCGACGACCCGACCGCGACGGTGGCGACCACGCCGTCCACCTCGCACGCGGTGAGCGCGAGCCCCGACCGTGCGACGACGTGCCCGGCTCGCTCGCACGGCACTCCCCCGACGAACCCGAGCGCGGCATCGGCCGCCGCGAGCGCCGCCGTGTCGGCGACGGCAGACACCCGCGCCGACTGGATCGCCGCGACTCCCGCCAGGGCGCAGCCCGCCGCGACCGTCGCCGTCACTGCCAGAACGCCGATGGCCGTCGCGACGCCCGCCATCAGAGCCCTCCGGAGAGCGCGCAGCTCTCCGCGCGCAGTGACGGCAGCGGCAGCGGGATCGCATGATCGGCCGTCACGATCGCGCACGTGAGGTCCGCCTCGGATCGCACGTCGAGCACGGCACCCCCTGCCGCGGCCTGCACCACCGCCGCCGCCCGCCCGGGATCCTCGCCCCGCGCGACGAGCCGCGCGGCCTGAGCAGCCGCATGCTCGAGCCGGATCTGCGTGCCCGCCGCCGCCAACGCGGCGACGGCGAGCAGCACCAGGAGCATCGCCGCCGGAACGACGACCGCGAACTCGGCGGCCACCGAGCCGCGCTCGTCTCGGCGTAACCTCATTCGACGGTCAACGCCCGCCGCACGAGGTCGGTGAGGATGCCGCGCACCTCGTCGCTGCGCATGATCATCACCAGCAGGCCCGCGAAGGCGACGGCGGCCATCGTCGCGATGGCGTACTCCGCCGTCGCGGCGCCGGACTCGTCGGCGAAGAGCCTCGCAGCGCGCGCTCGCGTCAATCGAGGAAGGGATCGGTTCATGTTCGCTCCGTTCTGTCGTTGAGTGTTCGGATCGGGCACGGTGGGCACGGTCTGGGTCTGGTCGGACGTGAGCGCGCTCGCGCGGGGGTAGCGACGTCACAGCGTCACCGAGGTGCTCGTCATCGCGCTGAGGAGCATCGGCGCGACGCCGATCAGGAGGAACGCGGGCAGGGTGCAGACCCCGAGCGGCAGCAGCAGCCGTGATGTCAGCTGCGCCGCCCGCATCCGCCCCTCGATGCGGGCGCGGTGGCGCTCGAGCTCCGCGGTGGCGCGCAGAAGGTCCACCGCCGGCACGCCTGCCGAGGTCGAGAGATCGAGGACGTCTCGGTCGGCATCCGCCGGCGAGACGTCGACGGATGCCAGTACCTCCTCCGCACGGCCGATCGATACGCCGCTCGACAGCGCGATCGCGAGGAGTTCCGCCGACATGCCCGGGATACCACCGCCCGGCCGGGCGCGAGCTACGAGACGACGTGTCCACACGTGCGCGCCCACCATCAGCAGCGCCCCGACGACGAGGCACGCTGCGCCCACAGGGTGCTGCAGCGTGGCGAGCACATCGAAACCGAGCAGCAGTGCCAGCGCGACGGCGGCGAGCGGCAGCCACCCGACCAGGCGCGCCGTGGCCGTCGGCTCGGCGAGCGCGACGCGGATGTCGTCACGAGCTGCCTCGGCGTCGCGGAGCGCCTCGGCCATCCCGCGCAGCGTGCGCGCGAGCGGGGCGCCCACCGTCGTCGCGACCTGCCAGGCTTCGGCGACCTCGCGCCAGGCGCCCTCCTCGGCAGCGATGGCGTCGGCGAGCGGTCGGCCCGCTCGTCGTCGTTCGTGCACGCGCCGAGGTGCCGAGTCACCCGAGGCGGCGAGGTGCTCCCAGGCCCGGTCGGGTGCGATGCCTGCTTCGAGGAGCACGGCGAGACGATGCAGGACGGGTGCGACATCCGCCGCTGCAGCATCCGACTCAGCCGCGGAACGGCGCCAGCGCCAAGTCCGCGTCATGCCTGTTCCTCGATCCCGAGGCGCCCGTCCCGGAGGACCGGGCGGGCGATCCCCATGACCCGTCGCACACCGTCGACGTTTCCTACGTGGACGACCGCGCCGATCGCGCTCACCACCTGGCGGGCGACGCCGTGATCGTCGAGGCCCGCCAGCGCACCGAGCGCCTCGAGCCGGGCCGGGACCTCAGCCAGACCGCTCGCGTGCACCGTCCCTGCTCCGCCCTGGTGCCCCGTGTTGAGGGCGGTCAGCAACTCGCGGACCTCTTCGCCGCGGCACTCGCCCACCACGAGCCGATCGGGCCGCATGCGCAGCGCCTCCCGGACCAGCCGAGCGAGCGGCACAGCTCCGGCGCCTTCGAGATTGGGCTGGCGCGCCTCGAGCCTCACATGGTGCGGGTGATCGAGCCGAAGCTCGGCGACATCCTCGATCGTGACGATCCGGTCGGTCGGGCTCGCGGCCGAGAGCAGCGCTGCGAGGAGCGTCGTCTTGCCGGCGCCCGTCGCCCCTGTGACGAGGAGGTTGGTCCGCTCCTCGACGAGCCGACGAAGGTCCGCGGCGACCGCGGTGTCGAACATGCCTCGCTGCTCGAGATCGGCGAGACTCAGTTGCTCGACCGCGGGGAGCCGGATCGAGATCACCGACCCCTCGCAGGCCACCGGCGAAAGCACGGCGTGCACCCGGATGCCGCCGGCCCAGCGCACGTCGGCACAGGGCGTAGCGTCGTCGAGATGACGCCCGCCGAGGGCGATCAACGCGACGGCGAGAGCGCGCACCTCCGCCTCATTCGGACACCACCCCTCGACGGCCTCGGCGCCCCGACCGCGGTCGATGAAGACGCCGCGTTCCCCGTTGACGAAGACGTCCGTCACATCGGGATCGAGCAGGTACTCGCGCAGCGGGTCGAGCGCCGCATCATCGGGGAGCTGTCGCCGCGGTCCCGGCACCGACGCCGGTTCGCCGCGTGAGGCCGCAGCGGAGCCCGGGCGCGGAACGACGACGAATGCTGATGCCATGCCCCGACACTAGAAAGCGCCCCCGCCCTCATTCGCGGGCCGCCGCCATTCGTGGCACAAGCCGTGTCTTATCCCCGTTGGGGAGGAACCGGAACGAGACACTGGCATGGTGGTTCAGGACGAGTCGTCCGGTGCGGTTCACCGCAACAGGGGCTTCCGATGGTTGTGGGCGTCGAACGCCCTCCAGGAGGCCGGGCGCCAGTTCACGACACTCGCCCTGTCGGTGACGGCGGTGGCCGTCCTCGGAGCCGAGGCGTGGCAGGTCGGTGTCATCTCCGCGCTCGGCCTGAGCGCCTATCTCGTGATCGGTCTCCCGGCCGGCGTCTGGGTCGATCGGTGGCCTAAGAGGCCCGTCCTCGTGTGCACCGAGCTCATCCGTGCTGTCGCTGCGGCGAGCGTCGCGGTCGCGTACATCGCCGGCTGGCTCTCGGTGTGGCAGCTCATGGTGGTCGCCGCGATCATCAGCGTGACGTCGGTATTCTCCGACACGGCGCAGACGGCGTTCACCCCGGCCATCGTCGGGCCGTCGCGGGTATCCGAGGCAACGGCTCGAATCCAGTCGACCGACACCTCGATGCAGGTCGTCGGCCCCGCGCTGGCAGCAGCCGTGCTCACACGCCTGGCCGCACCGCTCCTCTACGTCATCACGTCGGTCACCGGCATCCTGGCCGCCGTCGCGGCCTCGCTCATCCGCGCACCGGAGCCTCGCGAGAAGGGTGTCGCCCCTCCCCCGTTCTGGGCGTCGCTCGTCGAGGGGATCGCGTTCGCCCGGCGGCATCCCGTTCTCCGGACCATGCTCGTCACGAATGCCCTCATCAACGCCGGCGCCGGCGTCTTCGCAACGCTGATCGTTCTCGTCGCGCTGGACGACCTCGGGATGACCACGAGCGGCTACGCGCTCGCGAGCGGCATCGGGGCGACCGGGGCCATCATCGGGTCGTTCGTCGCCATGCGGATCCGCACCCGCCTGGGTCCCATCCGAACGATGCTCACCGGATACTGCCTGCTTCCCGTGGCCGCACTGATCCTGCCGTCGGCGTACGTGGTGCCGCTTCCCTCGGTCGTGTTCGTCGCGGGGTCGAGCTTCGCCTTCGGCCTGATCGTCGTGACGACGATGATCAGCTCCGCTGGCCTGCGCGCCGAGGTGACTCCGCCGCAGCTGATGGGACGAGCCACCGCCGCGAACCGATTCGTCACGCAGGGCGCCATGCCCCTCGGGGCACTCGTCGCGGGCATCGTCGGCAGCGCGGCATCGAACGGTGTCGCCCTGTTGCTGTCGCCTCTGCTGCTGACACTCGCAGCGGCCGCGTTCGCTCTCTCGCCGCTGCGGCCCCACCGTGCGCTGCCGGACGAGTGGAAGCACCACCTCGCCGCGTGAAACCCGGGAGAAAAGAAGAAGGACGGCACCCCACATTGGGGGATAGGGGTGCCGCCCACGCAACGTCCCGCCGCTTGGGGGGTAGGTCGGGCCGCCACGGGCGCGAACGATGTCGCAGCCACGGATCAGCTTACGCTGTCGAACCGGCTGCTACCCAATCACCGCGCGCCCACACCACCCTCGGCATGACCACCCACTATCGGCGGTAGTCTCCTGATCTCGCCGCGGTCTAGATTGACCGCACGCCGCCCGCGCGCGGGCGCCATCGACCGCGAAGGAGCGTGCCGTATGAGCAGCCAGATCGACCACCTGCTGACCGAGACCCGGCGGTTCGCGCCGTCGCCGGAGTTCGCCGCATCCGCCGTCGGCACCGCCGAGCTCTACGAGCGCGCCGCAGCCGACCGCGAGGGCTTCTGGGCAGACCAGGCCCGGGAGCTGCACTGGCACAAGCCCTTCACGCAGGTACTCGACTGGTCGAATCCCCCGTTCGCCGAGTGGTTCGCCGACGGTGAGCTGAACGTCGCGTACAACTGCCTCGACCGTCACGTCGAGGCCGGCCTCGGCGACCGTGTGGCGCTGCTGTGGGAGGGCGAGCCGGGCGATGACCGCGCTGTGACCTACGGCGAGCTCACCGATGAGGTCAAGCGCCTCGCCAACGTCCTGACCGAGCTCGGGATCGAGCAGGGCGACCGCGTCGCGATCTACATGCCGATGATCCCCGAGGCCGTCGCCGCGATGCTCGCCGTCGCCCGCGTCGGCGCCGTGCACTCCGTCGTCTTCGGCGGGTTCTCCGCCGACAGCCTGCGGACCCGCATCGACGACGCCGGAGCCAAGCTCGTGATCACCGCCGACGGCGGCTATCGCAAGGGCAAGGTCTCGCCGCTCAAGCCCGCCGTCGACCAGGCGCTGGCCGACCGGGGTACCGGCCCGCAGCTCACCGTCGAGCACGTCATCGTCGTACGGCGCGGCGGCAACGACATCGAGTGGAACGCCGAGCGCGACCTGTGGTGGCACGACGTCGTGCCCGCGGCATCCCCCGATCACGACGCGCAGGCGTTCCCCGCAGAGAACCCGCTGTTCATCCTGTACACCTCGGGCACGACGGGAAAGCCGAAGGGCATCCTGCACACCTCCGGCGGCTACCTCACGCAGGCCGCGTTCACCAACCGCGTCGTGCACGACCTGCACGCCGAGACGGACGTCTACTGGTGCACCGCCGACATCGGGTGGGTCACCGGCCACAGCTACGTCACGTACGGACCGCTCGCCAACGGCGCGACACAGGTGCTCTACGAGGGAACCCCCGACACGCCCCACTCGGGCCGCTCGTGGGAGATCATCCAGAAGTACGGCGTGACGATCTACTACACCGCCCCCACCGCGATCCGGTCCTTCATGAAGGTCGGCCGTCAGGTTCCGGCGCAGTACGACCTGTCGAGCATCCGCCTCCTCGGCTCGGTGGGCGAGCCCATCAACCCCGAGGCGTGGATGTGGTACCGCAAGGTCATCGGCGGCAAGAAGGCGCCCATCGTCGACACGTGGTGGCAGACCGAGACCGGCGCGATCATGATCTCCGCGCTGCCGGGGGTTACCGAGACCAAGCCCGGATCGGCGCAGGTCGCTCTCCCCGGCATCTCGATCGATGTGGTCGACGAGGAGGGCAACCGCGTGGGCGAGGGCAACGGCGGGCTGCTCGTCATCACCGAGCCCTGGCCGAGCATGCTGCGCGGCATCTGGGGCGACCCCGACCGCTTCGTCGAGACCTACTGGGAGAAGTTCCAGAAGCAGGGCTACTACTTCGCCGGCGACGGCGCCCGGCTCGACGACGACGGCGACATCTGGCTCATGGGCCGCGTCGACGATGTCATGAACGTCTCGGGCCACCGCCTGTCGACGACCGAGATCGAATCCGCGCTCGTCGCGCACGAATCGACCGCCGAGGCGGCCGTCGTCGGAGCCTCCGACGAGACCACGGGCCAGGCCGTCGTCGCGTTCGTGATCATCAAGCAGAGCTACCTCGACGCCCACTCCCCCGACGGTCTCGCGACGTCGCTCCGGCAATGGGTCGGCGAGCAGATCGGACCCATCGCACGGCCGCGCGACGTCTACATCGTGGGCGAGCTGCCGAAGACCCGCTCGGGCAAGATCATGCGACGATTGCTGCGGGATGTCGCCGAGGGCCGGGAGGTCGGCGACACCACGACACTCGCCGACACCGCGGTGATGTCGGTCATCAGCGCACAGCTGAAGTAGCCCGCGCGCGGGCTCGATCGCGTCACTCGGCGTCGCGATCGAGTCCGCGGGCCCGGATCTCCTCGATGTCGAGGTCGGCGAGGATGCGGCGTGCCACGAGGTCGTCGATCGTGCCGTCGCGCCGCAGGCGCAGCAGCACCTCGCGCTTGCGATCGAGCATCGCCAGCCGCAGCCGCGTCGCCTCCCGGTGCCGGATGAGCGGCGAGCGCTGCGTCAGGTCGATGTCGTCGCTCACGGCGAGCATCTCGAGCTGCGGCGCAGGCCGATGCCCGTCCCCGTCCGACGGCCCGGGCGGCACGGGGCCCATGCGCGAGGCATCCTCGTCGGGCGAGTCGTCGTCGATGTCGGCATCCGGGTCGCGTTCCTCCGCCGCCCGCTGGCGCGCGACGGCGCGGGCGTTGGCGAGCTCGAGGCGTTCGTAGCCCTCGTGCCGGGCACGGTCGCGGACACGATCGCTGACCCCGTGCTCCGCGGCGAGGTCGTCGAGCGCTGCGAGAGCGGCGCCCGAAATGGCCCGCTGGGCGAGCTCGTACTCCTCGATCGCCGCATCGTCGGCAGGGAGCTTCGCCCACCGGATGACGACGGGCAGCAACGGCCCCTGCACGAGCAGCGTGAGCACGATGACCCCCGCGGTGACGAACACGATCGAGTCGCGTCCCTCGACCGGCTCCCCCGAAGCCGTCGTGATCGGCACCGACAGCGCGATGGCGAGCGACACGGCGCCGCGGAACCCCGACACCGTGCTGACGACCCGCGAGCGATGACGCAGCGATCTGCTCGACCCGGCCGCCGGGCGCGAGAAGGGCGAGAACAGCCACTGGAACAGGTAGCGCACGACGAAGAGGGCGACCCACGCCGCGAGAGTGACGAGAAGCAGGATGCCGATCTCCGACGGCGAGATCTCATGCAGCACCAGCTGGACCTCGAGGCCGATGAGCACGAACAGCGCTCCGTTGAGGAGGTACACCCCGAACGGCCAGGTGGCATCGGCGGCACGGCGCGACATCGCCGTCGTGATGCGCGGGGACACCCAGGCGATGATGAGCCCGGCGAAGACCACGGCGAGCACGCCGGACGCCTCGATCAGCTCGGCGATGAGGAACGCGACGAACGGAACGAGCAGCAGCGTCAGGTTGATCGTCAGGGTCGACTGCATCCGCCGCAGTGCGAGGAAGACGAGCGCCGCGACGGCGATGCCGGCCGCAGCGCCGCCGAGGTACGACAGCAGCACCATGCCCGTGATCGACAGGGCGCTGACCTGGTCGCCGAGCAGGAGCGAGACCGCGATGGCATAGAGGACGAGGGCAGTGCCGTCGTTCGTAAGACTCTCGGCCTTGAGCTTCATGAAGGTGCGGGCGGGCAGCAGTCTGCCGAGCGCGGCCACCGCGGTGGCGTCGGGCGGCGCGACCGCAGCCCCGAGCACGAGGGCGGCCTCCCACGGCACGCCGAGCCAGGTCGCGACCGCCGCGACGGCGAACGCCGAGGCGACGACGAGCAGGGTGCTCATCGGCACGATGTAGCGCAGCGAGCGGCGGACTGAGCGGAGCGACGTCGTCCACGCCTCGCGGAACAGCAGCACCGGCAGGAAGAGCAGCAGCACCGTTTCCGGCGGCAGCTCGATCGCCCGCAGCTCGGGCACGAATCCGAGCAGCAGACCGATCACGAGCAGCACCAGCGGCGTCGCGACACGCAACCGCGGCGCCAGGACAGTTCCGACGAGAAGGGCGATGCCCAGCAGAACCGTGACCTCGAGTCCCTGCATCCCTACCGCCCTTCCGCGTGGTCCACACCAGAGCGTAGAGCCGCGGGCGACCGGACGGGCGGTGTTCCGCCCGAGGTTCGCGGTGGGCGGAGAGCCCGGCGATCAGACCAGGGCGAAGACGACCTCGACCTCGACCGGGGAGTCGAGCGGCAGCACCGGCACCCCGACCGCCGACCGTGCGTGACGACCCGCGTCGCCGAAGATCTCGCCCAGCACCTCGCTCGCACCGTTGATGACACCGGGCTGTCCCGTGAACTCGGGGACGGACGCCACGAACCCGGTCACCTTCACGACCCGAGCGAGGTTGTCGACACCGCCGGCCACATCCGCCGCGGCGGCGATGGCGTTGAGCGCGCACTGACGCGCGAGCTGCTTGGCCGCGTCGGCGGCGACGAGACCGTCGCCCTCGCCGACCTTGCCGATCGCGGGCAGCGCACCGTCGACCATGGGCAGCTGCCCGGAGGTGTAGACGAGACCGTCGTGCTCGGTCGCGGGGATGTAGGCGGCGACGGGCGGGACGACGGGCGGAAGCTGGATGCCGAGCTCGGCCAGACGCGCCGAGACGCTCATGCGCCCGTGCCCTCGAACTGCTGGGCAGCCTGGTGGGCCGCCCCGAGACCGGCGTTGGCTGCTCCCCCGCCCACGGGACGCTTGAAGTAGGCGACGAGCCCGCCCTCGGGTCCAGGGACGACCTGCACGAGCTCCCAGCCCTGCTTGCCCCAGTTGTTGAGGATCGCCGCGGTGTTGTGGATCAGCAGGGGCGTGGTGAGGTACTCCCACGTCGTCATCGGGGCTCCGATCTGTGGCTTTCGCTCGCGCGCCGGCATGCGCGGACGCACGCGCGCAAGGGGTGGTCCTGAGGCGGATGCCCAGGTATCTCGCTTACGATCACCCTATGCCTCACAAGAAACGCACGGCCACCGGTGTGCTCGGCGGTCTCGCCGGCCTGGTCGGCCTGAGCGCTGTGGCCGGGATCCTCGTCACGGCTACCGTGACCCCCGCCATCGCCGTGTCGGGTTACGCAGCCACCAGCGCGATCGACGTCTTCGACAACATGCCGAGCTACCTCGAAGTCGACGAGCTCATGCTGCCGACCGAGTTCTACCGCAAGGACGCAGACGGCAACGACGTCCTCATGACGCAGTTCTACGACCAGAACCGCATCCCGGTCACGTGGGATGAGGTCGCGCCGGTCATGTTCGACGCGATCACGTCGAGCGAGGACAAGAACTACTACACGCACGGCGGCGTCGACCTTCTCGGCACCGCGAGTGCGGTGTTCGGCAACCTGCGCGGCGGCGACACCCGCGGCGGCTCGTCGATCACCCAGCAGTACGTCAAGAACGTGCTGCAACAGGCGTGCGAGAAGGAAGCCAAGTCGCAGGACGAGGTCGAGGCGTGCTTCCGCTCGACCACCGTCTCCTCCGGCACCGACGGCATCGAGCGCAAGCTGCAGGAGATGCGGTACGCGATCCAGCTCGAGAAGCGGTATCCGAAGAACGAGATCCTGCTCGGCTACCTGAACATCGCGCACTTCGGCGGCACCGTCTACGGCATCGGCGCGGCGTCGCAGTACTACTTCGGCGTGCCCGCCTCGCAGCTCACGATCGGCCAGGCCGCGGCGATCGCGGGCATGGTGCAGGAGCCGAACACCTACCGTCTGGATCGTCCCGACAGCGAGTCGAACGGCGCCGCGAACGGCTACGAGCTGACGAAGGACCGTCAGATCTACGTGCTCAAACGCATGTTCTCGGATGGCAAGATCACGCAGGAAGAGCGGGATGCCGCTATCGCGGAGCCGATCACCCCGAACATCCAGGAGCGCCCGCAGGGCTGCCAGCTCGCCGCCGGCGCCGAGTTCTTCTGCGAGTACGTCCGCAACATCGTCCTCGACGACCCGGCCTTCGGCGAGTCGCTCGAGGAGCGCCAACAGAACCTGCGCCGCGGCGGCATGAAGATCTACACCACTCTCGACCCGCAGCTCCAGGATGCCGCGCTCGACGCGATGTCCGTCGTGCCCGCGACCGACGACCGTCTGAACCTCGGCGCCTCTGGCGTCCAGGTCGAGGTCGGCACCGGCCGCGTGCTCTCGATGGTGCAGAATCGCCCGTTCGCGCCCACCGGAGACGACGCCGGCACGGTGACCCCGGTCAACTACAACGTGCGCAACCAGGACGGCGGCGGTGGTCACTCCGCGGGCTCGACCTACAAGGTGTTCAGCCTCATCAACTGGCTCGAGCAGGGGCACTCCGTGAACGAAGTGATCAACGGCCGTGTCGGGAACAAGCGCGTGCTGACGAGCTGCGACGGCGCCACCCAGAACGTCCGCACCGGCAACAGCGGCCGCCCGAACGAGATCGGCAACTTCCAGAGCAGCAACGGCTACTCGGGCACGATCAAGAAGTTCACCGAAGACTCGCTGAACTCGGGCTTCCTCGCGATGGCCGAGCGCATCTCGGTGTGCTCGACCAACCAGGTCGCGATGAAGATGGGCGTCATGCAGTCCAACGGCGACCCGCTGGACGTCAACAACAACCCCTATGATGTGCTGGGATCCGCGGCGGTGGCACCCATCGACATGGCGGAGGCCTACGCGGCGATTGCCGGTGGAGGCACGCGGTGCGAGCCGAAGGTCATCGACCGTGCGGTCAAGTCCGACGGCACCGACATCACGCCGCAGACGAGTTGCGACCAGGCCATCTCCGCCAACGTCGCCGCCACTGCCGCTTTCGCGCTCGAAGGCGTCATGAACGCGACGGGCCAGGGCGCCCGCATCTTCGACGGCGTGCCGGTGTTCGGCAAGACCGGTATCCACGAGTACGAGCACACCTGGATGGACGGTGCGAGCACCAAGGTGGCCACCGTGGTCTGGGTCGGCAACGTCGACGGCTTCGCGAAGCTCAACGAGTACCGCGTCAACGGCTGGCGACTCGATCAGATCCGAAACGCGATCTGGCCGAAGATGCAGGGAGCGGCGAACGCCAAGTTCGGCGGCGATCGGTTCCCGACCCCGGACACGAACCTCACGAAGAACACCCTCACGGAGCTCCCGAACGTCGTCGGTCAGAACGTCGATGAGGCGCGCGGCACCCTCGAGGCGGCCGGCTTCTCGGTGAACGTCGCCGAGCCCACCGACTCGACCGAGCCCGAAGGCCGGATCGTGTCGCAGGATCCGGGCGCGGGTCGCGCCGCGGGCGGCGCGACCATCACGATCACACCGAGCAACGGTCAGGGCGCCACGGTGCCGCCGGTGACGGGCAACCCGCAGGAGGCCGAGCGCCAACTGCGAGCCGCCGGCTTCACGAGCGTGACAACGGCGTGTACCGAGAAGGACGACCCGCCGCAGCCGACGGTGACGGGCACCAGCCCTGCCGCAGGCGAGGCGGTCGGCCGCGGGACGCAGATCACCATCGAGTACACCGCGAAGAACTGCTGATGGCAGGCGTCCGCAGGACGCTCTCCACGATCGCCACCGCCGGCGCCCTGGGCGCCGGCGGTGCGGTCTTCTGGGGGGTGGGCATCGAGCGCCATCTGTTCACCGTCCGTCGCCACGAAGTCCACGTGCTGCCCGAGGGCAGCCCCAGCATCACCGTGCTGCACCTCTCCGACGCCCACATGGCGCCGTGGCAGCAGCGCAAGCAGCGGTGGATCGCAGAGCTGGCCGAGACGACGCAGCCGGACCTGGTCATCAACACGGGCGACAACCTCGGCCATGCCCGCGGCCTCGCCGGCATCCGCCGCGCCTTTGCTCCCCTTCGCGGCGTGCCGGGCTTCTTCGTCCACGGGTCGAACGACGTGTTCGAGCCGAGCGCGCGGAACCCGCTGCGCTACTTCACGGGCCCCTCGCGTCACGCCAAAGCGGCGCCGAAACTCGACACCGCGGCGATGGACTCGTTCTTCGCCGACGACCTCGGCTGGTCCGAGCTCGACAACGCCGCCGCTGCCGTGCGCGTGGCCGGCATGCGAATCGACGGCGTCGGGGTCGACGACGCGCACCGCGACTGGGACGACCTCGACGTGCTGCCGGGCGCTCTGGCGGCCCTGCAAGGCCGCAGAAGCGCCGACCTGACCCTGGGCGTCACCCACGCCCCGTATCGCCGCGTGCTCGACCGTTTCGTGGATCTGGGGGCGGACATGGTCTTCGGCGGCCACACTCACGGCGGGCAGGTCCGCATCCCCTTCGCCTCGCGCGCCCTCGTCGCCAACTGCGATATTCCGCTCGATCAGGCGCGCGGCCTGAGCTCATGGGGTGCGGACCGTGTCCCACTCAATGTGAGCGCGGGCCTCGGTCACTCCATCTATGCGCCGGTGCGTTTCGGGTGCCGCCCCGAGGCCTCCGTGCTGGTCCTCCGCGCTCGGGCGTGAGCCGATTCGTCTTCCGAGCCGGATCGGGGTAAGCTTGGAGGGTTGCCACGGGGTGTGGCGCAGCTTGGTAGCGCGCGTCGTTCGGGACGACGAGGCCGCAGGTTCAAATCCTGTCACCCCGACAGCGAAGAGGCTCCGCCGCAAGGCGGGGCCTCTTTCATGCCACCGGAGAACGGAGCACGGATGCCCATCCCCCGACTGGTCGCCTTCGACCTCGACGACACCCTCGCTCCCTCGAAGAGCGCCATCAACCCGCGTATCGGGCGCCAGCTGCTCGATCTTGCGGCCCGCGTCGAGGTCGCGATCATCTCCGGCGGACAGCTCGCGCAGTTCACCGCGCAGGTCGTCGACCAGCTGCCCGAGACGGATGCAGACCTGCTGTCGCACTTCCACCTGCTGCCGACCTGTGGAACGCAGTACTACCGCCTCTCCCCCGCCGGCATCGAGACGGTCTACGCCCGCTCGCTGACCGATGACCAGAAGTCCCGCGCCCTCGCCGCGGTCGAGGAAGAGGCGCGTCGGCTCGGCCTGTGGGAGAGCGAGACCTGGGGCCCCATCCTCGAGGACCGTGGGTCTCAGATCACGTTCTCCGCGCTGGGCCAGCAAGCTCCCGTCGACGCGAAGATGGCGTGGGATCCCTCCGGCGAGAAGAAGAATGCGCTGCGAGCGGCGGTGGCAGACCGCATCCCCGACCTCGAGGTGCGCGCGGGCGGCTCGACGTCGGTCGACATCACCGAGCGCGGCATCGACAAGGCCTACGGCATGACCCGGCTGATCGAGCAGAGCGGCATCCCGCAGGACGACATCCTGTTCGTCGGCGACCGTCTCGACGAGAACGGCAACGACTATCCGGTGCTCGCGATGGGCGTGGCCTGCCACGCGGTCGAGGGCTGGGAAGAGACCGCCGACTTCCTCGACCAGCTCATCCCCACGCTTCCGCTGCGCTGACCCCCTGACGCGGGCGACACCGCGCCACGCATTCGGGCCCCGGGCCGAGCAGCCTGACGACTGCCGGCACCGGGGCCCGTTGCTTCGCGTCCCGTCGTCAGGCTCGCGACGCCGTCTTGGCGCGCGTGGCGGCGCGACGCGGCGCTGAGCCTGTGATCGGCACGAGCCGCTGCAGCTGCGTGACGTGACGCGGCTCGAGCTCCTCGAGGCTCGAGACGCCGAGCAGCTGCATCGTGCGCTCGATCTCGCTGCGCAGGATCGCGATGGTCCGGTCCACGCCCTGACGGCCGCCCGCCATCAGCCCGTAGAGGTAAGCGCGTCCGATCAGAGTGAACTTCGCGCCCTGCGCGATGGAGGCAACGATGTCGGCACCGTTCATGATGCCGGTGTCGACCATGACCGTGGCGTCCTTCCCGACCTCGCGCACGACCTGCGGCAGGAGGTGGAACGGCACGGGGGCGCGGTCGAGCTGGCGGCCGCCGTGGTTCGAGAGCACGATGCCATCGACTCCGAGGTCGATGAGCCGCTTGGAGTCCTCGACGTTCTGCACGCCCTTGATGACGATCTTCCCGGGCCACATGCTGCGGATGACCTCGAGGTCGTCGTAGCTGATGGTCGGGTCCATCGCGGCGTTGAGGAGTTCGCCGACGGTGCCGCCGGTGGTCGTGAGCGACGCGAACTCGAGCTTGGGCGTCGTGAGGAAGTCGATCCACCACCAGGGGCGCGGGATGGCGTTGACGATCGTCCCGACGGTCAGCGCGGGCGGGATGGAGAACCCGTTGCGCTTGTCACGCAGGCGCGCTCCCGCAACCGGGGTGTCCACGGTGAACATGAGAGTGTCGAAGCCCGCCTCGGCCGCCCGCTTGACGAGACCATATGAGATCTCACGATCGCGCATGACGTAGAGCTGGAACCAGTTGCGTCCGTGCGGGTTGGCCGCCCGGACGCCCTCGATCGACGTCGTCCCGAGCGTCGAGAGGGTGAACGGGATGCCGGCCGCGCCCGCGGCGGATGCCCCCGCGCTCTCGCCTTCCGTCTGCATCAACCGGGTGAATCCGGTCGGGGCGATTCCGAACGGCAACGCCGAGCGCCCGCCGAGGATCTCGGTCGACATGTCGACCGATTCCGCCGGACGCAGGATGTCGGGGTGGAACTCGATGTCCTGGAACGCCTGCCGTGCTCGCGCGAGCGAGATCTCGCCCTCCGCGGCACCGTCGGTGTAGTCGAACGCCGCCTTGGGCGTGCGGCGCTTCGCGATGGTCCGCAGATCATCGATCGTCAGGGCCGACGTGAGTCGGCGGCGGCGTCCATTGAGATCGGGGGCCTTGAACTGCATCAGTTCGAGCAGCTCGGGAATCTTGGGCAACTGTCGGGTGACCATATTCTCTCCTCAGTTCCGGCGGGGCCGACGGGGTCGGACCGGATGGGTTCAGGTGGATTCGGGGCGCACGGGGTTCGCGGACGCGTAGTACCCCGTGATGTGGTCGTGGACGGCGGTGCGGGCATCGTCTACCCGCTGTTCGTCGATCGCCGCCACGATCGCGTTGTGCTCGTCGCGCAGGCGGTCCACCGCGCTGTCCCAATCCGGGATGCGCGCGGCACCCTGGAGCACGTAGTCCTCGATCGACGATCGGAGGCCCGCCATCATCGCCGCCACGACCTCGTTGCCCGACGCCTCGGCCAAGGCGACGTGGAACTGCGCATCGAGTACCAGGAAGTCGGCGGGGCTGAGGTCCGCGGCATCCATCGCACGGAGCGCTTCGCGCGCCCGCTCGAGATCGACGTCGGACGAGCCGGCCAGCTCACCGGCGACCCACTCCTCGAGCAGGAGACGCGTGTTCACGACATCCGAGATGGCGAAGCCCTGCGCGGCGACCTGCAACCGAAGGAGCGCCTGCATGCCGCCGGTCGGGCGGGCCACGACGATGGCCCCCGCGCTCGGCCCCGATCCCGTCGCGGTGCGGATGAGGCCCATGACCTCCAGCACGCGGAGCGCTTCGCGCACGCTGGATCGCCCGACCCCGAGCTGCGCGACGAGGTCGCGCTCGGACGGCAGTCGGTCGCCGGGACCGAGCTTGCCGGCGAGAAGATCGGATTCGATCTTCTCCAATACGACGCGCCAGGCGCGCGCCGGGGTTCCGTCAGCCATGACGCCCCTCTCCTTGGTGGCCGGACCACGATACATCTTGTGGTCTGACCGCGCAAAGCCCTGGACAGCCGCGTCGTGAAACGTATCAGTCGCCGGATGCCTCAGGCGAGGCGACCACCCGACTCGCGGAGATAGCACTCAGCGCACATCGACTCGTACGTCACCCGGTCGAGAGCGAGCTCGTCGATCGCCACCTGGTCGCCTTCGAACACGAAGCGTCCGCCGACCAGACGTGCGTTGAAGAGGGCCTTCCGCCCGCAGCGGCAGATCGTCTTCAGCTCTTCGAGACTGTGCGCGAGCTCCATCAGACGCGCCGAACCGGGAAAGGCGCGGGTCTGGAAATCGGTGCGGATGCCGTAGGCGAGCACCGGGACGTTCTCCTCCACCACGGTCCGCAGCAGATCGTCGACCTGCTCCGACGTCAGGAACTGCGCTTCGTCGATGAGGAGGCAGGCGACATCCGCTCCCGTCTCGGCGCGCACGCGCTCACGATGCACGCCGAAGACGGCCCGCAGGTCGTCGTCCGCACCGACGAGGAAGTCGACGTCTCGCTCGACGCCCAGCCGGCTTGCGATCTGGCCGGCGCCCTTCGTGTCGATCTCGGGCTTCGCGAGCAGCACGTGCTGGCCGCGCTCCTCGTAGTTGTAAGCCGCCTGCAGGAGAGCCGTCGACTTGCCGGAGTTCATGGCTCCGTAACGGAAGTAGAGCTTGGCCATGCCCGTCAGGGATTGATCGAGAGCGCTTCGGCCGTCGCCTCGATCGACGCGCGAGCGGCATCCGCCCGCGGGTTCAGCGGCTGCCCGTAGCTCGGGATGAGCTTCTTCAGCTCGGGCTCCCAGCCCGCGATGCGGTCGGGGAAGCACGTCTTGAGAAGTCCGAGCATGATGGATGCCGCAGTCGAGGCGCCCGGCGAGGCCCCCAGCAGACCGGCGATCGACCCGTCGGCAGAGGTCACGACCTCGGTGCCGAACTGCAGCACGCCGCCCTTCTTCGGGTCCTTCTTCATGACCTGAGCACGCTGACCGGCCTGGATCAGCTCCCAGTCCTCGTCTTTCGCGGTCGGCATGAAGACGCGGAGCGACTCCACCTTCTTGCGGTGGTTCTTGAGCAGCTCGCCGACGAGGTACGAGATGAGACTCGGGTTGTCGACGGCCACCTTCAGCATCGGCAGCAGGTTGTGGGGGCGCACCTGCGACACGATGTCGGTGATGCGGCCGTTCTTGAGGAACTTCGGGCTGAACGTCGCGAACGGTCCGAACAGCAGCGAGGCCTCGCCGTCGACGACGCGCGTGTCGAGGTGGGGAACCGACATCGGCGGAGCACCCACCGAGGCCTGCGAGTACACCTTGGCCTTGTGCTGCGAGACGACGGCGGGGTTCGTGGTCTTGAGGAACTGCCCGCCGATCGGGAAGACGCCGTAGCCCTTGATCTCGGGGATACCCGACTTCTGCAGCAGCTTCAGCGCCCAGCCGCCGGCCCCGACGAAGACGAAGCGCGCGTCGGTGTGCCCGGGGGTCTTGCCGAGGCGATTGCGCCAGAAGACCCGCCACGAGCCGTCCTTCTGGCGGCTCAGCGTGCGCACCTCACGGTCGGTGATGACCTCCACGCCCTGCTCCTGCAGGTGCGAGAACAGCTGCCGGGTGAGCGATCCGAAGTCGACATCCGTGCCGGCGGGGACGCGCGTCGCCGCGAACGGCTCGCCCTTGCGGCGCTCCTGCATCAGCAGCGGCGCCCACTGGTTGATGACGCGCGAGTCTTCCGAGTACTCGATGCCCGCGAAGAGGGGCTGGTCCTTGAGCGCCTCGTAGCGGCGCTTGAGGAACGCGACGTCCTTCTCACCGCGGACGAAGGTCATGTGAGGCGTCGCGTTGATGAACGTCGACGGTTCGTCGAGGATGCCGCGCTCGATGAGCGAGGCCCAGAGCTGACGGCTCTGCTGGAACTGCTCGTTGATCGTGATCGCCTTGCCGGGATCTACCGAGCCGTCCGACGCCTCGGGCGTGTAGTTCAGCTCGCACAGCGCGGCGTGACCCGTGCCCGCGTTGTTCCACGGGTTCGAGCTCTCCTGCGCCAGATCCGACAGGCGCTCGTGCACCTCGATCTTCCAATCGGGCTGGAGCTGCTTCAGCAGCACACCGAGCGTGGCACTCATGATGCCCCCGCCGATCAGGACGACGTCGACCTTTTCACTCACGATGCACCAGTCTATCCCGGTGGCGGCGCGCGGCATCCCGCCGCCCCGCCTTGACGTCAGAGACGCTCGGCGACGATCTCCGCGATCTGCACCGCGTTCAGCGCGGCACCCTTGCGGAGGTTGTCGTTGCTGATGAACAGCACGAGTCCCTTGCCCTCGGGCGCGGACTGGTCGGCGCGGATGCGGCCGACGTAGCTCGGGTCGTTGCCGGCTGCCTGCAGAGGCGTCGGGACCTCCTCGAGCACGACACCGGGCGCCGCGGCCAGGACCTCGCGCGCCCGCTCCGGCGTGATGTCGCGCGAGAACTCGGCGTGGATCGACAGCGAGTGACCCGTGAACACGGGGACGCGCACGCAGGTGCCGGCGACACGCAGGTCGGGCAGCTCGAGGATCTTGCGGCTCTCGTTGCGGAGTTTCTTCTCCTCATCGGTCTCGTTGTCGCCGTCGTCCACCAGGTTGCCGGCGAACGGGATGACATCGAACGCGATCGGGGCGATGTACTTCTCGGGCTGCGGGAAGTCGACCGCCGAGCCGTCGTGCACGAGATCGAGCGTGTGTCCCTGAGCGAGGACTCCCTCGACCTGGCCGAGCAGCTCTTCGGCGCCGGCGAGGCCCGAGCCCGAGACCGCCTGATAGGTCGAGACGATGAGGCGCTCGAGCCCCGCCTCGGTGTCGAGCACCTTCAGCACCGGCATCGCGGCCATCGTGGTGCAGTTCGGGTTCGCGATGATGCCCTTCGGCGGGTTCACCGTGGCGTGGGGGTTGACCTCGCTGACGACGAGGGGAACCTCGGGGTCCATGCGCCAGGCGCTGGAGTTGTCGATGACGACGGCGCCCGCTTCTGCGAAGCGCGGCGCGTGCGCGCGCGATCCGGTCGCCCCCGCAGAGAAGAGGGCGATGTCGATGCCGACGGGGTCTGCGGTGGCGATGTCCTCGATGATCACATCGTGCCCGGCGAACTCGATCGAGGTGCCCGCCGAGCGCGCGGTGGCGAACAAGCGCAGTTCGCGGATCGGGAAGTTCCGCTCGACGAGAATCTCGCGCATGACCTTTCCGACCTGGCCAGTGGCGCCGACGACGGCGACGGAGAGTCCGGAATCGGAGATGCGGGTCATAGCGGTTCCTTGCGTGGAGCGTGATCGGGTTTCGGCGATTCTATCGGCGCACCGGGGCGGGTCCGACGCACGTGACGGCCGATGACCGCGCGATTCACGCCATCTCGGGGCGGTTCCACTCCCCCGGCACGTCGAGGGCGCCGTAAGCGAGGTCGACCCCGCCAGTGCCGACGGAGGCGGTGCAGACGAGCAGCGACAAGGTCGGGACGCCGTACGGACGGTTGTCGCGGATGATCGCGGCGTCGTCGGTGGCCGGGGTGGCCGCGGTGTCCTGGAGCACGTCGAGCCAGGGCTGCAGGCCGTCCGCGCGATCGAGCTCCGGCGCGGCCGCCGCGAACTCGCCGAGCCAGCGACGGATCCGGGCGGTGCGCGGATCGTCGACGTCGTCGTGGGCGATCATGTGGGTGCCGGGACGGAGGTCGACCGTCCGCAGGGTCGCGGCATCCCACATCGAGACGCGGACCCCACCGGGCGAGACGTCGACGAGATTGAAGCCGTGCGTGGGCGGGGCGCCCGTCGGCGGCGAGCCCGCGACCGCATCCAGGACGATGCCGCCGCGCGACAGCGCCGGCGCGCCATCCGGGAGCACGTCGGCTCGATTCAGGATGACGGCCAGCCGGCGAGCGGCCGGGTCGGCGGCGAGCCAGGCCCCGCCGGCGCGACGGTCGCGCACGCCGACGACATCGGCGTACGTGTCGGGCCACCAGGGACCGATCGGGTCCCACGCGCGCGACGGATCCTCGTCGCGGACGGCCAGCAGCCGAACCGGCCGGCTCGGATCGGCGGGCACCTGGATGACGACGGTGCACATGGGATCACTCGCTCTCGGCGGCCGGTGGTCGATCCGCGCACCCCGCCCGGGGCCGTGGGAGGATCGGGGGCATGTTCATCGTAGTCGGGGTCACCGGTGGCATCGCCGCCTACAAGAGCGTCCAGCTCGTACGGCTGCTCGTCCAGCAGGGGCACGACGTCCACGTCATCCCCACCGAGGACTCGCTGCGCTTCATCGGCCTGACGACATGGGAGGCGATCAGCCGCAACCCCGTCACGACGTCCGTCCACGACGACGTCGCGCGTGTGCGGCACGTCGCCCTGGGCCAGAGCGCCGACCTCGTGATCGTCGCGCCCGCGACGGCCAACACGATCGCGTCGATGGCCGCGGGTCTGGCATCCGACCTGCTGGGCACGACGCTCCTCGCCACCACGGCACCCGTCGTGGTCGCCCCTGCGATGCACACCGAGATGTGGCGGCACCCGGCGACCGCCGCCAACGTCGCCACGCTCCGCGAGCGCGGCGTGCTGCTCGTCGGGCCCGCGGACGGCCCGCTGACCGGCGGCGACAGCGGCCCGGGCCGCATGTCGGAGCCAGAGGACATCGTCGCGGCGGCTCTCGCGCTGGTGTCCCCCGCGCCGGCCGACCTCGACGGCCTGCACGTCGCGGTCTCGACCGGGGGCACCCGCGAACCGCTCGACCCCGTGCGCTTCCTCGGCAACCGGTCGAGCGGTCGTCAGGGCGCGGAGATCGCCGTCGAGGCGGCGCGGCGCGGCGCCACGGTGACGCTCGTCGCGGCATCCGTCGACGCCGGCGTTCTCGACGCCGCCATCGCGCACCCGCGCATCACGGTCCAGCATGTCGAGACCGCGGCTGAGCTCGGCGGGGCGATGTCGGATGCCGCCGCCGCCGCAGAGATCGTCATCATGGTCGCAGCCGTCGCCGACTATCGCGCCGCTCGAGTGTCGGAGCACAAGCTGCGGAAGGAGGACGGTCCGCTCGAGACGATCGAGCTGGTGCCGAACGACGACATCCTCGCAGGGCTCGCCGCCGCTCGCCGCGACGGTCAGACCGTTGTCGGGTTCGCCGCCGAGACCCGGGACGACGACCTGCTGGAGCGCGCGCGACGCAAACGCGACCGCAAGGGCGTCGA
Source organism: Microbacterium sp. NPDC006705 (assembly GCF_044903545.1). Taxonomy (NCBI): domain Bacteria; kingdom Bacillati; phylum Actinomycetota; class Actinomycetes; order Micrococcales; family Microbacteriaceae; genus Microbacterium; species Microbacterium sp. NPDC006705. The sequence continues at coordinate 279,498 of NZ_JBJDQQ010000002.1, forward strand.
CCTCCTCGTCGTGAACGAGGTCGGGTGGGACGCCGGTTTCGGTGCGAGCGAGAACGCCGTCGCCGTCATCGGACACGGCGGCACGGTTGTCGCCGAAGCCTCCGGTCCGAAGGACGCCGTCGCGCGCGCAATCTGGGACGCGATCGTCGCGCTCCGCGCCGCGAGCTGACGCTCAACCCCTGGCCGGGCGCGATACATCCGTCGGATGTGTGGTGCCCACGCGCACTCAGAGTCACGCGGAGGCGACACCAGCACCACCGGTCCTGCAGGTGTATCGCCACCGGCACGCCGCGGCGGGGCCGACTGCGGACGGGCGGGATCAGCTCAGGGCGCGCTCGCGGATGAAGGCCGTCAGCGCGGCGGCGTCGTCGGGCAGGTCGACGACGTGCTGCGGCGCATCGAGCATCGCCTGCAGCTCGTCGGAGTAGGTCATGTCGATCCCGATGGCTTCACGGATGGTCTCGGCGAACTTCTCGGGCTTGGCGGTCTCGAGGACGAGCATGATCTCGCCGGGCTCGACGTACTCGCGGGCCACCGTGACTCCGTCGGCCGTGTGCGGGTCGATGATCTCGCCCGCTTCCTCGTGGACCTCGCGGATGGTGGCGAGCCGGTCGGCATGCGTGGACGTTCCGCTGACGATGCCGAACTCGGCGGTGAAGCGAGCGAGGTCGGCGGAGAAGTCCGCGAAGCCCTGCGACTCGAGATCCTTCCACGCCGCGACGACGCGCTTGGGGTCTCGCCCGACGAGTTCGAAGATGAAGCGCTCGAGGTTCGAGGCCTTGGAGATGTCCATCGACGGGCTCGAGGTCTGCAACGTCTGCGCGGCGGAGCGCGGACGGTAGATGCCGGTGCGGAAGAACTCGTCGAGCACGTTGTTCTCGTTCGCCGCCAGCACCAGCCGACGGATCGGCAGACCCATCTCGCGCGCGTAGAACCCCGAGAGGATGTTGCCGAAGTTGCCGGACGGCACCGTGATCGAGACCTCGGCGTGGCCGTCGGCGTCCGTCGCGCGCAGCCAGGCCCAGAAGTAATAGACGACCTGCGCCGTGATGCGGGCGAGGTTGATCGAGTTGACCGCGCCGAGGCGCAGCGACCGCTTGACCTCGAGGTCGCCCGCGAGCTCCTTGACCAGGTTCTGGCAGTCGTCGAAAACGCCCTCGATGGCTATGTTGTGGATGTTCGGCTCGTCGAGCGAGAACATCTGCGCCCGCTGGAACGGGCTCATGCGGCCCTGCGGCGACAGCATGAACACGGCGATGCGCTCCTTGCCGCGCAGCGCGTACTCAGCGGCCGATCCGGTGTCGCCCGAGGTCGCACCGAGAACGTTGAGCACGGACCCCGTGCGCGCGAGAGCGTGCTCGACGACCTGACCGAGGAACTGCATCGCGAGATCCTTGAAGGCCAGCGTGGGGCCCTCGGAGAGCCCGACCAGCGTGATCCCGCCACCGATCCGCCGCAGCGGCACGACAGCATCGGGGAAGGGAGCGTATGCGGCCTCGGTCATGCGGGCGAGGTCGTCGCGCTCGATGTCGGTGGCGAAGAGCGCCAGGACCTCGGTGGCCAGCTGCGGGTAGGTCAGGGCACGCCAGCGCTCCAGGGTCTCGGGCGAGACCGAGGGCATCTCTTGCGGCACGGCGAGACCGCCATCGGTCGCGAGCCCCTCGAGGAGAGCGTCGCAGTACGGCAGCGGCTCAGCGCCGCCTCGGGTCGAGATGTACAGCACGCGGGGCTCCTCGGTGACGGGTCGGGGACGGCTTTCGATTGTCGCAGGTGCCGCGCCTGCCCGGCGTCGGCGGGGCGTCGACGGCCGGCGGGGCGTCGACGGCCGGCGGGGCGTCAGCGCCCGGTGCCGGCGTAGACGACCGCTTCGGTATCTCCGTCGAGCCCGTAGGCCCTGTGCACGACGCGAGCCGCCTCGGCGAGCTCGTCGCCGCGGACGACGACGGAGATGCGGATCTCCGAGGTCGAGATCATCTCGAGGTTCACCCCGGCGTTCGACAGCGCTTCGAACAGCGTCGCGGAGACGCCCGAGTGCGTGCGCATCCCGGCACCGACGACGGAGAGCTTTCCGATCTGATCGTCGTGCACGAGGCTCTCGAAGCCGACCTCGCTCTGCTCGCCCGCGAGGGCGCGGAGCGCGACGGTCGCATCCGTCTTGGGCAGCGTGAACGAGATGTCGGTGCGACCCGTCGTGGCCGCCGAGACGTTCTGGACGATCATGTCGACGTTCGCGCCCGACTTCGCCACGATCTTGAAGATCTCGGCAGCCTTGCCCGGGACGTCGGGCACGCCGATGACGGTGATCTTGGCCTGGCTGAGGTCGGTGGCGACGCCCGCGACGATCGGCTCTTCCATCTCTTCTTCCTTTCGGCCTTCGGGCAGCGTCATCCCGGGACCGAGCACGAACGTGCCGGACCCCGAGCTGAACGTCGACCGGGCGTTGATCATGACGCCGTGACGGCGGGCGTACTCCACCGCACGGATGTAGAGGACCTTGGCGCCGTTCGCGGCGAGCTCGAGCATCTCCTCCGCCGAGACGACGCCGAGCTTGCGAGCCTTGGGCACAACGCGCGGGTCGGCGGTGTAGATGCCGTCGACGTCGCTGTAGATCTCGCAGACGTCGGCCGAGAGCGCTGCGGCGAGCGCGACGGCCGTGGTGTCGGATCCGCCACGGCCGAGCGTCGTGATGTCGCGGGTGTCGCGGTTGAACCCCTGGAACCCCGCGACGATGACGATCGCTCCCTCGTCGAGGGCCTCGCGCAGCCGCACGGGCGTGACGTCGACGATGCGCGCGGCACCGTGCGTGGCATCCGTGATCATGCCCGCCTGGCTGCCGGTGAACGACCGTGCCTCGAAGCCCATCGAGTGGATGGCCATCGCCAGGAGCGCCATCGAAATGCGCTCGCCCGAGCTCAGGAGCATGTCGAGCTCGCGGGGAGCCGGGATCGGTGCGACCTCGTTCGCGAGATCGAGCAGCTCATCGGTGGTGTCGCCCATCGCGCTCACCGCGACGACGACGTCGTGACCGGCGCGGCGGGTGTCGACGATGCGCTTCGCGACCCGCTTGATGCTCTCCGCGTCGGCGACGGACGACCCGCCGTACTTCTGCACGATCAATGCCATGTGGGACTCCCGGATGCCGGTGCCGGCGCGATTGCTACGGGCGCCCGGATGCCGCGCCCACCGGACCATCTTACGGAGCGTCCCATGCGCGCAGCGCCATGTGACGACCCGCCCGCGGGCGAGGCTCCGGGCGCACGGACCTAGGCTGGAACCCATGGGACGCCGCTCGCTCTTCACGGCGCTGAACGCGCTCGTCCACACCGCCGATCCGGCCGGCGGCCCGGCGACCGAGATGCTCCCGGTGATCGACGACGCCTTCGCCGTGCGGGTGCTCGATCTGGCGATCAGGCTGGGCGAGACGATGCTCGTGGCGGGCTCGCCCGCCAGCGAAGTGACGCTGACGATCGTGCGGGTCGCGGGTGTGTACGGACTCGACCCCGTGCACGTCGACGTGACCTACAACTCGATCACCGTCGCGCACCATCGCAGCGGTGAGGACCGGCCCATCACCCTGATGCGCGTGGTCCGCGGCGCGGCGCCCGACCATGCGCGTCTGCAGCGGTTGCAAGCGCTCGTGACCGAGATCCGGTCGGGACTCCCCCTGGATGCCGCGGCCCTGCGCTTCCGCGGCATCCGTCGCACACCGTTCCGGTACCACCAGCCCGTCGCCGTCTCGGCGCAGGCGCTGCTGGCGGTCGGAGTCGCGGTGATGTTCGGCGCGAACTGGCTCGTCATCGTGCTGTCGTTCCTCGCCGCGGGGTCGGCGGCGGTGACCCAGTTCCTCCTGGGCCGGGCGCGCGTGCCGTTCTTCTTCAGTCAGATCGCCGGGGCGTTCGTGCTCACGATCGTCGCTGCGGCCTCCCCGCTTCTTCGAGCGACGGGGTGGGAGGCCGCGATGACCATGCGCCCCTCCGTCATCGTCGCCTCGGGCATCGTGCTGATGCTGGCGGGCCTCACCGTGGTCGGGGCGGCTCAGGACGCCATCGACGGTTTCGCGCTGACGGCGATGGGCCGCATCCTCGAGCTGGTGACGCAGACTCTCGGCGTCGTGCTCGGCATCCTCGCCGGCATCGAGACCGCGAGAGTCATCGGGCTGGGCCTGGAGGCCCCGACGGAGGCGCTGCCGCTCGGACCCGTGCCGCTGCAGTTCCTCGGCGCAGGTCTGATCGCCCTCGCCGTCGCCGTCATCAACGGGGCCGGGCTCCGCATCATCGTCGTCAGCGTCGCGCTCAGCGTCGTCGCGTGGCTCGGATACGTGGCCGCGGCCTCGCTCGGCTTCGAGACGGCGGCGGCGAGCGGCGTCGGCGCGTTCGTCGGGAGCCTCGTCGGCATTCTCGCCGCCTATCGTCTGCACGTTCCGTCTGTCGCGATCACGACGGCGGCGATCCTGCCCATGGTCCCCGGTGCCGCGGTGTTCCGCGGGCTCCTCGGCGTGGTCGAGTCGGGTGACAGCCCGGCGACCCTGCTCACCGGATTCAGCACCCTCGCGGCAGCCGCGACCGTCGGCATCGCCCTGGCGGTGGGTGCGTCGCTCGGCATCTACCTCGGCCAGCCGCTCCGCGCGTCGCTGGGGTCGGTCATCCGTGCGCGTGCGCGGGTGCGCTGAAACCAAGAGAAGCGAAACGGCCGCGTCACGAGCAGGCGGGGAACCTGCCGCGGACGCGGCCGAGACGAAGCGACGCGGAGATCAGCCGAACAGCGCGGCGGCCTCCTCGTAGCGGTACAGCGGAACGGTGTTCAGCTCGCCGAGGGCCTCGTCGAACGAGACGCGGACGATGTCGGTGCCCTTGAGCGAGACCATCTGACCCCAGGCACCGTCGACGAGCGCGTCGGCCGCCGCGAGCCCGAGGCGCGTGGCCAGCACACGGTCGAACGCGGACGGCGAGCCGCCGCGCTGGATGTGACCGAGCACGGTGGCGCGCGTCTCGATGCCGGTCAGGCGCTCGATCTCGGGAGCGAGCACCTCGCTGATGCCACCGAGACGGGGACGGTTGAACGCGTCGAGGCCCTTGTCGCTGTAGGCCTCGTCCTGACCCTTCAGCTTGAAGCCCTCCGACACGACGACGAGCGGGGCGCGGCCACGGTCGAACGCCTTGGTCACCTGCGCCGTGATCTCCTCGATCGACATCGGCACCTCCGGGATGCAGATGACGTGGGCGCCGGCGGCGATGCCGGCGTGCAGGGCGATCCAGCCGACGTGACGGCCCATGACCTCGGCCACCATGCAGCGCTGGTGCGAGTCACCGGTCGTGCGCAGGCGGTCCATCGCGTCGGTCGCGATGTTGACGGCGGTGTCGAAGCCGAACGAGTAGTCGGTCGCCTTCAGGTCGTTGTCGATCGTCTTCGGCACACCGAGGACGTTGATGCCGTCGTTGGCGAGACGGTTGGCCGCAGCGAGCGTGCCTTCGCCGCCGATGGCGATGATGCCGTCGATGCGGTGCTTGTCGAGGGTCGCCGCGATGTTCTCGGCGCCGCCACGGGGGCCTTCGTACGGGTTGGTGCGGCTCGTACCCAGAATGGTTCCGCCGACCTTCGACAGGCCCTTCACCTCGTGGCGCGTGAGGGGGAAGAAGTCGCCGTCGACGACGCCGCGCCAGCCGTCGCGGATGCCGACGAACTCGATGTTGTACGAGGTGGTGCCCTTGAGCACGACGCCTCGGATGACAGCGTTGAGTCCGGGGCAGTCGCCGCCGCTGGTGAGGATGCCGATCTTCATGGGGAGATCCTTCGTTGTTGCTCAGGGTGGAGTGTGGCGACGCTGCCTCAGGTCGAGACTATCGTCGCGGCGCGGGTGCTGCCAGGCGAGCCCGCCGGGAGAACTCGCGAGGCCCGCGCGGATGCGACCAGGCGCGCCCTCCGACCACCGACGAACAACGGAGAGGACGGCTCAGTCCGCGCCGAGCGCCTGACGCAGCAGGTGCATGAGAGCCGACAGCTGCACCGAGTCGCTCGAGGTCGGGTCGACGGCCTCACCATCGAGCGCCCGAGCCGCGAGACCCTGCTTCGAGTCGATGAGCTCGGCGATCTTCGTGTCGATCGTGTGAGCGGCGATGATCCGCCACGCGGTGACGGGCTCCTCCTGACCGATGCGGTGCACCCGGTCGATCGCCTGCGTCTGCTCGGCCGCGGTCCACGACAGCTCGGCGAGGACGACGTTCGAGGCTGCCTGCATGTTCACGCCGACGCCGGCAGCCGTCAGCGAGCACACCGCGATGGCGACATCGGGATCGTTGTTGAACGCGTCGATCGCGTCCTGGCGTGCCGTCGCGCTCTGATCGCCGCGCAGCGACACGGTCCGCAGCCCGGCGGCCGCGAAGTGGGCCTCAGCGGCATCCATGACGTCGATGTGCTTGGCGAAGAACACGACCTTGCCGACGGAGCGCTGCAGCTGGGCCGCGTAGTCGGCGGCGAGCACGGCCTTGGCCTGGCCGATGCGGCGGACCATCGTGAAGACGTTCTCGGCGCCGGTGCCTGCGGCCTTCGACTCCTCGAGCTCCTGCGTCGCGACGAGGCGCACGATGTCGGAGTCGGCCTCGCCGATGAGCACACGGTCGCCGCGCGCCTCGATGATCCGGCGGTACCGCGCGGCGAGACGCTCGCCGAGCTCGTGCTCGGCCTGGCGGATCGACCGGCCGTACTCGTCGTCGAGCTGCACGGGCAGGTCGGCGATGAGCTTGTCGGGAAGGTCGGCGGCGACGTCCTTCTTCTTGCGGCGCACGATGCCCATCGAGATGACGGCGTCGCGGGCAGCGGGATAGAACGCCTTGTCAGCGGGCGTGAGGCCGGTCTCGTCCAGACGCTCCATGAGCACGGGGCCGGGCTTCTCGCCGTTGGTCCATCCCAGGAACCGCCAGATCGCGTCGAAGTCCTCGACGTCGTTGATCAGCGGGGTTCCGGTGAGGGCCAGCATGAGCGGGTCGCGCACCTGCTCGCGAATGCGGCCCGCGAGGGCGAGCACGTTCTGCGAACGCTGCGAGCTGAGGTTCTTGATGAAGTGCGCCTCGTCGACGACCATGCCGCGCAGGCCGATCGAACCGAGCCACGAGAGGTGGCGGTCGAGCACCTCGTAATTGACGATGAAGACGTCGGCGAACGCGTCGATCTGATCGCCGTCGCCCGAGATCACGGTCGCGCGTCGCTGCGGCGTCCAGCGCTCGACCTCGCGCGCCCAGTTCATCTTGACCACGTTCGGCACGACGGCCAGCAGCGGATAGGCGCCGGCGACGGATGCTGCGAGCACCGACTGCGCCGTCTTTCCGAGACCCGGCTCGTCGGCGAGCAGGAACGAGCGGTGACCGGCTCGCACCGACTCGAGGAACCGCGACTGGTGCGGCATGATCTCGAGACCCTTGGGCGACAGGCGGTCGAACTCCGGCACGGGAGGCAGGTCCATCGAGGCAGCCGCCCCGCCGGCGCCGGACTCGAACGCCTTGTAGAGCGGCCCCATCAACTCCCAGCCGTCGAGTCTCCGACGCGGGGTGTCGTGCGGCGCGTGCAGCTCGAGGTCGGGCGCGAGGAAGGGGTTCGCCTCGCGTCGTGCGATCACCTGCGGCGGTGTGACCTGGCGGTCGGCGAGAGCCGCGGGCACGACGGGCGCCTGAACGGGAGCGGCATCGGTGATGATGAGCTCGTCCTCCGGCAGCTCGGCACCCGACTCGAGAAGCCAGTCGCGCCGCATCCGCTTCGCCACCGGCGACGTCGCCTGGTCGACCTCGAGCAGCTGGATGAGAGACGTGTCGCGCGCGGCCGTCTTCGCGAGGATCGTGGCGACGCCGTCGAGCCGCTTGAGCAGCTCCGCTCGGGCGGCGGTGGAGACGTTCTCGTCGGCCTTCACCCGCGCGCGCTCTTCGCGCACCAAGAAGGCGATGACCTGGAATTTGACGCGGTTCGTGGGTCCGAGCTTTCCGCGCTGGGCCTTGGCCTCGACCTCGCGCACCTTGCGCGCCAGGATCGGGATCAGCGGCGCGTCATCATCGCGTCGGGCGGACGAAGATCTCCGTCGGCGGTTGGCGGTCGCTGCGGCGGTGGCCATGGTCGGCATGCTCCTCCTGAGCCTGAGTGCCGGAGTTCCGTCGTGACGGAAACGTACGAGGTGCCGCTCGAACGGACACCGGAGCGTCATGCGAGCGAAGGGCGTTCGCGTCGGTCGGCCACGGGCACTCGCTTCAGCGAGCTGCGGCGTCGAACCCGACGATGTCCCTGTCGTCCATTCTATGCCATGTCAGGCGCGCCCCGCGATGCGGGGCGTTACTCAGCGCCAGAGCTGAGCGACGATGCCGGGGGTGTAGGAATCGGGGTTGTAGTTGACCCAGCGCGTCGACACCCAGGCGTTCCCGCGAAGGAAGTGAGTCTCACCCAAGTCGACGACTTCTTCGTCCATCGAGAGCATCTGCTGCGATGTCCGGGAGTAAACGCCTCCCGAAGCTTCCTCTGAGCCGAAGCCCGCGGTGGACAACGCGTCAGCGATGAGTTCGGACTGGGCGGGCGAGACGAGTGCCACGGTGGTCGCGATGCCTCGGTCGGAGGGCTTTCCCCACGTGCAACGCAAGCTCGGCACCCCCGATTCGAGCACCGTCAGGGCCTCGGCGTTCTCGGTCGAGTACATCGTCACGCCAGGGTCGTTCAGCGGGGCGATCTCAGCGTCGAGCGTGGCGCGCAGATCGCCCGTGAAGAGCTCGTCGCATGACGACGGCAGATTGATCTCGTCGGTTGTCGACCGCGTCTCGACAGGGCTTGGCGTCTCCGACGGAGTGGGCGCGAGCGACGGCGTCGCGGCCGACTCGGACGGAGCGGGTGTAGCAGCTCCGCCGGCGGGAGTCGCGCATGCCGTAGCCAGCAGCGCGACCGCCGTGACGACCGGGATGAAGCGGAGAGCTGTGCGGTGTCTGACGGCCATGAACTGATCCTAACGAGCCGGGTCGGCTATCCGCTCCGGCGCGCGGGCCGCAACGCCGATCGCAGTCGCAGGCTGTTGAGCACGACGAAGACGCTCGAGAACGCCATGGCGGCCGCGGCGACCATCGGGTTGAGCAGACCGGCCACCGCGAGCGGCACGGCGGCGACGTTGTAGGCGAAGGCCCAGAACAGGTTGCCGCGAATGATGCCGAGGGTACGGCGGCTGAGTTCGATCGCCTCGGCCACGGCCCGGGGGCTGCCAGCGGTGAGCGTGATGTCGCTGGCGTGCTTGGCGGCATCCGTGCCACCGCCCATCGCGATGCCGAGGTCGGCAGCGGCGAGGGCGGCCGCGTCGTTGACGCCGTCGCCGACCATCGCGACGCGCTTCCCCGCGGCCTGGCGGCGGCGTACCTCCTCGAGCTTGCCCTCGGGACGCACGTCGGCGACCACGTCGTCGATGCCCAGCTCGCGGGCGACCGTCCCCGCGGCGCCGGCGTTGTCGCCGGTGACCAGGACCACCGAGGCCCCGGTGCGGTGCAGCCGCGCCACGGCTTCGCGGGCGTCGTCGCGGACCCGGTCCGAGACCGCGATGACCGCACGGACCGCCCCGTCCCAGCCGACGGCGACGACGGAAGCACCGGATGCCGCGGCGTCGCGCGCGGCTTCATCGAGCTCGGAGCTCAGCTCGCCCAGTCGCTGGGTGACGAAGGCGACGCTCCCCGCGGTGACCTCGCGCCCCTCGACTACGCCGCTGACGCCGCCTCCGGCGACGCCCGTGAACTCCGTCACCGGCGGCACGGTGCCAGCGGCTGCGACGATCGCGCGCGCGATCGGGTGCTCCGAGGCGGATTCGACGGCGCCGGCCGCCCGCAACGCGTCGTCGCGATCGGCTCCGGCCGCGGTGACGACCGAGGCGACGGACATCCGCCCCTCGGTGAGGGTGCCGGTCTTGTCCATGAGCACGACGTCGATGCGCTCGGCGGCCTCCAGGGCTTCGGGACCGGTGATGAGGATGCCGAGCTCGGCGCCTCGGCCGGTGCCGACGAGGACGGCGATGGGCGTCGCGAGCCCGAGCGCGCACGGGCAGGCGATGATCAGGACCGCGACGGCGGCGGTGAAGCCCGCGGCGACGGGTGCGCCGGCGATGATCCAGCCGAGAAGGGTCAGCACTGCCACGACGATGACGACGGGGACGAACACCGCCGAGACGCGGTCGGCGAGACGCTGCACGCGGCTCTTGCCCGACTGGGCCTCGTCGACCAGCCGCGCCAGATGCGCGAGGCGGGTTTCGTCGCCGACCGAGGTGGCGCGTACCCGCAACCGTCCGCCGGAGGCGATCGTGCCGCCGGTGACCTCGGAACCGGGGCCGACGTCGACGGGCACCGACTCGCCCGTCAGCATGCTCTCGTCCACCGCCGCCGCGCCGTCGACGACGATGCCGTCGGTGGCCACCTTCTCACCGGGCCGCACGATGAACTCGTCGCCCGCATGCAGCGCGTCGATGCCCACGCGACGCCCGTCCGGCAGCTCGACATCCGCCGCCCCGAGCTCGAGCAGGGCGCGCAGCGCGGCGCCCGCACGTCGCCGCGAGCGCTGCTCGATGTAGCGACCGAGCAGGATGAGCACGGTCACCGCTGCGGCGACCTCGAAGTAGACGAGCGATGTCGGGTCGTGCACGGGGCCGAAGAGGACGACATCGTGACGGATGCCGATGCGCCCGGCGGAGCCGAACAGCACCGCCCACAGGCTCCAGGCGAAGGCCGCGAAGGTGCCCAATGTGACGAGCGTGTCCATCGTCAGCGCGCCGTGGCGCGCGTTCGCGAACGTGGCGCGGTGGAACGGCCAACCCGCCCAGAACACGACCGGCGCGGTCAGGACGAGCGACACCCACTGCCAGCCGGGGAACTGCCACGCCGGCACCATGCCGAGCGCCACGACGGGCGCGGCGAGCACGATGCCCCAGATCAGCCGGGTGCGCAGAGTGGTCCGCCCCGGCATGTCCTCGACGTCGTGCTGGTGGCCCGGAGCGTCATGATGCTCCGCCGGATGCTGCGCCGGAGAGGAGCGCACTCGAGCGGTATACCCCGCCTGGCCGACGGCCTCGACCAGGTCGTCGACCGAGACGGCGGCGGGATGCTCGACGCGCGCCGACTCGGTCGCGAGGTTCACCGTCGCGTGGACACCGTCCAGGCGCTGCAGCCGCTTCTCGACCCGGGCGACACAGCTCGCGCACGTCATCCCCTCGATGTCGAGGACGGCATGGCTGCTCTCCCGCCCGGCGGTGTCCGCGCTCATCAGCGGCGTCCGGTGACCGTGTAGCCCGCCTCGGCCACAGCGGCCGAGACGACGTCGTCGTCGGGCGGCTGCACAGCCGTGACCGCGACGGTGCCGGCGTCGACGTCGACGGCGACGTCGGAGACGCCCGGGACGAGCCCGAGCTCGCGGGTCACCGCTGCGGCGCAGTGCCCGCAGGTCATGCCTTCGACGGTGTAGGTCTGAGTCGTCATGATGCTCCTTCGTGGTTCAGCGACGACAACAGGATACCCCCCAGGGGTATTCCCGTCGATGCCTCGAGATCCGGACGGCGTACGCTGAAAGCATGTCCACGATCTCCGAGCGCGAGCTCGCCGCGACCCTCGACCACGCCATCCTCAAGCCCGAGCTGACCCGCGACCAGGTCGACGCCGAGCTCGACATCGCCGCCGAGTGGCGAGTCTTCTCGGTGTGCGTACGCCCCTCCGACATCCCGCACGCTGTCGCGCGTCTCGCGGGCACCGGTGTCGCCGTCGGTACGGTCATCGGCTTCCCCCACGGCACGACGTCCACGGCGGCGAAGGTCGCCGAGGTCCGTCAGGCCGCCGCGGACGGCGCCTCGGAGTTCGACATGGTCGTCAACATCGCCGCGCTGCGCTCGGGCTTCGATGACGTCGTGGTCGACGACATCCGCGCCGTGGTCGAGGCCGCCGAAGGCAAGATCGTCAAGGTCATCCTCGAGACGAGCCTGCTCGACGACGAGCAGATCGCCCGCGGCAGCCGCCTGACCGAGGCCGGCGGCGCCGACTTCGTCAAGACCTCGACCGGCTTCGCCGGCGGCGGGGCGACAGTCCCCCACGTCCGCCTCATGCGCGAGAACGTCGGCGAGGCCGTGCAGGTCAAGGCCTCCGGCGGCGTGCGCAGCTTCGCTGACGCCGTCGCGATGCTCGACGCAGGCGCCACGCGCCTCGGCACGAGCGGCAGCGCGACCATCCTCGGCGAAGCGCGCCGACTCGAGGCCGGCGGCGCAGCCACCGGCGCGGTCGACGAGTCGTCGTACTGATCCCGCGGGCTGCGGCCCGCACGGGCGCGCGAGGCTGGCCTCAGGCGAGGGCCTCGCGCACGCGGACGACATCGTCGTCCATCTGCTCGATGAGCGCCGGGATACCCGCGAACGCGACCATCCCGCGGATGCGGGCCGTGAAGCGGACCTCGACGCGGTGACCGTAGAGGTCGAGATCCGTCTCGTCGAGCACGTACGCCTCGACCTGTCGCTGCGGCACGTCGTCGAACGTGGGATTGGTGCCCACCGAGATCGCCGCCGGATACCGGATGACACTCGCCGGCATCGCGCCGTCGGCACCCGGCATCCCGAGGTCGACGAGCCAGCCGGCGTACACACCGTCGGCCGGGATGAAGCCCGCGGCGTCGGTGGCGAGGTTCGCGGTCGGATAGCCGAGCTCTCGGCCGCGCTTGAGTCCGTGGACGACCTCGGCCTCGACCGCGTGAGGGCGGCCGAGCAGGCGGGCGGCACCGGCGACATCGCCGGCCGCGAGCAGATCGCGCACCCACGTCGACGAGACGCGCCGGCCGGCGTCGCGGGCACGGACGTCCGTGACGACGTCGACATCGAAACCGTGCTCGCGCCCGAGTGCGGCCAGCACCTCGGGATCGCCCTCGCCGCCTCGACCGAAGCGGAAGTCGTCGCCGACGAGAACGCCGACGGCACCGAGCGCGCGAACGAGGATGCTCTCGACGAAGTCACGCGCTGAGAGCGCGGCGAGCTCGGCGTCGAACCGCAGCACGAGGACGGCATCCACCCCGGCCGCCGCGAGGAGCCCGATCTTCTGATCCAGAGCGACGAGCGGCTCGGGGCAGAGCTCCGGACGCAGCAGGCTCAGCGGGTTGCGGTCGAAGGTGACCGCCACCACACGCGCGCCGCGGGCGGCGGCATCCACCCGGGCCCGGTCGATGACCGCGCGGTGTCCGGAGTGCACGCCGTCGAACTTGCCGATGGCCACGACGCTCGGGCCGAAGTCCGCGGGGACCTCCGCGGGGTCTCGGTACACGGTCACCATGACGATCCCTCCAGGACGGCCGGGCGCTCGCTGCTCTCCCCGGCACCGTTGCGGTGCGACACGAGCCACCAGATCCCCACGAAGGGCAGGGCGAGCGGAACCCAGAAGTAGCCGAAGCCGTAGCCCGACCAGACGGTGGCGTCGTGCGAGAACAGGTCGGGCAGCACGAGGCTGAGCGTGCCGACGACGAGCACCCCAGCCAGCTCGAAGCAGATCGCGACCCACGCGATCGCGTACCAGGTGCGCGAGCCCGACTTCACCAGCGCGACGGTCGCCAGCACGTACACCAGCGCCGCGGCCGCCGACAGTGAGTACGCGAGCGGTGCGTTGGAGAAGTCCTCGACGATCTGGACGAACGAGCGTCCCGTCGCGGCGAGCGCCATCACGGCGTACACGACCACGAGGACGCGGCCGATGCCGGTCATTCGAGGGCGGGGATGATCCATGACCCCACCAATGATAGGCGTCGCGCGGATGGCTTCAGACGACCTGAACCGTCCAGATCACCTGCATCCGCCACACCATGATCGCGACCGACAGGGCGGCGACGCCGAGGATGACGGTGCTCCAGCGACTGCGTTCGATGAGCGCCCAGAACACAGCGGCAGGCGGCAGCAGGACGGCCGAGACGAGATACACCCAGAACTCCAGGAGACTGCCCGAAGGGGCGTTGCCTGCGAGCGGGGCGATGATCGCGACGACGACCTGGGTGATGAGAAGCACCTCGACGAGGGCGAGCGACCCGACCGAGAGGTCGCTCGGGCGGCGGTTCGCGAGGCCGAGGACGGTACAGAGCAGACCGGCGGCGACCGCCACCGCCACCTGAACGATGGTGAAGACCGTGATCATGCGTCCTCCGCCATGTTCATCAGGCTCTTGACGTCGTCGCCGCGACGCTCGACGATCCCCACCAGTCGCCCATCGGGGTCGATCGCCGCCGGGTGCGGCGCCGACAGGCGCGCCGCCGCTCCGACGAGACGCTTGCCGTGGCGCAGGTCGCGCGCCTCGTCGGCGGTCACCTCGAAGGCGCCGAGCACCGCGGCCGCGACATCCGCGTCGCGCAGCAGCGTCGCGTCCGGGGCGATCTCGGCCTCGGCATCCGACACCTCGAAAGGTCCGATGCGGGTGCGCCGGAGCGCCGTCAGATGCCCGCCGACGCCGAGATCTGCTCCCAGGTCGCGGGCCAAGGCGCGGATGTAGGTACCGCTCGTGCAGTCGACGATGACGTCGACGTCGATCGCGCGGGATCCGCCCGCGACATCGTTCAGGACGACGTCGCGGACGTCGCGCACATCGAAGCGAGAGACGGTGACGCGACGCGCCTTCAGCTCGACCTCTTCGCCCGCGCGAGCGAGGTCGTACGCCCGCTTCCCGCCGACCTTGATCGCCGACACCCGGCTCGGCACCTGATCGATCTCGCCGGTGAGCGCCGCGATGCCGCGATCGATGCCGGCGCGGTCGACCGCGGCGAGGGCTTGGTTCGTCGCGTGCTCCGTCACGGTGCCGTCGGCGTCGTCGGAATCGGTCGAGACGCCGAGGCGGATCGTCGCCTCGTAGGTCTTGTCGAGCCCCACGATGTAGGTCAACAGGCGGGTCGCCGGCCCCACACCGAGGACGAGCAGCCCCGTCGCCATCGGATCCAGAGTGCCGGCGTGGCCGATCTTGCGGGTGCCGAGGGCTCGACGGGCTCGGGCGACGACGTCATGACTGGTCATCCCGCCCGGCTTGTCGACGAGCAGGATGCCGCGGGGCGCGGGTTCGGGCATGTCTCCCAGCCTACGGCGATGCCCCGCCGGCCCCGTCCGCGGCGCTTCGGGCGCAGTTCACAACATCGGGCGCGCTTACGTCTGCGCCTCAACCTCCGAACTGCGCCCGACTCGCGTCGCCGACGCCTCCCCCGGTCAGTCCAGCGCCAGCTCGATGGTCGCGAAGGAGTGCGGCGGCATCGTCACGACGAGCTCGCCCCCATCGAGGGCGGTCGCGAGGGGCCGCGGCTCGACACGAGCGGGCACGTCGGCGTCGTTGTACGTCGTCGCGCTCTCTGCTCCCAGCACCCGGGCACGCACGACGCGGGCGCCACGTCCGCGGAGGCCGATGCGCACCTCGCACTCGTCGTCCGCCGAGAGGTGGGTGAGCGAGATGAGCGCCGCCCCCTCCTTCGTCGAGGCCGACATCGACACCAGCGGCAGCTCTCCCCCGCGCGCCGTCGTCGCGGGCGCGTCGAGCACGTGGGCGGCGAGCGCACGGGCGTCCTGGTGCCCCTTGTTCATCTCGAACACGTGGTAGGTCGGCGTGAGAACGAGCTTCTCACCGTCGGTGAGGATCATCGCCTGCAAGACGTTCACCGTCTGTGCGATGTTCGCCATCGAGATGCGCCGCGCGTACCGGTGGAAGATGTCGAAATGGATGCCGGCGACGAGCGCGTCGCGGATCGTGTTCTGTTGGAACAGGAAGCCCGGGTTCGTGCCCTTTTCGGCGTTCCACCACGTGCCCCACTCGTCGCAGACGAGGCTCACCCGGTTCTCGGGGTCGTACGAGTCCATGACCGCGACGTGTCCGCGGACGACCCGCTCGAAGTCGCGGGCGTAGGCCATCGTGTCGTAGAACTGCTCGTCGGTGAAGGTCGTCGCGTCTTCGCGATTGATGCCCGATCCGGTGTGCGTGTAGTAGTGGAACGAGATCGCCTGGTACGGATGCTTGTCGTACAGGTTCGCGGCGTGCGACTCGACGAGCGTCTTCACGAGCACCCGCGTCCACTCGAAGTCGTCCTCGTTGGCGCCGGCGGCGATGAGCGTCAACCTGTTCTCGCCGTGGTCGTGGCAATAGGTCGCGTAGCGCCGCGCTTCTTCCGCGTAGAACTCGGGAGACAGGTTGCCGCCGCATCCCCACGGCTCGTTGCCGATGCCCCAGAAGGGCACACGCCAGGGCTCGTCGCGACCGTTCTCGCGGCGCAGACGCGCCATGGGGCTGTCGTCGTCGCGCGTGAGATACTCGACCCACTCCGACATCTCCTGCACCGTGCCGCTACCGACGTTCCCGTTGACGTACGCCTCGGTGCCGAGCAGGTCGCACAGATCCATGAACTCGTGGGTTCCGAAGTGGTTGCTCTCGACGACGTCGCCCCAGTTCGTGTTGGCGATCTTCGGGCGTTGCTCGCGCGGACCGATGCCATCGCGCCAGTGGTACGTGTCGGCGAAGCAACCGCCCGGCCAGCGCAGGTTCGGGATGTCGAGCGCGCGGAGGGCCTCGACGACGTCGGTGCGGATGCCGCGGGTGTTGGGGATCGCCGAATCCTCGCCGACCCAGAAGCCGTCGTAGATGCAGCGCCCGAGGTGCTCGGCGAAGTGCCCGTAGATGTGCCGGCTGATGCGATCGCCGACGACGTCGAGGTCGATGACCGCACGTGCGGACGAGGTCATGTGGTTCTCCAGTGCTCGTGCTCGGTGAGCGGGACCAGCGGAGGACGCTCCGCGGTCGTGGTCAGGGTGATGCGGCGTCCCTCTCGCGCCGACCGGGTGAGGGCGCTCATGATCTCCAGGATGTGCAGGGCGACCTCACCGCTCGCACGTCCCGCACCGGCGCCGCCGCGTACGAAGTCGAGGACCCCGATGCCGCGGCCCGCGCCTCGATAGCCCGCGCGCGGCGCGATCGCCGTCCACTCCTCCGCGCGGGGTCGCCGCATGGTCACGTCGCCGTCGAAGAAGTTGGGGTCGGGCAGGGTCAGCGATGCGCTCTCGCCGTGCACCTCGATCGGTGCGGCGTGGGTTGCGGCGGCGTCGAAGCTGAAGGTGACCGTCGAGACCGCGCCGCCGGCGTGCTCGAGCACGCCGGTGACATGCGTGTCGATCTCGACGGGGATGCGCTCCCCCGCTCGCGGGCCCGAACCGATCGTGCGCTCGTCGCGTGATCGCGACGAAGCACCCGACACGCTGACGACGGGTCCCAGCAGGTGGAACAGTGCCGTGAGGTAGTACGGCCCCATGTCGTAGAGCGGTCCGCCGCCTTCGCGATAGTAGAAGTCGGGATGCGGGTGCCAGGCCTCGTGGCCCGACGACAGCCACGTCGCGACGGCCGCGACCGGTCGGCCGATCTCGCCGGCGTCGACGACCGCTCGCGCGGTCTGCACACCGGATCCCAGCACGGTGTCGGGTGCCCCGCCGACCCAGGCGCTGGCCGCGCCGGCCATGACCCCGAGCGCTTCGTCGAAGGTCGCGGCCAGCGGTTTCTCGCCGTAGACGTTCTTGCCCGCGGCGAGCGCCGCGCGCGCGACCTCGCCGTGAGCGGCGGGGATCGTCAGGTTGACCACGGTCTGCACCGCCGGGTCGGCGACGAGCTCGGCGACCGATAGGGCGCGGGCTCCGGGGAACCGCTCGGCGACCGACCGGGCGCGGTCGACGTCGAGGTCGGCCGTCGCAACGATACGGACGGCGGGGTGATCGCCCAGCGTCTCCAGATACTGGCCCGAGATGACCCCGAGGCCGACTACACCGATGCCGTGCGGCTCGCCCACAGCATCCCCCTCTCGATGATGGTGCGGACGTTGACGTCGCGCAGCACGACGAGGCTGTGCCCCGGCGTCGCGACGAAGATGCGGCCCTGTCCCCACTCGCGCGTCCAGACGGCAGGCGAGGTGATGGGGCGGTGCCACGGGTGGTACGGCTGCACGGGATGCGTCGTCGTCGCGAGCACGTCGTTGAGGTCGTCGGAGAGCACCCAGTACTGCTCCGTGCGGAGCGTGAAGTCCTCGAGGCCCGCCATGATCTCCGAGCGGCGACCTGCGTCGGTGAGGTCGACGGTGTAGCAGAGGTAGTTGTCGGTCTCGTCGCCGACGCGGGCATCGGGGTGCTTCGCGGGATGCGTCGCGAACTGGCCGCCGATGAGCTGCAGGTAGTCGGAGTTGTCGCGGTACGAGTCGGCGATGCCGCCGTGCCAGCCCGCCAGCCCCGTTCCGCGCTCGACCGCGTCGCGCAGGCCGGCGAAGGCCTCGCGTGAGATCTTCGACATCGTCACCGACTGCACGATCAGGTCGGTGCGCTCCATCGTCTCCCGGTCGGTGTAGACCTCGTTGTCCTCTTCGATGCGGACCTCGAAGCCGTTCTCTTCGAGGAAGGGCACGAAGAGGTTGGTGGCCTCGACGGGTTTGTGCCCCTCCCAGCCGCCTCGGACGATGAGCGCCTGTCTCGCGGTCATGAGATGACCCCTTCCACTCGGATGCTTCTGCTGTCGGATGCCGCGCTCTCCTCGACCGCCGCGAGGACGCGCTGCACGCCCGCGGCCTCGGCGAACGACGGGTGCACCTCGATCTCACCGGCGACGGCGCGGACGAAGTCGACGCTCTGGTGGGTGAACAAGTGCTCGTAGCCGAGTCCGTGTCCTGCCGGCCACCAGGCTCCGGCGTAGGGATGCTCGGGCTCGGTCGCGTCGATGCGGCGGAACCCCTGCTCACCGGCAGGGAGCGTCGCGTCGGCGAAGAGCAGGTCGTTCAGGTGCGAGAAGTCGAAGGCGACGGCCCCGCGGTCACCGCTGATCTCGATGCGGTTGGCGTTGCGGTACCCCGTGGCCATGCGCGTCGCCTCGAAGATGCCGAGGGCGCCGTCGGAGAACGATGCGGTGAACGCCGCGGCGTCGTCGACGGTCACGCGTTCAGTTGCGGCTCCGGCACCGGCTCGGCCGCCGAGCCCGACGCGCTCGTCGAGGACCGGGCGCTCGTCGACGAAGGTGCGGAGTGTGCCGGAGACGCTCGTGATGCGCGCGCCGGTGAGCCACTGGGCGGCATCGATGCTGTGCGCCCCGATGTCGCCGAGCGCACCCGATCCCGCGCGATCGCGATCGAGACGCCAGGTGAACGGCGCCTCCGGGTCGGTGAGCCAGTCCTGCAGGTACTGGGCGCGCACGTGCCGGATGCGGCCGATGCGTCCCTCCTCGATCAGACGTCGCGCCAGAGCGAGGGCGGGCGTGCGGCGGTAGCTGAACCCGCACATCGCGACGACCCCGCGCGATGCCGCCGCGGCGGCGGCATCCGTCATCCGGTCGGCGTCGGCGACGTCGTTGGCCAGCGGCTTCTCGCACAGCACGTGACGGCCGGCGTCGAGGGCTGCGAGCGCGATCTCGGCGTGGGTGTCGCCCGGGGTGCAGATGTCGACGGCGTCGATGTCGTCGCGTGCGATGACACTTCGCCAGTCGTCGCTCGACTCGGCGATGCCGAACCGCGATGCGGCGTCGGCCGCGCGTTGCGCGTCGCTGCCCGCGAGCACGACCACCTCCGGTTCGACCGGCAGATCGAAGAACCGCGGAGCGGTGCGCCAGGCGTGCGCGTGCATCCGTCCCATGAACCCGGTCCCGATGATCGCGATGCGCAATCGTCTCGACATCCTCGTCTCCCTCCGCACCGGTGCGTGTGATCGCGGACCACGATGTCACAGCCTCTCGACGCGGACATCGGGCTTTGCGCAAAATAGGCGCATGCCGTCTTCCCGACCGAGCCTCACCGACGTCGCCACGGCCGCGGGCGTGAGCGTCGCGACCGTCTCACGGGCGCTCCGCGGCCGCGGCGAGCTGTCGCCCGAGACCCGCACGCGTGTGCTGCAGACGGCGGAACGGCTCGGGTACACGCGAAGCGGGACACCGCGCGGCCGGCCCCGCGGCGGTACGTCCCGCATCTTCGATCTGGTTCTCGGGCACTTCCATGACCCCTACACCGACGAGGTCGTCGCCGGGGCGCACACGGCGGCCTCGCGCCTGAGCTACGACCTCGTCCTCACCGCGGAGCGCGACGATCCGGGCGATGACTGGCCGGCCCGCATCCGCTCCCGGGGATCGGCGGGGGTCGTGCTCGGTCTGATCCTGCCCACCGCGGCCCAGCTGGAGGTCGTGCAGGGCGCGGGCATCCCCGTCGTCCTGCTCGAGCCTCCGTCGGGGACCACCCAGCACGTGCCGAGCGTGCGGAACACCGATCACGCGGGCGGCTCGGCGGCGGCGGAGCACCTGCTGGCGCAGGGCGCGCGGCGCTTCATCGTCATCGGCGGGGCTCCGTCGTACCGGTACGGCCGTGCGCGGATCGAGGGCTTCCTCTCGACGCTCGACGAGACGGCCCCGGCTGCGCCCCGCATCCTGACGACGGCGGACTGGGGTGCGGCGGACGCGCGACGAGCGTGCGCCGCGGCGCTCGATGACCTCGGCGGCGAGGGCCCCATCGGGCTCTTCGCCTGCTCCGATGAGATGGCCGCGGGCGCCTACCGGGCGATCGCCGAGGCTGGGCTCGCGGTGGGGCGCCACGTTCTCGTCGTGGGATACGACGATGTGCGGGGCGCGCGGTGGCTGCATCCGCCGCTCACCACGATCCGTCAGCCCATTCGCGAGATGGCCGCTGCGGCGGTCACGCTCCTGGCTCAGATGGCGGGCGGTGCGCAGCTCGCCGACGAGGTGGTCGAGCTGCCGACGGTTCTCGTGGCCCGCGGCTCGACCGGCCGTCCGCGCTGACCGAGGCCGCCACCGACGGGGCTCACTCGGGCGCGACGACCGGGAAGTACACGGCGTAGCGCTCGTCGACGATCTCGTTCAGCGGCACGAATCGGATGCCGGCCGAGCCGCCGACACTGCGGTATCGCGTGAGCCACTGCGACCACTGCCTCTCGTCGTCGGCAGCCAGCAGCGTCGCCGGGTCGGAGCTGTCGCCGATGAGCGGCGTCTCACGGTCGACGAGACCCGCGAGCACCACGGCGCCCTCGACGAAGGCGACGGTCTCGGGCTCATCCGGGATCGGCACCGTCCGCAGCTCGAATCCGAAACCGAGTTCGATCTCGGTGCGCCCGCCGGGATGATCGATCTCCACGAAGCTGCCGCGCCGCACGACGGCGACGTCCGACCGGACGTGCACCTCACCCGCGGTCCAGGCGGGCACACGCGTCCGGACGCGGCCCCGAACGGTCGCCGGCGACTCGACCACCACCGAGACCCGAAGAGCGTGCGGCCGATGCGCCGGGCCGCCGGGGCCCGCGTTCGCGTCCGGACCGACGTAGAGGGCGTCGTCGATCGTGCGGACCTCGACGACCAGCTGGCCTGCTGCCGTGGCGACGTCGGCGCGGACGGGGATGTACTGCGCGACGGTGACGGCTTCGCCGTCGCTGTACACCGCCAGCGACGAGTGGCGCGTGTGCGCCTGCACCACCGTGCCGTGGCAGCACCAGAAGTCCTCGGTGGGCGATCCCCACTCCTTGCGCGCTCCGCTCTGCAGCGGCAGGAAGTAGCTCACCATGCCGGTGCCGGGATGCTGCTGCGCCAGGATGCCGTTGACGAGGTTGGCCTCGATGTAGTCGAGGTACGACGCCTCGCCCGTCCATCGGAACAGCACGTCGGCCAGCCGGATCATGTTGTAGACGGCGCAGTGCTCCTGGGTCTTCGTGCCCCGTCGCGCGGCGAAGGCGAACGGCGGCGTCCAGATCTCACCCGAGGTCTGTCCGCCCGTGCAGAAGGTTCCGCGTCGTGTGACGGCCCAGTCCCAGTACGCCTCGACGATGCGTCGCCAGCGCTCCTCACCCGTGACCTCGAAGGCCCGCGCGGCACCGAGCACCTCCGGGATGGTCGTGTTCGCGTGCATGTTGGTCAGCATGTCCTCGCCCGCCAGCAGACCGTCGAAGAGCGACCGGTGGTCGTATCGGTCGAGGAGCTCGCGATACATGTCGTCGCCGGTGGCCTCGAGGAGGTCTGCCCACACCTCGAGCATGCCGCCCGTCTCGACCTCGAGGATGGCCTGGAACTCGTCGCGCTCGAACTCCCGCGCCCACTCCGCGATCAGCGCCGCAGCGCGGTGGGCGATGCGCAGGGCTCGCTCGTCGCCGAGGTCTCGGTACACGTCCACCAGACCCATGAAGGTCTTGTGGATGTTGTACTGCGGCGCCCACACCTCGCGCCCCTCGGCGAGCCGGCGCAGGAACGTCTGCGGAATGCCGAACACCCAGCCCGCGCCGGCATCCTGGCACGCTTCGAGCTCGTCGAGGACAACGGCCAGCTTGCCCCGCAGCACCGGATCGCCGGTGACGGCGATCTCGCGCGCGGCCGCCGACATCCAGTGCCCCACGAAATGGCCCCGCAAGAGTGCGCCGGGCGTCTCCCAGCCCCAATGACGTGCCCAGCCGTTCTCGACGCCCGGTGTGACGGACGGCTTCAGGTGCCAGGCCTGATCGCCGATGCCCGCTTCGATGCGGTGGTTCTGCACGAGAGCGTGCTCGTCGAGCGACACGAGGTACGTGCGATTGGTGCGGCGACGACGATCATAGGTTCCCGGGAGCAGCCGGGAGGCATCGGGCGCAAGGGCGGATGCGGTCATGGTTGTGACATCTCCTTCGATGTGCTGAGATCGATCTCTGACTGTACCGCCCGAGCGATGTCAGCAGAATAGGAGCATGGATTCCATGCGCGTGATCCACCTCAACGCCGAGGACGTCTCCGTCGTGATCGCAACGGCGGACGATGGGATGCCGGAGATCGTCCACTGGGGCGAGGCGGTGACGTCGGCGGAGCCCGACCTCCTCGCATTCGTCGCGGCCGAGCAGCGGAACGGGATGACCGGTGATTCCGACGTTCCGTACCGCGCGAGCGTGCTGCCCGAGCACAGCCGCGGGTGGTTCGGAGCCCCGGGGCTGTCCGCACATCGCGACGGCTCGGGGTGGGCGCCGCGGTTCGTGCTGCGCTCGCTGACTCTCGACGGCGCCGAGGCCGGACCGGGCGTGACGTCCGGCGGAGCGGGGCGGGTCGACGCGGTCCTCCACGACGATGCTGCTGAGATTGAGCTCGGTGTAGAGATCGATCTCACACGAGACGGCCTCGTGCGTTCCCGCGCTCGGGTCCGGAACACCGCCGGCGCAACCGAGGCGGCGGCACCGCTCGAGATCCAGTCCCTCGCCGTCGCCCTTCCGATACCGACGTGGGCGCAGGAGGTGCTCGACTTCACCGGCCGATGGGGGCACGAGCGCATCCCCCAGCGGCATCCGGTCGTCCGCGGTGATCACTCGCGCGTCTCGCGGCGCGGCCGCACCGGTCTCGACGCGACGCTGGTGCAGGCGGTCGGCACGCCGGGGTTCTCCGCCGGCTCCGGCGAGGTATGGATCGGACACGTCGGATTCAGCGGCGACCACGAGCACACGATCGAGCGCACCGACGGGCGCCTGCACTTTCGGGGCGGCGAGTCGATCCTTCCCGGCGAGATCCGGCTGACGCCCGGCGAGGAGTACACCGGCCCCTGGGTGTTCGGCAGCTACGGGCGCGGACTCGACGGCGCTGCGGCGCGCTTCCACTCCTACCTGCGTGAGCGCTCGCGTTCGTCGCGCCGCCCCCGCCCCGTGACGATGAACGTCTGGGAGGCGGTGTATTTCGACCACGACCACCGCGTGCTCGTCGATCTGGCGGCCCGCGCCGCCGAGCTCGGCGTCGAGCGCTACGTCCTCGACGACGGCTGGTTCCGGGGGCGCAATGACGACCGCGCGGGGCTCGGCGACTGGGCGCCCGACCCGATTGCGTGGCCCGACGGCCTCCGCCCACTGGCCGACGAGGTGCGCTCTCTCGGCATGGAGTTCGGGCTCTGGGTCGAGCCGGAGATGATCAACGAGGACTCCGATCTCGCCCGTGCGCACCCCGAGTGGATCCTTCGGGCGGGGCCCGAGCTGCCGCCGCGCCAGCGGTTCCAGCAGGTGCTCGACCTCACGCATCCGGCCGCTTTCGACCACATCCTGGGCGTGCTCGACGGGCTCATCGAGGACATCGGCGTGAGCTACCTCAAGTGGGACCACAACCGCGACCTCATCGCGGCCGGGCACCCCGCCTCGGGCGCCCCTGCCGTTCACGAGCAGACCCTCGCGGTGTACCGCCTCATCGACGAGCTCCGCCGTCGCCATCCCGACCTCGAGATCGAGAGCTGCGCCTCCGGCGGCGGGCGGGTCGACCTGGGGATCCTCGAACGGACTGACCGGATCCATCCCTCCGACAGCCACGACCCCCACGACCGTTTCGGCATCCTGCGCTGGACGGGACTCCTGGTGCCGCCGGAGATGATGGGATCGCACGTCGCCTCCCCCGTGTCGAGCGTCACGGGACGCGCGCATGACCTGCAGTTCCGGTGCGCCGTCGCCTTCCTCGGCCACTTCGGCATCGAGTGGGACATCCGCGATCTCGACGAGCACGACCGGCGCGTCCTCGGCGACTGGATCGCACGATACCGCCGGCACCGCCACCTCATCGCGACGGGGCGCACCGTCGGCTCGGGTGAGCTCGACGCCGCGGCTCCGCAGGTGCGCGGCGTGGTCGCGCCGAACGGGTCGGAGGCGCTCTTCACGATCGTCACGCCGACGACCTCGGCCGACACGATCGCCCGCGTGCGGTTCCCCGGCTTGTCGACCGACCGCAGCTACCGGGTGTCGGTGAGCGGCTCGGACTCCTTCGGACCGCCCTGGCAGGTTCCGGCGTGGCTTCGGGAGAGCCCCGAGCTCGGCGGTGACGGTGACGGTGACGGCGAGCGTGTGGGTGACGGCCCGGTCATCGCGGGTACCGTGCTCGCACGGGTGGGGCTGGAGTTCCCCACGTTCCACCCCGACCGCGCGGCGGTCGTTCACCTCGCGGCGGTGGCAGCGCCGTGATCGGCGAGCGCCGGGCCGCGGCATCCCGTCCCCCGATGGGGTGGAACAGCTGGGACTGCTTCGGGTCGTCCGTGACGGAGGCCGAGGTGCTGGCGAACGCCGAATACGTCGCGGAGCACCTGCTCGCGTTCGGCTGGGACACGATCGTCGTCGACATCCAGTGGTACGAACCCGATCCGGGGGCGCACGACTATCGCGAGGTCTCTCGGCCGCTGCTGGATGCCTGGGGCCGGCCGCTCCCCGCGCCGGGACGCTTCCCCTCCGCGGCGGACGGGAGCTTCCAGCCGCTCGCCGACCGCGTCCACGAGCTCGGCCTGCGCTTCGGGGTGCACCTCATGCGGGGCGTGCCGCGCGCCGCAGCGGATGCGGCTCTGCCCGTCTCTGGCCATCCCGACGCGACGTGCGACTCGATCGCCGACCGCTCGAACGTCTGCGTGTGGAACCCCGACAACTACGGCGTCGATATGACGGCACCCGGTGCGCAGGAGTACTACGACTCGGTCATGGCGCAGCTGGCCGCCTGGGGCGTCGACTTCGTGAAGCTCGACGATGTGCTCTACCCGCCCGTCGAGACCGCCGAGATCACAGCGATCTCGCGCGCGATCGATCGGTCGGGACGGGCGATGGTCCTGAGCCTGTCGCCCGGCAAGCGACTGTCGCTCGCGCACCTCGAGACGCTGCGCGAACACGGCCAGATGTGGCGGATCTCGGACGACTTCTGGGATGACTGGGCGCACGTGGTCGAACAGTTCCAGCGCGCCGCCCGCTGGGCGCCGTTCCAGCGGCGCGGTGCGTGGGCGGATGCCGACATGCTCCCTTTCGGACGCATCGGCGTGCGCGGACACGTCGGCGAAGACCGTCTCAGCCGCCTGTCGGTCGACGAGCAGCGCACCGTCATGACGCTGTGGAGCATGATGCGCTCACCGCTCATGATGGGCGGCCACCTGCCCGACACTCCGCCAGAGACGCTCGCGCTGCTGCGTAATCCCGGCGTCCTCGCGCTGCGTGACGGCGAGGAGTCGCGCGAGATCGTGCGCGACGGACACCTGGTCATTTGGAGCGCGCGCGTGGGCGCGCGCGAGTACCGTGCGGTGTTCTGGCTCGGCGATGACGAGCAGGAGCTCGTCGTCCACCTCGCCGACCTCGGGCTCGGGCTCGGGCTCGGGATCGCGGACATGGGGACGGCGGGTTCGTGCACGGATGTGTGGAGCGGCGAAGCCGTCGAGGTCGCCGACGGACGCGTCACGCTGACGGTGCCGGCTCACGGCACGCGGCTGCTCGTCTTCGGCTGACCGTCGGGAGGAGGAGCGGGCCGGCTGTGGAAAGGCACGGGCGATGTCGGAGGCCCGTGGCAACATTAGAACATGCATTCGAACGGCGAGCTTAGTGGCGGGATGGGCAGCGACGCTGATGTCGACGTCCTCGCTCAACTGGTCGCGGATGCGGAGGGGGCGGCGGATGCTGCGCGGTTGGCGCAGATTCGTGAGGTTCGGGTGCTCGCGGCAGCTGGCGTGCTGGCCGAGAAGCAGGCGGCTGGGGCGGCGGAGCGGGTCAAGGCGCGCGAGATGGCGCTGCGTGGCATCGCGGCGGAGCTCGCCGGGGTGTTCGTCGCGACCGACCGGACGTTGCAGCGGCGCATCGACGAGGCGCGAGACCTGGTGGAGAACTATCCGGTAACGATGGCGGCCTGGGAAGCCGGGCGAATCGTCCGCGGGCACGTGCGGGTGATTCAGGAGACGGGATGCCTCGTGCCCGCGGAGGAACGGGCAGAGTTCGAACGGGTCGCGATCGAACGGTGCGAGGGCGAGACCCCGAACCGGGTGCGCGACGCGTTGCGGATGATCGCCGAGCGGATGCACCCGCGGTCGTTCACCGAGAGGCACGAGGAGGCCGCGGCCGGGCGGTGCGTGCGGGTGCAGGCCGGCGCCGATGGGATGTCGGACCTGATCGCGACTTTGCCGACGGTGATCGCCGACGGGATCGTCGACCGGCTGACCCGACAGGCGCGGGAGATCATCAACGCGCGGCAGCAGGCTGATGCGCCTGGCACGCCTGACACTCGAGCCGACGCGAACGGCGGCTCACCCGATGCCGACACGACGATTCGCGACGGGTCGTCGTTCGTCGACGATGCCCGCACCATCGACCAGGTCCGCGCCGACGTGTTCAGTGACCTCCTCCTCGCGGGGGCGCCGGCCCTCGACCCGACTGGCACCGGTGACGGCGACGGAACGCTCGGGGCGATCCGGGCACACGTGCAGGTTGCCGTGTCGGCGTTGACGCTGATGGGTCAGGACGAGGGGCCGGCCGATCTAGCCGGCCGCTCCCCCATCGATGCCGCGACCGCACGCGAGCTCGCGGGCAACGCGACCTCGTGGGACCGGCTGCTCACCGACCCCGTCACCGGAACCGTGCTCGAGTGCGACAGCTACCGCCCCACCGCCGCCATGGTGCGACTTCTACGGGCGAGGGATCGGCACTGCCGGTTTCCCGGATGCCGGCAACCCGCCATCCGTTGCGAACTCGACCACACGATCGCCGCATCCGAGGGCGGGGGCACGCACGTGTGCAACCTCGCCAACCTCTGCAAGAGACACCACGACGTCAAACACCACACCCGATGGCATGTCCGACAACTCCCGGGTGGGCGGCTCGTGTGGACCTCACCTACCGGGCGGGTCTACCGCGAAGACGCACCCCCACCACTCGTCGCCTTCACCATCGACGAGCCAACCGATCGCCGAGGCGATCAAGCACCACCCGGAGCGTTTCCCCCACCACGATCACTGGGGCGACCCGACGCGCCTCGGGGGTCCGCTCCGCCGTTCTGACGGGATCGTCTTCGCCCTGAACCAGCCCGCGGGAGGGGGTGGTTGCCGTGCCCGTCACACCGCGAGAGCGCCGTCCATCATGCCCGCGGCCGCCGGCCGCACCGCCGGAAGACGACACGCGTCTGCTCGCGTTCGGCTGACCGTCAGGACGCGCGGCGCGGGTCGATCCCGAGTCTGCCGACGGCGTCATCGAAGCCACCGACGCGAGCGAGCTCCGCGGCGCGCGCCGATGCCCGCTCGAACAGGTCGTCGAACCTGACCGGGACGCCGGCGGCCGCGGACGCCACGGCAGCCTCGACCATGGCTAGGCTGCCGATGTTGCGCGTGATCTCGCCGGACGGCACCGGACCGCCGTCGAGGGCTGCGACGAACTCGGCGAGGGCGGCATCCAGCCCCTCGGCCCCGTCCGCCAGCACAGCAGCCTGCGCGCCGCCCTCACGTGGCTGGATCACGACGTCGGTCTCTCCGTCCCAGGCAGCGGATCCATGGGCAGCGCTTCCCCGCCAGTCGCCGTTCCACGAGGTCGTCAGACCGTCGGCGCACCAGCTGCCGGAGTACGAGAACCGACGTCCATCGGCGAAGCGGAAGATCGCCTCGGCCGCGGCGGCGCCGCGATACCAGCTCCAGCTGGGCGAGAACTCCTCGCAGAAGACCGACACGGGTTCACTCGAGAGCAGGTACCGGGCTTGGTCGAACTGGTGAATCGCCATGTCCACGAGCAACGGCGACGGCATCTCGTCTCGGAAACCTCCGAACCGGGGGTTCTGGAAGAAGCGGACGTCGAGCTGCTCGGCCCCGCCGAGGCTGGCCAGGGCGTCGCGGAACGCCCGGATCCCGCGGGAGTGCCGACGCGACTGACTCGTCGCCATCAGGGTCCCGGTCGACGCGCTGACGGCGGACAGCAGCAGCGCCTCGGCCACAGTCGGCGTCACCGGCTTCTCGCTCAGGACGGGAACACCCGCCCGCAGCGCCGCGGCGCTCACCTCGAGATGCGCCTGCGGGATCGTGACGTTGACGACCAGGTTGACGTCGACGGCGTCGAGCGCATCATCGACCGAGCCGAAGCTCGGGACATCGAGTCCCCGCTCGACTGCCGCGGCCCGCGCGGCGTCGGCGACGATGTCGACGAGCCCGACGATCTCGAGATCAGGACGACGAGCGGCCGTGTCGATCCACGCCTTCCCCATCGCTCCCGCCCCGACGATGACGACACGACGGGCGCGCCCCGTCACGACTGCTCCTCGCCGTCCCACTCCCGCGGAACGTCCCACTCCCCCGTGCGATGCATCGCCAGACGGGCGGCGGCGCGGGGGCGGTCGTTCCGAGCCCATCGCGCCGCGTTCGCGAGGACGAGCTGGATCTCGGGCTGATGGTAGACGGGATAGTCCTGGTCACCCGGCGAGAAGTAGAACACCCGCCCGTGACCGCGGAAGAACGTCATGCCCGAGCGGAACACCTCGCCGCCCGAGAAGTTCGAGACGAAGACGAGCTCGTCCGGCTGCGGCACGTCGAAGAACTCGCCGTACATCTCCTGCTCGGGGATGACGATCGGCTGCGGCACGCCGGCGGCGATCGGATGCGACGGCGAGACCGTCCACACGAGCTCCCGGTCATGCGCCTGCCGCCAGCGCAGCGCGCAGGTCGTCCCCATGAGACGGATGAAGATCCTCGAGAAGTGCGCCGAATGCAGCGCCACGAAACCGAGCCCGCCGAGCACGTGCCGATGGACCCGCTCGACCACGACGTCGTCGACCTCGTCGTGCAGGAGGTGCCCCCACCAGAACAGCACATCCGTCTGCGCGAGGCGCTCCTCGCTCAGCCCGTGCTCCGGATCGTCGAGCGTCGCCGTCTCGACGACGGCAGCGTCGCCGAGCAGTCGCCGCAGGCCCGCGGCGATGGTCCCGTGCATCGTTTCGGGATAGAGGGCGCGCGGGATGTCGTGATGCTTCTCGTGATGGTTCTCGCCCCACACCAGCACGCGGATGGGGGTGGATGTCGTGCCCGTCACCCCTTGAACGCCCCGTCCATGATGCCCGCCACCATGCGGCGCCCGACGACGAAGAAGACGATGAGCAGCGGCAAGGTTGCCAGGAACGACCCGCCCATCGTCAGCGCCAGGTCGATCGACCGGTTCGCCTGCAGCTGCTTCAGGGCGATCTGCACCGTGAACAGCTCGGGCGACTTCAGCACGATGAACGGCCACATGAAGTCGTTCCACACCGAGGTGAACGTGATGAGGCCGAGCACGAAGGCCGCCGGCCGCACGACCGGGAACCCTATGCGCCAGAAGATCTGCCAGCTGTTCGCCCCGTCGATGCGGGCCGCGTGCATGAGCTCGTCGTTGAGGGTGGTCGCCATGTGCTGCCGCATCCAGAAGATGCCGAACGCGCTGGCGAGCCCCGGGACGATGATCGCTTGCAGGGTGTCGACCCAGTCCAGCCACGAGATGATCAGGTACTGCGGGATGACGCTCAGCTGAGCGGGCACCGTCATGGTGAGCAGCACGATGACGAAGAGCGCGTTCCGGCCCCGGAACTGCAGCTTCGCGAAGGCGAAACCGGCGAGCGCGCACAGCAGTGATGCGATGACGGCGATCGAGAGCGAGACGATCGCGCTGTTCAGCAGCGACTGGAAGAACGGCACCGTGTCGAACACCTTCGTCGCGATGTCGAAGAAGTTGAGCCCCGGGTAGAAGCGCGGCGGGATCGAGGTGACCGCGGAGGCACCCACCGACGCGATCACGAACATGTAGTACAGCGGGAAGACGCTGATCACGACCGCGATCCCGAGCAGCACGTAGACCGGCCAGGGCACGCGTCCGACGCGCCCGCCTCCGCGCCGCGGACGCTTGCGGGGCGCGCTCAGCGCGGTCGGATCGAGGGGACGCGGCACAGCTGTGTCGACGGCGTCGGACATCATCGGGCCTTTCGGGTGCGGGTGGTCAGGAAGAAGTTGATCGCCGAGACCACGACGACCACGACGAAGAGGGCGACACCGATCGCCGAACCGTAGCCGAACTCGAACTGGCTGAAGCCCTGCTCGTAGAGGAACAGCGCGAGGGTCTGACACTGTCGCCCGCCGCCGCAGGTCAGCCCCGACTCGGGAGCCACCAGCAGGGGCTCCGTGAAGATCTGCAGCCCGCCGATGGTCGACATGATGACGGTGAAGATGATGATGGGCCGCAGCGACGGGATCGTCAGGTGGATGAACTGCTGCCAGCCGGACGCGCCGTCGACCGAGGCCGCTTCGTACATTTCGCGCGGGAGCGCCTGCAGCCCGGCGAGGTAGAGCAGCGTGTTGTATCCGAACCATCGCCACATCACCATCGACGAGATGACGATCCACGAGCCGACCTGAGACGACAGGAAGTTCACCGCCGGGATGCCGAAGAGGTCGAGCACCCAATTGATGAGCCCGAAGTTCTTGTCGAAGATCTGAGCGAAGACGAGGGCGGTCGCGGCGACCGAGGTGATGTAGGGCACCAGCAGCGCCATGCGGAAGAAGTTCGCCATCTTGAGGGTGGCGTGGTTCAGCAGGTGCGCGAGGCCGAGCGCCAGCAGCAGCTGCGGGATCGTGGAGATGAGGAAGATCCCGAAGGTGTTCACGAACGCGTTCCAGAACCGGGAGTCCTGGACGAGCCGCTCGAAGTTCGCCAGACCGACGAACGTCTGCTCCCCGATCGGGTTCCAGTCGAATAAGGCCACGTAGAACGTGAACAGCAGGGGGAACAGCCCGAAGATCAGGAAGATCACGAAGAACGGGGCGATGTAGATGTACGGCGCGATGCGCTCCGCGAGCGGCTGGCGGATGGCGCGTCTCGGCGGACGCTCGCGCCGAGCGGTCTTCTTGTCGATGGTGATGGCGGTGGCGGTGGCTGTCGCGGTCATGATGCGTCCTCGATGAGGGTGGTGGCCCGCCCACGGGCGGACCACCACCGAGCGGGTAAGGTCAACCGCCGATCGCGGCCCGGGCGCTGTCGACGCCGGTCTGCCACGCGTCGCGCGGCGCGACGTTGCCCGCTTCCATGTCGACGAGGGCATTGAGCAGCGCCGCCCCGATCGCGCTCGTGTCCGGCCCGTTGTGGAAGGACTGGAACTGCAGCACCGAGTTGCTGATGACCTCGCCGATCCGGGAGTCCCCGAAGAAGGGATCGGTGTAGCCGGTCACCTCGCTGCTCTCGAGAGCGCTCTTGGCCGCCGGGAACGTGCCGGTGCGGGCGAAGTGCGCCGTTTGTCCTTCCGGCGAGAGCATCGTCTCGATGTACTTCCACGCGGCCTGCGGGTTCTTCGCGCGGGCGGGGATCGCGATGACGCTGCCACCCCAGTTGCCGCCGACGCCGGGGATCGCGGCGACTCGCCAGAGCCCCTCGGTGTCGGGAGCGTCGTTCTTGTAGCCGGACAGCATCCAGGAGGGCGCAGTGCTGACCGCGAACGCGCCGTTCGCCTTGCCCGGAGCCCAGCCCGACGACCAGGCGGCGATGCCGGCGCTGATGCCCGCCTCGTAGGTGCGCACCGCGACGTCGAACGCCTCCTCCACCTGCGGGTTGGTGTCGAAGATGAGCTCGCCGTCCGGTGTGTAGTACTTCTCGGTGACCTGGTTCACGGTCGAGAAGAAGACGCTCGTCTCGACGTTGTCGACGAAGGGCTCTCCGGTCGCGGCCGTGTACTTCTTGCCCATCTCGATGAAGCCGTCCCACGTCGACCACATCTCGGCGACCTCGTCCGGGTCGGTCGGCAGTCCTGCCGCCTCGAAGAGGTCTGCGCGGTAGGCGAAGCCGAGCCCGCCGATGTCGGTCGGGATGCCGATGATCGAGCCATCCTCACCCGTCGCCTCGGCGATGGCCCAGTCGAGGTAGCCCTCGCCGATGTCGTCGCCGCCCAGCGTGCGGAGGTCGATGAAGTTCCCGGGGTTCTCGATGAATTTCGGCAACTCGTCGTTCTGGATCATGACGAGGTCGGGGACGCGTCCGCCGGCCAGGGCCGCGGTGAGCGCGGTCGCGGTCTCGGCGGTGCTGCCGACCTCCGACAGCTTCACCTTCGCGTCCGGGTTCTGCTCGAGGTACTGGTTGACGGAGTCCTGCTGCCCGATTCCCGTAAACGACCAGAACTCGAACTCGGCGTTCGGGTCGTCTGACCCGCCGCCCGATCCACCGGACGTGCACGCGGTCATCGCGATCGCGACGACGCCGAGAGCTGCGACGGGCAGGGCCAGTCTGCGACGATTCACAACTGCTCCTCTTCTTTGGGGACATGTGATGTGCGCGGGGCGATCAGAGACCCCACTGAGAGATCGTTCTCTCATGCCGGGAAACAGTATCCCGAGATCGAACAGCTGGCAAGCCGCGGCATCCGCCAGTTTCGTCACACGCACTGCAAGACCGGGACCATGAACGGATGGGTTGCGCGCAGCGGCTGCTGTCGTGCGAAGATCATCGCGTCAGAGATCGATCTTTCGCTCGCTGAACCCGACCTAGGAAGAGGGAGCCATGTCTCGACCGACCATCGTCGACGTCGCCCGCGCGGCCGGCGTCTCACGCGCTACGGCAGCGCGCGTCCTGGCTGGAGCGACGAACGTCGACCCGGCGATGGCGGCCGCCGTCGGCCGCGAGGCCGCGCGCCTGGGCTACGAGACGAACTTCGCCGCGCGCGTGCTGCGCGGCGGGCGCGCCGGCGCGATCGGACTCGTCATCGCCTTCGACGAGCTCGGCGGGCTGAGCGGCACGTTCTTCACCGCGGTCATGAAGGGCGCAGCCAAGGGCCTCTCTGCCGGCGAGGTGCAACCGGTCCTGCTTCCCGCCGATCACGAGGACCTCGATCGCATCCCGCGGTTCCTGCGATCTGGAGCACTCGATGGCGCCATCGTCGTGCTCCAGCACGAGATCACCCACCTCGTCGACCGGCTCGCCGACTCGCCGGTGCCCATCGCGTGGGTAGGCCGCCCACGCGGCGAGATCGGCCCCGACCCGATCGTGATCGACTCGGACAACTACGGCGGCGGGGTCCTCGCCGCACGGGCGCTCGTCGAGCACGGGCGCCGCAACATCGGCATCATCACGGGCCCCCTCGACATGGATCAGGCGCGCGAGCGCACCCGCGGATGGACCGACGAGCTCGCGCGCCACGGCATCGAGCCCGGACCCATCGTCCACGGCGACTTCACCCTCGACAGCGGCACGGCGGCGATGGCCCGGCTGCTGCAGCGCGTCCCGACCCTCGACGGGGTGTTCGCCTGTTCCGACCTCATGGCCGCGGGCGCCATGCGCGTGCTGCAAGCGGCCGGTAGGCGTGTGCCCACCGACGTCTCGCTCGTCGGCTTCGACGACATCCTGCTCGCCGCAGCGAACGACCCCCCGCTGACCACCGTGCGCCAACCGCTCGAGGAGATGGGCCGTGCTGCCGCCGGCACGCTTCTGGGCGCCATCCGCGGGGACGACGTCGAGCGTGTGCAGGTGCTGCCCACCTCGCTCGTGCACCGGGAATCGCTGTGACCTCGAAGCGCTCGTGAAAGCCGACCCGGATCTGGTCTTCCGCAGCACGGAGCCCGCCGAGTCGTGGGAGCACG
The DNA here is from genome assembly GCF_044903545.1 of Microbacterium sp. NPDC006705. Taxonomy (NCBI): domain Bacteria; kingdom Bacillati; phylum Actinomycetota; class Actinomycetes; order Micrococcales; family Microbacteriaceae; genus Microbacterium; species Microbacterium sp. NPDC006705. The sequence goes on from NZ_JBJDQQ010000002.1 coordinate 313,806, forward strand.
GCCTCATCGTCGGAAGCGGTCGTGTCGGCGCCGTCGTCCACGGACCCGGCGACGAGCTGCGCATCTCGATGGCCCACGAGAGGTTCTTCCTGCCCGCGAACCCGCGGCCACCGGCACCCCGGCTGCATCCCGCCCTGCCGCGGTTGCGGGCGGCCCTCGGGAGCGGCGACCCGGCGCTGGCCGCCGAGATCTTCGACGCCGCGCTGACCGAAGCCGGGTTCGCCGAGCTCGTCTGGACCGACCCGCTCGCGCTGTGCGGCTCGCTGACGGTGGCGACGACGGGGGGATGCTCGACCGAGACGCGCGAGATCGACCTCGTCCGCGGCGTGGCGAGCGTCGCCTGGCGCGACGACTCCGGCGCGTCCCATCGGGTCAGCGTCGTCGCCCCGCGTGACACCGACACGATCGAGCTCGCCCTCGAAGCCGACACCGACACCGAGATGCGGATCCGCCTGGCACTCGCTCCCGTCGACGACACCCCCGCCGCGTCGTTCGCCCCCGATTACACCGGAACCGTCACGGGGCGCCTGCGCGCGGGCGACACCGGATGCCTCGAGATCGTCGACGTCGCCGGTCGACTCCTCGCCACCGTGACCGCGGCGATCCCCGAGCCGGGCGTCGCCTGGCGGGAGGATGCGGACGCGCTCGAGGCTCGCGTGCTCGTACCCGCGAGGGTGAGGCGGACGGTGCGCGTCGATCTGTCGGTCGTGGGGCAGCCGTTCGCTCCCGCGCGCGCTGCCGACTGGGAGGACCGGCTCCGCTCGCAGGAGCGCGATCACGGCTCCCTGGTCACCTCATCGCTGCTCGACCTCGACGTCGCACCCGGCGTGGGCACGGCGACGACCGGTGAGCTGTGGCGGGACGCCCGATCGGGAAGCGCCGACGCCGTCCGTCGCGCGATCGAGATCGCCTATGTTTCGGGCCGGTCGAACATCATCTCGTCGGCCGGAGAGCTGCCGCCGACCCTCCAGGGCGTCTGGCAGGGCACCTGGAGGCCGGCATGGTCGGCCGACTACACGATGAACGGCAACGTGCAGAACGGGGCCCTCGCCGGCGTGGGCGTGACGGGAACACCCGAGCTCGCGCTCTCGCTCCTCGGGCTCGTCCTTCCGCACCTCGACGACTACCGGGAGAATGCGCGGCGGATCTACGGCGCCGACGGGATGCTGCTCCCCTCGCGCATGTCGACGCACGGCATCGCCAACCATGTCGACCGCGCCTACCCGCACGTCTTCTGGGCCGGCGCCGGCCCCTGGGTCCTCCGGATCGCGGCCGACGTCCTGGCGCTCACGGGCGACCGCTCGATCGTGGACGATCGCCTCTGGGAGCTCGTCGAGGGCGTGCTGTCCTTCGGTGAGACCGCGACGGTCGTCGTCGACGGCATCCGCCATTTCTCACCGAGCTATTCACCCGAGAACACTCCGGCCGGGTGGGCGACGCCGCTCGCGGTCGACGCCGCCGTCGACGTCGCCGCCTACCGCGACGCTGCCCGCGCGGCCCGTCTGCTCGGTCGAGCCCGGGCAGACGGCTCGCTCGACGAGCGGTGGGACGCGCTGGCGAACAGCCTCCCCGACCTGGCGGTCGCGCCCGACGGGACGCTGGCCGAGTGGCTCGATCCGGCGGTACCGGAGAACATCGCGCACCGACACGTCTCGCAGCTGTACCCGCTCTGGTACGACGCCGACGAGATGTTCGCCGCCGACAGCCCCTCGTCCGCCGCGCTGCGCGAGGCCGCTCGTCGGACGATCGACGCGAAGATCGCCTGGCGTGCGCATGATACCGCTCCCCCGCCGGGCCGGATGGAGATGGCGTTCGGGCTCGGGCAGCTCGGTCAGGCGGCTGCCGCTCTCGGCGATGCGGAGGCGGCGGTGCGCTGCGTCGAATGGCTCGCACTCCTGCATTGGCGGCCGTCGCTCACGACGACCCACGACGCCGACAGCATCTTCAACCTCGACGCCAGCGGAGCGCTGCCCGCCGTCGTCGCGTCGATGCTCACTCGGTCGACGATGGACTCCCTCCATCTGCTGCCTGCGCTTCCGGCACGGTGGCCGCGTGGCGAGGTCACGGGGCTCCGCGCGCGCGGCGGCATCGTGATCGACCGCCTGGCGTGGGATGAGGCCTCGGCGACGGTCGAGTTGCGCAGACTCCCCGCGGCCTCGTGGCTGTGTCCGGCGGGAACCACGATCATGCATACCGGCTCGGGGTTCACGTGGGGGGACGAGCAGGGCGACGCGGACGGCAGCGCGCGCGTCGTCGAGCTGCGCGATGAGCCCGTCACCCTGAGACTGCGGCGCACCCCGCGACGGAGGAGCACAGTCACGACATCGTAGGCTGAACGGATGCCCGACCTCGCCTCGCCGCTCATCGCGTGGTACCGCGACAACGCGCGCGATCTCCCGTGGCGACGCCCGGGATTCGGGGCTTGGGGAACCCTGGTCAGTGAGTTCATGCTGCAGCAGACTCCCGTCGCCCGGGTGATCCCCCTGCTGGAGGCGTGGCTCGAGCGATGGCCGACACCGGCGGATCTCGCCGCCGCGGCCCCAGCCGACGCGGTCCGGCAATGGGCCAACCTGGGCTATCCGCGGCGCGCGCTCTGGCTGCACCGTGCCGCCGTCGAGATCCGCGACCGCCACGCCGGCGTCGTCCCCCGCGACGTCGACGACCTGCTCGCGCTGACCGGCATCGGCGACTACACCGCGCGTGCCGTCGCCGTCTTCGCGTACGGCGACCGGCATCCGGTCGTCGACACGAACACTCGCCGCGTCCTGGCGAGAGCCATGCAGGGGCGTTCGCAGCCCGGGCCGGCGGCGAAGCGCGACCTCGCCGACATGACCGAGATCCTGCCCCACGACATCGCCGCATCGGCCGTCGTGAACGCGGCGGCGATGGAGCTGGGAGCGCTCGTGTGCACAGCCCGAGTACCGAGGTGCGCTGCGTGCCCGCTGGCCGACCGCTGCGCATGGCGCGCCGCCGGCTATCCCGACACCGGCGACACCCGCGTGAAGCAGGCGCGGTACGAGGGCAGCGACCGGCAGGCACGAGGCGCGATCCTCCGAGTCCTGCGCGCTGCGACGACGCACGACGTCGCCGCCGAGGACGTCATCGGCGACTGGCCCGACGCCGCTCAGCGTGACCGCGCGATCGACTCGCTCGTCTCAGACGGCCTCGTCGAAGCCGTCGACGGCCGGCTGCGCCTCCCCCGGTGACGGGACGGAAGGGGGATGCCGCGGCAGCGCGGCATCCCTCTTCTCAGTCCTCGTCCTCGTCGGCCTCGCGAGGCTTGACGTAGGGGTCGGCTTCTCCCGCGTAGCTCGCGCCCGTCGCGGTGGCCGCGGTGGCGGCATCCCGCTCGCGCGCCTCGCGCAGCAGGTGCTCGATGTGACCCGCGTTCTCGGGGATGGCATCGAGGATGAACTCGAGCGTGGGGGTCACCCGCACGCCGAGCTTGCGACCGACCTCGCTGCGGAGCATGCCCGTCGCCGCGCGCAGGGCGTCGGCCGAGTCGGCTCGCTCCTGGTCGGAGCCGTACACGGTGTAGAACACCGACGCGTGCTGCAGGTCACCCGTCACACGCACGTCGGTGATGGTCACGAAGCCGAGGCGCGGATCGCGCAGGCCCTTCTCGAGCCGCTCCGCGACGAGCACGCGGATGCGATCGGCCAGACGCGACTGACGTTCGCTGGACATACCTTCTTCTCCCTCTTCCCCTCCGCCCGCTCGGCGGATGGATGCAGCGAAGGCGTTGGATGCCTCCTCGATAGTCGGGGTCTCGGGGGTCCCGTTATCGAGGAGGCATCCAACGCCGTAGCGTCTGACGAAATCAGCCGCGCGGCTTCTCCACCATCTCGGTCGTCTCGATCTCGTCGCCGATCTGGATGTCGTTGTACTTGCCGAGGCCGATACCGGCTTCGAAGTCCGTACGGACCTCGGTGACGTCGTCCTTGAACCGGCGGAGCGACTCGATGGCGAGACCATCGGCGATCACGACACCGTCGCGGATGACGCGCGCCTTGGCGTTGCGCGTGATCGTGCCCGAGCGGACGATGACACCCGCGATGTTGCCGAACTTCGAGGAGCGGAACACCTCGCGGATCTCGGCCACACCCGACTGGACCTCTTCGTACTCCGGCTTGAGCATGCCCTTGAGCGACTGCTCGACGTCGTCGATCGCGTTGTAGATGACCGAGTAGAACCGGACGTCCACGCCCTCGCGGGCGGCACGCTCCCGCGCCTTCGTGTCGGGACGGACGTTGAAGCCGATGACGATCGCGTTGTCGATCGTCGCCAGGTTGATGTCCGACTCGGTGATGGCGCCGACGCCGCGGTGGATGATCCGCAGCTGGACGGAGTCGTCGACCTCGATCTTGAGCAGCGACTCCTCGAGGGCCTCGACGGCACCCGAGACGTCACCCTTGATGATGAGGTTGAGCGACTCGACCTTGCCCTCTTCGAGAGCACGGGTGAAGTCCTCGAGCGAGATGCGCTTGCGGGCCTTGGCCAGCTGGGCATTGCGCTCGGCAGCCTCGCGCTTCTCCGCGATCTGACGCGCGGTGCGGTCCTCCTCGGTGACGATGAACACGTCGCCGGCTCGGGGCACCGAGTTCAGACCCTGCACCTGCACCGGGCGCGAGGGGTAGGCCTCGTCGACCGCGTCGCCGTTCTCGTCGATCATGGCGCGGACGCGACCGTAGGCCGTTCCCGCGACGATCGCGTCGCCGACGCGGAGCGTTCCGGACTGGATGAGCACCGTGGCGACCGAACCGCGGCCCTTGTCGAGCTTGGCCTCGATCGCGACACCGCGCGCCGCCTTGTTCGGGTTCGCCGTCAGGTCGAGACCGGCGTCGGCGGTGAGCAGGACGGCGTCCAGGAGCTCCTGGATGTTGGTGCCCTGTCGAGCCGACACGTCGACGAACATGACGTCTCCGCCGTACTCCTCGGCGACCAGACCGTACTCGGTGAGCTGCTGGCGAACCTTGGCCGGGTTGGCGTCGGGCTTGTCGACCTTGTTCACCGCGACCACGATCGGCACGTTGGCGGCCTGCGCGTGGTTCAGGGCCTCGACCGTCTGCGGCATGATGCCGTCGTCGGCCGCGACCACGAGGATCGCGATGTCGGTCACCTGCGCACCACGGGCACGCATGGCGGTGAACGCCTCGTGACCCGGGGTGTCGATGAAGGTGATCGCACGCTCGATGCCCTCGTGCTCGGTCCAGACCTGGTACGCACCGATGTGCTGCGTGATGCCGCCGGCCTCGCCCGCGACCACGTTGGTCTGACGGATCGCATCGAGCAGTCGCGTCTTACCGTGGTCGACGTGGCCCATGACGGTGACCACCGGAGGACGGATCTCGAGGTCTTCGTCGCTCTCCGCTTCCAGCTCGGCGTCGAGATCGAGACCGAAGCCCTCGAGGAGCTCTTTGTCCTCGTCCTCGGGCGAGACCATCTGGATCTTGTAGCCGAGCTCCTCGCCGAGCACCTCGAAGGTGGCCTCGTCGAGCGACTCGGTGGCCGTGGCCATCTCGCCCAGGTTGAACAGGATCGTCACGAGCGTGCCGGGCTGCACCGTGTAGCCGCGCAGCGCCTCGAGCTTGTCCGCGAAGTCGGCGATCGATGCACCGCGGCGCAGGCGGATGATCTCGCCGTTGCCCTTCTGGACGTTGACGCCGCCGACGACCGGCGCCGACCGCATCTCGAATTCCTGCCGCTTCGCCCGACGCGACTTACGCTGCTTGGACTTGCCGCCGCCCTTGCCGAAGGCGCCTGCGGTGCCGCCGCCGGGGCCGCGACCGCGACCACCGCCGCCACCGGGACGACCGGCGAAACCGCCACCGGGAGCACCCGGACGCTGGAAGCCGCCGGCACCGCCGGGACGACCGGGACCGCCGGGACGCTGCTGGAAGGGAGCACCGGGACGACCGCCGCCACCGGGACGACCGGCGCCACCGGGGCGCGGAGCGCCGGGACGGGGAGCACCGGGTCGCGGGGCCTGCGGACGCGGGATGTTGCCGGGCGTAGGCCGCTGGCCCATGCCCTGCGCCGAGGCGAAGGGGTTGTTGCCGGGACGGGGACCGGCGGGACGCTGGCCCATGCCCTGCGAGGGCGCGAAGGGGTTGTTGCCGGGGCGTGCGCCACCCGGACGCGGCGGCTGCGAGCCGCCGGGCGTCGGGCCTGCCGGCTTGGCCGGACCGGGCTTGCCGGCGCCGGGCGTCGGGGCCGACGGAGCGGAAGGCGCCGCAGGGGTCGCCGACGGCGCGGCAGGGGCAGCAGGAGCTGCCGGGGCGGATGCCGCGGGGGCAGCCGGGGCTGCGGGCGCGGCGGGCTTCGCGGGGCCGGGCTTGACGGCCGGGCCGGGCTTCGCTCCAGCGGGACCGGGCTTGCCGGCGCCGGGGCGCGCAGCACCCGGACGAGCGGCACCGGGCTTGGCGCCGCCCGACGCAGCGGGAGCGGGAGCCGCGGCGGCAGAGCCGCCCTCAGCCTCGAGCGCAGCCCGCAGCTTGCGAGCCACGGGGGGCTCGATGGTGGACGAGGGGCTCTTGACGAACTCGCCGAGCTCCTTCAGCTTCGCGAGCGCGACTTTGCTGTCGACGCCGAGTTCGGAAGCGATCTCGTGTACGCGTGGTTTTGCCACAATTCTCCTGTCTGAAGGCCCACCCTCGGACAGGGCGGACCGCTTAAGCGCGGACGGGTCTCATTTCGAGCCGTTCACTTCGTGTCCATAGCCGTTCAGCCTTTGCGCTGGTGATCAATCGGGAAATCCTGCGTGTCCAGTGGGCCGGACACCCGCAGGGCTCGTCCGAACGCGCGGCGCCGCAACGCGGCATCCATGCATTCGTGCGTCTCGTGCACCCACGCGCCCCTGCCCGGCAGCGACGCGGCTCGATCTGCGATCAAGACGCCGTCGCGGGCCACGACTCGTAGGAGTGAGGACCGGGAGGCACGCGCGCGACAGCCCACGCACGTTCGAACAGGTTCCATTCTACCCCCTCGACCGACGTCCCGGTTTCGTCAGGACTCCAGGATCGAGTCGGGCTGGATGTCGATCTTCGCGCCGGTCAGCTTCGCGGCGAGGCGGGCGTTCTGCCCCTCCTTGCCGATGGCGAGCGACAGCTGGTAGTCCGGGACGAGCGCCCGGACGGCCTTCGTGGCCGCGTCGAGCACGAAGCTCGAGGTGACCTTGGCCGGCGACAGGGCGTTGGCCACGAACGCCGGCAGGTCGGCGTTGTAGTCGATGATGTCGATCTTCTCGCCGCCGAGCTCTTCGGTGACGGCGCGGACGCGGCGGCCCAACTCGCCGATGCAGGCGCCCTTGGCGTTGATGGAGGGATCGTTGGCCTTGACCGCGATCTTCGTGCGGTGACCGGCTTCGCGCGCGAGCGAGGTGATCTCGACGAGACCGTTGGCGATCTCGGGCACCTCCATGGCGAAGAGCTTGCGGACGAGTCCGGGGTGCGTGCGGGAGACGGTGATCGAGGGGCCCTTGGTGCCCTTCGAGACCGAGGTCACGTAGACGCGCAGACGCGAGCCGTGCCGGTACTCCTCGCCCGCGACCTGCTCCTCGGGCGGGAGGATGGCCTCGATCGTGCCGAGGTCGACGTGCACCATGCGCGGGTTCGGCCCCTGCTGGATGACACCGGCGACGATGTCGCCCTCCTTGCCCCGGAACTCCCCCAGCACGGCGTCGTCGGCGATGTCGCGCAGGCGCTGGCTGATGACCTGCTTCGCGGCGAAGGCGGCGATGCGGCCGAAGTCGTCGGGAGTCGACTCCTCTTCGCCGACGACCGCGCCCTCGTCATCGCGGAGGGGCACGTAGATGGCGACGTGGCCGGTCTTGCGGTCGAGCTCCGCACGAGCCCCTTCGGGCAGCTCGCCGTCGGGCGAGGTGTGCTTGGCGTACGCCGTGAGGACCGCCTGCTCGATGATGCGGACGAGTTCGTCGAAGGGGATCTCCTTCTCTCGCTCGACGGTGCGCAGCAGTGAGAGATCGATGTCCATGGGGGCCCTCCATATTCAGCTCTTGTCCGGGCGCGTTTCGCGCTCCCGGCATCCATCCCACGTTACCCGATGGGGCGGGGAACGTGTTTGCCCGGCGCCGAGGACGCCACGTCGAGCGGGCCATCTCGGGATACTGGGGGCATGACCGAACGCGCTCCCCGCCTCGCCGACCCCGGACTGATCGGACTGCTCGGTTTCGTGATCGCCACGCTCACGGCACAGCTGGAGCATCTCGGACTGCAGAACGAGAGCCCGGTGTTCTGGGTCGGTGCCGTCTTCGGCGGCGTGGTTCAGGTCACCGCGGGGATGCTGTCGTACTTCGCGGGCGACGACTTCCACTTCATCGTCTACAACGCCTTCGGGTGGTACTGGATCTGCATGCCAGGCTTCCTGCTCGGCGGCGAGCTCGGGTTCTTCGAGGTCGAGGGGCCCGCGCGTGGCGTGTTCACGCTCATGTTCTCGATCCTGGCCCTCGTGTTCGCCCTCTCGGCGGCATCGCGCAACACCGTGCTGCCGGTGACACTGCTGGCCGTCGCGGCCGGCCTCGGCCTGCAGACGGTCACCGCGTTCGGCGGGCCGCCGGCCGTCGGAGCAGCCGGCTCGGTCGCATTGCTCCTGGCCTCCGCGCTCGCGGCGTACATGCTGCTCGAGAAGTTCTACGCGCGAACGCTCGGTCGCAGCATCCTGCCGCTGGGGCCCGCGTGGTTCCGGGTCGCCTCCCCTGTATCGATTCAGGCGCATACTGTTTGAGGACCGGGCGGCCCGCGCTGCGGGAGACCACGCCCGATCGTGACATCGGTCGCGACGACGGCTCTGCCGCCGCGACCGCAACGCGAAAGGAACCTCTCATGACCACCAACGCGCGCGCCGCCGTTCTCCACGGCCAGGACGCACCGTTCACATTCGAGGAGATCACCCTCGACGACATCCGTCCGAACGAACTGCTCGTGAAGGTCGCCGCCACCGGCCTCTGCCACACCGACCTCGCCGTGCAGCATGGTCACATCCCCGCGGCGTTCCCGTTCGTCCTGGGCCACGAAGGCGCGGGCACCGTCGAGCAGGTCGGCGATGCCGTCGTCGGCTACGCCGTCGGCGACAAGGTCGCGGTGTCGTTCGCCTCGTGCGGCCACTGCACCAACTGCCTCACGGGACGCGAGGCTTACTGCCGCAATTTCATGGCGCTCAACTTCGGCGGGGCGCGCGAGGACGGCTCTGCCACCATGACCGCCGCGGACGGTTCCGCCGTGCACGGCTCGTTCTTCGGTCAGTCCTCGTTCGCCAGCCACGTCATCGTCGAGGCCCGCAACGCGGTGAAGCTGCCGACGACCGCCGACGTCGAGATCGCCGGCCCCCTCGGCTGCGGCGTGCAGACCGGAGCCGGCACCGTGCTCAACTCGCTCGACGTTCCCGCCGGCGCATCGGTCATCGTGACCGGCACCGGCGCCGTGGGGCTGTCGTCGATCATGGGCGCGAAGGTGGCCGGCGCCACGACGATCATCGCGGTCGACATCATCCCGGAGCGGCTCGAGTTCGCGGCGAAGCTCGGCGCAACCCACACGGTCAACAGCAAGGACGAAGACGCCGTGGCGCGCATCCTCGAGATCACCGGCGGGGTCGGCGCGGACTTCGCCGTCGACACCACGGCCGTTCCCGCGGTCGTCGACACGATCGTCGCCGCCACCGCGTTCGGCGCGAAGATCGCGCTGGTCGGTGTGCCGAAGCCGGGCACGGAGATCGCGCTGGCGTCCATCTCGGGCTCGGGCAAGACCTTCGTCGGCGCGATCGAGGGTGACGCGGTGCCGCAGAAGTTCATCCCCGAGATGCTCGCGCTGCACGAGGCCGGACGCTTCCCGTTCGACCAGCTCATCACCAAGTACCCGTTCTCGGAGATCGAGCAGGCCATCGCCGACACGCAGTCGGGCAAGGCGGTCAAGGCCGTCCTCGTCATGGACTGACGACCCGGATACGCCGATCGGGCCGGAGCACGCACATCGCTGCGCGTTCCGGCCCGATTCCTTCCGTCTGGCGGCACGACTTCGGCCATCGCTGAGCCACCCGGCGGTCGCCCCTCGGACACCTAGCCGTCACGGAGTCTCTCCAGAGTCGGGATCGGCGCACATCGCGCCGCCCTCCCCGTCGAACAGGAGTTCCCGCGTGTCCTCACGCCTTCCGTCAGCCACCCGCACGCGTCGCACCGCCGCCGCCCTGACCGTGGCGGGCCTCGCCGCCGGTCTCGCCGTGGCCGCGCCCGCAACCACCGCGGCGACCGCCGCCGCGCCTCCCGCCGAAGACCTCGCCTCCCGCTTCACCCTCGCCGTGCTGCCCGACACGCAGTTCTACTCGCGCTACTCGGCCGACCAGTTCCTGCCGCGCTACGGCACCGACCCGTTCGCGACGCAGACGGAGTGGCTGACGGCTCACGCGGACGACCTGCGCATTCCCTTCACGTTGCACCTCGGGGACATCGTCGACCGCGCCGGGGTCGAGGCCGAGTGGCGTGCGGCCGACGTCGCCATGCGCACCATGGACGAGGCCGCTGCGCCCTACTCGATCCTTCCCGGCAACCACGACGTGCTCAACAGTGGCGTCCGCGATGACCAGCTCGACGTCGCGAACGAGCCCTTCAACCGCTGGTTCGGCGCGACACGGGCGGCGACGCAGAGCACGTACGGCGGCAGCGACCCGCTGGGGCTGAGCCAGTTCCACATCTTCGAGGCCGAAGGCCAGCGGTTCATGTCGCTCGCCGTCGCCTGGAACGCCTCGGACGCAACGCTCGCCTGGGCCCAGAGCGTGCTCGACGCGCACCCGGACGTCCCGGTCATCCTCACCTCGCACGCACTGATCAACGTCGCGGCCGACCAGACCTCCCCCGTCGAGACCGGCGACAGCCAGCGGATGTGGGACCGCCTCATCCGGGGCAACGACCAGATCTTCCTGACCTTCAACGGCCACTTCCACGGCGCGACGCGACAGGTCAAGCAGAACGACTTCGGCCACGACGTGCATCAGGTGCTGATGGATTATCAGATGGCGTACGAGGGCGGCAACGGCTACCTCGGCCTCGTCGAGTTCGACCTCACCAACGGCCGCCTGTCGCTCGAAACGGGGTCGCCGTGGGTTGTGCAGAAGCCGCAGGAGAGCCTCACGAGCTACGACCAGCCCCTCCTCGACGGTGAGCATCAGCGTTTCTCGGTTCCGATCGACTTCCGGGAACGCTTCGCCGGCTTCGCTCCCGGGTTCACCGCCGGTTCCGCCGATGAGCCGAGGCTGACGGAGGCCGCGCGCGCGATCCTCCTCGACGGCTTCGAGGGCCCCGATCCGATCTCGACCGAGGCCCCCGGCAACGAACTCGACTTCGTCGAGGCCGAGGGCACGCTCGCCCACTGGCGATTCAACGGTCAGGACGGCGTCGTCGACGCGGACACGGTGATCGAGGACATCGCCGGCGACAACGACCTCACCCGTCCCGACCCCGCCGACACGAACGCGGTCGGAACGCTCTGGGAGGACGTGACCGTCCAGTCCTCCGACGTGCACGGCTACTCGTCGGACGCGGCGGCCGTGTGCTTCGACGACTCGTCGGGATCGCGCTTCAGCTACCTGACGACGGCCCCCGACGCCCCGATCAATGAGGCAGACCTGTCGCAGGGGTACACGATCGAGACCTTCGTGAAGATGGACGCCGACTGGAACGCCTCGGCGAACGGATGGTCGAAGGCCCTGACCCGCACCGGCAACCGGTCGCAGATCGGTGTGCCCGAGACCCGCTGGGACTGGACCGCCTCCCCCACCGCGCTGGGCATCTCGAACCTGCGCGAGTTCCAGTACACGAGCCTCGACGCCGACGCGACGCTCGGCGACCGCGTCAACTGGTCGGGCGAGATCATGGTCGACCAATGGCAGCACGTCGCGATCGTGAACGACCCCGAGTCGCGCACGACGACCATGTTTGTCGACGGGGCCCCGGTGCTGCGCAACGCCACGAACGTCGGCGGTATGGCCTGGCACGAGGGACACTCGTGGGTCCTCGGGGCCGACTGGACCGATGACGCCGCCCGCAACGGATGGCACGGCTGCATCGGCGAGACGCGCATCATCGACCGCCCGACCACGCCGGACGAGTGGCTGACGCAGCGCGCCGACCTGACCGGCTTCGGGGTGCGCGAGGCGCCGTCGGGCGAGCTCGCCGCCGATGTGTCGTCCGTGCGCTTCGCGGGCGTCGGCTTCCCCGGCGCCGAGGTGCGCCTGGCGCCCGCCGCCGAGGGCGTGGCGGCACGTGCCGACCTCGGCGGCGCCGTCACCGCCGTGGCGGCGGACGGCACGTGGGAGATCGTCGTCACCTCGGGCCTGACCGCCGGCGAGCACGCAGTCGAGCTCTCGCAGGCTCTCGGAGCGCGCTCGATCACGCCGCAGCGCGTCGCCTTCGCGATCGCGGCCGCTGCGCCCGCTCCGGCTCCCACGACGCCCGCCCCCGCCGTTCCCGGCGGGGCTCAGCCCGGTGGCACCGTGCCGAGCGGCACCGTGCCGACCGGCGCACCCGCCGCGGACGTCGACGGTTCGCTGGCCGCCACCGGCGGTGACTCGGGCCTCATGATGCCGCTGGCCGTGGCGGCATCCGTGCTCACCGTCCTCGGTGGCGTGCTCCTGGCGCTGCGTCGCCGACGCATCGCTCGCGGCTGATCCCCCGGGCCGGGGCGCGGCGGCATCCGTCGCGTCCCGGCCCGCCGCCGCCCCCTCGCCCTCGTGCCGTCGTAGGCTCTCGGGATGGCCGAACACGGGGTGCACGACGCGGCGCGTGCCGTCGAGCGGCATCCCGCGGCGCGCGTGCTCGCCCGGGGCGGCTACGTCGCGAACGGTTTCGTGCACCTGCTGATCGGGTCGCTCATCGTCGCGGTCGCTTTCGGCGGCGACCGCGACGCCGACCAGACGGGAGCCTTCCGCGCGGTCGCCGAGCTTCCGCTCGGGTTCGTTGCGCTGTGGGCCGCAGCCGCTCTCCTGACCGCGCTGGGCGTGTGGCATCTCGCCGAGGGAATGCTGGCCTCGCGGCGCCAGCGCGGCGCCGCCGTCTGGGGGCTGCGGGTCTCGGAATGGGGACAGGCGGTCGTGTTCCTGTTCTTCGGCGGGTTGTCCGCCGCCGTGGCGCTCGGCGCACGCCCGCAGGCCGATGAAGCCGCGCGCGACGCGAGCCGCGGCATCCTCGCGCTTCCGGGCGGCGTGTTCGCGATCGTGCTCGTCGGGGCCGGTGTCGCGATCGCGGGAGTGGTCTTCGTCGTGATGGGCGTGCGGCGCTCCTTCCACTCGAAGATGACGATCCCCGACGGAGCGGTCGGTCGCGCCGTCGAGGGCCTCGGGATCCTCGGCTTCATCGCGAAGGGCATTGCTCTGGGGTCGCTGGGCGGTGTGCTCATCGTCGCCGCCGTGCGTTCGCGCGCCGACCAGGCCGGCAGCCTGGATGCTGCGATCCGGGCGCTGCTCGACCTGGCTTTCGGCCCCGAGATCGTGGTCGTCGTGGGGGCCGGGCTCATCGCCTACGGCGTGTTCACGGTCTTCCGCGCGCGCTACGCCGACCTCTGACCCCCGGGTCTCTCGGCGGCTGCCCGCTTGCGGGCGCACCTCGGCCTGTCGAGCGCAGGAACACGTGCGCCGGATGCCGCAACCTGCGCGGCATCCGGCGACCGGGTGCTGAGATCAGCGGGCGGTGAGTCGCGCGACCGCGTCGGCCGCGGCGAGGGTCTCGCGTTCGCCCGTCCGACGGTCCCACAGCTCGACCTGGCCGTCGGCCGCGCCGCGCCCGACGATGAGGATGCGCGGCACGCCCACCAGCTCGGCGTCGCCGAACTTCACGCCGGGCGACACCTTCGGGCGGTCGTCGTAGACGACCTCCAGGCCCGTCGCCTCGAGCTCGCCCGAGAGCTGCTCGGCCAGCTCGAAGGCCGCGGCGTCCCGGCCGGTCGCCACGACGTGCACGTCGAACGGAGCGACCGACGCGGGCCAGATGAGTCCACGCTCGTCGTTGTTGAGCTCGGCGATGATCGCGAGGATGCGGGTCACACCGATGCCGTACGAGCCCATCGTGACCGTGACGAGCTTGCCGTTCTCGTCGAGGACCTTCAGCCCCAGTGCCTCGGCGTACTTGCGGCCGAGCTGGAAGACGTGACCGATCTCCATGCCCCGCGCGATCGAGACCGGGCCCGAGCCGTCGGGCGCCGGGTCGCCCTCGCGCACGGTGGCGACCTCGACGAACGCGTCGGCCGTGAAGTCGCGGCCCGCGACGAGGGAGTGCACGTGCTTCTGGTCGATGTTCGCGCCCGTGATCCACGAGGTCCCGTCGACGACGCGGGGGTCGAGGACGTAGCGGATGCCGGTGGCCGACTCCTCGCCGAGCACCGGGCCCTCGGGCGACCAGGGGCCGATGTAGCCCTTGACCAGCAGCGGGTTCTTGGCGAAGTCCTCGGCCGTCGCCGGCTCGACCTCGGCCGGCGCGAAGGCGACCTCAACACGCTTGTCGTCGACGTCGCGGTCGCCGGGCAGGCCCACGACGACGAGCTCACGCGTGCCGTCGAGGTGCGTGAGGGCGAGCACGACGTTCTTGAGCGTATGCGCCGCGGTGAACTCACCCTCGAGGTTCGCGTTGACGTGTGCGACAAGCGTCTCGATCGTGGGGGTGTCGGGCGAGTCGAAGACGACCGGCTCCGGCAGCCCGTCGATCGGCCCGGCCTCGGGCACGACCGTCGTGAACGCCTCGACGTTCGCGGCATACCCGCCCGCGGATCGCACGAACGAGTCCTCGCCGACGGGGGTCGGGTGCAGGAACTCTTCCGAGCGGGAGCCGCCCATGGCCCCGGCATCCGCCTGCACGATGACGTATTCGAGACCGAGGCGCTGGAAGATGCGCTCGTACGCGTCGCGCTGGGCCTGATAGCTCGCCTCGAGCCCGGCGTCGTTCGCGTCGAACGAGTACGCGTCCTTCATCGTGAACTCGCGGCCGCGCAGCAGGCCGGCACGGGGACGGGCCTCGTCGCGGTACTTGTCCTGGATCTGGTAGATCGTCAGCGGCAGGTCCTTGTACGACGAGTAGAGGTCCTTGACGAGGAGGGTGAAGGCCTCCTCGTGGGTCGGAGCGAGCAGGTAGTCGCCGCCCTTGCGGTCCTGCAGGCGGAACAGCAGGTCGCCGTACTCCTCCCAGCGTCCCGTCGCCTCGTACGCCTCGCGCGGCATCAGCGCCGGGAAGTGCACCTCCTGCGCACCGGCCGCCGCCATCTCCTCACGCACGACGCGCTCGATCTTGGCCTTGACGCGCAGGCCGAGAGGCAGCCAGGCGAAGATGCCCGCCGCCTGCGGTCGGATGTAGCCGGCGCGGATCAGCAGCTTGTGACTGGCGACCTCGGCGCCCGCGGGGTCTTCACGGAGCGTGCGGAGGAACAGGTGCGACATACGGGTGACCACGAGTCGAGTCTACGGATGCCGCGGGGCCGCGATGCGCGCGCGATCGTTCCTCACCCCGCCGCGTCCCGCATCGCCGACAGCACGCGCTCCGCGGCATCCACGACGTCCGGCGCCTCCATGATCTCGACGACGTTCACGCCATCTGTCGCGAGGAGGTAGGAGCTGTCAGGACGGATAGCCCCGACGCCCCGCACGGCCTCGGTCGCGCCCGCGACGTCGACCGGCACCGGGACGTCGCGTCGGCCGTCACCTGCGGCGAGTCGATTCCATTCCCATGCGCCTCCGGGATAGATCGTCACGATGACCGCGTCGAGACGGGCTGAGTTCGGCGCGTACCAGCGGCAGACGGTGCCGAGCCCCGCGTCGCGCGCGATCTCGATGTGAACGTCTGTGCCGAAAGCCGAGGGGTACCCCTCGACGAAGTCGGTCGTGCCGAGGATGTCGGCCACCGAGACCCGTTCCCGCAGCTCATCGCACGTCGTCGGAGACCACCACGAGGAAGTGCGCGCCGCCGGCATCGGACGACCGGCATTCTCGAGGGCTGACATGAAGAGCGGGGCAACCGCGTCGAGTCGGGCCGTGACGACGTCATTGCTGACCCCGTCAGCGTTACCGAACACGCCGCTGACCGTCACGAGCATCCAGGTGTCGCCATCGGACACCGCCCGACGACAACCCTCGCTGTCGTAGCGGAAACCTTCGCAGACCGTGTCGGAGTACGTGGAGACGACGCTCGCGGGAACAACGTCCGCGGGGAGGGCGGACACCTGCACGGATTCGAAAGTGCTGGATTCCCACGAGCAATCGAGACCGCCGAGCGTCCGGACCTCGGGCGTGCTGAGGTCCGTCGCGGGGCCGAGCTCGACCCCGACAGCCGACGAGAGCGCGCTCGCATCGAACACCTGTGTGCAATCGCCCCTGAAGGCCATGGTCGGCGCGGACAGCTGCGGCTCCGCATCCGGAGTCGCTGTCTGGGTGGGCGAAGGCTCCGCCGTCGGAGTGGGGGAAGGCGTGGGTGTGGGCGTCGGCGTCGGCGTGGACGTCTCGACCGGAGTCAGGATGCGGTCGTCCGGGCGGAGGGCCGCGAAGGCGACGCCTGCGACGACGACGGCCACGAGGGCGGACGCGGCCGCTCCCGCGACGATGCGCGAGCGGCGCGCGCGGGCGGCGCGCAGCCGCTTCACACCCCCGACGACACGATCGCGCAGATCGCCGTGCTCGTTCGGGGTGAGCTGATCGTTCAGGTCCACGATGCCTCCAACGCCGTCATCTCGTCTCGTAGCCGGCTCTTCGCCCGTGAGAGGCGTGATTTCACCGTGCCGACCGGGATGCCCAGGGTCTGCGCGACGTCGCGTTCCGGGTAGCCCTCGAGCACGCTGAGGACGACGACGCTCTGCTCACCGGCCGGCAGCTGCTTGAGCGCCGCGAGTACACCGCTCTCGTCGTGGGCGGACGGTGCCGCGGATGCGGACGCCGCAGGGGTCTTCGCCAGCAGCGCTCGGTAGCGCCGCCCCGCTCGCTCGAGATTGCGAGCCGCGTTCGCGACGGTCGTCAAGAGCCACGGCAGCGGCGACCCGTCGACCAGGCGCACGCTCGCGCGCTTGCGCCAGAGCTCGAAGAACGCGATGGCGACCGCGTCCTTCGCATCCTCGCGATCGGTCAGCAGCCGGGTCGCGTGCCGGAACAGTCGCGACTCGTATCTGTCGAACAGGTCTCCCAGCGCGGACTCGTCGCCCGCCCGCAGTCGCTGCCATGCAGCGGCCTCATCATCTCCCACACCATGCAGTGTCCGGCACCACCGAGAAGGTTCGCGGTCGTGCGAACTAATCTGAGCGGATGACGACCGTGCCGGAGGCCGTGGAGCAGCGACTCGCCCCGGTCGAATGTCGGAGCGGCCGCCTAGCCTGAACTCATGAGAACCGTGCTGCTGACTGGATTCGAGCCGTTCGCCGGAGACGCGACGAACCCATCGGGGGACGCGGTGAACCTGGTCGCCGACCATTGGACGGGCCCGGAGAACCTGGTCATGGCGGTGCTGCCGGTGACCTTCCACGGGGCCAGGTTGCAGCTGCTCGAGCTCATCATCGAGCACTCCCCCGACGTCATCATCGCGACCGGCCTGGCCGGGGGCCGCACGGGGATCGCTGTCGAACGAGTGGCGCTCAACCTCAAGGACGCGCGAATCCCGGACAACAGCGGCGAGCAGCCCGTCGACGAGCCGTCGGTCGGGCACGCGCCCGACGCACACTTCGCGACGCTGCCCGTGAAAGCGATCGCCGCGGACATCATGGCGGCGGGCATCCCCGCCTCGGTCTCATACTCGGCGGGCACCTTCGTCTGCAACCACGTGATGTTCACGGCCCTGGATGGCGGCGAGCCGGGCGATCGCGCCGCCGGCTTCATCCACGTTCCCTACGCCACCGAGAACGCACCCGAGGGCCAGCCGTCGCTGCCGCTCTCGGACATTGCGCAAGCGTTGCGCATCGCCATCCGCACCTCCTTGGACACTGAGGTGGACCACTCGTACGCGGCAGGCTCCATCTGGTGAGAGGCAGCTGCCTCGTCAGCTCGAGAGCGCGGAGAGCATTCGCCCGAGGACCTGCCCTGCGAGGTCGAGATTCTCGTCGTAGAGGCTGACCACGTTCACTCCGTCGGTCGCGAACGCCTTGTACGAGCCGTAACCCCAATCTGTGGCGAAGGCGTCGGTCGCACCGGCCACGTCCAGCTCGACAACCGATGACTCCGCCGCCCGCCCGCGCAACTCGTCCCACTGCCACCCCAGGCCCGGCGCGACCTGCGGCGAGAGGATGTGGAACTCGTCCGTCTCGTAATCTATCCGCTCGCCGTCGGAGAACAGCGGACACGCTCGGAAGACACCCGCCGCTGCCAGCAGGACCTCCTCCGGCTGCTCGGAACCCTCCCAGTAGCCGTGGCGATACGGACCGATCAGTTCCTCGAGGCCCATGGCCTCGCCGAGCCACACGCAGTCGGGAACCGGCCAGACGTCATCGGTGGCGGCAGCGCGCCGAGGCTGCGTCGCCGTCGGTAGGTTGGCGGCGACCGCTTCGATGGCTGCACCCAGCAGCTCGTCCGGGGTCTCGACCGCGCCCCAGCCGGCATTCGCGCCGACCCACACGTCGTCCACCACGCGCCCGAGACGACAGTGGTTGGCGTCGTAGCTGGGCTCGCAGGTCGCCACGGAGTAGCGCGCTGCGAACTCGTTGCTCACCTCGGCTGCGGGGACCACGGTCAACGTGAGGTTTCCGACACCCTCGGGGAGATCCGCGCCGTCAGCGGCGAACCACGTGCAGGCGAGGCCACCGAGAGTCCCGAGGGGCTCGACGTCGACCTCCACCGGACGATCCGCGTCCCACGCGAGGTACTGCTCGGCCCGAGTGAGCGCCCCGACCCCGAGGAGTTCGTCGCGCTGCTCGGTCGTGAGCATTCGATCGCAGTCGCCGTCGAACGCGCGAACCGGCTCCAGGTTCGGCGTGGGCGTCGGCGTCGGCGTCGGCGTCGGCGAGGCCGGCATCTCGCTCGGCGCTGAGGGCGTCGGCGTCTCCGCCGTGCGTTCCACGGGAGCACACCCCGCCACAAGGGCGGCGGCGAGCGCGAGGGAGAGAAGCGCGACAGGACGACGGAGCATGCGGTCAGCCTGGCAGGGCCGACATGCCGACAGCGGCATCCGCCGTCGAAGCTTTATGGAACCGATCTCAGGCGGTGACGACCTGTGCCGTGCCGAGCGGCGCGTCGGGACCGAGCTCGTCGGCGATACGGCGGGCCTCTTCGATGAGGGTCGCGACGATCTCCGACTCGGGCACAGTCTTGATGACCTCGCCCTTGACGAAGATCTGCCCCTTGCCGTTGCCCGACGCGACGCCGAGGTCGGCCTCCCGCGCCTCGCCCGGCCCGTTGACGACGCAGCCCATGACAGCGACGCGCAGCGGCACGGTGACATCCTTCAGACCCGCGGTGACGTCGTCGGCGAGCGTGTAGACGTCGACCTGCGCACGCCCGCACGAGGGGCACGAGACGATCTCGAGCTTGCGCTCCCGCAGGTTGAGCGACTGCAGGATCTGGTGTCCGACCTTGACCTCCTCGGCCGGCGGCGCCGACAGCGAGACGCGGATGGTGTCGCCGATCCCCTCGCCCAGCAGGATGCCGAACGCGGTGGCGCTCTTGATCGTGCCCTGGAACGCCGGCCCCGCCTCGGTCACCCCGAGGTGCAGGGGCCAGTCGCCGCGCTCGGCGAGCTGCCGGTAGGCCTTGACCATGACGATCGGGTCGTTGTGCTTGACCGAGATCTTGAAGTCATGGAAGTCGTGCTCCTCGAACAGCGAGGCCTCCCAGACCGCGCTCTCGACGAGGGCCTCCGGCGTCGCCTTGCCGTACTTCTCGAGCAGGCGCCGGTCGAGAGAGCCGGCGTTGACGCCGATGCGCAGCGAGACGCCGGCGGCCTTCGCCGCGTTCGCGATCGCACCGACCTGGTCGTCGAACTTCCGGATGTTGCCCGGGTTCACGCGCACCGCGGCGCATCCGGCGTCGATCGCCTGGAAGACGTACTTCGGCTGGAAGTGGATGTCGGCGATGACGGGGATCTGGCTCTTCTTGGCGATGATGTGCAGTACATCCGCGTCGTCCTGCGAGGGAACGGCCACGCGCACGATCTCGCAGCCGGATGCCGTGAGCTCGGCGATCTGCTGCAGCGTCGCGTTGATGTCGGTGGTCGGCGTCGTCGTCATCGACTGCACGCTGACGGGGGCTCCTCCCCCGACGAGCACCTTCCCGACGCGGATCTGCCGGCTCTTGCGGCGAGGGGCGAGGACGTCCGGAACCTGGGGCATCCCGAGATTGACAGCTGGCACGGGCACAGCCTACGCGGCACCGCCGCAGACGGGCTGGGAGCCGCGCGACACCGCGTCCCCGGCGCGGGTGTGATAATTTCGGCCCATGCGCACGCGCCTCTCCTGGTGGCACACCGCCTAGGCGGTGTGTTCGACGTGCACACGTTTCAGACCGCCCGGCGTTGAAGGCCCGGCGGTCTTCTTCGTGGGGCGGGCGCTCCGACGAAGAAAGACGACGATGACCGGTTCTCTCCCGACCCTGACCGATCTCGCGGCGAGCGGTGCGCCCTTCGCGCTCATCGCGCGCGACGGGGCGACCGTCGAGGTGCTCCGCGGCGACGTCGTCGACGTCGACCGGCTCGCCGACATCCCGCTGGACGATCCCGACGGCACACCGCGCGAAGTGCTCGCCCTCGTGCCGTTCCGCCAGGTCGTCGAACGCGGCTTCGTCTGCCACGACGACCGGGCACCGCTGCGCTGCCTGCGTGTCGCCGACCACGATTCCCTGCCCCTGGCCGAGGCACTGCGCCAGTTGCCGTCGGAGCGGGTGCCGCTCGAGGACGCCGGGTTCGACATCTCCGACGAGGACTACGCCGACATCGTCCGTCGCGTGATCGCCGACGAGATCGGCCGCGGCGAGGGCGCCAACTTCGTCATCCGGCGCGACTTCACCGCGACGGTCGAGACGGATGCCGTCACCGCCGGCCTCACTTGGTTCCGGGCGCTGCTGCAGCACGAGCGCGGCGCCTACTGGACCTTCCTCGTCGTGACCGACGGTCACGTCGCGGTCGGCGCCAGCCCGGAGGCCCATGTCAGCGCGCGCAGCGGGGCGCCCGCGGAGCCCGGCACGAGCATCGTCACGATGAACCCGATCTCCGGCACCTTCCGCCATCCCCGCGGTGGCGCGACCGCCGAGACGCTGACGGAGTTCCTCTCCTCCACCAAGGAGACCGAGGAACTGTTCATGGTCGTCGACGAAGAGCTGAAGATGATGTCTGCGGTCTGCTCCGACGGGGGCCGTATCACCGGCCCTCATCTGAAGGAGATGTCGCGCCTGACCCACACCGAGTACATGCTGCGCGGCTCGAGCACCATGGACCCCCGCGACATCCTTCGGGAGACGATGTTCGCACCCACCGTCACGGGGTCGCCGATGCAGAACGCGTGCACGGTGATCGCGCGGCACGAGCGGACGCCCCGCGGCTACTACTCCGGTGTCGCCGCCCTCTTCACCCCCGCGGCGGGAGGCGGCCACGACCTCGACGCCCCCATCCTGATCCGCACGG
The DNA here is from genome assembly GCF_044903545.1 of Microbacterium sp. NPDC006705. Lineage (NCBI taxonomy): Bacteria > Bacillati > Actinomycetota > Actinomycetes > Micrococcales > Microbacteriaceae > Microbacterium > Microbacterium sp. NPDC006705. Next base: position 335,374 of record NZ_JBJDQQ010000002.1, read on the forward strand.
CCTATCTCGTCGACGGCCGGCTGCGCGTGCCCGTCGGAGCGACGCTCGTGCGGCACTCCGACCCGGCGGGCGAAGTGGGCGAGACCCACGGCAAGGCGGCCGGCGTCCTGGGCGCGATCGGCGCCGTCGACCGTGACGAGGCGCCCGCCTCCATCGCCGACACCGCGGCCGTCGACGAAGACGCGCCCGCGGCGCATCGTCCGCGACTCGGCGACGACCCGACGATCGCCGCCCTCCTCTCCTCGCGCAACGCGCGGCTCGCGCAGTTCTGGCTCGACCCGCAGGCGGCGCACGGCGGTCCTTACGCGGGCCGCGAGGTGCTGGTCGTCGACGCCGAGGACCGGTTCACCACCATGCTCGGCCATCAGCTGCGCCACCTCGGATTCTCGGTGCGCATCGCTCCGTGGAACGAGGTCACAGATGCCGCGGTCGACGACGCGGGGCTCGTCGTCTTCGGGCCCGGCCCCGGCGATCCGCGAGACGACGCGAGCCCTCGCATCGCGCGCATGCGCGAACTCGTCGCCCGCCGGGCCGAGGCGGGGCGGCCGCTGCTCGCGGTGTGCCTGAGCCACCAGATCCTGGCCGACCGGCTCGGGATCGCGCTGGCCCCCCTCGCGTCGCCCCATCAGGGCCTGCAGAAGAGCGTCGACGTGTTCGGACAACCCGCGTCCATCGGCTTCTACAACACGTTCACGGCACGCGTCGCCCCCGGCACCGAACGCCTGGGCGACACCGAGATCGCGGCGGACCCGTCGTCGGGTGACGTGTACGCGCTCCGGGGACCGGGGTACGCCTCCGTGCAGGGGCATCTCGAGTCGATCCTGTCGCGAGATGGTCTGCCGACACTCGAGCGGCTCATCGGATTCGCGCTCGAGCCCGTCTCCGCCTGATCGCGCCGCGTCGGCGGCGAGCGCGTCAGCCGAGGATCGAGATCGGGTTGAAGACGTCGGCGAGGATCAGCGTGCCGCCCATGACGATGAGCCCGATCACGACGACGAAGGTGACGGGCACGAGCTTCGTGGCGTCGACGGGGCGCGGAGGCGGGCGGCGGAAGAGCTTCGCCCAGGCGCGCTTGATCCCGTCCCACAGGGCCACCACGACGTGTCCGCCGTCGAGAGGCAGCAGGGGCAGCAGGTTGAAGATGAACAGCGCGATGTTGAGCGAGCCGAGCAGGCTCAGCACCTGGAAGGCACGGTCCTGAATCGGCGCGTCGGTCGCGGCCACCTCCCCGGCAATACGCCCGGCACCGACGACCGACAGCGGACCATTGGGATCGCGCTCCCCGCCGGTCACGAGGGCGACCCCGGTCTCGTAGACCTTGACCGGCAGCTGCCAGATGACGCTCGCGACGGCACCGAGCCGCTCGACCGCCGCCTGCGGTCCGGTCCAGATCGGCTGCGGCACGTTGATCCGCGTTCCCGTCATGCCGACGAACCCGACCTCCTGGACCTCGGTCGTGCCGTCCGCCGTCGTCACGGGACGTTCGGCGGCGATCGGGGTGACCTCCAGCGTCACGCGGTCGCCGTCGCGCTCGACGACGACCGGGATCGTGCGTCCCGGCGACGCCTGGACGATGGCGGTCGCCTCGGCGTAGCCCGACACCTCGGTGCCGTCGACGGCGACGATGACGTCGCCGGGGCGGATGCCGCCTGCCGCGGCCGGTGAGACGGGATCACCGGGCTCGCATGTCGTGCGCTCGACGCCGGCCGGAACGACGCACTCGTTCACACCGGCGATCGTGGTGGAGACGCTCGGCAGCCCGATGGCGCTCAGCGCGATGCCGAAGAGCACCATCGCGAGCACGAGGTTCATCAGCGGCCCGCCGACCATGATGACGATGCGCTTCCACACCGAGAGCTGGTAGAACGCCGGGCGCGTGTCGTTCTCGACGAGGGTCTCGGCGTTGGCGAGACGGGCGTCCTGCACCATCGCCCCGAAGAAGCGACCACTGCGCCGGGTGGCGGCGTCGGGCTCGTCGGGTGCCGGCGGGTACATGCCCGACATCGAGATGTAGCCGCCGAGAGGCAGCGCCTTCACGCCGTACTCGGTCTCGCCGAAGCGCCGCGACCAGAGCGTCGGCCCCAGGCCGATCATGTACCGGCCGACGCGCACGCCGAACAGCTTGGCGGGCACGAGGTGGCCGACCTCGTGCAGCGCGATCGACACGGCGAGCCCGACGACGAGCAGCACGACGCCGATGACGAAAGCGAGGACGGTCACGACCGCTCAGAGTACCCGCCGAGTCTTTGAATCGGCCCAGGCCGTAAACTCCCACTATGGAGCGGGCGCAGAGTGCGACAGTGCGGCGTGCTCGCGCGCTGCGCGGAACCGCCTCCGCCGCGATCGCCACCGTCTTCGCCGCCACCGCCCACACCATCTCGGGCGGGCTCGCGCCCTTTTGGCTCATCGTCGTCGCGACGCTGCTCGCGGCCCCCGCGGCCGTCTGGCTCGTCGGCAGGGCACCCTCGGCATGGCGGACCTGCCTCGTCGTGCTGGCGAGCCAGGGCCTGTTCCACACGTTCTTCTCCATCGCCGGCTCCACTGACCCGACGGCGACCCTCGGGCACGTCCACGGCGGAACGCTCGCCGCGCTCGGGCCTGTCGCGCACACGCACGCCTCCGGCACGAACATGACCGCGACGCACGTCCTCGCGGCCGCCGTCACCGTCGCGACGCTCGTCGCCGGCGAGCGCCTCGTGCGCCTCATCCATCGCGGCATCCGTCGGTTCGTGCGTCTGATGTCGCCGTCGGTTCGCGCGCGGACGCCCCTGCTGCGTCCCGCCGTCGGGAGCACGCGCGTCGTCCCGGCACGTCGTCTCCGTTCCTCTCTGTCGCTGCGGGGCCCGCCGGTCGCCGCCGCGTGACCTCCCCTTCCCGTAGCGGACGGCACGACGCCGCCCGCATGTTCCGAGAGACGACAATGACCCTCACCATCACCGCGCGCCGCCGTGCGCGCCTGGCCGTCGGCGTGACCGCCGGCGCCGCCCTCGCCCTGGCCCTTCCGCTGGCCGCCTCCGCGCACGTCCACGTGACGCCGGAGGAAGTCGCCGCCAACGGCTCGACCCGCATCGACTTCTCGTTCAGCCACGGCTGCGACGGATCGCCCACGACGGCGCTCGTCGTCGACATCCCCGCCGAGGCACAGGGAGCGACCCCCGTCATCGACGGCGCGTGGACCATCACCACCGAAGCGGGCGAGAACGGCATCCCCACGCGCGTCACGTATACGGCGGTGGCGCCCATCCCCGACGCCTACGCGGCCTCCGCCGGCATGAACGTGATCTTCCCGGGATCGGCCGAGGGCGAGAGCTTCGCCTTCCCCGTGACGCAGCAGTGCGAGGCAGGAGAGGCTGCCTGGGTGCAGGTCGCCGAGGACGGCCAGGACCCGGACGACCTCGAGTACCCCGCTCCCGTCGTGGTTGTGGGGGCGGCCGCAGCCGACGCGCACGGCGGTCACTCCGAGAGCGGCCATTCGTCCGCGGGCACGTCCGACGCGGCCGATGCCGAGGCGACGGCCGCGGCCGCGCCCGCGGCCGACCCGCTGCCGCTCTGGCTCTCGGCCGGCGCACTCGTCCTCGCGGCCGCGGCGCTCGTCCTGGCGATCACCCGCCGACGCGCGTGAGCACAGCCGGGGCGGGCGCGTCAATCGGCGCGGCCGCCCCGGAACCGGGATGAGACAATGGTGGGAATGCCTACCGACGCCCCGAACCTCCCTCCCGTCCTCCGACCCGAGACGCCGCCGCGCCGCTCCCTGGCCGAGCTCGCCGCCCACGTCGGCGGCCGGATCGTCGGCGATGCATCCGACGTCTCGGTCACGGGTATCACCCTCGCGACGGCCGACCTGCGTCCGGGGGAAGCGTTCGTCGCGATCCGCGGCGCGGCGCGGCACGGCGCCGAGTTCGCGACGCAGGCCGCCGCGACGGGCGCCGCCGCGATCGTCACCGACACCCGCGGGGCCGAGCTCGCCGCCGACGCCGGCCTGCCCATCGTGGTCGTCGACGACCCCCGGGCCCGACTGGGCGAGCTCTCTGCCTGGGTCTACGGCACAGGCCGTGACGACCGCCTTCCTCTTCTTTTCGGCACGACCGGGACGAACGGCAAGACGAGCGTGTCGCACCTCATCGAGGGCATCCTCGGTCAGCTCGGAGCCGTCACCGGGCTGTCGTCCACGGCCGAGCGCCACATCGCGGGCGAGGTCATCGTCTCGCGGCTCACGACGCCGGAGGCCTCGGAGTTCCACGCGCTGCTCGCCCTCATGCGGGAACGCGGCGTCGAGGCGGTCGCCGTCGAGGTGAGCGCGCAGGCACTGTCACGTCACCGTGTCGACGGTGTGGTCTTCGACGTCGCCGGGTTCACCAATCTCACGCACGACCACCTCGACGACTACCGCGACATGGCGGAGTACTTCGAGGCCAAGCTCCCCCTGTTCCGTGCCGACCGTGCGCGGCGGGGCGTGGTCTGCCTCGACTCCGAAGCCGGCACCCAGATCGTCGCGCGGGCCGAGATTCCCGTGACGACGATCGTCACACCCGCGATCGCCGAGTCGCCCTCCGCGACCGCGGACTGGACGGTCGAGATCGTCGCGGAGCGGCAGAGCGGCACCGAGTTCCGCCTGGTCGGGCCGGACGAACGACAGCTCACCACGACGGTTCCGGTCATCGGACGGCACATGGCCGCGAATGCCGGCCTCGCGATCGTCATGCTGCTCGAGGGCGGCTACGCGTGGGACGAGCTCGTGCGCGTGCTGGACGGGCGACGCATCGACGCTCACCTGCCTGGGCGCACGCAGCGCGTCTCGGGTGACCGCGGCCCGGCCGTGTACGTCGACTTCGGGCACTCCCCCGATGCGTTCGAGAAGACCCTGGCCGCCGTGCGGCGCGTCACCCCCGGGACCGTCGTCATGGTCTTCGGGGCCGACGGCGATCGCGACAAGACCAAGCGGCACGACATGGGTGCCACCGCTGTCCTCGGCAGCGACATCCTGATCGTTACCGACCACCACCCACGGTTCGAGGATCCCGACGCGATCCGGGCCACTCTCCTCGAGGGCGCTCGGCGAGCGCGACCGGATGCCGACATCCGCGAGTCGTCGCCGCCCGAGAAGGCGATCATCGAGGCCGTCTCGCTCGTCGGAGAAGGCGACGCGATCCTGTGGGCGGGGCCGGGACACCAGGACTATCGCGACATCCGCGGAGTCCGCACGCCGTATTCCGCTCGGGAGCTCGCCCGTCGCGCGCTCCGAGACGCCGGCTGGCCCGTGCCCGAACCGAGTTGGGCCGTGCCTTACGCCGACTGAGCGCGTTTGTGGTCGGACCACTGTGAAAAATCAGGGGTCTCCCGCCGTCCTGTCGCTCGCGTGCACGATTCCTCCACCACCTGCGGGTGCGGCGTAGCGTCGGCCACAGGCACGCCGCGGCAGGCACGACCAGCGCCTTCCCCGCTCCCCGGCGGGCCTTCCGACAGGACGAAGGACCCACGATGAGCACAGTCATCCCGACCACGACAGCACACGACGACGACGCGGTCCCCGCCGCGTGGGCGGGCTTCGCCCCGGGCCCGTGGCAGGACGACATCGACGTCCGTGACTTCATCCAGCGCAACTACGAGCCCTACACCGGTGACGCATCGTTCCTCGTGGGACCGACGGCCCGCACGACCGGGCTCTGGCAGACGCTCAGCGAGATGTTCCCGGCGGAGCGCGAGCGCGGCGTGTACGACGTCGACGCCCTCACCCCCTCGACGATCACGTCGCACGCTCCGGGCTACATCCGGCGAGAGGACGAGCTGATCGTCGGTCTGCAAACCGACGCGCCCCTCCGTCGGGCGATCATGCCGAACGGCGGATGGCGCATGGTCAAGGGCGCCCTGGAGACGTACGGCTATCCGGTCGATCCGACCCTCGAGACGATCTTCACGCGGTACCGCAAGACGCACAACGACGGTGTGTTCGACGTCTACCCGCCGGCCGTCCGCCGCGCCCGCAGCAGCCACATCATCACGGGCCTTCCCGACGCCTACGGCCGCGGCCGGATCATCGGCGACTACCGCCGCGTCGCCCTGTACGGCACCGACGCACTCGTGGCGGCGAAGAACGTCGAGCGGGCGGAGCTCGACATGCACCCCTCGACGGAGAACATCCTGCGCTCGCGCGAAGAGAACGCCGAGCAGATCCGCGCGCTGCACGAGCTCACCGAGATGGCCGCCTCGTACGGCTTCGACATCACCCGGCCCGCCGCCACCGCCCGCGAGGCGATCCAGTGGCTGTACTTCGCCTACCTCGGCGCAGTGAAGGAGCAGAACGGCGCCGCGATGAGCTTCGGGCGCAACACCGCGTTCCTCGACGCGTACATCCAGCGCGACATGGCGCGCGGCATCCTGACCGAGGCCGAGGCCCAGGAGCTCGTCGACGACCTCGTCATCAAGCTGCGCATCGTGCGATTCCTGCGCACACCCGAGTACGACGCACTGTTCTCGGGCGACCCGACCTGGGTGACCGAGTCGATCGGCGGCGTCGGCGAGGACGGACGCACGCTCGTGACCAGAACCGCCTTCCGCTTCCTGCAGACGCTCTACAACCTCGGCCCCGCACCCGAGCCCAATCTGACCGTGCTGTGGACCGACGCCCTGCCCGACGGCTTCAAGGAGTTCTGCGCGCAGGTCTCGATCGACACCTCGTCGATCCAGTACGAGTCCGACGACCACATCCGCGCACTGTGCGGCGACGACGCGGCCATCGCGTGCTGCGTCTCGCCAATGACGGTCGGCAAGCAGATGCAGTTCTTCGGGGCTCGGGTCAACCTCGCCAAGACTCTCCTGTACGCCATCAACGGCGGACGCGACGAGGTGAGCGGCAAGCAGATCGCACCGGCCGCTGCCCCCGTCTCGGGAGACGTGCTCGGGTACGACGACGTGCGCGAGCGCTTCCGGGTGATGATGGAGTGGCTCGCCGAGACGTACGTCGACGCGCTCAACTGCATCCACTTCATGCACGACAAGTACGCCTACGAGCGTCTCGAGATGGCTCTGCACGACGGCAACGTCCTGCGCACCATGGCATGCGGCATCGCGGGGCTCTCGGTCGCCGCCGACTCGCTCTCGGCCATCAAGTACGCGACCGTCGAGCCGGTGCGCGATGCGTCGGGGCTCGTCGTCGACTACCTCGTGCACGGCGACTTCCCCACTTTCGGGAACGACGACGACCGCGTCGACGAGATCGCCCGCGAGCTGGTGTCGGACTTCATGTCGATGATCCGCAAGCACCAGACGTACCGCGATGCGGTGCATACCCAGTCGGTGCTGACGATCACATCGAACGTCGTGTACGGCAAGGCCACCGGCAACACCCCCGACGGTCGCCGTGCCGGTCAGCCCTTCGCCCCGGGCGCGAACCCCATGAACGGGCGCGACACGCACGGGATGCTGGCGGCGGCACTGTCGGTCGCGAAACTGCCCTTCGACCAGGCCCAGGACGGCATCTCGCTGACCACGACGGTGACGCCGAGCGGTCTCGGGCGCACGCCCGAGGAACGGGTGCGCAACCTCGTGGGGCTGCTCGATGCGCAGATGGCGTCGGACGGCTACCACCTCAACGTCAACGTGCTGACGCGCGAGACGCTCGAGGATGCGATGGTCAATCCCGACAAGTACCCGCAGCTGACCATCCGGGTGTCCGGCTACGCGGTCAACTTCGTGCGACTGACCCGAGAGCAGCAGCTCGACGTGCTCAGCCGCACCTTCCACACGGGGGTCTGACTCCCGTGTCCGCCATCCTGGTGCCGGGCGAAGCCTGCACCGCCGATCTGAGCGATCCCCGTCATGACCGTCTCGCCGCACGACGGTCCGGGCACGTCGCGAGTGTGCACTCCTGGGAGCTCGTCACTTCCGTGGACGGCCCCGGCACCAGGATGACCCTCTTCCTCGCGGGATGCCCGCTGCGGTGCCAGTACTGCCACAACCCCGACACCTGGCGTCAGCGCGACGGCGAGCTCACCGCTCTCGACGACATCGTCGCCCGGCTGCGCCGGTACCTGCCGGTCTTCCGCGCGACGGGCGGCGGGCTCACGATCTCCGGCGGCGAGCCGCTGCAGCAGTCGGCCTTCGTCACCCGCCTGGCCCGAGCCGCCGCCGAGCTCGGGGTGCACGTCGCCATCGACACCTCCGGCAACCTCGGCCGCGCGGCATCCGATGCGCTGCTCGACGACGTCTCACTCGTCCTGCTCGACGTGAAGTCGGGCTTGCCCGACACCTATCGCGAGGTCACCGGCCGCGACCTGCAGCCGACGATCGAGTTCGGCGACCGCCTCGCGGCCCGCGGCACTCCGGTGTGGATCAGGTTCGTGCTCGTGCCCGGACTCACGGATGCCGCGGAGAACGTCGACGCCGTCGCCGACATCGTCGCCCGGTGGCAGAACGTGCAGCGGGTCGAGGTGCTGCCGTTCCATCAGATGGGCACGTCGAAGTGGGAGCGTCTGGGCATCCCCTATCCGCTCGCCGGGCGACCGACGCCGGATGCCGAGCTGCTCGCCCGGGTCCGCGGTCAGTTCGCCGCGCGAGGCCTCACCGTCTACTGACGGCGGTCGTCATCGCGTCGCACCGATCGCCCGGTCAGCGGCGTTCCGGGCCCACGACTCGGCCTCCGCGAGCGACTCCCGCGAGAGTTCGCTCGGCGGGCGGTGCGCTTCGACGACGCGCTCGACGGTCTCCACGATGCCGAGGAAGCTCAGCGCGCCCGCATGGAACGCCTCGACGGCCTGCTCGTTCGCGGCGTTGAAGACCGCCGGATAGGTTCCGCCCTCGCGACCCACGCGTTTGGCGAGGGCGACGGCCGGGAACGCGGCGTCGTCGAGCGGCTCGAAGGTCCACGCGCTCGCGCGCGTCCAGTCGAGCGGAGCGCCGACGCCCGCGACCCGGCGCGGCCAGTCGAGACCGAGCGAGATCGGCAGGCGCATGTCGGGCGGCGAGGCCTGGGCGATGGTGGACCCGTCGAGGAACTCGACCATCGAATGCACGACGGACTGGGGATGCACGACGACGTCGATGCGGTCGTACTCCACGCCGAACAGCAGGTGCGCCTCGATGACCTCGAGCCCCTTGTTGACGAGGGTCGCGGAGTTGGTGGTCACGACGCGTCCCATGTCCCACGTGGGGTGAGCGAGGGCCTGGTCCGGTGTGACGGAGGCCAGTTCGTCGCGGCAACGGCCGCGGAACGGCCCGCCGGATGCCGTGAGCACGAGCCGCCGGACCTCGTCAGGCTCGCCCGACCGCAGCGCCTGCGCGATGGCGGAGTGCTCCGAGTCGACAGGAACGATCTGACCCGGCGCAGCGAGCGACGTGACGAGCTCGCCGCCGACGATGAGCGATTCTTTATTCGCCAGCGCGAGGGTGCGACCTGACTCCAGGGCGGCCAGGGTCGGGCCCAGCCCGACCGACCCCGTGATGCCGTTGAGCACGACATCGGCCTCGACGTCACGGACAAGACGTTCCGCGTCGGCCGCACCGAGTGCGGTGTGGGCCACACCGAACCGCGCCGCCTGCTCTTCCAGCATCCGAGCGTTCGAGCCCGCGGCGAGTCCCACGACCTCGAACCGGTCTCGACGGGAGTCGATGACGTCGAGCGCCTGCGTTCCGATCGAGCCGGTGGAGCCGAGGATGAGGACGCGACGCATGCCGTCAGCCTAGGTGCTGCGGGTGTGCCGGTTTAGTTGCCGCGGCGGTGGGTGACCTCAGCCCGCGGCGGGGGCCGGGGTGCGCTGGACGCCGAGGATGTCGACGACGAAGATGAGCGTCTCGTTCTGGAGCTCGCTGCCCTCCTGCGCACCGTAACCCGCGGCCGGCGGGATGACGACGAGCACCTGCGAGCCGACCTGCTGCCCCTCGAGCGCCTGCTGGAAGCCGGCGACGACCTTATTCGTCTCGAACGCTGCGGGCTGGCCGCGGTCCCAGCTCGAGTCGAACACCGAGCCGTCCGACCACTTCACGCCGGTGTACTGCACGAACGCGGTGTCACCGGGCTGGATGGTGGCGCCGTCACCGGTCTTGAGGTTGGCCAGCTGCACCTCGGTCGGCGCGTCCGTGCCGGGGAGGGTGATGGTGGGGGCGCCGTTGTCGGCCAGGGCGACGGTCGGCATTCCGTCGACGGGGGCCTGGTCGGCGCCGTCGGCTCGCGTCGGAAGCTTCTCGACCCCCTCGGCGACGACGACCACTGATGTCCGATCCTGACCGAAGGCCGAGCCGGGGATCGCGAGGGCGGCGGTCGAGCCGAGCGGCGCGCATTCGAGAGCCGCGACGAACACCGAGTACTGCTGCGGGTCGAGCAGCACCGGCACAAGACCGGAGTCATCGGGAGAGGTGTCGCGCGACTGCTCGAGCAGCTCGCCCGTCGCGCCGTCGTAGATCGCGTAGGAGCCGGAGACGAGATCGCCCGAGACGAGGTCCTCGCCGTCGCCGCGAGTCGTGAGCGTCCGCTCGATCTCGGCGGGCTCGAGGCCCGGATTGACCTTCGCCGTGAGCTCGGGTGCGGACCCCGAGACCTCGATGCTGTCGGAGGACTCCCCCGGCTGGGCGTTCACGAGGCACTGCTCCGACGCACCGGAGGCGTTCGGGCTGGGCGACTCGGTGGCCGTGTCACCGCTCGCGCAACCGGCGAGCGCAAGCGCCGAGACGGCGACGACGGACAGGGCGGCGAACGGGCGCAGACGCACGGAAGAACCTCTTCGATCGGGGGTGGGAGCTCTCATCCTCTCGCACGAGCATCGGTGTGCGCTGAGAGCGGCGGATGCACGTGCCCCTTCGGGCTGTGGAGAACCGCGGGGCGATGTCGGAGGTCCGTGGGAATATTAGAACATGCATTCGAATGGCGGGTTGAGCGGCGGGATGGGCAGTGACGCAGACGTCGATGCGCTCGCGGAGCTGGTCGCGGATGCCGAAGGAGCGGCGGACGTCGTTCGGGCTGGTCAGGTGCGTGAGGTTCGGGTGCTCGCCGCGGCCTCGGTGCTCGCGGAGAAGCAGGCCGCGGGCGCGTCCGAGAAGGTCAAGGCGCGCGAGATGGCGCTGCGGGGGATCGCGGCGGAGCTCGCCGGGGTGTTCGTCGCGACCGACCGGACGTTGCAGCGCCGCATCGACGAGGCCCGGGATCTGGTCGACAACTTCCCGCTGGCGATGGCCGCGTGGGAGGACGGGCGCATCGTCCGCGGGCATGTGCGGGTGATTCAGGAGGTCGGATGCCTCGTGCCCGCAGAGGGCCGGGCGGAGTTCGAACGCGCCGCGATCGAGAAGTGCGAGGGCGAGACGCCCAACCGGGTGCGCGAAGCGCTGCGGATGCTGGCGGAGCGGATCAACCCGCGGACGTTCACCGAGCGGCACGAAGACGCCGCCGCGGGGCGGTGCGTGCGGGTGCAGCCCGGGCCGGATGGGATGTCGGACCTGATCGCGACGCTGCCGACCGTGATCGCCGACGGAATCGTGGACCGGCTGACGCGCCAGGCCCGGGAGATCATCAATGCGCGGGTGCAGGGCGACGCGGCTGGTGTCGAGGTGGCGAGCGAGGCTGAGAACGCGGTTGGCGACGGGTCGTCCTTCGTCGACGACGCCCGCACCATCGACCAGGTCCGCGCCGACGTGTTCAGTGACCTCCTCCTCGCCGGGACGCCCGCCCTCGACCCCACCGGCACCGGTGACGGCAACGGGACTCTGGGAGCGATCCGGGCGCACGTGCAGGTCGCGGTGTCGGCACTGACCTTGATCGGACAGGACGACGGGCCCGCCGACCTCGCGGGGCGCTCCCCCATCGACGCCGCCACCGCACGCGAACTCGCGGGCAACGCGACCTCCTGGGACCGGCTGCTCACCCACCCGGTCACCGGAACCGTCCTCGAATGCGACACCTACCGGCCCACCGCCGCGATGATCAGGCTGCTGCGTGCACGGGACCGACACTGCCGGTTCCCCGGATGCCGGCAACCCGCCATCCGCTGCGAACTCGACCACACCATCGCCGCATCCGACGGCGGTGCCACCCACGTGTGCAACCTTGCCAACCTCTGCAAGAGACACCACGACGTCAAACACCACACCCGATGGCGAGTCCAACAACTCGCGGGCGGAAAACTGATCTGGACATCACCCACCGGACGGGTCTACCGCGAAGACGCACCACCACCACTCGTCGCCTTCACGTCCGCAGAGCCACCCGACCCCGGGGCCCCGCCATTCTGACGAGTTCACCCTTCGACGCGCGCTCCGCGAGTTCGGCCCGCTCCGCGAGTTCGGCGCGCGCGCTCGGCGGGTGCGCGCGCTGAGACAACATGTCCGCGGAGTTATGCGTTCCGCAGTAGCCTCGTCTGGTGAACGCTGACGCAACCGAGCCGCAGTCCGGCGAGCCCGGCGAGCACGAAGAAGCCGCAGCCGCCGTCGAAGCCGTTCCCGGAATCGGTCTCACCTACGTGATCGGCCGCTGGGTGCTCGCGCCGCTGGCGCGCATGCTCTACCGCCCGCGTATCGAGGGCCGCGAGAACTTCCCCCGTAAAGGCGCCGTCATCCTCGCGAGCAACCATCTCTCGTTCATCGACTCCTTCGTCATCCCGATGGCCTCGCCCCGTCCGGTGCGGTTCCTCGCGAAGTCGAGCTACTTCGACGGCACCGGTTTCCGCGGGTGGCTCTCGCGCGAGTTCTTCTACGCCGCCGGCGCGTTCCCGGTCCGGCGCGGTGCCGGCCAGGCTGCGCTGGATGCCCTGGATCAGCAGAAGAAGATGCTCGACGCGGGATGGTCGACGGCTCTCTACCCGGAAGGCACGCGGTCACTCGACGGCCGCCTGTACAAGGGCCGCACCGGGGTCGCCTTCCTGGCTCTGCAGACCGGCGCACCGGTCATCCCCGTCGGACTGATCGGCACGAGCGAGATCATGCCCGTCGGCGCCAAGTTCCCGCGGTTGCGCCCACGCGTCACCGTGCGATTCGGCGAGCCGCTCGACCTCAGCCACCACGGGTCGGCGGATTCCGGTCGCGCGCGCCGCAATGCCACCGACGAGATCATGGCCGCGATCCACGCCCTGTCGGGTCAGGAGCTCGCCGGCGCCTACAACGAGGCCCCGCCGCAGAACGCCGTCGAACGGATCAAGCAGGCCCTGCCCCACGAGCGCCGCTGACGCAGCGAATCATCCCTCGCCCGACACGACGATCGTCGGCTCGTGCCGGACCGGGAAGTTCACCGAGTTCGCGATGAAGCACCATTCGTTCGCCTGCGCGTGCGCCGCGATGGCTGCTTCGCGCATCGACTCCTCAGCGACGACGACGCGGGGCCGCAGAACGACCTCCGTGAACGCACCGCCGCCACGCCCGTCTTCGCGCATCATCCCGGTGGCGTCGTCCGTGTACTCGACGACGACGACGCCGGTCGTCACGCAGGCGTGCAGATACGACAGCAGGTGGCACTCGGAGAGCGCCGAGAGCAGAAGATCCTCCGGATTCCACCGGCTCGGGTCTCCGCGGAAGGGCTTATCGCTCGACGCGGCGAGGGGCGGCTTGCCCTCGATGCTCAACGTCACGGCCCGGTCATAGTCCCGGTAGCCGCTCGTCCCGGTGCCGCGGTTGCCGGTCCACTCAGCCCGCACGGAGTAGTGATGCTCACCCAACATGCGGACAGTCTGGCACGCGGCATCGCGGGGTCCGCGACGGTAGGCTGTCGGGGTGCCGCAGACCTTCGCCGTTCCCGCCGCTGTCGAGCTCGCGGTCGTCGAGCGCAGCGGTTTCATCGAGTCGCGACATGCCGGTGCAGCGGTCGTCCTGGGCGCCGACGGCGCACCGATCCGCACCCTCGGCGACGTCGACGCCCCGATCCTGCCGCGCTCGACGCTCAAGCCCCTCCAAGCCCTCGCCAGCCTGACCGCCGGGGCCTCTCTCGAGGGTGAGCGACTCGGCCTGGCGACGGCCAGCCACTCCGGCACCGACCGGCATGTCTCCGTCGTCCGAGGCATCCTCAACGACGTCGGGCTGGGCGAGGACGACCTCGGCTGCCCTCCCGCCTGGCCGGGCGACACCGCGACGCGCGACGAGATGGTCCGCGAACTCGGCTCCCCCACCCGCATCCGGATGAACTGCTCCGGCAAGCACGCCGCGATGCTGGCTGCCTGCGTCGCGAGCGGATGGGACACCACCACCTACCTCGACCCCGACCACCCGCTTCAGGTTCACACCCGCGAGGTCATCGAGCGACTCACCGGCACCAAGGCGTCGGCGATGGCGATCGACGGCTGCGGCGCCCCCGTCTACGCGATGAGCCTCATCGCGCTCGGACGCGCTATCCAGCGCATCGGCACCGCGAGCGAGCGGTCGCCCTTCGCGCTGCACCGCATGGCCGGCGCCCTCGTCCGAGCAGTTCGCGAGAACCCGTGGACGATCGACGGCCCCGGCCGGCCCGACACCGTCGCGATCGAGCGCCTCGGCGTCTTCGCGAAGACCGGTGCCGAGGGTGTGCTCGTGATGGTGGCCCCCGACGGCACCACCGTGGCCCTGAAGGTGCTCGACGGCAACGGGAGAGCCGCGACGGCGATCGCACTCACGCTCCTCGTGAAGGCCGGTGCGCTCGAAGCGGCGCCGGTGGCCCGCGTGATCTCTCATCTTCCGCTGACCGTGCTCGGCGGCGGACAGAACGTCGGCATCATCCGGCCGACGGTGTAGCGGCTCCTCACGAGGGAGCGCAGAAAGGACTGCCATGCGCATCAGCGTTCCCACCGAGGTCAAGAACAACGAGTACCGCGTCGCCCTCACCCCCGCAGGCGTGCACGACCTGGTCGTCGCAGGTCATGAGGTCTTCGTCCAGCGCGGGGCCGGCGCAGGATCGTCGCTCCCCGACTCCGAGTACGCCGACGCCGGCGCGGTGCTCCTCGACGACCCCGACGAAGTCTGGGCACGCGCGGAGCTGCTGCTGAAGGTCAAGGAGCCGATCGCGAGCGAGTACCACCGCTTCCGCGACGACCTCGTGTTGTTCACCTACCTGCATCTTGCAGCCGACCGTCCGCTCACCGACCGGCTCCTGGAAAGCGGCATGACCGCCATCGCCTACGAGACGGTGCAGTTGCCCGGCGGGGGCCTGCCGCTCCTCGCCCCGATGAGCGAAGTGGCCGGCCGCCTCGCCCCGATGGTGGGGGCCTCAACCTTGCTGCGCTCCGCCGGGGGCCTCGGACTGCTGATGTCCGGCGTTCCCGGAACCCGGCCCGCCGCGGTGACGGTCATCGGCGGCGGGGTCGCCGGGGCCAACGCGGCGTACATCGCGGCGGGTCTCGGGTCGGACGTCACGATCTTCGACACCAACATCCAGCGTCTCCGCTTCCTCGACGATCACTTCCAGGGGCGCGTCAAGACCGCGGCATCCAACCCGCTCGATCTCGAACGTGCGGTCGTGGCATCCGATCTCGTGATCGGCTCGGTGCTCATCCCCGGGGCGAAGGCTCCCAAACTGGTGCGCAACGAGACCGTCGCACGGATGCGGCCGGGCTCGGTGCTCGTCGACATCGCGGTCGACCAGGGAGGCTGCTTCGAGGACACGCGACCGACGACCCACGCCGACCCGACTTTCCGCGTGCACGACACCGTGTTCTACTGCGTCGCGAACATGCCGGGCGCCGTGCCGAATACCTCGACATCCGCGCTCACCAACGCGACGTTGCCCTACGTCCGGCAGATCGCCCGCCACGGCTGGCGCGTTGCCCTGCGGGCAGACGGCGCCCTGGCCGCCGGATTGAACACCGCCGGAGGCCACGTCGTCAACTCCGGCGTCGCGGCGGCGCACGGCATCACCGCGGGGTCGTTGGATGACGCGCTGAGCTGAGGGGCAGCACCACCCGCCGGACCCGATCCGTCCGCGTGTCGATGACCCAGGCGCGGCCGCGCCCGGGAGCGGCGTACGGCAGCAGATCTCTGTTGCCGGTCAGAAGCCGCACCTCCCCCACGCACGAGGCATCGATGACGAGCTGGCATCGGGTCTGCGCGGCGGTCGCCGCTGCGCGCCACCGACCGATCCAGGCGTCCGGGGTGCCCCAGACCACCCTCCTCGACCGCAGCGACGTCGTCTGCTCGACGGTCGCGATCTCGAAGCCCCGACGATTCCAATGCTCCAGCGCGGCACGCGTGGCGGCGGTGGGCGGCGCGACGAACGCCGTGGCGTGGCGCGGCTCGAACACGTCGGGCGGCCGGGCCCGCTCCCGCGCGGGGTCGAACGCTCCGGCGTCCGCGAACTGCACGAGTATGCCGCGCCACCTCCCGCGGCCCGCTGGGGCCGTCGGGTCATGGTGAGCCCCCTCACCGCCGAAGGCGACATGCTCCGACCGGGACACGGCGGCGAGCACGGCGCGATCGGGAAGCTGGTCGACGATCCTGCCGACGGCGCCGGTCATCCGCTGTGCAGAGCAGATGAACTGAACGCCACGCGACCGCGAGTCGCGCGCCACACGTTCCAGGATCGCCGCGGCGGCGGCGCTGTAGTCATCCGGCAGCCTCGCCAGCACACGGTCGAGATCGTCGACGACGATGAGCCACCCCGGCGGGATGTCGTCGAGTCCGACGATGACGTCCCACGCGGCCTCGAGATCGTCGGGCAGCCAGCACACCCGATCGTGGGGCACCTGGGCAGCGATGGTCCGGAGCACCGTCGTGCGCCCGGCTCCGGCTCGTCCGAGCACCGCCACCCCCGGCGCTCCAGGGTCCAGCGTCACCGCACGTTGACGCTGCGCATCCGGCTCGTCGGCCAGACCGAGCACCACGGACCCCTCGCCCCGCAGGTCGGCGAGCGCGACGCCATCCGGCAAGGGCGGCAACCAGGGCCGACGCGCGGGGGCCGCACCCGCCGCGGCTCGCGCGATCGACTCGATGGCCGGCAACGGGCACCGGCTCACCCGAATCACGTGCGGATGGACATCAGCCGGACGCATCACCAGCGCGGTCCCGCGCTCGTCGCGGCCGCCGGGAAGCATGGCGGCGTCGCCCGAACCGAGCACGGCGCGCGAATCCGCGACGTCGGTCACGCGAAGCGCGACCCGCAACGGTGCGTTCGCGAGCACCGCCTCACGGAAGCCCGCAGCACGCTGGGTCGCGAGCACGAGGTGCATCCCGAGTGCGCGGCCTCGAGCGGCGATGTCGGCGAAGACATCGTGCATCGCGGGGTGTGTCGAGGTGAGCGCGGCGTACTCGTCGACGACGACGACCAATCGCGGCAGAGCGTCCGGCACATCCGCGATGTCGCGGGCCCGGAGGCCGGCGAGAACGCGCTCGCGACGGCGCACCTCCGCGGTGAGGCTCTCGATCGCGCGCACCGCGTTGCGCTCGTCGAGATCCGTCACGACGCCGGTCACGTGGGGCAGCGACGCGAGGGCATCGAAAGCCCGACCTCCCTTGAAGTCGATGAGCAGGAAATTCACCCGCTCGGGCGGCAGACTCCGCGCGAGCGCGGCGATCCACGTCACGAGCAGTTCGCTCTTGCCGCTGCCCGTGACCCCCACCACGACGGCGTGCGGCCCGTCGTCGACCAGGTCGATCGCCAGCGGGCCGTCGGGCCCCGCCCCGAGGACGGCAGCGAGGCCGGCCCCTCCGACGACGGGGAGATCATCGAATGACGGAGGTGCCGCCGCGTCACCACCCATCGCCTCCGCGCGCTCCCGCAGCAAAGCGGTCACCGCAGCAGCCTGCTCCCGTCCGAGCGGCTCCGGACGGATCGGCCGCGACGAACCGCTGTACGCGAGCACCGCCGCGTCGGCGTCCCCCACGCGGAGCACGGCCGCACACTGCGGCGGCGGTGCGCCGGAGCCCGCGGAGACGATGACGATGTCGGCATCGGCAGGCGGCACCCCGGTCCCCCACCACAGGCGCCGGCCGCCCGGAGTCGATGCGTGCGGGAGGTCACGGGCCCAGTCCTCAGCGGCGCCGACCACCCACACCTCACCGGGCGGGTGGACGAGGCAGATCTGCATCACGAGAGCGCGCGCGATCGCCGCTGGCGCCGCAGCCGGTCCGACGACGGCTACTCCTGCAGTCAGTGGGATCGTGACCGGTGCATCTCGGAGCACCCCTGCGGCATGCCGGAGCTCCGGCGTCGGCTCGCCCTCGATCCGCACACACGACCGCGCATCGCCCGCTCCCATCACGAGCACATCGCGTACCGCCCTCGGGCGCCACAGCTCGTCGGGGTCGTCGAGCAGCCGCGCGACATCCGGCGTGGCACGCCAGAGCTCCGCGCGCTCGAGCGCGTGCCGCTCGTCGACCTCGAGGCGCGCTCTGTGCATGCTCGCCGCTGCGTGCTTCGCGGCCCGCCGCCGCTCCCGCCGCGCGACGCGTGCAGAATCGAGCATGGTGGCGGTGGCTACGAGAGGACCGAGCGCAGCGAACCAGAGCACCGTCGGCGAGCCGGTCACCTGCCACAGGATCACCGCCCCGGCGATGGGGACCACCACCGCCCACAGCGGAAAGGATGATCGCCGCGCCTGCGTCTGCGTCAGCGACGTGGACAGCCGGATGGGGTCGTCGAGTCGGGCTGAGGAGTGCACGCACCCCAGTCAAGCGATGACGAGACGCCGCCGGAGAGGCGCCACGGCCCGCGGTGGAGGATCGGGCTCAGCCCTGGTTCGGGGAGGAGTCGTCGTTCGAAGCACGCACGTGCGCGTCGAGCACGATGACCGTGACGTTGTCACGGCCCCCGTTCTCCAACGCCGCCGTCATCATCGCCGACACGGCCGCCGCAGGATCGGCGTTCTCGAGCAGGAAGTGCAGGATGCCGTAGTCGGTGAGCTCTTTCGTGAGCCCGTCGCTGCAGATCACGAAGCGGTCGCCATCGACGACATCGAGGCGAACGTAGTCGGGGGTGACTCCGTCGCTCGGTCCCACCGCGCGGGTGATGACGTTCCCGTAGGGGTGCTGCTCCGCCTCTTCGGGGCTGAGCCGGCCGGCCGCCACGAGCTCCTGCACCACGGAGTGATCCGTCGTGACCTGGGCGATCGCCTGGTCGCGCAGCAGGTACACCCGCGAGTCGCCGATGTTCAACGTCGTCCACTGCGGTTCGCCGTCGACGATGTCGAGGTACACGCCGGTGACGGTCGTTCCCGTTCCGTCATCCGTCGTCTCGGGGTGATCCGCGATGTCTCCGACGGCGCGCTCGAGGGCTTCTTCGATGTCTTCGGGAGTCACCACTCCGCGCTCGGCGACACCACGGAGCCGGTCGACGGCGCTCGCGCTCGCGATCTCGCCGCCGATATGTCCGCCCATGCCGTCTGCGACGATGAACAGCGGATACTGCGCAAGGACGGCGTCCTGGTTGCTGTCGCGGCGGCGTCCGGTGTCGGTCGCGGCGGCCCACCGGAGTTCGATCGCACCGGACGGGACGTCCACGATCCGGGATTGGGTCGTGGGGTCGGGCACGCTGTCACTCTTCTTTCGTCGACGGATGGGCGTGTCACACTCTAGTGGACGCACCCGCTGAGCGTGATTTCTTCACCCCGCGGCGGGGTCGGACGGCAACGGGAAGAGCGCGTCGATCGCGGCCAGCTCGGCAGCATCGGGGTGCCACGCCGAGGCGGCTGCCGCATTCGAGTGAACCTGCTCGGGTGAGGTCGCGCCGGCGATCACGCTGCTCAGGGCCGGCTGCGCCAGGAGCCAGCCGAAGGTCGCCTGCACCATCGTGATGCCACGCTCGTCGCAGAAGGTCCGGTACGCCTCGATGGCGTCCCAGGGAGCGTTCTCCCACAGATGACGCCGTTCCCTCGCGACCCGCGAGTCGGCGGGGATGTGGTCGCGGGTGAACTTCCCGGTGAGCAAGCCGTTGTGCAGCGGGAAGTACGGGAGGAATCCCCTCCCGAAATGACGGACGGCCGGCAGGACCTCACGCTCGGCGGCGCGTGCGAGCAGGCTGTAGTGGTTCTGCGCGGAGACGAACGGCACATCACCGCGTGCACGCGCCACGGCCTCGGCCTCGGCGATCTGCCAACCCGCGAAGTTGGAGTGTCCGATGTAGCGGACCTTGCCCTCCCGTACGAGCTCCGACAGCGCGTCGAGCGTCTCTTCGATAGGCGTCTCGGGGTCGGGGGTGTGCAGCTGGTAGAGGTCGATCCAGTCGGTCTGCAGGCGCTCGAGCGAGGCCTCCACCGCGCGTCGGATGTAGGCGCGAGATCCTTTCGCGCCCGGCAGCCCGAGGTCCACGGCGCTGTGACCGAACTTCGTGGCGACCACGACGCGGTCGCGACGTCCCCGCAGGGCCTCACCCATCAGCGTCTCGGACAGACCGGGCTCGCCGCCGTAGATGTCGGCGGTGTCGAAGAAGGTGATGCCGGCGTCGAAAGCGGCGTCGAGCACCGCGACCGTGCCGTCGAGAGTCTGCGTGGGAGTTCCCCGCCGCCCGAAGTTGTTGCATCCCAGCCCGACGGCCGAGACGAGCAGGCCGGAGGTTCCGAGTCGGCGGGTGTGCACTGCGTCGTCCATCCCTCCACGCTAGACCCGAATCCGTGGGGTCGGCGCCCGCTACGGCGAGGAACCCCCGTCATACGACGAGGGTTCCTCGGGTGTTCACTGCCGCGGGGCGTCCGGCGCGGGGGGCTCGGTGGTCGGAGGCGTCACGGGCGGCTGTGCCGCCGGCGGCGGGTAGGCACCGGCCGGGGGCGCCGGCGGCGTGGCCGGCGGCGGGTACGAACCGGCCGGCGGCGCGGCGGGAGCGGAGGAAGATGCATAGCCGGCACCGGTGGAGCCGTACGCGCCCGGTGCGGGTGCCGCGCCGCCGTCGGGCTGGACCGGGATGCCCTGCCAGACCGTCGTGTCGCGCAGGAACGAGGTGCGCCACGGCGAGGGCTGCACGTGGGGATTCCACGGCGAGCTCGAGAACGCGGCGATACCGAGCCAGATCAGCCCGCCGATGCCGGGGATGATGTACAGCAGCACGAGCGGCCAGTCCTTGCCGAGCTTCTGACCGACGCGAACGCTGGCCAGAGCCAGCGCGACGATCGCGAGGTAGCTGAAGATGAATCCGATCGCCGGGATGTTGCTCAGCACCGCCGTCGCGACGAGCGCGCCCAGCATGACCCAGGGAGAGATGTCACCGAGCTTCGCGAAGACCATCTCGCGGTAGACCGGAACCCAGGCGCGCCATTTTCCCTGCACGCCGGCCTTCTCGAAGATCTTCATGTAGAAGAACGAGCTGATGATGTAGCCCGCGAGCACGATGATCAGGATGATGGGAAGAATCAGCAGGATGAGGGCGAGGAAAGCGCCCGCGCCCGCACCATCGTCGTAGTAACCCGACATGTACGACCTCCTCAGTCGCGACCCGGCACGAAGCGCTCGCGCCGTGGGTCGCCGCTCATGCTAGCGAAACACCGGACCCGGCGTGCGACCTCGACAGCACCGGGCATGGGGCATCAGACGACGAGCTCGAGCTCGGACGATCCAGCCGTCTCGCGCAGCACCCATCCGTGTGACGCGGCCCACGCGAGAAGGTCGTCTCGAGAGCTCACGGTCGCAGCCGAACGGGCGAGCGAACGCGTGAACTCGCCCTTCGCGTGCTTGTTGAAGTGGTTGAGGGCGCGCACTGTTCCATCGGCGCCGGCGGAGACCACGCGGACGAACGCGGAGGGCATCGCCGCGGGGACCGGAGCCAGGGCCACGTAGGCCTCCGAGCGCAGATCGAGCACGAACGGCGCCCCGGCCCCCATCAAGGCGGCCGAGCTCGCCGCAGCCCAATGCCGGCGGAGCGGCGGGATGCCCGGAAGCGCCGTGCCCGCCGCCAGCCGATACGCCGGGATGGGATCGAGCGCGGCGACGGGACCGAAGGGCGCCGACTGGATGAGCACATGCTCGCCGAGCCAGCCCCGCGCCCCGGCGTCGAGCGCGGCCGCATCGAGAGCATCGAAGAGGACGCCGGTGTACCGGTCGACGGCGGGCATCGTCGGAGAGGTCATGAGCGCGGAGTTCACCGCCACCTCGCCCAGCTGACGCGCGCTGAGCTTGAGCACCCGCGCCGCGGCGTCCGGATCCGCCGACAACGCGACGAGCGCGTCCACGGCCGCGCGGCGCTCGGGCGCCAGCTGCGGCAGGGCCAGGGCGTCGATGTCGAGCGGCGCACCGGTACCCCCGGCGCGTTTGGTCTCGGACGGCGGCAGCAGGAGCAGCATCCGGAAATCTCCCTTCAACGCGAGAGACCGCACCCCGGAGGGTGCGGTCTCTCGTAGACGCGGTGCGGGTCAGGCGAGCGCGGCGTTACCCGCCACGATGGTGAGCTCGTCGCCCTCCATCGACAGGAAGCCGTCCTGCGCATTGGCGACGATCTTCTCGCCGCCGGGCTGCGTGATACGCACCTGACCTTCGGCGAGGATCGCGAGCACCGGCTCGTGACCCGCCATGAAGCCGATCTCGCCCTCGACGGTCTTGGCCACGACGAGGGACGCCTCGCCCGACCAGACCTCCGCCTCGGCGGAGACGAGCGTGACCGTCAGAGCCATGTCAGCTGTTCTCCTTCTGGATCTTCGCCCACTTCTCTTCGACGTCGCCGATACCGCCGACGTTGAAGAAGGCCTGCTCGGCCACGTGGTCGAAGTCGCCCTTGACGATCGCGTCGAACGACTCGATGGTCTCCTTGATCGGGACCGTGGAGCCCTCGACACCGGTGAACTTCTTCGCCATGTAGGTGTTCTGCGAGAGGAACTGCTGGATGCGGCGTGCACGCGACACGACGATCTTGTCCTCTTCGGAGAGCTCGTCGACACCGAGGATCGCGATGATCTCCTGCAGCTCCTTGTTCTTCTGCAGGATCTGCTTGACGGCGGTGGCCACGCGGTAGTGGTCCTCACCGATGTAGCGCGGGTCGAGGATGCGGCTCGTCGAGCTCAGCGGGTCGACGGCCGGGTACAGACCCTTCGACGCGATCTCGCGCGAGAGCTCGGTCGTGGCGTCGAGGTGCGCGAAGGTCGTCGCCGGAGCCGGGTCGGTGTAGTCGTCGGCGGGGACGTAGATCGCCTGCAGCGAGGTGATCGAGTGACCGCGCGTCGAGGTGATGCGCTCCTGGAGCACACCCATCTCGTCGGCGAGGTTGGGCTGGTAGCCCACGGCCGAGGGCATACGGCCCAGCAGCGTCGAGACCTCGGAACCGGCCTGCGTGAAGCGGAAGATGTTGTCGATGAACAGCAGCACGTCCTGCTTCTGCACGTCGCGGAAGTACTCCGCCATCGTCAGGGCCGACAGGGCGACGCGCAGACGCGTCCCCGGCGGCTCGTCCATCTGGCCGAAGACGAGGGCGGTCTTGTCGAAGACGCCCGCCTCCTCCATCTCGTGGATGAGGTCGTTGCCCTCACGGGTGCGCTCACCGACGCCGGCGAACACCGACACACCACCGTGGTCCTGCGCGACGCGCTGGATCATCTCCTGGATGAGGACGGTCTTGCCGACGCCGGCACCACCGAAGAGGCCGATCTTTCCACCCTGGACGTACGGGGTGAGGAGGTCGATGACCTTGATGCCCGTCTCGAACATCTGGGTCTTCGACTCGAGCTGGTCGAAGCTCGGCGCCTGGCGGTGGATGCCCCAGCGCTCGGTGACCTCGACGGTCTCGCCCTCGGCGGCGTTGAGAACGTCGCCCGTGACGTTGAAGACCTTGCCCTTGGTGACGTCCCCGACGGGGACCGTGATGGGGCCGCCGGTGTCGCGCACCTCCTGGCCGCGGACCATGCCGTCGGTCGGCTTCAGCGAGATGGCGCGAACGAGGTCGTCGCCGAGGTGCTGAGCGACCTCGAGGGTGATCTCGGTCGACTCGCCGTCGATCGTGATCGTGGTCTTCAGCGCGTTGTAGATGTCGGGGATCGAGTCGTGCGGGAACTCGATGTCGACGACGGGGCCGGTGACGCGCGCAACGCGGCCGACGACCGACGTGGCTTCGGCAGTGACGGTAGTCATGTCTGTCTCTTTCGGTTGGTCTTACTTGCCCGACGCCAGAGCGTCGGCGCCGCCGACGATCTCGGCGATCTGCTGAGTGATCTCGGCCTGGCGAGCGTTGTTGCGCAGGCGGGTGTAGTCGGTGATGAGCTTGTCGGCGTTGTCGCTCGCCGACTTCATCGCCTTCTGCGTCGCGGCGTGCTTCGCGGCGGACGACTGGAGCAGCGCGTTGAACACGCGGCTCTGGACGTACACCGGCAGCAGCGCGTCGAGCACCGTCTCGGGGTCGGGCTCGAACTCGTACAGCGGATAGACCGGAGCCTGGTCCGCCGTCGCCGCATCGGCCTCGACGACTTCGAGGGGCAGCAGACGGACTGATTCAGGTGTCTGCGTCATCATGCTGACGAAGCGGTTGTACACGAGGTGGATCTCGTCCACGCCGCCGTCTTCGCCGCCCTGAGCGTAGGCGTCGAGGAGAGCCCCGGCGACCTGCTCGGCCGTGCTGAAGTGCGGCGTGTCGGTGTCACCCGTCCACTCGCCCGCAGCCCGCATCCGGCGGAACTGGAAGTACCCGACGGCCTTGCGACCGATGAGGTAGTAGTCCACTTCCTTGCCCTGCGACCGCAGCAGCTCGGCCAGCTCGAGACCCTCGCGGAGGATCTGCGAGTTGAACGCGCCGGCGAGGCCGCGATCGGAGGCGAAGATGACGACCGCGGAACGACGGATCGTCTCGCGCTCGGTCGTCAGCGGGTGCTCGACGTCGGAGTGGGTCGCCACCGCGGAGACGGCGCGCGTCACAGCTCGCGCGAAGGGAGAGGATGCGCGGACGCGTCCCATCGCCTTCTGAATGCGCGAAGCCGCGATGAGCTCCATCGCCTTCGTGATCTTCTTGGTCGTCTGAGCAGAACTGATCTTCTGCTTGTAGACCCGGAGTTGTGCGCCCATAAGTGTGTGTCGTCCTCCGCGTCAGCCGCGGCGGCCCTTGACGATCTGCTCCTGGTTCACGTCGTCGGCCTCGGCGGCAGCGGTCTCCTCGTGGCCCGGCTTGTTGATGGCCTGGCCCTTTCCGCCCTGGAACTCGAGCACGAACTCGTCGACGACCTTCTCGAGCTCGGCGACGGTGTCATCGCCCAGCACGTTCGTCTCACGCAGCGTGTCGAGGATCGACGTGTTGCGCTTGAGGTAGTCGAGCAGCTCGCGCTCGAAGGTCAGGACGTCCTCGACCTCGATCGTGTCGAGCTTGCCGTTGGTGCCGGCCCAGATCGAGACGACCTGCTCCTCGACGGGGTACGGCGAGTACTGCGGCTGCTTGAGCAGCTCGGTCAGACGCGCACCGCGAGCCAGCTGACGACGCGACGCGGCGTCGAGGTCCGACGCGAACATCGCGAACGCCTCGAGCGAGCGGTACTGAGCGAGCTCGAGCTTCAGCGTTCCCGAGACCTTCTTGATCGACTTGACCTGAGCGTCACCGCCGACGCGCGACACCGAGATGCCCACGTCGACCGCCGGACGCTGGTTGGCGTTGAACAGGTCGGACTGCAGGAAGATCTGGCCGTCGGTGATCGAGATCACGTTGGTCGGGATGTACGCCGAGACGTCGTTGGCCTTGGTCTCGATGATGGGCAGACCCGTCATCGATCCGGCACCCAGGTCGTCGGAGAGCTTCGCGCAACGCTCGAGCAGACGCGAGTGCAGGTAGAAGACGTCACCGGGGTACGCCTCGCGGCCCGGCGGACGGCGCAGCAGCAGCGAGACCGCACGGTAGGCCTCGGCCTGCTTCGACAGGTCGTCGAAGATGATCAGGACGTGCTTGCCCTCGTACATCCAGTGCTGGCCGATGGCCGAGCCGGTGTACGGAGCGAGGTACTTGAAGCCGGCGGGGTCGGATGCGGGAGCCGCGACGATCGTCGTGTACTCCATGGCACCGGCGTCCTCGAGCGCGCCCTTCACCGAAGCGATGGTCGAGCCCTTCTGGCCGATCGCGACGTAGATGCAGCGGACCTGCTTGTTGACGTCGCCCGACTCCCAGTTGGCCTTCTGGTTGATGATCGTGTCGATCGCGATGGCCGTCTTGCCGGTCTGGCGGTCGCCGATGATCAGCTGACGCTGACCGCGGCCGACGGGGATCATGGCGTCGATGGCTTTGATGCCGGTCTGCATCGGCTCGTGGACCGACTTGCGCTGCATGACGCCGGGCGCCTGCAGTTCGAGTGCGCGACGGCCGGTCGTGGCGATCTCGCCGAGACCGTCGATCGGGTTGCCGAGCGGGTCGACGACACGGCCGAGGTAGCCCTCGCCGACTCCGACCGAGAGCACCTCACCGGTTCGCGTGACCTTCTGGCCCGCCTGGATACCGGCGAAGTCGCCGAGGACGACGACACCGATCTCGTGCTCGTCGAGGTTCTGCGCGAGGCCCTCGACGCCGTTCTCGAAGCGGACGAGCTCGTTCGCCATGACGCCGGGCAGACCCTCGACGTGGGCGATGCCGTCGGCCGCGTCGACGACGGTGCCGACCTCGGTCGCGGCGGCCCCGGTGGGCTCGTACGCGGCGACGAAGTCTTTCAGCGCGTCACGGATGACATCCGGGCTGATGGACAGTTCTGCCATGGTGTTCCTTCGGTCCTGAGTCTGAGGGTCCGGATGCATCCGGCCGGTGCGCCCCTGCGGGCGGTGAGGTGGGTCAGCCCGCCAGTCGCTGGCGGAGATCGGAGAGGCGAGAGGCGACGGTCGCGTCGATCACGTCGTCGCCGATCTCGATGCGCAGCCCCCCGACGACCGCGGGGTCGACGACGAGGTTGAGCGCGACGGGCGTGCCGTAGCGGTTCGAGAGGGTCTCGGCGAGGCGGGCGCGCTGCTGATCGCTGAGAGCGGTCGCCGTGCGAACGCTCGCGACGACGCGGCCGCGCTGGTCCGAGACGATGCGGATCGCCCGCTCGAGCAGCTGCCGCACACGGCGCTCACGCGGACGCTGCACGATCGACGAAGCGATGAGACGCGTTGCGGCACCGAAACGCCCGTCGAGAAGGCGCTCGATGAGAGCCCCCTTGGCCGAGGCCTCCCCCAGCCTGCTGCCGAGAGCGAGCTCGAGCTCGGGGTTCGCCGACACGGTGTGCAGCACACCGAACAGCTCGTTCTCGAGATCGCCCTGATCGGCGACGGCTGCGGCGCGGATCGCCAGTTCCTCGACGGCGTCGACGAAGTCGTCGACCGAGGACCAGCGCTGCGCGACGGCTGTGCGCAGCAGCGACACGGTCTGCGCCGCGAAGGCCGGACCGAACACGTCGCCGACGACCTTGTCGCGAGCCTGCGGCGAAGCCGCGTTGTCCGTCAGCGCGCCGCTCAGCTGCGGCGAGTCCGCCAGAGCCCGCGCCGCGACGAACAGCTCACCGGACACGTCGAGCGTGAGCCCGGGGGTCTCGGCGATGGCCGCCGTCGTCGCGACGAGTGCCTGAGTGGTCGCGCTGCCCATCAGTTCGACGCCTTCTCAGAAGCCTCGAGCTCGCTGAGGAAGCGGTCGACGACGGCCTGCGCCTTCTGGTCGTCGGACAGGGTCTCGCCGATGACGCCGCCGGCCAGGTCGAGAGCGAGCGTGCCGACCTCGCTGCGCAGCGAGACGACGGCAGCCTGGCGCTCGGCCTCGATCTGCGTGTGCGCGGCAGCGGTGAGACGCTCGGCCTCGGCCGATGCGTTCTGCTTCGCCTCGCTGACGATCTTGCGACCGTCCTCGCGAGCGGCGTCGCGGATCTCACCGGCCTCCTTGCGGGCCTCGGCCAGCTGAGCGGTGTACTCCTCGAGCGCTGCCTCCGCCTTGCGCTGCGCCTCGTCAGCCTTGGCGATGTTGCCCTCGATGGCCGCGCTGCGCGCGTCGAGCACCGTGGTGACACGGGGCAGCGCGTAGAAGACGACGACGAGAACGATGATGACGAAGCAGACGCCCGACCAGATGATGTCGTAGTAGGCGGGCAGCAGCGGGTTGCCGGAGCCCTCTTCGGCGGCGACGGTGAGCAGTGCGTCGACCATCATGCCTCCCTCTTGGTGAATGACGAGCGGATCAGAGCGCGTTGAAGATGAACGGCGTGGCGATGCCGATCAGCGCGAGGATCTCGATGAGGCCGATACCGATGAACATCGTCACCTGGAGGCGACCGGCGAGCTCGGGCTGACGGGCCGTCGACTCGATGGTCTTGCCGATCATGATGCCGAGGCCGATGGCCGGACCGATGGCGGCGAGGCCGTAGCCGACGGTTGCGATGTTTCCGGTGACGGCGGCAAGGATCGTCGTAGCGTCCACTGGATTTTTCCTTTCGTAGGGCGAGCAGCCGGGTGGCTGATCGTCAGTGCTCTTCGGCGACAGCGAGCTGGATGTAGACCGCGGTCAGGATGGTGAAGATGTATGCCTGCAGGGCGGCAACGAAGATCTCGAACAGGGTGAAGGCGAAACCCATCGCGAGGGTACCGGCCGACAGGATCGAGAACCAGTTGAAGCTCATCAGGAAGAACTGGGTGGCTGCGAAGAACAGCACGAGCATGAGGTGGCCGACCATCATGTTGGCGAGCAGTCGCAGGAACAGCGAGAAGGGCCGCGCGACGAAGATCGAGATGAGCTCGATCAGGGCGATCAGCGGCACGATCACGATCGGCACACCGCTCGGCACGAGCGAGTTCTTCAGGAAACGTCCGAGGCCGTGCTTCTTGAGGCCGGCGTAGACGAAGACGACGTATGCGACCAGCGCGAACATCAGCGGCGCGCCCGCGACCGCGGTGCCCGCGATGTTGAGGAACGGGATGATGCCCGTGAGGTTCAGGAAGAGGATCCCGAAGAACAGCGACGTCAGGATCGGAAGGAACCGCTTGCCGTCCTTCTCGCCCAGGACCTGATAGGCGACCTGCTCGCGCACGAAGCCGAAGCCCAGCTCGAGCACGCTCTGGAAGCGTCCCGGCACGACGGTCATGCGCCGTGCGCCGATCACGAGGATGAGCACCAGCACCGCGGTCGCGATCAACTGCACCATCGAGATCCGCGTGAACGCGAACGGAGTGCCTTCGAAGAGCAGGACCTCAGGGAAGAAGTCGCTGATGGAGGGCGGGTGGAATTCGTTGTCGGCCGCCATGGCGATCATTGCCGCTTGAGTCAACGGGTTGGCTCCAGCTTCTCGTGCCAGCGTGAACCAGCTCGGTAAGTATGAGAAGAGATCTCCACGGGGCCTCAGCGTCGCCGCTGCCCACCATCCGTGAAGTGCTGTGTCAGCCTATCAAACAACCGGGCACTGCCCGTCATCCGAATGCCTAGACGTCAGACTTCGGGGTTCGTCTCCGGCAGCGTCGTGTCCGATACGTGCGGCAGTCGCATCCGCGCCATCACGACGAGATCGACGGTGATCGCGCCGATCGCCGCAGCCACCAGGGCGAAGAAGAACATCGGCGACACGATCCACTCGATGCGGCTGATGACCAGGAGCGCCACGAGCACGAGGGCGAACTTGACCACCCAGCCGCCCATCACGATGCCGAAGTAGATCGGCAGGAACGTGTCCTGCCCGTACCACCGGTTGGCGATCAGGATGCTGAGCGCGGTGAGTGCGGGGAAGATGACTCCCACCGCCGCACCGATCACTCCGCTCCACGCACCCTCGGGTCCGGCGACGACCGCGCCCGCGACGGCGGCGACGACAGCGACGACGGCACCGACGATGAGGCCCCAGGTGAGCGCGGCACGCAGGATCGGCGTGCTCGAGAGGGTCTTCTGATTCATGAGTTCTCCACGGGTGAGGCATCCCGCGCGGACCGAGCGGGGATCAGGGTGACGACGAGGCACGCGGCGACGCCGAGGATGAGGAAGCCGAGGCCGAAGAGGTAGTCCCCCGGCCAGGCGGCGGTCGTGCCGATGTACATCAGCAGCACCGAGAGGCTGACGACCGTGGTCCAGGCGTAGAAGATCAGGACGGCGTCGCGGTCGCTGTGACCCATGTCGAGCATGCGGTGATGGAGATGCTTGCGGTCGGGCGAGAACGGCGACTTGCCCCGGGACATGCGGCGGATGACCGCCATCCCGAAGTCGAGCAGCGGCAGGAGGACCACGACGACCGGCAGCAGGATGGGGATGAACGCACCCAGCAGCTGCGAGCGGCCGAACACGTCGTTGTCACCCGTGGCCGGGACGAGGGTGCCCGTGACGAGGATGGCCGAGCAGCTCATGAGCAACCCGATCATGAGCGCTCCGGAGTCGCCCATGAACAGCTTCGCAGGGTTCCAGTTCAGCGGCAGGAAGCCCGCGCAGACCCCGAGCAGCACCACGGCGAGGAAGGAGGCGAGGTTCGCGTAGCTGCTCGCACCGAAGTCGCGACCGAGCAGGTAGGTGTAAGTGAAGAACACCCCGTTCGCGATCAGTGCCACGCCCGCCACGAGGCCGTCGAGACCGTCGATGAAGTTGACGGCGTTCATCACGACGACGATCGAGAAGACCGTGATCGTGAAGCTCGCGGAGCTCGAGACGACAGTCTGCCCGCCGAGCGGGATCGTGTACATCTGCACGCCCCCGAACCCGACCACGATCGCTGCGGCGCCGAACTGCGCGCCGAGCTTGATGAGCCAGTCGAGGTCCCACAGGTCGTCGGCGACGCCGACGACGACGATGAGGGCGGTCGCCGCCAGGATGGCCCAGATGGGCTCGGGTCTGGCCCAGAAGATCGAGAAGAAGGGAATCTGCGACGAAGTCAGGATGACGGCGGTGGCGCCGAGGAACATCCCGACGCCGCCGAGCCTCGGTGTCGGTGTCTTGTGGACGTCGCGCTCGCGGATCTCCGGATAGAGCTTGTAGCGCAGACTCACCCTCAGCACGAGCCAGGTCAGCCCGAAGGTGACGAGGGCCGTGACCACGAAGGTGGCCAGGTAGAGCCTCACGCGACGCTGCCGCCGGCGGTCTCTCCGCCGGTGACACCGGCCGAGCCCGACTCCATGGGCGTGCGATTCGCCGCCTCGGCATGCTCCGGCTCGACGTCGGGCTCGAGCAGGTCGCCGAGGACGTCGCGCAGAGCCTCACGTGTGACCGCCCCGTCACGCAGCACGCGCACCGGGGCGGGGTCGGGGCCGACGAGGGGCGTCGCGTCGATGATCGTCGATGCGACGCCGGTCGCCGCGGGGCCGCCGTCGAGATAGACCGACACGCTGTCGCCCAGCATCCGCACCGCGTCGTCGATCGTGACGGCGGCGTTCATCTTGGTGAGGTTCGCACTCGAGACGGCCAAGGGCCCGCACTCCTCCAGGAGCTCCAGGGCGAACCTGTCGGCGGGCATGCGCACGGCGACGGTCCCGCGGGTCTCCCCCAGATCCCACGACAGCGACGGCTGTGCCGGCAGGACGATCGTCAGGCCGCCCGGCCAGAAGGCCTCGACGAGCCGTTCGACGGGCTCGGGGACCTCGGCCACGAGCGCGCGCATCGTCGCGATGCCGGCGACGAGCACCGGGGGCGGCGACTGACGACCCCGTCCCTTCGCGGCGAGCAGCTTGGCGACGGCCGAGGCGCTGAAGGCGTCGGCGGCGACACCGTAGACGGTGTCGGTGGGCAGGACGATGAGATCGCCGCGACCGATGGCCTGGCGCGCCTGGCGCATGCCGGGGAGGACCTGGGTCTCGTCGCGGCAGTCGAAAACGGGAGACATGACCGCTCCAGTGTACGGCGGACCCCGGCCGCACTCAGGAGCGGATGGCCGTCGTGGTGCGGTCGCGCATCGTGAGGTCGGGATGCGTCGCGGTCGCCGACCACCCGTCGGAGGCCAGGATGCCGCGGATCGCGGCCCCCTGCAGCTCGCCATGCTCGATGACGATGCTGCCCCCGGGGTGCACCAGGCGGAGCCCGACGCGCGACAGGGTCCGCACGACGTCCAGGCCGTCCGCGCCGCCGTAGAGCGCCGCCGGCGGGTCCCACAGCCGCACTTCGGGATCGCGCGGGATCGCGTCGTCGGGCACGTACGGCGGGTTCGACACGAGCACCGAGACGGTGCCGTCGAGCTCCGGGAACGCGCGCTCGAGGTCGATGAAGGCGAGGCGGGCGTTCGGAGCCCCGACGAGGGCGAAGTTCTCCTTCGTCCAGATGAACGCGTCGACGGAATTCTCGGCGGCGTAGACGCGTGCGTGCGGCACCTCTGTCGCCAGAGCGAGGGCGATCGCTCCCGAACCGGTGCCCAGGTCGACCGCGACGGGCTCGGGGCCGGCCGCCGCGCGCAGCAGGTCGATCGCGATCTGAGCGACCGACTCCGTCTCGGGGCGCGGCACGAACACACCGGGGCCGACGCGGAGCTCGAGGTGGCGGAACGGCGCGACGCCGGTCAGATGCTGCAGGGGCTCGCGCGACGCGCGACGCGCGACCAGTTCAGCCAGTCGCGCGGCATCCTCGGCGCCGATCGCATCGCCGCGGAAGACGGCGGCCGACAGCTCGCCGCGGCCGACTCCCAGGACGTGTGCGGCGAGGAGCTCGGCGTCGACCTGCGGGGTCGGGACGAAGGCGGCCTCGAGCTCGGCGGTCGCGGCACGCAGGACCTCGGTCAGGGTCGGTGCGGGAAGGGGCGCGGTGCTCATGGCGCCGACAAGCCTAATCACGAGTGCGGATTCGTCACATTCGGCTCCCGTGGCGAAGGGCGACAATAGGCTGGGGCGACGATCCCGCCGCGACGCGGCATCCGCTCGAAAACCCGAAAGGCAGACATGTCCGACCCGGTCACTCACGGCATCCACCCCGACATCACCACCGCGTACGGCAACACGCCTCTCGTGCGGTTGAACCGCGTCAGCGAGGGCCTGCCGGGCACGGTTCTCGCGAAGCTCGAGTTCTACAACCCCGCGTCATCCGTCAAGGACCGTCTCGGCATCGCCATCGTCGATGCGGCCGAGAAGGCCGGTGCCCTGCAGCCCGGCGGCACGATCGTCGAGGGCACGAGCGGCAACACCGGCATCGCCCTGGCGATGGTCGGCGCGGCGCGGGGCTACCGCGTCATCCTCACGATGCCTTCCTCCATGTCGATGGAGCGTCGCCTCCTGCTCAAGGCCTACGGCGCCGAGCTCGTGCTCACCGACCCGTCGCTGGGCATGAAGGGCGCCGTGTCGGAGGCGGAGAAGATCGCCGCCGAGACGCCGGGCGCCGTCCTCGCGAAGCAGTTCGCCAACGAGGCCAACCCCGACATCCACCGCCGCACGACCGCGGAGGAGATCCTTCGCGACACCGATGGCCAGGTGGGCTACTTCGTCGCCGGCATCGGCACGGGCGGCACCATCACCGGCGTCGGCCAGGTGCTCAAGGAGCGCGTCGCCGATGTGAAGGTCGTCGCGGTCGAGCCGAAGGACTCGCCCCTCCTGACGGAGGGAAAGCCCGGCCCCCACAAGATCCAGGGCATCGGGCCCAACTTCATCCCGCCGATCCTCGACCAGGGCGTCATCGACGAGGTGCAGGACGTCACCTTCGACGACGCTGTCCGCGTCGCGCGCGAGGTGGCGCAGAAGGAGGGCATCCTCGTCGGCATCTCGTCGGGAGCCGCCGTCTGGGCCGCGCTCCAGGTCGCGGCACGTCCCGAGTCCGAGGGCAAGAACATCGTCGTGATCATCCCCTCGTTCGGTGAGCGCTACCTCTCGACCCCGCTGTTCGAGGACCTGCGCGAAGACTGATGGGAAGGCTCCGAGCACGCATCCGCGAAGACCTGGCCGCCGCGAAGCTCCGCGATCCCGCGGCTCGCAGCGGCATCGAGATCGCGCTGCTGTACCCGGGGCTGCACGCGGTCTGGTCGTACCGCATCACGCATCGGCTGTGGCTCCGGCGCGCGCGTTTCCTCGCGCGCGCCGGGTCGCAGCTGACCCGCTGGCTCACGGGGATCGAGATCCACCCGGGGGCGCGCATCGGCCGCCGGTTCTTCATCGACCACGGCATGGGCGTCGTGATCGGCGAGACCGCCGTCATCGGTGACGACGTCATGCTCTACCACGGGGTCACCCTCGGCGGCCGCACCCGTCATGCCGGCAAGCGGCATCCCACCCTCCAGGACGGCGTCGCCGTCGGCGCCGGCGCGAAGATCCTCGGTCCGATCACGATCGGCGCCCGAAGCGTCGTCGGCGCCAATGCGGTCGTCACGAAGGATGCCCCGGCCGACTCGGTGCTCGTCGGCGTCCCCGCCCGGCCGCGTGTCCGCCGCGAGGGCGAGGACACCCGCGCCGTCCTGACCGCCCCCGAGTACCACATCTGACTCCCCCCCTCTGCCCCGTCGGCTCGCCAGAAACGGCGGGTGCGGGGCCGGACGGATCCGCAGATCCCGGCGAGTCGACGCGCCGGCGGGAGGAGGAGCGGGGCTCAGTCGTCGGCGAGAGCCGCCAAGCGGGCCTCTTCGTCGGCGGCGATGCAGCTGTCGATGACCGGCGCGAGGGCGCCGTCCATCACCTGATCGAGGTTGTAGGCCTTGTACCCGGTCCGATGATCGGCGATGCGGTTCTCGGGGAAGTTGTACGTGCGGATGCGCTCGGAGCGGTCCATCCCACGGATCTGCGAGCGGCGGGCGTCGGATGCCGCGGCATCCCGCTCCTCCTGCTGCTTCGCGAGCAGCCGGGCGCGCAGTACGCGCATGCCGGCCTCGCGGTTCTGCAGCTGGCTCTTCTCGTTCTGCATCGAGACGACGATGCCCGTCGGCACGTGGGTGATGCGGACGGCCGAGTCGGTCGTGTTGACCGACTGCCCGCCCGGGCCGGACGAACGGAAGACGTCGATCTTCAGGTCGTTCGGGTCGATGGTGATCTCTTCGGGCTCATCGACCTCGGGGAACACGAGCACGCCGGTCGTCGAGGTGTGGATGCGCCCCTGCGACTCGGTGGCGGGCACACGCTGCACGCGGTGCACCCCGCCCTCGTACTTCAGGTGGGCCCACACCCCCTGCGACGGGTCGGACGACGAGCCCTTGATGGCGACCTGGACGTCCTTGTACCCGCCGAGGTCGGACTCGTTGCGCTCGAGCAGCTCGGTCTTCCATCCGCGCGAGGCGGCGTACTGCATGTACATCCGCAGCAGGTCGGCGGCGAAGAGAGCGGACTCCGCTCCCCCTTCGCCCTGCTTGATCTCCATGATGACGTCACGGGCGTCGTCGGGATCGCGCGGGATGAGCAGACGGCGAAGCCGCTCCTGCGCCTCGCGCAGCCCCTCCTCGAGCGCGGGCACTTCCGCGGCGAAGGCCTCGTCCTCGCGGGCGAGCTCGCGAGCCGCCGCGAGATCGTCGGATGCCGCGACCCACGCGTCGTGGGCCGCGACGATCCGCGACAGCTCGGCGTACCGCCGGTTCACGCGCTTCGCGCGCGCAGCGTCGGCGTGCACCGCGGGGTCGGAGAGCTCCTCCTGAACCGCGCGGTGCTCGTCGAGCAGCCCCCGGACCGACTCGAACACGATCAGCGGATGCTGTTGTCGTGCCCGCCGGAGTGCGTGGTCGGCGCCGGGATCGACTTCTGCATCTGCACGAGGAACTCGACGTTGGACTGCGTCTCCTTGAGCTTGTCGAGGATGACGCCCAGCGCGTGCTGCTGGTCGAGACCCGCGAGCGCACGGCGCAGCTTCCACGTGATCTTGACCTCGTCGGAGGAGAGGAGCATCTCTTCACGCCGCGTCGAGGAGGCGTTGACGTCGACGGCGGGGAAGATGCGCTTGTCGGCCAGCTGACGCGACAGGCGCAGCTCGCTGTTGCCCGTGCCCTTGAACTCTTCGAAGATGACCTCGTCCATCTTGGAGCCGGTCTCCACCAGCGCCGTCGCGAGAATCGTGAGCGAGCCGCCGTTCTCGATGTTGCGCGCTGCACCGAAGAAGCGCTTCGGCGGGTACAGCGCCGAAGCGTCGACACCACCGGTCAGGACGCGGCCCGACGTCGGGGCCGACAGGTTGTAGGCGCGACCGAGGCGCGTGATCGAGTCGAGCAGCACGACCACGTCGCGGCCGAGCTCGACGAGACGCTTGGCGCGCTCGATCGCGAGCTCGGCGACGGTCGTGTGGTCCTCGGCGGGACGGTCGAAGGTCGAGGCGATGACCTCGCCCTTCACCGTGCGCTGCATGTCGGTGACCTCTTCGGGCCGCTCGTCGACCAGCACGACCATGAGGTGGACCTCGGGGTTGTTCTGCGCGATCGCGCCGGCGATCTGCTGCAGCACGATCGTCTTGCCGGCCTTGGGCGGTGCGACGATGAGACCGCGCTGGCCCTTGCCGATGGGAGCGACGAGGTCGATGATGCGCTGGGTCAGCTTCTCGGGGCCGGTCTCGAGGCGCAGACGCTCCTGCGGGTACAGCGGCGTCAGCTTGCCGAACTCGACCCGGTCGGCGGCGTCCTCGACGGACAGGCCGTTGATCGAGTCGACCTTGACCAGCGCGTTGTACTTCTGACGGCTCGACTGCTCGCCCTCGCGCGGCTGCTTGATCGCGCCGACGACCGCGTCACCCTTGCGCAGGTTGTACTTCTTCACCTGTCCGAGCGAGACGTAGACATCCTGCGTACCGGGGAGGTAGCCGGTCGTGCGCACGAAGGCGTAGTTGTCGAGAACGTCGAGCACGCCGGCGATCGGGATGAGGACGTCGTCCTCGTTGATCTCGGTCTCGAACTCGTCGCCGCTGCCCTGGCCGCGGCGCTTGTTGCGCTGACGTCCCCGACCGTTCTGTCCCGAGGCGTCGTCATCATCGGCGGCGTTGTTGTTGCCGCCCTGGCCGTTGCCACCCTGGTTCTGGTTGCCGCCCTGGTTCTGGCCGGCCTGGCCCTGGCTGCCCTGCGCGTTGTCCTTGTTGCGGTTGCGGTTGCGGCTGCGCGAACGGCTGCGCGAACGGCCGGTCGACTCGCCTTCGCCCTCGCCGGAGTCGGACTTCGACGAGTCGTCGGAGGAGGCGTCGGCGTCCCGCGCCTGCTCGGCGGGAGCGTCGACGGCACCCTCCGCAGACGGAGCGTCAGCGGATTCGGTGGCCGCATCGCCCGCGGGGGCGGCTTCAGCCTCGGCCTCGGCCTCCTTCTTGGCATTGCGTCCGCGGCCACGGCCTCGCGCCGGCTTCTTCGGCGCCTCCGCGGGCTCCGCCTCGACGGCCTCGGCCGTGGCGTCAGACGCGCTCTCATCCGCGGCCGGCTGCGCGTCGGCGGCGACGGCGTCGGCTGCGGGAGCATCGGCGGTGGCCGGCGCATCGGTGGCGGCGGAGAGCTCCTCCGCTGCTGCCTCGGAGGCGGCGGCCGGGGTCTCGTCAGCGGCCGCCGCAGGCGCGGCATCCGTGCTCTTCGCGCGACGGGGTGCTCGCTTGCGCGGCGCCTTCGCCGGCTTCTCGGCGGGCTCAGCCGCCTCAGCGGGCTCGGCCACCTCGGCGGGGGCGGCCACCTCGGCGGGCGCCTGCTCGACGGGCGCCTCTTCGACGGGGGCGGCCTCCTCAGCGGGGGCAGCGTCCTCGACGGGGGCGGCCTCCTCAGCGGGCGTCTCGACGACGGCATCCTGCTGCTCGGTCGCCTCTTCGGCTGGGGCGTCGACGGTCTCGTCGATCGTCGGGTTCTCGGAGTTGGACTCCACGAGTGCTCCTCTTAAACGGTGGATATGACAGAACCGCGTCCAGCGCCGTCCACGGCGGGCGCCATCCACCTGCCACACGCGTCCGGCCGACGGCACGGGGTATGGATCAGGGGTGTTCGCGGTGATTCGCAGAATTGCGACGGAGGCTCAGATCACAAAGGTGTGGAACCCTCCGTATGGTCCCTCACCATACCACCGCGCACATCGACCGCCAGCATCCGCGCGTCCCACGGGGTGTCTGTGGTATGCGCGGCCACCTCGGCGGCCGCAAGACGTTGCCCCGGCCCGTCGGCGAGCACCAGGACGCTGGGGCCGGCACCCGACACGACCGCCGCGAACCCCTCGGCACGCAGAGCCCGGACGAGCTTGTCGGTCTCGACCATCGCCTGGGCGCGGTACGACTGGTGGAGCTTGTCCTCGGTGGCCGCGAACAGCAGGTCAGGGCTCTGCGTGAGAGCCGCGACGAGCAGCGCCGAACGCGAGAGATTGAAGATCGCGTCTTCGCGCGTGACCTGCAGAGGGTCGAACCCCCGCGCCACCGAGGTCGACATCGTGAAGTCGGGCACGAACACCAGCGGCGCGACGCCGCGGTGCACGAGCAGCTTCTTGTGCTGCGGGCCGTGCTCGTCGACCCAGGCGATCGTGAGGCCGCCGAACAGGGCCGGCGCGACGTTGTCCGGGTGGCCCTCGAGCTCTGTCGCGAGGCGCAGCAGCGCGTCGGCACCGATCTCCACGTCGCCCGCGAGGAGGCCCTTCGCCGCGAGGAGTCCCGATACGACTGCGGCGCCCGACGAGCCCATCCCCCGCCCGTGCGGGATCGCGTTGACCGCTTCGAGGCGCACGCCGGGCATCGTCCGCCCGAACGCCTCGTACGCGTAGGCCATCGCCCGCACGACGAGGTGCGAGGCGTCCGTCGGGACGTCGGCGGCTCCCTCGCCGGAAACGGTGATCTCGAGGCCGGGTGCCGGCAGCTCCGTGACGATCAGTTCGTCGTAGACGCTGAGCGCGAGACCCAGGGTGTCGAAGCCGGGACCGAGGTTGGCGCTGGTCGCGGGAACACGCACCTGAACCGAGCGGGTCATGCCGTCGCCTCCGGCGCGAGATCGAGCACGGATGCCACTTCCGACGTCGCCGCGTCGACGACGATCGGCTCGGCCTGAGTGCCGTCCGCGTTGCGGAGGGCCCACTGCGGGTCCTTCAGGCCGTGACCGGTGACGGTCAGCACGACGGTCGAGCCCGCGGGGATGACGCCCGCCTCGGCCCGGTCGAGCAGGCCGGCGACGGTGATCGCGGACGCGGGTTCGACGAACACGCCGGCCGTGCTCGCGAGGAGCTTCTGCGCCGCGAGGATGCGGTCGTCGTCGATGGCGCCGAACCAGCCCTGCGTCGCGTCACGGGCCTCGAGGGCGAGGTGCCACGAGGCCGGGTTGCCGATGCGGATCGCGGTCGCGATGGTGTCGGGGTCTCTCACGACCTCGCCGCGGACGAGCGGCGCCGATCCGGCGGCCTGGAAG
Source organism: Microbacterium sp. NPDC006705 (assembly GCF_044903545.1). Taxonomy (NCBI): domain Bacteria; kingdom Bacillati; phylum Actinomycetota; class Actinomycetes; order Micrococcales; family Microbacteriaceae; genus Microbacterium; species Microbacterium sp. NPDC006705. The sequence continues at coordinate 374,319 of NZ_JBJDQQ010000002.1, forward strand.
CCGAACATCCGCGGAACGCGCGTCGCCGCCCCGCGGGCCGCCTCCTCGCGGTAGCCGCGAGCATGGGCCGTGTAGTTGCCGGCGTTGCCGACGGGCACGAAGTGGAAGTCCGGCGCGTCGCCCAGCTGCGACACGATCTCGTACGCCGCGGTCTTCTGCCCGTCGATGCGATCGGGATTGACGGAGTTGACCAGGTGCACCGGATAGTGGTCGGCCAGTTCGCGCGCGATCTCGAGACAATCGTCGAAGTTGCCGCGGATCTGGATGAGACGGCCGCCGTGCGCGACCGCCTGACTCAGCTTGCCCATCGCGATCCTGCCCTCGGGGACGAGGACGGCAGCTGCGATTCCGGCGTGGGCGGCGTAGGCCGCAGCAGAGGCCGACGTGTTGCCCGTCGAGGCGCAGATGACGGCCTTCGCCCCGTGCTCGACGGCGCGCGAGAGCGCGACCGTCATCCCGCGGTCCTTGAACGACCCCGTCGGGTTCATGCCCTCGAACTTCACCCAGACGTCGGCGCCGGTGCGCCGCGAGAGCTCGCGAGCGGGCACCAGCGGCGTACCGCCCTCGCCGAGCGTCACGATCGTCGACGATTCGGTGACGTCGAGACGGTCGGCGAACTCGCGCAGGACCCCCTGCCACACGTGTGCCATGTCAGTCTCCCTCGACCCGGAGCACCGAGACGACGCGCTTGACGACGCCGCTCTCGCCGAGCGAGGCGACAGCGTCGCTGAGGTCCTGCTCGCGGGCGGTGTGCGTGCCGATGACCAGGCGGGCCGTCTGCACGTCGCCGTCGGCGACGATCGTCTGCTCGAGCGTCGCCACCGAGACGTTGCCGTCGCTGAGCAGTCCCGCCACCGCGGCGAGGACGCCCGAGCGGTCGTCGACCTCGAGGGTGATCTGGTAGCGCGTGGTGACGTGACCGATCGGGACGACCGGCAGGTTCGCCCGCGTCGACTCCCCCACGCCCACACCGCCGGCGATGTGGCGGCGGGCCGCCGATACAACGTCGCCCAGCACAGCCGACGCGGTCTGCACCCCGCCCGCGCCCGCGCCGTAGAACATGAGGTCGCCCGCGGCCTCCGCCTGGACGAACACGGCGTTGTTGGCTCCGTGCACGCTCGCGAGCGGGTGCTCGCGCGGCACGAGCGCGGGGTAGACGCGCACCGAGATCGTCTCGCCCGACGGCGACACCTCGGCATCGGCGAGGCGCTCGCACACGGCGAGGAGCTTGATGACGAAGCCGGCCTTGCGCGCGGCATCCATCATGTCGGCGTCGATCTGGGTGATGCCCTCGCGGTGCACCGCATTCAGCGGCACGGCGGTGTGGAAGGCGAGCGACGCGAGGATCGCGGCCTTCTGAGCAGCGTCGTACCCCTCGACGTCGGCGGTCGGGTCGGCCTCGGCGTACCCGAGCGCCTGCGCGTCGGCCAAGACGTCGGCGAAGTCCGATCCCTCGCGGTCCATGCGATCGAGGATGTAGTTCGTCGTTCCGTTGACGATGCCCATGATGCGCTGCACCCGGTCGCCGGCGAGCGAGTCGCGCAGCGGGCGGATGATCGGGATGGCGCCGGCGGCCGCAGCCTCGTAGTAGATCGACGCGCCCACCTGGTCGGCCGCTTCGAACAGCTCGGGTCCGTGCGTGGCGAGCAGCGCCTTGTTCGCCGTGACGATGTCGGCTCCGGCGCCGATGGCCTTCAGGATGCTCGTGCGCGCGGGCTCGATCCCGCCCATCAGCTCGATGACGATGTCGGAGCCGACGAGGAGCGGCTCGGGATCGGTGGTCAGCAGCTCGCGCGGCAGCTCGACGTCGCGCGGCGCGTCGATGTCGCGCACCGAGATGCCGACGAGGTCGAGGGCGGCTCCGGCGCGATCGGCCAGTTCGTCTCCGTGCTTGAGCAACAGGGCGGCGACCTGCGAGCCGACGGCGCCGGCTCCGAGCAGGGCCACGCGCAGGCGGCGGTAGTCCGTCATTCGGCTCCTTCTGTGGGGATGCCCGCGTCGCGGGCGAGCAGGTCGTCGATCGTCTCGCCGCGGACGATCACCCGGGCTACGCCGTTCGAGACGGCGACGACGGGCGGGCGCGGGACGTAGTTGTAGTTGCTGGCGAGCGAGTAGCAGTAGGCACCCGTCGCCGGGACAGCCAGCAGATCGCCCGGAGTGACGTCGGCGGGCAGGTATTCGGCGTCGACGACGATGTCGCCCGATTCGCAGTGCCGACCCACGACACGCGAGAGCGCGGCGGGCGCGTCGCTGCGACGGTTCGCGACTCGTGCCGAATAGGCCGCGCCGTATAGGGCGGGCCGTGCGTTGTCGCTCATGCCGCCGTCGACGCTGACGTACAGGCGCTCGAGCTCGTCGCTGACGCGGACCGGCTTGGTGGTGCCGACCTCGTACAGGGTCACCCCGGCGCGGCCGACGATGGCCCGACCGGGCTCGAAGGCGAGCATCGGCAGCGGGATGCCGTGGGCCTCGCACTCGCGAGCGACGGCCGCGACGATGCCGTCGGCCAGCTCTTCGATCGGGGTCGGGTCGTCGACGCTCGTATAGGCGATGCCGAAGCCGCCGCCGAGATTGAGCACCGGAACCTCGCCGCCGCCGAGAAGGCGGGCGTGGACGGCCACGAGCCGTGACGCCGACTCGGCGAAGCCCGCCGTACCGAAGATCTGCGATCCGATGTGGCAGTGGAGCCCGAGGAAACGCAGCGAGGGCAGCTCGCGGATGCGAGCGACCACGGCCTCGGCATCCGTGAGCGCGAAGCCGAACTTCTGGTCCTCGTGGGCCGTCGCGAGGAAGTCGTGGGTCTCGGCGTGCACGCCGCTGTTGACCCGGACCAGCACGGGCTGGACCGCCCCGCGTGCGGCGGCGATCTCGGCGAGCCGGTCGATCTCGACGAGGCTGTCGACGATGACGGAACCGACTCCGAGTTCGACGGCGCGCGCGAGCTCGAGGCGCGACTTGTTGTTGCCGTGCAGTCCGATGCGCGCCGGATCCGCTCCCGCAGCCAGGGTGACGGCGAGCTCACCGCCGGTCGCGACGTCGACCGCGAGCCCTTCCGCCGTCACCCATCGCACGATCTCGGTGCTCAAGAACGCCTTGCCGGCGTAGTACACCCGAGCGCTCGTGCCGTGGCGTGCGGCGGCGGCGTCGAATGCCTGACGGACGCGACGCGCCTGCGCCACGACGGCATCCTGGTCGAGCACGTAGAGCGGCGTGCCGAACTGAGCGGCGAGGTCGGTCGTCGCGATGCCGCCGATGGACAGCGCACCGAGGTCGTCGCGCTCGGCGCGGGGCGGCCAGACGGCTTCGACCAGCTCGTTGACGTCAGCGGGAGGGAGCAGCCATTCCGGTACGGCAGGGCGGACGTCGGACGCGGACACGGGAACACCAATCGGGAGAGACGCTGACCGTCCGGCAGACGGGGCCGCGACGGTGCCGCCAGTCTAGGACACCCGCCGCGCGGGCTCCGCCGGTGTGACCGCCCGCGACAGACGCGGCCGTGAGCCCGCTCACGAGAGCGACGAGGGCGCGTCCTCTTCCGCGAGCCGGGCGACGGCCCGGCGGATCCGCGCCGCCCGCGCAGCATCCGACGGCGCGCTCAGGACAGGATGCAGGACGGAGTACCGCTCGGCGGCGCGGAGCGCGGCGAACCGGCGGGATGCCGCGGGCGACGCCGCGAGCGCAGCCTCGAGGTCCGCCGGCACCGCGGCCCCGGCCTGGCCTGCGTAAGCGCGTTCCCAGCGCCCGTCGGCCTGCGCACGCTCGACCTCCATCCGGCCGCGGGGACGCATGCGCCCCTCCGCGACCAGCCGCTCGATGATCCCCACATTGCGGAGCGACCAGATCGAACGGGCGCGGCGCGGCGTGAAGAGCTGCAGGAAGGTGGCCTCATCGCGGGAGTTGCGCCGCCCGTCGATCCAGCCGCTGCAGAGCGCCTCGTCGAGCGCCTCGGCGTACGTCAGCGACGTCGGCTCCGTCACGTTCTTCTTCGCGAGCACCAGCCGCACGCCGTCGGAGTCGGACTCGTGCGCGTCGAGCCAGGCTCGCCACGCGGCCGCATCCGAGACGACGAGGAGAGCCGGGCCTCCGTCGTCCGCTGTCATGAGCACTCCACGCTTGTAGCCTGGCGCAGGAGGCGATGATGGGCAATGGAACGCGCGAACCGGCCGGACTCGACGAGCGTATCGGTGCGCTGAAGGAACGCATCTATGCGACGGTGACCGGGCTGGCGATCCTGGCGGGACTCCTCACGGCCGAGCACGTCACGGTCACCGAGTCGATCTTCGCCCTCGCGGTCGGCATCTTCGCGATCGCGGCCGCCGGCTTCGTCGCCGAAGTCATCGCCCATCAGATCGGGCATCGCCAGTTCCCGAGCGGACGAGAGCTGGCGGTCATGGCGCGCACGGCCGTGGTCGCCCTCGGAACCGCGTCGCTCCCCCTGCTCGCGCTGCTGCTCGCCCTGCTCGACCTCATCGACCTCGACACGGCGCTGATCATCGGGATCATCGCCGACGCGGCGGTGCTGGTCGGTGTCGTGCTGCTCGCCAGTGCGCGCACGGGCCTGACCGCGCTGCAGCGCCTGGTCGCATCCGCGCTGCTGCTCGGGCTGGTCGCGGCGGTCGCCGTCGCGCTTCTCCTCGCTCACGGCCACTGAGCCGGGGCAGGCGTCCGGGTGGGGCGGCCGGCTCAGGCGCAGGTGCCGTCGGCCTGAAGCGCCGGATCGCGGATGATCGCTCCGTCGACATCGACCTCGGCCACCAGCGCGCCGGGTTCCACGCGCACCTCGCGCAGCGTCAGCCCGGCGGGAAGGCGATCGCGGATGCAGATCGGGTAGTCGCGCAGCACGCCGTCGGCGGCCGAGCCGAATCGCTGGCGGAGATCGTCGCCGGTCAGCGCCGCGCCACCGAGCCGGACAGCAGTGGGCGTCAGGACGATGTCACCGTCTGCAGCGCTCGGCGTCAGGTCGAGCCCGAGCGGAACCGAGAGGGCGAACAGCGGCATCTCGACGTCGACCGTCACGTTCGGCGGATCCAGCGTGACCCCCGCACCTGAGACGCCGGAGACCTGCGATAGCAGGGTCTCGAGCTGGTCCTCCGCGAAGACCACCGTCGCCCCCGCCGATCCGATGTCGCCTCCGTCGGCTCGAATGGGAACATCGGTCGCGCGCACCGACACGTCGGCCACGACGTCGCCGAGCGGGATCCCGTCGCTCGCCACATCGAGACGGTCGAGCCGGCCCCCGATGACCTGGGGCAGCACCGGCTCGTCGAAGCCGACGTCGATCTGCTGGTCCTCGGGCAGTGCGAGCCGGGTGATCACCTGCTCGCGCACGGTATTCGTGAGGATGCTGCGCGTGATGCTCTCAGCGACGAACCACGCGGCGATCGCAAGGCCGACGACCACGACGAGAGCGATGATCCACGGCAGCGCCCGCCGCCGTCGCTTCGGCGGCACGGCGACAGCCTCGGGCAGCGGAAGGGTGGGCTGAGTGGCACCGCTCACGTCGGTCACATCCGTTCGGGGGCGCTGACACCCAAGAGGTCGAGCCCGTTGCGCAGCACCTGCCCGGTGGCGTCGTTGAGCCAGAGGCGAGTGCGGTGGAGGTCGGTGACCTCTTCGTCTCCGAGCGGCGTGACACGGCAGGTGTCGTACCAGCGGTGGTAGAGGCTCGCGAGCTCCTCGAGGTACCGGGCGACCCGGTGCGGCTCGCGCAGCTCGGCAGCGAACGCCACGATGCGCGGGAACTCCTGGAGCGCGCCGAGGAGAGCCGACTCGGTCTCGTGGTCGAGCAGCTCCGGGGCGAACGCATCGCGGGTGACCCCGGAGTCGGCGGCGTTGCGCGCGACGTTGTGCGTGCGGGCGTGCGCGTACTGCACGTAGAACACGGGGTTGTCGTTCGTGCGCTTCTGCAGGATCTCGGGATCGAGGGTCAGCGGCGAGTCGGCGGGGTAACGCGCGAGCGAGTAGCGCAGCGCGTCGGTGCCGAGCCAGTCGCGCAGGTCGTCGAGCTCGATGATGTTGCCCGCACGCTTGGACAGACGCGCACCGTTGACCGAGACGAGCTGGCCGATCAGCACCTCGATGTCCTTCTCGGGGTCGTCACCGGCCGCGCCTGCGAGGGCCTTCAAACGGTGGACGTAGCCGTGGTGATCAGCGCCCAGCAGGTAGATCTTGTGCGCGAAACCGCGGTCGCCCTTGTTCAGGTAGTAGGCGGCATCGGCGGCGAAGTAGGTGTACTCGCCGTTGGAACGACGGATGACGCGGTCCTTGTCGTCACCGAAGTCGGTCGTCCGCACCCAGACGGCGTCGTCCTGATCGAAGACGTGTCCCTGCGCACGCAGCCGGTCCACGGCCTGGTCGACGAGACTCGGTCCACCGTCGGCGGGGGTCGCGTGCAGCAGCCGCTCGCTGAAGAACACGTCGAAGTGCACGTTGAACTTCTCGAGCGAGTCCTTGAGGTCGGCCATCTGGAGCTCGTAGCCGAGGTCGAGAGCGACCTGCTCCTGCTCCTCGAGGGCGAGGGTCAGCAGATCCGGGCGCGCCGACAGCACCCGCTGGGCGAGGTCGTCGATGTACGCGCCGGGGTAGCCGTCCTCGGGCGTGGGCTCTCCCTTGGCGCTCGCGAGCACGGAGCGGCCGAACCGCTGCATCTGCGCTCCCGCGTCGTTGATGTAGAACTCGCGGACGAGCTCGGCCCCACTGGCGAGCAGGAGACGGGCGATCGCGTCGCCGAGCGCCGCCCAGCGCGTGTGCCCGATGTGCATCGGACCGGTGGGGTTCGCGCTCACGAACTCGAGATTGATCGAGTTGCCGGCCTGGCTGTCGTTGCGGCCGAACGCGGCCCCCGCCTCGACGATCTCGCGGGCGAGCGCGCCGGCGGCGGCGGCATCCAGGCGAATGTTGATGAACCCGGGGCCGGCGACCTCGACGGATGCCACCCCCGGCGTCTCGGCGAGCGCCGCGGCGATCTCGGCGGCGAACTCACGCGGGTTCGCACCGACACGCTTGGCCAGCTTCATCGCCGCGTTGGACGCCCAGTCGCCGTGGTCCCGGTTCTTGGGGCGCTCGAACACGAAGTCGGCGGCGGTGAGACCATCGCTCGAGCCGGGGCGTCGCGCCTCGGCGAGCGGGGCGACGACGGACAGGAGGGCTTCGGCAAGAGCATCGGGATTCATAGCCCTCCGATTCTAGGCGGGCGGCCACGGGCCCGATGCTGAACGTCTCGCGGACGGCATCACGCGAGGGTGATGAAAGCCTCGTGATCGTCTCGGGCGGGATCGTCGACGGCGGCGTCTCCCCCGGCGACCTCGGCATCGACCCGCAGATGCGTGAGCGCGACGTTGCCGCCGTAGTAGCTGAGGAACGCGCAGTCGGCGGCATCCCGGCCGGTCGCGATCCGGACGAGCCCGCGGCGGTTCGACAGCCGAGTCGCGTCGATGACGTGCCAGGCGCCGTCGACGTACGCCTCGGCGACGGCGTGGAAATCCATCGGGCGAAGCCCCGGCGCGTAGCAGGCGGCATAGCGCGCGGGAACGTCCATCGCGCGCAGCAGCGCGATGACGAGGTGGGCGTAGTCGCGGCACACCCCCTGTCCGGTCGCGAGGGTCGTGACCGCGGAGTCGGTGCCGAGGCTGAGACCCGGCGCGTAGGTCGTGTTCGAGGCCACGAAGTCGCTGATGGCCGAGACGAGTTCGCGGCCCTGCAGGCCCCGGAACTGCCGACGCGCGTGCGCGAACACCTCGTCGGACTGCGCGTAGCGACTCGGCCGCAGGTACGCGATGGTCTCGAGCTCGCTCGTCGGCGCCGGGGCGGCGGAGCCGTCGACGACAGCGCGGTACCGAACCGAGATCGTGCCCGCTTCTCCCGCGAGGCGATGGATGCGCGTGCCCGCGGGAGACGCGGGCGGGTCGACGATCTCGGAGACGGACAGCGAGCGGCCGGCGAGCGTGACGCTCAGTTCTTCGTTGCGGAAAGACGCCGCGCGCGACGCGGCGATCTGCAGGATGACGTCGACGGGACCGGTCAGCTGGAGGTCGAGTTCGGCCGTCAGGATGCGCTGCACCGGGTAATCCTCGCACGCAGCGAAGCGCCGTCGGGCCGCTCCCGGCGGTGATCGGATCGGCCGCGATGAGAGGCTGGTGGTCGGCCATGAAACGAGGAGCCCTCATGTCGAAGACCGTCACCCTCATCCGCGCGTCATCCCTGTCGGATGCCGCCGAATACGCGTACGCGGCCACCGCGCCCGCCGACGCGCGCCTCATCTTCCTGGCCGGTTCGTGCCCGCTCGCCGCCGACGGGTCGACGGTCGGCGTCGGCGACTACGCCGCCCAGGCGGCATCCTGCATCGAGAACATGAAGGTCGCCCTGGCTGCCGCCGGCGCGGGGATCGAGAACGTCATCAGCACGCGTGTGCTCGTCGCGTCGAGCTCGCAGGCCGACCTCGTCACCGCCTGGGAGGTGGTGCGCGACGCCTTCGGAGACCACGACGTGCCCAGCACGCTGATGGGCGTGACGGTGCTCGGCTACGACGATCAGCTCGTCGAGATCGAAGCCGTCGCCGCCGTCCGCGACTGAGGGGTCGAGCCTCGGGCCGCGCGGTCTTGCCACGCAGGCGTCCCGGCACCCCGTCCGATGACGTACCCTCAGCGTGTGCGAACCCGAAACGCCCGTCCCCGCCGCAGAAGCGTGTGGGCCGTCTCGGCGATCTCGGCCGCCGTCGTCGCGCTGGCGCTGACGGCGTTCCTGCGGCCCTGGGCGGCTCCCACGGCGGCACCGGTGGCGGCGGGACCCGGCGCGGTCGCGAGGATCGAGGCGCCGCCTCTCGCGCTTCCCACGGGGGCTCGCGTTCTGATCTTCGGCGACTCGTGGACCTACGGCTCCGCGGCATCCGATCCGACCCTCGGATACGCCTATGTCGTCGCCCAGCGAACCGGGTGGACGACGATCGTCGACGGCGTCCGCGGCAGCGGCTACCTCAAGCCGGGCATCGACGGTCCCGCGTTCGGCGACCGAATCGCCGCGCTCGACCCCGCACTCCATCCCGACCTCGTGATCATCCAGGGGTCGATCAACGACCGCAAGCAAGGTGCCGCCGGGTACCGCGACGCCGTGAACGCGGCGTGGGACGATCTCGCGGCGACCTACCCCGAAGCGCGCATCGTCGTGCTGGGCCCCGCACCGCAGGTGCTCCCGGTCGAGAGTGAGACGGCCCGCATCGACCGGGATCTCGCCGAGCTCGCCGGCGCCCGCGGCTGGTGGTACCTCTCCCCCATCGCCGAGGGTTGGATCACCGACGCCAACTACAGCGACGTCATCGACACCAGTGCCACGGGGCGCGACCACCCATCGACAGCGGGGCACGCGTATCTCGCCGATCGCCTCGCAGCCGACGTCGCGGCGATCACGGATGCACCGGCCGTCGCCGCCGAGCCCGTTCCCGAGCCGCTCGTCCCCTGACCCGCTGGTCTCGCCGCCTAAGCGCCGCTGTGGGGCGAAGGGCCCGTGCTGAGGTGCTCGTGCACGAGGCGCCAGCCCGAGCCGGTGCGGTGGAAGACGTTGGTCGCCCGACCGCGACCGCTTCGGGCCTGTCCGTCGATGTGTCCGCTCCAGCGATACGTGTAGACGGCCACCGCCGCGTCGGCGGCATCCACGACCCACTCGACGTCCTCCGCCCCGTAGACCTCATCGGGGATCAGCGTCCACGTCCGCTCGAAGTAGGCGCGGACGGAAGCGAGGCCGACGCAGGTGGCATCGCCGAAGTAGTACACCGCGCTCGCGTCGAGCACCTGTGCAACCTCGTCGAAGTCATGCGTGTTGGTCGCGGCGATGTAGCGGGCGAGCGTCTCGGATGCGGTCATGTCTTGGTCCTTTCGTTCATCGGAGCGGCGGCGCCGACGACGGCGCTCATGCTCCACACCGGTGGCGCGTCCCGCGGTTCGACCCGCGAGACGACCGAGAAGCCGTGTCGTTCGTAGAGCCGGACGTTGCGCTCGTCCGACGTGTCGAGCGCGAAGCGGTCGGCACCCCGTCGCCCGCCCTCCGCGAGCGCGAACCGGATGAGGTCGGATGCGAGGCCCTGCCCCTGACGGGCGGGCACGACGCCGACCGTCTCGATCCGCCACGAGTCCGGCTCGGACGGCGTGTCAGCGGCGTCGCCGAGTCGTCCGAGTCGGTCGCCGTGCAGCTGAACGATGCGGTCGACGACGGCCGGTGCCGGGTCGGGCGCATCCGGCGGGAGCACGGCGATCACTCCGTCAGCGGGCCCCGCGACCCCGACGAAGCCGTGGGCGTGCGCGTGCCGCAGGTAGACGAGCTGCAGCTCACGGAGCCGCCACGCGTAGTCATCGTCGGGGATGACATGGCGTGTCCACGCGTAATGCTCGAACGCCTCCGCGAGAGCGTCGGCGGCGGCATCCAGTTCGTTCTCGGCGGCAAGACGAGTGCGAGGTGTCATGCGGGTGCGTCCTTGGGTTGCTTGCGGTCGGATGCCGGTGCTGTCGGCGTCGCGGAACCGGATTCGACGATCGCCTGCAGCGTCGCCAGGTGGCGGGCGAACGCCTCGCGACCGGCATCCGTGATGCCGACCCACGTCCGCGTCCGCCGGCCGACGGCTTCTTTCCGCACCTCGAGGAGCCCCGCGTCGGCCAGCACGGTGAGCGTCTGCGACAGGGTCGAGTCGCTCACCTCGAGCAGGTCGGCGAGGAAGCGGAAGTCGACGTCCTCGAGATTGCGGAGGGCAGCTAGCAGCGAGAAGCGCACGGGCGAATGGATGAGGGCGTCGATGTCCTTGCGCGGGTGACTCATCGGCGTGAGCTCGGGAAGAGGCAGGCGAAGATCGGAGAGATTGACACGACTCCCGCGAGAACCCACCACCACGGCGACGAGAGCTGGAGCAGTTGGAGCGCCGGGTCGAGCATCAGCGTGTAGAGCGCGAACCAGGTCGCGACCGCGATCCCCATGTTCCGCAGTCCGTTGCGGGGCACCGACCGCTGGTAGCGGAACGCGATGGTCCAGATGCAGAGCGTGGCGAGGAGGAAGGGTGCGAAGGCCTTCCAGTAGCCGACGCCGGCGACGTCGATCGACAGGGTGAACGCGAGCGCGTACGCGGCCTGCGCCACGACGAAGATCCGGAACCAGCGCGTCGCGCGACGCGCATCCCTCTCGGCCTTCGTCCCGATGGCGACCATGCGGGCTGCGTCATCGTAAGCGAAGCTGTTTTGCGTCATGCAACGACTTTAACAGTTGTAAAGCCAATGCTGCCACCTCTCCCACGGTCGTTCCGGTCGCCTCCGCGGTGATAGTCTCGATCGGCACGCCTCCGTAGCTCAGGGGATAGAGCGTTGGTTTCCGGTACCAAAGGTCGCAGGTTCGATTCCTGTCGGGGGCACCAGTGAGCAGAAGGGCAGTCGAGGGTTCGACTGCCCTTCTGCGTACCCAGAGGTGTATCCATCGTGGGCACGGTCCGGCTCAGTCGGCGAGGTGGATGCCGAAATCGGTCCGCCCCGGATGGATGTCGCTGCGCAGCGACCGGGTGCCGCGGTAATCACCGTCGCGGAGCGCCCGGTAGCGACGCGGCGTCTCGCTGTCGAGCCCGGCGATGCGGGCACGCAGGCGCTCGGCCTCGCGGTCGACGCCCGCGGCATCCAACCCGTCGGCGTCGTAGACGACGTGAAGGTCGAGGGTTTCGATCCCGACGTACCAGAGCGCGCCGTGCGTCAGCGGGAACAGGAGCGAGTCGAGGTCGCCGCTGATTCCGCGCTCCCCGATCGAGCGCTCGTCCTCTCCCACCGTCACGACGACGAGCGCACGCCGGCCGGCCAGCCCGCCGTCACCGTAGCGCCGCGGGACACCGAGCTCCGGATCCATGTCGCCGTAGGCGAAGCCGTTGGTGAGCACGCGGTCGATCCACCCCTTGAGGATCGCGGGCGGCCCGTACCACCACAGCGGGAACTGCAGCACGAGCAGTTCCGCGGCAGCGAGCTTGCGCTGTTCCTCGAGCACGTCGTCCGGGAAGGGGACGCCGCCGTACTCGCCCCCCGCAGGGCCCGCCGCCCGCCCAAGCGTGACGTCGAGCTCACTGTCGGGGAACACCGGATTGAACCGCTGCGCGTACAGATCGGATGTCTCGACACTGCGCGTTCGCGACAGCTCGGCGACCCCGTCACGGAAGAGCCGGGCGTTGAAAGAGGTCGATCGCGGATGGGCGAGCACCCAGTGGGCGACGCCCGGCGCGGGCTCGTGCGAGATGGTCATGATTCCTCCGGTTCGGTGGCTGATGTCACGAGGGCGCGCAGGACGCGCGTGAGGGTGGAGCGCGCGGCCGCGGGACTCACGCGTTCGTCCAGCGCCGCCCGCGAGAGTGCGTCGCCGGCCCCGACGAGAGCCTGCGCGCCGGCGTCATCGAGACGAACGCCGCACGAGGCGAGCACGTCATCGCACAACGCGAGGTAGGCGCCTTGCGCCTCGCGCCGCACCTCGACGAGCATCGCGGATCCATCGAGCGCCGAGACGACGTCCGCCAGCTCGCGCCCCTCGGCCAGCGAGCAGTCGATGTAGGCTCCCGCGACGGCGCGACACACGGCATCGAGCGCGAGCGGCTCGTCGGCGAGCGCCGCGGTGAGAGCCGCCCGCTGCTGCTCCTCGAACTCCCGGTAGAGCTCGGCCAGGGCGCCCGCGCGATCGCCGAAGTGGTCGTACACGACGGGCTTGGTCACCCCCGCGCGCTCGGCGAGCCGACCCAGCGTGAACTCGTCGGTCCCGCGCTCGCGGATCAGCTCGCGAGCGACCGCCAGCAGCTGCGCGCGCCGCTCGCGCCGCGGCATCCGCCGCTGTCGCGCACCGTCGCTCATCACGCCTCCCGCTAAGTTACTACCAGTAGCTTAGTGGGGGTCTCGGCACGATGGGCGCTCACCTGGCAGTTCCCGCCGCCACATCGAGCGGGATGGGGCGGGACCTGCCAACTGAACGAGCTCGCGCCGTCGGGTCAACTCGCGGGCGCCACCAACTCCGCCTCAGCGGCGCCGGGCAGCACCTCGCGCAGCAGGTCGTCCAGTGTGACGACGCCGAGCAGACGGTCACCGTCGACGACCGTCGCGAGCTGCACATGACCCCGGCGCATACGCGCGAGCGCGTCGTACGCCGACGCATCGGGCGCGAGCACGAGCGCGTCACGGGCGATCTCGAGCGCCGGCGTCTCGGGAGCCACCGCGAGCGTGTCGCGAACGTGCGCGACGCGGCTCGAAGGCCCCTCCCCCACGAGGATGCGCAGGTGCGCGGAGGATGCGGCGGCCGCCTGCACATCGGCGGCACTGGCCGTCGCCGGCACCGCGGTGGGCACTCGGTCGGTACGGACGATGTCGCCGACCGTCAGCGACCCGAGGGCGATGGCGCGTGCGATCGGCTCGGAGTACTGCTCCTCGAGCGTTCCCGCGGCGCGCGAGTGCGCGACGATCTCGCGGATGGTGTCGGCGTCCTGACCGCCCGCGGCAGCCTTCTCGACGGGCTCGACACCCGAGGCCTTCACGAGCCGGTTGGCGATGTGATTGATCCACAGCAGGAAGGGACGCAGCGGCCAGGTCAGCGCACGGGCGGTGATGCCCGTCGCCTTCGCGGCCACCTCGGGGTGGGCGATCGCCCACGACTTGGGCGCCATCTCGCCGATGACGAGGTGCAGGAACGTCACCACGATGAGCGCCAGCATGAACGCGATGATGTCGGCGAGCACGTAAGGAAGTCCCCACTGCTCGAACACCGGAGCGAGCGCGTAGTCGATCGCGGGCTTCGTGATGGCACCGAGCAGGAACGTGCACGCCGTGATGCCGAGCTGGGCGAACGCGAGCATGACGGTCAGCTCGTTGACGCCGCGGAGAGCGGCACGCGCCGACGCGCTGCGGTCGGCCTCCTCTTCCAGGCGGTGGCGCCGAGCCGCGAGCAGCGCGAACTCGACGATGACGAAGAACGCGCTCGCCAGGATGAGCGCGATCGTGATGATCGTGACGACCCACCAGCTCATCGGGTGACCTCCTCGGTCGCGCCAGCCGCGACGACGGCATCGACGCCGACCTCGGGGCCGGCTTCAACGGCATCCAGATCCACCTCGTGCAGACGCACGACGAGCTCGGAGGGCACGAGACGGGCGACCTCGGCGACCTCGACATCCAGCCAGCGCTGCATCCGCAGCCCCTGCACCGTCTCGGACGCCCGCTCGGGCAGGTCGATGCGCACGACCGCGCCCTCGGGCGGCAGGTCACCGTGCTCGCTGATGATGAGACCTGCGATGGTCTCGGCGTCGTCGCGCGGCAGGTCGAAGCCGATCAGGCGCTCGACCTCGTCGAGATGGACGTCGCCGGGCAGACGCCAATGGTCCTCGCCGACGTTCACGATCTCGTGGACCTCGAGGTCGTGTTCGTCGGAGATCTCGCCGATGACCTCCTCGGTCAGATCCTCGATGGTGAGGATGCCGTCGAAGTTGCCGTACTCGTCGACGACGCAGGCGAGCTCGTTGCGCGTCTGCCGCATGCGGTCGAGGGCGACCGGCAGCTGCATCGTCGTCGGTAGCACGACCGCCTCGCGCATCATCGTCGAGACGGGCGCGTCGTCGTCGTGGCGGCCGCGGAGCAGGTCGATGAGCTCGACGACACCGACCGGGTCGTCCTCCTCGCCGATGACGGGATAACGGGTGTGGCCGGTCGCCATGAGCGCGCGCACCTCTCCGACGGTCGTGTCGGGCGAGATCGAGTCGATGCGCGAGCGCGGGACCATCGCGTGCTCGACGTCGCGCTGCGGGAAGTCGAGGATGCGGTCGATGATCATCGACAGATCGTCGGGCAGATCGCCGCTCGCGCGGGACTCCTCGATGATCGCTTCGAGGTCGCGCGCGGTCGCGCTCTCGTCGACGTCTTCCAGCGGCTCGATGCGCAGCAGCCGCAGCAGGGCGTTCGCGGCGACATCGAACACCGTGATGAGCCAGCCGAAGAGCATCAGGTAGATGCGGGTCGGAACCGCGAGGGCGCGGGCCAGGGGCTCCGGGCTGGCGATGGCGAGGTTCTTGGGATACAGCTCGCCGAAGATCATCGTCACGATGGTGGCCAGCAGCAGCGCGCCCACCGTTCCGATGAGCACCGAGACAGCCGGATCGATGCCGACGCCGCCCAGCAGCGTGCCGATGGACTCGCCGATGAGGGGCTCCGCCACGTAACCGATCAGCAGGCCGGTGACCGTGATGCCGAGCTGCGCACCCGAGAGCATGAACGACGTGCGCTTGGTGATCGCGAGCACACGTGCCGCCTGGGCATCGCCCTTCTCGGCACGGGCGGCCATGCGCGACCGGTCGACGGACATGTACGCGAACTCCTGCGCGACGAAGAAGCCGCAGGCGGCGATGATCGCCAGTGTCAGCAGGATTCCCAACAGCAGCGTTAGGACTGCTTCGATCATTCGGATTCACCCCCTCTCTCAGCGAGGGGGTACGAAGATCGACCCTCCTGGTCGGTGGAGGAATGGCGATTGCTCACGGGTGTTCTTTCTCGATAGGGCACGGGTGGGCACTCACAGGATAGCGGGCCGTCGGCGAGACCGGGCCAAGGCCTGCGCGGCACGGGGCACCGGAACCCGCGCCGAACGATCCGCACCACGAAGCGTCGCGGACATGCGCGAAGAGACCACAGCTACAGTGACGGGCATGTCCGGGAAAAGGGTCGGTCGCCCGCGCGTCGAGGACATCACCGAGGAACTTCTCCGGGAAGGCGAGCGGGTCCTCGCCGAGGAGGGCTTCTGCGCTCTCACGGTCGACGGCCTCGTGAGCCGGGCCGGGTCGACGCGCCCCACCTTCTATCGGCGGTTTCGAAGCACGGCCCACCTCGCCGTCGCCGTCTTGTCTCGCCGATTCGAACCGGGGCCGCTGCCCGATACCGGCTCGCTTGCCGGCGACCTTCGGGCGGTCCAGCGGGAGGGGATCGCTGTGCTCTCCGACCCGGTCGCTCGAAACAGCGTGGTCGACCTCGTGGGGGTCGCAAGGACGGACGAAGATCTCTCGGCGCTGCTCGACGCGGAGTTCATCCGCCCGCGCCGCGCCCGCGTGAAGCAGGTGATCGATGCCGCTTTTGCGCGACGAGAGACCGAGCCCCCGCACGTGGATGCCGATCAGGTCTACGACATGCTGATGGGCCCCCTCATCACACGCATGTTCTTGCCGCCGTACGCCCCGCCCGACGACGCTCTCGCCGAGAGCAGCGTTCGTTCCGCGCTCACTCGGCTCGGGTCGGACGACCTCGCCCGCCCGTGAGTCGCGCCGGCCTGGGGGTCAGTCGCGGGTGAGCCCGCTGCCGTCAGCCGACATCCGGAACGACGCGGTCTCGTAGTCGTCCTCGAGTGAGAAGTTGATCTCGATGGGCCCCGACTTCTCTCCGGATGACACCGCTTCGGCGCCACCCCACGTGCGCATGACCGTCGCCCCCGCGTCATCGACGGGGAGCCCGCTCTGGGACGCAGCCTCTTCCATGGCCGGAAGAATGCCTGCAAGATCGACGTCTTCCCATGAGAACGCTTCCGTGGCCGACTTCGGTTGAATCGACACGGCGCCGGAATGCTCCACCTGACCACCGCGGTACATCCACCTGTCGGTATGCGTGGTGCCGGCGGTGACGGGAGCCTCGACGATGACGAAATCCGGGGTGACGTAGATCGAGCTCACGCGGTCGTGGCCGATCTCGCGTTCGAGGGCGGCCTGGGCCTGGGCGAGCGGCCCGGGCTGACGCATGTCGACGTGCGCCCTGCCGTCGAGCACCGCCTCGACGGTCTGTGCCACCGCCTCCCGATAGGGCGCGACGACAGCGACGGCCACCGCGACGGCGACAGCCGTGAACACGAGCAGGCGCAGCGGCCGGCCGCGTCTGCCCACGCCGATCAGCGGCCCCTTGCGGCGCCCGCCGGAGATCCGGGTGTGGCTCGCGATGGGGACGAACCCAACCGACGACCGATCGGGGACCGTGAGGTTGCCGACCTCAGACGGTGAGAGCTCACCGTCGACGAAGGCGACCTCGGGTCCGCCGTCGAGAAGGATGGCGACCTGGCGCTGAACTCCGGGCTGGAACGCGGGAAGCTCCGTCAGGGCGACGACGGTGCGCAGAGTGGTCGCGTACGCCTCCCCCTGGATCGGCCGCACGGTCAGATCGATCTCGCACAACGGCTGATCGTTGATCTGGGTACCGGTCTGCCGGATCGCATCGACGCGGGCGAGGCCGAGCCGCCGCGAATCGAGAGCGCGACGGAGATCGTCCTTCGATACCGCCACTCCCCCGGCCATCGATCGGCCGATGAGGATGAACGTCCCGCTGATGATCGCGACCGGAAGCGCGATGCTGATGATCGCCCAGCCGGCGTCCGGCGGCCCGACGTACTCGACCACCGCGCCACCGAGGAGCGCGCCGACAGCTGCGAAGAAGATCAGGCGGAGCACCATCCGACCCTATCGGCGGGATCTTTCGCGATCAGAATCCGTGGGTCCCGGGTACGCGGCTCACCCGGACCTCGGCGGAATCTCAGCCTCCTGTTAGGTTCTTCTCGTGTCGACGGACGAGAACGAGACCCCGCGCGCGCTCAGCCGCCGCGCGGTGCTGCTTGGATCCGTCGCGGCTGGCTCTTTGGTGCTCGCCTCTGCGACACCCGCCCGAGCCCTGACCTACAGCGTGAAGACGCCTGCCGAGCATGCCGCGCGCGGAGGAGCGCGACGGCGTGATCGCGCGCTGGCCTGACATCTGGCAGTACGAGGGAGACAGCTTCCGCGTGCCCGCAAGCGTCGAGAACTGATAACGAGGAGTACCCATGACCGGCATCGTCCTTCGGCGTCGCATCAGTGTGCCAGCCATCCTCGCATTCGCGCTGCTCACCGCGGGGTGCGCCACCCCGGGCATCGGCGGCGCGGCAGCACCCTCGCCATCGCCGACCCCGAGCGAGACCCTGTCACCGACGGCTCAGCCGGAACCGTCCGCGACGCCGGACTCGACGACGCCCCCGATCTCCTCGCCGGCACCGTCCCTGTCGACATCCGATCTGCTCGATGCGTGCCTCGTCGCGGTCAGAGACGGAAACGCTCCGGCGTCCGAGCAACTCGATCGTTCCACGGTCGAGAGCGGTAGTGCCCGATCCGCGCTCCGCCCGGATGGCCTCTGGTACGTCGTCGTCCCCGTCACCGATCCCACGGTCGATGCGCCGCTCGAGTACGCGTGCCTGCTGAACGCCGACATGACCGTCGATGCGAGCTGGGGTCGAATCGCCCCGGACGCGGATGACTTCGATCAGTGGTCCACGGCTACGGAGCCTGCTGACGGCTTGTGACTCTGTGAACGTCGCGTCGTCCAGGCAAGAACACCCCGGTTGACGCGAAAATGCCCGGAGAGCAGGTCTCCGGGCACATCGATCGGGTCAGGACTTCTCGTCTTCTTCCGGTTCGAAAGTCGAGGCGGTTCCGGTGTGTCCGGCCGCGACGCCGTCCGGGTTGCTCGGGATGGTGCCGTCCTTGCCGAGACCTCCCGGCTCGCGCGTACCGTCGCCGTCGGTGTCGGCCGTGGAGACCTCGACGTCGGGTCCCTCGTAAGCGTTCTCGTCGGTCTCGCGACGGGTGTCATCGTTGCTCATGGCGTTCTCCTTCTCTTCGGCGACGGCCGATGCCGTCCGGTCTCAGATGAACGGAGCCAGTGCTCCGGCGGTCAGGGCGAGTGCGCCCGCGACAGCGCCCGAGGCGGTGGCCGTCATCCGCAGATGACGACGTGCGCGGGACTTCCGAGCCCGGTTTCCGGGCGCCTCGGTCGTCAGAAGCGAGTGCTGCGCTTCCTTCAGCGTTGCGAAGCGGCCGATGGGGGTGGCCTGACCGTCGAACGCGATGAAGTGCCCGTCAGAAGAGGTGTCGACGGATCCGACGAACTCCCCGTCGGTGGAGGCGACGTAGAAACCGGGGGCGACCGTCGACCAGGTGATCGTTCGGGCGGTGAGGATGCGCGGCGCTTCGGGGGCGCGCTCGAGCAGGGTCATGCTGCCGTCGCCAGCGCGCTCGGAGCGGTTGCGATGCTCTCGGCAGCGGCGGGAGCATCGGCGATCGGGGCAGCAGGAGCCGCGTCGAAGTCCGCGAAGTCGACGACGAGGCCGGTGGAGGAAGTTGCCGCCCGTGCCATCTCGGTGAGCAGCGCCGAGTCGAGCTTTTCCATCTCCGCCCCGCCGAAGACGAAGCGGAGCGGGATCGCGGGCTGCAGCCAGATGGTCTGACGCCCCGCCGCGATGTCGGCGCCGTGACGCCAGGTGAGCGTGAAGCTCTCGGAGCGGCGGAGCTTGGTCGCGGTCAGCACCTTGAGGTGCGCGAGCAGGCGGTCCGGGATCTCGATCGACTCGGACGCGTTGCCGTAGAACAGCTGGCCCATTGTTGCTCCTCACAGATGCTGGATGACTTGTTGGGAACGCTACTAGTTGGGAAAGTATCTCGTCAAGTTAGATATCTGGTAAGGTAAAACGCATCAGCCAGGACCGCGGAGGTGTGCAGATGAGCGGCTTCTTCTACAACGACGATCGTCAGCGCGCGACCAGCGCGCTCGAGGCGTTGCGTCTCTACCAAGCGGCCGAGGCGGCGATGCGACGCCGCACGCGCGAGTCGATGTCGATGGGAGAGAACGAGCTGCTGGTCATCCGTCAGCTTCTGCGCGCGCAGTCGCGCAACGTTCCCGTGAAGCCGGGGGACGTCGCTAAGTACCTCGGCATCTCCACGGCCAGCACGACGAGCCTTCTCGACCGCCTCGAGTCCGCCGGCTACCTCCGTCGCGTGCCGCATCCGAGCGACCGGCGCAGCGTCTATCTCGAACCGACGGAACGCGCAGACGACGAGGTCCGTTCCACACTGTCGGCCATGCACGACCGTATGCATCAGGTGGCCGACGAGACCACGCCCGAGGCGACCGCGGCCGTGATCGACTTCCTCTCGCGGATGCAAGATGCGGTCGACTCCGTCGAACCGGCCCCTAGTCTGCAGCGCCAGCGCGGAGCAGCGCCGGCCGGCTGATCCGTCAGCTTCGGCGCGGCTGGCAGGCGGGACACCACCACGTGCGCCGCTGTTCCGAATCGCCCGCGACCTCGGCGCGCACGAGGATGCGCGTCCCGCACCTGAGGCACGGTTTGCCGGCGCGGCCGGCCACCCAGTGCGCGCTCCCCCGACGCGCGGTGCCGGTGGTCACCTGATACATACCGGGCACTGTCGCGGAGAAGCGCAGAGCGCGCGCGGCACGGGCGACGAGCGACTCGAGGTCAGCGGTCGCAATGGGGTCGAACGGGTGGACACCCGAGAGGAACGCGAGTTCGTTCACCCAGAGGTTCCCCAGACCCGCGATGTTGCGCTGATCGAGCAGAGCGCCGGCGAACGTCCGATCCGGACGAGCATCGAGCCGCCGAAGGGCCTCGACGGCATCCCAGTCGTCGCGCAGCGGGTCCGGCCCCAGGTGACCGAGCGCAGTCGCGACGCCGTTCGCGCGCAGCAGTTCGACGACGGGCATGTCGATGCCCCACAGCGTCGCGCCGTCGTCCAACTCGGCTCGCACACGCACGGCCGGCTGCACGCGCACGGGAACGACGCGCCCCGAACGGGTGACCGTCCACGACCCCTGCATCAGAAGATGCGTGTGGAGTGCGAAATCGGGATCCAGCCAGGTGATCAGATGTTTGCCCCGGGTCTCGAGCCCAGCGATCCGCCAACCGGCGAGGGATGTCCCGGCCGCCGGGCCAGAGCGCAGTTCTCCGGACGAGATCGTCCGATCCACGACCTGAGGCCGGAGCCGGGCTGCCATGCGGAAGACGCTGTCACCTTCCGGCACGGGCTCCCCCGGACATCACGCCGACCTCATTCCTCCAGTCTGCCGCGGGCGCCTAGCCTCGGCTCCGAGAACCGTCAACTGCTCGAAAAACGCTTCGGAAGCGATGACGATGTGGGCATGACTGAGATCACCGCCCACAAGGGCCTCTTCAACGACATCGAGCTGCACGTCGACGACACCGGCGGATCGGGTCGCCCGGTCGTGCTGATCCACGGCTGGCCGCTGTCGGCGGAATCGTGGTCCGAGCAGATTCCCGCGCTCACCGCCGCCGGGTACCGCGTCGTCGCCTACGACCGCCGCGGCTTCGGGCGCAGCGACAAGCCTCGCTCGGGCTACGACTACAACACGTTCGCTCAGGACCTGGCATCCGTCCTCGACACCCTCGACCTGCGCGACGTGACCCTGGTCGGCTTCTCGATGGGAGGCGGCGAAGTCGCCCGTTATGTCGCCAATCACGGCCAGGATCGGCTGCGGAGCGTCGTGTTCGCCGCCGCGGTGCCGCCGTACCTCGCGCAGACGCCCGATAACCCGGAGGGCCCGCTCACACAGGAGGCCGCCGACGAGATGGAGAACGGCCTCCGCGCGGATGAAGCGACCTTCTACGACGGCTTCACGACCGCCTTCTTCTCCGTCGACGGCGAGCTCAAGGTCACGGAGGAGCAGCGCCAGGAGGCCCTCGCGCTCGCGCGCCAGGCCGACCACCACGCGGCACTGAAGTCGATGGAGGCGTGGGCGACGACCGACTTCCGCCGCGATCTGGCCGCGGTGACCGTGCCCGCGCTGATCATCCACGGCGACGGCGACGGCACCGTCCCCTTCGAAGGCTCGGGCAAGCGGACCCACGAGCAGCTTCCGGGCAGTGAGCTGGCGCTCATCGAAGACGCACCTCATGGCCTCAACGTGAGCCACGCCCGCGAGTTCAACGACGCCCTGCTCGCCTTCCTCGCGAAGTAGGCCTGCTCCGCTCGACGACGATGGGCCGTCCCGCAGCAGCGGCGACGGCCCATCGTGGCGTAGAGGCCCGAAGACTCAGAGGTCCAGCTTCTCGTTGCGGCCCTCATAGGTCTCACCGGTGATCTTCGACTTGATCAGGCCGATGGCGGTCGCGATGCGTCCGCCGGCACTGCTCCAGTACTCCCCCGAGATCGCGTCGACCCGCAGCAGCGTGATGCTGGGGTCGTCCGGGCCGTCGGGGAACCAGGCCTCGAGAGTGCTCGACCAGTAGTGTTCGAGGCGAGCGCGGTCGTCGACGATGGTCGCCTCACCGGCGAGCGAGACCCACGCGTCGTCCTTGCTGAGGGCGACGCCGACGGCGGCCCGCGAGGCCACGTGCGTCGCGACGGACGATCCGCGGTCGACGACGAACCAGAGGTCTCCGTCGAACTCGGCCTCCTGCACCGTCAGCGGGCGCGCTGTGAGCTTCCCCGATTCGTCGACCGTCGTCACCATGGCGAACCGGAACTCGGGCAGCAGCTCCGCCAGGATCGCGCGGGGGTCTTCGTTGTCACTCATCGTTTCTCCTTCGATCTGGCGTGGTCGTCATCCGTGGGTCCAGGCTCGCACCGGGACCAGCCCTCGGTCGCCGTCTTGACAGCCGACTCGATGCGCGACAGTCGCGCGACCCCTCAACCGCCCGAGGGGTTCTCGAGCGGCTGACCGTCGCCATCGGTCGTCGTGTCGGCATCTCCACCATGGCCCTCCGGTGCGGGCTCGTCGGGCGCCGCGCTCGGAGCCCCCGGAAAGGCCGATGCCCCGCCGGTGGCGGTTCCGGTCTCGATGTCGTCGCCGGGGATGTCGGGACGCTCTCGGTCACTCATGTGTTCGTCCTCTCGTCGTTGCGTGACCGCGACGCTACGCACCGAGCCGGCGCGGACCGAGGGTATTGACACACGTGAGGCACGGATCATCCCGCAGGGGGATGCTTCTCAGCCGATCGACCGACGCGTCGCAGGGCCACCGGTTCGTAGCGTCGAACTGTGACCGCCGCTCCCCTCTCTCCCCTCGACCGCATCCACCTCGCCGCTGGCCGCGGTCGCGCCCTGCTCGGCTCGATCCTGGGCAACATCGCCATCCTCGGCATCATCGCCCTAGCGGCGCTCGTCGTGCCGATCGCCGCCGCTCTCGTCTTCGGTCCCGCGCTCCTCGCTCGGCTGTGACCCTCGCGCCGCAGTCCTGCTCGTGGCCGGAACGAGCTTCAAGCCGATGACAGCGACCACGATGCCGGCGATGAAGACCACCTTGCCCGGAGCGAACGCCTCAGCGCCCGTCGCGATCGACCAGGTCACGGTCAGCGCCGCGCCCACCCCCACCCAGACCGCGTAGGCCGTACCGATCGGAATGTGCTTCATAGCGCGTCCGAGCCCGAGCATGCTGAGCAGCAGACCGATGGCGAACACGACACTCGGCACGGGGTCGCGTAGCCCGTCCGATTCGCCCAGGGCCGTCGCCCAGACAGCCTCGCAGACCGCGCTGGCGAGCAGGATCGTCCATGCACGCGTCATGTCAGCTCACCACCTTGAGGCCGACGACGCAGGCGACCAGGAGCAGAAGCAGGAGGATGCGCGCGGTCGACGCGCGCTCGCGACGGGTCACCATCGCCCACACGACAGTGAGCGTCGCTCCGACCCCGACCCAGACGGCGTAGGCGGTGCCGGTCGGCAGCTCGGTCATCGCGTATGCGAGGCCCGCCATGCTCGCGGCGAGCGCGACGACGAAGAGCGACGCGGGCCGTTTGCGGCGGAATCCCTCGGATGCCGCGAGCGCGGCAGCCCATACCGCCTCGAGGACGCCGGCTGCGATCAGGATCACCCATGCCATGACAGACCTGTCCGAGTCAGTCTTGTCCGTTGCGGGTACTGCTCCCTCGTCCGCGGGCCCCGCGTCGGGGCCCCGCGACCCAGCGTAGCCGCGGGTCAGGGCGCCGGGACGAGGAACAGCGCGTCGAGGAGACCCGGATTGTGCGCGTGGACGAGCACGCCGAAGACGACCGCGTCGAAGAGAAGGTGCACCGTCACGACGTAGGTGAGCGACCGCGTGCGCAGGAAGATGTAGCCCTGCAAGAGCGCGAACGGGATGGTCAGCACCGGTCCCCAGGCGCGGTAGCCGAGCTCCCAGAGGAATGAGACGAACACGATCGTCTGCAGGACGTTGGCCGAGACATCGGCGAAGTGCCGCCGGAGCAGCGCGAAGCAGGTGCAGATGAAGAACAGTTCGTCCCAGATGCCTACGGCGCCGACGCCGACGAAGAGGCGCGCGATGAGGTCGGGGGTGTCGACGACGGGCCAGTTGGTGTAAACGCCCGACGTGATGAAGTAGAACGGCAGGATCAGCCAGCCGAGCACGAGGACCGCGGCGAGCCAGACCCACTGGAAGGTGGTCCAGCGCCCTCCGCCGCGCCAGGGGAAGCGGATGGCGTGATCGCGATACACGAAGCGCGAGACGAGGTACGGCAGCAGCACCGCCCCGCCCAGCGCGAGGGTGAAACGCAGCATCGCGAGGTTGTCGAGCTCGGCCTTCAGGTCGATGAGGCTCACGACGACGAGACCGAGGGCGATCAGGGAGAGATCGCGCGCCAGCGAGGGCCGCGTCTCCTCACCCACCCGCCAGCGGTCGACGCCGAGAGCCGAGACGAGCCCCAGGACCAGCAGCGTCCACCCGAGCCAGGGCTGCAGCAGCACGAAGAACGCCGGCGCCGCCAGGCAGACCAGAAGGGCGGGCACGGTGCTCGCCGAGACGACGGGGCGGGCGGCCAGTCCCGGGTGCGTCTTCACGGCGTCCGCCCTCCGTCAGACCGCGTCGGTACGGCGATAGGCGAGGTCGCGGATGTCGCGCCCCTTGGCGATGCCCTTCCGCTCGAAGGCCGTCATCACGCGGCCCTCGAAACGCGGCGCCCAGTCATCCTCGAAGTCGGGGACGAAGCCCGCGGCATCCCCCATCACCTCGCGCATCTGGCGCGCGTAGTCCTCCCAGTCGGTCGCGAGTCGGAGCACGCCCCCGGGCTTGAGCGCCCGCGCCGCCAGCGGCGTGAAGTCGGGCGAGATGAGGCGCCGCTTCGTGTGACGCGTCTTGTGCCACGGGTCGGAGAAGAAGATCCAGAGCTCGTCGACGGATGCCGCGGGCAGCAGGTGCTCGAGTACCTCGGGCGCGTTCGCTTCGACGAGGCGGAGGTTCCGCACGCCCGCACGATCGGCGTCGAGCATGGTGCGGGCGAGCCCCGCCCGAAACACCTCCACGGCGAGGAAATCCGTCTCCGGCGCGGCCTGCGCAGCCGCGACGATCGCGTGCCCCTGGCCCGAGCCGATCTCGACCACGAGCGGCGCGCTGCGACCGAACAGCGCGGCGGGGTCGACCTCCGAGCCCGGCCGGACGCTCAGCACAGCCTGATCCCGTTCGACGGGGACGTTGTAGAAGTCGCCGAGCTGGTTCCAGGCGCGCTCCTGTCCGTCGCTCATCCGCCCGCTGCGGCGGGCGAACGACACGGGCCGCTCGCGGTAGCGGGGTTCGTCACCGGTGTCGGGCGCGTCGGTCTGCGGCATGAGTCCAGGGTATCGAGCGACGGGAGGTGCGCCGAGCGGACCTGGGGCGTCAGGCCGTGACGAAATCGATGAGCTCCTCGACCCGGCCCAGCAGCGCAGGATCCAGGTCGCGGTACGTCCGAACCGATCCGAGAATGCGCTGCCAGGCATGCGCGATGTCGGCCTGGTCCTCGGCGGGCCAGCCGAGCGCCCGGCAGACGCCGGTCTTCCACTCGATGCCGCGCGGCACCTGCGGCCACGCGCGGATGCCGACGGCCTCGGGGCGCACGCACTGCCAGACGTCGATGTGGGGGTGCCCGACGATCCTGAGGTGGGCACCGTGCGGACCACGCAGGATCTGCTCCGCGATGCGGGTCTCCTTCGAGCCCGCGACCAGATGGTCCACGAGCACCCCGTAGCGACGCTCGGCAGAGGGCGGCTCGTCTCGGAGGAGGTCCTCCAGCAGGTCGATCCCCTGCAGGTACTCGACCACGACGCCCTCGACGCGGAGGTCGGCGCCCCAGACCTTCTCGACGAGTTCGGCGTCGTGTCGTCCCTCGACCAGGATGCGCGACGCGCGTGCCACGCGCGCCCGTTGCTGCGGCGCGACGAACGACCCCGAAGCGGTACGCAGCCGACCCGCGGGCTGTGCGGCCTTCGGAGCGACGAGCTTGACGGGCTCGCCGTCGACGAGGAAGCCGCCCCCGAGCGGGAACAGACGCACCTTGCCGAGGCGGTCCTCGAGTTCCACGTTCCCGCCGCGGACGGCCACGACCGCTCCGCAGTAGCCGTCGGCCGCCACCTCGACGACGAGATCGGGATCGGCGGGCACCTCCGGCACCACCGTGCGTCCGGCATCGCGCCATCCGGCTGCGAGCACATCGGTGCCGTATCTGTCGTCCATGGTTCCTCCCGCCTCGCGCCCCGTCGGGCCGCGGGTCAGCGTAACCGCGGCCGTTCCCGTCGCCGGGTATCCGCGCCGCGATTCCGCTGGCCGCTGATTCACAGTCCCGGCATAGGCTCAGGCACGACGCCCTCAATAGAGTGGAGACGAGGCCGGTCCTCCGACCTCGGAAGGGGAACGGATGCGCGTGCTCCGAGCGGTGACGCTCTCGATTCTGGCGAGCCTGATGTTCGTCGCGGGCGGTTCCGCCGCGGCCTGGGCGACCGACCCGGTCGACCTCGGCTCGGGACGCGTCGTGGATCAGGCCGACGCGCTGACTCCAGGCGAAGAGCGTGCCGTCGACGAGAGGCTCACCGCGTTGAGCTCGGAGGCGGGCATCGACCTGTGGGTCGTGTACGTCGACGCGTTCACCAGCCCGTCCGACGCCGAGGGCTGGGCCAACGCGGTCGCCCAGCGCGGCGGCCTCGGCGTGGACCAGTACGTACTGGCGATCGCGACCGAGCAGCGAAACTTCTACCTGTCGGGCGACACCAACGGCCCCGTCGACGGCGAGACGCTCGGCGACATCGAGACGCGCGACATCCTTCCAGAGCTCCGGTCGGAGGATTGGGGCGGCGCCGCGTTCGCCGCCGCCGGCGGACTCGCGGCGGCGGTCGGTGGATCCGGCGGCGCGGCGGGCGGCTCGGGCATGTCGGGCCTGACGATCGTCCTCGGAATTCTCGCGGTCGGTGCCGTGATCGCCGTCATCGTCGTCCTGGTGCGCCGTCGTCGGGCGGGCGCCGGCCCCGGCTCCGCCCGTGGCGCGGCCGCCGAGCCGATCGAGGAGCTCGCCCGGCGCTCCGCCAGCGCGCTCGTGGCAGCCGACGACGCCATCCGGACGAGCGAGCAGGAGCTCGGCTTCGCGACGGCGCAGTTCGGCGACGAGGCGGCAACCGCTTTCGCCGAGACCCTGGCGCAGGCACGCCGAGACCTCGACGAGGCGTTCACGCTGCAGCAGCGCCTCGACGACCATCAGCCCGACACCGAGGCGGACGTCCGCGCGATCCACACCCGCATCCTCGAGCTGTGCGCGCACGCCGACTCCGAGCTCGACGCGCGCGCCGAGGAGTTCGACCGTCTGCGCGACCTCGAGCAGAACGCCCCCGAAGCGCTCGTTCGCATCCAGCAGGAACGCGGCGCCGCCGGAACCGGGCTCGACGGAGCGGTCGCCTCTCTCGAGCGGCTTCGATCGGCGTACGCCCCCGAGGAACTCGCGACCATCGGCGACAACCCCGAGCAGGTGCGCAGCCGCCTCGACTACGCCGACGAGCAGCTCGCGACGGCGCAGCGTTCGATCGCCGCGGGGGACGGCGCTGCGGCGGCCGTGTCATTGCGTGCCGCCGAAGGAGCCGTCGCGCAGGCCGCTCAGCTGGAGGCCGCGGTCGAGAAGGTCGCCGCGGATCTCGCCACCGCCGAGCGCGACGCTGCGGCGCTCATCACGGACCTCGAACAGGACGTTGCGGCAGCGGTCGGCGTACCCGACCCCGACGGCACGCTCGCCGCGGTCGCCTCCGCCACCCGGCAGCACATCGACGCCGCCCGTTCCCAGCTGACCGGCGAGCACCGTCGCCCGCAGGCCGCCTTGTCCACGCTGCTGGGCGCGAACTCGGCGATCGACGCCGCGCTGGCCGGCGCCCGGGATGCCGCGCAGCGAGCCGCCCGCGCGCGACAGACGCTCGAACAGCAGCTGCAGCAGGCCCGGGCGCAGGTGTCGGCCGCCGAGGATTACATCGGCACGCGACGCGGAGCCGTCGGCGCGACGGCCCGCACGCGAGTCGCGGAAGCTCGCGCGTCGCTCGACCGGGCGGAGGCGACCGCGCAGATCGAACCCGAGCGGGCACTGGCCGACGCGACGCGCGCCACCCAGCTGAGCGGGCTCGCCATCGACGCGGCACGCACCGATGTCGGCGGCTTCGCAACCGGCTCCCCCGGATCGAACTCGAACGGCATGATGGGTGCCATGATCGGCGGCATGGTGCTGAACTCGCTCCTCGGGGGCGGGTCGTCCGGACGCCGCTCGTCGGGCTTCGGCGGCAGCGGCTTCGGCGGCGGCTTCAACGGCTCGCGCGGCGGGTTCGGCGGCGGTTCACGCGGTCGCAGCGGCGGCGGCGGGTTCGGCGGCGGCCGCTCTCGGCGCGGCGGCGGCCGATTCTGACGACTTCTCCCTCTTCCCGACCACCCACGAAAGGAACCCCGATGGCAAAGCAGTCCATCTTCGGTCGCATCTCGACGCTCGTGAAGGCGAACATCAACGCCCTCCTCGACCAGGCCGAGGACCCGCAGAAGATGCTCGACCAGCTCGTGCGGGACTACACCAACTCGATCGCCGACGCGGAGTCGGCGATCGCCGAGACGATCGGCAACCTGCGCCTGCTCGAGCGCGACCACCAGGAGGATGTCCAGGCCGCGGCAGAGTGGGGCAACAAGGCCCTCGCCGCGAGCCGGAAGGCCGACGAGCTGCGCGCGGTGGGCAACACCGCCGACGCCGACAAGTTCGACAACCTCGCGAAGGTCGCGCTGCAGCGTCAGATCAGCGAGGAGAACGAGGCCCGGACCATCGCGCCGACGATCGCGACCCAGACCGAGGTCGTCGAGAAGCTCAAGGACGGCCTCAACGGCATGAAGGTCAAGCTCGACCAGCTCCGCGCGAAGCGCTCCGAGCTGCTCGCGCGCGCGAAGACTGCCGAGGCGCAGAACCGCGTCCACGACGCCGTCAAGTCGATCGACGTACTCGACCCGACGAGCGAGCTCGGACGCTTCGAAGACAAGGTCCGCCGCCAGGAGGCGCTCGCCGCCGGCAAGCAGGAACTCGCCGCCTCGAGCCTCGACGCGCAGTTCGAGAGCCTCGAGGACGTGGGCCAGCTCACCGAGGTGGAGGCGCGACTCGCCGCGCTGAAGACGGGCGGAGCCGCCGGCGCCATCGAGCGCTGAGTGCCGATGTCGACGCCCGGGCCGGCTCTGCCGCCCGGGCGTCGACGCTCGAACCGCTGAGAACGCCCGACGAAGGACGAAGGAATGACCCGATTCATCGTGGTCCCGCAATGGCAGGGCTCGCCCTCAACTCGATCGATGACGCTGATCGACGGCGCTGACGCGATCGCGGGCGACCTCCCGCGCAGCGCGACCGTCCGGGTCGACGTGCCGATCGAGGCCGGCGAGGCGCTCGGCAGCGGCATCCGGCGGTTCAGCTCGCTCCAGCGCACCCGCGACCTGGTCACGGCCGCCCTCACCGAGGCCGACGGTGCCGCGGACGGCGCGAGCCCGAGCGGCCACGTGCTGGTCGTCGGCGGCGACTGCGGAGTGGCCGTGCCGGCGATCGCGCATGCGGCCGCGCTGCATCCCGACATGGCCGTCGTCTGGTTCGACGCGCACGCCGACCTGCATACCCCCGAATCGTCCTCCTCGGGTGCGTTCGCGGGGATGGCCCTGCGCGCGGTGTTCGAGACGACCCCGTTGTCACCGGATGCCGCGGTGCCCGCCGATCGCATCGTCCTTGCGGGCGCCCGCGAGTTCGACGACGCAGAGACCGATGCGGCGAAGATCGCGGGTCTGACGCATCTCGGCGTCGACGATCTGGCCGATCCCGCCCGTCTGGCGGACGCGGTCGCTGCCACCGGCGCCGGCTCGGTCTACGTTCACGTCGATCTCGACGTCCTCGACCCCGCGGCGATCACGGGTGTGAGCGCGGCCGTGCCGTTCGGAATCGACATCCCAACCCTCACCAACGCGATCGGCATCCTGCGCGGGCGGTTCTCGTTCGCCGGAGCGTCCGTCTCCGGGTTCGCTCCGCCGCATCCCGAGGCCGTCGTGGACGACATGGGCTCCGTGCTGCGGGTCGTCGGGGCTCTGGCGTGAGCAGCGTCCGGATCCCGCCCGCCGGATGGCGGCAGCGAGCCGACGCGGCGGTCGCGCGAGGCGCGGCGGTGGACCGGCTCATCCCCCGGATGCTGCTGGACTCCCCCGTCAGCGAGTTCGGCGCCCGGGCGGGCACCGCCTTCGGGTTCGTCTGGGGCACGCTGTGGTCGACCGGCCGCGTCGAGCGACGTCAGGGGCTGTGGGTCTTCCGCGGGATGCCGGAATGGACGTTCGGCCGCGGGGGCGTCTGCGTCGGGTCGTGCTTCCTGACCGGCGACCGTGAACCGAGCGAGCGGATCCTCACGCACGAGGCCGTGCACGCTCGGCAGTGGCGGCGATACGGGCTCCTCATGCCGTTGCTCTACCTGATCGCGGGCCGCGATCCCCTGCGCAACCGATTCGAGATCGACGCGGGACTGGCCGACGGCAACTACATCCCCCGGCGCGCCAAGAGCCGCTGACGGACCTCAGCGGGCGGTCGCGAGCCCGAAGCGCTCGGGCGTGTGAATTGACGCGGCGGTCATTCCGCAGCGCGCGGTGAGGTGATCGACGATGTCGACCGTGCCGAGGAACCCGCCCAGCAGGTGCACGCGCGTCGCCTTCGCGGCATCCGTGCACAGCATCTCGTCGGCCCACGCGGTGACCGCGCGAGAGAGCGCCTCGCCCGACCCGCAGCCCCGGCCCGAACCCGGAGCACCGGTTCGGCGTGAACGGTCGAGCCAGGTCACGACCATGCGGGCCGGCGCCGACACGGTGCCGATCCAGGCGGCGTCGGGCACCTCGATGAAGACCCGGCCGGTCGAGCACAGCGGCAGGGTGGCGAGGAGCGCCTCGAGCTCGGCGAGCGAGTGCTCGTCGGCCGTCACCAGGTGCTGCACCCGGACGTGCTTCGAGGCGCGGCAGGCGGCGGCGCTGTGGAGCTCGGTCATGATGACTCCACTATACCCGCGGTGTAGGCATGCCTTACCTACGTAGCCGAAACCGGACGGCCCCCCGAGGTCTCACATCAGGATGATGCGGCGCAGCTCGGCGAGCTCGTCGTCGGCGAGTCCATGCGACCGGAGGTAGTCGGCCGGGGAACCGAATCGCTCGCGCAGGTCGGCCAGGAGCCCGCGCATCACCGGCGCGGGCGACCGCGTGGCCAGGTCGACCAGCTGCGGGGCGTCGGGGTGGTGCGCGCGGAGATACGCGAGGATGGGCGCGTTGCGCTCGGCCGGCAGCAACGTCTCCGTGCGGGCGTAGTCGTCGACGACGGCATCCTCGTCCACTCCCGCTGCCGCGAGGATCATCGCGATCGTCACTCCGGT
Organism: Microbacterium sp. NPDC006705; assembly: GCF_044903545.1. NCBI lineage: Bacteria > Bacillati > Actinomycetota > Actinomycetes > Micrococcales > Microbacteriaceae > Microbacterium > Microbacterium sp. NPDC006705. The sequence continues at coordinate 405,781 of NZ_JBJDQQ010000002.1, forward strand.
GCGGTCCTTGCCGATCGTGCAGTGCACGAGCACCGGCTGATCGGCGATGACCCCGCGGACGACCTCGAGCACGCGCGGAGCCGAGTCGTCGATGAGCGAGCGATACATCGACTCGAGCGACATGTCGGCGCGGAACAGCGAGGCGACCGACCCCAGGAACAGCGGCACCCGCTGGGTCTCGATGGAGAGATCTCCGAGCACCGTGGGCTCGGAGCGCACCTCGTCGTCGTCGCGCAGGTCGATGATGCGACGCAGCCCGAGCGCGCCGAGAGCGCGGCGCCCGGCGTCGTCGACGCGGAAGAGGTTGCCCGAACGGTAGAGCACGCCCGATCGTGTCGAGGTGTTTCCCGCCCGCAGGCCGCCGGTGTCGCGGAAGTTCAGGGCTCCCGGCACCGACAGCGATGCCGCGCCGCTCATCCGCCGGGACGCGGGAGCGGCGGCACGGGGTACCGGCCCGCGATCGTCAGGCGATTGAACGCGTTGATCGAGATGAAGAGCCAGCTCAGCGCGACGTACTCCGCCTCGGAGAAGACCCCGCCCACGCGGTCGTACAGCTCGTCCGAGACGCCCTCGTCGGCGATGTGCACATACGCCTCGGCGAGCTCGAGAGCCGTACGCTCGCGTTCGTCGAAGACCCCCGACTCGCGCCAGGTGGCGAGCTGGGCGATCTCGTCGGCCGTCACACCGGCAGCCACCGCCCGACCCACATGCACACGCACGCAGTAGGCGCAGCCGTTGAGCTGCGAGCTGTGGACGAGCGCGAGCTCTTTCAGACGCTCGTCGATGCCGGCATCCTGCGCGATGGTCCCGACCGTGCGGGCGAACGCGTCGAGCGCGTCGTAGGCCGGACGAGCCGCCTTGGCGAGATGGATGCGCCGCTCCGGATTCATGCGTCAACCCTATCCACCGCCCTCCCCCGTCGCGGGAGAATGGTCCCTCCCCGATGCGAAGGATCACCGTGCACGACGACACGTTCGACGAGTTCTCGTTCCTGCCCGTCCAGGCCGCTGAGGCCGGCGTTCCGACACCCGCGGCCGAGCGGCTGTTCACCTTCGCCCCTGACGGGCGACCGGTCAGCGCGCTCCGACTCGGCGACGGCGAGCCCGAGGTCACCCTTCTTCACGGGGCCGGCCTCAACGCCCATACGTGGGATCGCACCGTCCTCGCGCTCGGGCGGCCGGCGCTGGCGATCGACCTGCCGGGACACGGTGACTCCGCGTGGCGCGACGACGCCGACTACACGGGACGGACGCTCGCGGCCGACATCGCACCGGCGCTCGCGCAGTGGACGACGACTCCGCAGGTCGTGGTCGGGCAGTCGCTCGGCGGCCTCACGGCCGCGGCCCTCGCCGCAGCGCACCCCGAGCTGGTGCGTGCCCTCGTGATCGTCGACATCGCGCCCGGGCTCGACCCCGCCGGAGCGGCGTCGCAGATCCGGCGGTTCTTCGCCGGACCGACCAGCTGGGCCTCTCGCGCGGAGATGGTCGAGCGTGCACTGTCGTTCGGGCTCGGCGGAGACCGCACCGCGGCCGAGCGCGGCGTCTTCCTCAACTCGCGCGTGCGCGATGACGGCCGCGTGGAGTGGAAGCACCACTTCGCACGCATCGCCAACGGGCTCGCCGGCGACCCCGGCGCCGCGGCCGCGGCATCCGAGCGGCAGGATGCGCTGGCTCCGGCCCTCGCGGCATCGGGCTGGGATGACTTCGCCGCCGTGGCGGCGCCCATCACGCTCGTACGGGGCACACGGGGCTATCTGACCGACGCCGACGTCGATCGGTTCGGCGAGCGCCTTCCCGCAGCGCGCATCGTCACGGTGGAATCGGGCCACAACGTGCAGGAGGAGCTCCCGACCGAGCTCGCCCGCATCATCCGCGACGCCGCCACCGCCTGACTCCCCCGCATACTGCGGGCTTTGTGCCGTCAACAGGCGGAGCCGACGTCACGGGCACCCGGGCGCCGCAGGAGGGTTGTTCAGCCTGTCAACGGCCGCGGCGCCGCGGCGAAGCCGTGCTGCGGTGCCGCCGACAGGCTCAACGCGCGCGTGGCCCAGCTGCGTCGCGCGATTCAGCTGTTCATCCTGGCGACGGAACCCCCGCGAACAGCGGGCATCGCCGGGTTGGAGGGCGCGTCTGGTCGGCGGAGATCGGCCCGGTCTGCGCTACTGCGGCGAGCTCCACCGGCCAAGCCGTACCGCCGACAGGCTCAACCGGCCTGCGGCCGTCTCACCCGCCCCGCAGCCCGCGCTCAGCCTGCGCACGGCCCGCTCTCGATGAAATAGGGAGTCGCCGTGCGACGCTGGACGTCGGTGAATGCGTCTCGCGGTCGTGGCGGACCCTAGGCTGTATGCCGCACTGAGTTCGCGGACGCGCATCGGACAGCAACGATGCCACCGCCCTTGCGAAAGGAACCCTCCTCCACATGCTCCGCCGCACCACCGTGACCGCCGCCGCACTGCTGGCTGCAGGCACCCTCCTCCTCGCCGGCTGCACCGGGTCGACCGAGCCCGGGCCGTCCGCCACCATGGGCGCCCCTGACCCGGACGCCAGCGTCAACATCCGCCTGGTGCTCGAGCCCTCGAACCTCGACATCCGGCAGACCGCGGGCATCTCGCTCGATCAGACGCTCATCGACAACGTCTATCAGGGCCTCGTCGCCCGCACCGCGGAGGGCGAGATCGTCGACGCGCTCGCCAGCGCCCACGAGGTTTCCGCAGACGGCTTGACCTACACGTTCACGTTGCGTGAGGGAGTCACCTTCCACGACGGCCAACCCCTCACGCCTCAGGATGTCGTGTCGTCGCTGACCACCCGGCAGGCCACCGCCGAATGGGCGGACAGCGAACGACTCGCCAACGTCACGTCGGTCACCGCCGACGGGCAGAAGATCGTGCTGACGCTGTCGCAGCCCGACTCGTCGCTGCTGTGGAACCTCACGGGCCGCGCGGGCATCATCCTCAAAGAGGGCGACACCGTCGACTACAACACCGCCGCCAACGGCACCGGCCCGTTCCGCCTGGCCAACTGGCGCCAGGGCGCCAGCCTGACGCTCGAGCGGAACGAGGCGTACTGGGGGGATGCGGCTCAGGTAGCCGACGTCACGTTCGACTTCATCCCCGACAACCAAGCAGCCATCAACGCCGCTCTCGCCGGCGAGATCGACGTCGTCGTCGGCTTCGACGCGAACCTCGCCGATCAGGTCGAGGGCGGCGGCGACTTCGTCGTCGAGACCGGCAGCGCGACCGATAAGAGCGTGCTCGCGATGAACTCCACGTCGGGGCCCCTGGCTGATGTCCGGGTGCGCGAGGCGATCCGAACCGCCATCGACCACGACGCGATCGTCGAGGCCGTCGGTGCAGGGCAGACGCTCTACGGTCCGATCCCCGAGGCCGACCCCGGATACGAGGACCTCTCGGATGTCGTCTCCTACGACCCCGAGGCAGCCCGGGCGCTGCTGAGTGAGGCCGGCGTCAGCGATCTCGCGCTGACCCTGACCATCCCGTCGGCCTACGGCACGACGCTCCCGCAGATCCTGGTCTCCAACTTCAACGACGTCGGGATCGACCTCAAGGTCAACCCCGTCGACTTCGGCACCTGGCTCAGCGACGTGTACACCAATAAGGACTACGAGCTCAGCGTCGTCAACCACGCCGAGCCGCGCGACTTCGAGAACTGGGCGAATCCCGACTACTACTTCACCTACGACAACGCCGAGGTGCAGGATCTCTACGCGCAGTCGCTGCTCGCGACGGACGAGCAGTCCGCCGATGACCTCCTGAAGAAGGCCGCGCGGATCGTGTCCGAGGACCACGCCGCCGATTGGCTCTACAACTGGGCTTCAGTGGTCGCGGTCGCCACGAACGTCTCGGGTATGCCCGTCGACAACGTGAACGCGCGCATCAGCCTCGCCGAGATCGCCAAGAGCGACGGGTGATCCGTTACGCGCTGACGCGACTGGCCCTGCTGTTGCTGGGTCTGGTCGTCGCCAGCGTGCTGATCTTCGTGACGTTGCGGGTTCTGCCCGGCGATGTCGCGCAGCAGATCGCCGGAACCAACTCCACGCCGGAGCAGGTCGCGGCGCTGCGTGAACGCCTCGGTCTCGACGTGCCGTTGCCTACGCAGTACCTCGAGTGGGTGTCGGGGCTGCTGCGCGGCGACCTCGGCACGTCGCTGGTGACGGGCTCGCCGGTCGCGGCCGAACTCGCGGCCAAGGCCCAGGTCACCGTTCCCCTCGGGCTCATGTCGATGTTCGTCGCACTGATCATCGCGCTTCCCTTCGGCGTGATCGCGGCCATCCGTCGCGGCCGCGCCGACGGCACGGCGCTCTCGTTCGGCGCGCAGGCGATCGCCGCCGTACCCGTGGTCTGGGCGGGCATGATGCTGGTCGTCGTGTTCGCGATCTGGCTTGGCTGGCTGCCCGCGCAGGGCTTCCCGCGCGGCGGGTGGGGCGACCCGGCGCGGGCCTTCGCCGCACTGATCCTTCCCGCGGTCACCATCGGCGTCGTCGAGGGCGCGATGCTGATGCGGTTCGTCCGCAGCGCCACGCTCTCGGCGATGGGGCAGGATTTCGTCCGCACCGCAGCTGCCAAGGGACTCACGCGCCGTGCCGCGCTGCTTCGCCACGGCCTGCCGACGGTTGGCCTGTCGATCATCAGCGTCCTGGGCTTGCAGGTCGCGGGCATCGTCGTGGGAGCGGTCGTGATCGAGCAGCTGTTCACCCTGCCGGGTATCGGCCGGATGCTGGTCTCGGATGTCGGCCTGCGCGATCTGCCGAAGGTCCAGGGCGAGCTCCTCGCGCTCACGGCGGTCGTTCTCGTCGTCGGTTTCATCGTCGACCTCGTGCATCGCGGTCTGGATCCGAGACAGCGGGAGGCCTCATGAACGACCGGATGCCGTGGCTGCGGCGACTGTGGTCGCTTCCTGCCAGCCGTTTCGGGCTCATCGTGGTCGTCACCATCGGGGTCGTGGCCGCGGTCTCGCTCGTCTGGACCCCGTTCGACCCGCAGCGGGTGGACATCCCGGCGCGGTGGAGCCCGCCGAGCTGGCCGCATCTGCTCGGCACCGACGCGTCGGGTCGCGACATCCTCTCGCTGCTGATCGCGGGGGCGCGCACGACGGTCCTCGTCGCCGCAGGCGCGGGCGTCGTCGCCACGCTGATCGGTATCGCACTCGCCTGCCTCGGCGCGCTCACCCGCCGCTGGACCCGCGAGGTCGTCGCCGTGCTCGTCGACATCCTGATCGCTTTTCCCGTGCTGCTGATCGCGATGATGATCTCGGCGGTGTGGGGTGGCTCACTGTGGGTGGTCGTCATCTCCGTCGGCATCGGATTCGGCGTCAACATCGCGCGCGTCACCCGGCCGGAGCTGCGCCGCACGCTGCACAGCGATTTCGTGCTCGCGGCGCGCGCCAACGGCCTCACGCCGTCGCAGATCGCCCTGCGCCACCTGCTCCCGAACGTCGCGCCCGTCTTCATCGTGCAGCTGTCGTGGGGCATGGCGGTCGCGGTCCTCGCCGAGGCGGGCCTGAGCTACCTCGGTTTCGGCGCTCCCCCCACGCAGCCCTCGTGGGGGCTGCTGCTGAGCGAGCTGCAGACGTACCTGACGGCGCATCCGCTGAGCGTCGTGTGGCCGGGGCTCGCGATCACGATCACCGTGCTGGGACTCAACCTCCTCGGCGACGGTCTGCGCGAGGCGACCGACCCGACGCTCGCCCGGCGGCGCTCCCCCGCCGCATCGCATACTCCGGCGGTGGTCGCATGAGTCTCGAGGTCGAGGGCCTGTCGGTCGTGCTCGACGGGCGCCGCGTGGTCGACGACGTGTCGTTCGGCGTCGCCGACGGCGCGCGGGTCGGGCTCATCGGGGAATCGGGGTCGGGCAAGTCGCTGACCGCCCTGGCTGTGCTCGGGCTGCTTCCCGACGGCGCCGAGGTCGAGGGCAGCATCCGGTGGAACGGGCGGGAGCTGATCGGCCTGCCGGACCGCGAGCTGGCCGCTCTCCGCGGCGAGCAGATCGGCATCGTCTTCCAGGAGCCTCAGACCGCCCTGAACCCGCTGCGGACGGTGGGCCGGCAGGTCGCGGAGCCCCTGCGCATCCACGGCCGCGCCGGCCGGCGTGAGGCTCTCGCACGGGCTCAGGCCGATGCTGATCGGGTGAGGCTCCCCGAGGGCGCGCTGCGCCGCTACCCGCATCAGCTCTCGGGCGGCCAGCGCCAGCGGGTGGCGATCGCCATGGCCCTGGCCGCTCGGCCGCGCCTGCTCATCGCCGACGAGCCGACGACCGCGCTCGACGTGACGATCCAGGCCGAGATCCTGGCGCTCCTGGGAGAGCTGGTCGAGAACGACGGGATGTCGCTGCTGTTCATCACCCACGACCTCGCCGTGCTGTCTCAGGTCGCGTCGGAGGCGGTCGTGCTCGAGCATGGTCGCGTCGTCGAGGACGGCACGGTCGCCGACCTGCTCACCGCTCCGCAGTCGGAGGTCACCCGTGGCCTGCTCCGCGACGCGACGGCCACGGTCTGGCGGCCGGAGGGAGACGCATGACAGGCGAGGTGCTCATCTCGGCGCGCGGCCTGAGCAAGCGCTATCGGGTGCGCGCCGGCGGTGCGGGTGCGCCACGACGCGAGACCGTCGCGCTCGACGACGTGGACGTCGATGTCCGCTCGGGCTCGGCGCTGGGGATCATCGGCGAATCGGGGTCGGGCAAGTCGACCCTCGTGCGGCTCCTCCTGGGCCTCGACACGCCCTCGACGGGAACGGTGACGATCGACGGGCGTCCCGTGGACGCCCGCGCGTCGGCTCGCAGCCTGCACTGGCTCCGCCGACGCACCGGCATCGTCTTCCAGGACCCGTACGCCTCGCTCGATCCCCGCATGAGCGTCGGCCGCATCATCGCTGAGCCCCTGTGGGCGCTCGACATTCCCGGCGACCGCCGCGCGCGCGTCCACGAGGTGCTGTCGGACGTCGGATTGGATGCCGACGCGGCGGAGCGCTACCCGCACGAGTTCTCGGGGGGTCAGCGCCAACGCATCGCGCTCGCCCGCGCGATCGCGCACCGCCCGGCGATCCTCGTCGGCGACGAGCCGCTGTCGGCGCTCGATGTGACGGTGCGGGCGCAGATCCTCGAGGTCTTGCGCCGTCTGCGTGCGGAACAGGGGATGACGCTGCTGCTGGTCTCGCATGACATCGGCGTGGTCCAGAACCTCTGCGACGAGGTCATCGTGATGACCGAGGGGCGCATCGTCGAGGAGGGCCCCACCGAGAAGGTGCTGCTCCAGCCGCAGGCGGCCTACACGCGTCGCCTCCTCGCCTCGGTGCCCGTGATCGACCCGCATCGCACGCAGGAGTAGACGTCCCCTTCCGCACTCGATGTCGGTGACCGCCGCTACCGTAAGGCCATGCGCGCGATCATCCCCCCGTACCTCCTCGCCCGCGTCGCCTCCGCTCGCGAGCCCCACCTCGCGCGGGCCGCGGTCGCCGCGCGGACCACCCTCGCCGCGCGTCCGTCCGATCTGGCCGGACGTTCGCAGCTGCGTCTCTCCGTCGAGCCGGGCGGCACTCTCGTCGCCGAGCGCATCGCCGCAGCCGACCGGGCCGTATCCGACGCGCAGGGCCGCGAAGAGCTTCCGGGCGTCCTCGTCCGCCGCGAAGACGACCCGCCCACCGGCGATCGCGCGGTCGACGAGGCCTTCGACGGGCTCGGCGCGACGTTCTCGTTCTTCCGCGACGCCTACGGCCGCGATTCGCTCGACGGGCGAGGCGGTGTGCTCGCGGCCACCGTCCACTACGGCGAGGCGTACGACAACGCGTTCTGGAACGGCGAGCGCATGGTCTTCGGCGACGGCGACGGCGAGGTGTTCACCGGGTTCACCGGGTCGCTGACCGTCATCGCCCACGAGCTGGCCCACGGCATCACCGAGTCCTCGGGAGGCCTGACGTACGCGGGTCAGTCCGGCGCTCTCAACGAGTCGCTGTCCGATGTGTTCGGCGCGCTCACCGAGCAGCACCGACTCGGCCAGAGCGCCGAGCAGGCGTCGTGGCTCATCGGCGCGGGCATATTCACGGATGCCGTCCAGGGGCGCGCCCTCCGGTCGCTGGCCGAACCCGGGTCGGCCTACGACGACGATGTTCTCGGACGCGACCCGCAGCCCGGGCACATGCGCGACTACGTCGTGACGACCAGCGACAACGGCGGGGTTCACATCAACTCGGGCATTCCCAACAGAGCGTTCCACCTCGTCGCAGCGCGGCTGGGCGGCTACGCCTGGGAACGCGCGGGACTCATCTGGTATCGCACACTCGCCTCGGGAGCGCTCTCCCCCGATTCCGACTTCGCTGCCTTCGCCGCCGCCACCATCGCCCAGGCCGTCGACGAGTACGGTGAGGAGACGGAGGAGGTCGCCGCCGTGCGTGCCGGATGGCAGGGCGTCGGCGTGCTGGAGGATGCCTGACACCCGTGACGACGGTTCCGCGGCGCAGCTGCGGATCGTCGTGGAGCGCACCGGCGGTTTCGCCGGCCTGACCCGGACGTGGCGCGTCGAGCCGACGCCGGCTGACCGCGACGGGTGGCGCGAGCTGATAGGGCGGTGCCCCTGGCAGGAGATCGACGCGTCGGCACCGGCAGGCAAGACCGGATCGGGCGGGGCCGACCGCTTCCATTGGCGGATCGCCGTCACCGACAGCGAGACGACGCGTCAGGCCGAGTTGAACGACGACCTCGACGAACCGTGGCGATCGCTCGTCGAGGCGGTGCGAACCGGTCACCCGGCCGAACCCGACCCGAATGCCGACGACGCGGGGTGAGGCCTCAGCCGGACTTCTGAGTGAAAAGCCCGCGCAGCCCCTTCTTCGGCTGCTCCAGCGACTTCTGCAGGTAGATCGTGCCCAGCCACCGGCCGAACTTGTGACCCACGCGCCCCATCCGGCCGACCTCGACGAACCCGAAACGCTCGTGCAGGGCGATCGACGCCTCGGCGCCCTTGTCGCTCACGACCGCGACGATCTCGCGCAGTCCCAGCTGCTGGCATGCGTCGATGAGTGCCTCGAGCAGCGCACGCCCGAGGCCCTTCCCGGTGGCCGCCTGACCGAGGTAGATGGACGTTTCGGCGGTGTAGCGGAATCCGGTCTTGCCGTTCCACGGCGACGCGAGTGCGTATCCCAGGATCTGCCCCGTCGGCGACACCGCGACGAGGAACGGCAGCTTGAGCTTCGTCAGATAGTCGTACTTCTCGCGCCACTGCGCGAGCGACCACTTCTTCTCGTCGAAGGTCACGACGGAGTTGGTCACGTAGTAGTTGTAGATCTCGCGGATGTCGGGGAGGTCATCCGGGCGCGCCGGCCGGATCTCGTACGAGAAGGGCCGTTCGGCTTCGGCCGGACGGCGCAGGTGCCGCGGCAGGCGTCGGCGGTCGCGGTTGGAGTCCTCCTCGAGCATGCAGCAACTCTACGGCGCAGACGTTTCGCGCCGATGACGACGGCGGTTCAGGCCTCCGGAATGCGCCAGTCGATAGGCTCGCCACCCCGCGCGACGAGCAGTTCGTTCACGCGCGAGAAGGGGCGCGACCCGAAGAAGCCACGGTTCGCCGAGAGCGGTGAGGGATGCGGCGACGCCACGATCGCCGCGTCGCCGAGCAGCGGCCGCAGGGTCGCGGCATCCTTCCCCCAGAGAACCGCCACGAGGGGGCGCTCCCGCGCTACCAGCGCGCGGATGGCGTGCTCCGTCACGCGTTCCCAGCCCCACCCCCGGTGGGATGCCGGTGCCCCGGGGGCGACCGTCAGCACTCGGTTCAGCAGCAGCACGCCCTGATCACTCCAGGCGGAGAGGTCGCCGTGCGGCGCGGGGGCGATGCCGAGGTCCGATTCGAGCTCCCGATAGATGTTCCCGAGGCTCCGGGGCAATGGCCGCACGTGGGCGTCGACCGCGAAGGAGAGTCCGATCGGATGCCCCGGGGTCGGGTAGGGATCCTGACCGACGATCAGGACGCGGACGTCGGCCATCGGCCGTTGGAAGGCGCGCAGCACCCGGTCGCCCGCCGGCAGGTACCCGCGACCGGCGGCGGTCTCGGCGCGCAGCCGGTCACCCAGCGACGCGATGTCACCGGCGACGGGTTGCAGCGCCTCGGCCCAATCGGGGGCCATCAGACCGGCGGCGGCGAGCTCGGGCAGGGAATGGGGCGTCACCCTCTCAGGGTAGGCCGGTCGTGCCGGTATGCTCGCCCCGTGTCGACGACGCTGCGCACCTCCGCTCTGGGCGTCACCGCGGGTCTGATCGGGTGGTTCATCCTGGTCGAGATCGTCAGCGGCATCCTGCAGGGCTATTACGTTCCGCTCTTCAGCGACATCGTCGCCGAGCTCGGGATCCACGACTCGGACGTGAACTGGTTCGAGGCCGCGCAACTGCTGCTGTCGGCGCTCGTCGTACCGGTGCTGGCCAAGCTCGGCGACATGTACGGGCACAAGCGGATCCTGCTGGTCGCAGCTGTCCTGACCGCCGCGGCGACCTGGTGGCTCGCGTTTGCGGCATCCTTCTGGACCTTCCTCATCGCCTGGGCGCTGCAGGGCTTCTACGTCGTCTGGCTCCCCCTCGAGATCGCGCTCATCTTCGAACGGGGCAGGCGGCAGAGCCGGGGCGTCTCGCTCACCCGGCGCGCGGCGGGGCTCCTGGTCGTCGGGCTTCAGGCCGGCGCGATCATGGGCGCATTGGCCGCGGGCCGGATCTACGCCGCCACAGCCGGCGACATGACGTTGACGCTGATCGTGCCGGCGGTGGCGGTGACCCTCGTCGCGATCGTCATCTGGCTCTGGGTGCCCGAGTCGAAGCCGGAGCCGGGCCGGCGGCAGCTGGACTCACGTGGCTTCGTGCTCCTCGCGGTCTCGTTGCTGTTCGTCACCAGCGCCCTGACGTTCCTCCGCTTGAACGGCCCCGCGGCCTTCTGGGTGTGGGCGCTGCTCCTCGCGGGAATCGTAGGTTTCGTCGTCTTCGGACGGTTCGAACTGCGCCAGCCCGACCCCGCGGTCGATATTCGGATGCTCGCCCGCCCGGAGATGTGGCCGGTGCAGGCCACCGCGTTCCTCGTCGGCATCAGTCTGCTCGGAGCCCAGGGCCCGTTGTCGACCTATGCGGGCACGGACCCTGCGCTCGGTTACGGTCTCGGGCTCGACGCCACCGACCGGTCGAACATCATCGGGGTCTACCTCGTGTCGCTCATCGTCGGCGCCGTGCTGTTCGCCGTCACGTCTCGCCGCGCGAGCCCCCGGGTCGTCCTCATCGGCGCGGCGCTGCTCGTCGGCATCGGGTACGCGCTCTTCCTGCCGTTCCACCAGGAACTCTGGCAGGTTCTGCTCAACCTCTGCATCGCGGGCCTGGGCTGTGGCGCGCTCGTCGGCGCGATGCCGGCTGCGGCGGCAGCGGCCGCCCCGCGCGGGCAGACCGGTGTGGCGTCGGCCATGACCAACACGACCAAGACCATCGGCGGAACGTTCTCGTCGGCGATCTTCGGTGTCGTGCTGGCTGCCGGCGCGGGTGTCGTCGCGAGCGAGACCGCCGCCTCCCTCGGCGGTTACCTCACGGTGTGGGCCATCTGCGCCGCCGGCGGCTTCGTCGCAGCGGTCCTGCTGTTCGTCGTGCCGCGCGTGGCGTTCGCCGACGCCGAGGATGCCGCTCCGCAGCCCGCGGGCGGCACGGACGGGACCATCGCCCAGCCCCGCGGCTGAGGAGGCTGATCGCCCGGCGGTCAGGCTCCGGTCGATCGCGGACGCAGCGGACCGCGCGCCAGCAGGTGCTGCGCGGACTGCGCGACGGGACGCATCGTCACGAGGTCGAGGTTGACGTGCCCCGGCGCGTTCAGCGCGTACGCGACGACATCCGCCACGTCTTCGGCGACGAGAGGCTGCTCGACGCCCTCGTACAGGCGGTCCGCCGCTTCCTGGTCGCCGCCGAGACGGTTCAGCGTGAACTCCTCGGTGCGCACCATGCCCGGCGCGATCTCGACCACGCGGATGGGCTCGCCGTTCAGCTCCAGCCGCAGCGCGTGGACGAGCATCGACTCCCCCGCCTTCGCCGCGTTGTAGCCGGCGCCTCCCGGGTAGGCCGTCTGAGCGGCGGTCGAGGTGACGTAGACGGTGTCGGCATGGCCGGAGCCCGCCGCGACGGCGCGTCGCAGCAGCGGGAGGAGAGCCGCGGTCAGCCGCTGCGCCGACAGGACGTTCGCCTCGAACATCCACTGCCAATCCTCGGCCGCGCCGTCTTCGACGCGGTCGGTGCCGCGAGCACCGCCGGCGACGTGGACCAGGGCGTGGACATCGCCGGAGGCGGCGAGGTGCTCGGTGAGGGCGGCGACATCCCCCTCGCGGGTCAGATCCGCGGCGAATGAGGCGGAGCCGACCTCGACGTCGAGCGCCTCGAGGCGCTCCGCCCGCCGGGCGACGCCGACGACCTCCCACCCCGACGCCCGCAGCGCGCGGACGACCGCCTCGCCGATTCCCGAACTCGCACCGGTGACCACTGCACGTCGCGTCATGCTCCCACCGTAGCCGTCAGGTTACGCAGCGTGTCCCGCGCGTTGTCGGGCATACGCGGTTTCCGTACGCTCGACCCAGGCCGGCGACCGTCGCCGCTTTCCGACCCGATGGAGCCACGCATGTCCGCATCCGAGAACTGGCGCTTCGAGACGAAGCAGATCCACACCGGAGCCGCACCGGACCCGGTCACCAAGGCACGGGCGACGCCGATCTACCAGACGACCTCGTACGTGTTCGACAACTCCGACCACGCCGCGAACCTGTTCTCGCTCGCGGAGTTCGGCAACATCTACACGCGCATCCAGAACCCCACGCAGGATGTCGTCGAGCAGCGCCTCGCCGCACTCGAGGGTGGCACCGGCGCTCTCCTCGTCGCGTCGGGTCAGGCCGCCGAGACGTTCGCGATCCTCAACATCGCCGAAGCCGGAGACCACTTCGTCGCCTCGAGCTCGATCTACGGCGGCACCTACAACCTGTTCAAGTACACGCTCGCCAAGCTCGGCATCGAGGTCACGTTCGTCGAGAACCAGGACGACCTCGAGGAGTGGCGCCGCGCGGTGCGCCCCAACACCAAGCTGTTCTTCGCCGAGACGATCGGCAACCCGCAGATCAACGTCCTCGACATCCGCGGTGTCTCCGACGTCGCCCACGAGGCCGGCGTGCCGCTGATCGTCGACAACACGATCGCCACGCCCTACCTCATCCGTCCCTTCGAGCACGGCGCCGACATCGTCGTGCACTCCGCCACCAAGTTCCTCGGCGGCCACGGCACGGTCATCGGCGGCGTCATCGTCGACGGCGGCAGCTTCCCCTGGACGGAGCACTCCGAGCGCTTCCCGGGGCTCACGACGCCCGACCCCTCGTACCACGGCGCCGTCTACACGCAGGCTGTCGGCGACGGCCTCGCCTACGTCATCAAGGCGCGCGTCCAGCTGCTGCGCGACCTCGGCGCGGCGATCTCACCCCAGAGCGCATGGCTGCTCATCCAGGGCATCGAGACGCTCTCCCTGCGCATCGAGCGCCACGTGCAGAACGCACAGGAGATCGCCGAGTGGCTCGAGAACCATGAGGACATCGCCTCGGTCAACTACTCGGGCCTGCCGACCTCGCCCTGGTACGCCGCGGCCAACCGCTACGCGCCGAAGGGCGTCGGGGCGGTGCTGTCGTTCGAGCTGAAGGGCGGCGTCGCCGCCGGCCGCGCGTTCGTGGACTCGCTGCAGCTGTTCAGCCACCTCGCGAACATCGGTGACGTGCGGTCGCTCGTCATCCACCCCGCGTCGACGACGCACTCGCAGCTGACCCCGGAGCAGCAGCTCACGACGGGCGTCACCCCCGGCCTCGTCCGCCTGTCCGTGGGGCTGGAGAACATCGACGACCTCAAAGCCGACCTCGAGCAGGCCCTCGCCGCCGCGCGCAACGTCGCCGAAGCGGCGCGCGCCTGATCGTTCCTCCTCAGAACGACCGGATGCCCCGGACCACCGCGAGCGGTGGGGCCGGGGCATCCGTCGTTCGCGGCGCCGTCAGTCGGCGTCGGTGGCCGTCGTGATCTGCTCGCCCTGAACCTGCTCGCGGTCGTTCTTCGCCTTGTCCCCGCGCGTCTTGGCGAGGCTCGCGACGGTGGCGACCGCGACGGTAGCGGCGATGAACAGCAGCGAGAACCAGATCGGGATCTCGGGAACCCACAACAGCGGCTCACCGCCGTTGATGAAGGGCAGCTCGTTGACGTGGAGCGCGTGGAACACGAGCTTCACGCCGATGAAGGCGAGGATGACCGCCAGGCCCTGCGCGAGGTAGACCAGACGCTCCAGCAGACCGCCGATGAGGAAGAACAGCTGGCGCAGGCCCATCAGGGCGAAGGCGTTCGCCGTGAAGACGATGTAGGCCTCGTTGGTCAGACCGTAGATCGCTGGGATCGAGTCGACCGCGAAGACGAGGTCGATGAAGCCGATCGCGATGATGACGAGGAGCATCGGCGTGACGAAGCGCTTGCCGTCCTTCTGCACCGTCAGCTTGTCGCTGTTGTACTCGTCGGTCACGGGAAGGTGGCGGCGGACGAACGTCATGAACTTGCCGTTGGCCGGGTCGGAGTCACCGTGCGAGAAGGCCTGACGGTAGGCGAGGAAGAGCAGCAGCGCACCGAAGATGTAGAAGATCCATGAGAAGTTGTCGATGAGCGCCGCGCCGATGGCGATGAACGCACCGCGCATGATGAGCGCGATCACGATGCCGATCATCAGCACCTTCTGCTGGTACTTCTTCGGCACCGCGAAGCCGGTCATGATGATCAGGAAGACGAAGAGGTTGTCGATCGACAGGGCCTTCTCGGTCAGGTAACCGGCGAAGTACTCGCCCGCGAACACCCAGCCCCAGCCCGGCACGAAGCCGATGACCACGCCGAAGATGAGCGCGAGGCCGATGTAGAACGCCGACCAGCGCGCCGATTCGGCGATCGTCGGCTCGTGCGGCGTGCGCACGTGCGCGAAGAACTCGTACACGAAGAAGGCGATGGTCACCGCGATGGTGATGATCCACACGAGCGGAGTGATGTCCACGAAGGCTCCAAGGGGTCGACAGTAGCGAACGGCCAGGTCTCCTTCATCCCCGGAGGGACCGGCGTCCCGGAATCCGACGTCGGATCCGTAATGACGAGAGCGCCGCAGGCGGAAGTACTCCCCTTGCTTCGCGGTATCTTACGCGACGATCGTGACGCTCAGCGCATCTACCCTGAAGCGATGGACGCCGACACCTCCCGCCGCTACCATGCGTTCGCCGACTGGGCCCGGGGCAGCTCGCCGCTCTATGCCGAGCCGGCGACGACGAGCTCACCGAGCGGATCGCGCTCCTGGGCGAGCGGCGCGGCCAGCCGAATCTCGTCTTCGCCGCGGCGCGATGGGCCGGCTGCGGACTCGGGCCGTTCGCCGCTTGGCGCGAGCGGCTGATCTCGGAGTGGGACCGGGTCGCCGCCATCACCGCGGAGCGCCGCACGCAGACCAACGAGGTCGGACGCTGCGCCACCCTCCTGCCTCTCCTCTCCCGCATCGACGGACCGATCGCCCTCCTCGAGACCGGCACAGCCGCGGGCCTCTGCCTCTAGCCCGACCGGTACGCGTACGAGTACGCGTCGCCCGGCGGCGAGCCGCTGCCGGCGATCGTTCCTGAGGGGTCAGATGCCGCCCATCGCCCGCTGTTGCGCTGCCGCATCGACAACCCCGGCGCCGTGCCCGAGTCCCTTCCCGACATCGTCTGGCGCGCCGGCATCGACCTCGCCCCGATCGACGTGCGCGACGCCGATGCGATCGCCTGGCTCGAGACGCTCATCTGACCCGGCCCCGTCCATGACGAGCGCATCGGGCGACTCCGCGCTGCCGTCGAGGTGGCGCGGGCCGACCCACCGCGCATCGTCGCCGGCGACATCCTCGAACTCCTTCCCGAGGTCGCAGCCGAGAGCCCGCCCGAGGCGACGCTCGTGGTCTTCCACAGCGCGGTGCTCCTCTACCTCGGTGCCGACGAACGTCGCCGCTTCGCCGACCTCGTGAGCGCTCTCGGCGAACGGGTGAACCGTCACGTCGTCTGGATCTCGAACGAGACGGTGGGCACCCTGCCGGAGATCGACGGACGGATGCCGCACGGCGTCGACCCCACCGGCAGCTTCGTCCAGACGATCGACGGGATGCCCGTCGCACTCGCGGGCCAGCACGGCGCGACCTACGAGGTGTCTCCGTTCCGGTCGTGACGTAACACGCGAGCAGCGTGCGCCACGACCCGGGAGAATGGCGACATGGACTGGCAGACCTCCGAAGACACGGTGCCGAGCGCGCCGATCACGGAGGCCGATGCGCGCCTGCTGCGCGGACGCCCGCCCGCCACGGGCGCCTGGCGCGACGGCGACCCTGTCGGCCACCGGAGCTTCGGTGCGTTCGGTCCGCTCATCACCGAGAGCGGCGAGCAGCTGCCGAGCTTCCGCCTCGCCTACGAGACGTGGGGCGAGCTCTCACCCGAACGCGACAACGCCGTGCTCGTGCTCCACGCCCTCACCGGCGACAGCCACCTGCGCGGCGAGGCAGGCCCGGGGCACCCGACGGCAGGCTGGTGGGAGGACATCGTCGGTCCCGGTCTGGCGATCGACACCGACCGCTGGTTCGTGGTCGCCCCGAACATGCTGGGCGGCTGCCAGGGGTCGACGGGCCCCTCGTCGATCTCGTCCGACGGCTACGAATGGGCGGCTCGGTTCCCGTACCTCACGATCCGCGATCAGGTCGCCGCGCAGGTCCGGCTGGCCGACGCCCTCGGGATCGAGGTGTGGGCCGCGGTCGTGGGCGGATCGATGGGCGGCATGCACGCGCTCGAGTGGGGTATCGGGCACCCCGACCGCCTGGAGCGGCTCGCGATCCTCGCCGCCCCGCCCGTGAACACCGCCGACCAGATCGCGCTGAACTCGGTCCAGCTCGAAGCCATCCGCATCGACCCCAGGTTCCAGGACGGCGAGTACTACGACGCGGCAGACGGCGACGGCCCGCACCGCGGTCTCGCGCTCGCGCGCCGCATGGCTCTGCTGAACTACCGCAGCCCGACCGAGCTGAACCTGCGCTTCCAGCGCACGTGGCAGTCAGGCAAGAGCCCGCTCGGTCTCGGCGGACGCTTCGCGGTGGAGAGCTACCTCGACTTCCACGGCAACAAGTTCACGCGACGCTTCGACGCGAACAGCTACATCACGCTCGTCGAGGCGATGAACTCGCACGACGTCGGCCGTGACCGCGGCGGGATCGACGACGCCCTGGCGCGCGTCACCGCGCGCACCCTCGTGCTGGGCATCGACTCCGACCGGCTGTTCCCCGTCGAGGGCCAGCACCGCATCGCCCGCGGCATCCGATCGACGATCGACGAGGCGGCGGTGGTGATCTCGAGCGATTTCGGGCACGACGCCTTCCTGATCGAGACGCCGATCGTCGGCGCTCACCTGCGACGGCTGCTCGAAAGCTGACGTCTCAGCGTGTCGGCGCAGGCGCGTCGGATCGGTCGATCAGCGAAGGCGAGCGCCGCCGCGCACGAGCCTCGACGGCGAAGCTCGCGCACGCGACCCCGAACCCGGCGAGGGCGAGGACGACCCCCACCCAGACCGGCGCGACGAACCCGAGCCCGGCGGCGATGACGACTCCGCCCAGTGCCGCACCCAACGCGTTGCCCATGTTGAGCGCCGAGTGGTTCAGCGCCGCCGCGATCGACTGGTTGTCGCCCGCGACATCCATCAGCCTCGTCTGGATGGTCGGGCTCAACGCCGACGAGAAGAACCCGACCAGGAAGACGAACAGGCCGACCGCCACGATCCAGCCGGCCGTCAGTGCGAGCAGCGCTTGAACCGCCGCAAGAGCGAGCAGGCCGCCCAAAAGGCTTCGCCGCAGATCGTTGTCGGCGAGCCTGCCTCCGACGAGGTTCCCGACGGTCATGCCGAGACCCGCGACGACGAGCACGATCGGCACCGCCCACTGCGGCGAGCCGGCCGCCTCGGTGACGAGGGTCGCGACGTAGCTGTAGACCGCGAAGAAGCCGCCGAAGCCGATCGCCCCGATGCCGAGCGCGAACCACACCTGGCCGATGCCGAAGACCCGCAGTTCGGCGCGCAGGGTGCGCGACGGCTCCCCTGCGTGATGCGGGACGGTCAGTGCGATCGCCACGGTGGCCAGCGCGAAGATCGCCGCGACGACGAGGAACGCGGCCCGCCAACCGAACTGCTGGCCGAGGAAGGTGCCGAGCGGAACACCCACGACGTTGGCGATCGTGAGGCCCGTCAGCACGAACGCGACGCCCTGCGCACGCTTGCCCGGACCCAGGACGTCGGCGGCGACGAGAGCACCGATGCCGAAGTAGGCACCGTGTGGCAGGGCCGCGAGGAACCGGGATGCCGCGACGAGCTCGAACGTCGGCAGCACGAGCGTCAGCGCGTTGCCGAGGGTGAGGGCGAGCGCGAGGAAGACCATGACCCGGTGCCGCGGGTACTTCGCCACGACTCCTGCGATGGTCGGCGCCCCCACGACGACGCCGGCGGCGTAGAGCGTGATGAGCCACCCCGCCTGGGCGATCGCGGCTTCCGGATCGCTCGCGTAGACGGAGGGCAGCAGCTCGCCGGCGATCTCCGGCAGAAGGCCCATGACGACGAACTCCGTCATCCCGATGCCGAAGCTGCCGATCGCGAGCGAGAGCAGGGCCCGGCGGGCGGTCGGGCGGGAGATGGCGGGCGTCGTCACTCCGGGAGCGTAGCGCCGCGCTCCCCCTCATGTCGAATCGATTCGAGCGCGCCCTCGAGGCGCTCGATCTTGCCGTCGAGCTCGCCGCTGTAGCCCGGCCGGATGTCGGCCTTGAGCACGAGCGATACGCGTGACCCGAACGGCATGACCGCCTCGGTCGCGTGCTTGACGACGGCCATCACCTCGTCCCACTCCCCCTCGACCTCGGTGAACATCGAAGTGGTGCGGTGCGGCAGGCCGGATGCCCGCACGACGGCCACGGCTGCGGCGACGGCATCGTGCACCGAGCCGTCGGGATTGCTGCCGGTGCCGCTGGGAGCGACGGAGAAGGCGATGAGCATGATGGACCTCCGGATCAGGCGGGGATGGATGACGGCGTCCGGACCGGCACCCGGACGAGGCGCACCACCATCCAGACACCGAGGACGATGAGCAGGGCGTTGCGCACGGTGAGGATGCCGACGCCGAGGGGATGCGCCGCGAGGACCTCGCCGTAGAACACCGGGTACACGAGCTGGGTGAGCGCGCTGAGCACGAGGACGAGGATCGCCGGTCGCACCCAGGCGCGGCGCGCGACGACCAGTCCGAGCACGACGGGCGGGACGAGCCAGCACAGGTACTGCGGCGAACCGACCTTGTTGAGCACGATGAAGACGGTGACGATCGCGAGCGCCGCGACGGGCAGAAGGTCGCGCACCGCAGCGCCACGGCGCACCTTGAGGGCGGCGACGACCGCCACGGCCCCCACCCCGATCATGAGGATCGGAGTCATCGACGCGATGACCGGATCGATCTCGGTGCCGGTTACCTGGAACGTCAGGATCTCGGTCGAGTAGTAGACGAAGAACCCCGGGATGCCGAGCATCTGCCCCCACAGGTAGAACATGCTCACGGGCGCCTCGACCTGAAGACCGCGCCCCGTCTGATCTCCGATGAACCCGAGCGCATGGTCGAGGCCACCGGCGGCGACGACGGCCGCGAGCGTCGCGACCGAGACGACGAGCCCGGCACCGACGAGCGCCCACCGCCGCCGGAGCGCGATGACCGCGGCGGCGATGATCGCCGCGGGCCAGACCTTGATCCATGTCGCCACGGCGAGCAGGATGCCGGCCAGCCAGGGCCGTCCGCGAAGCCACAGGCCACCCATCACGGCGAGCGCGACGGTGACGGCGTCGAGCCGGTAGAGGCCGACCGGGCCGAGGAGCAGAATCGCCGCGAGCCAGAACCACGCCGCCGTCACGCGTCCGCGCGATCGCGCGCGGCCCACGAGGACCGCGAAGGCGACGGCGTCCAGAGCCGTGACGAAGATGGCCCAGCCCACCGTGTAGCCGGCGATCCACGCGAACCCGTGGGCGAGCACAAGCGGGACGAGGGCGAGCTGGGGGTACACCCAGTCCTCGTCGATCCCCACGATGCCCTCACCGGCGAGCGCTCGCTGCGACCAGGGTTCGTAGACGAGGTAGACATCCCCCATCGGCTGATTCGGGAGCACGAATCCGAGCACCGAGACCACGACGTGGACGAGCGCGAACGCGACCCACAGCGTTCCCCGTCTCGACACCGTCACATCCTACGGTGAGGCCATTGGGGCCCACCGGTGGTGTCAGCGGGCGGCCGGGTCGCCGCCGGAGAGCAGCACGTGGATCACGGCGGGTACGGCCTCGGCGACGTCCAGCGCCGTGATCGGGCCGGGACCGGCACCGCGACCGGCATGTCCGTGGATGTACGCCGCCGCGGCGGCCAGCGGTGCCAGGGCCGCGGCATCCAGATCGTGCTGCGCGCCCCGGGCCGCCACGACAGCACCCAGGATGCCGCCGAGCACGTCACCGGTGCCCGCGGTGGCGAGCCACCCGGTGCCGGCCCGGACGACGGCGGTCCATCCGTCGGGGGCCGCGACGACGGTCTCGGCGCCCTTGAGCAGCACGGTGATCCCGGCCGCGGCCGCGGTCTCGCGGGCGGCCTCGATGCGGTCGGTCAGTGACGTCGGTGTCACGTCGTCGAGGCCGAGCAGCCCGCGCAGGCGCGCGTGCTCGCTCTGGTGCGGCGTGACGACGAGCGGGGCGGTCGCGCCGGGGACCAGGTCGAGGGCCCCGGCGTCGACGACGACGGGGAGGTCGCCCTGCAGCAGCTCTCCCAGCCGTGCGGTCTCGGCGGCGGGCCGGGTCGCGGCATCCGTCCCCGATCCGATCAGCCACGCCTGCACGCGGCCGGGCGCCGTGACCGTCTCGGGCCGGCGCTGGAGCACGAGGTCGGCGGGACGCTCGGGGCCGAGGTAGCGGACCATCCCGATGCCCGTCCGCCAGGCGGCCTCGACACCGAGCACGGCGGCACCGGGATACTCCTGCGATCCGGTTCGCACACCGAGCACCCCGCGGGAATACTTGTGGTCGTCGGCAGTTGGCTTGCGCAGGAGCGCGACCGTGTCGCGCGCATCCCATTCGTGGATCTCGACCATGGCGCCACCCTATCGGCGCCCCGAAGGAGCCCGGCGTGAGCCAGTTGTTCAGCCCCCTGACCATCCGAACCGTCGAGGTGCGCAACCGCCTCTGGGTCGCCCCCATGTGCCAGTACTCGGCGCAGGACGGCATGCCGAACGACTGGCATCACGTCCACCTCGCGCAGTTCGCCTCGGGCGGCGCCGGACTCGTCATGGCCGAGGCGACCGCGGTCGTGCCCGAGGGTCGCATCACCCCCGAAGACACCGGCATCTGGAACGACGAGCAGCGCGACGCCTGGCGCCCGATCGTGACGGCGATCCACGACCGCGGCGCCGTGGCCGCGATCCAGCTCGCGCACGCGGGCCGCAAGGCGTCGACGTATTCGCCGTTCGCCGCCGAGCGCGGGACCGTGCCGGAGGCGGGGGGCGGCTGGCAGGCACTCGCCCCCTCGGCCGTCGCCTTCGACGGCTACGCCCGGCCCGACGAGCTCGAGCGCGCTGAGATCGACGCCCTCGTGACCGCGTTCGCCGATGGGGCACGCCGTTCACGCGAAGCCGGCTTCGACGTGCTCGAGATCCACGCGGCCCACGGCTATCTGCTGCACGAGTTCCTGTCGCCGTTGTCGAACCAGCGCACCGATGAGTACGGCGGGTCGCTCGAGAACCGCGCCCGGCTCCTGCTGCTCATCGTCGAGGCGGTTCGCGCCGCCGCTCCCGACGCCCCGCTGTTCGTGCGCTTCTCGGCGACCGACTGGGCCGAGGGCGGCTGGGATGTCGCCGAGACGGCGACGGTCTCGGCCTGGGCGCACGAGCGCGGCGCCGACCTCATCGACGTCTCGAGCGGCGGCCTCGTCGCACACCAGCGAATCACCACGGGACCGGGTTACCAGGTGCCCTTCGCGAGCCAGATCCGCGCGACCACCGGGCTGCCCGTCAGCGCGGTCGGCGAGATCACGACCGGCACGCAGGCCGAGGAGATCCTCGCCGCCGGAGACGCCGACGCGATCATGGCCGGCCGCGAGTGGCTGCGCGACCCCCACTTCGGGCTCCGTGCGGCCGACGAGCTGGGCGAGGACGCCTCGGTCTGGCCGCCCCAGTACGTCCGCGCGCGGCGCCGCTGAGCGAGCGTCGTCACCCGGCCAGGCTCAGGCCCAGCGAGGTGCGCGGCGCGTGGCGTCGTGCACCTCGCCGATGAGCTCCTCGATGATGTCCTCGAGGAAGAGCACCGCGGTGGTCCGCCCCTCAGCATCCCGAACCTGAGCGAGGTGACGGCTCGATCGGCGCATCAGAGCAAGCGCGTCCTCGAGGTCGGTCGTCTCGGCGACCGGCACCATGAGATGGATGCGCTTGGACTTGATCGGCCGCGATGCCGCGCCGTCGGCATCCTCCGCCTCTCGCAGCACGTCCTTCAGGTGCACGTACCCGACCGGCTGCTCGGTGTCATCGACGATGACGTAGCGCGAGAAGCCG
Source organism: Microbacterium sp. NPDC006705 (assembly GCF_044903545.1). NCBI lineage: Bacteria > Bacillati > Actinomycetota > Actinomycetes > Micrococcales > Microbacteriaceae > Microbacterium > Microbacterium sp. NPDC006705. Next base: position 428,440 of record NZ_JBJDQQ010000002.1, read on the forward strand.
TGCCGCGCGACGGCGCGCTCGACGTCTTCGGGCGTCGCGGTCTCGGGCAGGGTCACCAACTCGCCGAACGGCACGGCGACATCCGCCGCCTTCTTGTCGGTGAACTCCACGACGGCCGCGACCGTTCCGGACGCATCGTCGAGCACGCCCTCGATACGGGACGTCGCAACGATGGTCGCGACCTCGTCGAGCGTGTAGGTCGAGGTCGCCTCGTCCTTCGGTTCGACCCGGAACAGACGCACCGCGTGGTTGGCGATCCAGTTCAGGGCCACGATGATCGGGTAGAAGAGCCGCGAGACCCACCGCAGCGGCGTCGCCAGCAGCAGCACGGCTCGGTCGGGCAGCGAGAAGGCCAGGTTCTTCGGAACCATCTCGCCGAACACGACGTGCAGGTACGACACGACGATGAGCGCCACGGCGAAGGCGACGACATCGACCACCGCCTCGCCCCACCCGGTGAGCCCGAGCGGCACGGCCAGCAGGTGGTGGATCGCCGGCTCGGAGACGTTCAGGATCACCAGCGAGCAGATCGTGATGCCCAGCTGGCACGTCGCGAGCATGAGGGTCGCGTGCTCCATCGCCCACAGCGCGGTCTTCGCCGAGCGCGACCCCTTGTCGGCGAGGGGCTCGATCTGCGATCGGCGCGCGGAGATGACGGCGAACTCGCTCGCGACGAAGAAGGCGTTGAAGGCCAGCAGCACGACGAGCCAGGCCAGTCCCGCCCAGTCGTTCATCGACGATCACCGTCCTCGCGGCGCGGCGCCGGTCGCATCGGCTCGACCGGGGACGCGGTCGGTGCCTCCTCGGGCACCGGGGTGGGCTCGAAACGCACGCGGTCGACCCGCCTGCCGTCCATCCGCTGCACGGTGAGCGTGCCGTCCTCGATCTCGACGGTGTCGCCGACGACCGGGATGCGCTCCAGCACACTCATCACGAACCCTCCGACGGTGTCGTAGACGTCGCCCTCGGGAACCCGGATGCCGGTGCGGTCGAGCACCTCGTCGGGACGCAGCTCGGCGGGGAAGACGATGCCGCCGGCGACCCTCAGCACCCCGGCGCGGTTGCGATCGTGCTCGTCGAGCACCTCGCCGACGATCTCCTCCACGAGATCCTCGAGCGTCACGACACCGGCCGTGCCGCCGTACTCGTCCACGACGATGGCCATCTGATACCCCCGGGCGCGCAGTTCGCTGAGCACGGCGTCGAGATGCACGGCCTCGGGCACCCGCAGCGGATCCTCCGCGATGGCGGCGGCGGGAACGTCTGCGCGGCGCTCGCGCGGGACGCTCACCGCCTGCTTGACGTGGACGATTCCGGTGATGTCGTCCATCGAGTCACCGAAGACCGGGAACCGGCTGTGGCCCGTGCGCCGCGCGAGCTGGATGACGTCCTCGACGCTGTCGCCCGCAGCGACCGCGTGCAGGCTCGGGCGCGGCGTCATGACGTCGGCCGTGGTCAGCCGAGCGAAGGTGAGCGAACGGTCCAGCAGCGATGCGGTGTCCTTCTCGAGCACGCCCGCGCTCGCGGACCGGCGCACGAGGCTCGACAGCTCCTCCGCCGAACGGGCCCCCGACAGCTCCTCCTTGGGCTCGACGCCCATCGAGCGGAGCACTCCGTTCGCGCTGCCGTTGAGCACCGTGACGGCCGGCCGGAACACGGTCGTGAAGAGGGTCTGGAACGGGATGACGAGCTTCGCCGTCTGACGAGGGATCGCCAGAGCGAAGTTCTTCGGGACGAGCTCGCCGAGGATCATCGAGAAGATCGTCGCGATCGACACGCCCACGACGGCGGCGACGGGCCGCGACACGGTCTCGGCCCAGCCCCACGCCTCGAAGACCGGCGACAGCAGGTTCGAGATCGCCGGCTCCATCGTGTAACCGGTGAGCAGCGTCGTCAGCGTGATGCCGAGCTGCGCGCTCGACAGATGCGTCGAGGTGATCCGCAGCGCCGCGATCGTCATCGAGAGGCGCGATTCGCCCGCCGCCTGGCGGGCCTCGAGGTCCGCGCGATCGAGATTGACGAGCGCGAACTCACTCGCGACGAACAGACCGGTGCCGACGGTCAGCAGGAGCCCCACGCCCAGCATGATGAAATCCATCAGGCGTCACCCCCGATCGGTCGGGGTCGGCGGGGCGAGGGTCGGCAACTAGGAGGGTCGTCCATCGTGCGCCCGATCTTACGCCTGTCCGAGGCGCGCGCCGGGCGCAGCCGCGACAATCGACTCATGACAGATTCGACGAGCGCGCCGGGGAGAACGGAAGACCGCACCACGGGCATCGGCGAGAGCCGTGGCATCCGGGTTCGTCCGTTCGTGCCGGCCGATGTAGAGCCCTACCGGAGGTGGCTCCAGCCCCATCAGGACTGGCATCGCTGGGACGGCCCCTACTTCCCGAAGCTCGACGTCGCGGGGGTGGATGCCGCGTGCGCACGACTCGCATCCAGCATCGCCGACGGCTCCTACGGCGCACACGCCCCGCTGACGCGGGCGGTCATCGTCACGGCGGACGATCCGGCGACGATGCTCGGCACGGTCTCGTGGCACTGGGAGTCGGAGGTCTCGGACTGGCGGCGGATGGGCCTGACGGTCTACGACCCGACCCAGCGCCGCCGCGGGGTCGGCACCGAGGCCCTGCGCCTCTGGACCGAGTACCTCTTCCGCACGACCTCCGTCGTCCGGCTCGACTTCGCGACCTGGTCGGGGAACGAGCGGATGCTCGCTGTCGGCCACCGTCTCGGTTTCGTCGAGGAGGCGCGCTTCCGCGATGCGCGCGAGGTGCGCGGCCGACGGTACGACTCGGTCGTCATGGGTGTACTGCGCGACGAATGGGAGTCGTCTGGCCAGAGGCCGGCGCAGGCGGCGAGCTCTACCAGCTGACGGGAAGCGCCTTGCCCTCTTCGTAGCCGGCGGCCGACTGGAGACCGACCGTCGCGCGCTCGTGGAACTCTGCCACCGTCGCGGCTCCTGCGTAGGTGAAGGACGAGCGCACACCCGAGGTGATCATGTCGAGCAGATCCTCGACGCCCGGGCGCAGCGGGTCGAGGTAGATCCGCGACGACGAGATGCCCTCGGCGAACAGCTCCTTGCGGGCTCGCTCGTAGGCGTCGAGGCGCCCGAACCGGCCGACGACGGCCTTCGTCGAAGCCATGCCCCACGACTCCTTGAACGCACGCCCCTCGTCGTCGAGCTGGACCTCGCCGGGCGACTCGATCGTGCCGGCGAACCAGGAGCCGATCATGACGGATGCCGCGCCCGCGGCGAGCGCCAGCGCCACATCCCGGGGATAGCGGACTCCCCCATCGGCCCAGACGTGCGCCCCGCGCTCCGCCGCCGCCTGCGCGGTCTCGAGCACGGCGGAGAACTGCGGCCGTCCGACGGCCGTCATCATGCGGGTCGTGCACATCGCCCCGGGGCCGACGCCGACCTTGAGGATCGTGGCACCCGCCTCGACGAGGTCTGCGACGCCGTCGGCCGTGACGATGTTCCCCGCGACGATCGGCAGACCGAGGTCGAGCGCCGCGACCTCGCGCAGTGCGCGCAGCATCCCCTCCTGGTGCCCGTGGGCGGTGTCGACGACGAGCACATCGACGCCCGCGGCGGCGAGCGCCCGCGCCTTGGCTGCCGCGTCGCCGTTGATCCCGATCGCTGCCGCGACGATGAGACGCCCGTCGCCGTCGACGGCGGGGCGGTAGATCGCGGTGCGCAGCGCACTGCGACGCGACAGCGTGCCGACGAGCGCACCCTGATGGAGCATTGCGACGACCGGTACATCGGCCGCGTCGATGAGGTCGAAGGCGGCGCGAGGACCGGAGACGTCATCGGCGTCGATCGCGGTCGCACGGTCGCGTACGAGGTCGCCCAGGCGGGCGTCCGGCAGGGCGGTGGCCAGGCGGGCCGCGGGAACGATCCCGGTGATGTCGTCGATACGCAGCGTCGGCGCCGACGGGTCCGCGACCACGATGCCGTGCCCATCCAGCGCGGGAAGGATGCGGGATGCGTCGTCGACCGTGGCATCCGGTGAGAGCACGATGGGGGTGTCCCATGCGACCGGCTGAGCCTTGACCCACCGGATGGCGGCGTCGAGGTCCTGCAGCGGCATGTCCTGCGGCAGCACGCCGAGTCCGCCGCGGCGGGCGAGCGTGGCGGCCAGACGCGGGCCGGTGACGGAGTTCATGTTCGCCGAGACGATCGGCAGCGTGGCCGCCGTGCCGTCGCCGGGGGCGAGGTCGACATCGAGCCGACTCGTGATCGCCGATCGGCGGGGCACGAGGAAGACGTCGGAGTACGTCAGGTCGACCGTGGGCTCAGCACCGGAGAAACGCATGCTCCATACGCTACGCCGCGGACCCGACAGACAGCCGGGCGTGCGGCGAGAGGGCCGGGCGGGCTCCATCACGATGCGATACCACGGGTGTCGCCGCGGCATCCGGTCGGTTGATCTGGGCTACCCTAGGAGACTGTGCGCGGCGGCGGACGACCGCCGTGAGAACCGATCTTCACCGATGAAAGCAGGCGATCTGCCGTGTCCAGCCAGGCGACCGGAATCGGAACCTCGAACGACGGCGAGTTCGGGGCGAACGAATGGCTCGTCGCGGAACTGTACGAACAGTTCCGCGAAGACAAGAACTCGGTGGACAAGGAGTGGTGGCCGACGCTCGAGGCCTACGCCGCTCACGTGAACGGCGGCGCTTCCCAGCCCGCCGGGTCCGCCCCGGCGCAGCCCGCCGGCACCGCTCCCGCGCAACCCGCCCCCGCACAGCCCGCGGCGGCGGCGCACCCCGTGACGGCCCCGGTGCCGACGGTCGGCTCGCAGCCGGTCGCTCGCACGACGGCTCGGCCCGCCGCCGCGCAGCCGGTGCCCGCGCAGGCCCCGACGACCCCCGCCGCCGAGGTCGAGCAGCGCGAGGATGTCGTCACCCCGCTGCGCGGCATGCCGAAGACCCTCGCGGCGAACATGGACGACTCGCTCACGGTGCCGACCGCGACGAGTGTGCGCACCATCCCCGCCAAGCTGATGATCGACAACCGCATCGTCATCAACAACCACATGTCGCGCACGCGCGGCGGCAAGATCAGCTTCACCCACCTCATCGGCTGGGCGCTCATCCAGGCGCTCAAGGCCTTCCCGAGCCAGAACGTCTCGTACGCAGAGGTCGACGGCAAGCCGTCGGTGATCGCGCACGCGCACGTCGGCCTCGGCATCGCGATCGACCTCCCCAAGCCCGACGGCACGCGCGCGCTCATGGTGCCGAGCATCAAGCGCGCCGAGTCGCTCAGCTTCGGCGAGTACCTGGCCGCCTACGAAGACCTGGTCAGCCGTGCTCGCAAGAACAAGCTCACCGCTGCCGACTTCCAGGGCACGACGATCTCGCTGACCAACCCCGGCGGCATCGGCACGGTGCACTCGGTTCCGCGGCTCATGCGCGGCCAGGGCAGCATCATCGGCGCCGGCGCGCTCGACTACCCGGCCGAGTTCCAGGGCTCGAGCGAGAAGACGCTCGTCAACCTCGGCATCGGCAAGACCATCACTCTCACCAGCACCTACGACCACCGCGTCATCCAGGGTGCCGGCTCGGGCGAGTTCCTCAAGACCGTTCACGAACTGCTGATCGGCAAGAACGGCTTCTACGACGAGATCTTCGCCGCCCTGCGCATCCCCTATGCGCCCATCCAGTGGTCGACCGACATCAACGTCGACCTCGCCGAGCGCGTCGACAAGACGGCCCGCGTGCAGGAGCTCATCAACTCCTACCGGGTGCGCGGCCACCTCATGGCCGACATCGACCCGCTCGAGTACCGCCAGCGCACGCACCCCGACCTCGAGATCGAGCAGCACGGTCTGACCTTCTGGGACCTCGACCGCGAGTTCGTCACCGGCGGGTTCGGCAGCAAGCGCGTCATGAAGCTCCGCGAGATCCTCGGCGTTCTGCGCGACTCGTACTGCCGCACGATCGGCATCGAGTACATGCACATCCAGGATCCCGAGCAGCGCAAGTGGTTCCAGGACAACGTCGAGGTCAAGTACCAGAAGCCCGGTCACGACGAGCAGCTGCGCATCCTCGGCAAGCTCAACCAGGCCGAGGCGTTCGAGACCTTCCTGCAGACCAAGTACGTCGGCCAGAAGCGCTTCAGCCTCGAGGGCGGCGAGTCGCTGATCCCGCTGCTCGACGAGGTCCTCCAGGGCGCGGCGCGCACGGGCCTCGAGGGCGCCGCGATCGGCATGGCCCACCGCGGCCGTCTCAACGTCCTGACGAACATCGCCGGCAAGACCTACGGCCAGGTCTTCCGCGAGTTCGAGGGCTCCGTCGCGATCGGTTCGAAGAGCGGCTCGGGCGACGTGAAGTACCATCTCGGCACCGAGGGCACCTTCGTCGGCGATGAGGGCGACGAACTGCCGGTGTACCTCGCCGCGAACCCGTCGCACCTCGAGACCGTCGACGGCGTTCTCGAGGGCATCGTGCGCGCCAAGCAGGACCGCGGCCCGATCGGCTCGTTCTCGTGGCTGCCGATCCTCGTCCACGGCGACGCCGCGTTCGCCGGTCAGGGCGTCGTCGTCGAGACGCTGCAGATGTCGCAGCTGCGCGGGTACCGGACCGGCGGCACGGTCCACGTCGTGGTCAACAACCAGGTCGGCTTCACGACGCTCCCCCTCGACGCCCGCAGCTCGGTCTACGCGACGGACGTGGCGAAGACCATCCAGGCGCCGATCTTCCACGTCAACGGCGACGACCCCGAGGCCGTCGTCCACGTCGCGCAGCTCGCGTTCCGCTACCGCCAGGAGTTCAAGCGCGACGTCGTGATCGACCTCGTCTGCTACCGCCGTCGCGGTCACAACGAGGGCGACGACCCGTCGATGACCCAGCCCCTCATGACGAACCTCATCGAGGCCAAGCGCTCGGTCCGCCGGCTCTACACCGAGTCGCTGGTCGGACGCGGCGACATCACCGAGGAAGAGTACGAGCAGGCCAAGCGCGACTTCCAGGACCGCCTCGAGGTCGCGTTCGCCGAGACCCACGCCGCCGAGACCGGCGCGTCCGGCCCGGTGGGCCTGTCGGGACCGATCGATCAGGCCGTCGGCGCCCCGGAGACGACGGGTGTCGGTGAAGACGTCATCCATCAGATCGGCGACGCGTTCGTCAACGCCCCCGAGAACTTCACGGTGCACGGCAAGCTCAAGCAGCTGCTCGACAAGCGCCACGATATGAGCCGCAACGGCAACATCGACTGGGCGATGGGCGAGCTCTTCGCGTTCGGCTCGCTGCTCATGGAGGGCACGAACGTCCGCCTCGCCGGTCAGGATGCGCGTCGCGGAACGTTCGTGCAGCGTCACGCCGTCCTCCACGACCGCTCGAACGGCCAGGAGTGGCTGCCGCTCGCGAACCTGTCCGAGAACCAGGGCCGCTTCTACGTCTACGACTCGCTGCTGAGCGAGTACGCGGCCATGGCGTTCGAGTACGGCTATTCGGTAGAGCGCGCGGACTCGCTCGTGCTCTGGGAGGCCCAGTTCGGCGACTTCGCCAACGGCGCGCAGTCGGTCATCGACGAGTTCATCTCGTCGGCCGAACAGAAGTGGGCCCAGCAGTCGGGCGTCGTCCTGCTGCTCCCCCACGGCTACGAGGGCCAGGGGCCGGATCACTCGTCGGCTCGCATCGAGCGCTACCTGCAGATGTGCGCTCAGGACAACATGACGGTCGCGCGGCCCTCCACCCCCGCGTCGTACTTCCACCTGCTGCGCCGCCAGGCCTACGCACGTCCGCGCCGCCCCCTCGTCGTGTTCACGCCGAAGGCGATGCTGCGCCTGCGCGGTGCGACGAGCCCGGTCGAGGACTTCCAGCGCGGCAAGTTCGAGCCCGTGATCGACGACAGCGCGATCACCGACAAGAGCGCGGTCAAGCGTGTGCTGCTGCACTCGGGCAAGATCCACTGGGACCTGAAGTCCGAGCTCGACAAGAAGCCGAACCCGGCCATCGCGCTCGTGCGTCTCGAGCAGTTCTATCCGGCACCGATCGACGAGCTGAAGGCGGTCCTCGCGGGCTACCCGAACGCCGAGGTCGTGTGGGTCCAGGACGAGCCCGAGAACCAGGGCGCTTGGCCGTTCATCGCCCTCGAAGCCGCCGCCAAGCTCGATGGCCGCTCGGTGCGCGGCATCACCCGGCCTGCGGCGGCGTCGACGGCGACCGGTTCGCCGAAGGTGCACGCCGTGGAGCAGGCGAAGCTCATCGAGCAGGCGCTCACGCTTTGAGCCAGCGGTAGCGAAAGGGGCGGACGTGCGAACGTCCGCCCCTTTCTGCTCTCACGGCCGAGCTCAGGCCGTCATCGGGCTCGGGCGCGGAGCGCGCTCACGCGTGAGCGGCCTCCTGAGCCTCCCGCAGACGCGCCAGAACCTGGTCGCGCAGCTCCTCGGGTGCCGATTCCCGGCACGCTCGGGCGACGACCTCGGTGAGCGTGCGCGACACCAGGGCCTCGTCGCGACAAGCCGGGCATGACTCGAGGTGCTCCCGGATGTCGGCGTGCTCGGTCTTGCAGACCTCGTTGCGCAGGTACTCTTCCAGATCGCGTCGCGCCTTCTCGCAGCCGCAGTCACTCATTTCTTGCTCCTCGTGGGGGGCATCTCGATGCCCCGCTCCTTCGCATAGTCGGCCAGCAGGTCACGCAACAGGCGTCTGCCACGGTGCAGACGGCTCATGACCGTGCCGATCGGGGTTTTCATGATGTCGGCGATTTCCTGGTAGGCGAAGCCCTCGACGTCCGCGAGGTACACCGCCAACCGGAAATCCTCGGGGATCGACTGCAGCGCGTCCTTGACCGCGGACGCCGGCATGTGGTCGATCGCTTCAGCCTCGGCGGAGCGGCTCCGGGATGCGGTGGTGGATTCCGCTCCTCCCAGCTGCCAGTCCTCGAGGTCGTCGATGGTGCCCTGGTAGGGCTCCCGCTGCTTCTTGCGGTAGGTGTTGATGTAGGTGTTGGTCAGGATCCGGTACAGCCACGCCTTGAGGTTGGTCCCCTGCGTGAAGGACGACCACGAGGCGAACGCCTTGACGAACGTCTCCTGCACGAGGTCCGCTGCGTCAGCGGGATTGCGGGTCATCCGCATGGCGGCGGCGTAAAGCTGGTCCATGAACGGGAGCGCCTGCTCCTCGAACTGGGCGCTCGGATCGGTGACCGCTTGCTCTTCCATCAGCGGCCAGTCTACGTGGGCGTCCCACGGCGCGACCGCAGGATCGGCGAGTGCGATCATGGGCTCCTCTCACTCGGTGGGACCAACGACCTCGACAGCACGAGGGCGTTCGATACTGTGAAACCCATGACCACCGCCGCGTATTCCCCCCGCACCGCCGACGTCGGCGCGCCGTGGCGCGCGCCCGTCGCTGAGAGCCCCGTCCGGGCCGAGGTCGCCGTGCCCGGCTCCAAGTCGCTCACCAACCGCGAGCTCGTGCTGTCGGCCCTCGCCGAGACTCCCTCGCGCCTGATCGCGCCGCTGCATTCGGACGACTCCGCGCGCATGATCGACGCGCTGCGAGCTCTCGGCGCCCAGATCGAAGCCGTGCCCGGCGAGGGCCGTTTCGGCCCCGACCTCGTCGTGACGCCGCTCGGGGCGGAACCGGCCGATGCCGTGGTCGACTGCGGGCAAGCCGGCACCGTCATGCGCTTCGTCACTCCCCTCGCCGGACTCGCGCGCGGCGAGGTCACCGTCACGGCCCACGAGAGCGCCCTGCACCGGCCCATGGCGGAGATGATCCGGAGCCTCCGCGAGCTCGGCGTCGACATCGACGACGGCGGCCGGTGGACGCTGCCGTTCCTCGTGCACGGGCACGGCCACGTTCGCGGCGGCGAGGTCACGATCGACGCGAGCGCCTCGAGCCAGTTCGTGTCGGGGCTCCTGCTGGCGGCGCCCCGGTTCGATGTCGGGCTCCGCCTCGTGCACGACGGTCACCGCCTGCCGAGCCTGCCGCACATCGACATGACGGTCGAGGCCCTCGGCCACCGTGGCGTGAACGTCGAGCGTCCGAGCGACCGCGAGTGGCTCGTCCCCGCCGGTCCGCTCCGCGGCAAAGAGCTCACGATCGAGCCCGACCTGTCCAACGCGGCCCCCTTCCTGGCCGCGGCCGCGCTGACGGGCGGGCGGGTGACGATCCCGCACTGGCCCGTGCACTCGACCCAGCCGGGTGCGCTGCTCGTCGACATCCTGACCGAGATGGGCGCCCGCGTGACGCGACGCAGCGGTGTTCTCGCGGTCTCCGGCACCGGCGAGCTGCGCGGCGTCGACCTCGACCTGTCGGCGGCGAGCGAGCTGACCCCGTCGCTCTTCGCGCTCGCGGCGTTCGCCGACTCGCCGAGCACACTGCACGGCATCGGCCACATCCGCGGCCATGAGACCGACCGCATCGCCGCTCTCGTGGGCAACCTCCGAGCGCTCGGCGGCTCGGCCGAAGAGCTCGAGGACGGCATCCGCATCACGCCCACGCCGCTGCGCGGCGGGCTCTGGCGGGCGCACCACGACCACCGGATGGCCACGGCGGGGGCGATCATCGGCCTGCGCGTCCCGGGCGTCGAGGTCGACGACATCGGCACGACCGCGAAGACGATGCCCGAGTTCCCCCAGTTGTGGGCAGACATGCTCGGATCCGACGCGCAGGTCGCCGGGTGAGCTGGCTCGGCGGCGACGACGACCTCGACGAGGAGTACGACGAGTCCGACATCCCGATGCGTCCGAACCCGAAGGCGAATCGGCCGCGCACCAAGCGACGACCCGCCCACAGCGACGCCCAGGTGGCGCGCGTGGTGGGTGTCGACCGCGGCCGCTACACCGTGCTCATCGACGAGGACGGCGACGACGAGCACACCACGCTCGCGGTGCGCGCTCGCGAGCTGCGGAAGCAGCCCATCGTCAGCGGCGACCGGGCACGCGTGGTCGGCGACGTGTCGGGAGACGAAGGCACTCTCGGACGCATCGTCGGCATCGAACCACGCACGACGCTGCTTCGCCGCAGCGCCGACGACACCGACCAGGTGGAGCGGATCGTCGTGGCCAACGCCGATCAGATGGTCATCGTCGTCGCCGCAGCCGACCCTGAGCCCCGCCCGCGCCTGGTCGACCGCTACCTCATCGCGGCGCTCGACGCCGGCATCCATCCCCTGCTCGTGGTGACCAAGACCGATCTCGCCGACCCGGCCGCGTTCCTCGCGCATTTCGAGGGGGTCGACGACCTCGAAGTGCTCACGAGCGGGCGGGGACGGATGCCGGTCGACGAGCTCGGCGCGAAGCTCGTGGGCCACGCCACGGTGTTCGTCGGTCACTCCGGCGTCGGCAAGTCCACCCTCGTGAACGCCCTGGTGCCGACAGCCGCGCGGGCGACCGGACACGTCAACGAAGTCACCGGTCGAGGTCGCCACACGTCGAGCTCGACGGTATCGCTTCGTTATCTCGGCCCCGAGGGGCGCGGTTGGGTCATCGACACGCCCGGGGTCCGCTCGTTCGGCCTCGGGCACGTCGACCCCGCCAACATCCTCGCCGCGTTCACCGACCTCGCCGCTGTCGCCGAGGAGTGCCCGCGGGGCTGCACGCATCTTCCCGATGCGCCCGACTGCGCGATCGTCGAGGCCGTCGCGCAGGGCCGGCTGGGAGAACGTGGCCCGGCGCGACTCGACTCGCTTCAGCGCCTGCTCGGCACCTTCTCGGCCGGGGTCGACCCGGCGGTTCGCCGTTCTAGGCTGGAATCATGACGCGTCTGCAACCGGGTGACCTCGCCCCCGAATTCTCCCTCGACGACCAGGACGGCTCGACGCTCTCGCTGTCGGACCTGCGCGGACGGCGCACGGTCGTGTTCTTCTACCCGGCGGCCATGACTCCCGGCTGCACGCGGGAAGCCTGCGATTTCCGCGACAGCGTCGAGTCGCTGCGCGCAGCGGGCATCGAGGTCATCGGAATCTCGCGCGATGACGAGGCGAAGCTGCGCCGTTTCCGCGAGCAGGAGCAGCTCACCTATCCGCTTCTCAGCGATCCCGACCACGCCGTGCACGAGACGTACGGCGCATGGGGCGAGAAGATGAACTACGGCAAGACCGTCGAAGGCGTCATCCGATCCACCTTCGTCATCGACGCCGACGGCCGGATCGAGCACGCGCTCTACAACGTCAAGGCGACGGGTCACGTCGCGCGAGTCCGCGCGCTGCTCGGTCTCGACTGAGGGCCTCGACGACTCAGGCGTCGCCGCGGCCGCGTGCTGCACGCCGGGTCGCGGCCACCAGCAGCACGAAGCCGACCACGCCCGGCACCGCGATGAGCACAGCGGTGCCGGCGTCGGCGTACTGACCCGTGGCAGCGCCGAGGGCGACCGCCAGGATCAGAAGCTGCGCGACGATGCCGCCCGAACGGCCCCACGACACCCGGCGCCAGACCGACACGGCGAATGCTGCGAGGGCCACGGCACCGATGGCGGTCAACACGATGAGGGCGACGGAGCTGGGAACGTCGATGGTGTCGCCGCCGACCAGCGCGACGATCTCCCAGCCGACGACCGCGAGCAACGCGATGGCTTCTGCGGCGAGCACGGCTCCCGCGAGACGTTCGACAGCAGTGGGGGCCATGGCATCCGACCTTCGATCAGAGCCGCGCGATACCGGTATTCACGGCCCGGCGGCGAGCAAATCCGCAGTTCACCCTTGATTCATCTGTCCGGGCTATGGGACGATAGATCAAGCCGTGTGCTCCCACAGCGAAGTGGGGCGAGCATCCGCTCGCACACTTAACCAGGGTACCGGACTACCCGAGTCCGGCCCGACAGAATCACCACCCCAAGGAGCACCACATGGATTGGCGCGACAAGTCTGCCTGCCTGACCGTCGACCCCGAACTCTTCTTCCCCGTGGGCAACACGGGCCCCGCCGTCGACCAGATCGAGAAGGCGAAGGCCGTCTGCGCCCGCTGCACCGTGACGGAGATCTGCCTGCAGTACGCCCTCGAGACCGGCCAGGACTCGGGCGTCTGGGGCGGCCTGTCCGAGGACGAGCGTCGCGCACTGAAGCGCCGCGCTGCACGCGCTCGCCGCGCGTCCTGACCCGCTCCCCGACCCCGCTGCCGACACGTCGGCGCGGGGTCCGCGCGTTGACGGGGACCCCGCGACGCGCTCAGCCCGCGTCGCGCTCGATGTAGCGCAGCGGGATCTCGATGGTCACCTCGGTTCCGCTGCCGACGAGCGTGTGCCAGTCGATCGTGCCGCTGAGCTCGCCCTGGATCAGAGTGCGGACGATCTGCGTGCCGAGGCCGCGCCCGACCTGCCCCTCCGGCAAGCCGCTGCCGGAATCGCGCACCTTCACCTCGAGGCGCTCCGCGGAACGCTCCGCGACGATCTCGACATCGCCCTCCGTGCCCGCCAGCCCGTGCTCGACGGCATTCGTGACGAGTTCGGTGAGCGCGAGCGCGAGCGGCGTCGCGTACTCGCTCGGCAGGGTGCCGAAGCGCCCCGACGACCGCGTGCGAGCGCGGGTGTTCGGCGCGGCCGCCACCTCGGCGACGAGCTTGAGGACGCGCGCGAACACCTCGTCGAAGTCGACGTTCTGTGCCAGCCCCTCCGACAGGGTGTCGTGCACCACCGCGATCGCCGACACCCGGCGCATCGCCTGGGTGAGAGCGTCACGCGCCTCCTCGGAGTGCGTCCGGCGGGCCTGGATACGCAGCAGCGAGGCGACGGTCTGCAGGTTGTTCTTCACGCGATGGTGGATCTCACGGATCGTCGCGTCCTTCGTGATGAGCTCCTGCTCCTGGTGCCGGATCTCACTCACGTCGCGGCATAGGACGATCGCGCCGATGCGGGTGCCGTGGTCGCGCAGCGGGATGGTGCGCAGCGACACCGTGACGCCGCGGGCCTCGATGTCGGCGCGCCAGGGTGCACGGCCGGCCATCACGATCGGCAGCGACTCGTCGAACTCGCGCTTGCTGGGAAGGATCGCCGTTGCCACCTCGATCAGAGGCTCGCCCTCGAGCTCGTCCTCGAAGCCCAACCGGTTGAAGGCCGAGAGAGCGTTCGGGCTGGCGAAGGTGGTCATGCCGTCGACATCGAGCCGGATGAGCCCGTCGGATGCGCGCGGAGCGCCGCGACGCGGAGCCGTCGGGGCGTTCAGATCGGGGAAGTCGGACGAGGCGACCATCCCGAACAGGTCGTCGGCGCAGTCGTTGAACGTGATCTGCTGACGCGAGGGAGTCCGTGCCTCGCCGAGGTTCGTGTGTCGTGTGAGGACACCGACCACGTGCGCGGCGCGCCCCTCGGTCGCCCGTTCCCGGACGATCGGCACCGCGCGCACGCGGGTGGGCGTCTCCTCGAACCAGTCGGGCGAGGCCGAGTCGACGATGCGCGCCTGGGTGAAGGCATCCTTCACCTGCGTGCGCCACTGCGGGCGCACCCGATCGCCGACGATGTCGCGATAGAAGAGGGTCGCGGCTCCCCCGGGCCGGGTGTGCGCGACGGCGATGAACGAGTCGTCCGCGGTAGGCACCCAGATGACGATGTCGGCGAAGGCGAGATCGGCCAGCAGCTGACCGTCACCGGCGAGGCGGTGGAGCCACTCGACGTCGGCGTCGGTGGACAGTCCTTGAGCATGGACGAGATCGCTGAGGGTCGACACCATCCCAGACTAGGGGGCCGATCCCGCCGACGCGGCGTGCGCCGTCACACGATGGCGGCGCGACGCCGCGACCGCGCGCATCGGGGGCGAGATCGCTTCGCCGACGAGTCGGCGGACGGCTGCCGGGATGGGGCCCCGACCGTTTCCTTCGCCGACGGGCCGGGCCCCCAACAGAGCCGCATCGGTGGCGCGCGGGTCCCACGGGACGAACCAGCATCGCTCGATCCCGGCGTACCGCTCGAAGCTGCGGCGGATCTGGCCTCGTGGATCGATCCCGAGCGGGCCGCCCCGGAGCTTGTTGACGACGACGTGGACGGGCACGGCCCCGACGGTCGCGCGCAGCTCGGGGTAAGCCCGCAGGAACCGCGAGAGCCCCACGGGGTCGGCGGCAGCGACCGCGACGACCAGGTCGGCCGACTCGAGCGCGGCGAGGGTCGCGGCATTGCGCCGGGGCCCGTCGAGATCGCTGACGATCGCCTCATCCCGTTCGAGCGATGCCGAGACGTCGACGACGACATCGTCGACCCAGTCACGACAGGTCTCGAGGACGCGCGTGACACGCTCGAACCCGAGTTCCGGCCAGCGCGCCGGCCGGTTGATGCCGACGAGGACATCGACGGCGCCCGCAGGCTCCGCGATGCGAGCCAGTTCCGCCGGTGTCAGTTCGCCGCGCGACGCACGTCGGCACGCGCCGGCCAGGCCCGGCCCCTCGTCGGGAACGCCCAGCGCGACGGCGACGGCGGGCGCGTGTGCGTCCGCGTCCGCGAGCGCGACGCTGCGCCCATCGCGCGCCGTCTCGCGAGCGATCTCGATCGACATCGTCGTGCGACCGGGCGCGCCCGAGGCGCCCCACACGACGATCACCCTCCCGCGCGACCGAACGGGCGGGGTCGATGCGGGAACGGCGGTGACGGCGTCCAAGGCATCAGTGGTCGAATCGACGACCGCGACCCCGAGGATCTCGGCCGCTCGATGCTCGGCCGCGCCCCGGCTCCACGCGACGATCCTGGTCGCGGTGCGGTCGCACAACTCGACGACGTCGCGCGTGAGCCACGAACGGGATGCTGCGAGAAGGAGCACGTCCGCGCCTGCGATCACGGCAGCGGTACCGGATAGCTCGCGCGCCTGTGGAGCGGACCATGCGAAGGTCGCGTCGTGCGCTGCCGCGGCCACATCCTCGGGCGCGAGCGCGGTTACCTCGGTGAAACCTCCGGCGCGCAGTCGCTCGGTGAACGGCGCGGCATCGGGAATCGCCACGATGATACGCATCAGCGCGTCCCGCCCGCGGCCGGGATCACCGACACCGCGTCACCGGCCGCGACAGCGGCGAGCGCGGCCGAGACGTCCGTGCGCGCCACCACCAGCTCGACAGCGGCGGATCGTTGCTGTGCCATGAGCCCGTCGCCGGCCTGCACGGCGCGCACCGTGGCTTCTCGGACGAGGATGCGCGGCTCGCCGAAGACCCCTCGCTCGCGCTGCGGCGCACTCCACACCTCGACGCGGGTTCCCGGCGACACGGAGCCGGGCACGGCACCGGCTGTCTGCACGACGACGGTCGTCACCTCGACGTTGTCCGGTGATGCGACTGCGGCGCGCGGCACGAACTCGCCGGCGGGGATCGTCCGCGTCGCGACACCGCCCGGCTCGAGCGCACCCGGTGCGGCATAGATGTCGTCAGCCGATCCGAGCGCCACCTCCACGACGCGCAGATCGGCAGCCTCGACGGTCTCACCGACGACGATGGTCCGCGCCGCGGTCAGGACCGCCGACGTCTGCCGCGCCGCTGACACCGCGGCCCAGACCCCCGCGACGGAGATCGACACGAGGACGACGCCGATGATGACGCGTGCGTCGGCGCGACGGATGCGGTTACGGAACGAGGTTCGTGCGACCATGCCACCATCGTGGGCGAGGCGGTGCCACGGCCGTGCTGGTTGTCCACAGGGCTGTCAAGAGCCGAGCGGGCGAACATTCGCCCGCGGATAATGGGACCATGCCCGCCACGCCCGACAGCGCGCGCTTCCTGACGCCTTCCCAGGTCGCGGAGATGCTGCAGATCGAGGTCGACGAAGTGGTCGCGCTCGCCGTCGAGGGGCGTCTCGTCGGAGCGAAGGTCGGAACACCGCCCCGCTGGCGGATCGAGTCGTCCAGCGTCGAGGATTACCTCGACGCGCAAGTCGAGGACGCCCGCCGCGCCGCCCTGTGGCAGCAGTCGCAGGTCGCCAGCTTCCCCGAGCTGTGGGGGCGGCGGAACCGCAGCGACTGACTTCTCAGCCGTGGCCGCTCTGCAGGTGCAGGACCCGCAGAGCCGAATAGGCGATCATCCGGTGCCCCGTGACAGCGCTCGGTCGCCGCGGCTCAGCTGCGTCGTGCAGCGCGAGATCGAGGTGGTCGGCGCCTGCGCGATCGATCGTCCCCGCCCAGGTCTTTCCGCCCGCGACCACGATGTGCACGGGGACGCGACGGCGCGCCAGGTCACGCAGCACGAACCCGAGCGTCATCCGTTCCGACAGCGCCGAGCCGCGTCCCGCGGGACGCGCGCTGCGGAGCAGATCAGGTTCCGCGAGGACGACCGACGACGCAGCGGCGAAGGGCACGACGGCGGCACCGGGGCCGTCCGCGCGGTCCAGGCCCACCCAGTCGGCTCCCACCCCCGTCAGGCGGCCGCGGATCGGATCACCGGCGGCCACATCGACGGTCACCTCTGCGCCGATCGATTCCTGAAGCCGCTCGCGCAGAGTCAGCCGCGAGAGTCGCAACCGCTCGGCCTCGGTGTCGAGCGCCGCTCGCTCGGCCTCCCACTCGGAGTCGAGCTGGTGTTCGAGATCCTCGAAGAACCGCCGCCATCGCACCCCGTGAGGCTAGCGGTGACGCGGCGCACCCCGAGGGCGCTTTCCACAGGTTGGAGGATTCTCATCCGGCCAGATTCGGCGGTGTGCTGTACTCGTCGGCGTTGACACAGCCGATGGAAGGAGGAGCGTGCGATGACGTCGATGAGCGCGAACCAACCCCGCCGGTACCCCCGCATCGGGTCCTCGCTCGACGTCGCCGAGTACTTCGCAGCGCAGCCGACGTCGACGGCAGATCTGCCCGATCCCGAGCCGCTGATCCGCAACCTGACCCGCGGGGTCCTCGAGGTGCTGGCGGGAGTGCGCGAGGTCGAGCAGCTCGCTCGATGGCTGAGCGAGGATGCTTTCCGCGTTCTCGTCACGCGCGCGAATCTCGCGGCGCGTGCACGCAGTGCCCGACAGGTGACGCCGGCGCGGCCCGTCCACTCGATCGTCTCGGTCCGCACGTGCGAGCCGGCGGACGGCGTCGTCGAGGGCACGGTGGTCGTCACCACTCCGCATCGGACGCGGGCCGTCGCGCTCCGGCTCGAAGGCCTCGACGGGCGGTGGCGCGCGACGTCGCTCGCCCTGCTGTGACGGGCTACTGCTTGTAAGACGAGAGGAAGTTCCCCAGCCGCTCGATCGCCTCGGTCAGCACGCGCGCCTCGGGCAGCGTGACGATGCGCAGGTGATCCGGATCGGGCCAGTTGAAGCCGGTTCCCTGCACCAGCAGCACGTGTTCCGCGACGAGGAAGTCGTAGACGAGCTTGCCGTCGTCATGGATGTCGTAGACCTCGGGGTCGAGGCGCGGGAAGGCGTACAGCGCACCCTCGGGCTTGTGACAGGTCACGCCGGGGATGCTCTCGAGACCCTGCCATGCGGCATCCCGCTGCTCGTGCAACCGCCCCGACGGGGCGATGAGCGCCTCGATCGACTGCACGCCCGACAGCGCCGCCTGCACCGCGAACTGCGCCGGCACGTTCGGGCACAGCCGCGTGGATGCGAGCAGCTGGATGCCCTCGAGGAAGCCCTTCGCGTGCGCCTTCGGCCCGGTGATGACGAGCCAGCCCGACCGGTATCCGGCGACGCGGTACGTCTTGGAGAGGCCGTTGAAGGTCAGGCAGAGGAGATCGGGAGCGAGCGTCGCCAGCGGGATGTGGGTCGCCTCGTCGTAGAGGATCCGGTCGTAGATCTCGTCCGAGAGCAGAAGGAGCGAGTTCTCACGGGCGATCTGCACGATGCCTTCGAGTACCTCGCGGCTGTAGACCGCACCCGTGGGGTTGTTCGGGTTGATGACGACGATCGCCTTCGTCTGCGGGGTCACCTTCGAGCGGATGTCGTCGAGGTCGGGCTCCCAGCCCTGTGTCGCGTCGCACAGGTAGTGCACGGGCTTGCCGCCGCCGAGGCTCGTCATGGCGGTCCACAGCGGATAGTCGGGCGCTGGGATCAGCACCTCGTCGCCCTCGTCGAGGAGAGCCTGCATCGTCATCGTGATGAGCTCGGAGACACCGTTCCCGAGGTAGACATCGTCGGGATCGACGTGCGGGAACCCGGGAACCTCCTCGTACCGCGAGACGACGGCGCGCCGCGCGGAGAGGATGCCGCGGCTGTCGCTGTAGCCGTGCGCGTTGGGCACCGACTCGATCATGTCGCGGACGATCTGGAAGGGGGCCTCGAACCCGAAGATGGCGGGGTTACCGGTGTTGAGCTTGAGCACCCTGTGGCCGTCGGCCTCCAGTCGGTCGGCCTCGGCCAGGGCGCTGCCGCGAATCTCGTACAGGACGTCCTTGAGCTTCGATGACTGATCGAGGATTCGGCGGTTCATCCGATCAGGATATCCGGGGCTCGAGCGGGCCGATCGACGATGCGTGGCCCGCTCGCCGGATCACTTCTTCTTGCCTGCGGCGCGTCGTGCGGCGCGGTTGCCCGCGTCGCCGGCGTCCTCGGCCGTGCCTGTCTTCTGGCCGAACGCGCCGCGCGGTGCGTCGGCGGGCGCCTCCTGCTCCGCGGCGTGCTGACGGGCCTTCGCCGTGGCGCTCTTCTGCACCTGACCGCGGTCGTTGCGTACCTCGACCTCGCCCGATCCGGTGTCGCTCGGGGCGGAGTATTCGAGCTTCTGCGTCTCGACGGGCGTCGGGGTGAGCCCCTTGGCGTCGACCTCGCCGCTCTCGGCGGAGCGCACCTCGACCTCGAGGTTGTAGAGGAAGCCGACCGACTCCTCCTTGATCTGGCTCATCATCGACTGGAACATCTCGTAGCCTTCGCGCTGATACTCGATGAGCGGGTCGCGCTGAGCCATGGCCCGCAGGCCGATCCCGTCCTTGAGGTAGTCCATCTCGTAGAGGTGGTCGCGCCAGCGGCGGTCGAGCACCTGCAGCACGACGCGCCGCTCGAGCTCACGCATAGCGGGTTCGCCGAGCGCCTCCTCGCGGTTCTGGTAGGCGATCTTCGCGTCGGAGAGCAGCTCGCGCTTGAGCACCTCGGCGGTGATCCGCCCCTTGTTCCCCGCTTCCGCGACGACCTCGTCGATCGTGACACCCACGGGGTAGAGCGTCTTCAGCTCGGTCCACAAAGCGTCGAAGTCCCAGCTCTCGGTGTGGCCCGACGACGTGTGGTCGTCGATGACGGCACTGATGGCGTCTTCGATGAAGTGCTGCACGCGCTCCGACAGGTCGTCGCCGTGGAGCACCTGGCGGCGGTCGGCGTAGATCGCCTCACGCTGACGGTTGAGCACGTCGTCGTACTTGAGGACGTTCTTGCGGATCTCGGCGTTGCGCGCCTCGACCTGCGCCTGCGCGCTCTTGATCGCCCGCGAGACCATCGACGACTCGATCGCGACGTCCTCGGGGAAGTTCGTCCGCGCGAGGATCGCCTCGGCCGCGCCCGACTGGAACAGACGCATCAGGTCGTCCGTCAGCGACAGGTAGAACCGGCTCTCACCGGGGTCGCCCTGACGGCCCGAACGACCGCGCAGCTGGTTGTCGATGCGGCGCGACTCGTGACGCTCCGTGCCGAGGACGTACAGACCACCGGCTGCGACGACCTTCTCGGCCTCTTCGGCGACGGTCTCGCGGACCGACGCGAAGACCTCGTCCCACGCGGCCTCGTACTCCTCCGGGGTCTCGAGGGGGTCGAGCCCGCGCGACTTCATCTCCTGGACGGCGAGGAACTCCGCGTTGCCGCCCAGCATGACGTCGGTACCGCGACCGGCCATGTTGGTCGCGACCGTGACGGCGCCCAGGCGGCCGGCGCGGGCGACGACCTCGGCCTCACGGGCGTGGTTCTTGGCGTTGAGGACCTCGTGCTTGACGCCCTTCTTCGCGAGCAGGCGCGAGAGGTACTCGCTCTTCTCGACGCTCGTCGTGCCCACGAGCACCGGCTGACCCGTCGCGTGACGCTCGACGATGTCCTCGACTACCTGCGCGAACTTCGCGGTCTCGTTCTTATAGACGAGATCGGGCTGGTCCTTGCGGATCATCGGCTTGTTCGTCGGGATCGGGACGACGCCGAGCTTGTAGGTCGACATGAACTCGGCCGCCTCGGTCTCGGCGGTACCGGTCATGCCCGAGAGCTTGTCGTAGAGGCGGAAGTAGTTCTGCAGCGTGACGGTGGCCAGCGTCTGGTTCTCGGCCTTGACCGGAACGCCTTCCTTCGCCTCGATGGCCTGGTGGATGCCCTCGTTGTAGCGGCGGCCGACGAGGATACGACCCGTGTGCTCGTCGACGATCATGACCTCGCCGTTCATCACGACGTAATCGGTGTCGCGCTTGAACAGGGCACGCGCCTTGATCGAGTTGTTCAGGAACGAGATGAGCGGGGTGTTCGCCGACTCGTAGAGGTTGTCGATGCCGAGGTAGTCCTCGACCTTCTCGATACCGGGCTCGAGCACTCCGACGGTGCGCTTCTTCTCGTCGACCTCGTAGTCGACACCCGGTTCGAGGGTGAGGGCGACGCGCGCGAACTCCACGAACCAGCGGTTCGCCTCCCCCGACGACGGCCCCGAGATGATGAGCGGGGTCCGGGCCTCGTCGATGAGGATGGAGTCGACCTCGTCGACGACCGCGAAGAAGTGGCCGCGCTGCACGAGGTCTTCGCGGCGCCACGCCATGTTGTCGCGCAGGTAGTCGAACCCGAACTCATTGTTGGTGCCGTACGTGATGTCGGCCGCGTACTGCTCACGTCGGACCTCGGGGGTCTGACCCGAGACGATCGTCCCCGTCGTCATGCCGAGCGCGCGATAGACGCGACCCATGAGCTCGGACTGGTACGAGGCGAGGAAGTCGTTGACGGTGATGACGTGGACGCCCTTGCCCGCGATGGCGTTCAGGTAGGCCGCGAAGGTGGCCGTCAGCGTCTTGCCCTCACCGGTCTTCATCTCGGCGATGTTCCCGAGGTGGAGGGCCGCACCGCCCATGACCTGCACGTCGTAGGGGCGCTGACCCAGCGTGCGCTTGGCGGCCTCGCGGACCGCGGCGAACGCCTCCGGCATCAGCCGGTCGAGCGTCTCGCCGGCCTCGTGACGCGTGCGGAGCTCGGCGGTCTCGTTCCGCAGCTCGTCGTCGGTGAGGCGGGCGTAGTCCTCTTCGAGCGCGCCCACGGCCTTGACGATCTGCTGCAGGCGGCGCAGCACACGGCCCTCACCGGCGCGGAGCAGTTTCTCGAGAGGGTTGGCCACAGCGGATCTCCATCTGTCGGGTGCGCCGACGCCACGTCGGCCGCGCCCGCGCGTACGCACGGGCATATGGAGCCATGTTATCGGCCCGTGACCTTGGCGTCGCCTGCGAGAGACGACGACATCCCCTCCTCCGCCGACCGCCGAGACCTAGGATCGGAACATGGCTGGATTCTGGGGCAGACGCAAGCGGGAACAGCAGGACGTCGCGGACGCGGACGCGAACCTGGCACGCGAGGCCGACATCGCCCTCGTCGGGGCGGACGAGCGCCTGCGCGTCACGAGCGACGAGATGGTCTTCGCCGAGGCCGAGCTCGGCGAGGAGGCCACGGCTCCTCTGCGCGAGGCCATCGCCGCCGTGCGCCACCACCTCGGTGAGGCGTTCCACCTCAAGCAGCTCAACCACGACGAGATCCCCGACACGCCGGAAGAGGTGCGCACGCGCAACGCGCGCATCGTCCAGCTGTGCGAGTGGGCTCAGGATCTGCTCGACGACCGTGTATCGGCCCTGTCGGAGGCGATCGAGCGCGCGCGGCGGGCGCCCGAGATCCTCGCCGGCATCCGCGCCGACGTCGCCACTCTGCGCGAGCGCATCGACCCCGCACGCGCCGTCATCGACCGGGTCTCGAGCCGCTATCACCCCGACGCGCTCAACCGGGTCAGCGGGAACGCGGACGAGGCCGCCGGACTCCTCGAGTTCGCCGAGCACGGGGCGGATGTCGCCGAGCGCCGGCGTGCTGCCGGCGAGCGCGGGCCGGCCAACATCGCGCTGGAGACGGCGACCGAAGCGGTGCGCCGCGCGCGCACGCTGCTCGACGCGGTCGACGACTTCGAGGTCGAAGCGCTGCGAGCGCAGTCGACGCTCGCCGATGTCGTGGCCGACTCGCGTGACGACCTCGTCGCCGCGCGGACGGCACCGCAGACCCCGGCGGTCACCACCGCGATGGCGGAGCTCCAGCAGGCGCTGACCCGCGTCAGCCCCGCCGGTTCGAAGGGCGACCCGTTCGCCGAGCTGTCGATGCTCCGCGAGAAGAACGCCGCGCTGGACGTCGCCGTCGACACCGCCCGCGAGCGGGCGGCCCGCCCGATCCCGCCCGAGAGCCACGTGCGACACGCCATCGACGACGCCGACCGACAGTTGTCCGTCGCGCGCAGCGTCATCGCCGGACACCGCGGCTGGATCGGTGCGGACGCGCGCACGCGACTGGCCGAGGCCGAGAGCCTGCGACTCGGGCTCGCCCCGGTCGGTCCGATCTCCGAGGACGATCGCGAGAAGGCGCTGGCCGACGCGCGGCGCTGCGCCGCTCTCGCCGGCGAAGCCCTGCAGCTCGCCCAGCGCGACATCGACGGCTCGCGCCCGAACGACGGCTGGGGCGGCCCCGGAGGATACGGCGGCGGCTGGGGCGGTCGCGGCAGCGGCGGCAACATGGTCGGCGGCATCCTGGGCGGTCTCGTGATCGGCAGCATGCTCGACGGCATGTTCGACTGACGGCCCGGTTTCGACCGGCACACGACGGGGGCGGATGCCGTGATGGCACCCGCCCCCGTCGTCGTCCTCAGGTCAGGACGCCAGCTCGGCCTCCGGCGGGGCGGCTGCGGTCAGCGAGATGACACCGTAGTCCCAGCCCTTGCGGCGATACACGACGCTCGGGTGGTCGGTGCGCGCGTTGATGAACAGGAAGAAGTCGTGGCCCACGAGCTCCATCCGGTCGACGGCTTCCTCGACGGTCATCCATTCAGCACCGAACTCCTTCGTGCGGATGACGACGGGCGTGTAGTCCTCTTCCTCCGCCGAGTCGCCGATGACGGGCACCTCGCCCGTCGCCACGGCGCGCAGGACGTCGACCGACGCCGGTTCGACGTCGATGCCTTCCAGGGCTCCGGTTCCCTTGTCGAGCTTGGCCCCGCGGGGGTGGTTCCGCGCGTCGACCCGCTTGTCCTTGGCGCGACGCACCTGCTCTACGAGCTTGTCGACCGCGAGGTCGAGGGCGACGAACTTGTCGCCGTCCGTGGCCTCGGCCCGAACGATCGGTCCCTTTCCGGTGAGGGTCAGTTCGACGGTCTCATCATCCATGCGCCCGTTGCGGTAGGCGTGATGCGTGACCTTGATGTCGAGGCGCTGCGCACGGGGTGCGAGCGTCTCGATGCGACTGGACTTCTCTTCAGCCACCGTGCGGAAGCGATCCGTGATCCCGACTCCCACGCCGACGATGCTGGTTTCCATCCTGACCTCCTTGCTCCGGTCCGCCCGGTTCAAGGGCGGACCTTCGTTCGCCTTGGTCTCCCCCACGCTAGTGCGGCGAGCGAGCAATGTCACTCATGAACCGCCAGGAATATCTCCGACCGTCATCCGCAAGGGCGTGTCCGCGAGCACGACGGCGCCGACGACGCGTGAGCCGGCCTCGCGGAGCGCACGCTGCGCCTCGCGCAGCGTCGCCCCGGTGGTCATGACGTCGTCGACGATGACAGCGGCCGTCGTCCCGGGCCGTGCCACGAACGAGCCCGCGACATTCCGCTGCCGCTCGGCGCGGTCGAGGCGGCGCTGATCGAGGACGCGGCCGCGCACGCGGAGCCGACGTGCCGTGCGGACGTCGCCGTGCCGTGCGATCATCTCGGGCACGGCGTACCCCCGTCGTCGCAGGGCCGCCCGAGACGGCGGAACGGGAACGAGCACGGCGTCCTCCCACCCCGCATCGCGGACGAGGCCTGCCACCAGACGGCCGAGGGGGCGGCACAATCCGGTGCGGCCGTCTTCCTTGAGCGCTCGGATGATGCGTGCCGCAGCGCCCTCGTACCGCGCGAGGCTCCGGACGTCGAGACCGTCGGCATCGCGCCGGCGCGGTCGCGGGAGCTCCGCGACGCACGTCGCGCAGAGCGCGCGTCCCGGTGCGTCGCATCCGGCGCACCAGACGGGCATCAGGAGGTCGAGCGCGTCCGCGAGGTGTTCTCGCCAGGACTCGGAACGGGAGGCGATCGGCTGCACGCTTCCATGCTGTCGAGGCGCTCGCGTCGCCCCTGGCACCGAACCTCCCCGTTGTGGAAGAGAGCGCCGACACGGTCGGTGGGGAGGAGTCAGCGCGGCGAACCCTGTTGGCTGGCGAGCACCCGGATGCCGCCCGCGACCGTCGGCCAGGCCTGGCCCTTCTGCGCGTAGAGCACGCCCTCGCCGTCGAGCAGCCGCACGGCGCGCAACTGATTCGTCGCTGCGATGGCGACCGGCCCCGCCGGCGCCGTGATCCGCTCGCCGAACCCGCCCACCGACTGCGAGATGACGACATCGGCGTCGCCGTCCTCGGCGAGGACCGCGATGGTCGAACCGTCGACCCAGCTCGCGTCGATGCCCGTACCCGGCAGCTGGGTCACGGTCTCACGATCGCCGAGCCCGACGGGCGAGCCGTCGTCGTCGCGGAGGATGCCGGCGATCCACAGCGCCGGGCGCGAGCCGTCGCGAACCAGGGCGGCGATGCGCGTTCCGTCCCGTGACACCTCGATGCTCGAGATCTGCGATGCGCCCGGCCAGGCGTTCGCGATGGAGACGACCGTTCCGTCCGCCCCGGTCGCCGTCAGTCCCGACGGCGCACTGGCGGGAACGCTCCAGATGAATCCCTGCGGATCGATCGTGGGGTCGATCAGGCCCGCCCGCTCGTCGACGATCTCGAAGGTGGCGTCATCGCGCGCGCGCACGACGGCACCGGCGGCCGTGCGCACAGCGGCCGCACTCCGGTCGGTCCCCACCTGGATCGACTCGGGGTCGAGCTCGGGGATGACGGTCGACAGCCCGGGCAGCGGCTCGATCTCGGAGCCGGAGAGGAACCCGAAAGCGTCTTCGGTGAGCACGGCGGGTCGGACGTCGACGCGGATAGGACGGACGTCCACCGCCTGCGCAGCGACGGGCTCACCGTCGACCGACATCTGGGCGCCGCGGATGCCGGCGGACTGGAGGCTCGCGTCGAGCTGCGCCTGCATCCGGTTGCGGGTCTCGGGCACGATCGCGAGCGCAGACTGCGACAGCGGCACCTGTGCAACGCCCCCCTCGAGCGGAACCGCGCGGGTCGCGAGCTCGAGGCTCTCGGGGAACGCCGAGTACACCGCGCCGGACAGCCACGGGCTCGGGTCGCCGTCGATGAGGGCCTCGGTGATGTGGGTGGCCGCGTTGGTCGCCGGAAACCAGCGACGATCGGGCACGAGATACGTCCACGAGCGATCGAAGTACATCACGGAGTATTCGCGGAAGACCGCTTGGAACCGGGCACGGTCGAGCACGACGCCGTCGGGGGCGTCCGAGATGCGCCACTCGCCGTCCACCTCGACGAGAGCGAAGTCGAGCGGCATGGATCCGCCGTCGGTCACCGACAGTGCGCCGGACGCGTCGACCGCGGCCTCAGGGGTGATGGAGACCGTGACGGTCCCGTCGCCGGCGACGGTGTACACCCGTTCGCCGGGAAGGTCGATCGTGGCGCGCGCGGTCGGCTGCCACGACGATCGGAAGTCCGGTGCGAGGAACTGCCGGGCGGTCCCCCAGTCGTCCCGAGGCCCCGACCCGGCCGCGAGGAAGCCCGCGACGATCTGCTGCGGCGTTGCTCCCGGGGGCGGATCGTCGGGCAGGAACGAGAAGTCGACCGAGCCGGCTTCCTGATCGATCGGGGCGCCCGCGACGACCGGACCGGAGGTCGGCAGCCCCGTGCAGCCCGCGAGCAGCAGCACGAACAGCATCCCCAGGACGGCGGCGACCGGGCGCAGACGCATCACGACGAGCCTTTCGCGGAACGAGGAAGGGAGATCGGCTGGGTCAGGCCCAGGTCGTCGAAGGGTACGCCATCCTCACCGGGATCGACCGGGAGCGGGGAGTGCCCGTCGAGCGGCTCGCTGCGTCGAGGGATGGTGAGGACGAAATTCGTTCCGCGCCCGAGCTCGGACCACACCGCCAGGGTGCCGCCGTGGAGCCGCGCGTCGCCGAGGGCGATCGAGAGCCCCAGGCCGGTGCCCCCGATGGTGCGCTTGCGTGACGGATCGGCGCGCCAGAAACGGTCGAAGACGCGCTCGGCGTCGGCCGGGCGCATCCCGAGGCCGTAGTCGCGCACGCCGATCGCGACCGCTCGGGCATCGCTGTCGACGCTGACGACGATCGGTCGGCCTTCGCCGTGCTCGATCGCGTTGCCCAGCAGGTTGCGGACGATCCTGCGCACGCGTCGCGGGTCCATCTCCACGGGCGAGTAGCCCCCGGGTGCCACGAGGCGCACGTCGCTGCCGTGCTGCTCCGCGAGCTGCTCCATCGATGCGATGACATCCTCCGCGAGCTGCGTCATGCTCGTCGGCTCGCTCTCGAGCTGCACCGAGCCCGCGTCGTAACGGCTGATCTCGAGCAGATCGGTCAGCAGCACCTCGAACCGGTGCACCTGGTCGTGCAGCAGCTCCGCGGCGCGCGCCGCCACCGGATCGAACTCCTCGCGCCGATCGTTCAGCATGTCGGAGGCCAGCCGGATCGTCGTCAGCGGCGTGCGCAACTCGTGCGAGACATCCGATACGAAGCGCTGCTGAACCTGCGAGAGCTCCGCCAGCTCCTTGATCTGGGACTCGATGCTGTCGGCCATCGCGTTGAAGGACCGTCCGAGGGTCGCGAACTCGTCCTCGCCGCGCACCTGCAGCCGCACCGCGAGGTCTCCCGCCGCCAGTCGCGAGCTGCTCTCGGCGGCCTGGGCGATCGGCTCGGTGACCGAGCGCAGCACGATCCACGAGATCGCGCCGATGAGGACGACCAGCCCCACGCCGACGATCCACAGCGTGATCTGGACGAAGCCGAGCGTCTGGGCCTCGCTGGCGAGGTCGTACCCGAGATACAGCTCGTAGGCGCCTACCTCCGGCAGCACGATCTGCTGCCCGACGACGATGCCGGGCACCTGCCCGCCGCCGGAGACGGCGAAGCCGACGGGCTGCCACCACTGCAGCTCGTCGTCGCTCTGCACCTGTGCGCGAAGCGCGTCGCTGATGCGGTCGGCCGGGAGACCCGCCGAGTCGAAGTCCTGCGGCGCGATGGCGGACGGTTCCGAGGAGATCCGGAAGGCGGCGATGCGATCGGTCGAGGACTGCCGCTGGATGGACGTGCGCACGCTCTCCATCAGGTTGTCGACCGCGACGACATCGCCCCCGACCTCGGCGGCATCCAGGGTCGCCTGCGCCGACTGGGTCGCGCGCTGAGCCTCTCCGAGGAGTTGCGAGGTGCGCGACTCGAAGAGGTCGTTCTGAATCGCCAGCGACATCCACACCAGCGCCACGGTGATCGTCAGCGCCGTGGCACCCAGCGTGATCGCGACGGTGCGGAACCGCAGCGATCGTCGCCAGGTCCGGGCGAGCCGCCGCCCCCAGGACCGCCAGCCGTGCGTCGCGACCGTCGCCGTCGTGACGGTGCGGATGGGCATCGGCGCGTCAGATGACGGCGCCGGCGCGATAGCCGACGCCGCGGACGGTCGTCACGATGCGCGGGTTGTCGGGGTCGATCTCGACCTTCGCCCGCAGCCGCTGCACATGCACGTTCACGAGCCGCGTGTCGGCCTTGTAGTGGTAGCCCCACACCTGCTCGAGGAGCATCTCGCGCGAGAAGACCTGCTGCGGCTTCGAGGCGAGCGCGACGAGCAGCTCGAACTCCAGCGGCGTCAGCGCGATGGCGTCGCTGCCGCGCCGGACCTCGTGGCCCTCGACGTCGACGACGAGATCGCCGATGCGCAGCGACTCGGAGGCCGACGCGACCGCGGGGCGCAGGCGCGTGCGGATGCGGGCGACGAGCTCCTTGGGATTGAACGGCTTGACGATGTAGTCATCGGCGCCCGACTCGAGCCCGCGCACGACGTCGGCCGTGTCGGTGCGCGCGGTCAGCATGATGATCGGCACGCCCGACTCCGCACGCACCTGCGTGCAGATCTCGATGCCGTCCACGCCGGGGAGCATGAGGTCGAGGAGGATGAGGTCGGGTTTCTCGGTGCGCCAGGTCTCGACAGCCGCCGCGCCGTCGGCGCAGAAGACGGTGTCGAACCCCTCGGTGCGCAGCACGATGCCGATCATCTCCGCCAGTGCGGTGTCATCATCGACCACCAGGATGCGAGAAGTCATGGGCGGCGTTCGTCTTTCGGCTCGGGCTCGCGCGCGACGTGCGCGTATTCACCGTACCCGACCCACGGACCCGCGACTCCGGATGCCGCGCCCTCGTGTGACACGATGGGTTCGACCGAGCCGACTGTTCCAGGAGTGCATCGTGACGTCATACCCCGCGTGGACGCCGGCGCCGCGTCCCGGCATCATCCCGCTTCATCCACTCTCGTTCGGGGTGATCCTGGGCCGTTCGTTCTCCGCCCTACGGCAGAACCCCAAGGTGCTGCTGGGCTTCGCGCTGGTCGTGCAGACGGTCGCGATCCTCGTCGCCACCGCGGGCATCGTCGCGGTGGGCTTCGCGACCTTCGGCCGACTCGCGTCGCTGCGCCCCGGCACCGACGAGTTCGAGACGGTCCTGGCCGGGTCCATCGCGATCAGCGGGGCGACGGCGCTGGTGCTGTCGCTGGCCTCCGGCGCGCTCGGCGTACTCGTGCAAGGCGTCGTGGTCAGCGAGGTGGCCCATGCCGTCGTCGCCGAGAAGCACACGCTCGGCGCGCTGTGGCGGCGGGTGAAGCCGGTGGCGTGGCGACTGATCGCATACTCCGCTCTGGTCTTCCTCATCGTGGCCGTCGTCATCGGCGTCCTCGCCGCGGGCGTCATCGGGCTCGCCGTGAGCGTGGGGCCGGCGGCGATCGTCCTCGCCATCCTCCTGGCCCTGTCGGCGATACCGCTCAGCCTGTGGCTGAGCACGAAGCTGCTGCTGGTGCCCTCGGTCATCGTCCTCGAGCAGGCGAGCGTCTTCGGGGCGATCGGGCGATCCTGGCGGCTCACCCGCGGCCGGTTCTGGCCGACCCTCGGGATCATCGTCATCATCTCGACGAGCTTCGGCATCCTCGCGCAGGTCATCAGCGTGCCCTTCTCGTTCGTCACGATGGGGCTGACATCGGTCATCACTCCGACCGGCGACCCCGAACCCGGCCAGATCATCGCCCTGCTCGTCGGCACGCTGTTCGCCCAGGCGTTCGTCACCCTCATCCAGACCATCGCGGTCATCGTCCAGTCGACCGCCGGCGCGCTCGTCTACATCGACTGCCGGATGCGCCGCGAGGGACTCGACCTCGATCTGTCGGCGTACATCGATCAGCGCGATGCCGGCACGCCTGCGCCCGATCCGTATCGGCGAAACGTGGGACGCGCGATGGACGGACGCTGGCAGCCGCCCGCGGCCTATGCTGGCACGCAGCCGGGCTACCCGCCGCCGCCCGCGCAGTACGCCGGCTATCAGCCCGTTCAGTCCCCGCCCGCCGGATCGCCCGCGCCGCAACAGCCCGCCACGGCCGCCGAGCCCCCCGTCGCACCGGCGGACCGCCCGTCGTCGACCGACTGGACCGCTCCGGGCGCTGACCGCGCATGAGGCTCTTCGCCACCCCGATCGCGCCCGACCCGGACGAAGCCCGTCGATGGGCGGAAGAGGAACTGTCGAAGACCGCGTACCAGGAAGCCGAGCCCACCCCGATCGACCGCTTCGCGCGCGGCGTCGTCGACTTCTTCGCGGCTCTCTTCAGCGGGCAGGTACCCGCGACGCTCGGCCCGTGGCTCGCGGTCGGCGCGATCGTGGTGCTGCTGGTGCTGGTCGCCGTGGCGATCCTCATCTGGGGGCGTCCCCGCGCGGTCGTCCGCTCGCGCGCGAGCGTGCCGCTCTTCGGTGACGACGAGACGAGAAGCGCCGCTCAGCTGCGCTCGGACGCCGAGGATGCCGCGCGCCGCAGCGCGTGGGACGAAGCCATCGTGCTGCGGATGCGTGCGCTCGCCCGTGGACTCGCCGAGCGGACGATCGTCGACCCGGCCCCGGGCACGACCGTGCATCGCTTCGCTGCTGAGGCGGGGCGCGCCTTCCCGGCAGAGAGCGTGGAGCTCGAAGCGGTGGCGCGGACCTTCGACGACGTTCGCTACCTTCGACGCCCGGGAACAGCCGAGGGCTACGCCGCCGTGCGCGCCCTCGATGAGCGACTGGCCGGCGCGCGGGTCGAGGTGCCCGTATGAGCGCGGGGGTCGCGACGCCGCCCGTCGCCCGTCGATCGCGCTCGGTGCTCGGCTGGGCGGCGGTGACCGCCGGCCTTCTCGTCGCCGGCATCGCCGTCGCCGCCATCGCCGGCATCAACACCATGCCGGCACAGGGCCTCCTCGATCCGGAGGCCGCGGGGCCGGAGGGCTCGCGCGCACTGGCCGAACTGCTGCGCGATCGCGGCGTCGAGGTCGAGATCGCCCGCGACCGCACGGCAGCCCTCCAGGCGCTCGAGGGCGGCGACGCGACGCTCGCGATAGCCGACACCGCACCCCTCGACGACGACGACCTCCGGGAGTTGCGGGATGCCGCCTCCGGCGTCGTCCTGCTCGAGCCACGCACGCGCGATCTGCGTGTGCTCCTCGGAGACCCGCGCAGTGCCGGCTTCGGCGACGGCTCAGCCGCCGCACCCTCGTGCGACCTGCCCGCCGCCGCCGTCAGCGGACCGGTCCGGCCGGGCGAGGTGTTCAGCGGAGAGGGGGCAGACCGCACCTGTTACGCGGCCGGCGACGGCTACGGCCTCATCGTCTCGGACCGCGGCGCCGACACCGTCGTCGCTCTGGACGCGACCGCGCTGCTGGTCAACCAACGGCTCGCCGAAGAGGGCAACGCCGCGCTCGGCCTGAATCTGCTGGGCGGCACCGGCACTGTCGTGTGGTACCTGCCGTCCATCGGTGACGGTTCCCTCACCGCCGCGCCGTCGCTGGGTGAGCTCACGCCTCCCTGGGTGACGCCGTCGATTCTCCTGCTCGTCGCCTCGGCCGTCGCGGCCGCCATCTGGCGGGGCCGGCGCTTCGGCCCGCTCGTGGCGGAGAATCTGCCCGTCACCGTCCGCGCGTCCGAGACCACCGAGGGGCGGGCACGCCTGTACGCCGCGTCAGCCGACCCCGTGCACGCGCTCGACCAGCTCCGCCGCGAGACGTTGCGCCGCATCGCGCGCCTGCTGGGACTCGGCGCCGCCGACGCCGGCGCGGTCTCCGATGCCGCGGCGAGCCGCATCGGAGACGATCGCGCGCGCGTCCGCGGCATCCTGCTCGATGACCTCCCCCGTAACGATCGCGACCTCGTCGACGCCGCCGACCGTCTGCGCGAGGTGGAAGCAGCAGTCCTCCGATCCGTCCGTCCCGAAAGGAACACCCCATGAGCGAGACCGCACCCGGCGACCTGCGCGAGGCGATGAACCGCGTCCGGCTCGAGGTCGGCAAGGCCGTCGTCGGACAGGACGGGGCCGTCACGGGCCTCCTGATCGCGCTTCTCGGCCGCGGACACGTGCTGCTCGAGGGCGTGCCCGGCGTCGCCAAGACGCTGCTCGTGCGCACCTTCAGCCGAGCGGTCGGCCTCGACACCGCCCGCATCCAGTTCACCCCCGACCTCATGCCGGGCGATGTCACCGGATCGCTCGTCTACGACGCCCGCGCCGGAGAGTTCGAGTTCCGTTCCGGGCCCGTCTTCACCAATGTGCTCCTCGCCGACGAGATCAACCGCACGCCGCCGAAGACGCAGGCCGCGTTGCTCGAGGCCATGGAGGAGCGCCAGGTCTCGGCCGACGGCGTCTCGCGTCCGCTGCCCGATCCGTTCCTCGTCGCCGCGACGCAGAACCCGGTCGAGCACGAAGGCACCTACACCCTGCCCGAGGCCCAGCTCGATCGCTTCCTGCTCAAGCTCGTGATCGACCTGCCCGCGCGCGACGACGAGATCGCCGTGCTGCGCCGCCACGCCGACGGCTTCCGACCCGGATCCCTCGAGAGCGCGGGCGTGTCGGCGGTCGTCACCGCCGCCGAGATCCGCGCCGCTCAGCAGGCCGCGGCCGCTGTGGCGGTTTCCGACGACGTCCTCGGCTACGTCGTGGATCTGGCCCGGGCGACACGGCAGTCCCCGTCCGTCCAGCTGGGCGCGAGCCCGCGCGCCGCGACCGCGCTGCTCGCCGCCGCCAAGGCGTGGGCCTGGCTGGGCGGCTACCCGGCGATCACGCCCGACCACGTGCAGACGATGCTCGTTCCCGCGTGGCGCCACCGGCTGCAGCTGCGCCCGGATGCCGAGATCGAGGGCGTCTCCGCGGACACGATCCTCAGCTCCGTGCTGCAGCAGACCCGCGTACCGATCTGAGGCGTCGTGTACCTCTCCGGCCTGTTCGTGCTGCTCGTCGCCGCCGGCGTCGTGCCCGTCGTCCTCGCCCCCGCGGCGGGGCTCGATGCGGCGTGGGCGGCGCTCGCGTGGATCGGGCTGTGCCTCGTCCTCGCCACCGTCGACGTCATAGCCGCCGGACCGCTGCGCACCGTTGAGATCGAGCGCCGCATCCCCTCACGCGCGCGGGCGCGCGAGCCCGTCGAGACGAGCATCCTGTTGCGCAATCGCGGGGCCCGCGGTATCCGTGGTCTCCTTCGCGACGGCTGGCAGCCGACCGCCGGTGCCGGCGACGCGCGCGCCGCCGTCGACCTTCCTGCAGGTGAGCGGAGAGCTGTCGCCATGCCGCTCCTGCCCCGGCGCCGGGGCGAGCTGCGCTCGGCGTTCGTCGCGCTGCGCAGCCGCGGCCCGCTGGGGCTCGCGGGGCGGCAGCGGGTGATCGCGGCACCGGGTGCGCTGCGCGTGCTGCCCCCGTTCGCCTCGCGTCGGCATCTGCCGTCGCGGCTCGCCCGGCTGCGCGAGCTCGACGGCAACACGAGCGTCCAGGTGCGCGGGCGCGGCACGGAGTTCGACAGCCTGCGCGAATACGTGCGAGGGGACGACGTCCGCTCCATCGACTGGCGCGCGACCGCCCGCGCCGGGACGACGATGCTGCGCACCTGGCGTCCGGAACGCGATCGACACGTCGTGATCGTCATCGACACGGGCCGCACCAGCGCATCGCGCGTGGGTGACGGTGTCCGTCTGGATGCCGCGATGGAGTCGGCGCTGCTGCTCAGCGCCCTCGCCCAACGTGCCGGCGACCATGTCCATCTGCTCATGTTCGACCGTGCTCGGCGCGCGCGAGTCACCGGCATCGACGGCCCGCGGTTGCTGCCTGCCCTCGTCGACGCGATGGCACCGGTCGAGCCGACGCTCATCGACACCGACTGGAACGCCGTACTCACGGAGGTGCGTGCGCTGACGTCACGGCCCTCTCTCGTGGTGCTGCTGACCGCGCAGGACGCCCCCGATGCCGCCCGGGGTTTCCTCGGAGCCCTGCCATCGTTGACGGAGCGCGCCACCGTTCTCGTCGGGTCGGCACAGGATGCACCCGAGGCTGCGCCGGCTGAGCGTACCGCCGAGGACGTCTACCGCGAAGCCGCGATCGCGCACGCCACGCGTGATTCGGAGTCGGTCGCGGCGGCGATCCGTCGCGCCGGCGGCGCCGCCCTCAGCGCGACGCCCGACGTGCTGCCCCCCGCGATCGCCGACCACTACCTCGCACTGAAGGCCGCCGGCCGCCTCTGACCCAACCCGCAGCCGTGCTCTACCCCGGGCCCCGCGTTGCGGCATCCCCTTCACCTGGCAGCTCGCGCCCTCTCGCGCCTCGAGTTTGGGCACCAACTGCCAACCCAAACCCGCAGCCCCGCCCCACCCCGGGGCCCCGCGTTGCGGCATCCCTTTCACCTGGCAGCTCGCGCCCCTACACGCCCCAGGTCGGGGCCCCAACTGCCAACCCAAACCCGCAGCCCCTGCTCACGTGGCAACTCGCGCCCCCTTCCGAGCCGGGTTTGGGCACCAACTGCCAACCCAGCCGTGTAGCCCTGCCCCACCCCGGGCCCCGCGTTGCAGCATCCCCTTCACCTGGCAGCTCGCGCCCTCTCGAGCCTCAAGTTTGGGCACCAACTGCCAACCCAAACCCGCAGCCCCTGCTCACCTGGCAGCTCGCGCCCCTACGAGACCCAGGTTGGGGCCCCAACTGCCAACCCGAACCCGAACCCGAACCAGCGCGAGCAGCGACGACGAAGGCCCGCCCCGGGGAATCGGGACGGGCCTTCGCAGGGATGCTGCGGGTCAGCGCAGGTCGAAGCGGTCGAGCTCGGTGACCTTGGTCCAGGCGGCGACGAAGTCGCGCACGAACTTCTCGCTCGCGTCATCCGAGGCGTACACCTCGGCGATGGCGCGCAACTCCGAGTTGGAGCTGAACAGCAGGTCGACGCGCGTGCCGATGCCGATCTCCGAACCGTCGGCGTTCACGCCGCGGAAGGCGTGCGAGCCGGGGTCGAGCGGCTTCCAGGTGGCGCCGAGGTCGAGCAGCTTCACGAACACGTCGTTCGTCAGCACGCCCGGACGCTCGGTGAACACGCCGAACGACGATCCGTCGTAGTTCGCTCCCAGGGCGCGAAGGCCACCGACGAGCACGGTCATCTCGGGAGCGCTCAGCGTCAGCAGGTTCGCCTTGTCGATCAGGTGGTGCTCCGCCGGCAGGAACGCGTTCGGGCCGTAGTAGTTGCGGAACCCGTCGGCGACCGGCTCGAGGTGGCTGAACGACAGCTCGTCGGTCTGCTCCGAGGTGGCGTCGGTGCGTCCGGGACGGAAGGGAACCGTCACCTCGACGCCGCCGTCGCGCGCGGCCTTCTCGACACCGGCGTTGCCCGCCAGCACGAGGAGGTCGGCCAGCGAGACCTTCTTGCCGTCGGCACGGCCGTCGTTGAACGACGCCTGCACGCTCTCGAGCACGCCGAGCACGCGCTGCAGCTGGGCCGGGTTGTTGGCCTCCCAGTCCTTCTGCGGGGCGAGACGGATGCGGGCGCCGTTGACGCCGCCGCGCTTGTCGCTGCCTCGGAACGTCGAGGCCGCGGCCCACGTCGTCGAGACGAGCTCGCTCACGGTCAGGTCGGTCGCGAGGATGCGCGCCTTGAGGTCGGCGGCATCCGCGTCATCGATCAGCTCGTGGTCGACGGCGGGCAGCGGGTCCTGCCAGATGAGCTCCTCCTGCGGCACCTCGGGTCCGAGGTAGCGGGCGATGGGGCCCATGTCGCGGTGCGTGAGCTTGAACCAGGCGCGAGCGAACGCGTCGCCGAAGGCCACCGGGTCGTCCTTGAAGCGACGCGAGACCTCGTCGTAGGCGGGGTCCATGCGCAGCGCGAGGTCGCTCGTGAGCATGCGCGGCTCGCGGCGGCCGTCGGAGTGCGCGAGCGGCACCATGTCGGCACCGGCACCGTTGACGGGACGCCACTGGTGTCCGCCGCCGGGGCTGCGCATGAGCTCCCAGTCGTAGGCGTAGAGGATGTGGAAGAACTCGTTGTCCCAGCGGGTGGGGTGATACGTCCAGGTGACCTCGAGGCCCGACGTGATCGTGTCGTCGCCGTGGCCGGTGCCGAAGTTGTTCTTCCAGCCCAGGCCCTGCATCTCGACGCCCGCGGCCTCGGGGTTGTCCTCGAGGTTCGAGTCGGGGGCCGCGCCGTGGGTCTTGCCGAAGGTGTGGCCACCGGCGATGAGGGCGACGGTCTCCTCGTCGTTCATGCCCATGCGGCCGAACGTCTCACGGATGTCGCGGGCCGACTTCAGCGGGTCGGGCTCGCCGTTCGGACCCTCGGGGTTGACGTAGATGAGGCCCATCTGCACGGCGGCGAGGGGCTTCTCGAGGTCACGGTCGCCGGAGTAGCGCTCGTCGGCGAGCCACGTCGTCTCGGGGCCCCAGTACACGTCGTCGTCCGGCTCCCAGACGTCGGGACGGCCGCCGGCGTAGCCGAAGGTCGAGAAGCCCATGGACTCCAGCGCGACGTTGCCGGCGAGGATCATGAGGTCAGCCCACGAGATCGACTGGCCGTACTTCTTCTTGACGGGCCACAGCAGGCGCCGAGCCTTGTCGAGGTTGACGTTGTCGGGCCAGCTGTTCAGGGGGGCGAAGCGCTGCTGGCCGGCCCCACCGCCGCCGCGGCCGTCGGTGACGCGGTACGTGCCGGCCGAGTGCCAGGCCATACGGATCATGAGCGGGCCGTAGTGACCGAAGTCGGCCGGCCACCAGTCCTGCGACGTGGTCAGGACCTCTTCGATGTCCTTCGTCACGGCGGCGAGGTCGAGCGACTCGAACGCAGCCTTGTAGTCGAAGTCCTCACCGACGGGGTTGGCCACGGCGGGGTTCTTCTTCAGGATGCGCAGGTTGAGCTGGTTCGGCCACCAGACGTGGTTGGCGTTGCCGACCGTCGGGTGAGGCTGTCCGCCGTGCGATCCGTGGCCGTGCCCCTGTCCCTGCTCGCCGCCGTGGATGACGGGGCAGCCGCCGGCGTCGTTGGAACGCGGCCGGGTCTCGCCGTCGGCGCGCTCGTCTTCGGGTGTGTCGATGGGGGTGACCGCCTGGTCGGTGTCGGTCACGTCCTCGCCGATGGGCGCGGACTGCTGGTCGCGATCGCTCATGGGGATCCTTCCGTTGGGGGTTTTCGGGAGAGAGAGAAGATCAGGATGCTGCCGGGGGCGCGGATGCGGCGCACGCCGCACACCGACCCCAGTAGGTCACCTCGGCCGAGGCGACCTCGAACCCGTGGTCGTCGGACGGGTGCAGGCACGGCGTGTGCCCGACGGCGCAGTCGACGTCTTCGACCCGGCCGCACTCGGTGCACACGAGGTGGTGGTGGTTGTCGCCGACGCGCAGCTCGAACAGCATGGAGCGGCCGGCGGGCTCGATGCGCCGAGCGAGACCGGCGTCGGCGAAGTCGTTGAGGGCGTTGTACACCGACTGCCGACTGGTCTGCGGCATCCGCTGGACGACGGCCGCATAGACCTCGTCGGCACTGGCGTGGGGGCTCGCATGCAGAGCGTCGTAGACGGCGGAGCGGGACTCGGTCACACGCAGACCGAAGGCGCGGATGGCCTCGGGAGCGGTCGCGATCGTCATGCCCCGATCGTATCCGGCATTTTTGATCAGATCAAATTAAGCCGCGGTGAACGCGCTCGTCAGCCCGCGACGAGACGCGGGGTGCCGGCCTCGTATTCGGTGAGGTCACCGGTCTCGCCCCGCCGCGCCGCGATGCGGCCCAGGCCCAGCATGTATGCGAGGAACACGGCGAGGGCCAGTGCACCGATGCCGATCTTGATCGGCCACGGCCAGGGCTGACGCGTCACGAAGCCCTCGACGAGCCCGGAGAGCGCGAGGGCGAGGATCAGTCCGATCGCCACCGTCGCGAGGGATCTGCCGGCGGCTGCGAGCGCCTCGCCGCGGCTGCGCCGCCCGGGCGCGACCCACGCCCAGAAGATGTGCAGACCCGTCGCCCCGGCCACGAAGATGCAGGTGAGCTCGAGCAGGCCGTGCGGTGCGATGTGCAGCAGGAAGACGTCGCCGCGGTCGAACGAGATGAGGATCGCCGCTGCCTGACCGATGCTGACGGCGTTCTGCATGAGCACCATGACCGGCCACAGGCCGGTGATCCCGAACAGCACGCATTGGGCGGCGATCCACGCATTGTTCGTCCACACGGTTCCCGCGAACACCGCGGCGGGGTTCTCGCTGTAATAGGCGGTGAAGTCGTTCTCGGCATACTGCTCGA
This sequence comes from Microbacterium sp. NPDC006705, assembly GCF_044903545.1. Taxonomy (NCBI): domain Bacteria; kingdom Bacillati; phylum Actinomycetota; class Actinomycetes; order Micrococcales; family Microbacteriaceae; genus Microbacterium; species Microbacterium sp. NPDC006705. The sequence goes on from NZ_JBJDQQ010000002.1 coordinate 467,141, forward strand.
GCTGCGCCTGCGAGCCGAGGGCGGCGACCGCGGCCGGATCGCCCGAGACCCAGAAGGCGACGAGGGCACTGATCACGACGAAGCCGACGGCGACCGCCAGCGTGGTCCAGCGCACGCGGTACAGCGCGGCCGGCAGCTGCTGCAGGAAGAAGCGGGGCAGCTGCCGGAGCACGTTCTCGGGGGCTCCGGTCAGCCGCAGACGTGCGCGCGACAGGATCATCGAGAGCCGATCGCCCTCGACGCTGCGACCCGCCGAGGTCTTGATGTCGGCGAGATCGGCCGACGCCGCGCGATAGCGGGTGACCAGTTCGTCGACCTCGTCGCTCGACAAGCGGCGGGCGCGGCCGAGCGCGTCGAGCCGATCCCATTCGGCGCGACGCGCGGCGACGAGGGCGTCGAGGTCCATTTGCTTAACTGTACCCATGACCACGCCCGCTCCCCCGGTGCAGATCGCCCAGGACGAGATCCTCACCGGCGAGGCGGTCGCACTCGACGTTCAGCCCCTCGGCTTCTTCCTCCGCGCGCTCGGAGCTCTCATCGACGTCCTCTGCGGCGTCGCGCTGCTGCTGCTGTCCTACTTCGTCGGAGGCTTCGTCGTCGGGGGCCTCGGCCTCGAGAACCTGTCCGGAATCCTCGTCGTCTCGGCGCTCGTCCTCGTGCTCGTCGTCATCCCGACGGCGATCGAGACGCTCACGCGCGGCCGCAGCCTCGGGAAGCTGGCGGTCGGCGGTCGCATCGTCCGCACCGACGGTGGCGCCACCGGATTCCGACAGGCCTTCATCCGCGCCCTCGTCGGTGTGCTGGAGATCTGGTTCACCTTCGGCGCACTCGCGGGGATCGTCGCGACGTTCACCCCGCGATCGACCCGCCTCGGCGACATGGTCGCGGGAACGTACTGCGAACGCACGCGCGCGCCCCGCCTCCCGACCCCCGCCGGGCCCGTCCCCGGTCAGCTGCAGGAATGGGCGGAGGTGGCCGATGTGGGAAGACTGCCCGACCGCATCGCCCGACGGGCGACTCAGTTCGCACGCTCGGCCGAGGGCATGGAACCGGGGGCGCGCTCGCGCTCGGCGGCGATGATCGCCGCCGAGATCGCACCTTTCGTCTCACCCCTGCCGCACTCGGACCCGGAGACGCTCGTGCGAGCGGTCGTGGCGGTGCGACGCGACCGCGAGTACGCCGCGATCATGCGAACCGACGAGCGCGCAGCGGCGCTCGTCGGCGCGGCCCAGGGGACGCCGCGCGGATTCCCGGTCAGACCCGCAGGGTCTCGTGCCGGATGACGACCCAGCCCTTCGGCACCGACAGGCGCTCGGTGTGGATGGCGCAGAGGTCGTGCGCGTGCGGGTCCGTTCCGCCGCCGAGCGGACCCAGGGCGGCCATCTGGTCGCCGTAGTCGAAGGTGAGGGTCGTCACGGCCTCGCGGGCGCAGCCCACCTTCGAACACAGTCTCTCGCGCATCGCATCCACGGTAACGCCGTGTACCCCGTACGTCCGGATGCCGCGCCGAGCCTCCGCCCCTCGCGGCATAGGATGGCCTCATGATCCGGCGTCGTTCCCGACCCGTCCCGCCGCGGCGGAACCGGCCGTCGCGGCACGGCCGTCATGGCCGCGATGACCGGAGCCCCGTCGTGCGGCCGCCACTCCCTCCCCTCGAGACGCGCTCCGAGCGATTCGATCTGTCGGTGGGCACCGCTGCTGAGTTCCTGCGCAGCGCCTGGCCCGAGCTGCGGGAGGTCCGCTTCGAGGTCGCCGGGATGCCCGCGGCGAGCGACGAAGACGGCATCCCTCGCTGGCAGGTCTTCGCCGCCGAGAAACGGATCGTGCTGTACCGCCTGCCGATAGAGCGCTTGAACCGACTGCACCGGAACGACGACCTGCACCGCCGGATGATGGTCGAGAGCTGCGTCTTCCGCGCTGCGGCCGAGTACCTCGATCGCGACCCGTGGGATCTCGGGCCCGATCGCTTCCGCTTCCTCTGACCGACGCCTAGGGATAGACGGTGAGTTCGGCCGCTGCTGCGGCGGAACCGGCCACCGGGTAGGTTCCGAGCTGTCCGTCGCCCGAGAAGCCGATGGAACCGCGGATGCCGCCGGCCCCGGGGTCGACCCGGTAGATCGTCCCGGCTTCGACATCGATCGTCCGCGACTGCCCGGCGGCGAGTTCGACCGTCCGGGGCGTTCCGCCGCTCACCGGCGTCACCGTGGCGACGGTCTCGCGCTCGGCCGTCAGCGTGAGCGTCGGCGCGGGGGCCGGCGCGACGGCGACGAGAGTGGGGGCCTCGACGAGCGGCGCTGCCACCGCCCAGGCGAAGTCGGCAGGGGCCGCCAGGTCGGTCGATGTCCAGGCCGCCGCCACGAGAGGCGCATCCGCGGTCGCGGTCACCGTGTAGTCGCCGACGGGCATCCCCGTCACCTCGAGCTCGACCGGCCGGCCGGCGGTGAGGGCGATGTCATCCTGCTGGGACACCACGCCGCCGTCCGCGACGGAACGCACCGTGACGCTCGCGCCTGCGTCGGCCGCTGTGGCCATCAGGCGCACCGAGAGCCCTCCGGCCGAAGCGCCGGAGTCGGGTGCGACCGTCACGTTCACGGCCGGGATCACCTGCTGGGGAGCGGGGAGCGCGCTCGCGCCGATCTGGTCCACTCCGCCCGCGATGAGCGTGCGGGTCAGTGTCGACTGCAGCGAGGCCCGGACGGGGGCGCCTTGGGCCGTGACCTGCACGACCGGGCTCTGCTCGCCGCGACGGAGAGCCGCGAGGGGGACGGCGCGCTGCGAGCGAGCCCCGACGACGATGCCTTGTCCCGCGACGGGTTCCTGCATACCGTCGGCGCCGAACACGCGGAGGTCGACGGTCGCGGCGACATCGCCCGGGTTCGTCAGGAGGACCAGGTCGCTGGCGCCCGTCGCCGCCGATCCGCCGACCAGCCACGACTCCATCGCGGGACGCGTGCAGGCCGAGACGGCGAGTCCGCGCAGGTCGGCCTCGTCGAGCGATGCGGCCGACGCCGCGCCGAGATCCGTCGGCCGACCTCCCGTCGGCTCTGCCGAGAAGGCCGCCGGCGGTGCACCGTCGTCCGCACGGTCAGGGGCGGCGAGGGTGTACTCGGTGGGTTCGGCCCCGTCGGCAGCCGCGACGACGGTCGACGACGCGGCGCTGGTGATCGCGCTCGCAGCCGTCGCGTCACGGCCGAGCGCGAGCAGGGGTCCGTCGCACGCCGCGACCGAGCGCGCCGCCTCGGGCACAACGTCGAGCGACATCGGCTCGCGCGTGAGGGTCGGCCACGGCGCGGCAGCGGCAGCGATCACGCCGCCGCCGATGACGACAGCGGTCACGGCTCCCGCCGCGAGACGGGTCACGAGTGCAGTTCGCGTGGTCATCGGTCCCTCCTGCGGAGCGCGCGTATCCCCACGAGACGCGGAGCGGCCCGAGATGCCGATCGGCTGCCCCGCGTGGGCAGGGCCAGCAGCAGGGCGATGGCGAACACCGCGGCGATGCCGCTCCACGCTGCGGCGGCGAATGCGCGCGCGGATGCCGGCGCGTCCGCCCGGGGAGCCACCTCACCGGACAGGCGCCACAGCTCGCCCTTGTCCGTCGAGCCGACGGCGTCCAAGCCGTCGCGGCTGCCCAGCGCCGTCGCCGCCGCGAGGCGTGTGCTGCGGGCCGCCGCGGATTCGTCGTCGCCGTTCGAGGCGAGCAGGATGAACGCGACACCGTGGTCGCGCAGCTCGCCGACGACGTCGTTCGCGGTATCGGCGACGAGGTCGGCGGCGACCTGCGCCGCTTCCCGATCGGCATCGGTCAGCTCCGTGCGCGCGGTGACGAGTGAGGACTGGCCGCCGAGGGTCGCGCTGCCGCCCCAGACGACATCGACCGCGACACCGTCGTCGGTGGGAGTCAGCACGATGGTTCCGAGTCCCGGCGTGTTCGCCCCCTCGGCCGCCACGAACGCGGGAAGGGTGCTCGTCTCGCCGCGACCGACGGCCGCGGCATCCCGCGCGTGAGCGGTCAGCGTCGGGACGGCTGCGACGACCAGACCGGCGACGGCGATCGCGGCGGCGACCGTCCGGACCGCTCGAACCGGCACCACGCTGTCGAGCGTCAACAGCGCCGCGCCGACGACTCCGATCCACGCGAGGCTGAGGGCGGCGCCCGGCCAGAGCGGGATCGCGGTCGTCCCGTCGATGGCGACGGCCAGGCCTGCCGCGGCGAAGGCGGTCGCGACTCCGAGACCCGCGACGGCCAGGAGCACGATTCCGACGAAGCGACGCGTCGACGCGGCAGCGGCGAGCGCGAGCGCGAGCAGCGGCGCGGTGAACAGCAGCAACCACCACACCGGGCCGGAGGCTCCCGTGAAGGCCGCCCACCCCGCATCCGCAGGGAACCCGGCGGCGAACAGGAATCTCCCGACGACATCATCGGCGAATCGCGGGCCGCTCCACGGCACCCCCGGGTCGGCCAGCAGCGACCACGGGTCTCCGGCGCGGAGCCGGGCGAGAACGAGCGGTGCCGACAGCGCGAGCGACGGGACGATGATCCACAGCCACCGGAACGCCGCGCGCCGGCCCCGGAACACCATCGACAGCACGACGGCGAAGACCCAGATGATCACGACGGGAGCGGACAGAACCGGGGAGCAGGCCAAGACGACGGCGAGGAGGATCGAAGCCGTACCGGCATTGCCCCACGAACGGTGAGCGCCGGCAGCGGTGAACGCCAGCCACGGCAGCACGAGGTGGACGATGACGGATGCCGGGCGCCCGTCGACCAGTGCCACGAGGAACATCGGCGCCAGTGCCCAGATCGCGGCACCGACAATGCGCAGCGCCGCACGCTCGGTGACGCGCGTGGCAGCGAACCATCCGCCGAGCACCGCGAGCGGGAGGGCGAGGAGCCACAGCACCACGAGCGCGCGCGACGGGTCCGTCGGCGAGAACGATGCGAGCACAGCGAGAACGGCGCTGAACGGGTCAGCGGGGCCGACCGCTTCCCACCCGAGCGGTCGTTGCGCACCCGTCGCCTCGGACCAGGCGCGGGCCGCGTTGGCGGCGAGCGGAGCGAGGGCTCCGCCGCCGATGGAGGGCCAGCTCAATGCCGCGGGCATCGCCGCGATCGAGACGACGAGGGCTGCGAGGACTGCCCACGCACCACCGCCGGAGAAGAAGCCGAGCTCGGTCCGACGCGGACCGTCGCCGGCGGGCTGATCCTCGATGAGACGCTGCCGCATGACCCGTGAGCTGACTCGCAGCGACGCCAGTTGCGACCAGGATGCGCGCCGGTGACGAGCGATCCGACGTCGGGCGCGGGCGACGGCACGCAACCGGACCAGCACGGTCACGGCGGCCGACCATTCCGGGCCGATCCGCGCGGGACGTTTGCCGACGAGGTCGACGACGCTGCGCCAGAGCGCCAGTGGCAGGAGCGTGAGCCAGTGCAGTACGACGACGGGCGGCGGGGCGTAAACCAATCGCCGATGCAGCTGCGCGACGCGTGCGGCATGCGTGACGCGGGCGCGGGCGCCCGTGGTCCGCGGTGCTGGGGGGCCGGCCACGCCGTCGTGCGCGACGGCGATGCGCGCCCCGGGCGCGAGGACCACGCGGCCGCCGGCCAGACGCACACGCACGCCGAGATCGAGCCCCTCGTCGGCACCGGCGAGGGCATCGTCGAGCCCGTCGAGCTCCCGCCACGCCGCGGTGTGGACGAGGATGCCGCGCACATCACCGCCGAGGACGTCGTCCGTACCGTCGTGTTGGCCCTGGTCGTGCTCACCGTCAGCGAGACCGACCGCAGCGCCGAACCTCGTCATCGAGCGTCCCAGCGAGACGATGCGCGTGTTGTCATCCCACTCGACGAGCTTCGGAATGGCGATCGCGACGGACGGCGCCGTCTCGAGGGCGGCGGCCAGCCGCTGCAGCGCCTGCGGCTCGGGCGCGACGTCCTGCGCCAGCAGCCACACCGCGTCACCGTCGAGACGTCGTGACGCCAGCCGGAGCGCGGCAGCGAAGCCCGTTCGGGACGGCGCGGCGATCACCACCTCGGCACCCGACTCCTCCGCGAGAGCGCGCAGACGGTCGTCGCCGCCGCACAGCACGATCGTCAATGCGTCGACGGCGCGCGTCTGATCGCGCAGCGCGGCGAGCGTGCGCGTGAGATGGAAGGCCGCCGGTGCGCGTCCATCGGGACGCACGACCAGGAGCGCATGAACACGGGCGGGCATGACGGAGCAAGCCTAGGTGGCGATTCTGAGCGAGCTCGACAGCGGCGAGGCGGTTCGCCGATATCAGCGACCCCGGCCGCCGGAGCTCGTCAGACTGCGCGACGCTTCAGCTTGCGGCGCTCGCGCTCGCTGAGGCCGCCCCAGATGCCGAAGCGCTCGTCGTTCTGCAGGGCGTACTCGAGGCATTCCCCGCGGACGTCGCACGACGTGCAGATGCGCTTGGCGTCGCGGGTCGAGCCGCCCTTCTCGGGGAAGAACGCCTCGGGGTCGGTCTGCGCGCAGAGCGCGTCGGTCTGCCAGGCGAGCGCATTGTCGTCACCGTCGGTGTCGACGCGGCGAACACCGGGCACGCCCAGGTTGACCGGATCGACGAACCAGTTGTCGGGAACGCCCGAACGGTATGCCGTCATATCGTGTCCCCTCCTCGCCGGCCGGCACGCGAGCCGCGTGTCTCGCATTAATTACACCCGTGTGATTCCTCTGGGTCAAGTCGCGGATCGTAAACCCTCAAGCCCATGTTTAAGCTTCGCGACGCTCCATCGGCGTGTCGCGACTCGCTAGGCGCCGGGCTGCGCGACGAATGCCTCCCCCGCGCCGCCGATCGCGACGGACGCCGCCGCGACGACGGCCGCCGTGCCGGGCACGAGCTCCACGCGCTTACCGTCCGCTTCGACGACGACGTCGCCGCGGGTCGCGAGGACGATCGCCGTGCCGGCGAGCGCGATCTCGGTGACCGCCTCGAAGGTCGTCTCGACGCGCGCGAGACGGAAGTCCGGCACGCCGACGTCATAGCCGAACACCCCGGGAGCGACCTCGATGGGCTCGACGATCGGCGCGGGACCGCTGTCGGTGCTGACGATCTGCAGCAGCTCCGTCACGTCGACGTGCTTGGGCGTGAGGCCACCGCGGAGCACGTTGTCGCTGGCGGCCATCAGTTCGACTCCGAGGCCCTCCTGATAAGCGTGGAGCACACCCGCCGGCGCGAAGAGCGCCTCGCCTCGTCGCAGCTCGACGAGATTCATGAGGGTCGCCACGATGAGCCCCGGGTCGCCGGGGAATGCACCCGCGATCTCGCTGAGCACGGCCGTCTCGGCGGCGAAGTCCGAGTCCGAGCGGCCCGCCCCCACGGATCGATCGAGCGCAGCGGCGAGGTCGGTCACGACATCCGATGCCTCGCCCGAGAGCGCCCATCCGATGACGCGGCGGAGCGCCGCAGACTCGTCCTCGGCGTCGGTCGGCGTGAGCGCAGCGGCCAACGCGACGACGCCCGCACGTTCGCCCAGAGCGGCGAGCAGACGCTGGGTGTCGGCGATCGGCCGCAATCCGACCAGCGCGCGGAATGAATCCGAGAGGGCGACGATGATCTCGGGCTTGTGATTCTCGTCGCGGTAGAGGCGGTCCCCGGCATCCCGCGGGATGCCCGCCGCCTCTTCGCGCGCGAATCCCACGGCTGCCTGCTCTCGGGAAGGGTGCGCTTGGATCGACAGCGATGTCGCCGCCGCGAGGATCTTCAGCAGGTAGGGAAGCGGCGCGAGCCCGGCCTCGGACAGGGCGAGGTCGAGCGGGCGTCCCGTGCCGTCGTCGACGCGCGACGGGCTGCCCGGATGATCACCGAACCAGATCTCCGCTTCGGGCTCCCCCGACGGCTCGCGACCCTGCAGCTCGGCGATGAGCGTCTGGGAGCCCCATGCGTAGTCTCTGGCGATGTTCGAGATCGGAATCAGCACGAGCCCAGCCTAGAGCGCGCGCACTGTCGGATCGGGTGCCGGACGCGCCGCCGCGATAGCCTGTCTGCACCATGGCCGTCTACTCACGCCACCCCGTCTCGGCGCCTCCCGCGGCGCCCGCGCGAGAGACCACCGGGCATCTCCTCCTGCGGGCGTGGTGCGTCTTCGTCATCGCCGCGTCGATGGCCGGCACGAGCTGGCTGATGGCGTTCGGCCCGGCGGTCGCAGGCGTCGTCGTCGTCGCGACCGGACTCGTGTCGACGGTCCTCTGGGTCTCTCTGCGGCCGCGGGTGCAGTGGCGCCGCCTGCCGTGGTTCGCGCTGGCCTACGTCGCGTGGGCCGTGATGTCGATGCTGTGGTCCGCGTGGCTGGGTGCCACCGAGCTCACGCTGCTGCTGCTCGTATCGACGACCGTGCAGGCGATGTTCGTCGGCGCGGTGCTGACCTGGCGCGAGATCCTGCGCGCGGTCGCGGCGGCGCTCAAGTGGATGCTGGCCCTGTCGATCATGTTCGAACTGTGGGTCGCCCTCATCTGGCGGGGTGACATCCTCCCGGGCTTCGTCCGACCGGATGCCGACTACGCCGGCCACCCCATCACCCTCTGGTCACGCGACAACCTCTTCAACGGCGGCCGCCTGCAGGGGATCTTCGGCAACGCCAACCCCCTCGCCTACATCGCCCTCCTGGCGATCATCGTCTTCATCGTGCGAATGGCATCGGGCGCGCCGCGCAGGTTCCTGCTCGGGCTCTGGACGGCGCTCGCTGTCTTCCTCTTCTGGCGGGCGGCCTCGGCCACCGCGCTCCTGTGCGCCATCGCTGTGGCGGTCGTGCTCGTGACGATCCTGCTGATGCGCACCGCGCGCCGCCCCGGCGAGCGCACGCGTTTCTACGTCATGTACCTCGTCGTCGCCGGCCTCGGCGGCGCCGTCGTGGGGCTCGCGCGCGACACGGTGTTCGATCTGCTCGGCCGCTCGTCCGATCTGACGGGACGTCAGCGGATCTGGGACGCCGTCGGCGAGCGCATCGCCGAGCGGCCGCTGATCGGGTGGGGCTACTCGACCCCCTGGGTTCCGTCGGACCCGGCGTTCGACGGCTGGATCGTCGACCACGGCGTCAGCGTCATGCAGGCGCACAACATGTGGCTCGACGTCGCGCTCCAGCTCGGCTTCATCGGCGTCGCTCTCATCGCGCTCGCCCTGCTGGCGTTCGTCTGGCGGTCCTGGTTCTTCGCCGTCGATCGGCCCCGGTGGGACCTCGTGGCCGATCGCCCGTATACGGCTCTGACGCTCGTTCCCTCCCTCGTCGCGACCATCCTGCTCGTCCAGGGGCTCGCCGAGTCGGCACCGCTGCTGAACTGGGGATGGTTCCTCATCATCCTGTTCGCGTTCAAGATCAAGCAGGCCCCGCTCGTCGGGCGCGGTCCGGCCGAGCAACGTCTCGACGCGGAGCAGGGCGACCGCCTTCCCGAGCAGCCGGAGGCGCTCCGGGGTACGTGATGGCTCTCAGCCCCTGCGGCTAATCTGAGAGCATCATGGCCAGTCATACGCGCGGGGAATCCGGAACGGATGCGGCGACGACCTCATCGCCGCGGCGCCTCCCGCTCCGGCTCGTGCGAGCCTGGTGCACCCTGATCATCGCCTCCTCGATGGCGGGCACGGCCTGGCTCATGGCGATCGGGGTCGGCGGCTCGGCCGTCGTGGTCGCCGTCACGACGACGGTGTCAGCGGCGATCTGGCTGATTCAGCGACCCCGCCGCCGCTGGCGCCGCCTGCCGTGGTTCGCCCTGGCCTACGTCGGGTGGGCGGTGGTCTCGCTGCTGTGGACGGAATGGCCGCGCGCGACCGCCATGACGCTGGCGCTGCTGCTCGCGACCACCGCGCAGGCCATCTTCGTCGCGTCCGTCCTCACGGGACGTCAGATCATCGAGGCGATCGCTGCGGCGGTGAAGTGGATGCTGGCGCTCTCCCTGGCCTTCGAGCTGTGGGTCTCGCTCATCTGGCGCGGGCCGATCCTCCCGGGCTTCGTCCGCCCGGGGCCCGATTTCACGGGCGACCCGATCATGTTCTGGTCTCGCGACAAGCTCTTCACGGATGACCGCATCCAGGGGATCTTCGGCAACGCGAACTCGCTCGCCTACATCGCGCTGCTCGGACTCGTCGTCTTCGGGTTGCAGATCAACACCCGCGCCGGCCGCCGGGGCCCGCTGGTGGTGTGGACGCTGCTGGCAGCCTTCTGCTTCTGGCGCGGCTCGTCGGCCACTGCCGCGATGTGCGCGATCGCCATCGCGATCGTCATCGTGGTCGTCCTGCTCATGCGACGCGCGCGCACAGCGCGCACCCGCCGCATCCTCTACATCGTCTTCACCGTCACGGGCGTCGCCCTCATCACGACCCTGTGGCTCGTCCGCGAAGCCCTGTTCGAGATGCTCGGACGCTCCTCCGACCTCAGCGGTCGGAAGGAGATCTGGGCGACGGTGGGCGAGCGATTCGCCGAGAGCCCGATCATCGGCTGGGGCTACTCGGTGCCGTGGGTGCCCACGGATCCCTTCTTCGACGGCTGGATCGTCGACCGCGGCGTCACGGTGATGCAAGCGCACAGCACCTGGTTCGACGTCGCCATGCAGCTCGGGGTGGTGGGCGTGGTGCTGTTCGCCGTCGCCCTCGGCGCCTTCACCTGGCGCGCATGGTTCCTGGCGCTCGGCCGCATCCCCCGCCCCGGCGCCCAGCGGGAACCGCGGTCGCGCCTCCTGCTGATCCCCGCGCTCGTGGCGACGATCCTTCTCGTCCAGAGCATCACCGAGTCGTCGCCTCTGCTGAACTGGGGATGGTTCCTGCTCGTGATGCTCGCCTTCGCCATCAAGCAGGCCCCCGCCTCCGTTCGCGGCACACCCGTCCGGCGTCGTTCGACACTCGCTGCCGCGTGGCCCCTCGAGGGCGGTGCCCCGATCGAGCGCGGCGCGCCCGTCGAAGGCGTGGCGTGACGACCCCGCCCGGGCTGTCCGCCTCCTGGGTCGTCCGCACCCTCGACTCCGCGGCGTTCGCGCAGGCGTTCGCACACACGGCGATCGCCGCGGTGTTCGCTCAGCACCTCGTCGACCGCACCGCGGGCCGGGTCACCTGGTTCACCGTGATCGCGGGGTTGTGCGCGGTCGGCGCGGCCGTGCTGCTGGTCCGCCGTCGCGAGTTCACCCTCGTGCGCCTCATCCCATCGACCCTCGTGCTGTTCCTCGGCTGGGCCCTCGCGAGCGTCACGTGGACGACAGACACCTCCGGGACCGTCAGTGGCTGGCTCGCGCTCGCGGCGATCGCGTTCCTCGCCGTCGTCATCGCGAACACGCGCGACACCCTGCAGACGGTCCGCGCGCTGGCCGACGTCTTCCGGGTGCTGCTGGTGCTGTCGCTCCTGCTCGAGCTGCTCTCGGGTGTGTTCTTCGACATGCCGTTCACCTTCCTCGGCATCGAAGGGGACATCGCCGCTCTCGGGCCGGTTCAGGGCATCTTCGGCACCCGCAACTCCCTCGGCTTCATCGCGGTCCTGGCACTGATCACGTTCTACATCGAGTGGCGCACGGTGTCGGTGCGAACCGGTGTCTCGCTGTTCTCGGCCGTGCTGGCCGCGCTCCTCGCCGCCCTCTCCGACTCCCCCACCGTCCTCGTCCTCGCCGTCGCCACGGCCGTCGCGACGGCGGCACTCGGCCTCGTGCGTCGCACCCGACACGCACTCCGACGCACCGTACAGTCCGTGCTCGGTGCCACCGTGATCGTCAGCGCGATGGTCGGCTATCTGCTGCGCGAGCGCATCATCGCGTGGATCGGAGCCGGGACGGACTTCTCGATCCGGGCCGAGCTGTGGGACCAGGTCGCCTCGTTCGTTCGCGTCGAGCCGGTGCGCGGATGGGGCTGGTTCGGGCCGTGGTCGCGCACCGACTTCCCTTTCAACGCGATCAACTTCGCGCTCGGGGACCGCCACAACTCGGCGCTGAACGCGTACGTCGACGTCGTGCTCCAGCTCGGGTGGGTCGGTCTCCTCATCTTCATCACCTTCGCCGGACTGGCACTGGGACGCGCGTGGCTCGTCGCGAGCGAACGCCGGTCGATCCTCTACGCCTGGACTCCCCTCATCCTCGTGACGGTCCTCGTCGACGCCCTGTTCGAGAGCTTCCCGCTGCACGGGTACGGCTGGCTGATGCTCGTCCTCTGCGCGCTGCGAGCCGGGCAGTCGAAGTCGTGGCGCGAGAACATCCGGGACGCCGCGCGGCCGGGATCGCCCGCCGCCGGGCTGCCCGACGACACCTCGACGGGAACGCACGGCATCGCACGGTAGGATCGGGCCGGTGAGCGTGCAGGTTTTCGACCCGACATCGGCGACCATCGCCGTCGTCACTTTCAACCGCTCCGCGCTCTTGACGCGGCTGCTCGAGAGCATCGTCCGGATGGAACCGAAGCCCGGGCGCGTGGTCATCATCGACAACGCATCGACCGACGACACGACATCCGTCGTCGAGTCGTTCCGCGAACGGCTGGGGACGCAGCTGGAGTACCGGCGTCTCGAGACGAACACGGGCGGATCCGGCGGCTTCAGCGAGGGCGTGCGCGTCGCTTACGAGCTCGGGTCCGAGTGGATCTGGCTCATGGACGACGACGTCGAGGTGCTGCCCGACGGGCTCGCCAAGATGGGATGCTGGGCGCCGCGGTTCCGCAGCATCCAGGGTCGCCGGTACGACTACGACGGCAGCGAGTTCTACTGGCAGTACCGCATCGCCGAACGCATGGGCATCCCCATCCCCTTCGCGCCCGCCGGTTTCGGCGAGTCCGGGTACAAGGAGATGAACTCCGGCTGCTTCGAGGGCATGTTCATCCACCGCGACATCGTCGCCCGCATCGGACTGCCCGACCCGCGCTTCTTCATCTACTGGGACGACCAGCTCTACGGCTGGCTCGCCTCGCGAATCACGACGTCGGTCATCGTCGACGAATTCGTCCTGCGCCGCACGCGCGAGATCCGCCAGTGGGACATGGGCATCCGCCACATGAACGCCTCGAGCGACGCCTACCGGTACTACATCATGCGCAACCGGGCGCACATCAAGCAGTACTACCGGACGAAGGGCGTCTACAACCCGGTGCTGTTCGGCCTCGGGACGACGCTCACGTTCGGCAAGGAGCTGATCCGGCTCTTCCTCGTCGAGCGCACGGTGCGCGGCACCTCCAACCTCTTCCGCGGCCTCCGCGACGGGCGGCGCATCGCACGCGACCGCTCCTGGCAGCCGATGAAGCCGCTGATCGATCAGCCGGCCCGTCCCTGACGAAAGACAGATCATGCCCCACCTGCTGCAGCGCGCCGTCCTCCCGCTCGAGCACGACCCCGATCTCCTGCCGCTCTACGTCGACCCCGAGACGTGGACCGAGATCGACGAGGAGCCCGTGCGCGTGTCGTCGCGGGCCCAGCTGTCGAACATCCTCGGCCGCTCGGAGGCACGTATCGTCAGCGGGCGGCGGGTCTCGTTCGGCACCTACTTCAACGCGTTCCCGGCGTCGTACTGGCAGCACTGGACACCGGTGCGCGATGTGACGCTCACGGTGCGCACCGAGGGTACCGCCACGGTCCTCGTCTACCGTTCCAACGGCGGCGGCACCCGCCAGCGGCTGGAGACCCGCGAGGTCACCGGCGAAGCGACCAGCACGTTCGACCTCACCCTCAACCAGTACAGCGACGGCGGATGGATCTGGTTCGACATCGCGGCGGATCGCGACGATGCCCGGTTCCTCGGGGCGGAGTGGACGACCGAGCAGGAGCCGGCCCGGTCGGGCAAGGCCTCGCTCGGCATCACGACCTACAACAAGCCCGACTACTGCGTCGAGACCCTCCGCGCCCTCGATGCGGCACCCGACGTCCTCGAGCTGGTCGATCGCATCTTCCTGATCGACCAGGGCACGGATCGCGTCGATGCTCAGCCCGACTTCACGGAGGTCGCCGACAGTCTCGGCGAGACGCTCCAGATCGTCACGCAGCCGAACCTCGGCGGCTCCGGCGGCTTCGCCCGCGCGATGCACGAAACGCTGCAGCGGCCGGAGAGCGACTTCGTGCAGCTGCTGGACGACGACGTGCGCATCGAGCCGGAGTCGCTCCGTCGCTCGATCGTCTTCGGTCGGTACGCCACGACGCCGACGATCGTCGGCGCCCACATGTTCGATCTGCTCGACCGTCCGAAGCTCCACGCCTGGGCCGAGGTCGTCGACGATGAGCCGTTCATGTGGCGCACGCTGCAGCAGGAGAAGATGCCGCACGACTTCTCGGTCGCGAACCTGCGGCAGTCCCCCGAGCTGCACATGCGGCTCGACGCCGACTACAACGGCTGGTGGATGTGCCTGATCCCGGTCGAGGTCATCCGCCAGGTCGGGCTGTCTCTGCCCGCCTTCATCAAGTGGGACGACGCCGAGTACTGCCTGCGTGCCCGCGACGCCGGGTTCCCCACCGTCTCGATGCCCGGAGTCGCACTCTGGCACGTGTCGTGGGTCGGTAAGGACGACTCGATCGACTGGCAGGCCTACTTCCACGCCCGCAACCGGATCGTCGCGGCACTGCTGCACTCGAACAGCCCGCGGGGAGGCACGCTGCTACGACACAGCCGGCGTCTCGACCTCAAGCACCTCATGATGATGCAGTACTACCCCGTCGCGCTGCGCCATCGCGCGCTGCGCGACATCCTGTCTGGGCCCGACCACATGGCGGCCGGGATCGCTACGGCCATGCCGGCCGCGCGGGCTCTCCAGAAGGACTTCCCCGAGACCGTCGTGCACCGCGACACCGGCGTTCCGCTCCGTTCCCGTAAAGGACGCCAGGTCTTCAAGCGTCTCCCCCGGCACACTTTCGACAGCCCCACCGGCCTCGCGTTGCGCTGGTTCACCCTCTCGACGCTCGCGTCGCACTGGCTGCACGCTCCGCGCCCGGAGAACGTCGCTCAGCCCGAGGTGGAATTCGGCAAGGGCGATGCGAACTGGTGGCGCGTACCTCGTTACGACAGCGCCCTGGTGAGCGCGGCCGACGGGGCGGGCAAGAACATCTACACCCGCGACCGGGCGGCCTTCCGGCGCATGCTCCGCGAGAGCCTGCGCCTGCATGCGCAGCTCAGGCGCGACTGGCCGAAGCTGTCGCGACGATATCGCCGCGCCATGGGTCAGCTGACGTCCCCCGAGTCGTGGGAGAGCATCTTCGACCCGGCGAAGCGCTGAGCCTCAGGCTCCCCCGTTGTGGTCCTCGTTGTACCGGTCGAGCACGTCGCCGATCGATCCGTCGAGGACTAGTGACCCCTTGTCGAGGTAGAGGCCGCGCTTGCAGAAGCGCCGCAGGTCCTTCTCATTGTGGCTGACGAAGAACAGGGTCCGCCCTTCGGCGAGCAGCTCATCGATGCGCTTGTAGCACTTCGCGCGGAAGGCACGGTCACCGACGGCGAGCACCTCATCGACGAGGAGGATCGGCTCGTCGAGCTGCGACACCACCGAGAACGCCAGGCGCACCTTCATCCCGTTGGAGAGGTGCTTGTAGGGGGTGTCGACGAAATCACCGATCTCAGCGAAATCGATGATGTCGTCGAACCGGCGGTTGACCTCGGCCTTCGACATCCCGTGCAGACCCGCTGTCAGGCGCACGTTCTCCCGCACGGTGAGGTCGCCGACGAAGCCGCCCGTGATCTCGATGAGCGGCGCCACCCCACCGTTCACATCGACGCGGCCCTCATCGGGCAGCAGAACCCCGGCGACGAGCTTGAGGAGCGTCGACTTACCCTGTCCGTTGCGCCCGACGACGCCGATCGACTCGCCCGGCTCGACCGAGAACGAGACGCCTCTAAGAGCCCAGAACTCGCCCGGGCGACTGCGACGCGAGGCGCCGCCGAACAGGTCCTTCAGGTTGCGTCTGCCGCGCCGATTGCGGCGGAATCGGACACCGAGGTCGCGTACCTCGATCGCGAGACCGGTCATCACAGCTCCTTCAGCACCGGGCGCTCAAGTCGTCCGAAGACGAGAAGTCCGAGCCCGAAGACCAGGATGCTGGTGACGGCCCCGACGATCACCGACAGCGTGTCCCACTGGTCCGGGAAGAACCCGACACGGTAGAGCGTGAAGATGCCGGCCAGAGGGTTGAGGGCGCCGATCTCCTTGAAGACTCCCGGCAGGTCGGCCACGCCGTAGATGATCGGCGACGCGTAGAACAGTGCCCGCAGCACGAGCCGTGTGGTGCGCTCGAGATCTCCCCAGAGCACGCAGAGCGGCGCGACGATGAGCCCGAGGCCGAGCAGCAGGATCACCTGCAGCACGACGGCCAGGGGGAAGAGCAGGAGCGCAGCGTTGACCGTCGCTCCCCCGAAGATCGCGAACACCGCGAGCACGGGGAGCGAGAAGAGGAACTCGATGCCCTTGCTCAGGACGATGCGTCCCACCCAGATCGATCGAGGGATCGAGGTCGACCGCACCAGCCGGGCATCTTTGTTGAACGCGCGCGTGAAGTCAGTGACGGCGGAGTTGAACCACACCCACGGCAGCAGTGCGGTGATGAGGAACACGATGTACGGGGTCTCACCGACGTCCCGGTGGAAGACCTGCGTGAAGACGAACCAGTAGATGCCGCTCATGACGAGCGGGTCGAGGACCGACCAGAGGTAGCCGAGCGCGCTCGTGGAGTAGCGCACCCGCAGGTCGCGTGCCGACAGCAGCCACAGAGAGTGGAGGTAGCGCCGCGGCGATCCGGGGGCGCCGACGACGGCGGGACTCACGCGTTCGATCCTACGGTCCTGTGAGCGCGGGACTCCGCAAAGAGCCTCACCGCAGAGACGCGAGCTGCCGTTCGAGCACCGGCGCGAGCGTACGCGCATAGGTGCTGGAGAGGTGATTGTCGTCGCGATAGACGGCGACATTGCCGACGACGGCGTGGCAGACGTCATCCGGGCAGATCCACTCGGTCAGGTCGACGTGCGTGATGCTCTCGCGCTGCAGGACGCGCGCCGGGTTCGCGGCCGCCAGCGAGCTGCCCCGCGGCATGGAGCAGCCCTCCGGATCATCGGATTCGATGACGCAACCGAACATGTTGTAACCGAACCGCGGGTTGTCACGAACCGCGATGATCGGGATGTCGGCGGCGTCCATCCGGTCGATGAACTGCTCGATACCCGGCCGGAGGCTCTCGTCCTCCTCGCCCGCATCAGCGGCGGTGACGATGGTCATGACCGCCGACGGCTTGATTGCCTCGACGTGGCGGATGGCCGCCTCACGCCACTGCGGGCAGAAGTCGGGATCGAAGCCGGGATCGTCGAGGCCCATGGCACAGCCACCGCGCACGAGGGTGATGACACCCCAGCCGCGCTGCTCCGCGATCGGAAGGAGAGCCGCTGTCATCTGCTGCGCATGCGAGTCGCCGATCACCGCGATCAGCTCGCTCGCGCGCTGGGTCCCGGGCATTTCCGAGCAAGACCCGTGCAGGATGTCGTCGGTGATGGCGCGCGCACCGCTGCACTCGAGCTCGAGCTGCACCCATTCGTCTTCGATCGCCGTCGCGAGCGGGATCATCGGGAATTCCGGGTCGGGTTCGGAGACCTCGTCGTCGAAGAGCACGTGCGCCCCGGGGTTCGCCGTCAGCTGCTGCGCCGCGATCCGCTGCTCTCGGTAGGCGGTCACACCCTGCCATGTCCCGACGGGGACCACGACGACCAGAGCGGCGACCGCGACGACAGCGATGGAGGGTATGACGCTGCGTTCCGAGCGCCGCCACTGCCGGACGGGGTGGTCCACGGCGAAGGTCAGCAGTCTCGCGCCGACCAGGGAGGCAGCGACGATCGCCACACCGCCCACGGCTCCGACCTCGGTGCGCTCGCGCACGACGAGCCACGTGACGAGAATCGGCCAGTGCACGAGGTAGAGGCCGTAAGCGTCGCGGCCGGCGAGTCGAAGCGGTCGCGACGCGAGGAACCGGGCGGGGCCGCGCCCCGCGTCACCGGTCCCCGAGACCACGATCATCGCGGCGCAGACGACGGGCCAGAGGGCGAGGTATCCGGGGAACCCGCCCTCGACGTCGAGCACCACGCCGCAGGCGAGGAGCCCGCCGATGCCGACCCAACCGAGGACGGCGCTCACGGTGGGCCCGGGGCGCAGATGCGGGAGCACCACGACCAGCAACGACCCCGCGGCGAACTCCCACAGTCGAGCGCCCGTATCGAAGTACGCGAGCTGCTGAGCGGCATCCGTCCGCACGATGGAGTAGGCCAGCGACAGCACGAACACCGTTCCGAAGACCGCCGCGACGACCGCGTCGGGTGACCATCGGAAGCGCCGGATGATCAGGAGGCAGAGCGCGAAGAGAACAGCCCACAGCACGAACGCCTGCCCCTGCACGGAGAGCGACCAGAAGTGCTGGAGCGGGCTGGGCGCCTCCCCGCGGTTGTAGTAGTCGACCGCATCTGCGGCCAGAACCCAGTTCTGGACGTAGAGCAAGGACGCCCATGTCTGTTCCCAGAGCGAACGCCACATCGTCGCGGGGTAGACCACTCGCGCCAGCACGAGAACGAACAGGAGCGTGACCGCGGCGGCGGGCAGGAGCCGCCGGAACGTCCCGACCAGCCGGCGTGCGATGTCTGGTGGCGTTCCGGTGTGGATGCGGTGCAGGAACGTCCGCGTGAGGAAGAAGGCGGACAGCATCAGGAACACGTCGACGCCGCCCGACACCCTCCCCAGCCAGACGTGGTAGGTCACGACCAGCAGGATGGCGACGGCGCGGAGACCGTCGATGTCGGCGCGATATCCCCAGCGGTCTGCATCCGTCGCCGCGCTGGCCGTGCCGCGCGGACGGGTCGTCAACGAACCCACGACAGCCTCACGCGAGGTGGTTGTTCCACATCGACAGCGCGGAGCCGATCGCCATGTGCATGTCGAGGTATTGGTAGGTGCCCAGGCGCCCGCCGAAGTGCACGTCCTGCTCTCCCTTGGCGAGATCGCGGTACGCCAGCAGACCGGCGCGGTCGTCGGCGGTGTTCACGGGGTAGTACGGCTCGTCGGCACGGGTCGCGAAGCGCGAGTACTCCCGCACGACGACGGTCTTGTCGGTCGGATAGCGGTCGGCACGCTCCGGGTGGAAGTGCTTGAACTCGTGGATGCGGGTGTACGGCGCATCGGCGTCGGCGTAGTTCATGACGCTCGTGCCCTGGAAGTCGGGGATGTCGAGGACCTCCTGCTCGAAATCGAGCGTGCGCCACGACAGCTCGCCCTCGGTGTAGTCGAAGTAGCGGTCGACGGGACCGGTGTAGACGACGGGCACCTGGCCGACGGTGTCTTTCTTGTTGAGCGGCTGCGACTCGTCGAAGAAGTCGGTGCTCAGCTTCACCTCGATGTTGGCGTGATCGGCCATCCGCTCGAGCCAGGCGGTGTAGCCGTCGACCGGGAGGCCTTCCCACGTGTCGTTGAAGTAGCGGTTGTCGTAGGTGTAACGGACCGGGAGACGCGAAATGATCTCCGCCGGGAGCTCTTTCGGATCGGTCTGCCACTGCTTCGCGGTGTAGTCGCGGATGAACGCCTCGTACAGCGGTCGGCCGATGAGACCGATGGCGCGCTCCTCGAGGTTGTTGGCCTGCTTCGGGTCGAACTCGCCGGCGAGCTCCTGGATGAGGTCGCGTGCCTCGCCGGGCGTGTAGGCCGCCTGGAAGAACTGGTTGATCGTGCCGAGATTGATCGGCAGCGGGTATACGACGCCCTTGTGCGTCGTATAGACGCGGTGGACATAGCTCGTGAACTGCGTGAAGCGGTTGACGTACTCCCACACCGTCGCGTTCGAGGTGTGGAACAGGTGAGCCCCGTACTTGTGGACCTCGATGCCGGTCGTCGGCTCGTTCTCGGTGTAGGCGTTGCCGCCGATGTGATGACGGCGGTCGATGACGGTCACCTTGCGGCCGGCTGCTGCAGCACGCTCGGCGATGGTGAGGCCGAAGAAGCCGGAGCCGACGATGAGGAGGTCCATGGGCGAAGGCTTTCGTTTACGGGGCAAGCGAATGGGCGCCCCCGCGCGGGGCATCATCGATCCTACGCGACGCATTCCGCTGGCCTGAGGAAAGCGTGGGAAAGCCTGTCGGAGGCGTCGGCTACGATGGCATGTCGAATTGTCGAAGTGACGGAGTCGGGATCGAATGGACAGCTGGATCAGCATATTTCCGTCGATCCTCGTCGCTGCGCTCCTCCTGATCATCCCGGGCAGCATCGTTATGGCTGCCGGATGGGGGGTGCGCAACCCCTCTCGCTGGCTCCTCGCGCCGGCCATCTCGGTCACCATCGCCGCCATCGCCGCCACGATCGCACCGCTCGTCGGCTTGCGCTGGGGTCTGATCCCGCTCGCAATCATCACGGCGGTCGTCGCAGGTATCGGTCTCGTGCTCCGCCGTTTCGCGGGAGGAGACGACGCGCCCTCATCCCGCGGCACACTGCTGACCACGGCCGGCGCACTGGCGGCGGCAGCCGGCGGCCTCGGCCTCCTGTTCGCACGCGCCTTCGGCGGTCCTGAGAACATCGCTCAGCGATTCGACAACATCGTCCACCTCAACGCGATCGCCCTCGCCGTGAAGAGCGGCAGCGCGTCGCCGTTCCAGATCGGCGCCACCTCGGACATTGGCGGCTACCCCAACGCGTGGCACGCCATCACGACGCTCGTCGTCGAGCTGACGGGCGTCTCGGTTCCGGTGGGGATCAACGCCGCGAATCTTGGCTTCGTCGCCATCTTGTGGCCTGCCTCGATGATGGCGCTCGTCGGGGCGATGTTCCACCGTCGCAGAGCCGCCTACGTCGCCGCCGCGGCTCTGTCGACGGGCTTCGGCGCGTTCCCCGCACTCTTCCTCAACTGGGGAGTGCTCTACCCCAACCTCGTCGGCTACGCCATGGCGCCCGCCGGGCTCGCCGCTGTGGTCCTCTCGCTCCGCGAGCGCCGACCCGCTGGGGTCGTCCGCGCGGTGCTCCTCGTGGTGCTTCTCGCGGGCGGCGTCTTCCTCGGACACCCGAACGCCTTCCTGGCCCTTCTCGCCTTCTCTGCCGCGACCACGCTGAGCACGCTGCTCGCACGCGCGATCGCGGGCCGGTCGCGGCGTGAGTGGTGGACGCTCGCTGCGAGCGCCGCGGGCTTTGCCGTGGTCTGTGCCGCGACGTGGTCGATCTTCCGCACTTCGGCCGAGCACTCGGGCTGGAAGCCCTGGCAGAACCTTGCGCAAGCGTTCGGTGAGGCCGCGCTGGCCTCCCCTCGGGGGTACACGCCGACCATCGTGATCGCCGTCCTCCTCGTGGCCGGAGCGGTCGTGGCGATGCGACGACCGAAGTCTCTCCCCATGCTCGCTCCCTTCGCCGTCGCCGTACTGCTGTTCGTCGTGGCCTCGGGCCTGCGTATCGACCACCCGCTCCGCGAGTTCCTCACCAACCCCTGGTACAACGACTCGAACCGTCTGGCGGCTCTGCTGCCGATGGCCGCCATCCCGGTCGCCGTCCTCGGTGCCATGGGAATCTACGACGCAGGCCGCCGAGCCCTCGCGCGGCTCTCAGCCCCGAACTGGGCCCGCGTCGTCGCTCTCGTGGTAGCTCTGATCGCCCTCTTCTCCGTCGCTGTCGGCCCCAACGTCCGCATCGCGATCTCCCAGGTTCACGAGGCCTACGCCTACACCGACGACTCGATCCTCCTCACCGCCGACGAACGAGCTCTGCTCGACCGACTGCCCGAGGAGACCACCGAGGACGCGCTCATCATCGGAAGCCCGCGGACCGGCGCGTCGCTCGCGCTCGCCCTGTCCGATCGCGATGTGACTCAACGGCACATCTTCGGATCCCCCTCCCCCGAACTGGTGTACCTCAACTCCCATCTGCGCAACATCGACGCCGACCCGGCCGTCTGCTCGACGGTCGACGACCTCGGAATTGACTACGTCCTGGACTTCGGCCGCCAGGACGTGATGGACCAGTCGCAGGCGGTCACCTACGACGGCATCCAAGATCTCGCACCGGGCCAGCACCTCGTTCTCGTGGACTCCGAAGGTCCCGAAGCACGCCTGTTCCGCATCGAAGGATGCTGATGGTGATCCCGCGTCGCCGTGTCGCGGTCGCCTACGACTGCCTCTTCCCCTTCACCACCGGAGGCGGGGAGCGGCAGTACCGCGCCTTCGCAGACGAGCTGGTGGAGCTCGGCCACGAGGTCGATTACCTCACGTCGCGTCAGTGGGACGATGACGGCGAACTGCCGGAGGCCTTCACGGTGGTTCCGGTCACCGGCCGCCTCTCCCTCTACTCCGCCGACGGCGTGCGGCGCATCCCCGCGGCGATCCGGTTCGCGGCAGGCCTGTTCGGGACGCTCGTACGCCGGCGTCGTCGCTACGGCGCGGTCATCGTGAGCGGACTACCGATCTTCAATGTGTTCGCCGCCCGTCTCGCGCTTCTCGGGTCGGGCACACGGCTGGTCGTCGACTACCTCGAAGTCTGGCCGCGGCGCCAGTGGATCGAATACTCCGGTGCCGTCACCGGCACCATCGCCTGGGTGCTCCAGCGCGTCGCGATCGCGGTCACGCCGCTCGCGACCTGCCATTCTCAGCTCAGCGCGACACGGCTGCGGGCCGAAGGCCTGCGCTCGGCTCCGGTGGTGAGCCCGGGACTCATCGACGGCACGGTCGAGGCCGGCCCGGTCACCCCCGCGTCGGAACCGCCGTACGTCCTCTACGTGGGGCGACACATCCCCGACAAGCGGGTCGAGACTCTCCCGGCCGCGGTGGCGCAGGCACGTCGTGACCTCCCCGGACTGCGCTTGGTCGTGCTGGGGCGAGGACCGAGCGGCGACACCGTCCGCGCCGCCGTCGCGGACGCCGCCGGCGAGGAGTGGACCGAGTTCCCGGGTTTCGTCGACGAGGAACGGCTCGCGGAGCTGATGCAAGGAGCCCTCTGCGTCGTCAATCCGTCACGGCGCGAGGGCTACGGCCTGGTGGTCGTCGAGGCGAACGCGCACGGCACGCCCGTCGTCCTCGTGTCCGACCCCGGCAACGCCGCCACCGAACTCGTCGAGGCGGGAGTCAACGGCGTCGTCGCCGATTCCGCGTCGGCCGAAGACCTGTCGGCCGCCATCTGCGCCGTCGCAGACGGCGGCGACGAGCTCCGTCGCACCGCACGCGCCTGGTACGACTCCGCCATCGAGACCCGAACAATCCGCCGTACCGTCGAGGGAATCCTCGAAGCCCTCGAACCCCCGCGGCGCATCGCCCGGAAGACGAAAGAAGACACTCCGTGACAGCTGCATCCCCGTCCACCGAGGTCGAACTGACGATTCTCATGCCGTGCCTCAACGAGGCCGAGACGCTCGAGGTCTGCATCCGCAAGGCCCAGGGCTTCCTCGCCCGCACCGGGATCTCCGGCGAAGTCCTCATCTCCGACAACGGCAGCACGGACGGCTCGCAGGAGATCGCGCTCCGCCTCGGCGCGCGTGTATCGGCGGCCAGCCGTCGCGGATACGGCGCCGCGCTCATCAACGGCATCGACAACGCCCGCGGCCGCTACATCATCATGGGCGACGCCGACGACAGCTACGACTTCGAGAACCTCGAGCCGTTCGTCGAGCGTCTGCGCGCGGGAGCCGACCTCGTGATGGGCAACCGTTTCGCCGGCGGCATCGCCCCGGGCGCGATGCCGCCGCTGCACAAGTACCTCGGCAATCCGGTGCTGTCCACGATCGGTCAGCTCTTCTTCCGGCCGAACGTCCGCGACTTCCACTGCGGCCTCCGGGGCTTCAACCGCGACCGCATGCGCGCGCTGGACCTCCAGACGACGGGTATGGAGTTCGCCTCCGAGATGGTGGTGAAGTCCTCCCTCGCGAAGTACCGGATCGAAGAGGTCCCGACAACGCTGAAGAAGGATGGCCGGTCCCGTCCGCCGCACCTCCGCAGCTGGCACGACGGCTGGCGTCACCTGCGGTTCCTGCTTCTCTTCGCTCCGCGCTGGCTCTTCGTCTACCCCGGCCTCGTGGCGTTCTTCCTCGGCGCCATCGCCGTCGCGGTGCTCGCGTTCGGCGGCGTCGAGATCGGGGGGATCGGCTTCGACGTCACGACGATGGTCTATGCGAGCGCCCTCTGCGTCACGGGCTTCCAAGCGCTGCTCTTCTTCTGGTTGACGAAGCTGTACGCGACCCAGGAGGGCTTCCTCCCGACCAGTGAGCGGTACCGCCGTATCGTCGCGAAATGGTCCGCCGAACGCGGGCTGCTCGCAGGCGTCGCTCTGTTCCTGCTCGGGATCGTGATCGGGATCGTGCAGGTCAGCGTCTGGGGCAGCGCCGACTTCGGCCAGCAGGATGCCGCGCAGGCGGTCCGCATCGCCGTTCCGAGCGCGCTCACCATCATCCTCGGATTCCAGACCATCATGATGAGCTTCTTCTCGGGCGTCCTCACGACGCCGCGGCGCGAGCAGCGTCCCGAAGCCGTCATCGAGAGCTGATGCCGTCGCGGAGGGTGCTCGTCGACCTGCTGGGGTTCACCGGGTCGCGCGGCGGCACCGAGACCTATGTGCGCGAGCTGACCCCTCGACTCGCCGAGCGATTCCCCGACGTGCGGTTCGCCGCGCTGACCGGGCGAGTCGGAGCCGACAAGGTCCGTGCTTTCTTCCCGGGGCACGTCCAGTCGCTCGCCTGGATCGGCGCGGACCCCGCCACGTGGGCGCTGGGGGCCGTGGCGGCGACCGAGGTCGTCGCCCGCCGAGGGCGCGCCGACCTCGTCTGGGCTCCGGCCAACTTCGGCCCGATCCTCCGCGGCACGCCGCGCGTGGTCACGGTGCACGACGCCATCTACGACGAGGTGCGGGGAACCCTCGCGCAACGTGCGCAACGGACCGTCACCTCGACGCTCATGCGCCGGTCCGCGCAGACAGCCGATCGCGTGCTGACGGTGTCTCATGCTGCCGCCGCGAGCATCGCGCGCAACTTGCGCGTCCCCGCCGAGCGCATCTCGGTCGTTCACAACGGCAGCGCCGACCCCCGCCCCGTCGACGACCCGTGGTCTGCCCTCGACACGCTCCGGCTCCCGACCGATCGACCGATCGCCCTGAGCGTCGGCAACCGGATGCCGCACAAGAACTTCGTCGGGCTGCTGGAGGCGCTCGCGACGCTTGCCGCGGAGGCCCGCCCTCTCACGGTCATCGCCGGCAGCCGGCTCCCCGACCCGCTCGCGGACGAGGTCTCGCGGCTCGGGCTCGACGGCGACGTCCTCCTGCCCGGCTGGGTGAGCGACGACCAGCTCGAAGCGCTGTTCCAGGTCTCGGACCTTTATGTCTGCCCCTCGCTCGTCGAGGGGTTCGGGCTTCCGGTCGTCGATGCGCTGCGCCGGGGTGTCCCCGTCCTCGCCAATGATGTGCCGGTGCTGCGCGAGGTCGGGGGCGATGCCGCCCGTTATGCAGACGCGACGAACCCCGGGCAGTTCGGCGCAGCGATCACCAGAGCCGTGAGCGACCCCGGGGATGCCGAGGCACGAGCCGCCGCGCAGACCTGGGCCTCACGATTCACCTGGGACGACGCCGCGGACGCCACCGCCGCTGTCCTCGAGGCGACCCTGTCGGAGTCCTCCCGGTGACCACTCAACCCTCGATGAAGCGCCGCCTGCTCGGCTTCCTTCTCGTACCGGCGATCGCGGCGCTCTCCCCGATCATCGCCCTGCCTGCCGTCACCACGATCGCGGGTCCCGGCGGGTGGGCGAGCGCGATCGCCGGCGAGTCGATCGGCACGTTCGCCGCCATCGCGATCGGCTGGGGGTGGGCCACCATCGGCCCGGCGTTGATCTCGGTCGCCGCGGGCGACGACGAGCGCGCGAAGCTCTATCGCGAGTCGATCGCGGTGCGCCTGTCGATCTCGATCCTGGCGCTGCCCGCACTGGCGGTCATCTGCTGGCTGATCGCGACGCCGGGCTCCGAATGGCTGACGATCCTGATGGGGATGCAGGGGGCGCTCATCGCCCTGTCGTTCACCTGGTTCTGCGCCGGCATCGGGGACCCCCGCACGATCGTCATCTACGACGCGGCGCCGCGTCTGCTCGCGAACCTCGCGGCGGCCGGGCTCGTGCTTTCGACGGGCATCGTGGTGCTGTATCCCCTCGCCGGCATCCTCGTCACGCTGGTCGGCACCTCGATCTTCACGGTGCGCCTGCTTCGTCGGCATCCCGGTCCGTGGCCGCGGCCCCGCGACCTGCCCCGCCTTCTGCGCTCCAACCTGTCAGTTGCCCTCAACGACGCCGGCTTGAGCGGCTACTCCAGCGTCCCCGCCCCGGTCGTCAACGTCACGGCGACACCCATCGCCGCGGCCGGTTATGCAACGGGCGACAAGATGCTCAAGCTCGGCCAGTTCATCCCCATGACGCTCGCGAACGCACTTCAGGCGTGGATCGGCGAGGCGCACGGAAGCCATCGCGGACGCCGCATGACGATCGCGATCGGCCTGGCGACCGCGACCGGTGTCGCGGGGTGGGCGGGACTGGCCCTGGTCGGCCCCTGGCTGACGAGCGTCTACCTGCCCAACGCACCAGCGCCGTTCGAGATCCTCGCCGTCCTGGGAGCGGTGTTCTTCTTCTTCTCGGTCCGCACGGCCGTGGCGCGCCTGGTGCTCTTTCCCGCCGGGCAAGCCGGTGCGGTCATGCGTGCGACGCTGATCGCTACCGCCCTCGGCATTCCGCTGATGATCGGGCTCGGCATCGCCTGGGGTCCCGTCGGCGCGGCCCTCGGCTACGCCGTCACCGAGGGCGCGGCCACGGTGCTCCTCGCCCGCCGGTGCCTGCGCGTTCTGCATGATCTCCGCAATACCCGCGTCGAGCCCACGCCGTGAGCGCCGCTCGGGCGGCTTCATCCGAAAGGACCGCACGATGACCATCGCCGTCAACGGCCGCTTCCTCATTGACTCTTTCGGGGGCGTGCGCCGCTTCGCGACCGAGCTCACCGAGCATCTCGCGGCGTCTCGCGACGACGTCGTTCTGCTCGTCCCCGCCTCGGCGGATACATCAGGCATCCATGGCGTTCGAATCGAGAAGGTGGGACGGTCGGCCGGGCCGGTCTGGGAACAGCTCGAGCTCCCCCGCTGGCTGCACCGGCACGGTTCCCCCGTCTTGCTGAACCTGGCGAACATCGCACCCGTGGCATACCGGAACCAGTTCACCGTCCTGCACGACATCGCGCCCACGATCCGTCCTGGGGACTTCACCTTCCTGTTCCGCGTCCAGTGGCACCTCGCCGTGCGATTCGGGATGCTGCGCCGTGGCCAACGGCTCGTGACGGTGAGCCACACATCGCAGCGCGAGATCGCCGAGCGGTTCCGTGTGTCGCCCGAGACGATCGACGTGGTCTACGAGGGAGCCGACAGCCTGGGGTCGCCGGATGCGACGCGCCCGGCCGCGGACGACACCGAGATCCGCTTCGTCGCCTTCGGACGCCACGGCGCCGCGAAGAACACCCGCGCCGTCATCGACGCGCTGCGTCATGTCGACGACGATGTGCCGATCGTCGTCGAGTTCGTCGGCAGGCTCGATCCCGACCTCGAGCCCTACGCCGCGGAGAAGGGCATCCCGTCGCGACGCATCCGCTGGCGCGGCCCCGTCTCCGATTCCGAGCTCGCCGGCGTCTTCGCCGACGCCGACGGGTTCATCTGGCCGTCCTTCCACGAGGGCTTCGGGCTGCCACCTCTCGAGGCGCAGAGCTACGGAGCGCCCGTGCTCGCCTCCGACATCCCCGTCAACCGCGAGATCCTGCAGGACTCGGCGCTCTACTTCCCCGCGGCAGAGCCTGCGGCTCTCGGTGCACTGATGATGGAGCTCGTGCGCGATCCCGCTCGCCGGACCGACCTGCGCGAGCGCAGCCGGCACAACGCGGAACGATTCACCTGGGCGGCCACGACCACCGCGTGGAACGCACTGCTGGACGGGAATCATCGCTGAGTTCGGCGGGATTGCGCGTCGGCCCCGTCGACAGGGGACAATCAGAAGCGTGAACCTCGGCTTCGTCGTGACGACCCTGGGCCGCCTCGGCCCGCTCCGCACCCTGCTCGACTCCCTCGAGCCGCAACTGCGCGACGGCGATGCAGTCGCCATCGTCGCGCAGGGCGAACAGAACGAGGTCGCGGCCCTCGTCGCCGAATACGCGGGCCGCGGGATGGCCGTGACCGCCGCCACCTCCGCCCGCGGCGCCTCGCTCGGTCGGAACACCGGCGTCGCCGCGCTTCCCGCAGGCGAACGAGTCGTCACGTTCCCGAACGACAACACGGTCTACCCGGCAGGGACGGTCGCCGCCCTGCATGCGGCCGTCGACGCCGACGACTTCATCGCCGGCGGTTTCACGTCGTGGGATGAGCGCGGACCCAAGACCACGCTCCCCGCGCCCGGCACGCCCCTCGACCGTTTCAACGTCTGGGCTGTGATCGAGATGGGCATCCTCATGCGCCGATCGCTCTTCGACGCCATCGGCGGCTTCGACGAGCGGCTCGGCCCGGGTGCCGCCACCCCGTGGCAGGTCGCCGAGGGCACCGACCTTCTTCTGCGAGCGCTCGCACACGAGCCGCGCCTGACGCACGACTTCCGCTGGCTCCCCGCGGACGTCCACGTGGACGGGATCTCGACCGGGTTCGGTCTGTCCACCTCCGAGCGGCGCCGCAAGCTGCGTGCATACGGTCGTGGTACTGCCCGGGTTCTCGGAGTCCACCGCTACCCGCTGTGGTGGCGGTTCGCCTTCACGGGTGCCGGTCTGCTGTACGGGGTCCGCAACCCCGCGCCGATCACGATCGGCGACGGCTGGCCGATGTTCGTCGGGCGCCTCGAGGGGCAGCTAGGCCGCACCTTCGGAAAAGCGCGGATGGTCTCGACGACCCGCTGAGGCGCGCGGGTCCCGCTGGTAGACTGCGGAAGTGTCATCGAGAGTTCTGATCACCGGCGGAGCCGGGTTCATCGGGTCCCACTTGTCCGAGCGCCTTCTCGCCGAAGGCGATGAAGTCATCTGCGTCGACAACTTCTTCACCGGATCCCGACGCAACGTCGAGCATCTCTTCGACAACCCGCACTTCGAGGTGATCCGTCACGATGTGACCTTCCCTCTGTACCTCGAGGTCGACAAGATCTACAACCTCGCGTGCCCCGCGTCGCCGGTGCACTATCAGCACGACCCGGTGCAGACCACGAAGACGAGCGTCATGGGCGCCATCAACATGCTCGGTCTCGCGAAGCGCCTCCGCGTGCCGATCCTCCAGGCATCGACCTCGGAGGTCTACGGCGACCCCGCGATCCACCCGCAGACCGAGGACTACTGGGGCAACGTCAACCCCATCGGGCCCCGCTCCTGTTACGACGAGGGAAAGCGCGCCGCCGAGACCCTGTTCTTCGACTACCGGCGCCAGCACGACCTCTCGATCAAGGTCATCCGCATCTTCAACACGTACGGGCCTCGGATGCACCCGAACGACGGCCGTGTCGTGTCGAACTTCATCGTTCAGGCTCTCCGCGGTGAGCCCATCACGATCTACGGCGACGGATCGCAGACCCGCTCGTTCTGCTACGTCGACGACCTCGTCGACGGCATGGTTCGCCTGATGAACACCGATCACGGCGTCACGGGGCCGATCAACGTCGGCAACCCTGGCGAGTTCACGATGCTCGAGCTCGCGAACGAGGTTCTGCGCATCACGGGCAGCACCTCCGAGATCGAGCACCGCCCGCTGCCGCAGGATGACCCGAAGCAGCGCCAGCCCAACATCGACATCGCCCAGCGCGAGCTCGGCTGGAAGCCGTCGGTCGCACTCACCGCCGGCCTCGAGCGAACGATCGACTACTTCCGCGGCGTACTCGCGGCCTGAGCGAGGAGGCCGACACGAGACTCCTCGTCACCGGCGGAGCCGGCTTCATAGGTTCGAACTTCGTCCGTCACGTCATGGGCGCCACCTCGCACGACGTGACGATCCTGGACAAGCTCACATACGCAGGGCGGATCGACACGGTGTCCGACCTGCTCGGGCCGCGCGTGCGGTTCGTGCTGGGGGATATCGGTGACGCGGCTCTCGTGTCGCCGCTGGTAGCCGAGAGCGACGCCGTCGTGCATTTCGCCGCCGAGTCGCACAACGACCGGGCACTGCACGATCCGCGTCCGTTCGTGGAGACGAACGTGGTGGGCACCTTCACACTGCTCGAAGCGGTACGTGCGCACGGCGCGCGGCTGCACCACGTCTCGACGGACGAGGTCTTCGGAGACCTCGCCTACGATGACACCGCGAGGTTCGACGAGCGGACGGCACCCGACCCGTCGTCACCGTATGCCGCGAGTAAAGCCGCCTCCGACCTGCTCGTGAAGGCCTGGGTGCGCTCGTTCGACATCCGCGCCACTATCAGCAACTGCTCGAACAACTACGGCCCATACCAAAGCGTCGAGAAGTTCATCCCCCGCCAGATCACGAATGTGCTGCGGGGGCGTCGTCCGCAGCTCTACGGCTCCGGACGCAACGTCCGCGACTGGATGCACGTCGACGACCATTCATCGGCGGTCCTCGCCATTCTCGAGAACGGCACGATCGGCGAGACGTACCTCGTCGGTGCGGACGGCGAACGCAGCAACCGCCGCGTCGTCGAGCTCATCCTCGAGCTCACCGGACAGCCCTCGGACGCCTACGACCTCGTCGCGGACCGCCCGGGTCATGATCGCCGGTACGCGATCGACGCCACCAAGCTCCGCGACGAGCTGGGATGGCGTCCCCGCCACCGAGACTTCGCGACGGGCCTGGGACAGGTCATCGACTGGTACCGCGCAAACGAGGCGTGGTGGGCCGCCGATAAGGACAGGGTCGAGCGTTACTACGCGGCGACCGAGCGCTGAGACCCGGGGCTGAGGCTCGCACGGGGGCTCGACCGGGCAGGGACCGTCGGGCCCGCCACCCGGCCGAGCGGGATTAGCCGTTGCCCGAGAGCGACCCGGTCGCGGGCTGCTGCGTCGCGGGGG
Organism: Microbacterium sp. NPDC006705; assembly: GCF_044903545.1. Classification (NCBI taxonomy): domain Bacteria; kingdom Bacillati; phylum Actinomycetota; class Actinomycetes; order Micrococcales; family Microbacteriaceae; genus Microbacterium; species Microbacterium sp. NPDC006705. The sequence continues at coordinate 498,068 of NZ_JBJDQQ010000002.1, forward strand.
CCGACCCCGTCCCCGGCGTGGTGCCGGTCGCGGGGGCAGTTCCTGTGGTCGGCGTCTCGCTCGGCGCGGGCGTGTTCCCGGTGGCGGGTGAGTTCTCGGTCGTGGGAGCGGTGCCAGTCTCGGGGGTGGATCGGTTGCGGGCTGTCGCGCTGGAGGAGGACGACGACTCGACGAATCCGCCGCGATCGCCGGTCCACGAGAGGCGTCCGCGCTCGAAGTCCTGACTCCAGCCACCACCGTTGCGCGCGTAGGCCGCCGAGGTCGGGTATCCGAGCTCGCCGCTCTCGCCGCCGCGCGCGATCCAGGTCTCCCAGAGGCCGCCGTCGATGCGGATCGCCGGCGTCTTCGCGGACGACACGATCCAACCGGTGTCGAACTCCTGCTTGCATCCGCCGCCGGTCAGGCCGCACACGGCATCTGCCTTCGGCCATCCGAGAGTGCCGAAGTTGTAGTTCTGGCGGGCATACTCGTCGCGGATAGGGCCGGTGATGACCGACGCGCGTGAGCCGATGACATACAGCGCACCCTTCTCGAACGCTTGCGCGAAGCCCTGGCCATTGCCGTCACGTCGCTGCGTTGCACCGAGCGGGAAGCCCAGGAAGCCGCTCTCGGCCCCGCGCGCGTTGAACGGAACGACAATGGCCTTATCGATGCGCGAGACACCTAGCGTCGGATGCGCGTAGATGTCGCCTCCGGCGAAGGCCTGCTTGCATGCACCCTGAGCAAGGTCGCACTTCTGCGTGTCGAGTGGCCAGCCGAGGTCGCCCCAGTTGTAGTTCTGGCGCGCGTACTCGTCGCGGATCGGTCCGGACATCAGGATCACCTTGCCGCTGGCGGCAGGAGCGTAGATCGCACCGCCCTGGAAGCCCTGGACGAGGCCGTCGCCATTGCCCGAGCGCGTCAGCGCGTCGGAGGTGGGGTAGCCCAGTCCGCCCTTCTCATAGCCCTGGGCCGCGTACACGGGGAGGAACGCCGCCTCGACGATCTTTGCGCCCCCTGCGGCGGTCCACAGGATGGAGCCGTTTTGGAAGTCCTGACGACATCCGTCCGACCTGCAGTTCTGCGTGGAGGTGGGCCAGCCCAGGCGTCCATCGCTGTATCCGGCGCCGGCATAAGCATCACGGATCGCGCCGAACATGTGGATGCCCCAGCCGTCGCGCCAGTAAATCGCACCGCCCTCGAAGCCCTGCACCCACCCTTCTGCGTTGACCGTGCGGTGCTGTTCCGGCCCGACGGGGTAGCCGATCGTTCCGCCGAGGCCTCCGAGAGCGTCAAAGCTCTGCTTGACGCCGCCGCGGACGCCCCATGCACCGCCGTTCGCCGACCAATAGACCGAACCGTTCTGGAAGACCTGCTCACATCCCCCACGGACGAGGCCGCAGCGCTGGTCGGTCATCGGCCAGCCGAGTGCGCCCGCGGGGCCGCCCCAACGCTGGTACTCAGTGCCGATCGAGCTCGAGACGATACGACCGCCCGCCACCGACGACCAGTAGATCGAGCCGAGCTGGAACGGCTGTATCCACCCGCCCTGGTTGACGTCGGACCAGACGGCATTGCCCTTCGGGTAGCCCAGGTATCCGGTCTGCTGCCCGCTCTGCTGGTAGAGGCCCCAGATGCCCCCGTCGACCTTCTTCGCGCCGTCGGTTACGGTCCAGAAGACCCCGCCCGCTTCGAAGCGCTGCTGGCATCCCGTGCGTGCATCGTTGCACTCGACCGATGACCGGGCGGCACCCAGCGCCGGGTTGGCCTCGCGGACGGCCTGGATCTCGGCCTCGGGAAGCGAGCCGCGTGGGTCGCCGAACCACGTCGCCCAGAACATGTAGAAGTTGCGGTTGCCGTACGCCGAGCAGCCGTCGCCCTCGCCCCACTGCGCCCGCAGCGCCGCGTCATTGGGCGTGTAGGGAGTGTAGATGTACAGCGCCGCGGTGGCCTGGTTGACGATGTAAACCGACTTGCGGCCGCACGACTGAGTCGGCGAATAGAGGATGCTGTTCGTCATCCCCGCCTTGTACCAGTAGGTGTCGGCGTACTTCTGATAAATCTTGAACTGGCGCGCGGCCCCGTAGACCTGGTTGAAGAAGCCGTAGTACGCGGCGTCGCACGGCGCCGTATCGGGGCACCCCTGGCCCGTGGCGGAGCGGTATCGCCAGTCCGCGGGGTTGTTCATCGTCACGAGGCTCTGCTCCTTCTCGAGGAGCACGAGGAGCACCTTCTGGCTGATGCCGCACGACTTCGCCACGCCGTCGATGATCTCCGCGGCGGTTCGGCGGAGACCGCCGGTGTAGCCGTTGCAGAGCCCCGCCTCCGACGGCTTCGCGACGGTGTTCATCGAGAAGTTCTTGAGGCAGTTCTGTGAGCAGCGGTTGCCCTTGGCGTCGAGGAATGCCTGGACGTCGCCGGCGTTCATCGTCGAAGTGGAGTAGAAGTTCGCGTCCGAGATGATGTTGCCGGGATCGAAGTTGCGTGCGTCGGCGGCACTGGCCGAAGTCGGCGGCGTCACCGACACCATCACTCCGGCCAGCAGCACCGCGACGATCAGCACACCGAGCGTGCGCGCGGTGAGGAGACGAGACATCATCGAGCGTCCTTGTCGTAGGCGAGGGTGACGGCCTCCGAGGTGCCTGCTGCCGTCGGTGAAGTGTAGTCGAACCAGATCGTCCAGTCCCCCGCGGCCAGCTCATCGGCCGGCAGTACGAGAAAGCCGCACGAGGTGTTCTGGCCGGTCGGGGTGGCGGTGCCCGCGATCTCGCGAACGGTCTCACCCGACCGGGCGTGGAGAACGCAGGTTCCGTCGTCTTCGACGAGAGCCTGGACGAACGCGGATGCCTCGATCGCGCCGGCGTCTGTGACCTGCCATGCGGCGAGGACGACGGTCACGGCCGCGAGCGATGGCGCTGACGGGTCGGTCGGGGCGGCCGATTGCTCTGGCGGAAGGGCGGTCGGGGTGGGCAGCGGAGTGACGAACTGCTCGCTGTCAGGCGGATCGATCGGACCGGCCGCGTCACCCTCGCGGTCGCCGAAGAGCGACATCCCGATCACGATGATCGCGCCGAGGAGAACGACGACGAACACGCCCGCGACGAGCGTCCACATACGCGCACGCAGAGACATGAGGGGATTCTAACTCGGGTGATGCGGATGTGACAGGTGTTACTTGTGGGGCAGATTCAGGCTGCAGAGGCGCGCAGCGCCGATACCGCCTCGTCGATCGGACCATCGAAGAGCACTCGGCCCGACTGCATCACGACGCCGCGTCGGCAGATCTGGCTCACCGTCGCGAGATCGTGGCTGACCACAACCAAAGTCTTGCCGCCATCATTCAGCTCTCGGATGCGTTCGATGCATTTCTGCTGAAACGGCTCATCGCCCACGCTCAAGACCTCGTCGACGAGCAGCGTGTCCATCTCAGTGTGGATGGCGACGGCGAACGCCAGGCGCACGAACATGCCCGACGAGTAGTGCTTGACCTCGGTGTCGATGAACCGCTCGATGCCGCTGAACGCGACGATCTCCTCGAAGCGCGCATCCGTCTCGGCTTGCGACATCCCGAGGATGGCAGCATTGAGGTAGACGTTCTCTCGGCCGGACAGGTCGGGGTGGAATCCCGCGCCGACCTCGATCAGTCCAGCCACCCGGCCACGCGTCAGCACCTCCCCTTCGTCCGGGACGAGGACGCCCGAAATGAGCTTGAGCGAGGTCGACTTGCCCGAGCCGTTGAGGCCGAGCAGGGCCACGGACTCACCCTGGTCGATCGAGAACGATACATCGTCGAGGGCGAGGAAGCTGTCGGAGATGGGCTTGCCGCGCGTCCACGCGACGAAGGTCTCCTTCATCGAGTGCGTGTGACGCAGGGTGAACCGCTTCGTGACGTCCGAGACGACGATCGCGGCCGAGGGCGAGTGCACGGCGCTGTCAGAGGTTCTGTGCAAAGGACTTCTCCAGTTTGCGGAAGACGACCTGCCCCACGATGAGGAGGACGAGCGAGAGGGCGAGACCGAGCCCGCCGAACAAGAGGATGTCGGATCCCACGAGCGAGGCGACTTCGGGCGTCTGGTCGGTCGTGGGGAACCAGACGCCATAATGCATGAGCCCCACGGCTCCCGTGATGGGGTTCAGCTGGTAGAGCACGAGCACGAAGTCGGGGACCACGCCGCGCACGAGCGAGATGTTGTAGAGCACGGGCGACAGCCAGGTTGTGAACAGCAGGATCATCTCGACGATGTTCTGCGCATCGCGCAGTCCGACGTTGATGGCCCCGAACAGCAGCCCCAGGCCGAGCGCGAGCGTCACGATGATCAGCATCGCGAGCAGGATGCAAGCGATCTGCAGCAGCGACGGGTGCCATCCGACGAACCCGCACACCACGAGCAGCACGAGCAGCTGCGGCAGGAAGTTGACGAAGGCGATGATCACCGACGAGACCGGGAAGAGCTCGCGCGGCAGGTAGATCTTCTTGATGAGGTCGGAATTGTCCACGACCGCGCGCGTGGAATTGCCGAACGCCTCGTTGAAGAGGTTGATGAGCACGAGCCCCGAGAACAGGTAGATCGGGAAGTTGGGCATCGAGCTGTTCAGCCGGAGGAACTCCCCCACCGCGATGTAGTACACCGCGAACTGCGCCGCTGGCTTGAGGTAGGACCAGACCCAGCCGAGGACCGAGCCGCGGTAGCGGATCTGAACGTCCTTCCGCACGAGCAGCCACAGCAGGTGACGGCGCGCGAGCACTGACAGCAGGCCGAGGGAAGCTCCCGGAGCGACCAGGTTCTGGTCGCCGCGTGTCGACTCCGCGCTCATGCTCGCGCTCCCGTCTCACTGAGGTCGAAGTTCGCGGCCTCGGCCGCGCGACGCGCCACCGCGACGGCGGCTACGACGCGCGAAACACCCTCGCCGACCGCGCCCGAGCGCATCTCGATCGACACGTGGCCGTCGTAGCCGATCTCGCCGAGCGCGCGGAACGCCGACACGTGGTCGACGACGTCCTCCTCGATCGGCCCAAGCTCAGGAGCGCTGACGTGGTAATGGCAGAGCACGTCGCGCGCCGACCGGATTGCTTCGGCCGGCGTGTCGCCCGCCAGTGTCATGCCCGCCACGTCGAGGTGCAGGCCGAAGCCCGCCGTCGCGGTGTCTCGGACGAGCTGCTCGCCCTCGGCCGCGGTAGTCACGAAGTCGCAGCCGTACTGCGGCGGGTTCGGTTCGATGCAGAACACGACACCGGCGCTCTCGGCACGCTCCCCGACCGAGGCGAAGAAGTCGATCGCCCGGCGCCACACGACATCGTCGGCGACGCCCTCGGGTCGGCGACGATTGCGCGGTGAGCCGAAGACGAGCCTTCCCGCGCCCATCCGTCCCGCCAGGTCGATGAAGGCGCTGAGTCGGTCCATCGTCTGTCGCGCGACCGTGTCATCGCCGAAGATCGACAGATCTGGATACCCGAACAACATCGACTGGAACGCCACGACCGAGATGCCGTGGTCCGCCCAGAAGGCACGGTAAGTCGCGATCGCGTTGTCCGAGACGTCGGTCGGGTCCGCGAACACCTTCGTGGGCGCGATCTCGACCGAGCGCACTCCGGCGCGCTGCAGCGCAGCAGCGACGTCGGCCTCCTCCGAGGCATCCCACGCGATGTTGGAGACCGCCAGAACGCCCATCAGCGCGACCTCTCGCTCTGCACGAAGGCGTCGATGGCGTCGACGACCTCGGATGCCGACGCGAGGTAGCCGTCGTGGCGACCCCAGACCTCGCCGTGCCGCGTGCGCATGTCGTACCGGCCGGCCGACACACCATCGGGCGCGGTGAGATCGCGGCCGAAGACCTCGGTCGCGACACGCCGCGTCGAGACGGGTTCGGTGGCGAGGTTGACGAGCTCGAGGCCTGCCGCGCGTGCGATATCGAGATCGTCGGCGAGGCGCGTCAGGTCGTAGTACTGGAACTCGCCGTCGGGGTGGATACGGTCGATGTTGTTGTCGTTGAGCAGGTCGAAGATGACGTTCTTCTTGATTCCGGGGCCGAAGAGACCGGGGAGCCGGACGATAAGGACTTCGTCGAAGCGCTCGCGCGCGAACTGCTCCAGCTGCAGGCGGTGCAGGCCGTAGGCGTGCAGGCCCTCGGTCTCGGGGACTGTCGCCTCATCGACGGCCACCGGGTCGCGGTAGACGTCGACGGTCGAAATCAGGACGAGACGGCGCGCCTCGAATGACGACAGAATGCCCTCGAGCTCGGCGATGTGCGCTGCATCCCGTTCGGGCTCTTGGTTGATCCGCCACTTCTCGGCCTTCGCCGCCGAGAAGACGACCTCGTCGAAGGCGCGTCCGGCCGCATCCGCGACGTTCGAAGAGTTGTAGAGCGCGTCGAACTTCCGAGCTGCGCGGAGGTTTCCCCCGACGAATCCGGTGTATCCAATAAGAGCGTTCGTCATGAGAGCTTGTCCTTGGCGAGGGGTGAGCGGTAGGCGCCGGCTGCGGCCCGGAAGAGGACGCCGAGCACGTGCGCGTTCCCGCGGACGGGACTGATCTTCGTCGGCACCTTGCCCCGGGGGTAGGTACGGCTCACGGGAGTCTCGATCGTCCGGAAGTGAGAGTTGCGGCCCGCCTCGATCGCGAGATGGTAGTGGAGTTCGTAGGTCTGGAAGACGTCGCGGAACACGTCGACCACCGGGTCGCCGAGCAGCGCCGCACTGTAGCCGCGGAAGCCGTTCGTCGTGTCGGTCTGGCGGATACCCGACGCGAGACTGATGAGGGGTGCGTGGAGCACGCGCAGCCCGATGAGACGCGACAGCGGCGTGTTCACGGCGCGACCGCCAGGGATGAAGCGCGAACCCTGGACATGGTCGTATCCCTCGCGGAGCAGGCGGGCGAACTCAGGCAGAGCCTCGATGCCGTCCTTGCCGTTGCCATCGATCGCGATAACGCCCGCGTAGCCCTGCTCGAGCGCCCAGGCGAATGCCATCCGCATCTGCGCCGACAGCTTGCCGGGGCCCGTCTTGGTAAGCAGGGCCCGCACGCCGACCTCACGGAGGAACTGCTCGTCGAGCGATCCGTCGGTGCTGCCGCCGTCGGCGACGATGACGTCGAGATCGTCGGTATAGGGCTGCATCCGACGCAGCTGACCGCGAACCTTCTCGCCCTCGTTGATGACGAACACGGCGACGAGAACGTCGGAGCCGCGCGGGCGGAAGTCGTCCGTGCGGTAATCGGGAACCACGCGGGAGGGTGAATCAGACAATGTTCCGCCTCGTCTCGTCGGCGAGCAGCCGGTCGCTGGTGAGCTCTTCCATGATGAAGTACGCAGGCTCTCGTCGAGTCTCGGCGAGCAGTCGCGCGACGTATTCCGAGATGACGGCCAGCGAGAGGAAGAGCACGAAGAACATCACCGCGAGCTGGAGGTTCGTCGTCGTCCATCCCCGCTCCACCCCGTCTGCTGCAAAGAAGGTGATGACGACGTACAGGGCATACAGCAGATTGAGCGCGGCGACCAGGACGCCAGTGATCGAGACAGCGCGCAGCGGCCGGATCGAATAACTCGTCACCATCTCGACGGCGTCGTGGGCGGCCGAGAAGAATCCGCGAGAAGGAGCCGCGACGCGCCGGGGCGTATACGGCAGGTCGAGGATCGAGTACCCGATGTGGCGCATGAGATGGCGCAGGTAGCGGTACTGGCGGTCGGAGCTGAGCAGCGAGTTCACGGCCCGACGGGTGAACGCGGTGAAGTAGGTCGCACGCACCGGGATAACGATGCGCAGCGCCTGACGGTTGTACCAGTAGAACAGCGACCGGCCCGCCCGGTGAATGGGGGATCCCTCGATAGGACCGGTGCTCGTGCCCTGCACGATGTCGGTGCCGTTGAGCAGCGCCGAGACGAACGCCGGGATCATCCCGACAGGGTCGCGCCCCGCCTCGAAGACCACGATGAAGTCACCGATGGCCGATTCGAGCCCGCTGAACAGTGCGGTGTCGTAGGGGAACCGGCGCGAAAGCCGAAGAACGCGCACGCACGGGATGTCGGTCAACAGCTCTCGCAGCCCAGCCACGGTCTCGGGCCGCAGGCCGTTGTCGACGACGATCACCTCGTAGTTGGTGTAGTCGCGCTCGAGGAGCTGCTGGGTCGCGAGGATCAGGCCGCGCACGTCGTCGACGTCGGCATCGACCACGGTCACGACGCTGACGAACGCGTCGGTGCGCGCGGGCGCGCCGGTATCAGATCGGGTCATTCGTGGGATCTCCAGAGAACGGGCGGCCGAGGTCGAGTGTTGCAGCCACCTCGTGTAGGACGTCGTTGACGTTGTCTATCTTGCCTCCCATGATGCACACATATCCTGGGAGCGCCGGCTCCGTCCGCACGAGGATCGGCCGACTGTCGGTACGGTCTTGATCCGCCAGCACGACCTTCACCTCGCGGAGCGAATCGACGTATTCGGTGTCTGCGAGGGCGGGGACATAGCGCCGGACGTCCGCGATCATCTCACGGAACGTGCTCGCGCCCGCGCTCATCGCCTCCACGGACGGTATCGCCCGGGTGTCGGGCGCCGCGGCGGTGTCGAGCCAGCGCAGGTGCGGCGTGTAACGCACATGCGAGAGCGTGTGCAGGCCGCGCGAGGGGAACGGCATGATCGAGAAGAACGGCCCGTCCATGACCGTGAAGGCCGACTTCCGGAAGCGCTGCGGCAGGCGCACAAGCGCCATCTCGGTGACTTCCAGCTGCAGGGGTACGGTCGGGATGCCTGAAGCTCGGTGCAAGGTGTTGATCTGCGAGTAGACCGAGCTCACGACGAACGGTGCCGATGCACGTGCGACCGGGGTGACGACGGCGAGACCGCTCTCGATCCGCTCGATGCGGTCCACTCCCTCGCCCAAGCGCACGTCGATTCCGCCGATCGCAGCGATGCGGTCGAGCACGACAGAACGCAGCTTGCGCGAGTCGAACGCCCATTCCTCGGCCTCCCATGCTCGTTCGATAAGGGGCGAGAACGCTCCGGCGATGAACGGATCCGAGACGTCGGCCAGCGACGCGCCGATGCGGGCCGCGAAGACCTCGAACTGCTTCGCGGTCACCTTCGACATCTTGCGTGCGACGGCGTAGTAGTGCGTGAAGTCAGCATCCACCGCATCCGGATACTCCTGCGCCCAGCGCGACGAGCTGACGCGCGACCGGTAGGCGGTGAGGATGCTGCGCGGATAGTGGTAGCCGTTGTGCACACGAGCCTGGTTGACATAGGAGGCCCGGTTCATCGGCTCGGGCTCGCGCTCGAAGACGGCTACGCGATCAAGGCCGATCTCCTCGCGCGCGTGCAGCGCGAGGCGAAGCCCGAAAAACCCTCCCCCGATGACGATCAGGTCGTATGCGTCGCGACTTGTGGTCGTGGAGCTCATCGTGGTGGAGCTCATGAGTGATACATCGCTCGCCGCGCGATGAAGTTCCAGGCGTAGACGAACACGGTCGCCGCGACCTTCGCGACGATGTAGTTCCAGCCCAGGACGTCGACCTGCAACCACATCAGAAACGTCAGTATGCCCAGGCCGACGAGTCCGATGACGGCGAAGAGGCCGAACCGGACCCAGCGCGATCCCAACTTCGGGTCTCGGAAGACGAAGCGCTCGCTCAGGACGAAGTTCACAACAAGACCCAGGAGGAAGCCGGCGGCAGCCGACAGCAGGGGGTTGACTCCGAAGAACTCGGTCAGCACGACGAGAGTACCGAAGTCCACCACCAAGCCGACAAGGGCGACCCAGAAGTACTGGGCGGTCTGGATCATCAGACGCTTCACAGGGCGATCCCTTCGTTCGCGGCCGCGGGCGCGGTCGTGTCACGCCTGCGGCGCGGACGCGCGACGACGACGAGTGCCGCGGCGAGCGCGATGCCCACCGCGGCGGGGACGGCGCGGTAGACGAAGAAGAGGTGGACTTGCGAGTGATTGTTGAGCAGCTCGAACCATAGCGGCACGAGCATCGAGGGCGCGGCCAGCGCGGCGAACACCCCGATTGCCTGCCACCGCCGCTGCACGGCAAGAACGACGAGGACCACGACGACCGCGAGCGCCGAAACCACGGCGACCGCGGGCGCCGTGGGGATCGTCGTGAGCCAGAAGCCCACGTTGCGCTTCGAAGCCTCCAGGGGTCCGGCCAGCACGAGGCCGTCGGACTGCCCCTGCATTCGCGTGCCGATGACGCTGAGGATCTCCTTCCAGGCACTGTCGCCGAAGATCGCGATTGCGATCGCCCACCGGGTGACCCAGGTCGCGCCGTAGCCGACGATCCACGCCAGCGCCGCGGTTCCCCCGGCCGACCAGAGACCGCGGATGCCGACCCGACCGCCCGCCCAGCGCGCCGCGACGACGGCGAAGACGAACAGCGACCACGCCACCGGCGGGTTGAGCAGATAGTCGACGAAGTTGAACACGCCGGCGACCGCCGCTCCCGTGAGGAAGATGAACGGCAATGAGGCCCGTCCGACCCACGCGCCGACGCCGACGCCCGCCAGCAGCACGGCGAAAGCCAGCACGTGGGGGAAGGCGTCGAGAGTCTGCGTCAGCAGATTGGTCGAGAGCAGCACGGGGACGAGCGCGAGCGGCGCGAGACGGGAGACTCGGCGACCCAGCATGACGGCGGCGAACACGAGGGCGGCCGCGAATAGCGCTGCCACGACGACGCGGACCGCACCGACCCCGCCGAGCACGAGCAGCGGGCGGGTGAGGATCGAGTAGCCGTTCCAGTAGCGGTTGTACGTACGTTCGGGCACGTCCGTCGCCCCGGCGAACAGTTGCTCGAGGGCGGGCGCCGCCTCGGAGCACGTGCCCAGGTGCCGTCCAGCGAAGGCGGCGTCGAGCAGTCCACCATCGGGATGGGGCACGTTCATCGTCAGTGCGATGCACTGCGTGAACGCGTCGCTGATGCCCGCGAAAGGGTACCGTTCGCTGGCATGTCCCACGCCGTCCGCCGGGTAATCCACCGTGGACCACAGGTTCGAGGCGAGTCCCGTATGCAGTGCGGAGGTGACGGGGCCGTTCGGAACGAGCGCGGAGCCGAAGCTGGCGACGACGAATACGATCTGGAGGACGAGATAGACGCCCACCAGCACGAGCAGCCACCACCCGACGCCGAGGCGCCCGCTCGCGGCGAGGAACAGGGCGGAGGTACGCGCCCTTCTAGCCAGTGCAGAGATCATTGGTCCTGTTCCATGAGCAGTAGTTGAGGAGCATCAGTCGGTCGTTCTCGGGCGCGACGTCGAGCTGACGGTACTCGGCACCGGTCACATCGAGCGACGCGAAGCGCGCGACGCCTCCGATGTACGGGCTCACCGAGACGCCCGCCGACCCCGGGAGCACCGGGACCGTGATCGACCAGCTCGTCTCGTCCGGGGGCAGGATCTCCCCGCTCAGCGCGAGCCCGGAGCCGCTGACGTCGAGGTAGAACCGCGGCAGTCTGTTGACGATGGGCAGATCACCGCCAGAAGCAACGTACTGCACCGTCAGCTCGTAGTACTGCACCCGGTCGGTGTTGTTGCCGGGCAGGGAGAACGTCCCGTCGCCCTGCACATCCGCCTGCACCGTGGGCGCGTCGCGGGGCGCGGGCACCTCGTTGCGCAGCCAAAGGAGGTGACTGCCGGTCTCGACGGTGAGCGTGTAGTCCTGGAAGAGCGTGGCGTAGAACTGGGGGTAGCGTCCCCACAGCCACTCCTCGTAGATCGTGTAGTTGGGGTTCGTCGTGATGACGGCCTCGGGCTTGACGCTGTCGAACGCGTTCTCGTAAGCCTCGCGACGCTCGGCGCCGAGAGCGTGGATGATGTAGTCCTCGCCGCCCGGCGCGGGCACGAACACGTCACGCTGACTGTTGAACAGACTCGAGTAGGTCGCCCAGATGTCGGCGCCCGGGGGAATCCGAGAGAGGATCGCGTCCATGGCACCACGGAATCCTGGACCCGCCACCTCGTAGTCGTCCTGCGTCGGACCCTGCATCGCCGCAGCGATGACCTCTCGTTTGGGGATCTCCTGCAGCACCGGGGTGCGCGCGGCCACACTCGTGGCAACGAAGAAGACGCCCGCCACGATGATGGCCGCCGCCGCCACGGGGCGCGCGACCAAGGCGGGCGCGAATCGGCGACCGCTGCGGATCGCGGCCTCGGTGCGTGCCATCGCAGTGATGACAATCGCCGTGCCGGCGCCCACCGCGACCGCCGTCGCAAGACGCCCGAAGGGGGCGAGCTGCGTCATGAGCGAGATGTAGCCCAGCAAGGCGGCGAGGGTCGCGAGGCCTGCGAGGAAAAGCATGATCACGACGGGCACAGCGACCGGGGGGATGGCCCGCATGCGGCGCGCGATGACGACGAGCACGACGGCGACGAGCCCGGTGAGGAGGAAGCCGGGCACCATCGCCCGCAGGTCGAGGACGGGACCGCCGATGAGGTCCCACACCAGCGCATCGGCTGTCGGCGCGACGTTCGGGATCGACCCGAACACCCATCCCTGATCGGCGGGGATGTCGACCAGGGCGTACCGCAGCGCGCTCAGGGCCGATCCCCCGGTGAGAATCGTGAGCACCACCAGCACGGATGACACGGCTGCGAGGGCGTCGACGGCGCTCTGCGCGAACGGACGCCATCCCCAGCGCAGCCGGCGAACGTTCTGGAAGAACCGTACGAGCAGGAAGGCGCCGATCGCGGCGACGCCCTGCTCGCTGCCGAGCGCGAGGCTGACCCCGAGGAGAGCGTACGCGATGAGCAGGGGCGTGTTCGCCTGCAAGAAGCCGAAGGCGAACCGCTGCCGGCGCACCGGCCAGAGCATCGCCGCGGCGATGAACAGCACGGTCATCGAACGGATGCCGATCATCGAGTTGCCCGGATCTACCAGGTTCAGCTGCGGGACCGTGTTCGACATCGCCGTCATCACGGCGAGCCCGATGACGGCGCGGGTCCACGTCCCCAAGAGGGCGCGCAGGAACACACCGCCGCTGATGGCGAACATCACGGGGCTGAGCAGCCAGCGTGACATCTCGGACGCGAAGATGTTCTGTCCGAACACGACGTACAGCGGGTAATGGATCCACGGCATGCCGACTCCGTGGAAGAAGGGGAAATCGCGGCCCGGCAGCTGGCCGTCAGCAAGGCGTCGCAATGGGTTGTACAGCTGGAACGCGCCGTCGAGGGCGTAGCCGGAGAACCGAGTGGCGTGGTCGAGGGCCTGGAAGACGCTCGTGACCGCCTGGACGCCGAGGAAGGCCACCGCGGCGACGAACGCTACGAACACAATCCGACGCGTCCAGCGCCCCGTCTCGACGATGGGTCCGCGGAACGGCACGCCCGCGCGTCGTGCGCGCGCGGCGAGAGAGGTGCGTCGCGATGACGGCGCGCCTTCTGAGCTCATGATTCTCCTTCGAGCGCGCGCATCGCAGCCGAGATCGGGCCCGCGAGCGTCATCGCGAAAGCTTGCAGCAAGTGATTGTGGTCGACGAAGACGGGAATGCCGCCCACGACAGCGTGACAGAGGTCCGAATCACAGATGAAGTCGTTCGGGTCGAAGACGCCGACGGCGCCGGGCGCCATCCGCTCGGCCGCGACGATCATGGGATCGGGCTTGGCGAGGACGGTGTCGCGGGGGCTCGCGCACGGGTCGGCGACGCCCTCCTGTTTTGCGAGGCACTCCAGGATGCCGCCGCGATTGAGGAACGCCGTATCGGCGAGCACCAGCACGCGCTTCCCCGCGTCGACCCAGGGCTGCCACGAGCGCATGTAGCTCTCGCTGATGTCCTGCTGGTCCGTCGGCGTGCCGTCGACGTAGCCGTACTCCCGCGAGATGCTCGAGTACACGACGGTGTCGATGTCGGAGCGCTGCGCGAGGTAGCCAATCGCCTGCTCCGCCCAGGCGCGGCAGTCGCTCGCCTTCTCGGGGGCCCACAGGGCCACCAGCCGGTCGTCGAACCCAACGGGCATGCAGCCGGACTGCGCGACCGACACCACGCGCCATCCCTCGGTGACCGCGAGCTTGGCGAGAGCCGAGGTGTAATGCGCCGCGTGCGAGTCGCCCATGAGCGCGACGGTGCGCGTCGCCCCGTCAGCGGGTGGGCCGTACGTGCAGGCCGTGACGAGCGGGGCCGCCTCGGGAGTGACGCACTCGGGCGCGTAGCCGGGGACCGTGCCGCCGTTCGCGGAGAAGTCCATGACGACCGCATCCGGATAGCGCAGCTCGTGCGAGTCGGCGCAGTCGTTCTCTGCGGCGAGGGCGCCGAAGCACGGGTCGGCTTCGAAGGCGAGCGCCGACATCTGGTCGCTGACATCCTGACGGATGACCCCGACGCGCGAGGCCGGCACAAGCGCGACCGCGGCGACGACGGCCATCGCGGTGACGGTCGCCGTCAGGGTGACCCACGATCTGCGCGAAGTCAGCACGTACGAGGAGCGCACAGGATCCTCGATCCAGCGCTTGCTCGCCCACGCCAGGACGACGCTCAGCACGAGTACCGCGATGCGCGACAGGTCGCCCAGCTCACGGCCGAGCACGAAAGGCGTGAGGATGATGAGCGGCCAGTGCCACAGGTAGAGCGAGTACGAGATATCGCCGATGAACTGCACGGGCGCGAAGCCCGACGCGTCGTTGAGGTTCGGTCCCCCGGTGCCGCTGCGCGCGGCGATGACCAGCAGAGTCGAGACGACGGGGACGAGCGCGATCCATCCGGGGAACACCGTCTCGGGCAAGATGATCACGGTCGACAGCGCGAGACCGGACCATCCGAGCCAGCTCGCCCAGACGCTCGCCCGCGCCGGGAGCTGGGCCTTTGCGAGGGCGAGGGCGAGCAGGCCGCCGGCCGCGAACTCCCAGGCACGAGTCAGGGTGGAGAAGTAGGCGACGCTCGGCTGCGAGCCCGAGATGGCGATGCTGTAGACGAGCGACGCGACGAACACCCCTCCGAGGATGACGGAGGTCAGCATCGCCCCGCGGCGACGCGAGCCGCGCGCCAGCAGAAAGGCGGTGACGATCAGCAGCGGCCACACGAGGTAGAACTGCTCCTCCACCGAGAGCGACCAGAAGTGCGTCACGGGCGACGGCGAGTTGGCGGAGGTGAAGTAGTCGGTGGCCTGGGCCATGAGCAGCCAGTTGACGCCGTAGATCGCCGCTGCGGCGATCTGTCCGAGAGCGAGCTCCCACTGCGCCATCGGCACGATGGTGACGACGGCCACGGCGCAGACGACGAGCACGAGCATGCTCGCCGGCAGCAGCCGCCGCGCACGTCGCGCCCAGAACGCACCGAGCCGTACTTTCCCGCTGCGACCCGCCTCGCGCATCAGATGCGCGGTGATCAGGTAGCCGGAGATGACGAAGAAGACGTCGACGCCGATGAAGCCTCCGGGCAGGCGCCCGGGCCACAGGTGGTTGAGGACGACGATCGCGACCGCGAGGGCGCGAAGGGCCTGAATCTCAGGTCGGAAGTTCTTCGACGCGACGCCGGCTGCGCTCACGATCGCTCACCGAGGACGACCGACTCGCCGCGGATCCACGCGGCCAGACGAGACGTCCACTGCCGACGCTCGCGCTCCTCGGCGGAGAAGTCCTTGAGGAAGCGGGCGGGCTCGGCGAGGAAGGTAGCGAAATCGTCAGGCAGCTCGAAGATGCGCGCCTTCTGCGCGTAGTACGCGGTGCGGCGCAGCAGGAACGCCGGTATCCCGAGGGAGTGCATGATCATCGTCGTGTGATACGAGCAGGTGATAGCTGCATCGAGGTGCAGCTGCGCGATCTCGGTGGGCGTGTCGTCGCGAGGCCCGGTCTCGAGTGAGATCCGCGCGAGATCTACCACGTCGAACTGAGTGAACGGGAAACTGTCTCCGAACAGCCGCAGCGCGGCGAGCGTGTCCATGACCTCCGCGCGGCGGTCGTCGTACGCGTTGAGCAGTGTCACGCGAGCGTCGGGGTGCGCCTCGAGGACATCGCGGAGCATACCCGCGATCTGCTCCACAACGTCCGTGCCGACGTACCCCGAGGCGTTGATGTGGAGTCCCAGATGAAAGGGCCCATGCTCGCCCTGCTGCGGCTGGAGGACCCAGCGCGAGACGATCTCCCACAAGTCGTCGAACGTGCGGGCTGCGACGGCGCCGAGCGCCGCGCGAGCACGCTCGAACGACTCGTCGTCGCGCGTGCCGAAAGCGCTGAGGTGATGGCGCGCGGCAAAGTCGACGATGAGGGGCACGATGAACTCGTCGATCTGCATCCCCGAGAAGACATACGTCTCGGCACCGAAGTGCGTATCCATCGCGTCGAGCACGGCGAGGTAGCCCGGTCCCCATTCTGCGTTGAGATACCCGCCGCCCACGACGTGGACGGGCGCGCGACGCTCCTCGGCGGCCATCGTCGGCCGCAGCCACTCGGGCACCTCCTCGTCGGGACGGTGGAAGAACACGATGTGGCGCGTCGCGTACCAGCTGCGCAGCTGCTCGAGGTGGTCCGGGCTCTCGGCCGATCCGACGTGGAACACACTCACCGGCACGACGTCCGGGGCGTCCTGCTTCCACTGGTGCAGGACGTTCTTGTGCTGGAGGATGTCGCCGAGGTTCGCGTATCCGGCCGAACCCGCGAACAGCAGCACGCGGCGCGCGTCCGACTGCAGAAACTCGACCGTCTCGTCGTCCGCGACGAAGCAAATGCTGGGGTCCGCCGCCGTGACGCCGGTCTCGGCGGACTCGCTCAGCCCGTCGAGGTACGACGGCAGGGCACCAATGCCCGCGTCGAACGCCGCCTGCGAGAACGTCTCGCTCACCAGCTGGCGCGCCGCTCGTGCGCGTGAACGCGCCGCCGGCGCACCGTCGATGACACGGGCCAGCGCGTCGGCGTACCCGCCGGCATCGTCGAACCGCGCCACCGGGTAGCCGGTCTGCTCCGAGAGCACTTCGCCGACGCCGCCCACGAGCGGGGCGAGCACGGGCAGTTCGGCCATCATCGCCTCGAGCAGGGTGTTGGGCACACCCTCCCACTCGCTCGTCATGAGGAAGAGGTCGTACTGCTCGAGCGGCACCTCAGCGATGTCGTGGTAGGCAGGATGACGTACCGCTCCCGCCGCCCGCAGCCGGCTCAGGTGATCCTCGAGCCCCGGATCGCCCATCACCGCCTCTCCGTAGAAGTCGATCTGCACGGGCAGCCCCCGCCGCTGCACCTCTTCGGCGACGTCCGCCAGCACGTCGAGCCGCTTCTGCAGGTCGAACCGACCCGCCCACAGCACGCGGAGCGGGTCGGCGGCAGTGAATCGGTCGGGCCGGTTACGGGTCGGCACCGCGACGTCGGCGACGATCTGGCGCTGCACCCGGAATTTCTCGACCGCGTAGCCCTGCTCGCGCACCATCGTGGCGGCGAAGGCCTCGCTGTCGACCAGCACGGCCTGGATGGGGTCGAGGAAGCGCGGATGCCGGTAGAACAGCACCGAGGTGCGTTCGCCGTCGGGCGTGCGGTCGAGCACGAACGTCGAGACGAAGAACGCCGTGCGCAGCGACAGTATCCGCCCGAAGCGCTCGACCACGTCGTAGCCGACGGTCGAGTTGAAGAGGTGCACGGTCTGTGGCGGCAGCTGGGTGAGCAGCTGCGGCAGCAACCGGCCGACCATCCATTCGCGGTCGACCGCGCGCGAGAGGTAATCGCGCAGCTGCACGACGCGCACGCCCGCGGGCACCTCCGACAGCCGCGTGGACTCGTCGGGCTCGGTGGTCAGCAGCACGATCCGCGCGTCGGGACGGAGTCGGCGTACGGCAGCGATGTACTGCAGCAGCACCCGATCACCACCTCCCGTGCGCACCCACGGGGCGACGAAAAGGTAGTCGGGCGCACCGCCGAACGCGTCCACCAGCCGCCAGTAGGCGACGGCCCGCTCACTCTCCCACGGCCCCCACGGGTGCCCCCAGGTCTCGTAGGACGCGACAGCGTCCGCGCGCGGGAACGGCACCTCGGGCTCGATCCGGTTCGCCGCACGCCAGGCGTCGTCGAGCCACGGGCTCAGCAGGTCGTCGTCATGCTCCGCCGGCGCCGACGGCAGCCCCCGCCCGCGCACGACACTCTCGCCGATGCGCGCCGCGCGAAGCCCCCCGCGCACGACGGTGCGTGCGGCGAGGCGGATCGGGCGCGGGACGACCTCGCGGAAGACGTCGCGCGGGGTGCGCGCGACCGCGTCGTCAGCGGCCGGCTCTGTCGCGACGACAGACGCCGCACGCTCGAGGGAGGCGAGGTACGGCGAGGGCGGCAGGAGGTTGTCGCCGTGGGCGTCGAGAAGCGATCCGGGGCGCACACGGTAGAACATGACCGTCTCGGGGACCACGACGTGCTCGTAGCCGGCGTCGAGGGTCGCGAGATTCCACGCCCAGTCCTCCGGGCCGTGTCCGCGGGACGGAGGGAGATACAGGTAGGGAACCTCGGCGAACGTGGAGCGGTGGGCGATCACGCACGCGTCCCACGGGTTCACCGCCGCGATAAGGCCTGGCCGGTAGTCCGCGTCGCCGCTGCCTTGGAGGTCCCAGCGCGTGCGGCGCGCACCGAACGAGACGATGCTCTCCGGATGCGCGATGGCGCGCTCGCCGCGCTCGCGGATCGTCTGCACCCCGCGCGCGAGCCACGTCGCCGAGACGAGGTTGTCGCCATCGAGGATCGCGATGACCGGCGCGGTCGCCGCGGCGACGCCGTCGTTGCGTGACATCCCGAGGTCGCCGTTGTCGACCTCCAGCAGCCGCAGCTCCGCCGGCGCCACGGATGCCGGGGTCGCGTGCACCTCGATGACCCGACGGGTCTCGGCGTCGATACGATCCATCACGAGGACGAGCTCGACCTGCAGGCCCGCACTCGCCGCGTGGGACGCGGCCTCGGCGACGGATCGCAGTGTCGACACGAGGATGCGACCCTCAGCGTGGGTCGGCACCACGACGGAAACGTCGGCGGTCATGATCTCCCTCCGCGGCGCAGCGTGCGCCGAGCAAGTCGTCTGAGGCGGTTCACCGGGCGTCGGTCCTCGACCGCCTGCTGGCGCGCGAGCCGATCTCGAACATCGTCGAGTCGCCGGTGCAGTTCGTCGAACCGGTCGTCGAGGAATCGGGTCAGGTAAAGCGGCATCCCCACGCCGTCGCGCTCGACGACCTGGCGCAGCTCGCGGTCGCGCACCAGGCGGTCGGCCCGGTAGTGCTCGTCCCGCTTGGTGATGACGGAGTTGCCGAGCACTCCCGCAAGACCAGGACGCTGGCGCCACTGCGCGAGCGGCTCGTCGCGGAGGAACCCGATCGGCCCCGCGACAGCGAGGCGGACGTTGCACTCCCAGTCGCCGACGACTTCGAGGCTCTCGTCGAAGAGACCGACCCCTTCGAGCGCCGAGCGGCGGTAGAGCAGCGAGATCGGCACGCAGCAGTTGAAGCGGATGAGCTGCGCGAGGGTCACCTGCTGCAAGTCGGGCAGGAAGATCTCGCGTGAAGTCTCGACGATGCGTTCGCCCTCGACCCGTTCCCAGACGATCTCGGTGCGCACCGCGACGGCCGAGGCATCGTTGTTGTCGCTCAACCAGCTGGACGTGCTTTCCAGGAAGCGCGGATCCCACGTGTCGTCGTCGTCGTGGACGGCGATCCATGTGTTGCCGGAGGAGCGGATAGCCGCGTTCGCCGCGCTCTCCATCCCCCCGGACACCTCACGGTGCAGGACGCTGACGCGACCAGCCAGCGCATGTGCACGGTCGGCGACGATCGCGTCGACGGGACCGGGGGCACCGCCGTCGTTGACGATGACGAGCATCCATCCGGTGTGCGTCTGAGCGAGGACGTCGTCTATCGCGCGGGCGAGGAAGAGGGGGCGGTCCTTCGTGCGCATGACGATGTCGACCGTCGGGTCTGGGCGATCATGCAGGCTCATACGCGCGTACCGTTCTCTCCGCTCAACCAAGTCATCTTAGCCGGGACTCCCTGTCCCACCCATCGGAGGGCGGAGCTCCGGCGACACACCGCGCACGACGGGGACCGGCGCCCGCGTCACAACTCGGCGTGGAGCGCCCACACCCGCTCGGCGTGATCGCGCCACGAGAACGCGCGGCCACGATCGCCGGCGCGCACAGCCCACCGGTGCAGTTCGTCCGGCGACGAGAGCACCTCCCCCGCCGCATCCCGCAGTTCGTCGAACGGCGCGATGCGCGCACCGTCGAGCAGCACCTCGCGGTGCACGGGCGAGTCGCAGGCCACGACCGGCACCCCGAGCACCATCGCCTCTACGGCCCGCCAGGGAAAGCCCGATCCGTCCGAGAGCGCGATCAGCAGGACGGCCGCGTCGAGCACGGCAGCGCGATCGGCAGCATCCAGCCGGCCGGGCACGATGACCCGGCCGCGGTCGATCCCGGACTCGGCGATGGCGCTCGCGAGGTCGGCCGGCTCGTCGAACACGACGATGCTGGAGGTCTGCTCTCCGGCGATGGAGGCCAGCACGGCCCGCAGCTGTTCTTCTGTGCCGCCCGCGACGACCGCCGCCCGGTCGGGCACGCCGAGCTCGCGCCGCCGCCCGATGGCGTCGGTGGGAACACGGAAGGCGGCGGGCGCGGCCCCGGGGATGACGCGGATCCGGCCGCTGAGCTTGGGGGCGATCTCCGCGAGGCGATGCGCGGTGGCATGCGCCGGGACGATGACGGCGTCCGCGTGCTTCTCGGCGCGCTTGAGCAGCGCGCGGTGCGCGAGCACCGTCGCGCGGGGGAACAGTGCGGGCGTGTCCCAGACCGCGAGGTCCCACAGCGTGACGACGGTCTGCTCGTTGTCATGAGCCCGATCGTGCTTGACGAGCGGCGCGAGCAGGGT
The DNA here is from genome assembly GCF_044903545.1 of Microbacterium sp. NPDC006705. Lineage (NCBI taxonomy): Bacteria > Bacillati > Actinomycetota > Actinomycetes > Micrococcales > Microbacteriaceae > Microbacterium > Microbacterium sp. NPDC006705. The sequence goes on from NZ_JBJDQQ010000002.1 coordinate 518,837, forward strand.
CGGCGCATGCAGCAGCCCTCCCGCGACGCCTCCCGGGATTCCCATCGGCCAGGAGGCCAGCAGACCGGTCCGCGGGAACGGGGCTCGGACGGTCTGGGCCAGGCCGCCGACCCCAGCAGCCGCCTCCGCGGCGTCCGAGGGGACGACCGCAGCGACCTCGCATCGCGCCGGCGCCGTCGCGACCAGCGCGCGCGCCACTTCGAGGGACGCCTCGGCGGAATCGGCGTCGACGACATCGACCAGCTGGTCGAGCACGACCCGCAGAACCGTGGTCATCGCTCAGCCCTCCGGCGCGGGGGTCGGGGTCTGCGGGTGGAGCGCGTCCTGCACCATCTGCCGGACGAGGGCCCAATCGGGATCCGCTTCCTCGATTCCGTTCTCGGGCGTGAGCTCGATCGTGGTGACCGGCTGTTCCTTGGCCTTCATCGCGATATCGGCGAGGAACGGCAGCAGATCGGCGGGGATGTCGGTCTGGACGAGCACCTGCCCGGCATCCGCGATCTCGGTGAAGCGGTCGAGCACGTTCTGCGGTGTCATCTGCGCGAGGATCGCCTGCTGCAGCTCGCGCTGGCGACGCATCCGGTCGAAGTCGCTCGTCGTGTAGCGCGACCGGGCATACCACTGGGCGGTGTCACCGTCCATGTGCTGCTGACCCGCCTCGATCCATCCCTCGGCCCAGTCCTCGGCCGGCTGCCCCTCGTACTGGGGCCCGCCGCCCTTGGGCAGGCGCTCCACGACGTTGATGTCGACACCGCCGAGGGCGTCGACGAGGTCGGCGAAGCCCTTCATGTCGATGAAGACGTAGTACGGGATCGTGATTCCGAGGATCCCCTCGACGGCGTCCTTGGTCGCCTCGACCCCCGGTGACGACCCGTCGCCTCGAGCGTCCGGGTACATCGCGTTGCCGTCGCGGCAGATCTCCACCTCGGTCTGCAGCTGGTTGATGCCGCTGCTCCACCCGCAGTTCGGGTCGACGCGTCCCTCGTGGACGTCGGGATACAGATCCTTCATCGGCCCCGGAGCGAACGGGAAGTGCCCCATGTCGCGCGGGACACCGGTGATCGTGGTCGCCCCGGTCTCCGCGTTCACGGACACGACGGAGATCGAGTCGAAGCGCATGGAGTCGCGGCCTTCACCACTGTCGGCACCGAGCAGGAGGACGTTGTAGTAGCCGTCCGACGGCGGAACGCTCGGCCCACTCGCACCGAACACCGTGCTGAGCGTCTCGCGAACGGAGTTCACGCGGTCGAACGTCCACGCGGCGGCCGACGTCGACGCGACGGCGAGCAGAATGGCCAGGAGCGGGACGCCGATGCGGGCCACCGTGCCCGCGCGCACGAGCTTCACCAAACGCAACGTGTCGACCGTCAGCACGACCCACAGCACCGCGTAGAACGCGATCACAACCTGGACGATCAGCAGGACGAACCAGTTGGTGGCGAGCGAGAGCAGCAGCGGGCGCCACAGCAGACCGGTCAGCACGGTCAGGAGTGCGATGACCCACATCGTGATCGTTGCGGCGAGACCGAAACGCCCCAGTCGGCGATTCCCGGCGAGCACCTGGGCAGAGCCGGGCAGGAGGAAGTTGAGCACGACGAGCCACCACCCGCGACGACCCATGACCTCGGGCGAGGTAGTGTCGGGATGCCGCAGCGGCCGCTCCTCGATGAGGCTTCCGCGTCGCGGCCGTGCGGAGTTGCGCGGCGGAGCGGTGACGGTCACAGGGATTCCTTGAGTCGGAGGTTCTTCTCCTCGACCTGCTGCTCGAGGCTGCGGGCGTACTCCTCCAGCCGATCGGCGAGCTCAGCGTCGCCCGCGCCGATGATGCGCGCAGCGAGGAGGCCGGCGTTCTTCGCGCCGTTGATCGACACGGTGGCCACGGGGATGCCGCCGGGCATCTGGACGATGCTCAGCAGCGAGTCGAGTCCGTCGAGGGTCGCGAGCTGCACCGGCACGCCGACGACCGGCAGCGGCGTCAGCGACGCGAGCATGCCCGGGAGGTGCGCCGCTCCCCCCGCGCCGGCGACGATGACGCGCAGCCCTCGCGCGCGTGCCTCACGACCGTAGCGGAGCAGCTTGTCGGGGGTGCGGTGGGCCGAGACGACTTCGACCTCGTGCGCGACACCGAGGTCGGTGAGCGCCTGGGATGCGTCGCTCATGACGCGCCAATCGGAGTCCGAACCCATGACGACTCCGACGAGCGGAGCGTCCGACGAATGCAGCGGCGAGGATGTCACCGACCCAGGTTAGGCGGGCCACCTGTGGAATCCCCGGAGCGGCGCGGTACCCCCGAGGGCTCAGTCGTCGAAGTTCGCCGCCACCACGCGGGCGTCGCCGACGACGGCGTCGAGGTCGTCGCCCGACAGGTTGACGTGTCCGACCTTGCGCCCGGGACGCGGGGCCTTGCCGTAGGTGTGGACCTTCGCACCGGGGTGGGCTTCGAGAGCGGCGGGGATGCGCGCGGCGAGCGAGTCGGAGACGGGACCGCCCAGGATGTTGATCATGACCGACCACGGCGCTCGCGGAGCCGTGTCGCCGAGGGGCAGATCGAGCACTGCGCGGAGATGCTGCTCGAACTGTCCGGTCACGGCGCCGTCCTGACTCCAGTGGCCGCTGTTGTGCGGGCGCATCGCGAGCTCGTTCACGAGGAGCCGGTCATCGGCCGTCTCGAAGAGTTCCACCGCGAGCATGCCGGTGACACCCAGCCCTTCCGCGATCGCGACCCCGATGTTCTCGGCGACCTCGATCAGGCGCTGACCCGCCCGCGGAGCCGGGGCGATGACCTCCGCGCACACCCCGTCGCGCTGCACGGTCTCGACCACGGGGTACGAACGCCACGCCCCGGAGGGCCGCCGCGCCACCTGCTGCGCGAGTTCGCGCGTGAACTCGACGAGCTCCTCGACGAGCAGCTGTCCCCCCGGCTGGAGGGCGTCAAGCCAGTCAGCGGCGTCGGCGGCGGAACGGACGACACGAACGCCTTTGCCGTCGTATCCACCGCGCGGCGTCTTCACGACCGCGCGCCCGCCGTTGTCGTCGAGGAAGGCTTGCAGGCCGGCGGCATCGGAGATCGCGGCCCACTCGGGCTGCGGCATCCCGAGCTCGGCGAGCCTCGCGCGCATGCGCAGCTTGTCCTGTGCATAGAAGAGAGCGTCGGGACCGGGGTGCACGGCGACGCCGTCATCGACGAGCGCCCGGAGCACCTCCTGCGGAACGTGCTCGTGATCGAAGGTGATGACATCGACATCGCGAGCGAAGGCCCGAACCGTTTCGAGGTCGCGGTAGTCGCCCGTCGCGGTCGCCGCGATGGCTGCAGACATGCCCGGCTCCTCGGCCAGGACGCGCACATCGAGTCCCAGCTCGAGGGCCGGCGCGATCATCATGCGGGCCAGCTGCCCTCCGCCGACGATTCCTACTCGCAACGACATGGCGCCTCCTCCGGGTTCGCATCCATCATCCCGCACACGGAGACGGGGTCGCACGCGCGAGCGGGCGCGATCATGCTCAGGCGTCGGAGCCGATGATCGGCATGCTGTGCGAGTCGCGATGCGCCAGAATCTGGCTCACCTCGACCTGGTCTGCCAGCACCTCGTGGACGAGGGCGACGGTCGGGATGCTCCGCAGCCGCATGGCGGGGTCGACGCCGTTCGAGAGCGTCAGCGTTCCCGTCCCGTTCAGGCGCTGGATCGGGCCGCGCGACTCGTCGATGCCGTAACCACGGATATGGCTGAGCTCCGACCGGCGACGGACGATGAGTCCCGAGGTCTCGATGACCCGACGGGTCGTGATCGTGTACGAATGCGCGAGCCAGCGCAGGTACGGCAGCACGACGAGGAGCACGACCACCAGCCCCGCGGCCGACCAGAGCATCACGTCGGTGAAGGGGTCGGGCACGTTCCCGGTGAAGTATCCCGTGACACCCGCGATGACGATGAGCAGCAGCGCCGGCCAGAGGAGCGGCCCGGCGTGCGGGCGCAAGCGCGCGACACGAAGCTCGGGGGCCGCGGCACCCAGCGCTGGCGCGACGGGGCGACCGAACGAGGCTGCTGGCTGTGTCACAGCACCATCATGGCCCGCGGGTGCGACAACGCCTCGGCGGCACGCCCGGATGCCGCGAGGCCTCAGCCGACTCCGCGGACATGCACGACGTCGCCGGCTCCGACGACGCTCTCGACAGCCCCCGTCCGCACGACCAGGCGCCCGTCCTCATCGAGGCGCTCCGCCGTCCCCGTCAGCGTCTCGCCGCCGGGCAGCGAGACGACGATGTCCTCGCCGATCGTGACGCACGCCGCGGCGACCCGCTCCCGGAGGGCGTCGTCGGCGCCGCTCACCGCGAGGTGGGCGATGTGGTCACGCAGGCCCCTGAGGTAGTCCGCGAGCAGTCGGTCCTCGTCGACCTCCACCCCCAGCACGGCGAAGGAGGTCGCCGTGGCGACCGGCAGGTCGACCTCGGCCATCGTGGTGTTGACCCCGGCACCCAGGATCACGTCGCCGGCCTCGCCCGGCAGGACCTCGGCGAGGATGCCGCTGATCTTCCGCCCGTCGACGAGGACGTCGTTGGGCCATTTCACACCGACCTGCCGGTCGTGCAGCTGCGCGGAGACGGCGTCGCTCATCGCGAGACCGGCGACCAGGGGGATCCAGCCGCGCGAGTGCACCGGCACAGCGCCCACGCGCAGGAGCACCGAGATCGCGAGCGCGGTGCCCGCGGGAGCCGTCCAGCTGCGATCGAGCCGGCCGCGACCGGCGCGCTGGTCGGTCGTCAGGAGCACCGAGAGGTGCGGGTGGGCATCGGGGTCGGCCTCGACGTCGCGACGCAGGTGGGCGTTGGTCGAATCGGTGTGCTCGACGACGTGCACGCGGGGCGAGACCGCGGCCGCGCGGGGATAGCCGTTCTCGGGGATCGTCATGGCGTCACCCTACGATGCCGGATCGCGGCTCGGCGAGGGGTTGCGCCCGAGGGTTTCCACAGGCGATCGCCGTCGTCGTTGTGGGTGTGCTCCAACGGCTGCGGGGCCGCGCTGGATAGGGTGGAACGCGTGACCGACCAGCCCGACCTGTCCACGACCGCCGGCAAGATCGCCGACCTCCGCGCCCGCTACCAGACGGCCGTCGTCGACGCCGAGACCGCGGCACGCGAGAAGCAGCACAAGAAGGGCAAGCTCACCGCCCGCGAGCGCATCGAGATGCTCGTGGACCCGGGGTCGTTCGTGGAGCTCGACGAGTACGTGCGCCATCGCACCACCGCGTTCGGCATGGACCGGTCCCGCCCCTACGGCGACTCCGTCGTCTCGGGCGTCGGCACGATCCACGGCCGCACCGTCGCGGTCTACTCGCAGGACTTCACGACGTTCGGCGGCTCGCTCGGCGAGTCCGCTGGCGAGAAGATCATCAAGGTCATGGAGCTCGCGCTGCGCGGCGGGATGCCGATCATCGGCATCCTCGACTCGGGTGGCGCCCGAATCCAGGAGGGCGTCGTGGCGCTCGGCAAGTACGGTGAGATCTTCCGCCTGAACACCGCGGCGTCGGGAGTGATCCCCCAGATCTCGCTGATCATGGGGCCCGCCGCGGGCGGCGCGGTCTACTCCCCCGCCCTCACGGACTTCGTCATCATGGTCGACAAGACGAGCCAGATGTTCGTCACCGGCCCCGATGTCATCAAGACCGTCACCGGCGAGGACGTCGGCATGGAGGAGCTCGGCGGCGCCCACACCCACAACACGCGTTCGGGTGTCGCGCACTACCTGGCCCAGGACGAGGACGACGCGATCGACTACGCCCGGTCGCTCCTGAGCTTCCTGCCCGACAACAACATGTCGGACGCCCCGGTGTACGAGACCGGCTTCGAGTGGGAGACCACCGACGACGACCGTGCCCTGAACGTCGTCATCCCCGATTCACCCAACCAGCCCTACGACATCCACCAGGTCATCTCGGGGATCGTCGACGAGGGCGACTTCCTCGAGGTGCAGCCGCTGTTCGCACCGAACATCGTCGTCGGCTTCGGCCGGGTCGAGGGACGGACGGTCGGCATCATCGCCAACCAGCCCTCGCAGATGGCGGGCACTCTGAACATCGATGCCGGCGAGAAGGCGAGCCGGTTCGTTCGTTTCTGCGACGCCTTCTCGGTGCCGATCGTCACCCTCGTCGACGTTCCGGGCTATCTTCCCGGCACGGATCAGGAATGGACCGGCGTCATCCGCCGCGGGGCCAAGCTGCTCTATGCCTACGCCGAGGCGACGGTTCCGCTCGTGACGGTCATCCTCCGGAAGGCCTACGGCGGCGCCTACATCGTGATGGGCTCCAAGCAGCTGGGCGCCGACGTGAACGTCGCCTGGCCGACGGCGGAGATCGCTGTGATGGGCGGCCAGGGCGCGGTCAACATCCTCTACCGCGGTGAGATCAAGCGCGCCGAAGAGGCAGGCGAGGATGTCGCCGCGGTGCGGTCGCGCCTGGCCTCCGAGTACACCTACAACGTGGCCTCCCCCTTCCTGGCCGCCGAGCGGGGCGAGCTCGATGGCATCATCGAGCCGGCGCAGACGCGCGTCTACATCGCGAAGTCGCTGCGCGCGCTCCGGGGGAAGCGGGCCGAGCTGCCCGCGAAGAAGCACGGGAACATCCCGCTGTGAGCGGACGAGAGGATTCCCGGGACGAGGCGGGCCACGACGAGCGACCCCTGCGCATCGAGGTGCGGCGCGGCGATCCGACCCCGGAGGAGCTGGCCGCCGTCATCGCCGTCGTGAGCGAGTCGTACGCCCAGGAAGCCGCGGAGGCGATCGCCCCCGAGCCGGCCCCCGAGTCCGCCTGGCGGCGCTCGGCACGCGCGCTGCGGACGCCGCTGCGGCGCGGCTTCGGCTGGGGGCGTTTCACCGGTTGACGGGCGACACTGATTTTGTCCCCCGAAATACCTACAGACGGATCTGGCACGCTGCCGCAGACTGAATGTGCTGGAACGCTACTGCGTTCGGTCACCCGAGCTTCTAGCCGGTGACTGCTGCGAGTCGGTTTTCGGGTAACCACTCGCATGGCGAGGGGCGGGCGGCTTCGCCGCCCCTCGCCCCCAGCACCTTCCGTTCGGTCAGAGACGCGGGCGGGGCCGCGCGATCTCGCGCCAGAGATCGACCGTCTCATCGGCATCGTCGTCATGACGCGAGCGACCGACGACCGTGACCGCCGTGTCGGGATGCGTCGAGGTGCGGATGTAGAGCCGCTCCGACCGTGCCCCATCGAGCACGTCGGCGAGCTCGGCGCGGATGGCGGCGAGTTCGCGCTCATCGAGGCCGTCGAGGCCGCCCTCGTCGAGGAAAGTGACGTGGGATCCGGCTCGCCGGACGTCTTCGAGCACGCGGCGCACCGCGTCGTCGAGCAGCCGCGGACCGCGCAGCTCATCGCGCAGACGCCCTTCCGCGAGCCGCGCCTGCAGACGCTCGTCGTCGTCGAGGTCGCCGCCCGCGTTGATGGTGCGCGAGAGCACCGGCCCCGCAACGGCGAGCGCGCGCTGCACGCGGACCCGGCGCTCGCGACGGCGACCCTCCTGTGTGGCGAGCCATTCGGACGCCTCGCGTTGAAGCGCCGTGAGCTGCGCGGTCTCGACGGCCGCGCGGTCGATCAGCAGGACGATGATCTGCGCTCCGCCCACCCAGATCGCCGAACCGACGGCTCCCAGCGAGAGCGTCGGCTCCGGGCCGATCCACACGACCGACTGCAGGAACAGGACGACGATGCCCGACCAGGCCACGATCGAGCGCCGGCGAACGACGAGGACAGCCATCAAGGCACCGAGCCCGCCGAGGCTCCAGGTAGCGAACGGCTGCAGCCGCCCCTCTTCGCCCGCGGCCCACCAGGTGGCTGACGGGATCACGACGGTGACCGCGAGGGCGAGGAGCGCGATCCACAGGGGCAGCGGCGCCGGACGGCTCATGCCCGCCGTCACGGCGCTCATCGCCGGAACCTCCGCGGCAGGCTTCGCCGCCGCATCCATCGGCCGCGTGGGCCAGAAGATGCACAGGCCCGTGACGGCGAGGTAGACGACGAGATTCAGGATCAGCACGACGGGGACATCGACGGGGCGCGTCCAGAACATGCCGCCGACCGCCAAGTACGCCGTGAAGGCGACCCCGAGTGCCGACAGCACCCAGCGGACCGAGCGGTTCATGAGCTCTCCTGCCAGCTGATGGACACGGTCGTCCCTGATGCGTCGGAGTCGACCGTGGCGGCCCCGGCCACAGCGGCCACCCGCGCGATGATCGAGGCACGGATCCCGAGGCGATCCTCGGCGACGCGCGTCGCCTCGAAACCGGGTCCGTCGTCGGCGACGGTGATCGCAAGCCCAGCCCTGTCGGCGTGGAACGACACGCGCAGATTCGCAGCGCCGGCATGCTCGACCGAGTTCGTCACCGCCTGCGCCGCCGCGAGGTGCAGCGCTCGGGCGACACGGCCCGGCACAGACCGGGCATCGGGTTCGATCCGCTGAGAGACCCCGGCGTCCGGAGACAGTCGGTGGACCGTCGCTTCGAGCTCGGCACCGACGACGCCTGCCGGGATGGGGGCGTCGGGGCCCTCGCCCACCTCCTGGTCGACGTTCGCCAGTCGCGTGAGCGCTTCGCGGGCCATGGCGACCGCGAGAGTCCGCTCCCGGTCGGTCTCGGCGCGTTCGGCCGCGATCAGTGCTGCCAGCACGCTGTCGTGCATGAGTGCCGCGACGGCGACCCGCTCCTTCTCGACCGCGTCTGCTGCGGCCGCCTGCGCGAAGGAGCGGACCGCGCCCTCCCGTCCGCTGTCGATGCTCGCCGCGAGGGACCGGAGGATCCAGCCGACGACGATCAGGACGCTCGCGAGGATGATCGCGAACGCCGAGTCGAGCGCGACGTCGAGCACGGTGGCGGGCGTGAGAGGCAGAAGTGTGAGCCGCATCGCGCCGTACAGCAACGGCAGAAGGAACGCCCAGACGATCTGTCCGGCGAGCGGCATGCAGAAGACGGCCGCGACGGTCCCCACGTTGATGAGGAACCACAACCAGGGCTGCTCGTCGACGGTGGTCGACCGGTCGGCCGCCAGCGGCCAGAGGACGGTCGCGATCGGGAAGACGCCGGCGAAGATCGCGGCGAACACGCGGACGGCCCGCGAGGTGATCAACGCGACGCACATCATCAGCAGCGTGCCCAGGACCACGATCAGCAGGATCGTGTGCCAGGCGGAATGTCCGGCGGGGGTGCTGAGCGCTCCCACGAGCGCCTGGATTCCGATGACGGCGCTTCCGGTGCCGACGACGATGCCCAGGATGCGGTCGATGCGCGACTGGGTGAAGCGCTGAGTCTGGGCCAGGGCCTCGCGGAACTCCGCGGGACGACGCGGGCGGGTAGTGCCGGTGCCCGGGGTCTCAGCGGGCATCGGAGGCTTCGCCGACGAGACCGTCTTCCATCGCACGGCGGAGGAGGTCGACCTTGGTGGGTGCGGGACGGCCGACCTCGACGTACTTCACGCGCACCCGGGTGATGTTCTCTTTCGCGGTGGAGTAGGCGATCCCGAGCCGCTCGGCCACCGCTTTCAGGGGCAGTCCGGCGGCGTACAGGCGGAGCACGTCGCGCTCGCGTGCGGAGAGCTGGGCATCGGCGAACGCCCGGTCGCCGTCGACCGCGCTGGCCCACTCGACGTTGTCCAGGTGTTCGCCCCGCGCCACCGTCCGAACCGCCGCGACGACGTCGTCGGTGCGCGCCGACTTGCTGATGACGCCCAACGCGCCCGCAGAGAGGGCTTCACGCACCGCCGCCGGCCGGTCGGCGACGCTGTGGATGATGACCTGCGATCCGTCCCAGACGAGCTGAGCGACGTTCTCCGCCACGGTGGCGCCGTCGCCGAGCATGAGGTCGAGCACAACGACATCCGCCGGTGACTCCCCCGTGTCCTTCCGCCATCGCAGATACTCGGCGACGGTGCTGCCGGTGAAGACGACCTCCCCGACTCCCGCTCGGGAGCAGGCGGCGGCGAGCCCGAGCCGGACCGACTCGTGATCGTCGATGAGTGCCACCCGTGTCATGGGCTCAGCCTAGGACAGGGGGCCCTCGTCGGTGAGTACCGCAACCGCCTCCATGTGGTGCGAATGGGGGAACAGGTCCAGGCCCTGCAACGACACCGGCGCGTAGCCGCCCGCGCGCAGCATGCCGAGATCGCGCGCGAGGGCGACCGGATCGCACGCGACGTAGACGAGGGTCGCAGGCCGAAGCCGCAGCAGCGAATCGACGACGTCTCGTCCCGCTCCCGACCGCGGCGGGTCGAGAACCGTCACCCCGGCGCGCAGCCGGGCGCGTTCGGCAGCCGATGCGGTCTCCTCGACCTGCGCCAGCCAGCGGTCGACCCGGCCGGTCTCGGCGCGGGCACCCACCCACTCGGCCAGGTTCTCCCCGGCGTGGTCGGTGGCGCGGGTGTCGGACTCGACGCTCGTGATGCGGGTGGCCGTGCCTCCCAGTTCGGCGACGGCGGCCGCGAGGAGACCGACCCCGCCGTACAGGTCGAGGTGCCATGCGTCGGGATCGACGGTTCGGCCGGCGGATCGCAGGCCGCTGTGGACCGCGTCGCGCAGCGCGACCGGCGCGAGCCGGTGGACCTGCCAGAACCCTCCGGCGTCGACGCGGAACTCCCGGTCGCCGACCCTCTCGATCACGGTTTCGCGCAGCGCCGGGTCGGCCACCGGACGCGGACCGCCCCGACCTCGACCGCGGGGCGTCTCCGGGCGGGCCAGGGCTCGCACGCGCCCGTCGGAGGGCTGCACGAGGTCGAGGCGCCCGGGAGCGGCCGACCGGCCGCGGGCTACCGATTCGGCGATCGCCGGGGTGGCGAGCGGCAGGTCGTCGACCTCGACGACGCGGTGCGAGCGCGCGGCGAAGGGCCCGATGCGTCCATCCCCGTCGACGTGGAGGCTCACGCGCGTGCGCCATCCCGTGCCGTCCGGCGTCTCGTCGGCGCCGGCTGCCGCGACGACGACGTCGCTGTCGACACCGCCGAAGCGCTTCAGAGCGTCACGGAGGACGCGCTGCTTGAGCTCGCGCTGGTGTTCGAGGTCGATGTGCCCGAAGTCGGCCCCGCCCGGGCGGTTCTCCGGCGCGGTGCCGATGTCGGCGGGCGACCAGACGTGCGGTCGCCGATGCCGCGAAGCCTCGAGCACTTCGAAGGCCTCGGCACGCCAGAACGACGACTTCGCGGTGTCGGTCAGCCGCGCGCGCACCCTCTCACCGGGGATCGCGTCGGGGACGAAGACGACGCGGCCTTCGTGTCGTGCGACGAAGACGCCGCCGTGGGCGACGTCGGTGACGTCGAGATCGAGGAGGTCGCCGGACTGCATCCCTCGATGCTCGCACACGCGCGCCCGCAGGTAGCGTGAACGGCATGCGCGTGTGCCTCGCCTCGACCTCCCCCGCCCGCCTCATGCTGCTGCGTCAGGCGGGCATCGAACCCGCGACCCGTGCCCCCGAGGTCGACGAGGAGGCCGTCATCGCCGCCCTCGAGGCCGAGGAGGGTCGCGTGCTGCCGCCGGACGAGCACGTCCTGCTGCTGGCGCGACGCAAGGCGGCCGACGTGGTCGCGACGCTCGCGCGACTCGAACCCGACTTCGACGGCATCGTCATCGGGGGCGACTCGATGTTCGCCTTCGACGGCGAGGTCCTCGGCAAGCCGCTCCGGCCCGACGTGGCGACCGCGAGGTGGGAGAGGATGCGCGGGGGCACAGGCATCCTCCACTCGGGGCACTCGGTGATCCGCGTGCGCCCGGGGACCGTTGCGCAGGAGGCGTACGCCGTCGCGGACGCCGCGGTGACCTTCGCCGACGACATCACCGCCGACGAGATCGCGGCGTACGTCGGCACCGGCGAACCTCTGCAGGTGGCGGGAGCCTTCACTGTCGACAGCCTCGGCGGCCCCTTCATCACGCGGGTCGACGGCGATCCCTCCACGGTCGTCGGGATGTCCTTGTCGACGTTGCGCCGCCTCGTCCGTGAGCTCGGCGTGGCCTGGCCCGACCTCTGGACCACGCGGCTGACATCATGAACGGCGGGCCCGCTTCGTAGGCATCCACTCACGTTCGGCTGGTCACTTTGTGCGAGTGATCCAAAAGACGGGGCCGCGTGCTCGCTAGGCTGGCATTCATGCCTGAGATCGCCAAGGTCCTGATCGCGAACCGCGGCGAGATCGCCGTCCGTATCGTGCGCGCCGCCCGTGACAGCGGGAAGGCGTCCGTCGCCGTCTACGCCGACCAGGACCGCGACGCGCTCCACGCCCGCCTCGCCGACGAGGCGTACGCCCTCGAGGGGTCCACGAGCGCCGAGACCTACCTCTCCATCGAGAAGATCCTCTCCGTCGCGCGACGTTCCGGCGCCGACGCCGTGCACCCCGGCTACGGCTTCCTCGCGGAGAACGCCGAGTTCGCCCGCGCCGTCATCGGCGCGGGACTCACCTGGATCGGCCCCTCCCCCGAGGCCATCGAGGCTCTCGGCGACAAGGTCACCGCGCGGCACGTCGCCGAGAAGGTCGGCGCTCCGCTCGCGCCCGGTACCCCCGGGCCCGTCGACGGTGCCGACGAGGTCATCGCCTTCGCGAACGAGTACGGCCTGCCGATCGCCATCAAAGCCGCCTACGGCGGCGGCGGGCGTGGTCTGAAGGTCGCGCGCGAGCTCGACGAGGTGGCCGAGCTGTTCGAGTCGGCCACTCGTGAGGCGATCGCCGCGTTCGGCCGCGGCGAGTGCTTCGTCGAGAAGTACCTCGACAAGCCGCGCCATGTCGAGACGCAGTGCCTCGCCGACGCAGCCGGCAACGTGGTCGTCGTCTCCACGCGCGACTGCTCGCTGCAGCGACGCCACCAGAAGCTCGTCGAAGAAGCGCCCGCGCCCTTCCTCACGGACGAGCAGAACGACATCCTCTACTCCGCCTCGAAGGCCATCCTGCGCGAGGTCGGCTATGTCGGGGCGGGAACCTGCGAGTTCCTCATCGGCGCCGACGGCACGATCTCGTTCCTCGAGGTCAACACGCGCCTCCAGGTCGAGCACCCCGTGTCCGAAGAGGTGACCGGGATCGACCTCGTCCGCGAGCAGTTCCGCATCGCCGAGGGCGGCACGCTGGACTACGACGATCCTGCGCCGGTCGGACACTCGATCGAGTTCCGCATCAACGGCGAAGACCCGGGACGCAACTTCCTCCCGCAGCCCGGCCGCATCCACGTCTTCAAGACGTTCGGCGGTCCCGGCATCCGTCTCGATTCCGGTGTCACGGCCGGCGACTCGGTCTCCGGCGCGTTCGACTCGATGCTCGGAAAGATCATCGTCACGGGTCGCACCCGTGAGGAGGCACTCGAGCGCTCTCGCCGCGCGCTCGACGAGTTCGAGGTCGCCGGTATGCCCACCGTCCTGCCGTTCCACCGCCGCGTGGTGCGCGAGCCCGCCTTCACGGCGGAGAACGGCACATTCGGCGTGTTCACGCGGTGGATCGAGACCGAGTTCGTCAACGACATCCCGGCGTGGGACGGCGAGCTCGAGGCTCCCGCCGAGCCCAGCGGCCGCCACACGGTCGTCGTGGAGGTCGCCGGCAAGCGCCTCGAAGTGAGCCTGCCCGACCGTGTCGCCTCCCCGCCGGTCGCGGTGGGCCGCCCCGCCCAGGTGCCGCCCTCGCGGCGCTCGCACGCGGCCAACGCCAGCGCCGCGGCATCCGGCGACGCCGTGAAGTCACCGATGCAGGCGACGATCGTCAAGGTCGCGGTCGAAGCCGGCCAGCAGGTCGTCAAGGGCGACCTCGTCGTGGTGCTCGAGGCGATGAAGATGGAGCAGCCCATCCAGGCCCACAAGGACGGCGTCGTCGGCTCCATCGACGCGACGCCGGGCACCACCGTGGGCGCAGGTCACCCCCTGCTCACCATCTCCTGACCCCTAGGGTGGGGGCATGCGCCGCCCTGCACGTGTTCTTCCCATCGTCTGCCTGCTGGGGCTCGCTCTCGGGCTGAGCGCCTGCGCTTCCGACACGGTCGACCTCGCGGCGGCCGACGGGTGGCTCGCCGCGGTCGCGGCCGAACAAGCCGGCGCGGATGTCGGCATCGGCACGACGAGCGGCCATACGATGCCGTTGGAGAACTCCGGCGACCGGAGCGCAGGGGTCATCCTGACGCTCGCCGAGCCGGCGCCGGCGAGTGTGGTCGAGGTGCGGTGCTTCGGCGGTCACACCGCGACGGTGTTCGTCGAGGCTTCGACGACGTCCGGCTCGCGTGGCGTGGAGACGAGCATCGACTGCGACGAGAAGCCGCACGCTCTCGAGCTCGTTGATGCCACCCGCACCACAGCCGTCAGGATTGCCGTCCGCGCCGAGCCGGAGACGCGCTACTACGCCGATGTGAGGTGACACGGCGCCGCATGACCGCGCGTGAGCGTCGGAGAGAGGCGCGTACATCGGAGCGATCGCCAGGATCACTCCGACTTTCGCGCGATTCTCCGACGCTCGTGCGCTCGGCTCAGGAGAGCGGGTCCTCGTCGCGCTGGACGAGGTGCATCGCGCGAGCGGCGTCCGTGATGCTGCCCGTGAGCGAGGGGTACACCGCGAAGACCCGCGAGACCTGGTCGACCGTGAGACGGCGCTCGACGGCGATCGCGATCGGGTAGATGAGCTCCGAGGCGCGGGGCGCCACGATGACACCGCCGATGACGGTTCCCGAGCCCTCGCGCGCGATGATCTTCACGAAGCCGTCCTTGACGCCCATCATCTTGGCGCGCGGGTTCGCGGCGAGCGGGAGCTTGTGCACGTACCCGTTGACCAGGCCCGACTCGATGTCCTTCTGCTGCTGGCCCACCGTCGCGATCTCGGGCGCGGTGAAGATGTTCGCGGTGATGCGGCGACGCTCGAGCGGGATGACGGTGTCGCCGAGCGCGTGGAACACGGCCTGGCGCCCCTGCATGGCGGCGACCGAGGCGAGCGGCACGAACGTGGTGCAGTCACCCGCGGCGTAGATGTTCGGCACGGATGTGCGCGCGACGCGGTTGACCTGGATGTGGCCCGAATCCGTCAGCTGGACGCCCGCCTCTTCGAGACCGATGCCGGCGGTGTTGGGGATCGAGCCGACCGCCATGAGGCAGTGGCTCCCCTCGACCGTGCGCCCGTCCGAGAGGGTCGCCACGACGCCGTTCTCGGTGCGCTCGACCTTCTCGGCGCGAGACTTCGACAGCACCGTCATCCCGCCGCGCTTGAACACCTTCTCGATGACGGCGGCCGCGTCGACGTCCTCGCCCGGGAGCACCTGGTCGCGGCTGGAGATCAGCGTCACCTTCGCCCCGAGGTTCATGTAGGCCGAGGCGAACTCCGCTCCCGTCACACCGGATCCCACGACGATGAGGTGCTCGGGCAGCGACTTCATGTCGTAGAGCTGCGTCCAGGTGAGGATGCGCTCCCCGTCGGGCTTCGCACTGGGCAGTTCGCGCGGCGACGCCCCCACGGAGACGACGAGGGTGTCGGCTTCCACGCGGTCGAAGTCGGTGCCACCGGGGCCTGTCGCCGCGATCAGGGCGTGCGTGCCGTCGAGGCGCCCGTGGCCGGAGATGATGCGCACGCCCGCTTCGACGAGCTGCGCGCGCATGTCGTCGGACTGCTGGCGAGCGAGAGAGAGCAGCCGGCGGTTGACGGCCGCGAGATTGATGGCGACCTCCGGCTTGAGCGGAGTGCCGGAGTCGGACCGCGCGAACAGCTGCACGCCCAAATCGGATGCCTCGCTGATGGCGACGGCCGCATCAGCCGTGGCGATCAGCGACTTCGAGGGGACGACGTCGGTGATGACGGCCGAGCCGCCCACGCCGGCGCGTTCGACCAGCGTCACCTCCGCACCCTGCTGGGCGGCGGCCAGGGCCGCCTCGTATCCGCCGGGGCCGCCGCCGAGGACGGCGACGCTTTGGGTGCGCTCGAAGCTGAGAGGCGACATGGTCTCCATTCTTCCTCAGCCGCGGAGTCGGTCGCGCACGCCTGCGTCTGGAGGGTCGCGAGTCTTAGAGTGGGGGGATGCCTGACTCCTCCGCGCACCCGCTCGACGATCCCGCTGTCGACCCGCTCGATGTGGCCCGCGAGGCTGCGGCCGACATCGCCCGTATCAGCGGCGTCGAGCGCCACGACATCGCGCTCACCCTCGGCAGCGGCTGGGGTCGGGCAGCCGAGCTCATCGGCGAGACCACGGCGACCATCCCCGCCACCGACGTCACCGGCTTCAGCAAACCCGCACTCGAGGGGCACGTCGGGACGCTGCGCAGCATCCTGACCCCCGAGGGCAAGCGCATCCTCGTCATCGGCGCCCGCACCCACTACTACGAGGGGCACGGCGTTCGCCGGGTCGTGCACAGCGTGCGCACCGCCGCCGCCACCGGCGCGAAGATCATGGTGCTGACCAACGGCGCGGGCGGCATCAAGCCGACGTGGCGGCCCGGCCAGCCGGTGCTCATCAGCGACCACCTGAACCTCACCGCCGACTCGCCCCTCGAGGGCGCGACGTTCGTCGACCTGACCGACCTGTACTCCTCGCGACTGCGCGACATCGCGCGCTCGATCGATCCCACGCTGGACGAGGGCGTGTACACGCAGTTCCGCGGCCCGCACTACGAGACGCCGGCCGAGGTGCGCATGGCTCGCACGCTCGGCGGCGACATCGTGGGCATGTCGACGGCGCTCGAGGCCATCGCCGCCCGCGAGGCCGGCATGGAGATCCTCGGGTTCTCGCTCATCACGAACCTCGCCGCCGGCATCCAGGAGACCCCGCTCAGCCACGCCGAGGTGATCGAGGCCGGGCGCGAGGCCGAGCCGGTGATCTCGGCGCTCCTCGCCCGCGTGATCGAGGCGCTGTGACCGGCGCGGACGAGCCGGTCACGGGCGTGAATGTCGACGCGACGACGCCGGCGGTTCCCTGGGAAGCTGCGCGCGCCTGGATGGCGCAGGACCCCGACTCCGAGACCCGCGATGAGCTGGCCGCCGTCATCGCCGCAGCCGAGTCAGGCGACGAAGCGGCCGCGGCCGACCTCGTCGACCGCTTCAGCACGCGCCTGGCCTTCGGCACCGCGGGACTCCGCGGCCGCCTCGGCGCCGGCAGCAACCGCATGAACCGCGTGCTCGTCACGCAGGCAGCCGCGGGGCTCGCGGCGTATCTGCTCGAGAAGGCCGGACCGGATGCTCCCCCCGTCGTCGTCATCGGCTACGACGGCCGCCGGGGCTCAGCGCGGTTCGCGCGAGACTCGGCCGAGATCTTCGCGGGGGCGGGGCTGCGCGCCATCCTGCTGCCGCGGCTGCTCCCGACGCCGGTTCTCGCGTTCGCGGTGCGGCACCTGGGCGCCGACGCCGGTGTGATGGTCACGGCGAGCCACAACCCGCCCGACGACAACGGCTACAAGGTGTACCTCGGCGGGGCCGACGACGGCTCGCAGATCGTCCCGCCCGCCGACGGCGAGATCGCCGCGCACATCCAGCGGGTGGCGGACGCCGGCGACATCTCGGTCCTCCCCCGCTCCGAGCAGTACGAGACCGCCGACGACACCGTCGTCGAGGCGTACGTCGCCGCGACGGCGACCGTCGCCCCGGCGCCCGCGGGCGCGAACGGGATGCGTTGGGTCTACACCGCCATGCACGGTGTCGGAACCGAGACCATGCTGCGCATCCTCGACGCTGCGGGCTACCCGCACCCCGTCCCGGTCGCCGAGCAGGCCGAGCCGGACGGCCGATTCCCGACCGTCGCGTTCCCGAATCCCGAGGAACCGGGCGCGATGGATCTGGCACTCGAGACCGCCCGCGCGAACGACGCGGAGTTCATCCTCGCGAACGACCCCGACGCCGATCGCCTCGCCGTCGCCATTCCGGATACCGCCGTCGAGGGCGGCTGGCGGCGACTGACCGGCAACCAGATCGGCCTGCTGCTCGGCTGGCGCGCGGCACGTCGAGCCGCGGAGGGCGGCGTCGCCGAGGGCGCGTCGCTGGCCTGCTCGCTCGTATCCTCGCCGGCGCTCCAGGTCGTCGCCGAGCGCCACGGCCTCGCCTTCCACGCCACCCTCACCGGCTTCAAGTGGATCTCGCGCGCCCCCGGACTCGTCTTCGGCTTCGAAGAGGCACTCGGCTATCTGGTGAACCCCGAGACCGTGAAGGACAAGGACGGCATCTCGGCCGCCATCGCGATCCTCGGCCTCGCCGCCGAGGCGCGCGAACAGGGTCGGACGCTGGGCGATCTCCTCGCCGAGTTCGACGCCGAGTTCGGCAGCTTCGCGAGCGGGCAGGTATCGGTCCGGGTCGACGATCTCGCGGTCATCGGACGCATCACCGCAGCGCTCCGCGCGGCACCGCCGACCCGCATCGGCGACGCGGCAGTCGTGTCGTTCGAGGATCTCGCCGCTCCGGTATCGGGTCCGCCGCTCGGCGACATCCTGCGCCTCTGGCTCGAGGGCGACGCCCGTATCCTCGTGCGCCCGAGCGGCACCGAGCCGAAGCTCAAGCTGTACCTCGATGTTCGCGGAGACTCGGCCGCCGACGCGGCATCCCGGCTCGCCGCGCTCGAGGCCGGCGTGCGCGAGCTGCTCGCGGCCATCGGCTGATCCCCGCCCTCCGGCCTGCACGGTCCCGCGCTTCTGGCGATACATTCGTCGGACGCGCGGGGCTGATGTCGCCTCGAGCGACCCCGCACACCCCACCAGCACCACCCGTCCGACGTCTGTATCGCGTATCCGCGCCGCTAGGCTTCGGGAGTGCTGCTGACGCAACCTGTGGAGCTCGCTGACGACCACGTGAGACTCGTCCCGCTCGACCTCGACCACGCCGACGACCTCGCGCGAGCCACGGCCGGCCTCGAGTACGCCTGGTACACCTCGGTTCCCGCGTCCGTTCCCGCTGACATCGCGCAGCGTCTCGCCTGGCGCGACGAGGGCCACATGAACCCTTTCGCCGTGCTGCGCGACGATGTCGCGGTGGGGATGACGACGTTCTGCAACATCGACCAGCCCAACCGCCGCGTCGAGATCGGGCACACCTGGCTGTCGCCGTCGGCGCAGCGGACGGCGGTCAACACGGCCGCGAAGCGTCTGCTGCTCGGCCACGCGTTCGAGAGCTGCGACGCCATCGCGGTGGAGTTCCGCACGTCGTGGCACAACCGCCAGTCGCGCGCGGCGATCGAGCGTCTCGGCGCGAAGCAGGACGGTGTGCTCCGCAACCACCGGCTGGGCCCGCAGGGGACGCTCCGCGACACGGTCGTGTACTCCGTGCTCCCGCACGAGTGGCCTGCGGTGAAGCTGGGGCTCGAAGCACGACTCGCCCGCTGAGCGCGAGCGATCAGCCGTCGACGACCGCGACGAGCTCGTCGAGGAAGGCGCTGAAGGTGGTCCCCCGTCGCACGATGCGCTGCACGCTCTCGCGCTCGCTGAACACCTCGACCAGCTGCTCGAAGACCGTCTGGAACGCGGCGCGGTCCGACTCCGAGAAGGCGACCATCGCGACGACCTGCACCCGGCCGTCACCCCATGCGATCGAAGGGTCGGCGATCCCGAGCGAGATGGCCGTACGCGTCGCGGTCATCCCGATGGCGTGCGGGACGGCGAGCGCGTCGGTGAAGGCTGTGGACGAGAGCCGCTCGCGCTCGATCGTGCGCTCGATGTAGTCGTCGTCGATGACGCCTTGATCGACCAGCAGTGAGCCCAGCCGGCGGATCGCGGCCTCTTCTCCCCCGTCGCCGTCGAGCCCGCGGATGAACGCGGACGGGTCGAAGTAGCGCTCCAGCTCGGCGCGCAAGCGCGTCAGGCGCCGGGCCCGGCGGAGCCGCGCGGCGGCGGTCTGCACCCGATCGATGTCGGCGTCGGTGAGGAAGGGCTGGATGTGGACGATCCGGTCGCTCATGACCGGAGGCGCGATGGTCGACAGGATGAGGTCGGTGTCGATGGAGGCCCAGTCCGGGTCGACGCGCGTCTCGACGCCCACCACGTCGAGTGCCTGTCCCAGCGAACGGTCGACGCTCGAGCGCAACAGCTCGTGCAGCTCGTAGTACCCGGGGCACACGATCGTCGCCGTCAGCGCCTGCGCCGAGAGCCGGCTGCGTTCGAGGCGCCCGCCGACGTGCATCGCGATGTAGGCGATCTCGTCGTCGAGGAGCGGGATGCCGAGCAGACCCCGCAGCGCGTCGGCGATGTACACGGCGACCTCGAAGATCATCGGATACGTCGTCTTCAGCGATCGTGTGAGCGGGTTGCGCGACCACGCCTGCTCGCGTGCCCGGTGCTTGAGGTTCTGCACGTGCAGCGACAGGCGCAGCACGAAGTCCTCCTGGTCGATGTCGACGAGGAACTCCGCGGCCGCCCGCCGCACGACGTCCCGGACGGCGGTCGCGACGTCCGGGTCGATGCGCTCGCGGATGAGCGCCGCCGGCTCGGTCGCACCGGGCGCCACGACGCGCGTGAGCACGAGGGCGGCGAGATGCTGACGGTCGCCCGACCCGAGCACGACGCCGAGGTGCCGGCGCGTGAGGCGGTCGAGGATGTCGCCGACCTCCGCGCGGAACGCGGCGTCGTCGGCCTCCGCCACTTCGAGAGCCCGACCCCGCGTGATCCGGTCGGCGGCGATGGCGATGTGCATGACGACATCCCCGATGCCGAACTCGTTGACGAAGTAGCCGAGCTCGGTCAGCTCGGTGACCAGGTCGTCCTTGAAGGGGCCGAAGGCGACCGCCCCGACGGACCGTTCGCCGAGAGTGCGACGGAGGCTGTCGAGGTCGAAGGAGCCGTCATCGGTCTCCTCGTGGGCGAGCCTGCTGAGCAGCCGTCGCTGGGCCATCTCGGTGCCGCGCAGCCGTGCCCGCGACGACGTGCGTTCCAGGCTGAGCTCGGTGCCGCCGAGCAGCCCGCGCACCCGGCTGAGATCGGCATCGATCGTGGCGGGGCTGACGAAGAAGGCCTCGGCCGTCTCGAAGACGTCGATTCCGTCCGGGGAATCGAGCAGCGCGCGCACCAGACGGTGCAGCCGGTCGCGCGGAGTGCCGGCGTCGCCCACATGCACCGCCGCGGCGCTCTCCGGCCCCGCGCGGTAGCCCTGCGGTCCGGACTCGACCACGACGCCATCCGGCACCCGGGCGTTCAGGGCCGTGACGTAGCTGCGGATCGAGCGCGGCGTGACCCCGATCGCATCCGCGAGCGCGGCTGCGGTCACCCAGTCGCCGTCGCGCGCGAGAATCGCGAGGACGCGGTCCTGCCGGCTCCTGGTCACGCTCCCATTCCATCATGGCCCGGCCGACCTTCCGCCCCTGCGGAAGCAGGAAGACCTTGTCGCCTCTCAGGGGTCTCACAACAATGGGGAGAGGAGGAGGCGGGTCGATGAGGATCCTGGTCGTATGCGGCGCGGGCGCGTCGAGTACTTTCGTCGCACAGCGGGTGCGCCATGCGGCGCAGACGCGTGGCCTGGACATCACCGCCACCGCCGGAACCGAGCAGTCACTGCCGATCGATCTCGACGCGGCGGACATCGTCCTCGTCGGCCCCCAGCTCATCCCGAAGCTGGACCGGATCACCGAGGCCGCGGCTGCCCGCGGAACGCGCGTCATCCTGATGCCCGCCGACATCTTCCGAGATCTCGACGGGAGCCGGACGCTCGCGCTGATCACCGCTCCGGCCACCACCACGACACGTTCCAGCACCGACATCCCTTCAACGGAGAGGACCCCCTCATGAGCGAGGCATCGCGTACCGTCCGCATCGGATCGTCCAACGGGCTCCACGCCCGTCCCGCGAAGCTGTTCGCCCAGGCGGTCAAGCAGTCGGGTGCCAACGTCACGATCGCGAAGGGCTCGGGCTCTCCCGTGAACGCCGCGAGCATCCTCGGAGTCATCGCGCTCGGCGTCGAGTACGGCGATTACGTCACCCTCACGGCCGACGGCGACAGCGCCGAGAGCGTCCTGGACGAACTCGCCGACCTGCTCGCCACCGATCACGACGAGTGACCACGAACGACCATCGATACGAACACGGACGATACGAAGGAGATCGAGCAATGAGTGAGCTTCGCGGAGTGGGCATCGGCCTGGGAGTCGCGCAGGGACCGATCGCACGGATGGCGGAGCCGCTTCCCGCGCCGAAGGACGAGAAGTCGGAGCTGTCGCTCGACGAGGAGACGGCGCGCGTGAAGGATGCCGTCGCCGCTGTCGCGCGCGAGCTCGAACAGCGTGGCGCACAGGCGGGCGGCGCCGCCCGCGACGTGCTCGAAGCGCAGGCCATGATGGCCGAGGACCCGAGCCTCGAGGCCGAGGTCTCGACCCGCCTGCAGGCCGGCAAGACCGGCGAGTTCGCCGTGTACGACGCCTTCGCCTCGTTCCGCGACCAGCTGTCCGCGATGGGCGGCTATCTCGGCGAGCGCGCCGCCGACCTCGACGACGTCGCGCAGCGCGTCATCGCTCACCTCCGCGGCGTCCCCGCACCGGGTGTCCCCGAGCCGGGCCACCCCTTCGTGCTGGTCGCCAAGGACCTCGCCCCCGCCGACACCGCGCTGCTCGACCTCGACATGGTCCTGGCGCTGGTGACCTCCGAGGGCGGGCCCACCTCGCACACCGCGATCCTCGCCCGCGAGAAGTCGATCGTCGCCGTCGTCGGCGTCACGGACGCCGCCAGCCTCTCCGAGGGCGAGACGGTCATCGTCGACGCCGCGAAGGGCGTCGTCACGACCGACCCGAGCGAGGACGAGCTCGCACAGGCGCAGAACCGTGCCGACGAGCGCAAGTCGGCGGCATCCGCCCCGATCACCCCCGGCGCGCTCGCCGACGGCACCGCCATCCCGCTGCTGGCGAACCTCGGCAAGCCCGAGGGCGCGGCACAGGCCGTCGAGCTGGGCGCCGAGGGCGTCGGCCTCTTCCGCACCGAGTTCCTCTTCCTCAGCTCGTCGCAGGCGCCCACCGTCGCCCAGCAGCGCGAGGCCTACACGAAGCTGCTGCAGGCGTTCCCGGGCCAGAAGGTCGTCGTCCGCGCGCTGGATGCCGGCGCCGACAAGCCGCTCGCGTTCCTCAACGACGCGCACGAGGAGAACCCGGCGCTCGGCCTCCGCGGTCTCCGCGCCCTGCGCGCCAGCGAGGACATCCTGCGCGAACAGCTCACCGCGCTCGCCGAGGCGGATGCCGCGACCGAGGCCGACCTGTGGGTCATGGCGCCGATGGTCTCGACCGTCGAGGAGACCGAGTACTTCGTCGGCATCGCCCGCGAGTACGGCATCAAGACCGCGGGTGTCATGGTCGAGGTGCCGTCGTCGGCGCTGCTCGCTGACCACGTCCTCAAGGTCGCCGACTTCGCCTCGATCGGCACCAACGACCTCACCCAGTACACGCTCGCCGCCGACCGCCTGCTCGGTTCGGTGTCGTCGTTCCAGGACCCCTGGCACCCGGCTGTGCTGCGTCTCATCCATGAGACCGGCAAGGCGGGCCAGGCCAACGGCAAGCCCGTGGGCATCTGCGGCGAGGCCGCAGCTGACCCGCTGCTGGCCGTCGTGCTCGTGGGCCTCGGCGCCACGAGCCTGTCGATGGCGCCCACCGCGCTCGCCGACGTTCGCGCCACCCTGCTCAACCACACCCTCGACGACGCCCGCCGCATCGCCGAGGCCGCCCTGACCGCGACCGACGCGGCCTCGGCACGTGCCGCCGCCCAGACCGCCGCCGGCATCTGATCAGCACCAGCACCCGCACCACACACTGCACCAGAAGGAGAACCAGAAATGACAACGACGTCAACACCACCCGCGGGAGGTGGGGTCCGGGTCCGCGTCCAGCGCTTCGGAACCTTCCTCTCGGGAATGGTCATGCCCAACATCGCGGCCTTCATCGCATGGGGTCTGATCACCGCTCTGTTCATCGACACGGGATGGGTCGGACAGGACGGGCCGATCGAGGCCTGGCAGTGGGCCGACTCCCGCATGCTCGGCGGCGGGGTCACCCCTGACGGCACCGAGTGGACCGGCCTGGTCGGTCCCATCATCACCTACCTGCTGCCCACCCTGATCGCCTACACCGGTGGCCGCATGGTCTTCGGTGTCCGCGGCGGTGTCGTCGGCGCCGTCGCTGCGATGGGCGTCATCGTGGGCGCCTCGGGGACCATCATGTTCCTCGGCGCAATGGTCGCCGGTCCCCTGACCGCCCTGGCACTCAAGTGGATCGAGAAGCTGTGGGCGGGCAAGGTCCGCGCCGGATTCGAGATGCTCGTCGACAACTTCAGCGCCGGCTTCGTCGCATTCTTCGCCGCGCTCGCAGCCTTCTTCTGGCTCGCCCCGGTGATGAAGTTCGTCACCGACGTGCTCGGTGGCGCCGTCGGCTTCCTCGTCGACCGCGGCCTGATCCCGCTGGCGAGCATCATCGTCGAGCCCGCGAAGGTTCTGTTCCTCAACAACGCCATCAACCACGGCGTGTTCACCCCGCTCGGAACCCAGGAGTCGCTCGAGACCGGGAAGAGCCTGCTCTTCCTCGTCGAGGCGAACCCCGGCCCGGGTGCCGGCCTCCTGCTCGCGATCTCCGTCTTCGGGGTCGGCATCGCGCGCGGTACCGCACCGGGTGCGTTCATCATCCAGTTCTTCGGCGGCATCCACGAGGTGTACTTCCCGTACGTGCTGGCGAAGCCCCTCCTGATCGTCGCGCTCATCGCCGGCGGCGCCAGTGGTGTTGCCACGAACGCCATCTTCAACTCCGGCCTGGTCGCCGCGGCCTCGCCGGGATCCATCTTCGCGGTGCTCATCCAGACCGCCCCGGGCAGCCACCTCGGCGTCATCCTCTCGGTGATCATCTCGGCCGGTGTGACGTTCGCGGTCTCGGCGGCGATCCTGCTGGCGAGCCGCAAGCGCGACCTCGCTCGCGAGCAGGCTGGTGAGGGCACCTTCGAGGACGCGATCGCACGCACCGAGGCCAACAAGGGCAAGAGCTCGGAGGCCCTGTCGGGTCTGCGCGCATCGGGTGCTGCCGCCGCCACCGGTGCAGCAGCCGAGACCGGCGCCGCCACCGCGACGGCGACGAAGCCAATCCAGTCGGTCGTGTTCGCCTGCGACGCCGGCATGGGCTCGTCCGCGATGGGCGCGAGCGTCCTGCGCAACAAGTTCAAGAAGGCCGGCATCGAGGACGTCACGGTCGTCAACAAGGCGATCGCGAACCTCGACGGCACCGCCGACCTGGTCATCACGCAGCAGCAGCTGACCGACCGCGCCAAGGCGCAGAACCCCGACGCGGTTCACGTGTCGGTGGACAACTTCATGAACTCGCCGAAGTACGACGAGGTCGTGGAGATGGTCCGCAAGCAGCACGACGCCGACGCGTAGGCTCGAAACCCAGACCGGGGCCGGGGCGGTCCATCCGCCCCGGCCCCGCGTCATCCCCCAGCAACATCATTCGAAGGAGACAGACATGGCACGTGAGGTCCTGAACATCGGTCAGATCCGCATCCACTCCGGAAGCGCCACCCGCGAACAGGCGATGAAGGAGGCCGCTGACCTGCTCGAGTCCGCAGGTGCCGTGACCTCCGCGTACTTCGACGCCATGCAGCAGCGCGAGCAGACCGTGTCGACGTACATGGGCAACGAGCTCGCCATCCCCCACGGCACCAACGAGACCAAGGACGCGATCCTCGACTCGGCGCTGTCGTTCGTCCGCTACGACGGCGGTGTCGACTGGGGCGGGGAGCCGGTCTCGTTCGTCGTCGGCATCGCCGGCAAGGGCGACGAGCACCTCGACATCCTGTCTCAGATCGCCCTGCTCTTCTCCGAGGAGGACGACGTCGCTCGCCTGAAGGCCGCGCGGACCCCCGATGAGCTCTACGCCCTGCTCGCTTCGGTGAACCAGTGAGCACCGCGGTCCACTTCGGAGCCGGCAACATCGGCCGCGGCTTCGTCGGCCTCCTCCTGAACGAAGGCGGCTACGAGCTCGTCTTCTCCGACGTCGCCGCTCCCCTTGTCGACGCCATCAACGCCGCCTCCGAGTACACCGTCCACGAGGTCGGCGAGGGCGGTGTCGACCGCACCGTCACCGGTTTCCGCGCACTCAACAGCGCGGAGGACCCGCAGGCCGTCGCGGATGCCGTCGCGAACGCGGACGTCGTCACGACCGCGGTGGGTCCCACCGTTCTGAAGTTCATCGCGCCCCACATCCTCGCCGGCCTCGCTCTGCGCGACCCGGCCGCGGCACCGCTGGCCGTGATGGCCTGCGAGAACGCGATCGGCGCCACCGACCTGCTGCGCGACGAGATCCGCGCCCAGGCCGGTGACGCGTGGGAGACCGTCTCGGGCCGAGCGATCTTCGCCAACACCGCCGTCGACCGCATCGTGCCCGCGCAGCCCGCCGGCGCCGGAGTCGACGTCACGGTCGAGCCGTTCTACGAGTGGGCGATCGAGTCCGGCCCGTTCGGCGGCGAACTGCCGAACATCCCCGGCGCGCACTTCGTCGAGGACCTCGAGCCGTACATCGAGCGCAAGCTCTTCACGGTCAACACCGGACACGCCACGACCGCCTACTTCGGCGCGCAGGCCGGCACCCCGACCGTGGCCGAAGCCCTCGCCGTGCCGGAGATCGCCGCGAGCGTCTCGGCCGCGCTCGAAGAGACCTCGGCGCTCCTCGTCCACAAGCACGGTCTCGACGCCGGCGAGCTCGCGGACTACCGTGCCACGATCCTGCGGCGCTTCGCCAACCCCGAGCTGCCCGACACCGTCGGACGTGTGGGGCGTCAGCCACTGCGCAAGCTCTCCCGGCACGAGCGCTTCGTCGGCCCGGCCGCGGAAGCAGCCGAGGCCGGCCTGTCGGTCGATGCGCTGGTCGCGGCGATCGGTGCCGCCCTCGCGTTCGACGACCCGGAGGACCCGCAGTCCGTCGAGCTTCAGCAGCGCCTGCGCGCCGAGGACGCGGCATCCTTCACGGCATCCGTTACCGGACTCGAGCCCTCGCACCCGCTGTACCCGCGGGTCGAGCGCGCCGTCTCCGAACGTCAGGCGGCGATCGGCTCCGACGCTCGATGAGCGACGCGGCAGCGGTGCAGGCGACGGGTGACGAGCCCGCTCGCCCGCACCGTCGCTCGCGACGGCGTCGGATCGTCCTCGTCGTCGTTCTGTCGGTCGTCGGGATCGTCGCGGCCGCGGTGATCGGCATGCTGGTCTGGAGCCAGGTCGGAGTCATGGACGCCGAGGCGGGGCCGCTCGACGCCGTCCGCGCCGACGAGCGCATCGTCATGTCGGAGGCAGGCGGCAGTCTCGTGCTCGAACCGGCTGCGGGACCGGCAGAGGTCGGACTCGTCTTCGTGCCGGGTGCGAAGGTGCAGGCCGAGGCATACGCCGCGATCCTGGCCGATGTCGTCGCCGACGACGACGTCACCGTGGTGATCACCCGGCCGTGGCTGAACCTCGCCTTCTTCGACCCTCGCCCGCTCTCGTCGTTCACCGAGCTCGTCCCCGGTGTGGACACCTGGCTGGTCGGTGGGCATTCGCTCGGTGGCGTACGGGCCTGTCAGCTGGCCGCGGATGCCGACGGGCTCGTCCTGTTCGCGTCGTACTGCGCGACCGATCTGTCGGCGTCGGGGCTGCCGGTGCTCAGCCTGTCCGGCT
The DNA here is from genome assembly GCF_044903545.1 of Microbacterium sp. NPDC006705. Lineage (NCBI taxonomy): Bacteria > Bacillati > Actinomycetota > Actinomycetes > Micrococcales > Microbacteriaceae > Microbacterium > Microbacterium sp. NPDC006705. Next base: position 546,395 of record NZ_JBJDQQ010000002.1, read on the forward strand.
CGGAGGACGGCCTGACGACCCCTCAGAAGGTCGACGACAACCGCCACCTCCTCCCCGCGGATACGACCTTCGTCGAGATCGACGGCGCCAGCCACGCATCCTTCGGCGATTACGGCCCGCAGGCCGGCGACGGCACCCCCACCATCTCCGATCCCGACATGCGCGCCGAGGTTACTGCGGCTCTGTCGGACCTCGTGGCCTCTCTCCCCCGCTGACCCGGTGGCCCGGGCGGCATAACTCCTCAGATGTGGGCGCCGAAGACGCCCGAGACTGCAGCGGGTCCTGCGGAGGTTGAGAAACTGAGGAGTTGATGCCGGGGCAGCGGATCCTCCCCCGAGCTGATTCCGGGGCCTGCTGTCCACAGCAGCGCACTACGCCCCCGCAGGAGGCACGGAGTTCGCATACTGCCGGAGTGCTGCCGACGGATTGGAAGAGCGCGACAGACCTCGGTCTCCGCCGTTCAGAGATCGACCGCGCGCTCGCGGAGGGAACGCTGGTCCGTGTCCGCCGCGGCCGTTACCTTCCCGCCTCGACTCATCACGATCTCCTGGCGGCGGCGCGTCTGGGCTGCCGTCTCGACTGCGTGTCGCTGCTGAAAGCTGTCGGCGTGTTCGTCCTGGATCGACACTCTCTGCATGTGAACGCCCGCGTCGGGTCCAGCAGGCTTCCGGCGGCGCCCGACGGCGTCATCCGGCACTGGCGAATCGATGACGACCCGCCGACTTCGGTTGCCGCCGATCTCGTGTCGGCCCTTGCGCAGGCCTGCCGCTGCCAAGATCCGCGCGCAGCGGTCGCCACTCTCGACAACGCCTGGCACCAGCGCATGATCGACGCGGAGGACATCGAGGATGTCTTTCAGAGATTGCCGCGCCGCTACCGACGCCTCCGTCCACTGCTCGACCCCTCAGCAGAATCTGGTTCCGAGTCGCTCCTCCGCCTCATTCTCCGGTCGATCGGGTGCCGCTTCGAGAGCCAGGTCGTCATCCCCGGGGTAGGCCGCGTCGACTTCCTCGTCGAGGGGTGGCTGATCATCGAATGCGACAGCGAGGCCCACCACTCGGGCTGGGATGCCCAGAAGCGCGACAAGCGACGAGATCTCGCAGCCGCGACCCAGGGGTACATGACCATTCGTCCGCTCGCCGAGGACATCTTCCACCACCGCGACCGGCTGGCGCACCAGCTCCGAGCTGTGGTGTCGAACCGTCCGGCGCGCTAACTCCTCAGATCCAGCTTCAGGGCCTCGGTGGAACGCGCAAACTCCGCGCAATCGGCACAAATCTGAGGAGTTGGGTCCCAGTTCGGGGTCAGGCTCCGAAGCCCTCGGCGATGACCTCGATCAGCTCCTCGCGCTCCTCGACCGAGAGGAAAGCACCGGCGGCGGCGTTCAGCTGGAAGGCCTGGAGGTCGTCGAGGTCGTAGTCGAAGGTCTGCGCCAGAGTCGCGAGTTCTCGCGTGAGCGAGGTGCGGCTCTGCGTGCGGTTGTCGACGTTCACGGTGACCGAGAAGCCCAGCTGGTACAGCAGGTCGAAGGGGTGGTCCTCCCACTGCGTGCCCCATCCGGCGATGGCTCCGGTCTGCAGGTTGGACGAGGGCGACAGCTCGAGCGGGATCTCGCGGTCGCGCACCCACCGGGCGAGGTCGCCGAACTGGACGAGCACCTCTTCGCCCTCACGCGAGACGACGTTGAGGTCCGACGCGATGCGCACGCCGTGACCGAGGCGCAGCGCCCGGCCGTCGATGAGCGCCGATCGGATCGAGTCGAGTCCCGCAGCCTCGCCCGCGTGCACCGTCACCGGGAAGAACTCCGAGGCGAGGTAGTCGAACGCCTCGCGGTGCTGTGCGGGGAGGAAGCCGTCCTCGGGTCCCGCGATGTCGAAGCCGACGACTCCGCGACCGCGGTTGTCGACCGCCAGACGCGCGATCTCGAGCGAGCGGTCGGCCTGACGCATCGCCGAGAGGATCTGACCGACGCGGATGTCGTGACCCTTCGCCTCGGCGGCATCCTCGCCCTCCTCGATGCCCTCCTGCACGGCGTCGACGGCCTCCTGGAGCGACAGTCCGCCGCGCAGGTGCTGTTCGGGCGCCCACCGCACCTCGCCGTAGACCACGCCGTCGGCGGCGAGGTCGGTGACGAACTCGCGCGCGATGCGGCGCAGTCCCTCGCCGGTCTGCATGACCCCGAGCGTGACCTCGAAGGTCTTGATGTAGTCGACGAGCGAACCCGAGTCGCTCTGCTCCTCGAACCAGTCGGCGAGGTCGTCGGCGTCGGTCTCGGGCACGTCGAGCCCGAGTTCGTCCGCCAGTTCGACGATGGTCGCGGGGCGGACACCGCCGTCGAGGTGGTCGTGCAGCGACACCTTCGGCAGCGACCGGACGGAAACGCCCTGCAGTTTGACGTCGGCGTGCTGTTCGATCGGCATGACGGGCTCCTCCGGAAGAAACGGGCGGGTGGACGGACGGGGTGTGCCGGCGGGCTCAGGCTGTGATGCGCTCGAGGACGAGCGGCCCCGCAGGCGGGGCGTCGTCGTCGATCTCCCACGCGCCGTGCAGCGCGTCGAGAGCGCGGTCGAACCGCGCACCATCATCGGCCAGCAGGGTGAAAAGCGGCTGACCGGCTGCCACCTCGTCGCCCGGCTTGACGTGCAGGTCGATGCCCGCGGCGTGGATGACGGGGTCCTGGGCACGCGCACGGCCGGCACCGAGACGCCAGGCGGCGATGCCGAAGGGCAGCGCCTCAAGGCGAGAGACGACGCCGGCCGTCGGCGCGGTGATCGTGTGCGTCTCGCGGGGCGTCGGGAGTGCGGCATCCGGGTCGCCGCCCTGTGCCTGGATCATGCGGCGCCAGACGTCCATGGCCCGGCCGTCGGCGAGGGCGGCCTCCACGTCGGCGTCGGGCTGACCCGCGAGCGCGAGCATCTCGCGCGCGAGCGCGACGGTCAGTTCGACGACGTCGGCGGGGCCGCCGCCGGCGAGCACCTCCACCGATTCGCGGACCTCGTTCGCGTTTCCGATCGCGAGACCGAGCGGGGCGTTCATGTCGGTGAGGAGCGCGGTCGTCGCGACCCCCGAGTCTGCGCCGAGCGCGACCATCGTGCGGGCGAGCTCGCGAGCCTTGTCGACGTCCTTCATGAAGGCGCCGGAGCCGAACTTCACATCGAGCACGAGCGACTCGGTGCCCTCGGCGATCTTCTTCGACATGATGCTCGAGGCGATCAGCGGGATCGCCTCGACCGTGCCGGTGACGTCGCGGAGCGCGTACAGCCGCTTGTCGGCGGGCGCGAGGCCCGATCCCGCGGCGCAGATCACGGCGCCGACGTCGCGAAGCTGCGCGAACATCTCGTCGTTCGACAGCGCGGCACGCCAGCCGGGGATGGACTCGAGCTTGTCGAGCGTGCCGCCGGTATGGCCGAGGCCGCGTCCCGACAGCTGCGGCACGGCGACGCCGAACGCGGCGACGAGCGGCGCGAGCGGCAGAGTGATCTTGTCGCCGACACCGCCGGTGGAGTGCTTGTCGACCGTGCGCTTGCCGAGACCGGCGAAGCTCATGCGCTCGCCCGAAGCGATCATCGCGTCGGTCATGACGCGGATCTCGTCGCGCTGCATCCCATTGAGCAGCACCGCCATCGCGAAAGCCGCCATCTGCGAGTCGGCGACGTACTCGCGCGTGTACGCGTCGATCATCCAGCGGAGCGCGTCCTCAGGGACGGCACCCCCGTCACGCTTGGTGCGGATGACGTCGACGGCGTCGAACGCCTCGACAGCGGATGCGGTGGACTCGGCGCTCATCGGGCGGCCTCCTCGAGGTCGCGGGGCCCGAACGCATCGGGCAGCACCTCGTCGATCGTGCGGATGCCCGAGACGGTCTCGAGCAGCATTCCGGGCAGGGCGAATTCGTTCAGCAGCTGGCGGCACCGACCGCACGGCATGATCGTCTGCCCGTCGTTGTTGACGCACACGAAGGCGACGAGCTGTCCGCCGCCCGACATGTGCAGGTCGCCGACGAGGGCGCACTCGGCGCACAGCCCGACGCCGTACGACGCGTTCTCGACGTTGCATCCCGAGACGATGCGTCCGTCGCTGACGAGCGCTGCCGCGCCCACCCGGTAGCGCGAGTACGGCGCGTAGGCGCGCGTCATGGCTTCCGTCGCGACGGCGCGCAGCTCGTCCCAATCGATGTCTGTCACAGCGGTGTCACCCCTTGATGTACGGCTTGCCGGCGGCGGCCGGCCCACGGATGTGCCCCGCGAACCCGGCGACCGCGAGGATCGTCACGAGGTAGGGCAGCATGAGCATGAACTCGCTGGGGATCGGCGTCCGCAGCACCGTCAGAAGGTTCTGCAGGTTCGTCGCGAACCCGAACAGCAGCGCCGCGAGGGTGGCGCGGATCGGGTCCCAGCGTCCGAAGATCACGGCGGCGAGGGCGATGAAGCCCAGGCCCGCGGTCATCTCCTTGGTGAAGGTCGGCACCGACACCAGCGTGAAGTACGCACCACCGGCGCCGGCGATCGCACCGGCGAGGCTGACGTTCCAGAACCGGGTCGGGTTCACCTTGATGCCGACGGTGTCCGCCGCCTGCGGGTGCTCGCCGACGGCGCGCAGACGCAGACCCCAGCGGGTGCGGTACAGACCCCACGCGACGAGACCGACCGTGACGTACATCAGGTAGACGATGAACGTCTGGTTGAACAGCACGGGTCCGATGACGGGGATGTCGCTGAGCAGCGGGATCGGCAGGCGCTGGAAGGTCGTCGCGCGGTTGAGCGTCGCCTCGTTCGGCGCGAGGAGCGCTCCGAAGAGGAAGCCGGTGAGGCCGGTCACCAGCACGTTCAGCACGACGCCGACGATGACCTGATCGACGAGGTAACGGATCGAGAAGACCGCGAGGACGAGGCTCACCAGGACGCCGCCGACCATGGCGGCGATCAGTCCGATGAACGGGTTGCCGGTGATGCTGCCGACGAGCACCGCGCCGAAGGCGCCGAGCAGGAACTGGCCCTCGATGGCGACGTTCACGACACCGACCCGTTCACCGATGACGCCGCCGAGGGCGCCGAAGATGAGCGGGACAGACAGCGACACCGCACCGAACAGCAGACCGATGACGGGCACGAGCCCCTCGGCCGCGGCCCAGACGAGGAAGGCGAACACCCCCACGAAACCGGCCACCGCGATCAGCCAGGTGCGAGGGCGGCGATAGGCGAGGGCGTCCCACGCCGCGACGCCCGTGATGACGGCCATCAGGGCGAGCAGCGCCCAGCTGGTCGGCCCCGTCGGGAGGGCGACGTCCGGGATCGGGATCGTCGACCCGCCGTCGGCGAGACGGAACGTGCTCGTGCCGCCGCGCGGGACCAGGGCGAACAGCAGTGCCAGCAGCACGGTGGCGACGCCGAGCGCGATGGCCGGCTTGAGGTGGCGGACCTTCACCGCGGCGGGGGCCGCGGCGGCGGAGGTCAGATCGGTCGTTGCCATCAGGCACCCGCCTTCACAGCGGCGCGGCGCGACGAGTTCTTCGTGCGGCCCGACGCGCGCTTCTCAGCTTCGGTCTTGGGAAGGAAGAAGATCGTCCGGACGAGCGGCGGGGCTGCGATGAACAGGACGATGAGCGCCTGCACCACGAGCACGATCTCGACGGGGATGCCCTCGGAGCCCTGCATCGTGAAGCTGCCCGCCTTGAGCGCGCCGAGCAGGATGCCGGCGGCGAAGACGCCCCACGGACGCGAACGCCCGAGCAGGGCGACCGTGATCGCGTCGAATCCGATGCCCGCGTCGATCGAGCCGGTGAAGCCGGTGGTGACCTGGCCCTGCACCTGGTTCATGGCCGCGAGGCCCGCGAGCCCGCCGGCGAAGAGCATCGCGTAGATGTACATGCGCTCGACCGAGATGCCCGCGGCGCGTGCCGCGTGCGGGTTCTCGCCCACGGCGCGCAGGCGCAGCCCGAGGCTGGAGCGCTCGATGACCCACCACACGACGATCGTCGCGATGATGACGACGATGAAGCCCCAGTCCAGCAGCGGATACTGCGGGCCGAGCAGCTCGGGGAACTGCGCGGAGTCCGGGGTACGCAGCGAGATCGACTGCGTCGTGCCGGTCTGCTGCAGCAGCGAGGGGGTGCGCACCATCCAGCTGACGAGGTAGTAGGCGATGTAGTTGAGCATGATCGTGAGGATCACCTCGTGCGCGCCGGTGCGCGCCTTCAGCAGTCCCACAAGCCCGCCCCACAGGGCCCCGCCCACGATGCCGGCGATCAGGGTCAGCGGCAGGTGGATGAACATCGGCAGGTCGAGGTTGAACGTCACGAGGGCCGCGAACGCAGCGCCGATGAGGATCTGGCCGCGGCCGCCGATGTTGAACAGACCGGCTCGGAAGGCCAGCGCGACACCGAGACCCGCCGCGATCAGCGGCGCTGCGAAGCCGAGCGTGTTCGTGAGCGGACGGATCTGCGTCGCGAAGCCGTCGACGCGCGTGTTGAACACGGCGCCGCGGAACAGGGCGTCGTATCCGCCCGACACCGACTGCCAGATCGCGACCAGCGTGTCGCCCGGGCGGGCGAAGAAGTAGCCGGATGCCGCGGCCACGCGCTCGTCCGTGACGGCCATCATGATGCCGCCGACGATGAGCGCGAGCACGATGGCGAGCACGGTGATGACGCCGCTGCTGCGCATCACCTCGCTGATGATGCGGTTCGTCGTCGGCGGCGGGGCCACCTCGGGCTTGCCGGTCAGGGGTCCGCCGACGGGGGGCAGTTGCGAGTCCGCGGGCTCGACGGGGAGGTCGGGGCCGGGACCGGGGGTGGGGGTGGTCATGCTGCTGACTCCTCGGGGACCTCGCCGGCCATCATCAGGCCGAGCACGTCGCGCGGCGTCGTCGCCGGGACGACGCCGACGATGCGACCGCGGTACATCACCGCGATGCGGTCGGCCAGGGCGACCACCTCGTCGAGCTCGGTCGAGACGACGAGGACGGCGACGCCGGAGTCACGGGCCTCGATGATGCGCTTGTGGATGAATTCGATGCTGCCCACGTCGACGCCGCGCGTGGGCTGCGCCGCGACGAGCAGACGCAGCGGGCGGGCCATCTCGCGTGCGATGACGACCTTCTGCTGGTTGCCGCCCGACAGGGTGCCGACCGCCGTGTCGGGGCCCTGCGTGCGGATGTCGTACTCGGCGATGCGCTCACGCGCGAACGCCTCGAGGGCGCGGCGGTCGATCGTGCCCGCACGAGTGAAGGCGCGGTCGTCGGAGCGGTCGAGGATGAGGTTCTCCTGCACGGAGAACGCCCCGACGAGACCGTCCTCCTTGCGATCCTCGGGCACGAAGCCGACACCGCGGTCGAGGATCGCGCGCACGCTGCGCCCGCCCAGCTCGTCGCCGTCGAGGCGGATCGAGCCGTGGTCGATCGGCAGCAGCCCGAGGATCGCTTCGACGATCTCGGTCTGGCCGTTGCCCTGGACGCCCGCGATCGCGACGACCTCGCCCGACTGCACCTGCAGGTCGACGTCGTCGACGACGACGATCCCCGAGGGCGTGACGACGCGGATGCCGTCGAGCACGAGGCCGCCCTCCCCCACGTTCGGGGCCCCCTTGGCGACGACCATCTCGACGGGGCGGCCGACCATGAGCGCCGCCAGTTCGGCGTTGCTCGCCGTCGGCGATGCCTCGCCGACGACCTTGCCCAGCCGGATGACGGTGATGCGGTCCGCGACCTCGCGGACCTCGCGCAGCTTGTGGGTGATGAAGACGATCGAGGTGCCCTCGTCGCGCAGCTGGCGCATGATCGCCATGAGCTCGTCGGTCTCCTGCGGCGTGAGCACCGCGGTGGGCTCGTCGAAGACGAGCACCTTGGCCTCGCGCGAGAGCGCCTTGATGATCTCGACGCGCTGCTGCACGCCGACGGGCAGATCTCCGACGACGGCGTCGGGGTCGATCTGAAAGCCGAAGCGGTCGGCCACGGCACGCACGTGTGCGCGGGCCGCGGCGAGGTCGAGGACGCCGAGGCCCTTGGTGTTCTCGTGACCGAGCATGACGTTCTCGGCGACGGTGAAGACCGGGACGAGCATGAAGTGCTGGTGCACCATGCCGATGCCCGCGCTCATGGCGTCGCCGGGTCCGCGGAAGTCCTGGACGACGTCGTCGAGGAGGATGTGGCCCTCATCGGCCTGATAGAGGCCGTAGAGGACGTTCATGAGCGTCGACTTGCCGGCGCCGTTCTCCCCGAGGAGAGCGTGGATCTCGCCCGGCCTGACGACGAGGTCGATGTGGTCGTTGGCGACCAGGGTGCCGAAGCGCTTGGTGATGCCCCGGAGTTCGAGCTTCATGTCGGCCAATCTATGCGACGGATGGTGGGTGGACAGCGGTCGGGGCCGGGGAACTTCCGTCCCCCGGCCCCGACGACTCATGAGCTCACGGAGAGTTCGGCGAGTCCACGGTGATGTCACCGGCGACGATCGCCTCCTGCAGGGCGGTCAGCTCGTCGGCGAGACCGGCCGGCAGACGCGACTCGAAGTCGTGGAAGCTCGACAGCTTGACACCCTCGTTCTTCAGCGTGCCGACGTACGGGTCGGTCGTGAAGTCGCCGCCCTGCGCCGCGACGGTGGCGTCGTAGACGGAGACGTCGATCGCCTTCTGGATCGACACGAGCGTCAGGTCGGCGACCGTGTCGTCCGAGACGGCGAGGTCGCTGTCGACGCCGAGCATGACGACGTCGCGGTTGCCCTCGCGGATGGCCTGCGCGGCGCTCTGGTAGATCGGGCCGCCGACGGGCAGGATCACGTCGACACCCTGGTCGAGGATGCCCTGAGCGACCTGCTTCGCAGTGTCGTTGGCGGTGAAGCCACCGGTGAAGTTGCCGTCCTGAGCGGTGATGTCCCAGCCGACGACGCCGACGTTCGCGCCCTTGTCCTCGTTGTACTTCTCGACACCGAGCTGGAAGCCGTCCATGAAGACGGTGACCGAGTTGAACTTGTCGCCACCGAAGGTGCCGACCTTGTTCACGCCGGCCTCAGCCGACCACGAGGCCGCCGCGTAGCCACCGAGGTAGGCGGCCTCCGCGGTGTTGAACACCAGCGGCTTGATGTTGGGGGCGTCGGTCTTGCCGTCGAAATCGGTGTCGGCGTAGTCGTCGATGATGGCGTAGTCGATGTCGGGGTTCGCGGTGGCCGACGCGACGGTGGCCGGGGCGAGCTTGTAGCCGACGGCGACGATCAGGTCGCAGCCCTCCGAGACGAGCGTCTCGAGGTTCGGCGCGTAGTCGTTCTCGGTGGTGGACTCGACCTCGATCGATTCGACGCCGAGCTCCTTCGCCGCGCGGTCCATGCCCTCCTTCGCCGACTGGTTGAACGAACGGTCGTTCCAGCCGCCCTCGTCGGAGACCAGGCAGGGGGTGAAGTCCGAGCCCGCCTCGGGTGCGGCGGATCCGCCAGCCTCATCGGGTGCGGCTCCGCAACCGGCGAGGGCGACGAGAAGGCCCGCGGCAGCTGTGATGCCGACGAGCTTCTGGGGGGTCGAGAGTGTCAATGCAGCCTCCACATTGAAGGCGCCGCGGACTTCGCGGCGGCTGGAAAGAAGTTACCTACTGTTTCGTCCGGGTTGCACCCCGGACGCACCCCGCCCCGCGAATGGTTACAAAGACGCAATGTGCGCGTCACAGAACGTCGCCGCGTCCCGTCAGCTTGAGGGCGTCGACCACGTGCTTGACGCGCTGCGCGTTCTCGCTCGTGGTCACCAGAAGCGCGTCGGGAGTGTCGACGACGACGATGTCCTTCACGCCGATCAGGCTGATGACCCGCGAGGTGTGGCTGACCACGATGCCGCTGGCCGCGTCCGAGAGGATGCGGGCGTTCTCGCCGAGGATGGCCAGGTCGTTCTTGCGTCCGTTGGAGTTGAGCTTCGCGAGGCTCGCGAAGTCGCCGACGTCGTCCCAGTCGAAGTGCCCCGGCACGACGGCGAGCTTGCCCTTCTCGGCGGCGGGCTCGGCGACGACGTAGTCGATCGCGATCTTCTTCAGCTGCGGCCAGATGCGGTCGACGGCGGGACCGCGCCGGTCGCGATCGTCCCAGGCCTCGGCGAGCTCGAGCAGGCCCGCGTGCAGTTCGGGGCTGTTCGCCTCGATCTCGGCCAGGAGGACATCGGCCCGCGAGATGAACATGCCCGCATTCCAGAGGTACGACCGGTCGGAGACATAGGCTCGCGCCGTCTCGAGGTCGGGCTTCTCGACGAAACGCTCGACGAGAGAGGCGTCGCGAGCGCCCTCGACGATCAGTTCGCCGCCGCGCTTGATGTAGCCGAAGCCGACAGCGGGCTCGGAGGGGGTGATGCCGATCGTGCAGATGTAGCCCTCGCGCGCGACCTCGACCGCGTCTCGGACCGCGAACTCGAAGACCCGGCTGCCGCGGATCACGTGATCGGCCGCGAACGAGCCGATGATGACGTCGGGATGCCGCCGGTGGAGGATCGCGGCCGCCAGACCGATCGCGGCCGCCGAGTCGCGCGGCTCCGATTCGAGGAACACGTTCTTGTCGGGGATGCCGGGGAGCTGAGACTCGACGGCCGCACGGTGGGCGCGACCGGTGACGACAGCGATGCGGTCGGGCCCTGCGAGCGGCGCAAGCCGGTCCCAGGTGTCGCGCAGCAGCGAGTGGCCCGATCCGGTGAGGTCGTGCAGGAACTTCGGCGCGTCGGCACGCGACAGCGGCCACAGCCTGCTGCCCACGCCTCCTGCAGGGATGACGGCGTAGAAGTCCGGGATCTCGTCGATCATGCTCCGAGCGTACCGGGACGCGGCCGCAGCCCCCGGCGCAAGAACCCGCTTTCTTTAGGGTGCCCTTCGTCGCCCCGCGTCATTTTCCCGGCCTAGAATCGATGTGCGCCCATGTGACGCCGGGGGTCAATCGCCCCACCGGGGCATCGATCGCCCCCACGAACCGTGTTCGATCCAGGGAGGACGACCGTGTCTGCACCAGCACGCGTCACACCGTCGGTAGCCCAGACCACATCCAAGACCCCGCGCGGCACGCTGTACCGCGGCAACGAGGGCATGTGGTCGTGGGTGCTTCACCGCATCACCGGCGTGGCCATCTTCTTCTTCCTCTTGGTCCACGTGCTCGACACCGCGCTGATCCGCGTGTCGCCCGAGGCCTACGACGCCGTTATCGGCACCTACAAGAACCCGATCATGGGTCTCGGCGAGGTCGCCCTCGTCGCCGCGATCGTCTACCACGCCTTCAACGGTCTGCGCATCATCGCCGTCGACCTGTGGCCGTGGGCGACGCGCCACCAGCGTCAGCTGTGGTGGGGTGTCCTCGCGGTCTGGGCCGTCACCATCATCGGTTTCGCGGCGCGTCACGTGCCCATCGTTCTCTCCGAGATTGGAGGGGGTCACTGATGACCGCCGACACCCTTGCCGCTCCCCGCAGCCCGCAGGTCCGCAAGAAGGGCGCCAACCTCGAGAAGTGGGGTTGGGTCTACATGCGCGCCTCCGGCGTGCTGCTGGTCGTCCTGATCTTCGGCCACCTCTTCGTCAACCTCATGCTCGGCGAGGGCATCAAGGGCATCGACTTCGCTTTCGTGGCCGGAAAGTTCGCCAGCCCGTTCTGGCAGTGGTGGGACGTGCTGATGCTCTGGCTCGCCCTGATCCACGGCGCGAACGGCATGCGCACGATCGTGAACGACTACGTCACGGGTGCGACGGCGCGGAAGGTCCTCGTGTGGGCCATCTGGCTCTCGGCAGGTCTGCTGATCCTGCTCGGCACCCTGGTCGTGTTCACCTTCGACCCCTGCCTCGGAGTGACCGCGGACAGCATGCTCTGGGAGACCTGCCAGGGCTGACCCTGCGCTCCGACGACGTGAATCACAGCAACGAAAGGCTCGCCCCGTGAGCACCCAGACCGAAGCGGTCGTCGTCAAGGACGGCATCCACTACCACCAGTTCGACATCGTCATCGTCGGCGCCGGCGGCGCCGGCATGCGGGCGGCGATCGAAGCCGGTCCGGGTGCCCGCACCGCGGTGATCTCGAAGCTGTACCCGACCCGCTCGCACACCGGTGCGGCGCAGGGCGGCATGGCGGCGGCGCTCGCCAACGTCGAAGAGGACTCGTGGGAGTGGCACACCTTCGACACCGTCAAGGGCGGCGACTACCTCGTCGACCAGGACGCGGCGGAGATCCTCGCCAAGGAGGCCATCGACGCGGTCATCGACCTCGAGAACATGGGCCTGCCCTTCAACCGCACCCCCGAGGGCAAGATCGACCAGCGCCGCTTCGGCGGCCACACCGCCGACCACGGCAAGTCGCCGGTGCGCCGCGCCTGCTACGCCGCCGACCGCACGGGCCACATGATCCTGCAGACGCTGTTCCAGAACTGCGTCAAGCTCGGCATCAACTTCTTCAACGAGTACTACGTGCTCGACCTCATCACGGTGACCGCGCCCGACGGCTCGACCCAGACGGCGGGCGTCGTCGCCTACGACCTGGCGACCGGTGACCTGCACGTCTTCCACTCGAAGGCCGTCATCTTCGCCACCGGCGGCTTCGGCAAGATCTACAAGACGACCTCGAACGCCCACACCCTCACGGGCGACGGCGTCGGCATCGTCTGGCGCAAGGGCCTGCCGCTCGAGGACATGGAGTTCTTCCAGTTCCACCCGACCGGCCTCGCCGGTCTCGGCATCCTGCTCACGGAAGGCGCACGCGGCGAGGGCGCGATCCTCCGCAACGCGTCGGGCGAGCGGTTCATGGAGCGCTACGCGCCCACCATCAAGGACCTCGCTCCCCGCGACATCGTCTCGCGATGCATGCAGCAGGAGGTCGCCGAAGGCCGCGGCGCCGGTCCCCACCGCGACTACGTGCTGCTCGACTGCACGCACCTGGGCGCCGAAGTCCTCGAGACCAAGCTCCCCGACATCACGGAGTTCGCCCGCACCTACCTCGGCGTCGACCCCGTCGTCGAGCCGGTGCCCGTCATGCCCACGGCGCACTACGCGATGGGCGGCATCCCCACGAACGTCGAGGCTGAGGTGCTCGCCGACAACACCACCGTCGTGCCGGGCCTCTACGCCGCCGGCGAGTGCGCGTGCGTCTCGGTGCACGGCTCGAACCGCCTCGGCACCAACTCGTTGCTCGACATCAACGTCTTCGGCAAGCGCGCCGGCCGCAACGCCGTCGAGTACGTCAAGACCGCCGACTTCGTGCCGCTGCCCGCGGACCCCGCCAAGGACGTGCGCGAACTCATCGAAGGCGTGCGCAACAACCCCGGCACCGAGCGCATCGCGGTCCTGCGCAAGACGCTCCAGGACGAGATGGACAAGGGCGCCCAGGTGTTCCGCACCGAGGAGTCGCTCCTGCACGTCATGGACGTCATCGCCGACCTGCGCGAGCGGTTCAAGAACATCCACGTCGACGACAAGGGCAAGCGGTTCAACACCGATCTGCTCGAGGCGGTCGAGCTGGGCTTCCTGCTCGACATCGCCGAGGTCGTCGTGGTCGCCGCTCGCAACCGCAAGGAGAGTCGCGGCGGCCACATGCGCGATGACTTCCCGACGCGTGACGACGAGAACTACATGAAGCACACGATGGCCTATCTGTCGGGCGACCCCCACTCGTCGCACGCCGAGGACCACATCCGGCTCGACTGGAAGCCCGTCGTGTTCACCAAGAACGAGAACGGCGAACTGCGGTACCCGCCGCTGGAGAGGAAGTACTGATGACGATCGTCGAAACCGATGCCGCGGCCCCTGCCGAGGCGGCGAACGACACCGGCATCCAGTCGTTCCTGGTCACCTTCATCATCCGGCGCTTCGACCCCGAGGTCGACAGCGAGCCGAGGTGGGTCGACTACGACGTCGAGCTCTACTCGACCGACCGCGTCCTCGACGCCCTCCACAAGATCAAGTGGGATGTCGACGGGTCGCTGACCTTCCGCCGCTCGTGCGCGCACGGCATCTGCGGGTCCGACGCGATGCGCATCAACGGGCGCAACCGCCTGGCCTGCAAGACGCTGATCAAGGACCTCGACATCTCGCAGCCGATCTACGTCGAGGCGATCAAGGGCCTGCCGCTGGAGAAGGACCTCGTCGTCGACATGGAGCCGTTCTTCGCCTCCTACCGCGACGTGCAGCCCTTCCTCATCGCCAACTCGAAGCCCGAGGCCGGCAAGGAGCGCATCCAGTCGATCGCCGACCGCGAGATCTTCGACGACACCACCAAGTGCATCCTCTGCGCCGCGTGCACCTCGTCGTGCCCCGTGTTCTGGACCGACGGCCAGTACTTCGGCCCCGCCGCGATCGTCAACGCGCACCGCTTCATCTTCGACTCGCGCGACGACGCGGGCGACGTGCGCCTCGACATCCTCAACGACAAGGAAGGCGTGTGGCGCTGCCGCACGACCTTCAACTGCACCGAGGCCTGCCCGCGCGGCATCGAGGTCACCAAGGCGATCGCCGAGGTCAAGCAGGCGGTTCTCCGCGGGCGTTGAGCCGGCCGGGCTCGCGCCCGATCAGCTCGCGCCACCGCTGCCGATAGATTCGACGACGTGGATCCCGACCCTTCCGCGACAGATGCGCTGCGCGAACGGTGGGATGCGTCTCGGCTGCGCGAGCGGCTCGACCAGCCCATCGAGCGTGCGACGACGATCACGCGTCGCACGCTCGGCTGGTTCCCGATCCGGGTATGGCGCCACTTCCTGCGGCACAACGGCTTCCTCCTCGCCGCGAGCATCAGTTACCAGTCGCTCTTCGCCCTCTTCGCCACCATCTACACGGCGTTCGCCGTCGTCGGGCTGTGGCTCGGGGGATCGCGCATGGCGATCGACGCCCTCATCGACGTCGTCAACAGCTACATCCCGGGGCTGATCTCCGGCAGCGGTCCGGTCTCCCCCACCGACGTCGCCGACATCGCCCGCAACAGCGGCAGCGTCCTGGCGGTGACGGGTGCCGTCGCCCTCGCGGTCGCGATCTGGACGGCCATCGGGTTCGTGACGTTCACGCGCCGCGCGGTGCGCGATATCTTCGGCCTGCCCTTCGACACGCGCAACTACCTGCTCCTGAAGCTGCGCGACTTCGGCGCAGCCCTGCTGTTCGGCCTCGCGCTCGTGCTCGGCGCCGCACTGGGTCTGGTGGCGGGCGGCATCGTTCGGCAGGTGTTCGACCTCTTCGAGATCCCGTACGAGTCGACCACGATCGACGTGCTCAGCCGACTCGCGTCTGTGCTGGTCGCGATCGTGATCAACGCGGCCGCCCTCACCGCGCTCATCCGGTTTCTGACCGGGACCGCGCTGCCCTGGCGCAAGATCATCCCCGGATCGATCTTCGGCGGCGTCGCGCTGAGCGTGCTGCAGCTCGGCGCCGGCTTCCTCGCCGTCTACTCCCCCACCAACCCGCTCCTCGCGACGTTCTCGGTGCTCATCGGATTCCTCCTCTGGCTGCGCCTCGCGGGCATCGTCATCCTCGTCGCGGCGTCGTGGGTGGCCGTGTCGGCGGCGGATGACGGCATCCCGCTCGAGGTGAGGACCGAGGAAGAGAGGCGCGAGGACGAGCGGCGCGCCCTGCGTGTGGTCGCCGAGGCACAGCTGCGCGACGCCGAGCACGCCCTCGCCGAAGCCGGGTGGTGGCGGCGAGTTCCCGCCCGCCGGGATGTGAAGCGGGCGCGCGAGCTGCTGCGACGTCTCGACGCGGAGCAGCGCGCCGCGCGGTGAGCCCTGTCGGAGGCCGCGGTTACGCTGGCAGACGTGTCACGTCGTCTTCGCATCGCCTCCGTCAACGTCAACGGCATCCGCGCCGCCGCCCGCAAGGGAATGCACGAGTGGCTCGAGACCGCCGACGTCGACATCCTGACCCTCCAAGAGGTCCGCGCCCAGGCCTCCGACCTCGCCGCTGCCCTGCCGAACTGGCACTTCGTCTCCGACGAGGCGCTCGCGAAGGGGCGCGCAGGTGTCGCTATCGCCGCCCGTGAGCCCCTCGACGTCTGGCGCATCGAGCTCGGCGACGACGATCTCGACTCGAAGGGACGCTGGGTCGAGGCCGACATCGAGGTCGCGGGCGAGCACCTCACGGTCGTCAGCGCGTACGTCTTCACCGGCGAGGCCGACACCGAGAAGCAGGTCGCGAAGTACGCCTTCCTCGATGCGATGGAGAAGCGGATGCCGCAGCTCGGCGAACTCGCTGTCATCACCGGCGACCTGAACGTCGGCCACCGTGAGTTCGACATCCGCAACTGGCGCGGCAATCGCAAGAAGGCCGGCTTCCTCCCGCGCGAGCGGGCCTATTTCGACCGGTTCACCGCGCCCGCCGGCGTCGAGATCGACACCGTCGACGGCGAGCGGGGCACCGGCCTCGGGTGGGTCGACGTGGGACGTCGGTTCGCCGGCGAGGTCGACGGTCCGTACACGTGGTGGTCCAACCGCGGAAAGGCGTTCGACACCGACACCGGGTGGCGAATCGACTACCACCTCGCCACGCCGCAGCTCGCGGAGCGCGTCACCGACTACCGTGTCGTGCGCGCGCCGTCGTGGGACACCCGGTGGAGCGACCACGCCCCCGTCGTCGCCGACTACGTCTTCCCGGGCTGATCGAGGCGACGGGGCGACGGCCCGCGGGGCGACGCCCGTAGACTCTTCTGGTGACCAAGCCCCGCCTGTACTCCGGAATGCAGCCGTCCGCCGATTCGCTCCAGATCGGCAACTACATCGGGGCTCTCATGCAGTGGCGCGACCTGCAGGAGACCTACGACGCGTTCTTCTCCGTCGTCGACCTGCACGCCCTCACTCAGCCGAATGACCCCGCCGAGCTGCGGGCGAAGACCCGGCGCACCGCGGCGCAGTACATCGCGGCGGGCATCGAACCCTCGCGCTCGACGCTGTACGTGCAGTCGCACGTCCGCGCGCACGCCGAGCTCGCCTGGGTGCTCTCGACCATCACCGGGTTCGGCGAAGCCGGCCGGATGACGCAGTTCAAAGACAAGTCGCAGCGCTACGGCGCCGACGCCACCAACGTGGGGCTCTTCACCTACCCGGTGCTCATGGCCGCCGACATCCTGCTATACCAGACCGACATCGTGCCCGTCGGCGACGACCAGAAGCAGCACGTCGAGCTGACGCGCACCCTGGCCGAGCGGTTCAACTCGCGCTACGGCGAGACGTTCCGCGTGCCGATGCCGGTCATCCAGCAGGACACCGCGCGCATCTACGACCTGCAGAACCCGACCTCGAAGATGTCGAAGTCCGCCGAGTCGGATGCCGGCGTGCTGTGGCTGCTCGACGACCCGAAGGTGTCGGCGAAGAAGGTCATGCGGGCCGTCACCGACTCCGAGGGCTCGGTTCGCTACGACCGCGAGAACAAGCCCGGCGTCTCGAACCTGCTCGTCATCTACGCCGCGCTGACGGGCCGCCAGATCCCCTCGATCGAGGACGAGTACGCCGGTCGCGGCTACGGCGACTTCAAGAAGGGACTGGCCGAGGTCGTCGTCTCCGAGTTCGGACCGGTCCGCGAGCGTGCCCTCGAGCTGCTCGACGACCCGGCCGAGCTCGACCGGGTGCTCGCGTCGAACGCCGCGCGCGCCGACGAGGTCGCCGACCGCACGCTCGCTGACGTCTACGACAAGTTGGGACTGCTGCGTCGTGTCTGACAACGAATCGACCGCGCCCGACGCCGGACTGCCCGCTGCGACCGACGGCAACCAGAACGCGGCGCCGGCGACCACCGCACCGGAGATGCCGGTCGAGCCCGCGCCCGAGCTGATCGAGGCGCTCGATGAGTCGGCCGCCGCATCGAAGGCCTCCCCCGCCGACGCCGCCGTGCAGGAGCGACTCTGGCGCGCCGCCTTCGCGCTCGACCGCTGGCTCTTCATCGCCCGCGGCTCAGACGACGAGCCCACCCCGTTCGCGCTGCGCTCGGACGAGGGCGCCGTGATCTTCGCGTTCTCCACCGCCGACCGCGCCCATGAAGCCGCCCTCGGTTTCGGCCTGCCCGAAGAGGAGGCATCGCGCCTCCTCGCCGTGCCGCTCCCGTCGGCCGCGGCGTGGGTCGCGTCCTACGCCGAGGCCGGCGTCGAAGCGATGGTCTTCGACGCACCCGGCAACGGTGCGATGGCTCCCCTGACGAACCTCGCCGCGATGGCGGTCTACATCTCGCAGAACCCCTCTGCCTGATCCCGGGACGGCCCCGTCCTCGCCGCTGCGGGGGCCCGTCCGCTGCGGGCGGCCCCGTCCCGACCGGCGGGGCTGCCGGAACCCCCGTCGCCACCGACGGGCCTACCGGCACCGTCCTGCGGGGCAGCCGTCCCCGTCCTGCGGGGTAGCCGTCGCGCCGGCGCCCCATCTTCGAGCCGTCCCCGTCCCGTCAACAGGCTCAGCGCCCCACCCGAGCCCCTACGCCCGACCGCGAGCCGTTTCAGCCTGCGCACGGCACGCGGAACAGCAGGCATCCGCACTCCGGTCGCCCGGTCGGCGCGTCGAGCGAGACCTGTCGACCCACCGAGCGAGAACCGCCCCACGGGCCGGGCGGGCCGGAGAACAGCCCTGTCTTCGCGTCATCTCCGTCCCGTCAACAGACTCAGCGCCCCACCCAAGCCCCTACGCCCCACCGCGAGCCGTTTCAGCCTGCGCACGGCACGCAGAGCAGCAGGCATCCGCTGGTAGAAGCGTCAGCGCACGCGAGCCGGCCGCACACCGGATGCGAGAACGCCGCGCACGGCTTCGAGGACCCGATCGGGTCGCCACATGATGTCCGCCGCCATCGGTCGTAGCGTCAGGTAGCCGAGGGCTGCGGCCGCGAGGTCGCGCGCGCTGTCTCGTCGGCGCGCGTCGAGCCCGGAATGATGAGCATCGCTGTCGCACTCCACGATCAACCAACCATCGACGAGCAGATCGACTCGTCCGACTCCAGGTATGCGCACCTGCACCTCGACCGTCTTGGCGATTCCGCGCAGGAGGAGCCGCATGAGCGTCTCTGGTCCGGATTCGGCCCGCCCGTCAATCAGACGCCGGATCGGGCGGTATCGGAGAGGCAGGGCCGCGAAGACGCTGTCGAGATCCGCGGCCTGGAGAAGCCCGAGATGAAGCGCGCTGTCGAGCGTCGCGACGGCAGCTCGGGGTGACTGGCACTGCACCGCGCGGACCAGCGCGTCGATGATGCTCGAGCACGCGAACCATCTGGGGCGCGGAGCGATGGGAGGTGTCCAATGCAGCACCGACTTCGACCCCGCGAGGGTCTCGCGCGTCGGCACGCGCGAGGCCGTCCGCGGTAGCTGCACATGCGGCCCGGCCGGCTCGAGGACGAACACCCCGAGAAGGCGCAACAGGCTCACACAGGTGAGACGACCGCCGAGCGAGACCGCGACGACGACGGTTGGTGGCGCATCCGCGACGAGGTACGAGCCCCGCAGGGGCCTCACAAGTCGCCCGGCGGAGACGGCATCCGCGATGTCGCGCTTGCGGAGACCACCCGCGCGCAGATCGGATGTCGACCAACGACGCAACTCCATGATCTCTGCGGGAAGCCAGGCTGACGAGGCGTGAGGGTCCATGCCGACACGGTGTCGTCCGTGGTCCCGTGCATGGCCTGCGCAGGAGGAAATTGTGAACAGCCAGACTCGCCCGCTGCCTGTGCGGAAGTCGCTGATCCGTGCCACCGACAGGCTCAGGCGCCGCGTTCCGCGCGATGAGAGGCGCCATGGCGCCGCCAGCCTGTTGACGGCACGGCTGGACGCCGCCTGGCACGCACACGACGAGGAGTCCTCCGTCCCGGCGCGGGATGTCGGCTGACCGGAGCTCGATCCCCGGAACAGCTGAAACGCGTGCCGTCAACAGGCTGAGAGCGGGCCCCGGGGGCGCGAGGCACGGCGACACCGGGCTGAGCCTGTTCGCGGCACCGCGACGAAGGCTGGGCACGACCCGAACCGGCCGGCCCGCCTCGGTAGGGTCGGGGGATGAAACCGGTGACCCTCCGAACCGCGCGGCTCGAGCTGTCGACGCCCACTCTCGACGACGTCGACGCGATCACCGCGGCGGCGCAGGATCCCGAGGTCCCGCGCTGGACCACCGTGCCCTCTCCCTACACGCGCGAGCACGCCGAGGAGTTCATCGCGAAGGCTGCGGCCTGGTGGGACGAGCAGTCCGAGCTGACGTGGGGCATCCGCCGGGACGGCCAGTGGATCGGCATGATCGGCCTGCACCGCGTGAGCCCGGAAGGTGCCGCGGAGATCGGGTTCTGGATGAGCGTATCGGCGCGCGGGCACGGCTACCTGAGCGAGGCAGCCCGCGCGGTCATCGACTTCGGCTTCGCCGAGCCGCTGTCGCTCGCGCGCATCGAATGGCGGGCGATCGTCGGCAACGTCGCATCGGCGCGCACCGCGCGCAGCCTCGGCTTCCGGTACGAAGGGATGCTGCGGCGCGGGCTCCCGCACCGCGACGCCCGCCACGACGGCTGGATCGCCGGCGTCCTGCCCGACGACGACCGCGCGCCGCAGCCCTGGCCGATCCTCGCCGACTGAACCACGCCTGAACCAGGCCGCGGTCCGGGCGCAAGCCCGTGCCGCGTGGGGGTGGTGCGTGCCAGGATGACGCCATGCCCGAGATGCCGGAAGTGCAGGGACTCGTCGACTACCTCGGCGGTCGCCTCGCCGGACGCCGCATCACGAAAGCCCGGGTCAGCGCGATCTCCGCGCTGAAGACGTACGACCCGCCGATCGAGACCCTCGAGGGCGCGACGGTGACCGCTGCATCCCGTCACGGCAAGTTCGTCGACCTGGCCACCGACGGCGGCACGCACCTGGTCTTCCACCTCGCCAAGGCGGGGTGGCTGCGCTGGTACGACGCGCTGCCGTCGACCGTCATCCGCCCCGGCAAGACCCCGACCGCGCTCCGCGTCGGCTTCGACGACGACTCGGGGTTCGATCTGACCGAGGCCGGCACGAAGAAGTCGCTCGCGGTCTACGTCGTCCGTGATCCGGCCGAGGTGCCGGGCATCGCCCGGCTCGGTCCCGACCCGCTGGATCCCTCGTTCGACCGCGACACCCTGGCGGGCCTGCTGGCGGGCCGCCGCACCCAGATCAAGGGTGTGCTGCGCGATCAGTCCATCGTCGCGGGGATCGGCAACGCGTACTCCGACGAGATCCTCCACGCGGCGAAGATGTCGCCCTACGCGCTGGCCGCGAATCTGGACGACGCGGAGGTCGACCGGCTCTACACCGCACTCAGCGCGACGCTGGCCGAGGCCGTCGCCGCGGCATCGGGCAAGCCTCCTGCCGACCTGAAGGACGCCAAACGCCGCGGGATGCGGGTGCATGGGCGCCGCGGCGAGGCGTGCCCGGTCTGCGGCGATGAGGTGCGCAGCGTCTTCTTCGCCGACAACAGCCTGGAGTACTGCCCGACGTGCCAGACCGGCGGCAAGCTGCTCGCGGATCGCCGACTCTCCCGCCTGCTCAAGTGACGGCGGAAGTCGGGAATGCCGCAGGCAGCGCCGCGTTGAGTACGATCGGAGTATTGAACGTGCTCCGGGGTCGGTGAGAATCCGAACCGGCGGTGAGAGTCCGCGACCCTCGAGGCCCTCGGGCCGAGAGGTTGATCCGGTGGAATTCCGGGACCGACGGTGATGCGACGCGAGTCGCTAGTCCGGATGAGAGGAAGCACGGCAGCGTTCGCGCTGCGCGCGCCCGCCCGCGTCCCCGGAGACTGACCGAAGGACGAAGGATGCCGGGCACCACCGACCGCGAGATCGCCGCGATGCGTCGCGCTTTCGAGCTCGCCGGCAACGGTCCGCGCGGGCTGAACCCGCAGGTCGGCGCCGTGCTCCTGGCACCCGACGGGTCCGTGCTCGCCGAGGGCTGGCACCGTGGCGCGGGCACTCCCCACGCCGAGGTCGACGCTCTCACTCAGCTCTCCGCCGGCGCGGCCCGCGGCGCCACCGCCGTGGTGAGCCTCGAGCCCTGCAACCACACCGGCCGCACCGGCCCGTGCGCGCTCGCGCTCATCGAGGCCGGCGTGGCGCGGGTGGTCTACTCCGCGTCCGACCCGGGCGACGCATCGGCCGGCGGCGCGCAGCGCCTGCGTGATGCCGGGGTCGACGTCGTCGGCGGGGTGCTCGCCGACGACGGTCACGCGCTCATCCACGACTGGCTCACCGTGCAGCGCCTCGGCCGGCCGCACGTCACCGTGAAGTGGGCGCAGTCGCTCGACGGTCGCGCCGCGGCACCCGACGGCACGAGCCAGTGGATCACCGGCCCCGCCGCACGAGCAGACGTCCACCGCCGGCGCAGCGAGGCCGACGCCATCGTCGTGGGCACCGGCACCCTGCTCTCCGACGATCCCGCCCTGACGGCGCGGCGTCCCGACGGCACTCTCTACGAGCGGCAGCCGATGCCCGTCGTCCTCGGTCAGCGTGCCGTGCCCGACGACGCGCTCGTGCGTCGACACCCGCTGCCCCTCCTGCACCGCGACGGCGAGAACCTCGGCGGCGAGAGCGCGAACGAGCCCTCGCTGATGACGCAGTTGCGTGAGCTCGGGGTGCAGCGCGTCTTCGTCGAGGGCGGCCCGACCATCGCCAGCGCCTTCATTCGGGCAGGGCTCGCCGATGAGATCCTCGCCTACATCGCCCCGACCCTCATCGGCTCCGGCACGGCCGGCGACGACCGCCCGGCGCTGCGTTCGCTCGGCGTCGAGACGATCACCGACCAGCGACGTCTGCGCGTGCGCTCGGTCGAGACCCTGGGCGACGACCTGCTGATCGTCGCCTCCCCCGCGCCCCCGACATCCCCGTCCGAAGGAGACGCCTGATGTTCACCGGAATCATCGAAGAGATCGGCGAGGTCGTCGCCGTCGAGCCGTCGGGCGAGGGCGTGCGGATCACCGTGCGCGCGCCGAAGGCGGTGTCGGATGCCGGCCACGGCGACTCGATCGCCGTCAGCGGTGTCTGCCTCACGGTGGTCGACCAGGGCGACGACTGGTTCACGGCAGACGTCATGCGCCAGACCCTCGACGTGTCGAGCCTCACCGGGATCGAGCCGGGCCGGGCCGTCAACCTCGAACGCGCGCTCGCGGCGCACACCCGGCTGGGCGGGCACATCGTGCAAGGACACGTCGATGGACTCGGCCACGTCCTGGAGGTACGCCCCGGCGAGCAGTGGCGCGTCCTGCGCATCTCCGTGCCCGCCGACCTCGCCCCGCTCGTCGTGGACAAGGGGTCGATCACGGTCGACGGCGTCTCCCTGACCGTCAGCGCCGTGAGCGCCGCCCACGTCGCGGAGGCCTGGCTCGAGGTCTCCCTCATCCCCGAGACGCTCGCCGCGACAACCCTCGGCGACCGGATCGTCGGCGACGCGGTCAACCTCGAGACCGACATCCTCGCCCGACACGTCCAGCGGTTGCTGGCATTCACCACCCTCTCGAACGAAGGAGGCTCCCGATGAGCCTTTCTCCCCTCTCCGAGGCGCTCGACGCGCTGCGGGCCGGAAAGCCGATCATCGTCGCCGACGATGAGAACCGCGAGAACGAAGGCGACGTCATCTTGTCGGCCGCGCTCGCCACACCCGAGTGGATCGCGTGGACGGTCCGTCACTCGAGCGGTTTCATCTGCGCGCCGATGCCCGCCGAGTGGGCCGACCGGCTGGATCTCCCGCCGATGGTCGAGACGAACGAGGATGCCCGCGGCACCGCCTACACCGTCTCGGTCGACGCCGCCGACGGCGTGACCACCGGCATCAGCGCGGCCGATCGCGCCCGCACCCTCACGGTGCTCGCCGATCCCGCGTCGACGCCGGGCAGCGTCATCCGTCCGGGCCACATCCTGCCTTTGCGCGCCGTCGAGGGCGGTGTGCGCGAGCGCAGCGGTCACACCGAAGCGGCGGTCGAGCTGATGCAGCTCGCCGGTCTCGAGCCGGTCGGCGCGATCGCCGAGATCGTCGCAGACGACGGCTCGATGATGCGGATGCCGGGCCTGCTCGAGCTCAGCGAGCGCGACGGCATCCCGGTCATCACGATCGAGCAGCTCATCGCGCACCTCGACGAGACCGACCCGCGTCCCGCCGGGGGTGCCGCTTCGAACCGGCGCCGCGTGAGCCTGCGTGCCGAGGCGCAGGTGCCGACGTCGCACGGCACGTTCCGCTTCCTCGCGTACAAGGACCGCGTCACCGGCACCGACCACATCGCCGTCGTCTCGGGCGACCTCGCAGATGCCGCCCCACTCGTGCGTGTGCACTCGGAGTGCCTCACGGGCGAGGCGTTCGGCTCGCTCAAGTGCGAGTGCGGCCCGCAACTCGATGCCGCCCTCGACGCGATCGACCGCGACGGCGGGATCGTCATCTACATGCGCGGTCATGAGGGTCGCGGCATCGGGCTGATCAACAAGCTCCGCGCCTACCAGCTGCAGGAGCGCGGGCTCGACACCCTCGACGCGAATCTCGCGCTCGGGCTTCCCGCCGACGCCCGCGACTACGCCGCGGCTGCCGGCATCCTCGCCGATCTCGGCGTGGGCAGCATCCGCCTGCTGACGAACAACTCCGACAAGGTGTCGCAGCTGCGCGCGCTCGGCCTCGACATCGCCGAGCAGGTTCCGCTGCTCGTCGGCGTGGGCGCCAACAACCACCAGTACCTCGCCACGAAGCGCGACCGCATGGGCCACATCATCGACGACGCCGAGCTGAGCGCGGCGCTCGCCCGCGGCACCGTGGCGGCCCCCGCGGACGAGACCACCGACCCTCGACAGAACTCGGAGAACATCGCATGAGCGGACACGGCGCTCCCGAACGCCAGAAGATCGACGCGGGCGACCTGAAGGTCGTCGTCGTCGCCGGCCAGTGGCACGACGTCATCACCGACGGACTCATCGCCGGCGCCGAGCGCGTGCTCGAGGAGTCGGGCGCAGCCTGGCGGCTCGTGCGCGTGCCGGGATCGTTCGAGCTCCCGGTCGTAGCGAAGGCCGCGCTCGATTCCGGAGCGGATGCCGTCGTCGCCCTCGGCGTCATCATCCGTGGCGGAACGCCCCACTTCGACTTCGTGTCGTCGGCGGCCACCGACGGGCTGACGCGCGTCGCGATCGACACGGGCAAGCCGGTCGGTTTCGGCGTGCTCACCCTCGACGACGAGCAGCAGGGCATCGACCGGGCGGGTCTGCCCGGCTCGAAGGAGGACAAGGGCGCGGAGGCGGCGGATGCTGCACTGCGCACGGCGCTGACGCTGCGCTCGCTTCGCGGCTGACACTGTGTCGGCACCCCATACCTTCAGCTAGGCTGAGGGTATGGAAACCCTCCGCGGAATCGTCCTCGTCGTCCACCTCATCGGTTTCGCCACGCTCTTCGGCGCCTGGCTCGTCGAAGCCCTCGGCGCCCGCCGCATCACGCGGGTCATGAGCTACGGCCTCCTCGTCGCCGGTGTCGCCGGGCTCGCCCTGGCAGCACCGTGGGGAACCGACCACGAGTTCAACTACGTCAAGATCACCGTCAAGCTCGTCATCCTGCTCGTGATCGGTGCGCTGCTGGGCATCGGCTCGGCCCGCCAGAAGCGCACCCAGGCGGTTCCCGCCGCCATCTTCTGGCTGATCGGAATCGGCACGGTGGCCAACGTCGCGATCGCGGTGCTCTGGCGCTGACGCCCCCGGACTGCGGTCCACCACGCGCGGATGCCGCGACTCGGAACACCGGGTCGCGGCATCCGCCGTAGAATGGACGATCGTGCGTCGCCGACACCGTCGACGCCGCCGGTGATCCCCGCGTCGAACGTCCGCCGCACCACCCCGCCTCGGACGTCCGCCCACCGGCACGCTCCCACGAGGGCGCTCACCCGTTCTCCCAGACAGGCATCACACCGCACATGTCATCCGCCACCGCGGCTCCCACCGCGCCCGCGAACCCCCGTTCCCGCGTCATCACCGCCAGCCTCGTCGGCACCACGATCGAGTTCTACGACTTCTACGTCTACGCGACCGCGGCGGTCCTGGTCTTCCCGATCCTCTTCTTCCCGAGCGACGACGACACCGCGTCGCTCCTCGCCTCGTTCGCGGTCTTCGGCGCCGCGATGATCGCGCGTCCCATCGGCGCCGTCGTCTTCGGCCACTTCGGCGACAAGTTCGGCCGCAAGGCGACCCTCGTCGCCTCGCTCCTCACGATGGGCATCGCGACGATCCTCATCGGATGCCTCCCCACCTTCAACGACATCGGCTGGTGGGCGGCGCTGCTGCTCCTCGTGCTGCGTCTCGCGCAGGGCTTCGCCCTCGGCGGCGAATGGTCGGGAGCGGCGCTCGTCGCCACCGAGAACGCCCCGAAGGGCAAGCGCGCCTGGTACGGCACCTTCCCCCAACTGGGCGCGCCGATCGGTTTCATCATCGCGAACTCGGTCTTCCTCGTGATCTACTTCGCGCTGCCGCACCCCGACGGCCCGGCCCAGCGTTCCGAGGAGTTCCTCGCCTGGGGCTGGCGCGTGCCGTTCCTGTTCTCCGCCGTCATGGTCATCGTCGGCCTGTGGGTGCGCCTCAAGCTCGTCGAGAGCGAGACGTTCTCGAAGGCGGAGAAGACCGGCGCCATCCGCAAGTTCCCGCTCGGATCCGTCATCCGCGGACACTGGCGCGCGCTGATCCTCGGCACCTTCATCATGCTCGCGACCTACGTGCTCTTCTACCTGATGACGAGCTTCACCCTCGCGTACGGCACCAAGCCGACCCTCGAGACCGCGCAGGCGACCGCCGAGGCATCGGGCGCGGCCTTCGACGCGGCGGCCTACGTTCCGGGCCTCGGGTTCGGGTTCACCGACTTCGTCATCATGCAGATCGTCGGCGTGATCTTCTTCGGCATCTTCACGCTGCTGTCGGGCCCCGTCGCCGACTCGATCGGCCGCCGCAAGCTGCTGCTGTGGGTCACCGGCGTCATCGCGGTGTTCGGCCTGCTGTTCGCGGTCTTCCTCGCACCGCAGCTCGACCCGAAGTTCACCGGGGCGCTCGTCCAGGCGTTCCTCGTGCTCGGCTTCATGCTCATGGGCGCGACGTTCGGCCCGATGGGCGCGCTGCTCCCCGAGCTGTTCCCGACCAACGTTCGCTACACCGGCTCGGCCATCTCGTACAACGTGGCGTCGATCCTCGGTGCCGCCGTCGCGCCCAGCATCGCGACGACCCTGTGGGCGCTCGCTGGCGG
This sequence comes from Microbacterium sp. NPDC006705, assembly GCF_044903545.1. Taxonomy (NCBI): domain Bacteria; kingdom Bacillati; phylum Actinomycetota; class Actinomycetes; order Micrococcales; family Microbacteriaceae; genus Microbacterium; species Microbacterium sp. NPDC006705. Next base: position 573,495 of record NZ_JBJDQQ010000002.1, read on the forward strand.
CTCGACCTGGCTCGTCGGCGTGTACCTCACGGCCTCCGCCGTGCTCACCTTCATCGCCCTGTGGCTGTCGAAGGAGACCAAGGACTCCGAGTACGACGCGAACATCGGCGAGGCGGCAGCCACACGCTGATCCCCGCCTCGGACGACGGATGCCGCGGGCCCTCGGGCTCGCGGCATCCGTCGTCTCTGCGCGGTCGCGGCGCGTCAGTCGAGGAACAGGGCGCGCAGCCGCTTGGTCGTGAATACGAGACCGAGCGCGATCATCACGACGAAGTAGAGCACGTGCCACAGCATTCCGGCGGAGAGGATGCCGGTTGTCAGCCCGCGGATCAGCTCGACGCCGTGCCACAGCGGCAGCGCCTGCACGATCACCTGCACCCACTCGGGATAGACCGTGATCGGGTAGAAGGTCGCCGAGAACAGGAACATCGGCAGCAGCACGAGGTTGATCCAGTCCATGTGCTGGAAGGTCTTCATGTAGCTCGTGACGGCCATGCCGATGCTCGCGAACCCGAAGGCGATGAGCAGCACCGCCGGGAGGGCGAGCACGGCGGTCCATGCGAGGTTCAGCCCCAGCACCTGCATGATGATCATGAAGCCGGTGGCGTAGACGAGACCGCGAAGCAGCGCGTACAGGATCTCGCCGAGGGCGACGTCGAGCGGCCCGAGCGAGGTCGACAGCATCCCCTCGTAGAGCTTGCCGTAGTTGAGCTTGAAGAAGACGTTCCACGTCGAGTCGTACACGGCACCGTTCATCGCCGAGACCGCGAGCAGCGCGGGAGCGATGTACGCCGCGTACGGGACCTCGGCTCCCGACGAGGTCTCGACCTCGCCGATGAGGGCGCCGAGCCCGATGCCGAGAGACGCGAGATAGAACACGGGCTCGAAGAAGCCCGAGAGGACGACGATCCAGCTCGACGAACGAGCCGCGATGAGACCGCGCTGCACGACCGCGCCCGGGTTGCCGGCCCACAGTGCGCGTACGCCCCCGCGGCGGCCCGTCGGCGTCTCCGGCGCGATCACGGCGCTCATTTCGCGAGCCTCTCGGTGAAGACACGGCGGCCCCAGAGGTAGCCGACGGTGGCGAGCGCGAGCAGGTAGAGCACGTGCACGGCGATCATCCCGACGCCGATGTCGGCCCCGTAGGTCGCCGCGCGCCCCAGCTCAGCGCCGTGCCACAGGGGCGAGATCCAGGCGATCCACTGCAGGCCGATCGGAAGTGTCTCCACGGGGTAGAAGGTGCCCGAGAAGAGGAACATCGGCATGAAGATGAAGCGCTGCACGAGGGCGAACTGCCCCTTGTCGTCTTGGATGGAGCCCGCATACGCCATGAGCGGGATGCCGAAGGCGATACCGGCCGCGACACCGGCGAGGATCGACAGCCAGCCCGTCGCGGGGTTCGGGACAGCGCCGAACGGCAGGAGCCAGATGAAGAGGTAGTAAGCACCGACGGCGACGATCATCCGCGCCGTCGCACCGATGATGACACCGTTCGCGATCTGCGGGCTCGACAGCGCCGACGCGTTGAATCCGTAGAAGTAGCGGCGCCACTTGAAGCCCGCCATCACCGGATAGGTCATCTCCTCGGAGGCCACGGCGATCGCGGCGGTGACGAGCAGCGCCGGCGCGACGAACGGGAGATAGCCGACCTCCTGGCCGTGGGAGGAGATCGGCGCGGTGATGAGCGCCGCGAGCCCGACGGCCAGCCCGAGCAGATACATGATCGGCTGCCCGACCGCGCCGACGACGATCGTCCAGCCGTAGGCGCGCATCGCACGGACCATGTGCTCGGCGACGTACCAGGTGCCGTAGCGCCGGGGCTTGCGCCCACCGGCCATCGCCTCGGCCCGGAGATCGTCGAGCGTGGGGTGCGCGGTCTGGGTGCTCATTCGATCAGCGACCGTCCGGTCAGGCGCAGGAAGACGTCTTCGAGGCTCGATCGGCGCACGAGGCTCGTGAGCGGCGTGAGCCCCACCGCCGAGACACGCTCGAGAGCCGCCTCACCGTCGTGCGCGTAGACGAGGATGCGGTCGGGCAGCACCTCGACGCGGTCGCCGATGCCCCGCAGCTGAGCGGCCGCGGACTCGTTGCGGTCGGACCCGAAGCGCACCTCGAGGACTTCACGGCTCGAGTGCTCGCGGATGAGCGAGGCCGGCGTGCCCTCGGCCATGATCCGGCCCTTGTCGACCACGATGAGCCGGTCGCACAGCTGCTCGGCCTCGTCCATGTAATGCGTCGTGAGCACGAGCGTCGTGCCGCGTTCCTTCAGCCGGAACAGCCGGTCCCACAGCACGTGGCGGGCCTGGGGGTCGAGGCCCGTCGTCGGTTCGTCGAGCAGCAGGATGCGCGGGTCGTTGATGAGGCCGCGCGCGATCGTGAGGCGCCGCTTCATGCCGCCCGACAGCTGATCGACCTTGTTCTTGGCCTTGTCCTCCAGCTGCGCGAACGCGAGCAGCTCGTCGGCCTTCTCGTGGCAGACCTTGCCCGGAAGACCGAAGTACCGCCCGTAGATGTAGAGGTTCTCGCGGGCGTTCAGCTCGCCGTCGAGGTTGTCCTGCTGGGGCACCACCCCAAGCCGGGATCGGATCTCGGGGCCGTAGCGATCGGGATCGAGCCCGAGGATCTGCAGGTCGCCGCCGCTACGGGTGGACACCGCGCCGATCATCTTCATCGTGGTCGACTTTCCCGCGCCGTTCGGGCCGAGCAGCCCGAAGGACTCTCCGGGCGCCACCTCGAACGACAGGTCGTCGACGGCGACGAAGTCGGGCTTGCCCTTCACGGCATAGGTCTTGCGCAGCCCACGGGCGGAGATGACGGATTCTGGCACGCGACAACACTAGCGACGACGTCCGACGACGACCGGGGCCGCGGTGCGCGAGAATCGCACGCATGGACCGCATCCTCACCACTGCCGCTGAACTCCGGACCGCCATCGGGGCGGGCCGCTACCCCGACGGCGGCCCCGTGCGGGTGCTCGACGTCAGGTGGTGGCTCGACCGCCCCGACGGACGCCCGGCGTTCCGCGCGGGCCACATCCCCGGCGCGCGCTACGCCGACCTCGACACCCAGCTCGCTGAGCACGGCGAGCCGACGGAGGGCCGGCATCCGCTGCCCTCCCCCGAGACGCTGCAGGCCGCCGTGCGCGACTGGGGCATCGACGAGGGCGACACCGTCGTGGTCTACGACGATGTCGCCAACCTGGCGAGCGGCCGCGCCTGGTGGGTGCTGCGGGATGCCGGCATCGCCGACGTCCGGGTGCTCGACGGCGCCCTCGCCGCCTGGATCGACGCGGGGTTCGACCTCGAGGAGGGCGACGCGGCAGACGTGCGTCCGGGTACCGCGGTCGTCTCGCCCGGCGAGTTGCCGGTGCTCGGGATCGACGACGTCCTCGATCAGGCCCGCACCGGTCTGCTGCTCGACGCCCGCGCGGGCGAACGGTTCCGCGGCGAGGTCGAGCCGATGGACCCGCGCGCCGGCCACATCCCGGGGGCGGTGTCGGCGCCGACGACGCAGAACAGCGATGAGTCGGGGCGGTTCCGGAGCTCGGACGAGCTGCGCGAACGGTTCGCGGCGCTGGGCGCAGAACCCGGCGCGACGGTCGGCGTCTACTGCGGCTCGGGCGTCAGCGCCGCGCACGAGGCCATCGCCCTCAGCCTCGCGGGATACCGGCCGGTGCTCTACCCCGGCTCGTGGAGCCAGTGGTCGCAGCATCCCGATCGACCCATCGCGACGGGCGCCTGACGGCTTGGGCTCGGCGGTCGCCGCTACCCTGTCGACATGATGACCGCCACCGCAGACCTCTATGACGAACGCGGCGACGAGCTCGACTCGCTCGGCGTCCAGTTCCTCGACCTCGGCGGCCGGACCGCCTTCGCGGGACCGATCCGCACCGTGCGCTGTCATCGCGACAACGCGCTCGTGAAGCGCGTGCTCGCGACGCCGGGCGGCGGCGCCGTTCTCGTCGTCGACGGCGGCGGATCGCTCGAGTCGGCTCTCGTGGGCGACCTGATCGCCGCGTCGGCGGTCGAGAACGGCTGGGCGGGCATCATCGTGAACGGGGCGATCCGCGATCGTGTCGCGATCGCGTCGCTCGACCTCGGCGTCAAGGCGCTCGGCTCGAACCCCCGCAAGAGCGCGAAGGAAGGCCTCGGCGAGGTCGACGTTCCGGTCACCATCGGCGGCGTGGTCTTCACGCCGGGCCGACACGTCTGGGCCGACGCCGACGGCGTTCTCGTCGAGCGCTGAGGGGCTAAGCAGTCCGCTCCAGCGAGAGCGCGTAGATGGTGGGGTCGCCGGCGAGGTCCATGGTGACGCTCACCCCCGGCTGCTCGACGGTCACGTCGAAGGCGATCGTGCTGTTGTCGCACGTCACGGGATCGCCCGATGACGCGCTGTCGATCGGGCCCGCGGTCACCGTGATCGTGCCGGCACCACGGCACGCGACCTGCGCCTGGTACGTCCCGGCGGGGAGCGACGAGAACTGCGACGTCTGGTGTGCGGACGTGTGCTGGCTCAGCCACCCCGACAGCGTCCCCATGCCGGTGGTGTCCGAAGACCGGGGCACCGCTGTCTTGGCCCAGTCCGCGATCTCATCGACCGGCAGGGGCAACTGCTGCTCGTCGGTGCGCGCGTCGGATGTCGGCGTGGGAGATGGCGTGGAACCGACGGATGCCGACGGCTCTGCCGCTTCGCCGTCTGCAACCGGACCGGTGCAGCCGGTGAGCGTGAGCACGACGAACGCGGCCGCGGCGAGCGGTGCCGCCTGACGTTTCGTGATCGAACGCATCCGGGCACTCTTCCATCGATACCGCGGACGGACAACCACCCTCGATGAAAGAAGTACGGTCGAAGGAGAGAGCTTCGCCGAACCGAGGGAACCGCATGTCCGACACCCGCAGCCGCCTGCGCGGCGGCCGCCGCCGCACCGACGAGGGCCCGCGCGCCCGCCTGTCGCAGCTGCTCCCGTACCTGTTCGAGCACAAGGGCGTGCTGGTGGCGGTCGCGGTACTCAGCATCGTCGAGGCGGTGGCCACGCTCGGCCAGCCGCTCGTCGTCGGGCAGGTCATCGAGCGTGTGCAGGTGGGTGACACCCTCGGCATCCTCGTGTGGGCGCTCGTGATCCTCGTCGTCGTCTCGTCGGCCATCGGCGCTTTCCAGCACTATCTGCTCCAGCGCACCGGCACGGCGGTGGTGTTCTCCAGCCGCCGCCGGCTCATCGCACGCCTGCTCCGACTGCCGATCTCGGAGTTCGACGCCCGACGCACCGGCGACCTGGTCTCGCGCGTGGGCACCGACACGACCCTGCTCTACGCCGTGCTCACCCAGGGGCTGGCCGACTCGGTCGGCAACGCGCTCATCTTCGTCGGCGCGATCGTCGCGATGCTCTTCATCGACCCGCTGCTGCTGCTGCTCATCGTCATCGTGATCGGAGCCTCGGTCGCCGTCGTCGTGGGTCTCAGCACCCGCATCCGTCGCGCCACGCGCGAACAGCAGGAACGGGTCGGCGAGCTGGCCTCGGGTGTCGAGCGGGCGATCGGATCGATCCGCACGATCCGCGCCGCCGGAGCGACCGAGCGCGAGGAGGCCGCCGTCACGGGGGCCGCACGCCAGGCTTATGACGCGGGCGTGCGCGTCGCGAAGGCGTCGGCCCTCGTCGTGCCCGTCGCGGGCGTCGCGCTGCAGCTGTCACTGCTCGTCGTGCTCGGCGTCGGCGGATACCGCGTCGCCTCGGGCGCCATCTCGATCGCGAGCCTCGTGACGTTCGTGATGTTCCTGTTCTTCCTCGTGCAGCCGCTCGCGTCGTTCCTCGGGGCGATCACCTCCGTCAATCAGGCGCTCGGCGCGCTCGGCCGCATCCAGGAGGTGCTCGACCTGCCCACGGAGGAATCGGCCGATCCGGATGCTGCAGCCACCGTAGCCGTCTCGGGCGACAGCGATGTCGCGATCGAGTTCCGAGACGTGCACTTCCGATACCCCGAGGCCGTCGTCGCCGCCCGGCGCTCGGCATCCGACGAAGCGTTGCGCACCCTCGCGGACGCACGCGTCGACACCTCGGCGGTCGCTGCGGTCACGGCCGATGAGACGGGTTCGCCGGCGAACGGCGCAGACGCCGCCGCCTCGTCCGCAGCGACAGCCGGAGCGACCGCCGTCCCCGAGGGCGAGGTGCTCCGCGGCGTGAGCTTCCGCGTTCCCCGCGGTGCGCGCGTGGCCCTCGTCGGTCCCTCGGGTGCGGGCAAGTCGACGACCCTCGCCCTGATCGAGCGGTTCTACGACGTCACCGGCGGAGCGGTGCTCGTCGGGGGTGACGACATCCGGTCCCTCCCCCGGGCCGAGCTGCGCGCGCAGCTCGGCTACGTCGAGCAGGACGCCCCCACCCTCGCCGGCACGATCGCCGACAACCTGCGCCTCGCCTCGCCCGGGGCTACGGACGCGGAGTGCGAGCGTGTGCTGCGCGCCGTCAACCTCGGCGATGTGCTCGAGCGCAGCGAGCTCGGTCTTCAGGCGCCCGTCGGCGAGGCGGGCGTCATGCTCTCGGGCGGCGAGCGTCAGCGCCTCGCGATCGCCCGCGCGCTGCTCGCTGCGCCCCCGATCCTGCTGCTGGACGAGTCGACGTCCTCGCTCGACGGACTCAACGAACAGCGGATGCGCGAGGCGATCGACGCCGTCGCGACGGGCCGCACCCTCGTGGTCATCGCGCACCGGCTCTCGACCGTCGTCGACAGCGACGTCATCGTGGTGCTCGACCACGGCCGGGTCGTCGGCCAGGGCACGCACTCCGAGCTCGTCGCCACGGTCCCGCTGTACCGCGACCTCGCGAAGCACCAGCTCTTGGTCTGACGCCGAGAACGCACCATCGCCGCGAACGCGCACCCTTTCCGGTGCGTTCTCGCGGCGACGGTGTGTTCTCGTGGCGGGCCGGGGTCAGGCCCGGTGGCCGAGGCGGTAGCGCAGGGCCTCGAGCTCGGCACGCAGGGCCGCGGGCAGCCGGTCACCGAAGGTGTCGTAGAACTCTTCGGTGAGATCGGCCTCGCGCAGCCACGATTCCGTGTCGACCGCGAACAGCTCGTCGAGATCGCGCTGCGGCACCTCGATGCCGTCGAGGTTGAGATCCTCGGTGAGCGGGAGGCGTCCGATCGGGCTGTCGACCGCGCCGACCTCACCGTTCAGGCGGCGGACGATCCAGTCGATGACGCGCGAGTTGTCACCGAACCCGGGCCAGAGGAAGCGCCCGTCGCCGCCCTTGCGGAACCAGTTCACCTGGAACACCCGCGGGGCCCGGTCGAACCGCAGCTGCTGCCCGACCTTCAGCCAGTGGGCGAAGTAGTCGCCCATGTTGTAGCCGCAGAACGGCAGCATGGCGAAGGGGTCGCGGCGCAGTTCCCCGAGCGTCCCCTCGGCCGCCGCCGTGCGCTCCGACGAGATGTTCGAGCCGATGAAGATGCCGTGCGTCCAGTCGGTCGCCTCGACGACGAGGGGGACGTTCGTCGCCCGGCGACCACCGAAGAGGATGGCGTCGAGTGGCACGCCCTCGGCGGCATCCCAGTCCGACGCGATCTGCGGGCACTGAGCGGCGCTGACGGTGAAGCGCGAGTTGGGGTGCGCGGCCGGCCGACCCGAGTCGGGGGTCCAGGGCTTGCCCTCCCAGTCGATGAGCTCGGCGGGCGCCTCATCCGTGAGGCCCTCCCACCAGACGTCGCCGTCGGGACGCAGCGCCACGTTCGTGAAGATCGTGTTGCCCCACAGCGTCTCGACCGCCGTGACGTTGGTCGACTCGCCGGTGCCCGGCGCGACGCCGAAGAACCCGGCCTCGGGGTTGATCGCCCACAGCCGCCCGTCGGATCCCGGACGCAGCCACGCGATGTCGTCGCCGAGGGTCTCGACGCGCCAGCCCGGGATGGTCGGGCGCAGCATGGCGAGGTTCGTCTTGCCGCAGGCCGAGGGGAACGCCGCGGCCACGTGGTACGCCTTGCCGGCCGGGTCGATGACCCGGATGAGCAGCATGTGCTCGGCGAGCCAACCCTCATCGCGGCCGATCACCGACGCGATGCGCAGCGCGAAGCACTTCTTGGCGAGGATGGCGTTGCCGCCGTAGCCCGACCCGAACGACCAGACCTCAAGGGTGTCGGGGAAGTGGACGATGTACTTCTCGTCGTTGCACGGCCACGCGACATCCGCCTCGCCGGGCGCCAGCGGCGCGCCGACCGAGTGGACGGTCTTGACCCAGGGCTTGCCGGCGGCGATCTCGTCGAGCACGGCCGCCCCGACGCGGGTCATGATGCCGATCGACGCCACCGCGTAGGCGCTGTCGGTGACCTGCACGCCGATGTGCGAGAGCGGGCCGCCGAGCGCCCCCATCGAGAACGGCACGACGTACATCGTGCGCCCGCGCATCGAACCCGCGAACAGGGGCGTGATGGTCGCCCGGATGTCGTCGGGTGCGACCCAGTTGTTGGTGGGGCCGGCATCCTCCTCGCGCTCGGACGCGATGAAGGTCCGCGCCTCGGTGCGGGCGACGTCGCTCGGGTGCGAGCGCGCGAGGTACGACCCGGGCCGCCACTCGGGGTTGAGCTTGATGAGCTTGCCCTCGTCGACCATCTCGCGCAGCAGTGCGTCGTTCTCGGCCGCCGACCCGTCGACCCAGTGGATCCGATCGGGCTGCGTGAGCGCGGCGATCTCGTCGACCCAGGCGACGAGATCGCCGAGAGGACCGGATGCCGCCGACGGCCGGGCGCCGAGGTCGGGCCGCGCGCGGCGGGGAGCGGCGCCCGCTGCGGTTGTGCCGGTGACGGCGGGGCGGGTGAAGAGGTCGGCGATGGCCATGTCGGTCTCCTACGTCGGCGGCGAGATCGGTGATACCTGACGATTCCAACGCACGAACACCCCGTCTTGCGGCGTTTAATGCCTTCAAGAAACCCGATTCTTTCCCTATGATCAAGGAATGGCCGCATCCGGAATCGAACTCGCAACCCTCGGGCACCGCATCCGCCATCACCGTGTCGCCCGCGGGCTGACACTCGACGAGCTCGGCGCTCAGGTCGGCGTCGCCGGCAGCCAGCTGAGTCTGATCGAGAACGGTCGACGCGAGCCGAAGCTCTCGCTGCTGCAGGCGATCGCGTCGGCGACCGGCACCGACGTGACCGACCTCCTCTCCCCGGAGCCCCCGAACCGCCGGGCCGCCCTCGAGCTCGAGCTGGAGCGGGCGCAGGCCAGTTCCGTCTTCCGGCGACTCGGCATCGCACCGGTGCGCGCGGGCAAGACGATGAGCGACGACACGCTCGAGTCCATCCTCGGACTGCATCGCGAACTGCAGCGCCGCGAGCGCGAGGCGATCGCGACCCCGGAGGAAGCCCGGCGTGCGAACACGGAGCTGCGCCTGCGGATGCGCGAGGTCGCGAACTACCTCCCTGACATCGAGCGCCTCGCCGAGAAGCAGCTCAAGGCGGCCGGACACACCTCGGGTGCGCTGACGCACCGCACCGTGAGCATCATGGCCGAGCAGCTGGGGTTCGAGCTGCTCTACGTCGCCGACCTTCCTCACTCGGCCCGCTCGGTCACCGACCTCGAGAACGGGCGCATCTACCTTCCGCCGGCCTCGATCCCGGGCGGTCACGGCCTGCGGTCGATGGCGCTGCAGGCGATGGCGCACCGCTTGCTCGGCCACACTCCCCCGAGCGACTACGCCGACTTCCTGCAGCAGCGCCTCGAGATCAACTACTACGCCGCGTGCTGCCTCATGCCCGAGACGGCCTCGGTCGCGTTCCTGTCGCAGGCGAAGAAGGACCGCAACCTCGCGGTCGAGGACTTCCGCGACGCGTTCGGGGTGACGCACGAGGCAGCCGGGATGCGCATGACGAACCTCATGACCCGGCATCTCGGCATCCCGCTGCACTTCCTGCGCGTGGATGGCGCGGGGGCCATCACACGGGTCTACGAGAACGACGGCCTGCCGCTGCCGATGGACGTCACCGGCAGCGTGGAGGGCCAGGTCGTGTGCCGGGCCTTCTCGGCGCGGTCGGCGTTCGAGGAGCAGAACCGCACGGTCGAGCACTACCAGTACACCGACACCCCGGGCGGGACGTTCTGGTGCTCGAGCCAGACCGGGACCACCGCCGAGGGCGAGTTCTCGATCACCGTCGGCGTGCCGTTCGACGACGCCCGCTGGTTCCGCGGCCGCGAGACGCAGAAGCGGGCGACATCCACGTGCCCCGACGAGTCATGCTGCCGGCGGCCCGACCCCGACCTGACGTCGCGATGGGAGGGCAAGGCCTGGCCGAGCGCCCGCGTGCACATGCAGATGTTCTCGCCGCTGCCGCGCGGCAACTTCCCCGGTGTCGACGACGGCGAGGTCTACGCCTTCCTCGACCGCCACGCCGCCGGCTGACTCGCGGCCGGCGCGCCATAACTCCTCAGATTCACGCCGTCGGCAGGCCGGAATCACGAGCTCGCGCGGGTGCGGACGTATGGCCGCCGCGGGTGTGAGGAGTTAGCGCACCCCCACGCGGGAGCTCAGCCGGCGAGGAAGCGTGAGACCCGGGCGAGCGACGCCTCGATCGCGGATGCCGCGACCGCTGGGTCTGTCACGAGCGCGGGCTCAGGTGGCAGATGGTGCCGCCCGGCGGCGACGGAGTGGCGCCACGTGCCGATCACCTGTCCCCGGGAGACCAGGATCGGCGCGACTTGACCGTTCAGGGTGGGGCCGATCCGAGCCGCGAGGTCGGGGGCGCAGACGGTCGTCCGGTCGGCGTAGGAGAGGAAGTACTCGTCGAAGGCGGGCAGGGCGACGACATCCCCGCTGTCGCGCTCCGGGTCTACCCCGGCAACGGATGCCGGCACGCCGGGCCCCGCGCCCGGTGCCGCGAACAGTCCGGCCTCGATCTCGACCACGCGGTCGCCGGCCGCCTCGGCCGCACGTTGTGCCATTCCGATCGGCAGCCCCGCCCACCAGCGGAAATCCTCGACGCGGGCCGGTCCGTGCGAGCGGATGTAGCCGGCGAACATCTCGGCCAACGGATCATCGGGCACCCGTCCGGACGGCAACTCGTCCACGGCGACCAAGAACTGGTCGCGGGTCGGTCCACCCTCGCGCGGCACCACCGGGCCGAAGGCGAGCACTCCGCGGACGGCGAGCGCCGAGAGGATGTGGTTGCCGCGCGAGCGCTCGGTCCCGATGCCGGCACCGCGCAGGAGGTCGGCGAACTCGTCGCGCGTGAGCCGGTTCCCGCCGCGCAGCGCCTGTCGGGCGGCACGCTCAGCCGTCGCCAGCACCGCCTCGTCGATCGCGAGCCCGCGCAGGATGCCCGCCGCGGCACGCTGTTGCCGGTCGGCGGTCACCGCGAGCATCCCGGCGAGGTCGACCGAGCGCACGATGTGCAGGGTGCCGCGTTGGGTCCATGAGCGCACGAGCGTGCCGTCCTCGAACGCGGCATCCACCTCGCTCAGCGGAGGCTCGCCGTCGGTGCGGACCGCCAGCGCCCATCGACCCGACCAGAACTCCTGCGCCTGCACGGCGAGCATGTGGGCCCCGGCCTCGCCGAGTGACGACGCGGGTTCGCTCAGCAGGTGCGAGCGCAGCCGCTGCGTCGTGATCGCCCCCGCTGCCCTGCACCCTCCCCCACCGCCGTCGTCTCGCACGCCGCCGATCCTGCCCGACCCCACCCCCGCGGGTCCACCCCCTGCGAGGTCCCACTTGGGCCGGGTGTGAGCCGCGCTTACCCGGCCCAAGTGGGACCTCGCGGGGTTCGGGCCCGCAGCCGGGCCCGCAGGGAGGCCGCGTAACACGACGACCCGCGCGCGCCGCGGCATCCCGGCCGGGTGAGAATGGATGCAGCCGCCGGTGACAGCACGCCGATGCGCGGCATCCGCACCCGGAGGTTCCCCGATGTCCCGCTCTCTCGTCCGCGCCGCCTCGATCGGCGTCGCCGCTCTGGCGATCGTCCTCGCCGGCTGCTCGTCCTCGCCCGCGCCCGCCGCCTCGGGCGATGCCGCGTCGGGACCCGCTGCCGAGGACTACGTCACCCCCGGCAAGCTCACCTTCGCCACGGGCGAGACGGCCTACGAGCCGTACTTCGTCGACGACGACCCCGAGTCGGGCGAGGGGTTCGAGGCCGCCGTCGCCTACGCCGTCGCCGACAAGCTCGGGTTCGCACCGGACGACGTCGTGTGGGTGCGCACGAGCTTCGAGGCCGCGATCGCGCCGGGTCCGAAGAGCTTCGACATCAACGTCCAGCAGTACACGATCACCGACGAGCGCAAGCAGGGCGTCGACTTCTCCTCGCCCTACTACTCCGCGAGCCAGTCGATCGTCGCGATCCGGGGCGGCGCGGCCGACGGCGTCTCCGACATCGCAGGGCTGACCGACCTCACGATCGGCGCGATGGCCAACTCCACGAGCGCGCAGACCCTCGCAGAGGTCGCGCCCGACGCCGAGGCTCGCCTGTACAACTCGAACGAGGATGCCGTGGCCGCGCTCGGCGCGGGACAGATCGATGCGATCGTGCTCGACACCCCCACCGCCTACCTCGCGGTCAACTTCTACATCGAGAACTCGTTCTTCGTCGGCGAGCTGCCGAAGGCGGGCATCGAGGACGAATGGGGCCTGCTGCTCGCGAAGAACTCGCCGCTCACCCCCGCCGTGACGGCCGCCGTCGACGAGCTGCGCGAGGACGGCACCCTCGCCGAGCTCGAGCAGAAGTGGCTCTCGGGACTCACGGAGGGCGTGACGCTCCTCCAGTGAGGGCGCGCTAGCGTCTATCCGTGACCACCTCCGTCCCGAGCGCGCTCGAACTCGAGCGCCGAGCGTACCGGCGCGGCCGCGAGCGCCGGTCGGTCCTGATCGCCGTCGCTTCGACACTCGCCTTCGCCGCGGTCGTCTGGGTGACCGTGATCAACACGGAGGGCTGGGCGACCGTCCAGCGGAGCTTCTTCGACCCCGCCGTCGCGCTGCAGGCCCTCCCCGAGGTGTGGCAGGGCTTCCTCGTGAACCTGCAGGTGCTCGCCATCTCGGTCTTCACGGTCGCCGCGGTGGCGCTGGTACTGGCGCTGCTGCGGACCCTGCGCGGACCGGTGTTCTTCCCGCTCCGGCTGATCGCCGCGGCCTACACCGACCTCTTCCGCGGTCTGCCCTTCGTCATCGTGCTCTATCTGATCGGATTCGGGCTGCCGACGATCCTGAACACCCGCATCGATCCGGTGCTTCTGGGAGTCCTCGCCATCACGCTGACGTACTCCGCCTACGTCGCGGAGGTCGTGCGGGCGGGCATCGAGTCGGTGCATCCGTCGCAGCGTCTCGCCGCCCGCGCGCTCGGGCTCAGCTACCCGCAGACCCTCGTGCGGGTCGTGCTGCCGCAGGCGCTGCGCAAGATGACCCCGCCGCTCATGAACGATTTCATCTCCATGCAGAAGGATGTCGGACTGATCTCGATCCTCGCGGCGTTCGACGCGATCGCCGAGGCGCGGGGCGTGGTCGCGACGACCTACAACTTCACCCCGTACGTCGTGGCAGGCGTGCTGTTCGTGCTGCTCGCGATCCCGACGATCCGACTGACGGACTGGTACACCGCGAGGCTCCGACGCCGCGAGCAGACGGGATCGATCCTGTGAGCCGGAATCGACCCGGCAGTGCGCTCGACACCGAGCCCGGCAGCGTCGCCGACGTGCTGCGCGCCCGCGGCATCCGCAAGTCGTTCGGCGACAAAGAGGTGCTGCGCGGCGTCGATGTGTCGCTCGCCCGGAACGAGGTCGTCGCCCTCATCGGCGCAAGCGGTTCGGGCAAGTCGACGCTGCTGCGCTGCCTCGGGCTGCTGGAGCCGATCGACGACGGGCAGATCCTCCTCGCCGGCGCGGACATCTCCGACCCCCGGGTCGACGCGAACGCGGTGCGCGCGCGGCTGGGAGCGGTGTTCCAGAGCTACAACCTCTTCCCCCACCTGTCCGTGCTCGACAACGTGACCCTCGCGTCGCGCGTCGTGCACCGTGTGCCGCGGCGCGAGGCGGAGGCGCGTGCGCGGGACTTGCTCGCGCGCATCGGGCTCGCCGACAAGGCCGGGGAGCACCCCGACCGGCTCTCGGGCGGTCAGCAGCAGCGAGCGGCGATCATCCGCGCGATCGCCACGGATCCCGAAGTGCTGCTGCTCGACGAAATCACCTCGGCGCTCGACCCCGAACTCGTCGGGGAGGTGCTCGAGCTCGTCCGCGACCTCGCGGTGGCCGGCTCGACGATCCTCATGGCGACGCACGAGATGGCGTTCGCGCGGGATGTCGCCGACCGCGTCGTCTTCCTCGACCAGGGCGTCATCGTCGAGGAGGGCGCGCCGTCGGAGGTGTTCGGCGCTCCCCGCGAGCCCCGGACCCGCGCCTTCCTCTCCCGCTTCCTCTGAGCTCCCGTCGACTCGCCAGAGAACGCGGATCCGGGCGGGCCGGCATCCGCACTTTCTGGCGAGTCGACGGGTGGAGGAAGCAGGGTCAGGCGGTCGCGCGCTCGGCGGCCTCGACGACGTTGGTCATCAGCAGGGCGACCGTCATCGGGCCGACGCCGCCCGGGTTGGGCGAGAGGAAGCCCGCGACCTCGGCGACATCCGGCGCGATGTCTCCGTAGACCTTCGACTTGCCGGTCTCGGGATCGTTCTCGCGGGTCACGCCCACGTCGAGGATGGCGGCGCCTGGCTTGACGTCCGCGGCGGTGACGAGGTGCTTCACGCCCGCGGCACCCACGATGACGTCGGCCTCGCGCAGGTGCGCGCCGAGGTCGGCGGTGCCGGTGTGAGTCAGGGTCACCGTGGCGTTGATCTCGCGGCGGGTCAGCAGCAGACCGATGGACCGGCCGATCGTGACACCGCGCCCGACGACGACGACCTTCTTGCCCGCGAGGTCGTATCCGTTGCGCTGCAGCAGCTCGATGACGGCACGCGGCGTGCACGGCAGCGGCGTCGTGATGGGGTCGTTGACATTGAGCACGAGACGCCCGAGGTTGACGGGGTGCAGGCCGTCGGCATCCTTCGCCGGATCGATGCGCTCGAGGATGCGGTCGGTGTCGAGGTGCTTGGGCAGCGGCAGCTGCACGATGTAGCCGTGGCACGTCGGGTCGGCGTTGAGGCGGTCGATGACCTCCTCGACCTCCGCCTGCGTCGACTCGGCCGGCAGCTCGATCTGGATCGAGTTCATGCCGATCGCCTCGGACTCGCGGTGCTTCATCCCGACGTACAGCTGGGATGCCGGGTCGGCCCCGACGAGCACCGTCGCGATGCCCGGGGTGACTCCGCGGGCCTTCAGCGCGGCGACGCGGTCGGCCAGTTCGGTCTTGATGGCAGCGGCGGTGGCCCGCCCGTCGAGCTTCTGCGCGGTCATGTCGTTCTCCGTTCGAGAGGGTCGCGGTCGCCGGGGCGCGGTCGCCGAGAACATACGCTCCGGGCGAGAACGTACCGTGCGGGGTGCGTTCTCGCGGGGAGGGTGCGTTCTCGGCGACCGGTCGGCGACCGGCGACGCCGGGTTACTGCTGCAGGCCGGGGTACAGCGGGAAGGCGTCGGCGAGCGTCGCCACGCGAGCACGCAGGGCATCGAGGTCGGCGCCGGGCTGCAGCGCGAGCGCGATGATGTCGGCGACCTCGGTGAACTCGGCGTCGCCGAAGCCGCGGGTCGCGAGAGCGGGCGTCCCGATGCGCAGGCCCGAGGTGACCATCGGCGGGCGCGGGTCGTTGGGCACCGCGTTGCGGTTGACGGTGATGTGGATCTCGTGCAGCAGGTCTTCGGCCTGCTTGCCGTCGATCGCCGCGTCGCGCAGGTCGACGAGCACGAGGTGCACGTCGGTGCCGCCCGAGCGGACGGCGATGCCGGCACCCGCGACATCCTGCTGCGTCAGACGGTCGGCGATGATCGCGGCGCCGCGCACGGTGCGCTCCTGGCGCTCCTTGAACTCCGGCGTCGCGGCGAGCTTGAACGCCGTCGCCTTCGCGGCGATGACGTGCATGAGCGGGCCGCCCTGCTGGCCCGGGAAGACCGCGGTGTTGATCTTCTTCGCCAGGTCGGCGTCGTTGGTGAGGATGATGCCCGAGCGGGGGCCGCCGATGGTCTTGTGCACCGTCGACGAGACGACGTGGGCGTGCGGCACCGGCGACGGGTGCACACCGGCGGCGACGAGACCGGCGAAGTGCGCCATGTCGACCCAGAGGTACGCGCCGACCTCGTCCGCGATCGCACGGAAGGCGGCGAAGTCGAGCTGGCGGGGGTAGGCCGACCAGCCGGCGATGATCACCTTCGGCTTGTGCTCGAGGGCGAGGCGACGGACCTCGTCCATGTCGATCAGCGAGGTGTCCGGGTTCACGCCGTAGGCGACGATGTCGTAGAGCCGGCCCGAGAAGTTGATCTTCATGCCGTG
Organism: Microbacterium sp. NPDC006705; assembly: GCF_044903545.1. Classification (NCBI taxonomy): domain Bacteria; kingdom Bacillati; phylum Actinomycetota; class Actinomycetes; order Micrococcales; family Microbacteriaceae; genus Microbacterium; species Microbacterium sp. NPDC006705. Next base: position 589,864 of record NZ_JBJDQQ010000002.1, read on the forward strand.
GGTGAGGTGGCCGCCGTGGTCGAGCGAGAGGCCGAGGAGCGTGTCACCGGGGCGCGCGATCGCGTGCAGGACGGCGGCGTTGGCCGTCGCGCCCGAGTGGGGCTGGACGTTGGCGAACTCGGCGCCGAAGAGCGCCTTGGCCCGCTCGATCGCGAGCTCTTCGGCGACGTCGACCTCTTCGCAGCCGCCGTAGTAGCGGCGACCCGGGTAACCCTCGGCGTACTTGTTGGTGAGCACGGAACCCTGCGACTGCAGCACCGAGACAGGCACGAAGTTCTCGGACGCGATCATCTCGAGGTAGCCGCGCTGGCGGTCGAGCTCGCGCTCGAGCACCTGGGCGATCTCGGGGTCGACCTCGGCGAGCGGGGCGTTGAAGTACGAATCGGTCATGACGATCTCCAGACGACGGCTTTCGGGACGGAGCTTACGAGCAGTGAAGGTTCCACATCGGCCCAGGCGTGCGGTCGAATGCCGTGTCGGTCGCTCCCCGGTGGTGGCCCACCTCAACGCCAGTCGCGACGCGTCGAGCATAACGGATGCCGCACTGATACGCTGGCTCAAAGTTTGTTAGGCACCCTTACAGATAGGGGCGCGCTGATGTCGCTGCCGCTGGTCCCGTTGCCCGCCTCGGTCACGCCCGCGAAGGGGGTGACGTTCACCCTGACGGACACCGTCGCGGTGACGGGAGACCCGGATGCCGCGGGCGTCCTGCACCGGCTCGTCCTGACCCGGAACGGCGTGCACCTCACCGCGGCCGCCGGCACCGCGGAGCCCGACAGCACCGCGGAGCCCGACAGCACCGCGGAGCCCGACAGCACCGCGGAGCTCGACGGCGCCGCGATCGACCTCTCGGTCGACAGCGACGGACCGCCCGAGTCGTACCGGCTGTCGGTCGACCACCGCCGCATCTCGATCCGGGGCGCCGACTCCGCGGGCCTCTTCTACGGCGTGCAGACTCTCGGCCAGCTGATCACCCGCTCGTCCGACGGCTGGGTGATTCCGGGGGTCGACATCGACGACGCCCCCCGCTTCGGGTATCGCGGCGTGATGCTCGATGTCGCCCGCCACTTCCACGACGTCGCGACCGTCACCGCCTACCTCGAGCGGGCGGCGAGCCTCAAGTTCAACGTCCTGCACCTGCACCTCAGCGACGACCAGGGATGGCGGCTCGCGCTGACCCGCCGCCCGGAGCTCACCGCCCGGGCGGCGGCGAGCGCGGTAGGCGGCGGCGCCGGCGGCTTCTTCACGGCCGACGACTACCGCGCGATCATCGCCCGCGCCGCGGCGAACCACATGACCGTCGTGCCCGAGTTCGACATGCCCGGCCACACCCACGCCGTCGGGCTCCCCTACCCCGAGGTCGCCGCGCCACCGGCGCTGGACGGGTGGGATGCCGCGGGCGGCCCCGCTCCCGTCGCCGGCGAGGCGTACACGGGCATGGGCGTCGGCTTCTCGTCGCTGCGCATCGGCGCACCCGAGACCGATGCCTTCGTCGACGACGTCCTGACGGAGCTGGCGGAGCTGACCCCCGGCCCCTACCTGCACTTCGGCGGTGACGAGGCGCACGGCACCCCGGCGGAGGACTTCGCGGCCTTCGTGGCCCGCACCTCGCGGGTCATCGCCGACCTCGGCAAGACGCCGATCGCCTGGCACGAGGCCGGCGCCGCCGCGGATCTCGCGCCCGGCACGATCGGCCAGTACTGGGGCCTCGTCTCGCCGACCGACGGTGCCGACGAACGTGCGCGGGCCTTCGTCGCGCGCGGCGGCCGCGTCATCCTCTCGCCCGCCGACGCCGTGTACCTCGACATGAAACCGACGGCCGATGCTCCCCTCGGCCTGACCTGGGCGAACGGTCCGACGAGCCTCGAACGGGCCTACTCGTGGGAGCCCGGCGAGGTCGTGTCCGGCATCTCGGAAGACGACATCCTCGGGGTCGAAGCGCCGCTGTGGACCGAGACCGTCCGCGACCTGGACGACATCGATGCACTCGCCTTCCCTCGCATCGCGGCGGCCGCTGAAGCCGCCTGGTCGGCTGCGACCGGCAGCGCAGACAACCGCACGTGGGAGTCCTTCCGCGAACGCGTCGGCGCGCTCGGACCGCTGTGGACGACCCTCGGCATCCGCTTCCCCGCTTCCCCGGAGGTCGCATGGACGGTCTGAACCGCGTCATCCATTCCGTTCGGCTCGTCGACGGGGGCCGCGAGATGCCCGACTCCTGGCTCGTCGTGCGCGACGGGCGGGTCGCCGCGCAGGGCACCGGCGGCGCGTGGCGCGATGCCGTCGCCGAAGAACCGGTCGACGAGGTCGTCGATGCCACCGATGCCGCCGGCCCCGGCGCGATCCTCACTCCCGGCTTCATCGACATCCACGGCCACGGCGGCGGCGGCGCGGCATACGACGACGGTGCCGAGACGATCCGCACCGCGCGCGCGCTGCACCGGGCGCACGGCACGACCCGAGCGGTCATCTCGCTCGTCACGGCATCCGTCGACGACCTCGTCCGACGGGTCGCCGCCATCGCCGACCTCGCGGAAACGGATGCCACGGTGCTCGGCTCGCACCTCGAGGGGCCGTTCCTCGATCCCGGGCATCACGGCGCCCATGATCCGGAACTGCTCATCGGGCCCGAGGCCGACGCCGTCGCGCGGCTGCTCGAGTCCGGTCGCGGCACCATCCGCCAGGTCACGATCGCTCCGGAGCTGCCGGGCGCGCTCACCGCGATCGAGCGGATCGTCGCCGCGGGTGCGGCCGCCGCCGTCGGTCACACCGACGCCGACGCCGAGACCGCCCGACGGGCCTTCGACGCCGGCGCCACGATCCTCACCCACGCCTTCAACGCCATGCCGGGCCTCCACCACCGTGAGCCCGGTCCGATCGGCGCGGCCACCGCCGACCCACGCGTCACGCTCGAGGTCATCGCCGACGGCGTGCACCTCGCCCCCGAGGTGGTGCGGATCGCCTTCGCCGCCGCACCGGGGCGCATCGCGCTCGTCACCGACGCGATGGCGGCCGCCGGATCGGCCGACGGAGACTACGTGCTCGGGGCGCTCGCGGTGCGCGTCGAGAACTCCGTGGCGCGGCTCGCCGACGACACGATCGCCGGATCCACCCTGACGCAGGATGCCGCGCTGCGGACGGCCGTCGCCGCGGGCGTGGCGCTGCCGACAGCTGTGACGGCGCTGACGGCTACTCCGGCCCGCGCGATCGGACGTCCCGACCTCGGCAGGCTCGAGATCGGGAGCCCGGCCGATGCCGTCCTGCTCGACGCCGACCTGCGCGTCCGCCGCGTCTGGACCGGGCGCGCGTGACCCGTTCGCCCGAGGTCCCTCCCGAGGTCGGCGACGTGAGGCCGGCGCCTAGAATCGGAGGCATGTCCGAACTGCCGAACGTCCGTCCCGCCACCCCCGAGGCGCCGCAGCAGGCGGCCGGCACGCGACGGGCTCTCTCGGCGATCGACCTCCTCGCCTTCGCCTGCCAGCTCTTCGCCTTCGTCACCTTCGCGATCTGGGGCTTCGCGGCGTGGGACTTCCCCCTCAACCTGGTCTTCGGCATCGGCGCTCCGGTCGCCGCGATCCTCCTGTGGGCCCTGTTCGTCTCGCCGCGTGCCGTGCTCATGGTGCACCCGTTCGTGCGCGCCCTCGTCGAGCTGTTCGTCTACGCCTCGGCCACCATCGCGTGGTGGAGCATGGACCAGGCCTGGGTCGGTCTCGTCTTCGGGGTCATCGCGGTGACCTGCGGTGTGATCGCCGGTCGCCGGCGCCTGTCATGACCGCTCCCGACGTCGTCGCCCGGCTCGTCGCCGAGCTCGGCGACCGCGTCGACGTCTCGGATGCCGGTCGGGCCGCCGCTCGGGCGGACAAGTCGGGCCAGGCGGCATCCGGATCGCCCCTCGCCGTCGTTCACGCCCGCACCGTCGAGGACGTCCAGGCGACGATGCGCATCGCCTCCGCGACCGGCACCCCGGTCGTGCCGCGGGGCGCCGGCACCGGCCTCGCGGGCGGCGCCAACACGGGCGCGGGTGAGATCGGGCTCTCGCTGCGTTCGATGGACCGCATCCTCGAGGTCCGCCCCGACGACCTCATCGCCGTCGTCGAGCCCGGCATCCTCAACGGGCAGCTGAACACGGCGCTCGCGGAGCACGGCCTCTGGTGGGCGCCCGATCCCGCGAGCCGCGACATCTCGACCGTCGGCGGCAACATCGCCACCGGCGCGGGCGGCCTGCTCTGCGCGAAGTACGGGGTGGTGCGAGACGCGGTCCTCGGCCTCGATCTCGTGCTGGCAGACGGTCGCCTGATGCGTCTCGGACATCGCACCGTCAAAGGCGTGACCGGCCTCGACCTGACCTCGCTCGTCATCGGGTCGGAGGGCATCCTGGGCGTCGTCGTCGCGGCGACGCTGAAGCTCCGCCGCCTAGTCCCCGGCCAGGCCCGGACGATCGCCGCGACGTTCTCCGATGTGCGTTCCGCCGCGGTCGCGGCATCGGCGGTCACGGCGGCCGGGATCCAGCCGGCGATCATGGAGCTGATGGACGCGACCTCCCTCGCCGCCTCGCACCGCCTGCTCGGGCTTCCCGCCCCCACGCCCGGTGCCTCGCAGCTGACGGTCCAGACCGACGGCCCGGGCGCGACGGCCGAGGCGGAGGCCGTCGTCGCGGTGCTCGCGGCCGCCGGCGGCACCGTGCGCCTTGCCGCCGATGACGCCGAGGCCCAGCAACTGTGGACGGTGCGGCGGTCGATGCATCCCGCGATGGAGACCCTCGGAACCGCGCTCATCGAGGACGTCTCGGTGCCGCGCAGCGCCCTGCCCGCGATGTTCGACGAGATCGCCCGCATCGAGGAGCGCTTCGGTCTGACGATCCCGACCGTGTGCCACGCGGGCGACGGCAACCTGCACCCGAACTTCATCTTCGACGGCGACGAGGTCCCGGAGGTCATCTGGGAGGCGGCGGAAGACCTCTTCCAGTCGGCGCTGCGCCTCGGCGGAACGCTCACCGGCGAGCACGGCGTCGGCGTCCTCAAGCGGCGCTGGCTCGCGGACGAGCTCGGCGACGACCAGTGGGAGCTCCAGCGGCGCATCGCGCGGGTCTTCGACCCCGCCGGCATCCTGAACCCCGGAAAGGTGTTCGCGCCGTGAGCGACTCCGTCCCGGCCGGGGAGGTCCACGTGAGTGCGGCGGTCGTGACCGACGGCGACGGGCGTACCCTGCTCGTCCGGAAGCGCGGCACCGAGCGGTTCATGGCGCCCGGTGGCAAGCCCGAGCCGGGCGAGTCCGCCGGCGCGGCCCTCGTCCGCGAGCTGCACGAGGAGCTCGGCGTCGTCGTGGCCGAGCCCGACCTCGTCTACCTCGGCCGGTTCGAGTCGGATGCCGCGAACGAGCCGGGCTTCCGCGTCGTCGCCGAGGCGTTCGCGATCACGCTCGACCCCGCGTCGGTCAGCGCCGCCGCCGAGATCGCGGAGGCGCGCTGGCTCACCGCTCCCGAAGCCGCGGCGTTGCCGCTCGCACCGCTCAGCACCGAGCACCTGCTTCCGCTCGCCTGGGCCTGAACGGCGGCACCCAGCGCCCCCACGGGCACGTCCCGGGGCGCGAGCTCGACCCGCTCGTCCAACCGCAGCGACCGCAGGAACGGCGACGCGCCGGCGGATGCGGCGAGAGCGGCCCGCACCGGGACGAGCAGCCGATCGGAGAGCGCGGCGACGCCCCCGCCCAAGACGACCACGTCGACGTCGGTCGTGAGCACCAGCAGCCGGACCGCCGCCTCGACGCCGCGCACCACGTCCGCTCTGATGCCGTCGGCGCGCTCGTCCCCCGCATCCGCAGCATCGAAGACCGCGAGCACGGGCAGCGGCGAGGAACCGCCCCAGCGCTCGGCGACGGCTCCCCCGCCGGCGAACGCCTCGATGCATCCGCGCTGTCCGCAGCGGCAACGGGGCCCATTCGGGTCGATGGGGATGTGCCCGACCTCACCGGCCGCGCCGCGCCCGCCGCGGCGCGGGCCCGTCTCGTCGACGATGCCCGCGGCGATGCCGGTTCCGAGGTTCAGGAAAGCGAGCGATCCTCCCCCGGCACGGAGTGCCCGGGCACCCACCGCCGCGTACCGCACGTCGTTGTCGATCACCGGTCGAATGCCGATCCGCGCCGCGACGGCTCCCGCGAGGTCGTACCGGTCGATTCCGAGGTTCAGGGCATGCTCGACGACGCCGCTGCCCGGCAGGATCTGCCCGGGCACGCCCACGCCGACCGCGACGACCGATTCAGCCCCCGCGAGGTCGGCGACGACCGCCGCGACGCCGTCGGCGACGACATCGCCGCCCCACCCGGTCGGCCGACGCAGCCGGGCGATCTCGTTGCCGTCGCCATCCACGGACACGGCGAGGATCTTCGTGCCGCCCACGTCGACACCGATGCGCAGCGTCATCCCTTCACGGCCCCCGACACGAGCCCGCCCGACATCCGCCCCTGCACGATGAGGAAGAAAATCACGACGGGGATCGAGATGAGGGTGGATGCCGCCATCACGGCGCCCCAGTTGGTCGCTGCCGTCGCCGACTGGAACGACAGCAGCCACGGCGGGAGCGTCAGGTTGTAGCCCTTCATGAGCAGCAACGCCATGGTGAACTCGTTCCACGACTGGATGAAGGCGAAGATGCCCGTGGCGACGAGTCCGGGCGCCAGCAGGGGGAACGTCACCTTCCAGAACGCCTGGGTGCGGGTGCACCCGTCGATCATGGCCGCCTCTTCGAGATCGGCCGGAACACCCGCGACGAATCCGCGCAGTGTCCAGATCGTGAAGGGGATGACGGCGGCGACGTAGACGATGCCGAGGCCGACGAGGGTGTTCATCAGGCGCCAGTCGTCGATCATGCCGTAGATCGTGAACATCATCGCCTCGCCCGGGATCATCTGCACGATGAGGACGGCGACGATGAACGAGCGCCGCCCACGGAAGCGGATGCGGGCCACGGCGATCGAGGCGAGGAAGGCCAGCACCAGCGTGATGACGAGCACGCCGACCGTCACCAGGGTCGACGAGAGGAGCCCGTGCACGAAGTCGGTCTGCCCCGGGGCCGCCTCGCGCGTCCATGCCGTGGCGTAGTTGCCGAGCGTGAAGTCGAAGGGGAGGAAGCTCGGGGTGCGGCTGATGATGCTCTCGCCGCGCGTGAACGACATGTTCAGCATCCAGTAGACGGGGAACACCGAGCACACGAACACGACGAGCGCGGCGAGGTTCAGTCCTGCGCGCGAGAGGATGCGGCGGCGCGGCGGTCGTCGCACGGCGAGCGAGCGCGGCCGGGGGCGCTTCGCCCGGCCCACCTCGCCGATGACCTCATCGACCCCGATCGTGCCGAGCTGGGTCGCCGGGGTGACCTGGGTGCTCACAGCTCCTCCTCCTTGAGCGTGGTGCGGATGTATCCCCACGAGAGGGTGAGGAGCAGCACGACCATGAGCACGCCGATCGCGCTCGTGACGCCGAACTCCCCCGGGCCCTGCCGGAAGATGTAGGTGCCGAGCACGTTGGTCTCGGAGATGAGGCCGCCACGCTGCTGCAGCGCGTAGACCTGCGTGAAGATACGGAGGTTCCAGATGACCTGCAGCACCACGACGACCGTCACGACGTTGCGCAGATACGGGAACACGACGAGTCGGAAGCGCTGCCACCCGACCGCGCCGTCGAGGGATGCCGCCTCGAGCACCTCGGCGGGGACCTGCCCCAGCGCCGCGTACAGGGTGAAGGCCGCGAAGGGCACGCCCTGCCAGACCACGATCACCGTCAGGACGAAGAAGAACGACCACGGGTTCGCCAGCCACGAGTGGTTGGTCCAGTCGGTCGAGCCGGTCATCGTGTTCAGCGCCCAGTTGACGATGCCGTACTGCGAGTCGAAGATCCATCCCCAGACCGTGGTCGCCGCCAGCGGCGGCATCGCCCAGGCGAGGAGGAGACCGAGCGAGACGAGGATGCGCCACCCGCGCCGCAGGCGCGTCATGAGCACCGCCACGAGGGCGCCGAGCCCCACGATCAGCACGGTCATGGCCACCATCAGCCCGAGACTGCGGACGAGGACGGCCGGGAAGTCGGACTGCGTGAAGACCTCGAGGTAGTTCTCGAACCCGATGAAGTCGGGAAGCGTGCCCTGCACCTTGTTGCGGATGGCGTAGTCGGTGAACGACTGCACGAGCATCAGTACGGCGGGGTACCCGACCATCACCCCGAGGATGATGAGCGAGGGGCCGAGGAGCGTCAGCGCGCCGACGTTGTCGCGGCGACGCCGAGACCGTTGCCGCGCGGTAGGCGGCGGCCCGTGCTTCGCCCGCGGCTCGGGCCGTCGCGGCGTTCGGGTGAGCACGTTAGTCATCGTGCTGTCCTCTCTGCGGTGTTCGTGGGGCGCGGACTCCCGCGCCCCACGACTCACGACTACTTGTTGAGGATGGCTTCGATCTGACCGTCGAGCTCGGTCGCGATCGCCGTGACGTCGCCGCCCTGCGCGATCTTGACGAGAGCGTCCTTGATCACACCGGAAGACTCGACCTCGGACCAGTTGGGGCTCGCCGGAACGGCCTTCGACGATGCGACGGCCTTCGCCGCCTCGACCGTGATCTCGTCATCGGGCAGGAAGTCGGCGAACGAGGTCAGCGCGGGGATGAGCCCGTTCTCGGCGAGGATCTTCTGGTACCCCTCCGAGAGGATGATCTTGAGTGCGGCCTCGGCCTTGTCGGGAGCGTCCGACTTCGCCGCGATAGCGATGTTCGAGCCTCCGGCGAAGACCGGAGCGACCTCACCGGCGGTCATGCCCGGAAGAGCGAACGCCTTCAGATCGGCGCCGACCGTCTCGGGGCAGCCCGGGGCCTTCGCGTCGTCGGCGGGCGCGAGGATCGACCACTTCACCCACGCCGGAGCCGAGAGGAAGCCGATCTCGCCGGCGCAGAACGGAACCTGCGGATCGGTCTCGTCCGCGTCAGCCGGCGCGGTCGTCGCGTTCTGGTAGACGTCCTGGAGCATCGTCAGACCGGCGATGCCGCCCGAGCTGGAGAAGCCGCCCTTCCAGGTGTCGCCGTCCTGCGTCGCGATCTCGCCGCCGTTCGCCCAGACGTAGGGCAGCGCGTTGTACCAGTCCTTGCCGGGGGCGTAGATGCCCGACTTGGTGGCGGTCGTCGCAGCGATGCCGTCGGCGACGTACTCCTCGAGCGTCGTCGGCACCTCGCCGCTGTACGAAGAGGGCGAGTAGAAGACGATGCGCGACCCCGCGTAGTAGGGAGCGGCGTACAGGCTGCCGTCCGCCGACCCGAGCTCGACGAAGCTCTGCAGCAGTTCGTCGCCGCCGAGGTCCGCCTGGAGGTCGGAGATGTCGAGGAACAGACCCTGATCGATGAAGCCGGGCGACTGCGTGTTGCCGACCTCGACGAGATCGGGCGCGTCGTTCGACGACAGCGCGGCGACGTAGTTGTCCGCGGTGTCGGCCCAGGTCTTCTCCTCGATCGTCAGCGTCCAGCCCTCGTTCTCTGCTTCGAACGTCTTCTTGAGGTAGTCGCGGGCGTCCTGAGGCGTGTCGGTGCCGACCAGCCATACGGTCAGGTCGCCGGTCTCGGCGCTCTGTCCCGCGTCGCCGCTCGCGCAACCGGCGAGCAGCAGGGCGGAGACACCGAGGAGCGACAGTGCTCCGAGGCTCTTCTTCATGGTGATTCCTTCTTCTCTGGTGTCGACGAGTCGGATGGCTCGCCCGGGTGTGGAGCTGGTGGTGCAGGTGGGGCTATGGAGCTGTGGAGCGAAGTCAGGAGACGCCGAGACGCCCTGACAGGACCATGACGGCAGCACCGCGCAGGACGATGTCCTGGCCCTGCTCCGTCATCCGCACCTGCAGCTCGTCGTGGAACGTGGCGAGCGTGCGTGTGCGCACCGTCTCGGCGGCGGCGCTCGCAAGCGTGCCGTCGAGAAGTTCCGCGGGGCCGGAGAGGACGATCTCCGACAGGTCGAGAGCACCCACGATGGGGGCCAGGGCGATGCCGAGACGTTCGCCCGCGTCTCGCAGCAGACCGTCGCGGTCGCTCGCGGCGCCGGCAGCGATACGCGCGGAGAGCGACGGAACCGAGATCCAGGCCTCGAGACATCCCACCTTCCCGCACGCGCAATCGGGGCCGCCGTCGGTGCCCACCGTCACGTGGCCGATCTCGCCGGCGGCCGAGCGCGCGCCGCGCAGCGGTTCGCCACCCGTGAGCAGGCCCGCACCGACACCGCGGCCGACCTTCACGAGGATGATGTCGTCGCCGGCACCGCCGAACGTGTGCTCGGCGAGCACTGCGGCGTTGGCGTCGTTGGCAACGAGCACCGGGGCGCCGACCGCCTCGCTCAGGATGCCGGTGAGGTCGAGGCGATCCCAGCCGAGGCCGGGTGCCGCGAGGACGACTCCGGTGTCATCGACGACACCGGGGGTGCCGACGCCGACGCCGAGCACCGGCGCGTGCGCGTCGTCCACCAGTGTTCGCGCGAGGTGCACGACCGCCGGCAGGATGTCGTCGCGGCCTCGGGGCACGGCGACCTCGTGACGAGCGACGATCTCGCCGTCGAGGGTCATCACCGCACCGAGGAAACGGTCGCTCCCGGAGAGGTCGAGGCCGACGATGCGGTGGCCGTCGCGAGCGAGGTCGACGAGGATCGCGGGCTTGCCCGGTCCGGCGGCCTCGCGGGTGCCTCGCTCACTGACGAAGCCGTCGCCGATGAGCTCGGCGACGAGGTCGGAGATCGTCACCCGGGTCAAGCCGGTCTGGCGAGCGAGGTCAGCACGGCTCATCGCTCCGCCGTGGAAGAGCCGTTCGAGCACGAGCGCGCGGTTATGCGCCCGAGCGTGCTCGGGCAGGATCTTCGCGCCCGGGCGCCGGGTGCGCGTCGTGCGCCGCGGGGCCTCGGTATCGGTGCTCGCCATGTTTGTTAGTAGACCTTACGAATGTGGCGGACACAAGAGTTGCGTCCAGGTTTGCTAGCGATGTTTACAAACCCGTTGCATCCGCACATTGCCTCCCCTGCAGATGTCAAGGGGAACGTTCGATCGTCGCGCCTCCGTAGGGTGGAGAGATCGCTGCATCGAGGAGAACCCCATGAACCGTCGCCTGACCGCCCTCACCGTCACCGCGCTGGCGCTCGTCGCCCTGACCGGGTGCACCGGCGGAGACGGCTCCGCTGCTGGGGGCTCGACCCCCGCAAGCACCCAGTCGGTCGAGGAGGCGTGCACCCAGGTCAACGACGTCATGACCGAGGCGACGCAGGGAATCCAGGAGATCGACCCCTCCGATCCCGCCGCCGCCGCCGGCGCGCTGCGCACGATCTCGGACGGCATGGGCGACGCCGCCGCCCAAGTGACGAACGAAGAGGTGTCCGGCATCCTGCCCGACCTGCAGACGGCGTTCTCCTCGGCCGCCGAATCGATGGAGGCTGTGGCCGCCGGTGACACCGATCGTGCGACGGAGCTCACCACGGCGCTGAGCGACGTGCAGGGCAGCATCGACACCTACACCGAGCTCTGCGGCACGGAATGACGCATCGGCGCGATCCGGATCGCGCCGCCAGATAACGCTCTGGTTTCACTCAGGCCGCTCTCCGAGTGCCTTCGCGTACCATAAGAACCGAGTGCGCTTTCACGCGCAGACGGGGGTACAGCGGTGACGGATGTCGCGTCGAAGCATGATCACGAGAGCACGGCCGAGCGAGGCACGCCCTCGGACGATGCCGGGCAGCGCGTCGAATGGGCGCCCGTGGAGCCGGCGCCCAAGAAGCGGCACCTCGGCTTGTGGATCGGCATTCCCGTCGGCGTCGTCGCGCTCGGCGGCGCCGCCGCATCGCTCTTCTTGATCGCCCCCGGCACCTCGATCGGCGGTGTTCCCGTCGGTTTCATGACGCCGGGCGCCGCTGCGGCCGCCGTACAGGACCGCCTCGATCAGACCACTGTCACGCTCGGCGAGGGCGGAGACAGCGTCTCCGGTGCGGATCTCGGAGCACAGGTCGACGGCACGCAGCTCGCTTCCTCCGCCTTCGACGCGCGGCCCGCCTGGAACATCACCCAGTGGTTCGGCGAGCCCATCGCTGCTCCCGTGGCCCTCGATGAAGCGACGGCCACCACCGCCCTGCGAGGCGCCGCGGGCGACCTGTACGTCGAGCCTACGGCGGCATCCGTCTCCTTCGACGGCTCGTCGTATGTCGTCAGTCCCGACGTCCCCGGTGCGGGCGTCGACCCCGAGGCGGCCCGTGCGGGCCTGCAGAGCGCCTTCGACTCCGGCACGACCGACGCGGTCATCGACCCCGAGCTCACGCCCGTGACGGCGCTGACCACCACCGCCGCGGCGGAGGAGGCCGCCGCTTCGCTGAACAGCATGCTCGACGGCGTCGGCTTCTACGTCGGCGACGAGCGCACGGTCCCCGTCGACCGCGCGACGGCCGCGAGCTGGCTCACGGTCGGCACGAAAGACGACGGCTCGTTCGAGATCACGGCCGACCCCGCCGCCATCCAGCCCGTGGTCGACACCCTTCCGGGGCTTGTCGATCGGGCGCCCGTCAACGGCGTGGTGTTCGCCAACGCCGCGGGTGAGATCATCGACGACTCCGACGCCGGCCTCGACGGTCGCACGCTGAGCTCGACGGACGGCATCGCCGCCGGATTCGCGGAGCAGCTCGCGACGGGTGATGCCGCCTACCGCCTGCCCGTCGAGGTCGTCCCCGTCACGACGGAGACCATCACACGGCTGCTCGAGGTCGACCTGAGCGAACAGCGCCTCTACCTCAAGGAGAACGGCGCCGTGGTCGACTCGTGGCTCGTCTCCACCGGCCGCCCCGGCGCTGACACCCAGACCGGCTACTACACGATCGGGTGGAAGACTCCGCGCCAGGACATGCGCGGCACCGCGGCCGACTCGGGCGTGAGCTACGTCCAGCCCGATGTGAAGTGGGCGATGTACTTCAACGGCGACCAGGCGTTCCACGGCGTCTACTGGCACAGCAACTGGGGCAACCGGATGAGCGCCGGCTGCGTCGGGATGCCCGACTCGCGCGCCGCCCAGATCTACGAGTGGGCTGTCGCCGGAACCGACGTCTACGTCCACGCCTGATCGACGCATCCGGGCCCATCCCCCGATCGACCGATGCGCGGTCGATCGATCACCGTTAGCCTGTGACCATGGCTGACCTCCGAGTGGAAGAACTGTCGGCGTCGACGATCGTCGCGGTGAACAACCTGTCGCTGAAGCCCGGGCAGGAGCGATTCGTCGTGCCCGAGAGCTACGCGATCGCGGCGACCGTGGTCGACCCGGCGACCTCGTGGCAGCGCGTGATCCTGGACGGTGACGAGGTCGTCGGCTTCGTCAGCGCGGGCTTCGACCCCGACGCGCCGCACGAGCACTTCCGCTCGGTGCTGTGGCGCATCAACGTCGACGCCGACGACCAGGGCCGCGGTGTCGGACGGTTCGCCGTCGAACAGCTCGTCGACGAGGCGCGCAAGCGAGGCTTCGACTGCCTCAACGTGATCTACGAGGCCGGAGAGGGCGGGCCCGAAGCGTTCTTCACCCGTGTCGGCTTCACGCCGGTCAACGAGACCGAGTACGGCGAGGTCGTCGCCGAGATCCGCTTCTGACGGACTCCCCCACGCACGACGCGAAACGCCCCGGGCGCCGAAGCGGCCGGGGCGTTTCGCTGTGTCAGAGCGGAGTCAAAGCCCGTCGATGATGCCGTTCAGCGTCGCCGAAGGCCGCATGACGGCCGCGACCAGCTCGGCGTCGGGACGGTAGTAGCCACCGATCTCGGCCGGCGAACCCTGCACCGCGATCAGCTCCTCCACGATCGCCGTTTCGTTCGCGGCGAGGGTCTCGGCGACCGGCGCGAAGGCGGCGGCGAGTTCGGCGTCGACCGTCTGAGCCGCCAGCTCCTGCGCCCAGTACAGCGCGAGGTAGAAGTGGCTGCCGCGGTTGTCGATCGTGCCGAGTGCGCGACCCGGCGACTTGTCCTGCTCGAGGAACGTGCCGGTGGCGGCATCCAGCGTGTCGGCGAGCACCTTCGCGTGAGCGTTGCCGGTGTACTCGGCGAGGTGCTCGAACGACGCCGCGAGGGCGAAGAACTCACCCAGCGAGTCCCACCGGAGGTAGTTCTCGGCGACGAGCTGCTGCACGTGCTTCGGAGCCGAACCGCCCGCGCCGGTCTCGAACAGACCACCGCCGGCCAGCAGCGGGACGATCGAGAGCATCTTGGCGCTCGTGCCCACCTCGAGGATCGGGAAGAGGTCGGTCAGGTAGTCGCGGAGCACATTGCCGGTGACCGAGATGGTGTCCTCGCCGCGGCGGATGCGTTCGAGCGAGTAGCGCGTCGCGTCGGCGGGAGCGAGGATCTCGATCGTGAGCCCGTCCGTGTCGTGCTCGGCGAGGTAGGTCTTCACCTTCGCGATGAGGTTCGCGTCGTGGGCACGGTTCTCGTCGAGCCAGAACACGGCGGGCACGCCCGTCGCACGCGCGCGGGTGACGGCGAGCTTGACCCAGTCGCGCACCGCGACATCCTTCGTCTGCGTCGCGCGCCAGATGTCGCCCGCCTGAACCTCGTGCGACAGCAGGACCGACCCGGACGAGTCGACGACCTCGACGGTTCCGGCGGCCGGGATCTCGAAGGTCTTGTCGTGCGAGCCGTACTCTTCGGCCGCCTGCGCCATCAGGCCGACGTTGGGCACCGAGCCGATCGTGGCCGGGTCGAGCGGGCCGTGTTCGATGACGTCCTCGATCGTCGCCTGGTAGACGCCGGCGTAGGAGGAGTCGGGGATGACGGCGATCGTGTCGTCCTCGCCGCCGTCGGCGCCCCAGAGCTTGCCGCCGTTGCGGATGAGGGCCGGCATCGAGGCGTCGACGATCACGTCGGAGGGCACGTGCAGGTTCGTGATGCCCTTGTCGGAGTTGACGTACGACAGACGGGGCCCGGAGGCGATGGCGGCCTCGAAGGCGGCACGGATCTCGTCGCCGTTCGCGAGCTGCGAGAGGCCCGCGAGGATGGCGCCGAGGCCGTCGTTGGGGGTGAGGCCGGCAGCGGCGAGGTCATCGCCGTAGCGAGCGAACACGTCGGCGAAGAAGGCGCGGACGACGTGGCCGAAGATGATCGGGTCGCTGACCTTCATCATCGTCGCCTTCAGGTGCACCGAGTACAGCACGTCGTCCGACGCGGCCTGCGCGACCGTGTCGGCGAGGAAGGCGTCGAGGGCTGCGGCCGAGAGGAAGGTCGCGTCGACGACCTCGCCCGGCAGCACCTTCAGGCCCGACTTCAGCTCGGTGACGGTGCCGTCCTGAGCCGTGAAGCGGATGGCGAGGACGTCGTCGCCCTCGATGACCGTCGAGGTCTCGTTCGACTTGAAGTCGTCGTGGCCCAGCGTCGCGACGCGAGTCTTCGACCCGTCGGCGAACGGCTTGTTGCGGTGCGGGTGCTTGCGGGCGTAGTTCTTGACCGAGAGCGGGGCCCGGCGGTCGCTGTTGCCCTCGCGCAGCACGGGGTTCACGGCGGAGCCCTTGATGCGGTCGTAGCGCGCGCGCACGTCCTTCTCGTCGACGTTCTGCGGCTCGTCCGGGTAGTTCGGGATGTCGTATCCCGCGGCCTGAAGCTCGGCGATGGCCGCCTTCAGCTGCGGGATCGAGGCCGAGATGTTCGGCAGCTTGATGATGTTGGCCTCGGGCAGCGTCGCCAGGCCGCCGAGCTCGGCGAGGGCGTCGCCGACCTGCTGCTCGGGCGTGAGGTTCTGCGGGAAGGCGGCGAGGATGCGACCCGCGAGCGAGATGTCGCGGGTTTCGATGGCCACGCCGGCCGCACCGGCGAAGGCCTCGACGATGGGCAGGAAGGAGGCGGTGGCCAGTGCCGGCGCCTCGTCGGTGTACGTGTAGATGATGGTCGAGTCGGGCACGTGTCGTCTCTCCAAAAAGCGCGTCGAGGGTCGTTCCTCAGCGTATCGCACGGGGGTGGTTCTCTCGATGTCGAGATATCTCTCACGGTTCCGGGCTTCGCGCTAGGGTGAGCGCGTGCCGCGCTTCGATCTCTCGCTCGCCGAACTTCAGGACTACCGCCCGGAGGTGAGCGAGCCCAGCGATTTCGACGATTTCTGGTCGGCGACGCTCGCGGGATCGCGTGAGGCCGGCGGTGAGGTGACCGTGTCCGCGGCATCCGAGCTGTACGCGACGGTCGACGTGCACGACGTGACCTTCCCCGGGTACGGCGGTGATCCCGTGAAGGCCTGGTTGATCCTCCCCGCGCATCGCGAGGGCCCGCTGCCGGCGGTCGTGGAGTTCGTCGGCTACGGCGGCGGACGCGGCCTGCCGACCGAGCGGCTCGCCTGGGCCACTGCCGGGTACGCCTCGTTCGTCATGGACACCCGCGGACAGGGCAGTGTGTGGGGCAGCGGCGGCGAGACTCCCGACCCCCACGGCTCCGGCCCCGCCGTGCCCGGCTTCATGACGCGCGGCATCGAGTCGCCCGAGACCTACTACTACCGGCGCGTGTTCACCGACGCCGTGCGCGCGGTCGACGCGGTGCGGTCGCTGCCGGAGATCGACGCCTCACGGGTGTCGGTCACGGGCGGCAGCCAGGGCGGCGGCATCGCCATCGCGGCCGCCGGCCTGAGCGACGGACTCGTCGCGGCGATGCCCGACGTTCCCTTCCTCTGCCACTTCGAGCGCGCCATCGGTTTCACCGGCAGCGACCCCTACCAGGAGGTCGTGCGCTGGCTCGCCGTGCACCGCGGCGCCGAGGCGCGGGTCTTCGAGACGCTGTCGTACTTCGACGGCGTGAACTTCGCCCGCCGCGCCGACGCGGCGACCCTGTTCTCGGTCGGGCTGCTCGATCCGGTGTGCCCGCCCTCGACGGTCTACGCCGCGTTCAACGCCTACGGCGGCGCGCACAAGGAGATGTCGGTCTTCCCCTTCAACGAGCACGAGGGCGGCCAGGGATACCAGTGGGAGGCGCAGGCGGGCTTCCTGCGCCGCGTGCTCGGGGGCACCCCGTGAGCGAACGACGCGTGCTCGCGATCGACGCGGGGCAGAGCGGCATCAAGGTGCGCGCGACTGCGGCATCCGGTGAAGACCTGCTCTTCCCCGGCATCCGAACCGGTGAGCCGCTGCTCCCCCAGCTCGCCGCCGTCGTCGCCGAGACCGCGGCGCGCACAGGCTCGCCCGCTGACATCGTGGTCGCGGGCATCTCGGGGCTGACCGACGCGAACGCCGACGCCGACGCCGACGCGATGCTCGCGCTCACGGCGGCGCAGGGCGTGCGCGGCGTCGTGCTCGCCCACGACTCGACGACCTCGTTCCTCGGCGCGCTCGGTGACCGACGCGGAGCCGTCATCGCGGCCGGAACCGGAGTCGTCACGCTCGCCGTCGGCGCGGAGACCACTGCGCGCGTCGACGGGTGGGGGTGGATCATGGGCGACGCCGGCAGCGGCTACTGGATCGGCCGCGAGGCCCTGGATGCCGTGATGCGCGCCTACGACGGCCGGGGGCCGACGACCGAGCTGACGGCGACGGTGTCGGACCGGTGGCCTGACCTGTCGCAGGCGTACATGAGCCTGCAGGCCGATCCCGATCGGGTCCGCGTCGTGGCGAGCTTCGCCGCCGTCGTCGCGCGCGCCGCCGTCGCCGGCGACACCGTCGCGCAGGACATCTCGGTCCGCGCCGCGCACGAGCTCGCGCAGAGCGTGCGCGCGGCGATCGCCCAGGTGCGCACCGACGAGGAGACCTTCCCGGTGTGCGCGATCGGCGGCGTCTTCGGTTCGATCCCGCTGCTCGAGGCCTTCACCGCCGACCTGCACACGGGCGATGCGTCGGTACGCCTGGTCGACCCCGTCGGTGTCGGCATCGACGGAGTGGTGGCCCTCGCCGATCTCGGCACCTCTCACCCCCTCGCCGCGGTCACCCACCGCGCCGGCGATATCCGCTGACCGGCGGCGAGAACGCACCGTTACGCCGAGAACGCACCGCCCCCGGTACGTTCTCGCGGGGGCGGTGCGTTCTCGGCGTGAGCTCAGACGAGCGACTCGCGCCAGGCGCTGTGCAGCTGGGCGAACTTGCCCGTGCCGGCGATGAGCGCGGCGGGGGTGTCGTCCTCGATGATGCGGCCGTGCTCCATCACGAGCACCCGGTCGGCGATGGCCACCGTCGACAGGCGGTGCGCGATGATGATCGCCGTACGGTCGGCCAGCAGCGTGCCCAGGGCCTCCTGGATCTGCCGCTCGCTCGGGATGTCGAGCGACGCCGTCGCCTCGTCGAGGATCAGCACCGCCGGGTCGGCGAGGAAGGCTCGCGCGAACGAGATCAGCTGACGCTGCCCGGCCGACACGCGCCCGCCGCGCTTGTTGACGTCGGTTGCGTATCCGTCGGGCAGCCGCTCGATGAACTCGTGCGCCCCGACGGCCTTCGCCGCCGCCTGGATCTCATCCATCGTCGCGTCGGGCTTGCCGAGCGCGATGTTGTCGGCGACCGTCCCGCTGAACAGGTAGGCCTCCTGCGTGACCATGACGATCGCGCGGCGCAGATCTTTCGGATGCAGCCGGCGCAGGTCGACGCCGTCGAGCGTGACCCGCCCCTTCGTGGGGTCGTAGAACCGCGCGACGAGCTTGGCGAGCGTCGACTTGCCCGCACCGGTCGTGCCGACGAGCGCGATCGTCTGCCCCGCGGGCATGTCGAGCGCGAAGTCGGGCAGGATAGTCACGGCATCCGAGTAGCCGAACGTCACGTCCTCGAACCGCAGGTGCCCGCGGGCCTCCCGCAGCTCGACGGGATCGGTCGGGTCGGGGACCGTCGGGTCCTCCTCGAGCACACCCGAGACCTTCTCGAGCGCCGCCGTCGCCGACTGGTACGAGTTGAGGAAGAAGGCGACCTCCTGCATGGGCGCGAAGAAGTTCCGCACGTACAGCACGGCCGACAGCAGGAACCCGAGACTCAGCGTGCCGTCGACGACCCGGAATCCTCCCCAGGCGAGCACGAGGGCGAGCGAGACGGATGCCACGGCCATGAGCGCCGGCTCGAACGTTCCGAACAGGCGGATCGAGCGCATGTTGACATCGCGGTAGTCGCTCGAGAGCCCCCCGAACTCTGCGTCGTTCGCGGGCTCCTTGCGGAAGGCCTTGACGGCCCGGATGCCGGTCATCGACTCGACGAACTTCACGATCACCTTCGCGCTGATGACGCGCGACTCGCGGTAGACGACCTGCGACCGCAGGTAGAACCAGCGCATGAGCAGGAACAGCGGGATGCCCATGACCGCGAGGATGACGCCCGATTGCCAGTCGAGCAGCAGCAGCGCAATGAGCGTGAACCCGCCGTAGAGCAGACCCGAGACGAGCTCATTCAGGCCGCCGTCGAGCAGCTCACGGATGGTGTCGAGGTCGCTCGTCTGGCGCGAGATGATGCGCCCCGACGTGTACGACTCGTGGAACTCGAGGCTGAGGCGCTGCGTGTGGCGGAAGATGCGCTTGCGCAGGTCGATCATGACCGCCTGGGTCAGACGTGCCGCGACCACGGCGTACCAGCCGATGAGCGCTGCGCCGCCGACGGCGGTGATGAGGAAGACGACGACGACCGCGATGGTCGGCATCCAGTCAGCCTGCTCCTGCACGGCCGGCAGCGCGTTGGCGATGCCCCAGCCGACGAGCGCGGGGCCCGCGACGCGCAGCGCGGTCGAGATGACGAGCACGACCGCCGCCAGCGCCAGCTGCATGCGCAGCGGGGAGACCAGCGACCCGAGCAGACGCAGCGAGCGTCGCCGGATCTCTCGGCTCTCCTCGCGGGTGTAATCGGAGCGGTCCTCGCCGCTCGTCCCGGTGACGGTGCTCACAGGGTCACCTCCGTTTCATCCTGTCGTTCCTGCTCGTGTCGGTCCTGCTCGTCCTCGAGGCTCGAGATCACGTGCCGGTAGTGCTCGCTCGTGCGCAGCAGCTCGGAGTGGGTGCCGACCGCGGTCACCCGCCCCTCCTCGAGCAGTGCCACACGATCGGCAAGGGTCACGGTCGAGGGGCGGTGCGCGACGATGAGCGCCGTCGTGTCGGCCAGCACCTCGCGCAGCGCATCTTCGACGAGCGCTTCGGTGTCGACGTCGAGCGCCGACAGCGGGTCGTCGAGCACGAGCACGGCCGGGCGCGCGGCCACGGCTCGGGCGAGCGCCAGGCGCTGCCGCTGTCCGCCCGACAGGCTCAGCCCCTCTTCGCCGATGACCGTGTCGACGCCGTTCGGAAGGGAGTCGACGAAGTTCGCCTGCGCGACCGAGAGAGCCTCGCGCATGACGCGCTCGGCCTCCTCGCTGCCGCGTTCGAGGTCCTCGCGACCGAGCAGCACGTTCTCTCGGACGGTCTGCGAGAACAGCGTCGCGTCCTCGAACGCCATGCCGACGTGACGGCGCAGCTCGTCGAGCCGCAGGTCGCGCACGTCGACGCCGTCGAGCAGCACGCGGCCTCCCGTGACGTCGTACAGGCGCCCCGGCAGGGTCGTGAGCGTCGTCTTGCCCGAGCCGGTGAGTCCGACGAGCGCCATCGTCTCCCCCGGCCGCAGCGCGAGGTCGATGCCGTCGAGCAGGTCGCGCTCGCTCTCGGGGGCGTCCTGGTACCGGAAATGAGCGCCCTCGAAGACGAGCTCGCCGCGCGGCTGCGCGATGGTCGCGGGGTTCTCGGGGTCGACGATGGTGTTCTGCTCGTCGAACACCTCGAAGATGCGGTCGGTGGCCGTCCGTGCGTCGACGAGGAACGAAAAGAGGAACCCGATCGACTCGACGGGCCAGCGCAGGATCGTCGCCATCGCGAAGAACGCGATCAGCGAGTCGACGCCGAGCTCGCCCGCCTGCACGAGGTAGATGCCCGCGCCGAGGCACAGGGCGAAGGCGATGTCGGGCAGCAGCACGAGCCAGAACCAGATCCAGCCGACCGCCTTGGCCTTCTTGACCTCGGTCTCGCGCAGGGTCTCGGCCTGGCGCGTGAACTTCTGCAGGGCGTGTCCGCCGCGGCCGAACGCCTTCAGCACGCGGATGCCGTGGACCGACTCCTCGACGGCTGTGGCGAGGTCGCCCGCCTGGTCCTGGCTCTGCCGAGAGAGCAGGCCGTAGCGGTTCTCGAAGATGAATCCCGCGATCCACAGCGGCGCCGAGACCACGACGAAGATCGTGCCGAGCAGCCAGTGCCACCGGAACAGGATGATCGAGCCGACGACGATGGTGAGCATGTTCACGACGAGCAGGACGATGCCGAAGGCGAGCCAGCGACGGATGAGGCTGATGTCCTGCATCATCCGGCTGAGCAGCTGACCCGACTGCCAGCGGTCGTGGAAGGCGACCGGCAGCCGTTGCAGGCGCGCGAAGAAGTCGGTGCGCAGCTCGTACTCGACCTTGGTCGCGGGGGCGAGGACGAACCAGCGGCGCGCCCAGACCATGAGGGCCTCGAGCAGACCGAGGGCGAGCACGGCGCCGGCGCCGAGGACGATGAGCCACGGGTCGCCCGAGTTGATCGGGCCGTCAGGGCCGACGATCACCTCGAGGACGAGCGGGATGCCGAGAGCCAGCAGGCTCGCGATGAGCGCGCTGGCGAAGCCGAGGCTCAGCCGGGGCAGCACCGGTTTGGCGAAGGGGAGCAGACGCGCGAGCGCGCGCGGCGTGGACAGACGAGGGGGCGTCGAGGAAGTCATGATCCTGAGGTGTGTCGAGCGGATGCCGAAGACGGCGAGGGGCGCGCGCGAGCGCGGCGAAGCGGGACCGGGGCCCCGCGGGAGGAAACGTCGGAAGCGGCGAAGCGCTTCCCGGAGCTACCGGGCGATTCCTCCGCGTGCGGGGCGTCCGTCGATCATGATGAGGAGAGCGACGGACTTCGTGATGACGATGGCCGGGGACATGGCTTCCTCCTGAGGTCGAGCGGACAGAGCACCCGCTGCACACACGGGAGCCCTCCAGGCTATACCTGAGTATTCGCTGAGTGCAAGGAAAAACTGGCGCCGGCTCAGCCGCCCAGCCGCGCCTCGCGCGTCAGGAGACTCTGCTTGACCTCGACGCCCCAGGCGAACCCGCCGAGCGCCCCACCGGTGCGGAGTACGCGGTGGCACGGCACGAAGAGGGCCGCGGCGTTGCGGGCGCAGACGGATGCCGCGGCACGCACGGCTCCGGGAGAACCGAGCGCCGCCGCGAAGCCGGTGTAGGTCAGCGGCTCGCCCGGCGTGATCCGCCGGAGCGCCTGCCAGCCGGCGCTTTGCATCGCCGTTCCCGACTGGCGCACCGGCACCGCGTCGATCGCCGCGAGGTCGCCCGCATAGTACGCGGCGACCGCGGCGGCGGCATCCGTGGGAGCCTCGACGACCCGCATGGGGCGGGCGGCGGGCCGGAGCCGGTCGACGATCGCGACCGGGTCGGCCGTCCACCCCGACGCGAGCACCTCGCCGCGCGACTCGAGGATCGTGAAGGGGCCGTCGGGCGTCTCGACCGTCTGGATCGAAGCGGTCTCGACCCGGGTGGCGTCGATCGGGGCGGGGGCGTGGGAGACGGCGGTCATGCTCGGGCCTTTCGGGACGGCGGGAGGGTCGGCTCGGTCGCGCTTTCGCGCCACGCCTGCGTGACGGGGGCGGCGTACCAGAGGTGGGCCATGAGGTAGCTGCGCCAGGGGGCGGCGCGTTCGGCCCAGGCGACCAGCTCGGACGGGCCGGCGGGGATACCGGCGGCGGCCGCCCCCGCGCGTGCCGCGACGTCGCCGGGCAGCAGGATGTCGGGGTCGCCGAGCACCCGCATCCGCACATAGTCGGCGGTCCAGGGGCCGATGCCTGGCAAGGCGAGGAGCGCCGCGCGCTGCTCGTGCGTGTCGTCACCGGGAGACAGACGCAGCGAGCCGTCGGCGAGCGCGGTGGCGGCGCCGACGATCGCCCGGATGCGCGCCCCGGGCCCGCGCAGCACCTCAGCGCCGCGCTCGGCGATCGCCGCCATCGTCGGGAAGAGTGTCGCGGGGCCGGCGGCGGTCTGGACGGGCTCGCCGAGCTCGGCGGTCAGGCGCCCCTGCACGGTGCGGGCGGAGGCGACGCTGATCTGCTGGCCGATCATCGCGCGGATGAGCATCTCGTCGGGGTCCATCGCCGCGGGCAGGCGGACGCCCGGGATCCGCGCCACGAGAGGCGCGAGTGCGGGATGCCGCGCGAGGGCCTCGTCGATCGCCGTCGGATCGGCGTCGAGGTCGAACAGCCGCCGGACCCGCGCGATGAGGGTGGACAGGTCGGCCAGCGAGGCCAGCTCGGCGCGCAGGCGCACGCGCCCCGCGTCATCCTGGCGCACCTCGAACCACGCCGGTCCCCCGGCGAGACGGATCACGCGGGCGAATGAGCGTTCGTCGCCCGACTCGACCCCGGGGATGGCGTGGGCCCGCATCCATCCGAAGAGGCCCGCGGCGTCGAACGGCTCGCGCACCGGGAGGACGAGGTCGATGCGGCCCGGCATCCGCTCCCCCGCCTGCCGGCGCGCGCGCAGCTGGCCGGGAGGCATTGCGAAGACCTCACCGACCGTCTCGTTGAACTGCCGCACGCTCGCGAACCCCGCGGCGAAGGCGACATCGGCGATGGCGAGGTCGGTGTCGACGAGCAGGGCACGTGCGGTGTGGGCACGGTGCGCGCGGGCCAGCGCGAGCGGGCCGGCCCCCAGCTCCGCGGTGAGCAGTCGGGTGAGGTGACGCGACGAGTAACCGAGGCGCGATGCGAGCCCCGGAACGCCCTCGCGGTCGACGACCCCGTCGGCGATGAGACGCATCGCTCGCGCGGCGAGGTCGCCGCGCAGGTTCCACTGCGGCGACCCGGGCGTGGCCTCGGGCAGGCAGCGTTTGCACGCGCGGTATCCGGCCTCGTGAGCGGCGGCGCTCGTCGGGTAGAAGGTCACGTTGGCGGGCTGAGGTGTGCGCGCGGGGCAGCTCGGGCGGCAGTAGATGCCCGTCGAGCGCACCGCCGTGACGAACTGGCCGTCGAAGCGGCGGTCGCGCGCGTCGATGGCGCGATACCGCTCGTCGAAGGTCATCCCGTCACTGGTCATGCCCCCAGCCTGACACGCTCCGCCGACACCGGCTCGCGGAAATCGGACACGACCGTTCCGAGGTTTTGCTGCGTCGACTCGCCACAGAATGCGGATGCCGCCCCTCCCGCACCCGCACTTTCTGGCGAGTCGACGAGGAGGTCAGCGGGGCGGGGGCAGGATGGGCGCGCCGGTGGCGTCGTAGTGGAGGGGGCTGCCGGGCGGAAAGGAGAACTGCGGCACCGATGACGGCCCCTCCGTCGCGGGAAGCCGACGCCAGACGTCGTCGGGATACTGCTCCTCCCCGAAGATCGCAGTGAGGATCTCCGAGCTCGACCCGGGCGTGCAGGCGGTCTCGCTGGAGACGAGCACACGGCCATCGACCGGACGGATCACCACCACGGTGCGCGCGGCATCGCTCTCGCCCACCACCGTCACTTCCCGCGCATCCCCTGAACCCCGCTCGACGGTCTCCGCGTCGACACCGAGCTCGGCGAAGCCCTCGGATGCCGCCGCCGCGATCTCCGCGGCTTCCCGGCCCGGCAGATCGAGCGCGCGCACCGCCGTGAACGAATATCCCGTGTCCGAGCTGACGCCCAGCTGACATCCGCTCGGGCGGGCTCCGTACTGTCCCTGGTCGACTCGCCAATCGGTCGGCTCGATGGCCATGATCACCGTATGCAGCTCGTCGGCCATCGCCGTGAACTGCTCGCGCGCCCGGGGGTACGGATCCGCGTCGGGCGTACCGGCGCACGCACCGGTCAGGCCCGCAACGGCGACGATCGTCGCGACGACGGCGAGACGCTGACGAGCGCGCACGCGATCAGTCGCCGCTGGGCTGCGGCTGCACGGGGTTGCCGGACTCGTCGTAGTACAGCGGCCCGTCGGGCGGGAACGAGAACGACGGCTCGGATGTCGGACCGTCGAAGGCCGGGAGCCGGCGCCAGACATCCGCGGGCAGCCGTTCTTCGCCGAAGACCTGCGTCGCGAGGTCGTGCGCTGATCCGGGCGCGCACTCCGTCTCGGCCGACACCCTCACCTGGCCCGTTGCCGGGCGAATGGTGACCACAGTCCGCTCGGCGATGCCGCCTGTCGCGACGACGGTCACCTCGCGCGCATCTCCCTGCCCACGGTCGGCGGTGTCGCTGTCGATACCGAGAGCATCGAAAGCTCCCGTGGCCGCCTGAGCGACCTCCAGCGGGTCACGGCCGGGAAGCTCGATCCCGCGGACCGCCACGAGACGATACCCGCCCTCTTCGCTGAGGCCCGACTGGCACCCGGTCGGGTGAGCACCATACGCGCCGTCGACCACACTCCACTCGGTCGGCTCGATGGCCATGATGACCGAGTGCACGCCGGTCGCGAGCGCCGTGAACCGCTGCTCGGCCTGGGCGTACGTCTCACCGGACTCGCCGCCACCGGCGCCTCCGGTCGATCCGGGATCGCCCTGCCCACCGCATCCGGTCATCGTCAACACCAATCCGACGGCGAGCGCCGTCATCGTCATCCGCGAGGTCGATCTCATCAGTCACGTCCGGTAAGGGTCAACGGGCAGCCACTCCAGCCAGTCGGGCAGATCCCAGAAGCCGCTCTCGCTGCCTTCGCCGTCCATCTCCGTCCCGGGCTCACCGGTCAGGATGATCTGCTGGATGTTGTAGAACGACTCCGATCCTTCCACGAGGTATCCCTCGCCGTCCCCGGAGGGAAGCGGCCCGTTCCCACCCGAATGCGCGGCATGCCCAGGTGTCGGGGCGAGGTCCTCGCCGTCGGCGCGGCCACCGTCGCTGCCGAACTCCGTCATTCCCGGAAGAGTCTCCGGTACGGTGCCGTGCGCGCCACCCCAGCTCGTGTCGCGGCCGATCCGCGCCCAGGCGTCGTTCTCGGACAGCGTCGCGTACATCCTCAGGCCCTCGGCGTTCTGAAGGTTCGACAAGATCTGCGGGTCGCTCGGGAATCCGGCCGATCCCACGGCGATGAACTGGTCGACGCCGAGAGCGTCCGGGCGTGACCCGATCGCGAGGGCGGCGGTGGTGCTGCCATAAGAGTGCGCGATGACGGCCTTCTCTGCCGCGGGGTGCACTGCGTCAAGACCGAGCAGAAAGGCACGAAGAGCCGGAGCGCCGTCGTTCGCCCGCTGCATGGACGGCTCCTCTGCGACGGTGGGCGAGTCGTACCCGAACCACACGACACTCGCGATGTTCGACCCGGCGGCGTTGAGCGCACGCGCAGAATCGCCCCATTCGCCCATCCCCGTCACGTTCGACAGCATCCCGGGCACGAGCACGTTGATGTCGGTCGCGGTCGCGAGGTCGCCGTACGCGAGAGCGGCCGTCACCTGAGCCGACCCGTCCGGATCGAATGAAACCAGAAGTGGCGGCGGTGCACCTTGCACGAGGGTGTTCCAGAGCGCGTCGATCTGGTCGCCGAACTCTCCGGTCAGGTTGGAGTTGTACAACGCCTCCAGGCGCTCTCGGTTGACCCGCCCGCGGACGTCGTAGGGGATGCCGTCGAGGTTGCCGATGATGTCGGGATGCGCTCGGGCGATCTCGTCTTGCAGCTCGGGGTGTGCGAGCCACAGCTCGAGCACCGCCTGCGGGGTGTCCGCCGCGAGCAGCTGGTCGAGCAGGTTCTGCGCCTGCGACGTCATCGCCGGCCCCGCACCGCCGGCGAGCTCGGCGAGCGCCGCGTCGTAGGCCGCATCCCAGGCGGAGTAGTGGCTCTCGAACTGCTCCCAAAGATCGGCCAGATCGCGCGCCGCGGCATCCCGGGCGGCGACGGCATCCTGCGCCGCATCGTTCGCGCGCCGGACGTCGGCCGGCTCGCCGGAGCGCGAGGTCCATAGCGCGTTCAGCCCCGCTTCATCGGCTGCGGCTGATGCCGATGCCAACGAAGCGTGGGCGGACTCGATGTCGTCGATGAGCCGGTTCGCCGCCTCCGCCGACGACGAGAACGCGTCCGCGTACCGCTGCAGCACCCCCGCGAGAAGCTCCGCCTCGGCGATCTCCGCGGCCAAGGCGCTGGCGACCTCCTGCGCTTTGGAGCGAGCCGACCGGATCGATGCACCGACACCGTCGAGGTCGGTCGCGGACTGGACGGTCGTACGGAGTTCACCGAGCGAGCCGGCGACACGGCTGAACGCGCTGCTCCACCAGCTCATCGACCCGGGATTGCCCTCGAGGCGTTCGAGCGGGTAGCCGCGGTTCGGAGAGGTGAGGGTCACGGCTGCTCCTGCCCGGTGAGCTCGACGTCGAGGTCGGAGTAGCGCGTCGCGATCGCGGTCAGCAACGCGCCGACCTGGGATGCCGCGGTCGTGCGCTCGAGCACGGCGCGATTCAGTCCGCTCAGCCGCCGGTTCATCTCGAGACGGAGCGCGACCCGGTGCGCGGGGTTCTCGACACCGGTGTCGTCGCCTTGGATGTCGGCGTTGTCCATCACCGCGCTCGAGACCCGCGTCTGGATCGCATCCGCGGCGCTCGTGAGCGCGTGATAGTAGATCTCGACGTCTGACATCGGGCCCCCTCCGCCGGCTCGGTCCGGCCGACGCTCACACGCTATCGGGGGCCTGGACGCCGCGTCGATGGGGAGAACTCCCCTGCGTCGCCGGCCGACGAATCGCCGCCCGACCGGACCGCGCACAGGCTCAACCCCCTGCCATCCCCGCCCACGGGTCGGATCGAGCCGCTCAGCCCGTTGGCGGCACGCGCGACCCCGCTGAGCGCAAGTGCTGGCGCACAGCCCGCAACCGGGGTTAGCGTCGCGACATGAGCGAACGCACCTACGACCTCGTCGTCATCGGAGCCGGTCCCGTCGGAGAGAACGTCGCCGACCGCGCCGTGCAGGGCGGCCTGAGCGTCGCCATCGTCGAGAGCGAACTCGTCGGCGGCGAGTGCTCGTACTGGGCGTGCATGCCGTCGAAAGGTCTGCTGCGAGCCGGCGCCGCCCTCCGCGCGGCGCGCGCGGTCGACGGTGCGAAGCAGGCTGTGACGGGCGAGATCGACGTCGCCGGGGTGCTTCGCCGCCGCGACTCGCTGACCTCCGACTGGAACGACGCGTCGCAGGTCGAGTGGCTCCAGGGGGCCGGCGTCGACCTCGTCCGCGGGCACGGCCGCCTCTCCGGCGAGAAGCGCGTCGAGGTCACCGGACCCGACGGCTCGCTCACCACCCTCATCGCACGTCACGCCGTCGCGGTGTGCACCGGTTCGGCGGCTCTCCTCCCCGATATCCCCGGCCTGGCCGATGTCTCTCCGTGGACGAGTCGCGAAGCGACCGCCGTGCAGGAGATCCCGGGCTCGCTCGCGATCGTCGGCGGCGGTGTCGTCGCCGCGGAGATGGCCACGGCGTTCGTCGACCTCGGCAGCGAGGTGACGCTCATCGCGCGCAGCCGGCTGCTCGGACCGATGGAGCCCTTCGCGGGCGACCTCGTCGCGCAGTCGCTGACCGACCGCGGCGCGCGGGTGCTGCTGCACACCGACCTCGCCTCCGCCCAGCGCGTCGACGACGGTCAGGTCGAGCTCGAGCTGTCGAACGGCACGCGCGTCCGCGCCGACGAGGTGCTCGTCGCGACCGGTCGCGTCCCGCGTACCGACGATCTCGGGCTGGATGCCGTCGACCTCCAGCCTGGCTCGTGGCTGGAGGTCGACGACACGATGCTCGTCCGCGGATCCGACTGGCTCTACGCGGTCGGCGACGTCAACCACCGCGCCCTCCTCACCCACCAGGGCAAGTACCAGGCCCGCGCCGCGGGCGACGTGATCGTCGCGCGGGCGACCGGGGGCACCATCGACGACGCCCCATGGGGCGCGCACGTCGCGACCGCCGACCACGGCGCCGTGCCGCAGGTGACGTTCACCGACCCCGAGGTGGCATCGATCGGCGAGACCGAGGCATCCGCGCGTGCTGCGGGACGCAACATCCGTGTGCTGGACTACGACCTCTCGTGGATCGCGGGCGCGTCGACGCGGTCTGACGCCTACTCCGGTCAGGCACGGGCGATCGTCGACGAGGACCGCGGCGTTCTCATCGGAGCGACGTTCGTCGGGGCGGATGTCGGCGAGCTGCTGCAGGCTGCGACGATCGCGGTCGTCGGCGAGGTTCCGCTCGCGCGATTGTGGCACGCCGTGCCGGCGTACCCGACGCTCAGCGAGGTGTGGCTGCGCTTCCTCGAGACCTACGGTCGCCCGAACATCTGACCCGGTCCCGCCTCCGCACCCACCGGCTCACGCGCGCCGCTCGGCGTCGAGGAGGAACAGCGTTCCCGGCTCGCACCCGAGGGCCTGCTCCAGGGTGTCGGCGTCGATCAAGCCGCGCTCGTGCAGCACCGCAAGCGCCGCGTTGCGGTCGTCGATGATGGCCTGACGCTCGTCCCACGGCAGCGCCGCGATGCGGGTGCGGATATCGCCGGCGTCGAGGCCTGTCGCCGGGACGGCGTCGCCGTCGCCATCGGGCTCACGGACGCGGAAGCGCACCAGCATCACGAGGGCTGCCAGCCCGGCGACGCCGAGCGCGATGAGGACCGGAACCCGCCACTGCTGCCACCCCGTGTAGTCTTCGAGCTCGGCGACGCCGGGCATCGTGCCCAGCGCGAGAAGTGCCATCGCCGCCGCCACGAGGTGGATGGAGAACTCCGGCCACGAGAACCGGGCGCCCCGGACCAGCCAGATGACCAGGAGGGTGGCCTGGCTGACCGCCGCGACGGTGAACATCGCGCCCGCGATCGGCATCGCCCGCTGGGCCTCGATGCGGTGGAAGTCGAAGCGGTCGCCCATGAGGACGGCGAGGCCCGCGATCGGTGCGAAGAACGCGCCGATCACGAGGGACCACAGCACGACGTCGAGGATGCGACGTAACGATGACCTCTTCGCGTTCGCGTGCAGGCGTTGCGCCATCGCGGCGCCGTCGGCGCCGAGGTGCTGGAAGATCTCCGGATGCCGCTGGTAGGCCACAGCCTCGAGTTGCGCGAATCGGACGTCAGCGGCGAGCGAGTGGCCTTCTGCCCAGCCGCGAGCCGTGGTGTGGAGGAAGCCTATGAGTCACCACCGTACGGGGCGACGGGAAAGTCGGTGGACGCGGGCGGAGGTTCGATCGGCGTTCCGTCCTCGTTCCAGTACACCGGGCTGCCGTCCTCGGGGAAATAGAACCGGGGTTGCCAATCGGGCCCCTCGAAGGCCGGCACGCGCAGGGCGAGTCCGGGGTAGGAGATGCCGGCGAAAACCATGTCATACAGCTTCGCGGCGTCACCGGGGAAGCATCCGGGTTCCGCGGTCACTCGGATCGTACCCAGGGCAGGGCGGATGGTCACGACGCCACGAACGACGGGACCACCCGTCGCGATCACGTTGACTTCCTGGCGGTCTCCCTCGCCGTAGGTCGTGGTGGTCGCCGACATGTCTGCGGCCTCGAAGGCAGCGGATGATGCCGCCACGATCGCGTCGACATCCGGGGCATCCTGCTCCAGCAGTCGGGCCCACGAAAAGGCATACCCGTCGGAGCCGCCCTCTGTCCGGCACGGGATAGGCGAGGCGCCCCACGACCCCTGATCCACCTTCCACTCACCATCGTGGATCGCCATGATCACCGAATGCATGGTCGTCGCGTACGAGAGGTATCGATCCTCGCCGTCGCGGTAGAGCGCATCTCCCGTCGGTGCTTCGGCTGCGGAACTGCATCCCGTCATGATCACTACCATTCCCGTGGCCAGGGCCATGGCAAACGTGCGTCGCGCTCGCCCTGTCGCGCGGTGGCGGTATGAGCTGCTCCGCGAGTGCCTCAGCCGGCCCGCCGTCATCGCTCACCAATCGAGGAACGTCGGGAGAGCACGGCGATGCCCACGACCAGGATGACGACCGCGAGAGCCGAGATCGGGGCCGCGGTCCATTGGGCACCCCACACCATGTCCCCCGCACGCACGCCGCGCTCCGGCGTCATACCGGCGAACAGGACCGCAGCGATCGCGGCGGCAATGCCAGGCCCGATAAGTCCGCGCAGACCCGGCACATCGTCGCGACGCGCGGTCGCCACCGAGACGACGGCCAAGACCACGAATGCACCGGCTAGCGCGATCAGGACTCCGGCGGGCATGACGAAGAGCGGATACGGCGCCGCGACGGCCCACTTGGCCCTTGTGGACTCGCTGACCTGCCCGCCCGAGAGGATCAGCGACCCCACGAGGAATACGATCAGCGCAACGGACGGAATCACGGCAACGATCGCAAAGGCACGTGTGGCGAACGCGTGCACGCGGCTCGGCGGCGACGACGGCAGGATCACGGGGCCAGCGTACGCGGCAGGTGAAGCGTGCCTCAGCGCGCGCGCACCGAGCGCGTCAGCCACGCCCACAGCGGGTCGCCCGCACTCAGGCCGTTGACGATACGCAATACGCCGCTGATCTGACCGATGCCGCTGAGGGCGCCGCAGATGCCGACCAGCAGGACCGGCACCGTGAAAACCGAGACGCCGGCGCCGAGGTCACGCACGAAGACCGCGACACCGCCGATGGCGACGAGCAGCGCCAAGGTCGCCGTGCTCAGACGGACCAGGATGCGCGGCTCGAGGTTGACGGTACGCGCCTGTACCCATCCGGCGGCGCGCGGCGCGCGCTGGCCCGCGACGTACGGTGCGCGCAGCCAGAACGACGCGGCGCGAGTCAAAGCGCGACCCGTGCGCCACAACACCACGAGCAGCGCGACGCCTCCGAGCGCGATCGCCGCTGAGATCGCGATGGCGATGACGGTGTCCGGTGTCACGACGCCCATGGCCACGACGGTCGCGACCAGCCCGCCCGCGAAGAACACGCCGCCCGCGGCAGCGACGAATCCGACGATTCCGAGCGCCCAGCGCGACCATCGCTCGTAGTCGGCACGCAGGACGGCGACAGCACGATCGGCTTCGGACGGCCCCGCGGATGCCGCAGGCTCCCCCGCCTCGCCTGTCTCGAGGAGCGGGCGGGATGCTGCCTGGATGAAAGCGAACGCCATGGACAGAATGCTACGTGGCGACGGGCTCGGGCTCCGCGGGCTCGGCGCCCTCGGGCAGAGCCTGCGTCGTCGTGAGCGCGAACGCGACGTGCAGCGCCAGCTCGGCCGACTGCTGCGGGTCGGAGCACAACCCCATGACGACGGCTGTGCCCGCGCCGCCGGGAAGACGGATCTCGCCGACCGCCGTGAGATGCGGCATCCCGCCGTCCATCGACGCACCGAGGGTGATGGTGCCGACGCGGCCGTCCGGGGTGGTGAAGCTCTCGCTGCGCCCGCCCTCGCCGAACCGCGCGAGCGGGAGCAGCCGGTGGAACGCCGTCGCGGCGGCGTCGGTCTCGGCCGCCCCCGGCACCACGTTCGTGCAGAGGAAGAACGCCGCCGGGCGCTCGCCCAACGTCAGCGAGACACCGGCGAACGCGAAAGCTGTGTCGGCGAACAGCTCGACGCCGGCGCGGAATCCGTCGACGATCGCGTCGCGCGCAGCATCCGGGAGCCAGCCCTCGGCACTCACGAGGTACCAGTCGAGCCACTCCTGCGGCGAACGATCGCCGAACGAGCGGAATTCGATCCACCCCTGGGGCACGCGCTGCCAGACCCGCAGCGGCGCCCCCTCAGCCGCGATCGGGTCGAGCGTCGCCTCCTGCTCGGTCATCAGACCTCCTCGTCGGTGCGCGGACCGTTGCCGCGCAGGGTGTTGTTGAACCGCTCGGAGAGGTTCTGCCACGGCCCGGTCAGACTGTCGACGAAGTCCGTCCCCTTGCTGTGGGCGTCCATCGCACTGTTCACGGTCCAGTAGGTGTTCGCGACCATGTTGGGCAGATTGACGTTGAGCGCCACGGCGACGCTTCCCGCCGCGGCTCCACCGCCGGCCATGGCCGGCGTCATGCCCTGGATCGACGGGATGAGCACCTGTCCACCGGGGCCGATCAGCGCCTTTGCAGCCTGCCCGAGCGCACCACCCGCCAGCAGTCCGAGGGCGCCGGTGGCGAACTCGGCGAACGTTCCGCGACCGGTCGCCCATTGCAGGCCGTCGATCGCGACGAGCGCGATGGACATGATGAGCGCCACCGTGCCGAGGACGGGGATGAAGAGCGAGAGGATCGCGATGATCGGCAGCGCCGCCCGGAGGATGTCCTCCAGGATCGGCACCACGTTGTCCATGAGCCAGTTGCCTGCGTCGGCGAGCCAGTCGCCGGCCGAGCCAAGGAAGTTCATGACCGGGTTGCCGGCGTAGGAGTTCAGCGTGTCGCTCGCGGACAGCAGCGCTCCGGCCGCGGCGGCGGCATCGGCGTCGACCTCGTCCTTGAGCTGACGAGCACGCGCGCGGATCGACTCCAGCTCGCCCTGCGCGTTCGCCAGCGCCGTCGACGCGTTCGACACGGCATCCGGGTCGGCGTCCTCGGCGTCCTTGTTCGCCTGCGCCTGCGCATGGGCCGATTCCGATGAGGCGACGCTCGCGGATGCCGCTGAGGCCTCCTCCGCGAGCGCTGCGGCACGCCGCTGGTAGTTGGTGAGCTGATCGGTCCAGGTCGCGAGGGCCGTCCGCGATGTGCGCAACGCCTCGCCGGTGTCACTGAGGTGCGGTCGGAAGTCCTCGCTGAGTGCGGCGCGGAACGCCGTCGCCGACTTCCCGATCCAGGCGGCGTCGTCGGAGCCGTCCATCATCGACAGCGCGTCATCGACGCCGTCGCAGCTGGTGGTGAGCGCATCCACATATCCGGAGAGCGTCGCGACATCGCCAGGGGCGGGGTCGAAGCCGAGAGCGGAGAAGTCGGTCACGACGCCGATCCTTCCTGCGGAACCATGCTGTTGCCGAGCTCGGTGTCGAGCTGCTGGAATGCCTCGAGAATGCCCTCGAGTCCCGTGCCCGCGTCTTCCGCATAGCGGGCGAGTTTGTCGATACCGCCACCCCACGAATCGTGGAGATCCTCGAGACGCCGCCGCAGCACGTCTTGGGGCACGGCCGCGCCCGACACGTTCGACATCGCCCGTGTCGCCCCGTCGAGAACATCCCGCATGTTCGCGTAAGCGTTGCGGCTGGCGCGCATCGCGCCGTAGTCGATCCGCACGTCGACCATGGTCACCTCCGAGAATCGAGCGGAGCCGAGGCGCCCAGGACGCCTCGGCTCCGAGAAGACGAGATCAGCTGCCGGCGAGCTGCTGGTCGAGGTCCTGGATCGCGCGCATCATGCCCAGCAGCGACTCGGACATGTCGTTGATGCCATCGACCGCGTTCTTCAGACCCGTGGTGAGCTCCGAGTAGCCCTCACCGAACTTGCCCGACGCGTGCTGCGTCTTGAAGTCATCGCCCAGAAGCGTGTCGACCTGCGACTTCAGGGTGTCCAGCTGACCCTGAATGTCATCACGAGCCTGCGCCAGCGAACTCGCAACCTGCTCCATCTCGCCATAAGACGCACCGAAATCAGCCATGACGGCCCTCCTGAAAGTAGATGTCCCGACCCCCCTCCGGAGCCGACACCCAAAACCTATCGGCAGCCCAGGCCCGAGGTCGATGGGGAGAACTCCCCATCTCGGAATGTGCTAGGCAATCGCTTTCCTCTGACAGCCCGTGGCGCAGTTCCGCCCTTCATGCCGAGAGGACGCGCCGTGATACCGCGGTCTTTTCCATCCCGCCCGTCGGTGGGCTCAGGTGAGGTGGCCGACACCCGCGAGCGCGGCCTTCGTGCGAGGCGACATGGCCTCCGGCGCCATCGTCATCTCGAGCTTCTCGACATCGGACCACCCCCGCGGAATCGGACGACGCGCGAGAGGAAGACGTGCAGGGCGATGTGAGCCGCGGCCGCGGCCAGCCAGAACGATCGCGGCGGGAACGATGTTGACGACGGCGATGATGATGAGCGGAACCCAGGCGCTCGGGAGGCTCCACCGCGGTCCGAACGTGCGTGACGCGTCAGGTTCGGACGGCTGCGCTGCGGCATGTTCCGACGGTCGATCGCGCGGATGCCGCAGCCTGTGGACAGTTCGGATGAATGTCGGAGGTCGGTGCCATGATTAGAACATGCATTCGAACCACGCATCCGACAGCGGGATGGGCAGCGACGCCGACGTCGCCGCGCTCGCGGCGCTGGTCGCGGATGCCGAGGCGGCTGCGGATGTGGTGCGGGCCGGGCAGGTCCGGGAGGTGCGGGTTCTGGCGGCGGCGGGGGTGCTGGCTGAGCAGCAGTCGGCGGGCGCGTCCGAGCGGGTGAAGGCGCGGGAGATGGCACTGCGTGGGATCGCCGCCGAGCTTGCCGGGGTGTTCGTCGCGACCGACCGGACGTTGCAGCGTCGCATCGACGAAGCCCGAGACCTCGTCGACAACTACCCGTTGACGATGGCGGCATGGGAGGCCGGGCGGATCGTCCGCGGGCACGTGCGGGTCATCCAGGACGTCGGATGCGTCATCCCGGCGGGTGACCGTGCGGAGTTCGAACGCCTCGCGATCGAGAAGTGCGAACGCGACGCCCCGAACCGGGTGCGCGACGCGCTCCAGATGGTCGCCGAACGGGTGCACCCGCGATCGTTCACGGAACGCCACGAGGAGGTCGCGGCGGGGAGGTGCGTCTCGGTCAAGCCCGGCCCGGACGGGATGTCGGATTTGATCGCGACGCTGCCGACCGTGATCGCCGACGGAATCATCGACCGACTTACGCGACAGGCGCGGGAGATCATCAACGCACGACCTGCGCGCGACGCCGCGGGCGTTCCTGACGAGCGAGCCGACGCGAATGGCCGCGCACCCGACGCCGAAACGACGCTTGATGTCGGGTCGTCGTTCATCGACGACGGCCGGAGCATCGACCAGGTTCGAGCCGACGTGTTCTCCGACCTCCTGCTGGCCGGAACACCGACCCTCGATCCCACCGCGACCGGTGACGGCAACGGAACCCTCGGCGCGATCCGCGCACACGTGCAGGTCGCGGTATCCGCGCTGACGCTGATGGGTCAGGACGAGGGGCCGGCCGATCTAGCCGGGCGCTCCCCCATCGACGCCGCCACCGCCCGCGAGCTCGCGGGCAACGCCACCTCGTGGGACCGGCTGCTCACCCACCCCGTCACCGGAACCGTGCTGGAATGCGACGCGTACCGGCCCACCGCGGCGATGATCCGGTTGCTGCGAGCCCGGGACCGGCACTGCCGGTTCCCCGGATGCCGACAACCCGCCATCCGATGCGAACTCGACCACACCATCGCCGCATCCGACGGCGGCAAGACACACGTGTG
This sequence comes from Microbacterium sp. NPDC006705, assembly GCF_044903545.1. Classification (NCBI taxonomy): domain Bacteria; kingdom Bacillati; phylum Actinomycetota; class Actinomycetes; order Micrococcales; family Microbacteriaceae; genus Microbacterium; species Microbacterium sp. NPDC006705. The sequence goes on from NZ_JBJDQQ010000002.1 coordinate 626,056, forward strand.
CAACCTCGCCGACCTCTGCAAGCGCCACCACGACGTCAAACACCACACCAGATGGCACGTGGTACAACTCGCGGGTGGAACCCTCGTCTGGACCTCACCGACCGGGCGGGTCTATCGCGAAGACGCACCACCACCACTGGTCACCTTCACGATCCCAGAACCACACGGCACGGCTGAGCCACCACCCGACGTACCACCACCGTTCTGGCGCGCATCTCCGCCGTTCCGACGCGCAGCGCCAGGGTATGAAAGATCTCGGAATGCCGCTGGAAAGCGACCGTTTCGAGGCGACTGAACCGCGTCTCCGCGCTCAAGGAATGATCGTCGGCCCAGTCGGTGGCACTGTCGTTGAAGAACGTCATCCCACGTTCACGCTCTGCGGGCGGTCATCGTCCAGGTGCGCGGCGGACGGGCTCATGCGTCTGCGCCTCGGCGACGACGACTCTTCGCGGACGAGGCAGCCACGCCGAAGAGCAGCACGACGAACGCGCCGGCGCAAACGGCTGCTGCCACCCATTGCTCACCGAAGACGGTGTCACCCCACCGGGTGCCCCGTCGGGGACGAGGAGGAGAAAGCGAAAGCACTGACCATGGCCGGCGCCGTGGGGCCCAGTGGACCCCGCTGCCCTGACTCGTCGCCGGCTCGCGCACTGAGGGCGACCACCAGCGCGAGAACCCCGGAGAGGGCAGCGAGGCCGACCAGGATCGCCGTCGGCGCGAGGAAGAGCGGATAGGGGATGACGGGGTCCCACTTCGTGTCCATCGGTGCGCTCACTTGGCCACCCGATCGGTGAGACGACGGTGATCACCACATGGAGCGTTCGGCTCGCGGAGTGCGCTCGTCGTGGTGAGGCGGTCGCTGCGGCACGGCGCCCGGAGCGACAGAGACGCTCAGTGCGTCACCGTGACGACCGACGCGAACAGCTGCTCGAGGTCGGCCTGGACGTAGGCGATGACCGCCGCATCGTCGCTCGCATGCTCAACGCCGCACCTCATCGGCGCGCCGGGTGCGGGGCGATTGCACCGCGATGATGACGAGGAGCACGACCTGCGCCACGGCGAGTGCGAACCACAGCCGCAGTTGCGCTTCCGAGAACGACGTGCCCGCAGACGTTCCCACCACAGCGCGGTATCCGATCGCCGCGACCATTGCCACCGCGACGATCGTGGCGATGATCGCGGCATCCGTTCGCCTTGCCGCGGGCCGGACGACGGCCGCCGCGCCGAGAGCGAGAACCGCGACCACGGATGCCGTCACCATGATCGGAAGGGCGAGGCCGGGGTCGAGCCGGATACGCCGGAGCGGTGGATACATCACGGCAGCCGAGACGACCGCGGACGTCATCCCGGCGCCCGCGATCCACGCCCACCACCGCCCGCCCGCAGTGGCTGGCGACGCGCGGACCCGCCCCGACGACATCCGACTCAGCGGATGGTCTCGGTGACGGTGTCGGTCGACACGGCCTCCCCCGCGCCCGCCGCGACCGGACGAGACGCCGCGACGGTCTCGGACTCCACCAGCGGCATCTGCACCGTGACGGCACGACCGGCCTGCACGAAGATGCCGCGGCCCTCGGGGAAGTCGCTGCGCTTGACCTTCGGGAACGGCACCTTGAACACGGCGTCGCCGTCGAAGGCATCCGGTTTGAGGATGACGCCCTTGCGCCCGCCCTTGAAGTCGCCGACGAGGCCGAATCCGCTGGTCACCTGCGTGACGTCGGCGTCGCCGATGAGCAGGTGGTCGCTGCGGTTGACCGCCTGGAACAGGGCCTTCAGCGGGCGCTCCGCCGGCGAGTCGGCGAACTGCGGCACGTCTTCGACGACGATGAGGATGCGGCGCCCGAGGGTCTCGTCGGCGACGAGCTCGGCCAGCTCGGTGGCGAGCTCCTTCGCGTCGTCGGGCGTCGTGGCACTGCGCACCCACGGCGCGAAGTCGCGCAGCTGCGAGCGCCGGCCGCCGAAGTGGAACAGCGTCACCTCGGGGTCGAGGCGCGTCATCGACGTGATGATGGCCTTCATCGCGGTCGTCTTGCCCGCCATCGGCGGGCCGGCCACGACGAACGTTCCCACGGGGTCGAACTCGCGCGCAGCCAGGGTGTCTTCCGCGACGCCGAGCACCGGGAACTCGCCGATGCGGTCGGGAAGGTCCGCGGGCGCGAGACGCGTCGGCAGCGACCCGATCTCCGCGACCTCGCGCACGCCGCGCGATCGCAGCTCGTCGGCGAGCTGACCGAGCAGCTTCGTCTGCTCCGCGACGTTCGGCGTGCCGCCGAGGACGGCGATCTGCGTCTCGAAGCCGTCGACGATCGCCCGCCCGGGCGCGGAGCGCTCGTCGAGGACGTCCTTCGGCGCGTTCAGCAGCGCGTAGGCGTTCTCGTCCGAGAGTCGCAGCACGACGCGGCGCGAGATGTTCGAGCTGACCGCCGTCGGCACCGAGCCGGAACGGTCGGCGGTGGCCACGACGTGGACGCCGAGCGGACGTCCCTCGCCGAGGATCCGCATGAACGCCTGGTAGAACGGCATCCGCGCCGTGGTGGATTCCCACTCGGCCCGGAACTGCGGCAACCCGTCGAGGAGCAGCACGATGCGCGCCTCGTCACGGCCGGTGAGCTCGCGGTACTCCGCGATGGTCGACGCGTTGGCGGCGCTGAAGCGCTTGCCCCGGTCATCGAGCACCTTCCCGAGCGAACGCATGATGCGCTGCACGCGCTCGGCGTCGTCGCCGGGGATCACCGAGCCGACGTGCGGCAGGATCTCGAGGCTCTTGAGCGACCCCGAGCCGAAGTCGAGACCGTAGACCTCGATGTTCTCGGCACGGCGGCCCGTCGTCGCGGCGGCGATGGCGATCGTGCGGAGGACGGTGGACTTGCCCGAGCCGCTGGTGCCGTACACGAGCAGCGAGCCGTCGCGGTCGGGCTCGAAGTAAACGGCCTCTTGCAGCTGGCGTTCGGGGATGTCGCTCTTGCCGATGAGGATCGACCCGGCGCGACCCGCGGGCAGCGAACGGATGTCGACGGTGGTCTCGAGGTCGTCGAGCCAGGGCCGACGGGGTGCCGGGATCGCCGCTCGGTTCGCGGCGGCGACGAGGGTGGCGACGATGCGCTTCTGGTCGTTGGGTCCGGGATCGACCTCGGCGGCCGGGTCTTCGGGCTTCTCGTCGACCTCCCAGCGCTGCACCGACCCGAAGCGGAGCTCCGCGACGCTGACGTCGGCGGCGACGACCTCATCGGTGCTCCAGCCACCGGCATAGGCCGACTGGAAGGGAACGAGACGGCCGGGGCCGGTCTTGGCGATACCGCGGCCGGGGATGCTGGGGTCGAATCGGGCCGCCACGGGGTCGTCGACGACGTCCTTGGAATCCGACTCGTCGGCCATGCGCAGGGCGACGCGGAGGTTCGTGTTGGCGCGGAGGTTGTCCTTGATGACGCCGGCGGGACGCTGCGTCGCCATGATGAGGTGGATGCCGAGCGAGCGACCGCGCTGGGCGATGTCGACGACGCCGTCGACGAACTCCGGCACCTCGCCCGCGAGCGCGGCGAACTCGTCGATCACGAGCACGAGTGCGGGCGGCGTCTCGGGGTCGCGACGCTTCTCGAGCTCGAGCAGGTCCTTCGCCTTCTTGCGGTTGAACAGGTGCTCGCGGTGGTGCAGCTCGGCCCGGAGGCTCGTCAGGGCGCGACGGACCAGGTGCGGGCTCAGGTCGGTGACGAGGCCGACGGTGTGCGGCAGCTCGACGCAGTCGGCGAAGGCCGATCCGCCCTTGTAGTCGACGAAGAGGAAGGTGACGCGGTCGGGGCTGTGGGCCGCGGCCATGCCGAGCACCCACGCCTGCAGGAACTCCGACTTGCCGGCGCCCGTCGTACCGCCGACGAGGGCGTGCGGCCCCTGCGTCCGCAGGTCGAGCGTCATGGCGTCGGTCGCACCCTGGCCCACGATGGCGCGCAGGTTGCCGGCCTTCTTCAGCCGCGGCAGCGCTCCCCCGCTGCGGTCGAGGATCGTGTTGTTCTCGCGCCAGCGCTCGACAGCGAATGTCGGGTCGGAGGCGAGCTCGGAACCGACGAGCGAGAGGAACATCACCGAGTTCGGGATGTCGGAGGAGTCCTCGATGATCGTGCTGGCATCGGCCACCGGAGCGAGTCGCTTCGCGAGCACCGTCATGAGCTCGTTCGAGACGCCCTCGACCTCTGTGACGGGGTACTCGACGCCGCTGCGGACGGTTCCCACACGCGCCGCGCCGAGTCCCGCCGACACGTCGACGAACGTGCGGCACACGGCGGGCAGTGCGTCGACGACGGGCGCGACGAAGATGCCGTAGACACCGACGTCGGCGCCGCGCTCCAGCACCTGCGTGAGACGGGCACGATCGACCGGCGCGTCGGAGGTGACGATGACGAGCACCGCGGTCTGCCCCGGGAAGGTCGCCTCTTCGGCGGCGCGACGGACATCGGTGCCGTAACGCATCGGGTCCCAGTCGTCGTCGAACGGCAGACGGGGCGCGGCTGCCGCCTTCGATCGCCGCATCACGAGCTCCTCGAGCCCGGACAGCAGTGCGGCGCCGGTGGAGGCGGAATCCGACAGCGGCATGTCGCGGAACGGGCTGCGCTCGCTCGAGGTGTGCGGCAGCCACTTGAGCCACTCGAGCTCCTTCGCCCACTCGGGCTCGGTCAGCGCGACGGCGGCGAGATCGTTCGGGGAGTGCAGCCCGAACAGCTGCACGGCCAGCCCGCGGAGGGCATCCGCGGCCTCGCGTGCGCCGCCGGCGACGCCGAGCACGCCGACGCTCTGCAACGACTCAAGGACGGGGACGCCGTCGATCATCCGGTAGCGCTCGCGCAGCCGGTCGACGCGCTCGACGTACTCCTGCAGCGCATCGGGGTTCTCAGCACGCTTGACGCTCGTGCGTGAAGGAGCCTCGGAGGTGCCCATCCGCACCGAGAGGAAGTTCCAGTGCTCGGGGCGCCGCGTCCACAGCATCGGGCCGAGCTGCATCGACTGCTCGAAGACCACGGCGACGGGCGGGACCTCGGCGTTGCGCACCTCGCGCTCACGCGGCCGCAGCCGGTACAGCTTCTCCTCGAGCTCCTCGAAGGTGCGCTCGAAGATCTCGACCTCTTTGCGCTGACGCTGGCCCAGCTGCGTCCGCTGCGAGATGAAGTTTCCGAGCAGCATCATCGGCGTCATGAAGACGATGAGCAGCGTGCGCGGCTGGTTGGTGATCGAGAACATCGCGATGCCCAGGATGAGGGGCGCGATGAGCATCGGCCATGGGAAGAGGCGCGACACCGGATCTTTCGGCATCCGCGGCTCTTCGAGCTCTTCGCCGACGTAGCGCGCCTCGACCCGCGGGCTGCGGTTGAACAGGAGACTGCCGCCCCGCTCGAGCACAGGATCCTGCTCGACGGGGGCGAAGCTCTCGACCATCGAGATGACGAGCTCGGTGTCGCCGAGCTGGAACCGCTGGCCGGGGATCACGCGCAGGCGCTGCACGAGACCGCCGTCGATGACGATTCCATTGGCGGAGTTCAGATCGACGAGCTCGACGGATGCCCCGATCTCGATGCGCGCGTGACGCTTGGACACCAGCCGGTCATCGAGCACGATGTCGTTGCCCTGCGAGCGGCCGATCGTGAAGTGGCCCTGCGGGAGCGAGAACTCGCGTCCCGCAAGCGGCCCGCCGACCACGTGGAGGATCGCGGCGACGGGGCCGCCGGCACCGCGGGTGGCGACGTAGTCCGCTCCGAGGTTCGTCACGGTGGCAACGAACCCCGAGCCGATCGGAGCATCGCTGACGAGCATGTTCGGGTCGAGCATGACGAAATCGGGCGACGTCGGCGGCGCCACCGTCAACGTCAGGACATCCGAGTCGCCCGCGGCGACTTCACGTCGCGGGTCGCTGTCGACGATCCGACGCGCGACGTCGTGCACGGTGGCGGTCGAGTCGGACGTGACGACGATGTCCGTCCCGGTGTGATCGCGGCGCTGCAGAGTCAGCTTGAGTCTCATCGAGGTTTCCTGTCAGCCGTGCGACGTCGGTCGGCGGGGAGTCAGCGGATCGCGACGACCGCGGAGCGGTCGCCGAAGCGGATGGTGTCGCCGTCGCGCAGCTCGACGGGCTGGCCGGGGACGAGGACCTGCTCTCGGGCACCGCGCACGAGAACGCTTCCGTTGGTCGAGCCGCGTTCGACAGCCACGACTCGGCCGCCGGAGCGAAGGAGCGCCCAATGGGTCTTCGAGATCGAACGCGTGTGGTCCACGACCGGAACGGGTGAGACGTCCACATCGTCGGGACCGGTTGCCGGGGCCCGGCCCAGAACGACGCCCCCGCCCGGCACCGCGATCGTGTCGCCCGAGTCGAGCGTGAGCTCGACGACCGCGGACGGCGCGGCCACCTGCTCGGCGGCGGGAACGGGTGCCGGCGCCGACACAGCGGGCGCAGCCGGGGCAGGGGCGGCCGGGGCAGGCGAAGCCGGGGCAGGCGGCGCAACGGGCTCTTCGAGCAGCGACGGCGGCGTCCACGGCGCCGCGCCGGCGGCGGGAGCGACGATCGCCCCCGGAGCAATAGCACCGGGCGTGGGTGCGCCGGCAGGCACTCCCGGCGCTGCGGGCGGCGGCGACGCCGCGGGCATGCCCGGTGCGGGTGCAACGAACGGCGCCGGCGCGACCGTGGTGGGGATGCCCGGGCGTTCCTCCTCCTCGACGGCATCCGTCTCGCCGATGATTCCGCTGCCGGGTGCGGAGCGAACGGCTCCGAGCACACCGCCCTTGTTTCGCGCGAGCGGAACGTACGACCCGGTGCCCGCCGAGGCGACGGGTGTCGCGAGCGACGGCAGCTCCGTCTTCACATCGAGCAGGTCCGTCGCGACCGTCTTCCTCGCGATGCGCATGCGCTTGTCGTCGTACGGGTTGAGCCCGCGCTTGATGTCGACGAGCCAGACGGCGGCCGCGAGATCGGGCCAGCTGCGGCCTCGCCGGTTGGGGTCGAAAAAGGGCGAGAGCGCGATGACGAGCAGGGGGCCGAGAATCGGGACGATCATGCTCGCGCAGAGGACGAGGTAGCGCACGACAGCGCCTCGCCAGAAGCCGGGACGCTCGAGCGTGCGGACGTTCACGGCGCGCAAGCCCGTCAGCGCCTTGCCCAGAGTGACTCCGCGGCGGCCGAGCAGGATGAGCTGGGTGAGGACGAAGGCCGTCGACAGACCCGAGCTCACGGCCGCGAGGATGATCAGCAGCAGCAGATCGTCACGGGCGGCGAGCGCCTCGACGGGCTCGGCCGCCAGAGCGATGCCGCTCAGCGCCGGAACGACGAAGACGAGCAGCGGCGACTGGATCAGGAGCAGGACCAGCGCTTCGATGGCCGTGGCCAGCACGCGCCGGCCGAACGGTGCTCGGCGCAGTCCGAGAGACGCGGCGTACTCCGGCCTCGGTCGGCCGTCCGCATCGAGCCCCTCGATCGTCCGAGCGCGCTCATCGATCTCCCAGATCACTCGTTCCTCCTCGAAACGATCCACACCCGAAGCGACCCTATCGCCCGTTCCGGGCCCGCCGATCACCTCTTGACTCGGCCGGCCCCGCTCGGCGTCAGTGGAAGAAGTGGCGCTCGCCCGTGAAGAACATCGTCACGCCCGCGGCCTGGGCCGCATCGATGACCTCCTGGTCGCGCACCGAACCGCCGGGCTGGATGATCGTCTTGATCCCCGCGTCGATGAGGACCTGCGGGCCGTCGGCGAAGGGGAAGAAGGCATCGGATGCCGCGACCGAGCCGGCCGCCCGCTCTCCGGCGCGCTCGACGGCGAGGCGGCACGAGTCCACGCGGTTGACCTGTCCCATGCCGATGCCGACCGTCGCCGATCCCTGAGCGAGCACGATGGCGTTCGACTTGACGGCGCGGCACGCCTTCCACGCGAAGATCATCCCCTCGAGCTCGGAGGGGTCGGGACGCTCCCCCGACACCAGCTGCCAGTCCGTGGCGACCGACTCGATGTCATCGGGGAAGCGGTCGGCGTCCTGCAGCAGGAGCCCGCCCGAGACGAGCCGGACGTCCATGCGCTCCTGACGCCAGTCGGCGGGGAGCCGCAGCACGCGGAGATTCTTCTTCAGCTTGAACACCTCGAGCGCGGCGGGCTCGAAGTCGGGAGCGACGATCACCTCGGTGAAGATGTCGCGCAGGTTCTCGGCCATCTTGAGCGTGACGGTCCGGTTGGCGGCGATCACCCCGCCGAATGCGGACACGGGGTCGCACTCGTGCGCGCGCAGGTGCGCGGATGCGATGGGGTCGAGCGCCTGCGGTGCGGTGACGGCGATGCCGCACGGGTTCGCGTGCTTGATGATCGCGACGGCGGGCTTGACCATGTCGAACGCGGCGCGCAGTGCGGCATCCGCGTCGACGTAGTTGTTGTACGACATCTCCTTGCCCTGCAGCTGCTCGGCCTGAGCGATGCCGTGGCCGCCCGCGCGCGTGTAGATGGCGGCGCGCTGATGCGAGTTCTCTCCGTAGCGCAACGTGGCCAGACGCTCGGCGCGGATCGTGAGGTGCTGCGGCAGCTCGTCGCCCTCGAGGGTCGACTCGGCGAACCACGTCGCGACGGCCCGGTCGTACTCCGCCGTGTGCGCGAAAGCGCGGGCAGCCAGGTCGCGGCGCTGCGCGAGGCTCGTGCCGCCGGCGGAGACCGACTCGATGATGGCCGGGTACGACGAGGGCGAGACGACGATCGCGACGTTGGCGAAGTTCTTCGCCGACGCGCGCACCATCGCGGGCCCGCCGATGTCGATCTGCTCGACGACGTCGTCGGGCGCAGCGCCCGAGGCCACCGTCTCGACGAAGGGGTACAGGTTCACGACGACGAGGTCGAACGCCGAGATGCCGAGCTCTCCGAGCTGGGCCTCATGGCTCTCGAGTCGCAGGTCGGCGAGAAGACCGGCGTGAACGCCCGGGTGCAGCGTCTTCACTCGCCCGTCGAGCGACTCCGGGAACCCGGTGACCTCGGCGACATCGGTCACGGTCAGGCCCGCATCGCGGAGCAGCGCGGCCGATCCACCGGTCGAGACGATCTCGACACCGGCATCGGCGAGAGCCTGTGCGAGCGGCAGAAGATCGGTCTTGTCGCTCACCGAGATGAGCGCTCGGCGGACGGCGACGAGGTCGCGCGCGCGGTAGAGGGCGGGGTCGTGGCTCGGTCCGGCCATGGCGGTTCTCCTCGGGTGCGGTGTGGGGCCTGCGGTGCGTCAGGCGGTCGGAGCGGTCGGGTTCGGGGATGCGGGCGCGGCGAGGTCGATCTCGCCGGTGGCGATGCGCCGCACGACGTCGATGAGCAGTCGGCGTTCGACGGGCTTGATGCGCTCGTGCAGCGACGCCTCGTCGTCGGAGGGGAGCACGGGCACGCGCTCCTGGGCCAGGATCGGCCCGGTGTCGACGCCCGCATCGACGACGATGACGCTTGCCCCCGTCAGCTCGGCACCGGCTACGAGCGCATCGCGCACGCCGTGAGCGCCCGGGAACTCGGGCAGATACGCCGGGTGGGTGTTGATGATGCGGGGCGACCACGCGTCGACGACCGCGGCGGGCAGCAGTCGCATCAGCCCGCTGAGCACGATGAGGTCGGGGGCCCAGGCCGCCAGCTGGCGAGCGAGCTCGTCACCCCACTCCTCACGCGTCGCGTACTCGCGGAACGGGACCGCGAAGGTCGGGATGTTGTACGCGTCGGCATGAGCGAGACCGTCGGCGGGCCGGTCGGCTCCGACGACCACCACGCGGGCGGGGAAGTCGGGCTCGGCCGCGGCGTCCAGGAGGGCCCGCAGGTTCGACCCGCCACCGGAGATGAGGACCGCGACCGTCAGCACCGTCCTACTCTACCCACGCCTTTCCGGCGGTCCGAGCCGGGTGTTCGGCATCGGCTGCCGAGGGGGCGTCGCGCCCGGGTTCGCGATGCGACGACCGCGGGCCGAGGAGGGCGATCGCGGCACCGATGCCGACCTCAACCGCGAAGGCGAGGCCGACGGCGCCCGCGGACGGGCCGATCTGGTCGAGCCGGTCAGGACCGAACGCGCCGGATGCCGACATCGACAGCACCGCGACGGCGAGACCGCCTCCGACCGCCAGAATCGCGGCGGCGATGAGCCGGGGCGCGACGGGCTCGGCGGCGAGAGCGGATGCCGGCGCCGGAAGCCTGCGCCGTGCCGCCGCCCCGGCGACGAATCCCACCGCGACGAACAGCAGCGCCGCGAGCAGCAGCATCGGCGGCGTCGCCGGCGGGACGGCTCCCAGCACGGGGATACCGGGGATCACACCCAGCTGCGTGCCGGAGGCGGCGACCGTCGAGCCGGCGCCGAGCGAGAACCCGGGGCCGGCCGCGAACGCGCCGCCCCACACGAAGAAGGTCGGCAGGTACGCCGCCTGGCCGATGGTGATGACCGTCGCGCCGATCGCGTCGACGTTGGCCGCCTGGAAGAGCGCCACGATGTCGCCGCCGCGGACGAGCATGGCGATGCCGACGAGGAGGGCACCGACCGCGACGAAGCCGAGAACGGCGATCGCGAGGCCGCGAGCCCCCGCCGATACCGCGGCGGCATGACCGCTGCGGTCGAGCCGCACGAAGAGCGAATCGACGGGGCCGTCGTCGCCGTCGCGCCACGCGCGGGTCACGGAGCCGACCAGGGCCGGCACCGCGAAGACGGCGGTGGGCAGCAGGACGGCCTGCCAGGTCTCGACGACGGCGTACGGAGTCGAGGCTGTCGCGGCGAGGATGGCCGAAACGACGGCGACGGTCGATGCCCCCGCGAGCACGCCCGTGAACCCGGCTCCCGCGCCGGCAGCGCGCGATCCCGACCGCGCGGCGAAAAGCGCGATGAGCAGAGCCACGGCGAGGGGCGAGAGCGAGAGCGAGAACGACATCGCGTCGGCGCCGATGCCGGTTCCCACCGTGTACTCCTGCGGCAGCGTCACCTCCAGCGGCACCAGGTTCCCGAACTGCCAGAGGCGCACCGACGCGGGCCAGAGCGACGACCAGTCGGCTCCACCACCGAAGGCGACGGCCCAGAGGACGGTCAGCGGCGCCAGGGCCGCGGCAACGCCGACGGCCACCGCGACGAGGGCGTCGAAGGCGGAGAGGAGGGCGACGAGCAGGCGATTCATGCCTGATCGACCCTACCCAGCGAGCCTGTGCGTGTCGGGCGGACGCGCGCGGGGCGCTACCGTCTTCTCGGAGGATTTTGTGAACACTACGCAATCGCGCGCGCCCCAGGGTGCCATCGACCGCTTCTTCGACATCAGCCGACGCGGCTCGACGATCGGCACGGAGGTCCGCGGCGGCCTCGTGACCTTCGTCACGATGGCCTACATCGTGATCCTGAACCCGATCATCCTGTCGGGCAAGCCGGATGTCGCGGGGACCACCCTCGACTTCGCGGCGGTCAGTGCCGCGACCGCTCTGACCGCGGGTGTCATGACCATCCTGTTCGGTCTCATCACGCGTCTGCCCTTCGCCTTCGCCGCCGGCCTGGGCATCAACGCCTTCGTCGCGTTCGGGGTCGTCGGCGAGGTCACGTGGGCAGAGGCGATGGCGCTCGTCATGATCAACGGCGTCATCATCGTGCTGCTGGCGGCCACCGGCCTGCGCAAGCTCATCTTCGACGCGGTGCCCGTGCAGCTGAAGCTCGCGATCACGGTGGCCATCGGCCTGTTCATCGCGTTCATCGGCTTCGTCAACTCCGGGTTCGTGACCTCGACCGGACAGGCCTCTCCCCCGGTCGGTCTCGGCGTCGGCGGGTCCGTCGCGTCGGTGCCGACCCTGATGTTCGTCATCACCCTCCTGCTGACCGGCATCCTCGTCGCTCGCAAGGTCAAGGGCGGCATGCTCATCGGCATCGTCACGGGCACGGTCCTGTCGATCGTCGTCGAGGCGATCTGGCACCTCGGCGCGGCCACCGAGAACCCCGGCGGGTGGGGACTGACCGTCCCGGCCCTCTCCGGCTCGCCCGTCAGCGTCCCCGACCTGAGCCTCATCGGCGCAGTCGACTTCGGGTTCGACCTCGGCAAGGTGAGCATCGTGACCCTCGTCATGCTCGTCTTCACCCTCGTCTTCTCCAACTTCTTCGACGCGATGGGCACCATGACCGGACTCGCGAAGGAGGCGAACCTCGCCGACGCGAAGGGCGACTTCCCGCGCATCAAGTCGGCGCTGATCGTCGAGGGCGTCGGTGCGATCGCGGGTGGCGCGACGAGCTCGTCGTCGGCCACGGTCTTCGTCGAGTCCGGCTCGGGCATCGGCGAGGGCGCGCGCACGGGCCTCGCCAACGTCGTGACGGGCCTCGTCTTCCTGCTGGCGATGTTCTTCACGCCGCTGACCTCGATCGTGCCCACCGAGGTCGCCGCGGCGGCACTGGTCATCGTCGGAGCCATGATGCTGTCGCAGATCGCGCACATCGACCTGACCGACTTCCGCGTCCTGCTGCCGGTGTTCCTCACGGCGACCGTCATGCCGCTCACCTACTCGATCGCCAACGGCATCGGTGCGGGCTTCATCTCGTGGGTGCTCGTCAACGCTCTCTCGGGCCGCGTCAAGCAGATCAGCCCGCTGCTGTGGGTCGTCGCCGGCGGATTCGTGATCTTCTTCGCCCGCGGGCCCCTCGAGGCGCTCCTCGGAGTCTGACCCGACCGCGGCACGCCGCCGCCGGGCGCAGCTCCGGAGAACAGCGAAGGGGCGGATGCCGCAGCATCCGCCCCTTCGTCGTATCCCGAAGCGTCAGAGCTTCTCGATGATCTCCCGCATGAGCGCGGCGGTCTCGGAAGGCGTCTTGCCGACCTTGACTCCGGCGGCCTCGAGGGCCTCCTTCTTCGCCTGCGCCGTGCCCGCGGAGCCGGAGACGATGGCGCCGGCGTGGCCCATGGTCTTGCCCTCGGGGGCGGTGAAGCCCGCGACATAGCCGACGACCGGCTTGGAGACGTGCGCCTTGATGTACTCGGCCGCGCGCTCTTCGGCGTCGCCGCCGATCTCGCCGATCATGACGATGGCCTTCGTCTCGGGGTCGGCCTCGAACGCCGCGAGGGCGTCGATGTGCGTGGTGCCGATGATCGGGTCGCCGCCGATGCCGATGGCGGTCGAGAAGCCGAGGTCGCGCAGCTCGAACATCATCTGGTAGGTCAGGGTGCCCGACTTCGATACGAGGCCGATCGGGCCTTTGCCCGTGATGTTCGCCGGCGTGATGCCCGCGAGAGCCTCGCCGGGCGTGATGATGCCGGGGCAGTTCGGCCCGATGATGCGGGTCTTGTTGCCCTTCGACTTCGCGTAGGCCCAGGCCTCGGCCGACTCGCCGACGGGCACGCCCTCGGTGATGACGACGAGGAGGGGGATCTCGGCGTCGATGGCCTCGACCATGGCGTCCTTGGTGAACGCGGGCGGCACGAACGCGACCGAGACGTCGGCGCCGGTCTTCTCGATCGCCTCGGCGACCGATCCGAACACGGGCAGCTCGACGGCGTTTCCGTCGGCATCGGTGTGCGAGACGGTGGTGCCGGCCTTGCGGGCGTTGACGCCGCCGACGATGTTGGTGCCCGCCTTGAGCATCAGCGCGGTGTGCTTGGTGCCCTCACCGCCCGTGATGCCCTGGACGATGACCTTGGAGTCCTTGTTGAGGTAGATAGACATGTCGTTGGTCCTTTTCGCGTCCGGAGCTCAGGCGTTCGCCAGCTCGGCGGCCTTGTCGGCGCCCTCGTCCATACCGGCGGCGAGGGTCACGAGCGGGTGGTTCGCGTCGGCGAGGATCGCGCGGCCCTCGTCGACCTGGTTGCCGTCGAGACGCACGACGAGCGGCTTGGTCGCCGAGTCGCCCAGGATCTCGAGGGCCTTGACGATGCCCTCCGCGACGGCGACGCACGACGTGATGCCGCCGAAGACGTTGACGAAGACGCTCTTGACCTGCTCGTCGCCGAGGATGACGTCGAGACCCGAGGCCATGACCTGGGCGTTCGCGCCGCCGCCGATGTCGAGGAAGTTGGCGGGCTTGACGCCGCCGTGCTTCTCACCGGCGTAGGCGACGACGTCGAGGGTCGACATGACCAGACCCGCACCGTTGCCGATGACCCCGACCTGACCGTCGAGCTTGACGTAGTTCAGGCCCGACTCCTTGGCCTTGGCCTCGAGCGGGTCTGCGGCGCCCTTGTCCTCGAGCTCCTCGTGCTCGGGGTGGCGCACTTCGCTGGCGTTCTCGTCGAGCGAGACCTTGCCGTCGAGAGCGACGATGTCACCGGCGCCCGTGCGGACGAGCGGGTTCACCTCGACGAGGGTCGCGCCCTCGCCCTTGTAGACGTCGTAGAGCTTGACGAACACGTCCGAGACCTTCTCGACGAGGTCGTCGGGGAAGTTCGCGGCGCGGGCGATCTCGACGGCCTTGGCCTTGTCGATGCCTTGCAGCGGGTCGACCTCGATGCGCGCGAGCGCCTCGGGACGCTCGACGGCGAGCTCCTCGATCTCCATGCCGCCCTCGACCGAGCACAGGCTCAGGTACGAGCGGTTGGCGCGGTCGAGCAGCACCGAGAAGTAGAACTCCTCGGCGATGTCGGCGCCCTGCGCGATCATGACGCGCTGGACCACGTGGCCCTTGATGTCGAGGCCCAGGATGGCCTCGGCTGCGGCGTATGCCTCGTCGGGGGTCTTGGCGACCTTGACGCCGCCGGCCTTGCCGCGACCTCCGGTCTTGACCTGAGCCTTCACGACGACGACACCGCCGATCTTCTCGGCCGCCGCCTTCGCCTCCTCAGGGGTGTCGGCGATGATGCCGGCGAGCACCGGCACCTCGTACTTCTCGAACAGGTCTCGGGCCTGGTACTCGTAAAGGTCCACTGCAATCCTTCGCTGGGCGACGGTGGGTGATGGGCGTGAAGAATCTCGATGTCGAGAGATCGCCCGATCGGAAAGCCTACTACCCGCGCCTGACGGCCCCGTGCCCGCGCCCCGCCGAACGGAGGGGGCGGTGTCAGATCCAGCCGCGCTCGCGCGCCATGATCGCCGCCTGCTGCCGGGTGGCGAGATGGAGCTTGCCCAGCACCGACGAGACGTGGTTGCGGACCGTGCCCGCCGACAGATGCAGCGTCGCCGCGATCTCGGCGATCGTCTCGCCTCGGGCACCTGCCCGCAGCACGTCGAGCTCCCGATCGGTGAGGGGGCTCCGCTCGTCGCTGAGGGCATCGGCGGCGATCTCGGGGTCGACGTAGCGTCGCCCCGCGGCAACCTCGCGGATGACGGCGGCGACGTCGTCGGCGCGGCGGGATTTCGGCACGAAGCCGTCGACGCCGGCGCTCAGCGCGCGTCGCAGCACGCCCGGCCGCGTGCCGTGTGACGACGACGCAGCGCGCCGGAACCCGCTGCCGGATGCGGGCCGCCGCCTCGACCCCGTCGATGCCGGGCATCTCGAGGTCGAGCAGACAGACATCGGGACGCAGCTCGAGCGCCCGCTCGACCGCGCTCTCGCCGTCGCGGCATTCGGCGATCACCTCGAGGTCGTCCTCGAGCCGGAGCAGCGCGGCGAGGGCCGAACGGATCATGTCCTCGTCGTCGGCGATGAGCACCCGGATCACCGCGGCATCCCCTCGCCCGCTTGCTCCCGCCCCGCGGCGGCCGCGGGCGCTTCCGCTGGCACCGAGACGACGACCTCGAACCGGTCGTGCTCGCGGCGGGTCCGCAGATCACCGCCGGCCACCCCGACCCGGTGCGAGATGCCCGCGAGGCCCGAACCAGCGCCGAGCGACGACGTCGGGCCCGGGTCGTTGGCGAAGACGACACGCCAGAATCCGCCGTCGCGATCGAGCCGCACCTCCGCCCATCGCCCACCGCCGTGCTTGAGCACGTTCGTCGTGCACTCCCGGACCACCGGCCCCAGGAGGTCAGCGGGGGCGAGGACGGCGTCGGCGGCCACGTCCGACCGCACCGCGAGTCCGGCCGCGCGCAGCAGATCGGCGGCGTTGGCCAACTCATCGGGCAGGGGCACGCCGCGGAAGCGTCCGGCGAGTTCTCGGGTGCCCGTTCGCGCCGCGTCGACGGAGGCGCGGGCCAGGCGGATCTGTTCCCCCGCGGCATCCGGATCCCGGGCGAGCATCCGCTCGGCGAGCTCCAGCTGCAGCGCGATCACCTGCAGGTGGTGCCCCTGCAGGTCGTGCAGCTCCCCCGCCAGGCGCAGCCGCTCCTGCGTCGCGGCGAGGCGCGACTCGGTCGCACGCGCACGATCGAGCTCGAGCACCACGTCCCAGGACCACAGCGACAGAGCGATGGATGCCGGCAGAGCGACACCGAAGACGAGGAGAGCGAATGTCAGCGAGCCCGCACCCTCGAGACGGGCCCGCTCCGCGAACCAGAGCGCGACGAGGGCGGCCTCGACGAGGATCACGCCGCGCCACCGGATGCCGGGCCCCCAGCGCACCAGGCACAGGATCGTCGCCAGGACCGAGGCGCCGAACAGCACCGACACGGTCGCCGCGCCGAGCAGCACCGATCCGCCCGTCCCCAGCAGAACCGGCCACGACAGGAAGCGGCGCAGGCGAGGCGGGCGATCCGCTTCCCCCACATCGCCGTCGGCTCGGTATCGAACGAGCAGCACGACCGTCGACACCAGGACGGCGATCGATCCGACCGCGTATCCGACGATCACTGCCGGATCCTCCAGGCGGGTGCGGACCAGCAGTGCCCACAGGCTCCAGATGCCGAGCGCCGAGATCATGAAGAAGACGATGGACACGGCGATGTACCACGAGGTGGCCACGACCTCGCGGGCGAGCGTCGTGCTGCGCTGCGCGGCTGCCGGGCGAGGGTCGCGGTCGTTCACGAGGCCCACAGTACGGCCATGACGTTTGTCACGGTCCGGGTCGCGGAACCTCCCGGACTCCCGTGACGCCCCGGCACTCCCGTGAGCGTCGGGCCGCCGCTGGGATGGATCCATGACCAATCCCTTCGCAGACCTCATCCTCGGCTTCCAGGACCTCGTGGCCCGGATGCCCGACATCCTTCAGCCCGTCATCGTCGCCCTCGCGGGCGCTGTGCCCTTCATCGAGGGCGAGGGCGCCGCGGGCATCGGCATCATCGGCGGCATCCACCCCGTCGTCGCCGCGCTGGCCGGCGCCATCGGCAACTTCGTCTGCGTCGCGGTCGTCGTGCTCGTGGCCGCTCGTGTCCGCACGGCCGTGACGAAGCGCGGCGGGGCACCCGAGAAGCCGAAGTCGGCCCGAAGCGAGAAGTTCCAGAAGGCGTACCACCGCTACGGCACCCCGGGCGTGAGCCTGCTCGGTCCGCTTCTGCTGCCCACGCAGTTCACCGCCGCCGCCCTGACCGCCACCGGAGTGCCCCCGCGCACCGTCCTGCTCTGGCAGGGAGCGGCGATCGTGATGTGGACGACGATCATCACGCTGTTCATCACCGGAGTGCTCTACGTCGCCGCCTGACGCGCACGCAACCCCCAGGCCGTATTCAGCGGCGGGCATGCCGCGGAATGCAGGATGGGGACATGACCGCCCTCGAGTCCCGCCCGTGGCTGTCGGCCTACGCCGACGGCGTCCCCGCCGAGATCGACGAGGTGACGCAGACCCTGCCGGAGATGCTCGCCGCGACCGTCGAACGGCACGGCAATCGGACCGCTCTGGGGTTCTTCGGCGCCACCATGACGTATCGCGAGCTCGGCGCGAACGTCGACCGGGCCGCCGAGGGGCTGCGCCGGCTCGGGGTGACCGCGGGCGACCGGGTGGCGATCGTGCTGCCCAACTGCCCGCAGCACGTCGTCGCGTTCTACGCGGCGCTGCGCCTCGGCGCGATCGTCGTCGAGCACAACCCGCTCTACACGGCCCGCGAGCTGCGCCACCAGTTCGAGGACCACGGCGCGCGCTTCGCCATCGTGTGGGACAAGACCGTCGACACCATCGCCGACTTCCCGACCGATCTGCGCGTCGAGCGCATCATCAGCGTCGACGTCACCGAGGCGCTCCCCCGCGGCAAGCGGATGCTGCTCCGGCTGCCGATCGCGAAAGCACGGGAGTCGCGCGCCCAGCTGACCGCGAAGCCGCGGACCAAGGATGCACTGCCCTGGTCGAAGCTCGTCGACCACCGCCCCCTGTCGCGTCGTGTGGCGGGACCGACCCTCGACGACACGGCGTTGCTGCAGTACACCAGCGGCACGACCGGCATCCCCAAGGGCGCGGTCCTGAGCCACCGCAACCTGCGGGCCAACGCGATGCAGGGGCGCGCGTGGGTTCCCGGGCTCGTCGAGGGCGAGGAGACGTTCTACGGCGTCCTGCCGCTCTTCCACGCCTACGGCATGACGCTCTGCCTGACCTTCGCGATGAGCATCGGAGCGAAGCTCGTGCTCTTTCCGAAGTTCGACGTCGGCCTCATGGCGGATGCCGCGAAGAAGAGCCCGCCGACGTTCCTCCCCGCCGTGCCGCCGATCTACGACCAGCTCGCCCGCGCAGCATCCCGCGGCACCATCGACCTCTCGCGCGTGCGGTTCGCGATCTCGGGAGCGATGAGCCTGCCGGTCGCCACCGTCCGCCGCTGGGAGGACACCACGGGCGGGCTCCTCGTCGAGGGCTACGGCATGACCGAGTCCTCCCCCGTCGCGCTCGGCAATCCCATGGGTCCCTCGCGCCGCCCCGGCACGGTGGGGGTGCCGTTCCCGAGCACGGACATCCGCATCGTCGACCCCGACGACCCGTCGGTCGACCGCGAACCGGGCGAGGAGGGCGAGCTGCTCCTGCGCGGTCCCCAGGTGTTCTCGGGCTACTGGCGCCGCCCCGCCGAGACCGCCGACGCGCTGCTGCCCGGCGGCTGGCTGCGCACCGGAGACATCGCCGTCGTCTCGCCCGACGGTTTCGTCACGATCGTCGACCGGCTCAAGGAGCTGATCATCACCGGCGGGTTCAACGTCTCGCCCAGCGAGGTCGAAGACACCCTGCACGCGCACCCCGACGTGGAGGCGGCGGCCGTCGTCGCGGCTCCCCGCTCATCCGGTGGCGAGGAGGTCGTCGCCGCGGTCGTGTTGCGCGAGGGCGCTTCGCTGGACGTCGAGGGGCTCCGCGACTTCTGCCGGACGCGTCTGGCCGCGTACAAGGTCCCGCGCCGCATCGTCGCGGTCGACGACCTGCCCCGGTCGCTCATCGGCAAGGTGCTGCGACGTCAGGTGCGCGAACAGCTGCTCGCGCGGGACTGACCTCTCGGGTCAGCGCAGACGTCGCAGGCCCGTCGAGGCGGGACCCTCGATGCGCTCGCCGTCGGGGGTGAAGCGCGACGCGTGCAGCGGGCAGTCCCACGTGCACTCGAGGTCGTTCCACTCGAGCACACCGCCCATGTGCGGGCAGATCGCGCTGACCGCCCGTGTCTGACCGTCGACCGTCGAGACGCCCACCGGCCGGGCGTGGTGCTGCGCGACGGTCCCTTCGCCTTCCGCAGGCTGCGCGACCGGGGTGGACCGGGCCAGCGCCGCGGTCCAGCCCTGCGCGGCGACGGCTCCGACCTTCGCGTTCTCGGAGACCCCGCGCGCCAGGTCTGCGGGCACCGTCAATCGCGTTCCGATGACCGTCATCCAGGTCGGCCGCTCGCGCATCTTCTCGCCGCGCAGTTCGCTGGCGATCCGCAGGGCCGCTGCCGGCGCGTTCGTGAGCCCCCACTTGGCGTAGCCGGTCGCGAAACGGACGCGACCGAGCGAGCGCGGCATCGAGCCGATGAACGGCACGAGGTTGTGCGAGGTGTAGTCCTGCGCCGACCAGCGGTGGGTCTCCGCGCCCACCGGGAACGTGTCCCGGGCCCACGCGATGAGCTCGTCGAGTTTCGCGAGCTCGCTGTCGGTCCGGCCGACCGGGTGTCCGGCGCCGCCGACGATGAGCTGCGGTGACCGCTCCGGGCCGGCACCGTCGGCGGCCGTCGCGGTGCGCACCGACCGGGTGGGGCTGTCGGCCGACAGGTACATGCCGTCGGGCACCTCGCCCTCGAGGTCGAACGACACGCACGCCGACCGCATCCCGCTCACCTTGGCGAAGTAGAGCCCCCGATCGGTGATGGGGGCACCCGTGGCGAGCACGATCTTCCCGGCGAACAGCGGGCCCGCCTCGGTGTCGACCCGCGGCCTCGGCACGACCCGCACCCGGCTCACCGCCGTGCCCAGGTGGAGCCGACCTCCGGCCGCGACGAACGCGGTCGCCAGTGCCGCCAACAGGCTCATGGGGTCGATCGCGCGCTGATCATCCAGAGCGACGGCGCTGGCCATGTGGACGGGACTGGCGGCGAGCTCGTCGGCGCCCGCGAGCCGCGCGTCGAGGCCCGCCTCCCGGGCCGCCCGGTACTCCTCGGTCACGGCCGCCACGCCTTCGGCCCCCTGCGCATGCGTGTACGCGGTTCGGGTCGTGGTCGAGACCCCGAGCTCGTCCGCGGCGCGGGTGATCCACTCGAAGCCGTCGCGGTTCGCGTCGAGATAGGCCCGGACGAGGGATGCCGGGTGGTGCCGGCGGAGCGATGACAGCGTCGTGCCCTGCAGAAGCGAGATCTTGCCGGTGTTCGAGCCCGAGGCGAGCTCGCCGATGCCGCCGCGCTCGACGATCGCGACATCCATGCCGCTCCGGACCAGCTCGAGGGCGGTGGCGAGGCCGGTCAGCCCCGCGCCCACGATGATCACGTCGTGGCGTCGACCGGGTTCGAACGGCGTTCCGGCGGGCACGGTGACGTCGGACTTCCAGAGCGCGGTCATCTTCGCAGTCAACGCCGAGCGCCGGACGGCGGCAAGCGACTTGACACTAGGCTCGGTGCCCATGACCGAGGCCTCCCGCACCCCCGGCGACCCTCTGGTGGCCGCGGCCGTTGCGATGTTCGACGAGCAGGGGTACGAGCGCACCTCGGTCGACGACATCGCGCGGGCGGCGGGTCTTTCGCGGTCGACGTTCTTCCGGCAGTACGGCGGCAAGGACGATGTGGTCTTCGCCGACCACGACGTGGCGATCGCGACGCTGCGCGAGCTGCTCGAGACGCCGCACGAGAGCCCCTGGCGGGCCGTGTGCGACGCCGCCCTCGCGGCCTTCGACCATTTCGCCGCCGATGTCGAGCTGGCGCGACGCCGGTATCGCGTGGTGCGGGGTGTCCCGGCGCTGCGCGAGCGCGAGATCGTCATGGTCTTCCGTTACGAGCGGCTCTTCGGCGACCACCTGCGCGAACGCCTGCCCGACCTGGATCCCGCCGAGGCCGTCGCCTTCAGCGCGGCGGTGACCGCGGTGCACAACCATGTCCTGCGCCGCCTCCTGCGCGGCGACGACGCGGTCACGCGAGCCACGGTGGAAGCCGCGCTGGACGACCTGCTGCATCGCTTCGGCGTGCACCCCGACGGTCAGGCGCCCGCCGCCGACGACGTCGTGGTGGCCGTCTTCCCCCGCCGCATGCCGCTCGCCGAGGTCACCCGCCGTCTCCGCGCCGATCTCTCCTGAGTGCAACCGGTGACACTCAGTGCCACTAGGGGCGATACTGGATGTCATGAGCGATGAAGCCGACCGTGATCTCGACGCGCTCCCCGGCGAGCGCGTCGCCTCGTATGTCCTGACGGGACGCGGCGACACCGACTACTACGGCGTCTTCGCCGACGTCGACGACGAGGACCGGGCCGCCTGGAACCGCGCCCGCGCCTTCGTCGACGAGGTGGGCGACCGGATGCAGCAGGCCTGGGACTCCGCGATCTACCCGCTCGACCTCGTCCGGCGGATGGGTGAGCTCGATCTCTTCGTCGACGGCATCGAGCATGCGGACCTGACGCGCATCACACCGCTCGGGGCGGGCCTGGTGACGATGGAGATCTCACGCGGCGACGGCTCGCTCGGCACGGCGCACGCGGTGCAGGGCGGGCTCGCGCTGCGCACCCTCGCGCTGTTCGGCTCGCCCGCCCAGCAGGAACGCTGGCTGCGCCCCCTCGCGACGGGCGAGGTGCTGGGCAGCTTCGCCCTCACCGAGCCCGACCACGGCTCCGACTCGGTCTCGCTCGAGACCGTCGCCCGCCGCGAGGGCGACGAGTGGGTGCTCCGCGGCGCCAAGAAGTGGATCGGCAACGGCGCCTCGGGCGGCATCACGTTCGTGTGGGCACGCGTCGACGATGAGGGCGATGATCTGCACGGCTCGGTGCGCTGCTTCCTGGTCGAGCAGGACCGCCCGGGCTACACCGGCACCGTCATCGCGGGTAAGGCTTCACTGCGCGGCATCCACCAGGCTCACGTGGCCCTGCGCGACGTGCGGGTTCCGGCCGACGCGGTGCTGGAGGGCACGAGGTCGTTCCGGGATGCCTCGACCGTCCTCTACGCCACCCGTTCGGGGGTCGCGTGGTCGGCGCTCGGCCACGCGACCGCCTGCTACGAGGCTGCGGTCACCTATGCCGGGGAGCGCATCCAGTTCGGGCGGCCGCTCGCCCGCTCGCAGATGGTGCAGGAGCGCCTCGCGCAGATGCTCGACGAGCTCACCGCGATGCAGCTCTACTGCCGCCGCCTCGCCGACCTCGAGACCGCCGGCGGCCTGCGCCCGACCCAGGCCTCCCTGGCGAAGTACCACAACACCCGCGCCGCACGGCGGATCGCCCAGGTCGCGCGCGACCTGCTCGGCGGCAACGGCATCCTGCTCGAGAACGGGGTCATGCAGCACATGGCCGACATCGAGGCGATCCACACCTACGAGGGGACCGAGAGCGTGCAAGCGCTGTTGCTCGGCCGCGACATCACCGGCGTCGGCGCGTTCACCTGATCCGCGGTGGGCGGCGGCTCAGCGCGCGCGCCGGCGCAACACGATGACCGCCACGAGCGCGATGATTCCCGCGCCCAGCGCGACGACCGCGATCGACGACCAGGGCACGGCCGGCGTCGAGAACCCCGAGGATGCCGCTTCGGGCAGCGGCACGCGATCGTCGCCGAGCGAGATCGGGGTCACCGCGACCTCGCCGGCGGCGAAGAACAGCGGCGTAATCGGCAGCTCGATGCGCTGCGTCGCCGATCCGCCGGGCAGCACCTCGAGCGCTTCACCGGCACCCCTGCCCGGCATGAGCCCCAGCGGCCCCGCGGCCTCGGCGGCGGCGCTCGCCCCGAACCGGACGTTGCCGGTATTGGTCACCTGATACTCGACCGTCAGGGTCCCGGGCGCGAACGGAATCCACGACGGTGTGAAGCTCGCCGTGGCGGCGTCGATCCGCAGCGCGGGGGCGATCTCGCCGGCAACCTGCAGGTGCACGCGCACGCCGACGCGGTGCGTCACCGTCACACCCGTCTCGTCGGTGCTGAGTCCGACGACGATCCCCGCGGGATGATCGCCCGGCGTCGCGTCCGCCGGAACGGTGATCGTCACCGGCAGCACCCGAGTCTCGCCCGCCGCCAGGGCCAGCGACCCGCCGTCGAGCCCGCCGACATCGATCCACGCGCCGCCCGCCTCCGGCTCATCGGTGCGGACGTCGTAAGCACCGTCGGTGCCGACGAGCCCGTCACCGGCGGAGACGGCGAAGACGGCGGGTTCGGCGGAGTGGTTGGTGACCGCGACGGCGTCGGTGATCGCGGCGCCCGGGTCGATGGTGTGCCGCAGCGACACCCGGCCGTCGGGTCCCGCAGCGTCGGCGGGGACGACCCCCCACTCGATCGCGGGGGACTCCGGCGCGGCAGCCGATGCCGGGACGACGGTGAGCGAAGCGGACGCCGTGAGCGCGACGAGGACGCCGGTCGCCAGCAGCACGGCACGGACGAGAGGGATGCGGGGCATGGTGTCTCCGGTGAGCGTGGGCGGGGACGGGCGGGAGCCCGCCCCCGCCGATGGGGGTGTGCTGCGCGGGACGCTCAGTCCTGCGCGAACAGGGTGAGCGTGATCTCGCTGCCGTACCGACCGCCCGCTGCCTCGGCGGGGATCGACAGGTCGAGATCAGCGCCCACGACCGTCGCGCCCAGGCGCGAGGTGCGGTCCGCAGCCGCCAGAGTCGCGGGAGCCTCGAGGGTCGCGCGCCCGCCCGCGGCGGCGCCCGACTCCGACCGGATCACGCGCGGCGTCCAGGCGAGGTTCTCCGCCGCGAGCGTGCGGTTGCCCGCGACGAAATCGGTCGCGGAGCCCGCGAGCGTCCAACCGCGTCCCTGAGCGCGGACCTCATTGCGCGTGTCGGCGACCGTCACGAGCGGCAGAGTGGCGTCGAGCCCCTCCCCCGAACCGCTGAACGACACCCGCTCGCCGTGGCCGGCGACGCTCAGGCTCAGGGCCCCCTCCGCCTGACGCCCCGCGACCGTGGCCTCGAGCGCCACCGCATCCGCCGAGCTGCGCTCGCCGTGTCCGAGGAAGTCGAAGATCGTCTCGCCGATCGCGGTGTTGTCGAGATAGGCGCCGCGGACGACGTCCCACTGATCGGCGCGCGCCTCGAGCACCTCGGCCCCGGCGCCCTTGGCGAAGAGCGGAACGAGCGCGTTGGTGTGTCCACCCGAGTGCCAGGTGAGGTCCGGCAGCTGACCCGCCGTTCCCGTCATCGGCGTCCATCCGGCCTCGGGACCGGCGCCCGCACCCGCGAGGTAGCCGGTCTCGTGGTCTGCGGTGACGACGACGAGCGTCTCGTCCCAGCTGCTGTTCTCCTCGACCCACGCCTCGACGGCCTCGACGGCGTCGTTGAAGGCGATCTGCTCCTCGATCAGGCGCGTGGTCTGGTTCGCGTGGCCGGCCCAGTCGACCGCCCCGCCCTCGACCATGAGGAAGAAGCCCTCGTCGCCCGTGTCGAGCACGTTGAGCGCGCCGCGAGCGAGCGTGTCCAGGTCGGGGACGTCGTTCGCGGGATCGGTGTACGGCAGCACGGCATCGTTGGCGAGACCGGGACGGTTGTACTGCAGCGTCTCGGCCACCTGCGCGAGGCCGAACACCTTCTCGGGGACGGCGGTGCCTGCGGCGAGAGCTTCGAAGTCGGCTCTGTCGTCGATGAAGCTGTAGGGCGTGGCGCCCGTCGACACCCGCTCGTAGTCGTTCTGCGCGATCCAGGTCCAGTCGGCCGCACGCGACTGGTGTCCGTCGGTGTACATCGGGTGTCCGCCGCCCATGAGGACGTCCACGCCGCTGTCGATCATCTCCGCCGCCAGGCCCTGGTAGTCGTTGCGGTCGGCGTTATGGGCGATGAAGCCCGCGGGGGTGGCGTGGTTGAAGGGCACGGAGGTGACGAGCCCGACCTTCTTGCCGACCTCCTGCGCCTGCTCGCCGACGGTGAGCAGGCGGTCCCCGCCCGGCTCGAAGCCGAGGGTCCCGTTGTTCGTCTTCACACCGGTTCCGAGCGCCGTGCCCGCTGCCGCGGAGTCGGTGGCGCCCGAAGCGACCCAGTCGAAGTCCCCCCAGGCCTTCTCGGTGACGTACTCCGCCCGACCCGAGGCCGAGTAGTGCGACTGGGCGACCTGAACGGGCCAGGTCTCGTAGGCCTGACCGGGCGTGGCCGCCTCGTGCGCGATCGCGCCGGTCGCGGGATCGACGGTGACCTGGTGCGCGCTCGTTCCGTGCTCGTAGAGGCTCGCGGCGTCGAACTGGTTGTAGCCCGCGCCGTCCGAGATCATCAGGATGACGTTCTTCGGAAGGGATGCCGGGTCGGCCTCGGTCGCGCCCGCGGCGATGGCGGGTGCCGACGCGAGGGCGAGGCCGGTGACGATGCTCGTCGCCGTCAATGTGCAGGCGCGCGTGTGCGCTCTCCGTTGCATGGAGATCCTCTTTCGTATCTGGGGGGAGGTGCGAAAGCCGCCGCGTGCGGGCGGCCCTTCAACGGTGGTCGGCGCAGGTGTCCACCCGCCGACACCTGAGCGACGGGTCGGTGAACGGGAGGAGCCGCGGACGTGACCGCCGTCGCCGCTGCCCTGCCCCGCGAGCGCCTCGAGCGCAACCCCGCGTCAGGGGCGTCGCGGTCCGCTAGCGTCGTCGTCATGAGCCTGTTCCGACGGAGACCGCGGCCCGAGATCGTGCTGGCGGATGCCATCGACCGCGACGCCGAGCGACCTCCCGCAGGCTTGTGGGCCGACGGCTTCGGGCGGCTGGCCATCCGCGGAGTGCAGATCATCGTCCTGGTGATCCTCGCGATCGGCGTCGTCTACGTGCTGCGCCAGGTGTCGGTCGTCGCGATCCCCCTGATCCTCGCGCTCATCTTCGCGTGCGCGTTCGCGCCGGCCATGAGCTGGATGCGTCGGCACGGCGTGCCGTCGCTGCTGGCGACGATCATCACCCTGCTCACGATCGTGCTGCTGCTCAGCGGCCTCTCGTGGCTCATCGTGTGGGCCGTCCGCGACCAGTGGGACGACCTGTACTCCCAGGCCGAGGAAGGATTCCAGCAGCTCGTCGCCTGGGCGCAGACGCTGCCCTTCTCGATCGATCAGAAGCAGATCGACGAGTGGCTGGGCGCCCTCGGCGACTTCGTCACCAGCGCTCAGTTCGGATCGGGCGCCATTGCCGGCGTGAGCGCGGTCGCGACCTTCATCACCGGCGCGGTGCTGATGGTGGTGATCCTGTTCTTCTTCCTCAAGGACGGCCCGCGCATGTGGGAGTTCCTGCTGCGCCCGTTCCGCGGGGCGAACGAGCAGCGGGCTCGCCGTATCGGCGACAAGACGGTCGTGGTGCTCGGCTCCTACATCCGCGGCACCGCCGCCGTCGCCTTCGTCGACGCGGTCGGCATCTTCATCGCGCTGCTCGCCCTCCAGGTTCCGCTCGCTATCCCCCTGGCCGTGCTCGTCTTCCTCCTGGCCTTCATCCCGATCGTCGGTGCGACGCTCGCCGGCATCCTGGCCGCGCTCGTCGCACTCGTCGCGAACGGCCCGCTCAACGCGGTCCTCGTCGTCGGTGCCGTCGTGCTCGTCAACCAGCTCGAGGGCAACTTCCTGCAGCCGGTCCTCATGGGCCGCACGATGAAGCTGCACTCGTTCGTCGTGCTCGTCGCTCTGACCGCCGGCACCGCGATCGGCGGCATCCTGGGCACCCTGCTCGCCGTGCCCATCACCGCCGTCGTCTGGGGGATCGTGCAGGTGTGGGACGGGCCGAACCTGCCCGCCCGCTGGGCCCGACCGAAGCCGCGCGAGCAGCTGCGCGCCTGAGGAACCGCGATGACCTACGACATCCCCGCGCCGATGCTGGCCAAAGCGGTGCCCGCCATTCCGGATGCCGGGCCCCGCGGCGCGGGGCTGTCGTTCGAGCCGAAGTGGGACGGGTTCCGCGCGATCGTCTCCTGGGACGGCGAGAGGGTCGAGATCGGAAGCCGCGGTTCGAAGCCGCTCACCCGGTACTTCCCCGAGCTCGTCGACGCCTTCTCGAGGCTGCTCCCCGAGCCGTGCCTCATCGACGGTGAGATCGTCGTGGCCACCGACACCGGTGCCGGCCGGCGGCTGCAGTGGGAGGCTCTCTCGCAGCGGATCCACCCCGCTGCCTCGCGCGTGGCGCTGCTGAGCGAGCAGACACCTGCCATGTTCATCGCGTTCGATCTCCTGGCCCGCGGCGAGCGAGACCTGCAGGCCGAGCCCTTCTCGCGGCGGCGTGAGGAACTCGTCGAGCTGCTGCGCGTCGTGCCCGATCCGATCCACGTGACGCGCGCGACCGACGACGTGCGCACCGCGCGTCGCTGGCTCGCGGAGTTCGAAGGCGCCGGCCTCGACGGCGTCGTCGCCAAGCCCGTGGATCAGCACTACGCCCCGGGCAAGCGCACGATGCTCAAGATCAAGCATGCCCGCACGGCGGACGTCGTCGCGATCGGATACCGCATCCACAAGTCCGGGACCGGGGTCGGCTCACTGCTCGTCGGGCTGTACGGCGATGACGGCGAGCTGCACGGGGTCGGCGGGGTGTCCGCGTGGAGCGACAAGCGGCGCCGTGAGCTGATCGACGAGCTCGAGCCGCTGGTCGAGCGGGATGCCGCCGGGGCGGCGGTCACCGGCGAATCCGACCGCTCGCGCTTCGCATCGTCGAAGGATGTCTCATTCGTGAGGCTGCGACCCGAGCTCGTGCTCGAGGTGCGCTACGACCAGCTCGAGGGTCGGCGGTTCCGGCACACGGTCCAGTTCGAGCGCTGGCGCCACGACCGGGACGCCCGCTCGTGCACGTTCGACCAGCTCGAGACCGTCGCCGCCTACGACCTGGCCGACGTTCTGGACTGACGGCGGGCGAGCGGGCGACACCGGCCGTTCACGCCGCGGCCACCGATCGTTGCGCGCCGCTTCCTAGCGTGCGAGAGTCGCCCGCAACCCCCGCCCGCCCGGGCTGGGGGCGCGATTCTCCCCCCGCATCCGAAGGACGCTGCATGCACCTCGCCCCCTCTGCTCCCGATCCATCCCGGCGCCGCACGGGCATCCCCCTGGCCGTGGCGGCGCTCGCCGTCACGACCCTCGCTCTCGGCGTCGCCGCGCCCGCGAACGCGGCCGCCGACGATCTGCTCGACGAGAACGCGATCGCACCGCACGCCGCTCCCTACGGCACGTTCGTCGACGTCTACACCGCGAACAGCTCCGCCAACACCACGCCCGAGACGAACCCCGCGATCGGTGTGCTCTCGGGAATGCTCGACCTCTGGCAGCCGGGAGCCACCTGGGACACCGGCCGGGCGACGGATGCCGGCGCGGCGGTGCTCGACGCCAACATCGCGCGCAACGTGGAGGTCGCGCGCACCCGTACCGCAGCGGACGAGACCGCCGCGTGGATCTTCGACCGCCGTCATCAGAGCTACAGCGCCATCGACGGACTCGGCCCGGCAGCCTCCGCCTTCCGCGAGGCGATGAATGCCGGCACCACGATCCCCGACGCCATCCCCGCCGACGCCACGACGGTGCGCTACGACGACGCCGGCAACGCCTCGGGCCGCTGGGCAGACCCGAACTCCGAGCTCGGCTCGGTCGTCGCGCTCGTCGACACGGTGCGCGGTCCCTCGGCCTCGTCGAACCCGTCGAAGAACTTCTTCAGCTACAAGCGCCCCTTCCGCTGGGTGGACGACTCGATCATCGTCCCCGCGCTGATGCCGGTGCGAAAGCCCGACAGCGAGGCGGCGAGCGACGGCGGCTTTCCGAGCGGTCACACCAACGCCGCCTACCTCGCCTCGTTCGCCCTCGCCGACGCGGCGCCGCAGTACCAGGACCTCCTCATCGCGAACGCCGCCGAGATCGGCGACAGCCGCATCGTCGCCGGGATGCACTCGTCGCTCGACGTCATCGGCGGTCGCGTGCTGGCGACCGCCCTCGCCGCCGCAAGCCTGAACGATCCCGCGAACGCCGAGCTGCGCGCCGCCGCATCGGCCGAGGCCCAGGGTCTGATCGACACGCTGCCCGCCCCGGCATCCACATCCACGCTCGACGATGCCCACTACGACGCGCTCGCGCAGCAGTACCGCGATCGCATGACCTACGGGCTGCCGAGCACGGGCATCGCCGGCCTGCCCGCACGCGTCCCGGCAGGCGCCGAAGTGCTGCTCGAGCACCGGCTGCCCTACCTCGACGCCGAGCAGCGCCGCTGGGTGCTCCACTCCACCGCCATCGACTCCGGCCACGCCGTGCTCGACGACCCCGAGGGCTGGGGACGACTCAACCTGTTCGAGGCGTCGAACGGATACGGTGCCTTCGACACCGACGTCACGGTGACGATGGATGCCGGCTCCGGCGGCTTCGCCGCAGCCGACGAGTGGCGCAACGACATCGACGGTTCCGGGTCGCTGACGAAGGACGGCTCCGGCACCCTCGTCCTGTCGGGCGAGAACACCTACACCGGCGGCACCATCGTCGGCGACGGCATCGTGCAGGCGACCTCCCCGACGGCCCTCGGCACGGGCGACCTCTCGGTCACCGGCGGATCGCTCGTCGAGGCGACCTCCGGGCTCGCCGTGGGCGGCGACTTCACGCAGGCGAAGGATGCCGCGCTCGAGCTGTCGGTCGAGAACGCAGCGCCGGCCCTCTCGATCGCGGGCACCGCCACGCTCGGGGGCACCCTGCGCGTCGACCTTCCCGCGGAGGCTCCGACCTCTCCCCTGCGGCTGATCGCGTACGGCGCGCGTGCCGCCGACACGACGTTCGACGCGGTGGAGCTCACCGGCGCCGGCGCGGGATTCGACGGCGCACTCGACTACCGTGCCGACGGGGTGTACCTCGTCGACGTCACCGCCCCTGGGGAGACGCCCGGCACCCCGGCGCCCGGCACCCCGGCGCCCGGCATCCCGGCGCCCGGCGTTCCGATGCCCGGAGCTTCCGACACCGCTGCCGGAGGCGACTCCGCTGCGGCGATCGGAACGAGCGCGGCGCGACCCACCCCCGACCGCATCGCGCGGACCGGCGGCGAGGGCTCGCCGATCGGTCTCCTGATCGGCGGAGTCCTCCTGGTCTCCGCCGGAGGCGTCGTGCTGCTCTCGCGGCTCCGTCGCCTCGCGCGCCGCTGACAGCGCGGCGACCCGATCGACCCGATTGGTCCGGCCGATCCTCCCACCCGAGCAGCCTCCTCGGGTGGGAGGATCGAACCATGCGGGATGACCAGCGCGACGACGTCCCCGACGGCACCGCCGAACTGCACCTCGAGCCCCTGCGGTTCATCGCGCGGACGGATGCGGTCCTCCGCCTCGGCACGCTGATGCTCGGCGCGGGCGCTTCCTCGGCCCGTGTGCGCGACACGATGGACCGCACCGCTCACGGACTCGGCCTCGATCGCCTCGAGTCGCGCGTCGGGATGACCGACATCGTCATCACCGCGCAGCGGGGACAGCTCTTCCGCACGAGGGTGGCCGACGTGCGGCATCCGGTCGTCAACTCCGAGCGGATCGCCGAGGTCATGCACCTCTCCCATCGCGTCGCCGGCGGCGTCACCGCGGACGACCTGCAGCGCGAGCTCGACCGGATCGAACGGATGCCGCCGCGTTACCCGACCGCGGTGCGGGTGCTGGCCGCCGCGGCGGCCTGCACGGCCTTCGCGTTCCTCAACAACGGCGGATGGGCCGAGTGCCTGAGCGTGGCGCTGGCCGTCGCGCTCGGCCAGTACGTGCGCGTTCGCGGAGCCCGGCTGCAGGTCAACGAGTTCTTGCTGGTGTTCCTGTCGGCTTCGGCCGCGCTGCTCACCTTCCTGGGCGTCTCGCATCTGATCGAGCTGCTCGGTGCGCCCTCGCCGCAGTACGGCGCCGCGCTGACGAGCGCCGTGCTCTACCTGGTGCCCGGATTCCCCCTCGTCACGGGTGCCCTCGATCTCGCCCGCCTCGATCTCAACGCGGGAGTGAACCGCGTCGTGTACGCCTGCCTCGTGCTGCTCTCGACAGGCTGCGCCGTGTGGGCCGTGGCCGCCGTGTTCCAGACGAGTGCCGTCGCCGTCGCGGCCCCCGAGCTGGCGGAGCCGCTGCTCTCCCTCGGTCGCCTCATCGCGGGGTTCGTCGGCGTGATGGGCTTCGCTCTGCTGTTCTCGACGCCCTGGCGCATCGCCCTCGCGGCCGCGGCGATCGGCACGGTCGCCAACGTGGGCCGCCTCCTCATGATCGACCACGGCACGATGCAGCCGGTCGCGGCCGCCGCAGCCGGTGTCGCGGTCGGATTCGGAGCGTTCGCCGTGTCGCGCTTCGTCCGGGCGCCGCGCATCACCCTCACCGTGCCCGCCGTGCTGATCATGGTGCCGGGGGCCTCCGCCTACCGGGCCATCGTCGGGACCATCGAGAGCGACACCATCAGCGCGGTGCAGTACGGGGTGACGGCGGTGTTCGTCGTCGTCGCTCTGGCGGTGGGCCTCACCGTTGCGCGCGTGGTCACCGAGCGCGAGTGGCAGCGACCCTCCGCCCGGTGAGCGGCGGGATGCCGGCTAGTCGGCGCCGGGCTGTCGGGCACGACTCGGCTGCACGCGCGGCGGCTCTCCCGGCATCTTGGGGAACTCCGGCGGGAAGGGCAGCTCGCCGAGACCGGCGTCGAGGTCGCGCTGCCACCACTCCAGCAGGGTGTCGATGCGGCCGGGGTCGGCCTGCAGCTCGGCCCAGGGATCGCCGATGTCCGCCAGCCGCTGCGGCACGGTGCGGACCGTGAACGAGGACGGTTCGACTCCGGCCTCGAGCTCCTCCCAGGTGATCGGTGTCGCCACCGTCGCCGCCGGCAGCGCCCGTGCGCTGTAGGCGCCCGCCATCGTGCGGTCGCGGTTCGCCTGGTTGAAGTCGACGAAGACGCGCTTGCCCCGTTCCTCCTTCCACCAGTTGGTGGTCACCCGGTCGGGCATCCGGCGTTCGAGCTCGCGTCCGGCGGCGATGACCGCGTGCCGCACATCGAGGAACTCGTGCGTCGGCTCGATCGGACAGAAGACGTGCAGGCCGCGATTGCCGCTCGTTTTGAGGAACGCCGTCAGGCCGGCCTCGGCGAGGACTTCACGCAGAGCCGGCGCGACAGATGCGGCATCCGCGAAGTCCGTGCCCGGCTGCGGGTCGAGGTCGATCCGCAGCTCGACCGGGTTGTCCGTGTCGGCGGCGAGCGAGGCCCACGGATGGAAGACGACCGTGTTCATCTGCACCGCCCACACGACGGCGGCGGTCTCGTTCAGCACGACCTGGGGATGCCGCCGCCCGCTGTTGTAGGTGCACACGACCTGATCGACGTAGCCCGGGGCGCCCTTCGGCGGATTCTTCGAGAAGAACCGCTCGCCGTCGATCGAGTCGGGGAAGCGCTCGAGCGAGACGGGCCGATGACCGTTCGCACGGAGGAACGGCTCGGAGACGGCGATCGCGTACTCGGCGTACTCGTGCTTGGTGATGCCGAGCTCGGGCCAGAGCACCCGATTGGGACTCGAGAGGCCGACCTCACGGTCGCCCTCGGGGCCGGGCACGGTCAGGGTGATGCGCTCGCTCGCCATGGCCCGACCCTAGGGCGTCGGGAACGGATGACGTAGCCCCTGGACAATCCCGTCGGCGGAATGCTCGGCGACGGAGCGAGCGGATTGATACACCTGCCGGACCGGCGGTGCTGGTAAGCCCTCGCACGCGGCGTGTGGGCTCACCGGCACCGGCGGCCCGACGGATGTATCAGCGCGACGGCGTCGTCAGGACGCCGGCGGCTCGGGGGCCGGCTCAGCCGGCGCGCCCGGAGCGGGCTCGGGGTCGGGCTCGTCGGCCCGCGCGAGGACGGGACCGAGGTCGGCGCGGTCGACATGGATCCAGGGCCCACCCGGGTCGACGATGACGCCGTTGAGCGCGGGGTTGGACTGGAGGGCACGCGCCAGCTGGGGCGCGGTCACCGGCACGGGACGGTCGCCGCGCTGCAGCACCAGCACCTCGAGCGGGTGCGAGTGAACCTCGAGGCGCCGCTCGCCCGATACGGTGCGCGACTCGGCGAGACCGAGCTGGCCGCTGTCGCCCGCGGGCCCGGCGGCCACCCACAACGGCGCCTGCGCGAGAGCCTCGCCGACCGCGGCCGCCGTCTCGGCGCTGCGGGGTCCGGCGAGCAGGTTCTTGATCGTGAAGGCGGGATCGCCCTCTTCGAACGCCTTCGTGATGAGCTGCACGGGCAGGACGATGCGCGATCCGGCGACCGCGTGATCGATGATGAGGCCCTCGTACGGACCCTCGATCGCGTTGCGGAACACGTTCGCGACGGGAAGCCCCAGCGCCGAGGTGTCGCGGTCGCCGTCGGCCTCGACGCTCGCCCGCAGCGATGCGCCGCCGGTGAAGGCGAGGAGGAAGCGGGCGCCGTCGATCTGCGAGACCGCGAGCGTGATCGGCTTGCCTTCGGCCGTCAGGGCCCGCGCGTCGCCGCGCACGCGAACGTACATCGTGCCCTGCATGCTCTGACGCATGACGTTCATGACGTCGACGTTGCCGGGCTTCTCCGGCAGCGACGCCAGGGCCGCCTGCACGAGGGTGTTGTCGGGCATGCCCGTCACCGTCTCGGTGCGGGCGGGGGCCTCAGCCGGCGGGCGCGTGACCGTCCGCTCGGGCTGCGCCGGGGCTGCGGCCTGAGCGGGAGCACCGAAAGTCGACACCGAGATGCCCACGTGGGGCACCACCTCGGCAGGTGTCTCGGCGTCGGGGGTGACGGCGGAGTCGCCGTCGACGTCGGCAGCGACCTCGTCGGCGTTCGCGGGCTGGCTCGTGGTGTCTCGCGCGGAGCGCTTGAAGATCGCCATGTCCCCGAGCCTAACCCGCGCCCCCGCGCCGCGCGGGGGGTTGCGTCACAGCTTGACGATCGGTGCGATCTTGATGAGCAGCTTCTTCGGGCCGGCGGAATCGAAGCGGACGTGCGCGACGCGCTTCGCCCCCTCGCCCGTGACCGCGTCGACCCGACCCTCGCCGAAGTCGTCGTGTTTGATGCGGTCGCCGGGGCCGAGCTCGAGGTCGCCGTTGTCACGGACCTTGGCCGGAATGCGGTTGGCGAACTTCGCGATATCGCCGCTCTTCTCCTTGCGCGGAAGCGGCACGAGGTCGTCGCCGTATCGCTTGCCCGATCCGCCAAAGCCGCCGCCGGATCCGCCGGAACGCCGACCATTGAGGGCTCGTGACTGCATGCCCCCGCGCGAGTTGACGTCACCGGGCGACTGCCGCCAGTCGATCAGGTCGTGCGGGATCTCCTGCAGGAACCGGCTCGGCATCGCGGCGGACACCTCGCCGAACTGCGCACGCGTCATGGCGAGCGAGAGATGCAGGCGCTTGCGGGCACGGGTGAGCGCGACGTAGAAGAGCCGCCGCTCTTCCTGCGGGCCGCCGGGCTCGTTCGCCGAGATGCGGTGCGGGATGAGGTCCTCTTCCACGCCCGTGACGAACACGGCGTCGTACTCGAGACCCTTCGCCGTGTGCATGGTCATGAGCGACACCGTGCCGGATGCGTCGTCGAGGTCGTCGGCATCGGCGACGAGGGCGACCTCGGTGAGGAAGTCGAGGATGGTTCCCTCGGGGTTGTTACGGGCGAACTCGCGAGTCACCGCGATGAGCTCGTCGAGGTTCTCGAGGCGCGCTTCGTCTTGCGGGTCGCGGCTCGCCCGGAGGGCGTCCATGTACCCCGACTTGTTCAGCAGCACCGTCAGGCCCTCGGTCACGGATGTCGGCGGGGCGATCTCGCCCGAGCTCGGCAGCATGATCTCCGATGCCTCGGCGAGAACGGCATCGAGCTGCGCGATCGCGGCCTGGATCTTCGGACCCACGCCGAGCGCCGAGGCGTTGGCGAGCGCATCGCGGAAGGTGATCTGGTGGTCGGCCGCGTACCGGGCGATGGACGTCTCGGTGACGTCGCCGATGCCGCGGCGCGGGCGGTTCAGGATGCGGCGCACCGCGAGCTCGTCGGCGGGGTTCGCCACCGCGACGACGTAGGCCAGCGCATCCTTGATCTCGGCACGGTCGTAGAACTTCGTGCCGCCCATGATCTTGTACGGGATCGCCGCGCGGATGAAGATCTCCTCCAGCGCTCGCGACTGCGAGTTCGTGCGATAGAAGACCGCCATCTGCGAGTAAGGCACCGACGAGCGGTGCAGCGCTTCGATCTCGTCGGCGACGAACTGCGCCTCGTCGTGCTGCGAGTAGCCGGTGAAGCCGACGATCGCGTCGCCCGCGCCGACATCCGTCCAGAGCTTCTTGTCTTTGCGGTCGAAGTTATGGGAGATGACGGCGTTGGCGGCAGAGAGGATGTTCTGCGTCGAGCGGTAGTTCTGTTCGAGCAGCACGACCTTCGCGCCGGGATAGTCGCGCTCGAACTCGGTGATGTTGCGGATGTCGGCGCCGCGGAACGCGTAGATGGACTGGTCGGAGTCGCCGACGACGGTCAGCGACGCAGCCTCGACCTCGGGGGCCGACTCGGGCTCGAAGATCATCATGCCGCCCGACGAGAACGCGTCGCCGCCCTGCCCCTGGACGGGGCGCGTGAGCTCGTGGATCAGCGCGTACTGGGCGTGGTTGGTGTCCTGGTACTCGTCGACGAGGATGTGCCGGAACCGCTTGCGGTACACGTCGGCCACATGCGGGAACGCCCGGAACAGGTAGACCGTCTGGGCGATGAGGTCGTCGAAGTCGAAGGCGTTGGCCCGCTGCAGGGCGGACTGGTAGGCGCCGAAGAGCTCGACGAAGACGCGCTCGGCGGGATCGGACATGTTCGCCTGGCGCGCGTACGAGTCGGCGTCGGCGAGCTCGTTCTTGAGCTTCGAGATGCGGCTCTGGACAGCCGCCGGCGTGAGTCCGAAGGCGTCGGCCTCGTGCTCTTTCACGAGACGCTTGATGAGCGCGCGCGAATCGCCCGAGTCGTAGATCGTGAAGTTCTTGGTGAAGCCGAACTGCTGCGCCTCGCGCCGGAGGATCCGCACGCACGCCGAGTGGAACGTCGAGATCCACATGCCCTGTGCGCTGTCGCCGATCAGCTGCTGCACGCGCTCGCGCATCTCGCCGGCGGCCTTGTTGGTGAAGGTGATGGCGAGGATCTGGCTCGGCCACGCCTCGCGGCCTCGGAGCAGCGACGCGATGCGATGTGTGAGCACCCGGGTCTTGCCCGAGCCGGCGCCCGCGACGATCAGCAGCGCCGGACCGCGATAGGTCACCGCCTCGCGCTGGGGCGGGTTGAGTCCCTCGAGGAGGTCGGCGTCGGGACGCTCGCCCGAGGAGGCGCCGGGGCGCACGGATGCGGCGGACCCGACGATGACGGGCTTGATGGGCTCTGGCATGACCACTCGATTCTACGTTCGGCCACCGACACCCGCCCGGCGACTCAGAGCAGGCGTCGGGCCGTCGCCCAGGCGGTCAGCTCGTGCCGCGACGACAGCTGCAGTTTGCGCAGCACCGCCGAGACGTGCGTCTCGACCGTCTTCACGGAGATGAACAGGTCGGCCGCGACCTCCTTGTATGCGTAGCCGCGGGCGATGAGCCGCATGACCTCCTGCTCGCGCGAAGACAGCCGGTCGAGCTCCTCCACCGCCGTCGCCGTCTCACCGGCCACGGCCCCGAACGCGTCGAGGACGAATCCCGCGAGCCTCGGCGAGAAGACGGCGTCTCCGCCCGCCACCGCAGCGACGGCGCGGCTCACCTCGTCGCCCGATGAGCCCTTGGTGATGTATCCGCGTGCGCCAGCGCGGATGACCCGCACGACGTCGTCGGCGGCATCCGAGACGCTCAGCGCGAGGAACCGCGCCGGTGTCGGGGCGGCCCGGGCGATCACCTCCGCTCCCCCGGCACGGTCCTCGCCCGCTCCGCCGGGCAGGTGCACGTCCAGCAGCACGACGTCGGGCTCCGTTCGCGCGATGACCTCGACGGCGGATTCGACGTCCGCGGCCTCCCCGACGACGGCGATCCCCGTGCCCAGATCAGCCCGGAGCCCCGACCGGAAGATGGAGTGGTCGTCGACGATGACGACGCGCAGCGCGTCAGCCACGTGCGTCCCCGGGGCCGCCGACATGGAGGTGGACCTCGGTGCCGCCCGAGGCCGCCGTGCGGACCGATGCCGATCCCCCGGCGCGCCGCATCCGGCCGATGACCGACTCCCGGACGCCCAGCCGGTCATCCGGGATCGCGGTCACGTCGAACCCGGGCCCTCGGTCGCGCACATAGACGTCGACCCCGTGGGCTCCACCTTCGATGTAGACCGAGACGTCGCCGCCGGCGTGCCGGGCGGCGTTGAGCATCGCCTCGCGCGCCGCCGCCGCCAGTTCACCGCTGGCCTGCTCGGCCGACAGCCCGGCGGAGACCACGTCGATCCGCACCGCATAATCGAGCTCGAGCGCGGCGGCGTAGTCGCGCAGGTCGCTGACGAGGTCGCTGTCGGGGTGCGCCTCGCCGTCGAAGAGCCAGGCGCGAAGCTCGCGCTCCTGTGCCCGAGCGATGCGCGCGGCCTCGCTCGAGGCGCCCGCCGTGTTCTGGATGAGCGCGAGAGTCTGCAGCACCGAATCGTGCAGATGCGCTGCCATCGCGCTTCGCTGCTCCTCGCGGATGCGCCGGACGCGTTCCCCCGACAGGTCGCGCCACCGACCGGCGAGGAATGCCCCGCCGAGCGCGAGCACCCCCGCGACGGGAAGGGCCAGGTCAGGAAGCGCCACGAGACCGTCGGAGTCGACGCGCGGCAGCATCGCGAGGAGCACCACGATCAGGATGCCGGCCGCGACCGTCCGAACGGTGACGGTATGCCGGCCCCCGCGATCGATGTCTCGGCGGTCGACGAGCTCGGCCCAACACCCTGCGGTCGTCGCGAGGACGGTCACGAACGCGACGACCGCCAGGAGAGTGGGCGAGAAGGATCGCGACATCCAGGCATCACGGGCCTCGATGGCGAGGACCGCGAACAGGATCGGCAGCGCGGCGGTCGCGGCTGCGGCGAGGATCCAGGCGACCGGCGCCTGCCGGGTCGGCGCCGCAGGCCCGGGTCGGCGGGGCACGAGGGCCCAGAACCAGAGGTACAGGAGCGGACCGGCTCCCGCGACGAGCGTCAGGACGACGAACAGCGCACGGATGCTGCCCACCCCGACGCCGAGGTGCTGGGCGAGCCCCGCGCTGACGCCCGAGACCACGCTGTCGCGAGCGCGATCGAGCGGCGGTCGCGTGCCCGGGCCGATGACCGGTCGCGGAGGCGGAGGTCCCGGGTGCGCGGCGGGAGTCGCGAGAGCGGAGGACATGGCCACATCCAATCACTCCGGACGCGGCCGCACACCAGCGCCGGCGCAGGATCAGGGAAGCCTCAGGGCGATCCCCCATATCGCCCGCTGCCGCGCACCGCGGAGGATCGGATCATGACTTCCGCACCGCCTCTCGCCGCCCCACCGCGACCCGATCCCGCGTCACCGACGGAGGGCCGGTTCTTCCGCTGGGTCGACGCCCTCGGCGCCGCCCGCCGAGACGGGTGGATCGGCGGCGTGTGTGCGGGAGTGGCCGCGCGCTGGGGTGTCGACCCGGTCATCGTGCGCGGGCTCGCCGTCGTCGCGACCGTGATCGGCCTCCCCGCCATCGTCGCCTACGCCACCGCCTGGGCGATCCTGCCCGATGCCTCGGGGCGGTCGCACGCCGCCGACCTCGAGCGCGGCCGGTTCTCGTACGCCCAGGGTGCGATCCTCGCCGTCGCGATCATCGGGGTCGTGCAGATCCTCGGTCTCCTGATCACTCTCGCCGGCCTCGCGACGAATTCGAGCGCTGCAGCGGTCACGGCTGTCCTCGGGGCACTCGCCCTCATGGGCGGGGTGGTGGTGGCGGCCGGCATGATCGCGCTGCTGGTCCGAGCAGCGCGTCGGGCTTCCGCAGCGTCCGAGACGGCGCCGGCTGCATCCGCCGACCGCTCTGTCGGGGATGCCGGCGCGGGGGGAGCGGAGCGCGAGCCTGCGCCCACCCCGCCCGCGCCTCTGAACAACGACGCCGACCCGGCCGACCTGACGGCCTGGCGCGCTCAGCACGCGGCTTGGAAAGAGCGCGATCGAGCGTGGCGACGGGAACAGGATGACGCCGATCGCGCGGCTCGCTCCGCCGCGCGGGAAGAGCGTCGCGCGTCGGCGGCCGCTTTCGCGCGCGAGGCGGCAGAACGCCGGCGCATCCGGCGGTCGGAACGGCCGCGCACCAGCGTCGCGTTCGTCGCGGTGACCGCCGGTGCTGCCGTCGTCACGGGCACGATCGCCGCGCTCAGTGCGTCGGGTGATTTGCAGACGGCGCTCGGGCTGTTCGCCGCGGCCGCCGTCACGGCTCTCGCCATGATCGTCGCCGGAGCCATCCGCCGCCGCAGCGGCTTCCTCGCCTTCGCAACCGCATGCCTGCTCATGGGCGGGGGCGTCGCGGTCGCTGTCTCCGTCGTCGAGGAACTGCACATCGGCGTCTACGGGATCTCGAACGTCTCATCCGAGGCCCGGACGGAGACCTATCGGCAGACGTTCGGCGAACTCCGCGTCGCGCTCGTCGACGCGTCCGATGCGGCGCCGCTGACCATCGAGAAGGGGTCAGGCTCGACCTACGTGACGGTCGCACCCGGTGTCGAAGTGACGCTGCACGCATCTGTCGGCGACGAAGCGTCACTCATCCTCTCGGAGGGCGACGAATGGACCGTACTCACTGACGGCCCCGACGCGCGAGATCTCAGCGCGAACCGGACCGCGGTCGACACGACGATCCCCTCTCGAGGGGAGACGACGACGCGTCAGTCGCTCACCCTCGACCAGGAGAGCGGCTACATCGAGATCCGCATCCTCGACCCGAAGGAGACCGACCGATGACCGACCTGACCTCCACCGAAGACACGGCGCTCCCCTCGCCTCCTCCTCGTCCCCGCGTGCGGTGGGCCGGCATCGTGTGGGGCCTCGCCTTCGCGGCCCTCGCTGTCGCGGGCGTCGTGCTCACCCGGTCACCCGACGCCTACGGCGGACTGCTCGAGTGGGTGGCGGCGATCTCGATTCCGACGCTCGTCGCCACGGGCCTGTTGACCGTGGGCGCCGCGGTCCTCGTCACGGGAATCGTCGGCATGCTCAGGCACGCTCAGCGCTCGCTGGCGCCCCGCCACGCTGCTGCGCCCAGCACGGACCACGTCACCGAGACCACCGAGACGCCGGAGCGTCACACGACGTAGCACGGCGTCTCCGGCCTTCACACCCCTGGCGACCCGGCGGGCGCCCACGTAGCGTGAAGGCATCGCGGCGATCCGGGTGGTCCCGGGCATCGGCTCATAACCGATCGCGTTGCGGGTTCGACTCCCGCCGTCGCGTCCATTCGGGTCTCAGCCCTCATCGAGCGCATCGAGTCGCCGCAGCGCGTCCCGCGCCCGCGCGAGGCGATCGCCCTCGGGCTCGTCCCACCAGTACGGTCCGCGCTCTCCCAGGCCATGCTTGGCCAGGCCCACGCGCTCGCGTGCTGCGGCGACCGCCTCGTCGTCTCCGCGCCGCTTCGCGGCTCCCACCGCCGATCGGCCGCGTCCGAGGTGGGACTTCAGCGCAGCGACGAGATCATCGGGCAGCGAGGGGTCGGTGCGCCGCCAGCGTCTCCCGTCGATGACGAGCCAGCGTTCGGAATCGACTTCGGCCACGGACTCAGTATGAGCCGTGGCCGACGTCGAGGGATGCTGCGCCTCAGGCGCGACGGAACTCCGCGCGCATGGGGCAGTCGAACGGGTCGCGGGCGGCGAGTCCGACGCGGTTGAGGTAGTCGATGACGATGGCGTAGGAGCGCCAGAGTGTGGTCTCGGTGTACGGCACGTTCAGGGCGTCGCACTGGTCCTTCACGATCTCGCGAGCGCGGGCGAGTGCCGGCCGCGGCATGTTCGGGAAGAGGTGGTGCTCGATCTGGTAGTTGAGGCCGCCCATGAGCCACGTCGCCCACCAGCCGCCGCCGATGTTGCGCGAGGTGCGCACCTGCTTGCTGAAGAAGTCGAGCTTCGCGTCGGGCGCGATGATCGCCATGCCCTTGTGGTTCGGCGCGAAGGAGGCGCCCATGTACAGCCCGAAGACCGCGACCTGCACGCCGAAGAAGGCGAAGGCCATACCGATCGGCAGGAAGATGAAGATCGGAGCGACGAAGACCGCGAACCGCGCGATGATCAGCGTGATCTCGACCGCACGCTTCTTCACCGGGCCTCGGCTGAAGAGGTGGCGCATCGACAGCGCGTGGAGGTTCAGGCCTTCGAGCAGCAGCAGCGGGAAGAAGAACCAGCCCTGGCGCTGCGTGATGAATCGGCGGATGCCGCGCGCAGTGGCCGCGTCCTCTTCGATGAACGAGATCGTGTCGATCTCGATGTCGGGATCCTTGCCCACCTTGTTCGGGTTCGAGTGGTGCCGGGCGTGCTTGGACGTCCACCACGACAGGCTCATGCCGACGACGCCGACGGCGAGGAAGCGGGCCAGGCGGTCGTTCGCGGGGCCGGAGGCGAGAACCTGCCGGTGGTCGGCCTCGTGTGCGAGGAAAGCCACCTGGGTGAAGACGATGCCGAGGGCTGCCGCGATGAGCAGCTGGAACCAGCTGTCGCCGAGCAGGACGAATCCGGTCACGCAGCCGCCGATCGCGAGGATCAGGGCGAGGCCGACGAGGCCGTAGAACCAGGGCGTGCGCCGCAGCAGACCCGATTCCCGAACGACGCGGGAGACATCGGTGAAGGCCTTGGCCATCGGCGGGAAATCGGCGGTTCCGGCGTAAGTGGTGCGGATGGGGCCGAGACGCGACTCGACGACGGATGAAGCGATGAGAGCACCTGCTGACTCGTTCGTGACCGGGAAGGTCGGGAGCAGAAGGCGGATGCCGACGGCTGTGGCTCACACTACGGAGCGCTGGATCGCCGGAGCGGTATATGCCCCGGTCTCACCGGCGATGCACGGCGGTCGCACAGGCGGGACGCTCGGCGCCCCGCTACTCCGCGCCGTCGAGGAATGCGCCGTTACGGGGCGATTCCGGCGGCTCGGGAACGACGTACAGGCCCGTCGGCGAGTTCGCCGTGTACGTCAGCGCCTCGAGCCATGCGCGATTCAGCGACGGCGTCCGGCTGCCGTAGTACTTGAAGACGAGGCCGCAGCCCGGGTGCAGCCATACCGTCGTGCGGCCGTCGCCGATGCTCACGTCGTCCTTCCAGGTGAGCGTGAAGGCTTCGCCCCGGCGGAGCTTCGTCGTGATCACGGCCTGGAGGTGCGCGAGCGTCCGATCCTCGAAATCTGCGCGGATCTGGTTCTCGTAGATGAATCTGCCCATCGCACTTCCTTCCCGTGCTCGACCTGACAATAGTGATCAGCGCGGTCCTGCCGCATCCCCTTGTGATTCCTCAGCTGATCGGTAGTCTCGCCTGACACGGCGGACTCGACGCCGGTGGAGCGAAGGGCGAAAGCGTGTCGAAGAGAGTCGATGTGTTCTATGGCGGTCGCCCGTACAGCATCGGCGGTCGCGACATCGAAGACGTCCGCGCCGAGATCGCGGCGGCACTCGCGCTCGGTCACGGCTGGCTGACCGTGAACGATGGCGAAGGCGTGGCGCAGACCACCGATCTGCTCATCACCTCCGGGGTGGACGTCACACTCGCCGCCATCCCCGGTGATTAACGTGTTACGTAATCGTCCGTAAAAGTCAACCCCCTCCCGCTCCCTGACAACTGCCTGAAATCTGCGGTGGCACAGCACGGCTGTGCGCGTCGCGGACAGAGCGCGCGCGGAACGGACTCTTCCGCGCGGCGTCGTGACCCGATCGCGGAAGCTGATGATCGCGCCGAATGGCGCGCGAGGAGGAATATTGGGCAGGTTTGTTTACGACGGCAACAATCGCGTCGAGATCGAGGACCGCACGCTCGCACACCTCCAGATGACCATCGGTGCGAAGCTTCGTCGCGGTGAGGCGTTCTTCTTCACTTGGAAGGACGACGTCAGCGTCGGCAAGGGGCGGACGACCGTCTGGATGCACGCCGGAGCCTCTCTCGTCTTCACGTTCCACGGCAGCCGGACCCCCGCGATCAACCGTGCCTGGCTCGAGGCGCTGATGTACACGGCCAACTCCCCCAGCGGACTTTACGTCGTCCCCGAACCGGCAGAGTCCGCATCCGACAAGCTCGTTGTTGAATAGCGAGCCCGTTCGGCGGGGGTTGCAGACCGACGACCCCGGTCGGGCACAGGAATCGGTCAGCTCGCTGTACGAGACGCCGGTGGCGCTCGCGGTCGACGGGTCCGCGCCATTCCGATACGAGATGGCGGCGCTCGCCCACCCGGCCGCAGCCGCCGCCGCTGTGCGGTTTACGGGGACGATGCGCACCACGACGCGAGCTTTTCCGCGTCTCATCGTGGCGCACGCGGCGCATGGCAGCCACCGGTGGCAGGTCGGAGGCGAGTCCGGCGACGGCCGGACCCCCTTCATCGTGCCGCCGGACACCGAGTTCACCGCCGAGTTCGGTCAGCTGCACCTGCGCACGTTCAGCGTCACCACGGAGACGCTCGACCACGTGCTGCGCGGCATGATCGGCGACGACCCTCACCATCTGCAGTTCTCCGGACTGAACCGCCGGGCTGAGAATCCACGGCTCGTCGCCGAGACCCTGCGCTTTCTCGAGGCGACCATGCTGGCCGACGAGAAGGTCGCCGCCTCGCCTCTCATGCGCACTCAGCTCATGCACCAGGCAGTCGCATCGCTCGTGACGGCGTTCCCCGTCATCGACCCCGAAGAGGGGGAACGCCGACGCCCGACCGCGCGAGCCGTGCGCCGCGCTGTGGCGTTCATGGAGGAGAACGTCAGCAACCCCATCAGCATCAGCGACATCGCGGTGGCCTCCGGAACATCGGTCCGCGCACTCCAGAGCGCCTTCCACAAGGCGTTCGAGATCCCGCCGAGCACCTACCTTCGCCGCCTGCGCATCGAGGGCGCCCACCGCGAGCTCCGCGCTGCGCCTCCCGGGTCGACGACCGTGCGGGATGTCGCTCTGCGCTGGGGGTTCGCGCACACGGGACGCTTCGCGCAGCTCTACGCCGCGATGTACGGCGAGCACCCCTCGCACACGCTGCGCCGCTGAGGCGCGCGACTCAGGCGGCGGTCGCCGCGGGGTCCGGCAGGAGGATCCAGACGCGGGTGCCGCCGAGCGGTGAGTCGTCGAGACCGATGCGCCCACCGTGCGCCTGGATCACCCGTCGACAGGTCGACAGGCCGATGCCGAGGCCCTCGGCCTCGGAATCCCCCCGCTCCATCAGCGCGAAGACGCGTTCGCGGTCCGCCGGGGGCACCCCGGGACCGTTGTCGTCGACCGTGATGCGCCAGCCACCGTGCACCGCGTGCGCCTCGACGCGCACCTGCGGGACCTTCCCCGCGGCCGCGGTGAACTTCACCGCGTTCGCCACGACATTCTGGAGCACCGCGCGCAGGAGCGTGGGATCACCGGCGGGCTCGACCTCGATGTCCTGACGGATGTCGGCGCCGGAGGCCGAGATGGACGCGTCGAGATCCTCGACGACGGCGTGCATCACGGCACCGAGATCGACGCGCGCCCGTTGGGGGCTCGCACCGCCGATGCGGGCGTAGGCGAGGATGTCGGAGATCATGGCGTTCATGCGGTCGGCCGCCGACTCCGCACGGGCGAGCACGCGCGCCGCCTCGGGCGCGTTGTCCATGTCGGGGCTGTCGATCGCGAGCTCGAGGAAGCCGGTGAGGGCCGTCAGCGGATTGCGGAG
The DNA here is from genome assembly GCF_044903545.1 of Microbacterium sp. NPDC006705. NCBI lineage: Bacteria > Bacillati > Actinomycetota > Actinomycetes > Micrococcales > Microbacteriaceae > Microbacterium > Microbacterium sp. NPDC006705. The sequence continues at coordinate 671,040 of NZ_JBJDQQ010000002.1, forward strand.
GTCGTGACTGATCTGCCCCGCGAAACGCGAGAGCTGATCGTTCGACTCGCTCAAAGCGCGGCTGATCCGGCGCAGCTCGAGCAGGTCGACCACCTGATGAGCCAGCAGATCGAGCGCCTCGCGAGCCGATTCGTCGAGGTCACCCACGGAGTCGTTGAAGACGCAGAGGGTGCCGATGGCGACGCCCGCCGGCGTGACGAGCGGACTCGATGCGTAGAAGCGCACGTGGGCGATCTCACCGGTGACGAAGGGGTTGTGTGCGAACCGCTCGTCGAGCCGCGCGTCGGGCACGATGACCCGACCGGGACGCGCGATGACGGCGGCGCACATCGAGTCTTCGCGTGAGCAGACCGCGGGTTCGAAACCGACCGCGGCGATCTGATGCTGCGAGCGGTCGTCGATGATGTTGATGACGGCCGTGTCGACGCCGCAGACGGTGGCTGCGAGACGGACGATCCCCTGCAGGTCGGGCGCGGGGGCCTCGCCGATCACGTGATAGGCGTCGATCGCCTCGCGGCGGGTGATGTCGAGTTCGGTGACCATGGCACTCTTACGCTATCCGCGTTCCGGGCGGCAGGGCTCGGGCCGGGGTCCTCGTCCGCGACCACGCTCCCGCCACGAGCAGACCCGCGACCACGATCTGCCCGGCCAGTCCGACGAACCAGCTCGGCGCCGTTCGTTCCCGGATCTCCGCCGCGGTCGGCACGGCGCCGTCTGCGGCTGGCCGGCACTCGTCGTACCCCGTCTCGAGATCAGGTGCGACCTGTGCCTGCCGGACACCGGATGCGATCTGACCGAACAGGTCGACGGGGTAGCCGAACCGGTCGTACTCGGCAGGCGTCGCGTCGGCGAGGATGACGAAGGGGTTGGCCGCGAGCACCCACCACACACGATCGAACCGCGGCACGGTGTAGGTCGATGTCTCCGGCTCGCCGCAGACCATGCGAGCGGGATCGTTCCAGCAGTCGTCCGCCCCGTCGATGCACTGCGGCGACCCGTCGGCGTTGTACTGCGCCGGCCGGTAGGTCGCGGTCGCCTCGCTCGAGAACGCCGTCGCGCCGAGGCCGAAGGCGATGAGCGTTCCGAAGACGAGCGCAGAGACGACGAGGTAGGTCGCGGCGACCGAGAAGAGAGGCCGGGCGATGAGGCCGCTCAGCCCGACGCCGATCGCAGCGATGATGCCGATCTCGATCACGAGGACGACCAGCGACACCACGACGACGACGGGGTCCACTCCCCCGGCCAGGGTCGCGATGACGAGGAACGGGGCGGCCACCGCGGCGAACGCGAGACCCGTGACCCATGCCGCGAGCACTTTGCCGAGCAGGATCTCGGAGGTTCGCGCGAGCGTCACCTGGACCGGTGCGAGGGTCGCGGCATCCCGGTCGCCGTTGACGGAGTTGCCGCTGAGTGTGGGCGAGACGAGGACGACGAGCAGCAACGTGATGATGACGATCGTCGAGTAGATGCCGGCGCCGCGCTGCTCGCCCTCCGCGATGCCCCCGCCGAAGGCCAGGAACGACAGCGCGGTGACACCGATCAGCAGCACGGCGAAGATGCCGAGCAGGACGTACCACGACACCGTGCGCACCCGTTGGAGCAGCTCGAGCCGAGCGACCGTCCACAGCCGGGCGACGCTCATGACGCCTCCTTCCCCTCGGTGCCCAGATCCCGGCCGGCGCCGAGATCGAGGAAGGTGTGCTCGAGCATCCCGGTCGCGGCCGAGAACTCGGCGACCGCGATGCCCGCGCCCAGCAGCGCCCGCAGACCGGCGGCAGCCTCGACCTCGGACGAGAACGGGACCAGGACGTCGCGGCGGTCTGTCGGCACGCGCGCGACGTCGAGTCCGAGGGCCGTCGCGATCGGGAGCACGGCAGCCTGCGCATCGAGATCGGCGACGCGGACGCGCCAGGTGCGGGTGCGGCGAGCCGCCGCCGCGACCCGGTCGGGACTCACGGTCGCGCCATCGAGCAGGAACACCGCGTCGTCGACGACCTCCTCGAGCTCGGAGAGGATGTGGCTGGAGATCAGCACCGTCTTGCCTGCGGCGGCGAACGCGCGCAGGAGTCCGCGCAGGTCCACCCGCGCCTGGGGGTCGAGGCCCGAGGCGGGCTCGTCGAGGAGGAGGACGGACGGGTCGTGCACGAGAGCTCGGGCGAGACCGAGGCGCTGCTTCTGCCCGCGCGAGAGCACACGGGCGGGCGACTCGGCGAGATCGACCAGACCGACCTGATCGAGAAGCTCCCGCGCGCGGCGGGCCGCTGCGGCTCTGTCGAGGTCGTAGAGCCGGGCGGTCATCTCCAGCGTCTCCCGCACGGTGAGCGAGCCCCACGCGCCCAGCGCGTCGGGCATCCATCCGAGCCGCGCGCGGGCTTGGGCGGGATCGGTCACCGGGTCGACGCCGGCGATCCGGATGCTGCCCGCGTCCGGCTGCAGAAGCGACGCGAGCATCAGGAGCAGCGTCGTCTTACCGGCGCCGTTGGGGCCGACGAGTCCGGTCACCGCTCCCGCGCGAGCGTCGAGATCCACTCCGCGAACGGCTTCGACGCGCCCGAACGATCGACGGACATCGCGGACGGTGATCCCGGCGGTGAGCATGTCCGACACCCTAGGGGACGGCGGAGACGTGATCGAGAGGCGGAGGGGCGTCCGGCGGGCTGGCCCGCGGCAGCCTCACGACGGCGACGGTACCGCCCACCCGCCCGGGCGTCAGCCGCACCTCGCCCCCGTGGGCGCGCGCCAGCCCGCGCGCGAGGGCGAGCCCGAGCCCGAGCCCCTGCGCAGCGCTCCGACGCGAGCGCGTGGTGCGATAGAACCGCTCGAACGCCTGACGGCGCTCGGCAGGGGTCATGCCGGGGCCCTCGTCGGTCACCGAGATCTCGACCTCGTCCGGTCTCATCGCGATCGAGATCTCGACGACACCGGCGGAAGGCGACACCTGCCGGGCATTGTGCAGCAGCTCGGTCATGATCGCCTGAAGGTCGCGGGCTGCGATGCGCGCGTGCACCGTGGCTCCAGTCACGGTCACGGCCACGCCGGAGTCGCCGTCGGCCGATTCGGCGACGACCCTGTCGACGACGGCACGAGCCTCGCACGCCGCTGTCCCGGGCGTCGCGTCCGCTCGACCCGTCGCGAGGATCAGTTCGACGGTGTGCTCCAGTCTCTCGGCGGCGCGGTGGATGGTCTCCCAGCGGTCGCGATGCTCCGGCATCGCTCCGGCGAGCGCGAGCTCGGCATTGCCGAGGATGACCGTGAGCGGCGTCCGAAGTTCATGGCCCACCGTGTCGAGGAATCGATCGCGGACGTCGACGGCTTCGACGAGCTCGGTCACGTCCTGGGCGACCACGAGCACGCCGATGGGCTCGCCGTCGAGCGCGATGGGGCGGGCGACGAAGCGCAGCGCTACCTGATCGCCCGGCTCACCGACCCACACGCGACGCGCCTCGGCGAGTTCACCCGAAAGGATGATGTCGCGCAGGTCCGCCCCCACCACGACCGGGGTGATCCGGTCTTCCTCGTAGACGGACGTGCGCCCGTCCTGGTCGAGCGAGATCGCGATCCCCGCACGCTGGGCCAGCGCATGCGCGGGGGCGTTCGCGACCAGCACCGCGCCGTCATCGCCGAAGAGCACGATCGCGTCCGGGCTCGTGTCGAGCAGCTGGCGCAGCGCGGCGTCGGCCCGGTTCGAGGAGTCGAGCGCCTCGGCCAATCGATGCGTGGCGCGTCGGGCCCTGGTGCGGTGGCGGCCGAGGTCGGTGGAGACGAAACGACTTCCCATCGCAAACATGCCGAGCAGCGCCGGCACCGTCGCGAGCGCCAGCCACTCCGCGAGCCCGGCGGGCGGCTCGGTCGCCGCCGCGAGAGGCAGCAGCCCCGCGAGGAGGACTCCCAGCGCCGCAACGGGCGGTGGGAACGCGAAGGCGAGCCAGGCGATCGGGAAGATGACGAGCATTCCGGTCACCGGCAGCAGATCGATGGCACCGTTGCGCAGCGGGGCGCAGGCGAGAATCGAGACGAGCGGGACGATGCACACCCAGACGGTTCCGCGAGTCGGCTTGTCGCGCCAGACGAACCCCATCGCGACACAGGCCGCGACGATGACGCTCACGCCGACGACGTAAGCCACGGTGATGCGCTCGGGAGCGACGACCGCGACGGTCGTGGAGATCATCACCGTCGACGCCCCCATCAGATACTGGGCGTAGGGCTGGATCCGGGGTCTGCTGAGCATCGGGGATCAGCGCCCGAACACGTCGACGCCGAGATCCGGGTGGTCGACGAAGACGCCGTCGACGCCGGATGCCACGAGCTCGGCCCACTCGCCCGCGTAGTCTCCCCAGGCGGACCGACCGCCACCGCGTCGGTGCCGCCGGACGAGGAAGGCGTTCTCGGGACGCGCCGTCCACGTGAAGACGGCCAGCTCGCGCTCGTGCGCTGCGGCAACGAGCACCCGACCGCCGTCCGTGCCCCGCGCGGGGTCGAGGATCATCCGCTTGTCCAGGCTCACACCGGCGACCCGCCCGCGGAGGTCGTCGAGCCCCGCGGGCGACGACCACTCCCGGTAGCTGCGTGCCCCCGCGCCCTCAGTCGCGACCGAGTCGTACGGCTCACCGTCGGCCTCGAGGAGGAAGATCCGCGCGCCCCGGACGCCGGCGTCTGCCAGGCGGTCGAGGATCGTGAGCTCGAACGACTCGATCCACAGCGGCAGGTCGCCGTCGGTCCAGCCAGCCGCGTCGAGCTCTGCCGCGATGAGCTCGGACACGTCGAAGCCGGCGGCCTCCAGGAAGGTGGCGTGCTTGATCTCGAGCACGACGCCGGGCCGCCGCCCGGAGGTCTTCGCGGCATCCGTGACGAGGTCGAGGAGATCGCGCAGCCGCAGCATCGGCTCCGCGCCGTCATGACGAGCGCTGTCGGGCCGCAGCGCCGGGAGCCGCTCGCGGCAGCGCAGCCGTGACAGCTCGTCCCAGGTGAAGTCCTCCGCGAACCAGCCGGTGAGCGACGCGCCGTCGACGGTCTTCGTGGTGCGGCGCGAAGCGAACTCGGGATGGTCGGCAACGTCGGTGGTCGAGCCGATCTCGTTCTCATGCCGGATCACGGCGACCCCGTCCCGACTGAAGACCACGTCCGGCTCGACGGCATCGACCCCGCTCTCGAGCGCGAGGTGATAGGAGGAGCGGGTGTGCTCGGGACGATACCCGGGCGCACCGCGGTGGCCGATCACGAGCGGGCGGGACACGACCCCAGCGTACGGGCCGATGACGCGTGATTTCGCTCAGGGCGATCGGCTTCATGGCCTGCTCACAGCGCCGCGCATATCCGGGAGGAACCGGTTCCCGTAGGCTGGGTATACACGGCATCCAGCTGTGTCGACCCTCGACTTGGAGTGTGAGAGCAGTGGCCCTCAATAACCCCGCATTCGACAATCCCGCGTTCAAGGAGCAGCGGCCGGGTCTGACGCCGCCCGCCGCCCCCGGCATGCAGACCGCCTCGGCGCAGCACGCCGGCGTGAACGCCGCTACGCAGGCCCACCTCGAAGGCATGTACGCGGCACCCGCCGCCGGTGCCCGCGAGACCTCCCGCATGACGGTCGAAGACACCGTCGTCAAGACGCTCGGGCTCTTCGCGATCCTGCTGGCCACGGCGGTCGTCGGTTGGGTCTGGACGCTCTCGCCGGTGACGCGCGACAACCCCGCCCCCACGATGATGCCCTGGATCATCGGTGCGCTCGGCGGCTTCGTCCTGGCGATGGTCGTCACCTTCACCTCGCGCAAGAAGGTCCGGCCCGGCCTGATCTTCGGGTATGCCGCGTTCGAGGGCCTCTTCGTCGGCGGTATCTCCGCCTACCTCGAGTTCATCTTCCCGGGCATCGTCATGCAGGCGACCCTCGCGACCCTCGCGGTCGTCGGCGTGACCCTTGCCCTCTTCGCCAGCGGCAAGGTCCGCGCGTCGGCCAAGGCGACGAAGATCTTCATGATCGCGATGCTCGGCTACCTCGTCTTCTCGCTGCTGAACGTCGGCCTGATGCTCTTCGGGGTAATCCCGGGCGGCATGATGTTCGGCCTCCACAGCATGAAGATCGCTGGCATCCCGCTCGGCCTCATCATCGGTGTGCTCGTGGTCATCATGGCGGCGTACTCGCTCGTGCTCGACTTCGACAACATCCAGCAGGGCGTCCGTAACGGCGCACCCCGTCAGTACGGCTGGGTCGGCGCTTTCGGCATCATGGTGACGGTCGTCTGGCTGTACGTCGAGATCCTCCGCATCATCGCGATCCTGCGCGGCAACAACTGACGCTCCCCCGCGATCGCCGAAGGCCCGTCCGGTTCGCCGGGCGGGCCTTCGTCATGCGCGTGCGCAGTATGGTTCGACGGGAGGAACCATGAGACGCGGCTCGAACCTGCCGGCCGTCGGCACGTACAACCAGACGCTCGTGCTCGACCTGATCCGGCGCTCCCCCGACGGCATCAGCCGCATCGAGCTCGCCGCCCGCACGGGGCTGTCCGCCCAGACGCTCAGCAATGTCGCCCGCCGTCTCGTCGCCGAGGGCTGGGTGCGCGAGGGGACCCCGATCGTCACCGGGCCCGGCAAGCCCCGGACCCCGCTCCAGCTCGACCCGACGGCCCGGTGCGCCGTCGGCATCCATCTCGATCCGGCCGTCGAGACGGTCGTCGTGGTCGACCTTCTGGGCGAGGTCGTCGCTCAGACCGAGCGCGCCCCGCGACCCGCCGCGACCCGCGAGCAGATCCTCGACGACCTCGTCGGCACCGTCGAGTCGCTGCTCGCGGAGGGCGGCCGTTCCCGGGCATCCGTGCTCGGCATCGGCGTCGCCGCTCCTGGCCCCCTCGACGCGGACGCGGGGGTCCTGTTCGAGCCGCCGCTCCTGCCGCCGGTCTGGCACGACCTCGCCCTCGGGCCGTTGCTGCGCGAGGCGACGGGACTGCCGACCACGGTCGAGAAGGATGTCGTCGCGGCGATGGTCGGCGAGCTCTGGCGGGATGCCGCGCAAGAGCTGCAGGACTCCATCTTCGTGTACTACGGAGCGGGCGTCGGCGCGGGCCTCGCCGTCGACGGCGCACCGATCCGGGGCCGTACGGGAAACGCCGGTGACGTCGCCCACCTCGTCGTCGAACCGGGCGGGCCGGCATGCGGATGCGGTCAGCGCGGATGCCTCGGCGCCGCCATCGCCCCCGAACGGCTGCTCGTCGACGGGGGCGTGATAGACGGCAGTGAGCCCGTGGCCGCACCCGCGCTCCGGGAACGCCTCCGCGAGCTCGCCGCCCGGGCGCGCGCCGGCGACGAGCGCGCCGCGTCGGCGGTGCGGCGAGCCGGGTCGAGCCTCGCCCGCGCCGTCGTGCAGATCAACAACCTCCTCGACGCGGATGTCGTCGTGGTCGGGGGGCCGCTGTGGAAGCTCCTCTCGACGACGGCCGGGCCCGCCCTCTCCGACGCCGTGGCGGCGAGCACCGAGACCGCCACGGTGCGCGGCATCCGCGTGCTCGAAAGCGGACTGGCCACGGATGCCGCCGCCGTGGGCGCCGCGTGCCTCGTGCTCGATGCCGCGATGACCGCCCGCCCGACCGACCTCATGATTGCGGGCGCCCCGGACTGAACCCACCGGGAAACGCCGAGGCGAAGCCTTGTTCTTTTATTCCATTTGTTTTATAAAAGACGTGCGCACGCACCAGCGCCCCTCGTCAAAGCAAAGGAGCTTCGACCATGAAGAGACCCATCACGACCGTGGCCGTCGTCGGCATCGCAGCGTTCTCGCTCGCTCTCACGAGCTGCGGCAGCGGCGGCGGGGGCGGAGACGAAGCGTCGTCCGACACGATCCGCGTCGCCTATCAGAAGACGACGTCGTTCACCGCGATGGACGAGCTCATGAAGAAGACGAAGGAGGAGTACGAGGCCGCGCACGAGGGGATGACGGTCGAGCTCGTGCCGATCGAGGCGGAGCAGGACCAGTACTTCACCAAGCTCGCCCTCATGAACGGGTCGGCGGGGACGGCGCCCGATGTGATCTACGAGGACACCTTCCAAATCCGATCGGATGCCGCCGCCGGATACCTGCAGCCGATCGACGACTATCTCGCCGACTGGGACCAGTGGGAGCAGTACGACGACGGCGCCAAGCAGGCCGGGCTCGGCGACGACGGCAAGACGTACGGCGTCTCGCTCGGCACCGACACCCGGGGCCTCTACTTCAACAAGCAGCTGTTCGCGGCGGCGGGGCTTCCCGAGGACTGGGCGCCGGAGAGCTGGGACGACGTGCTCGAGGCTGCGCGCACCATCAAGGAGAGCAACCCCGACGTCATCCCGTTCAACATCTACGCGTCGCAGGCCCTGGGCGAGGCGACGTCGATGCAGGGCTTCGAGATGCTGCTCTACGGCACCGAGGATGAGCTCCTCGACACCGACACGAACAAGTGGGTCACCGGCTCGGCGGGGTTCCTCGACGCACTCGAGTTCTATCAGACGGTCGCGGAGGAGAAGCTCGGCCCCGACCCCGCGCTGGCTCTCGACGCCGGCTGGGGAACCAAAGTCAGCACGGAACTCCTTCCCCAGGGCGGGATCGCCATCGCGCTCGACGGTTCGTGGCTGCCGAGCAACTGGATCGACGGCGAGAACGCCTGGCCGGAGTGGGAGCAGACGATGGGCTTCGCCGCGATGCCGACGCAGGACGGCGGCGGTGACGGCTTCACCTCGATGTCGGGCGGCTGGACGCTCGCGATGGGCGCCAACGCGAAGAACCCGCAGGCTGCCTTCGACTTCATCGCCCAGGCGCTGACGTTCGAGAACGCGCTGATGTACCACCAGGAGGCCGGACAGATCGCCGTGCGCAAGGACGTCGCCGCCAGCCAGGAGTACCTCGACTACAACCCGTCGTTCGAGTTCTTCTCATCGCTCGTGCCGTACACCCACTTCCGGCCGGCGACGCCCGACTACTCGCAGATCTCGGCGAACATCCCGCGCGCGACGGAGTCGATCTTCACCGGTCAGGCGACCCCGCAGGATGCACAGGCCGCGTACGACTCCGCTCTCGTCGGCATCGTCGGCGAGGAGAACACGCAGGCGGGCTGATCCAGCGATGACCGCCACCGCCACCGTCACCACCGGCGGTCGGCACCGCCCGGGCCGGGAGATCACCTCCCGGTCCGGCCGGTCGGCCGGCCGTGCCGCCGCACGACTTCTCCCGCTCCTGCCCGCGGTGCTCCTGCTGCTGGCGTTCATGCTCGGACCGATCGTCTACGCGCTCTACGGGTCACTGACCGACCGCGCCATGACCGGGCCCCGCGCCGCGAACCCGCAGTTCATCGGACTCGACAACTACACGGCCCTGTTCGCCTCGGGAGAGTTCTGGCTCTCGCTCGGGCTCACCGTGGTGTTCGTGCTGGCGTCCGCCGTGATCGGCCAGAACGTCCTCGGGATGCTGCTCGCGGTCCTCATCCGGAACTCGGTGAAGCCGCTGCGTTCGCTCGTCGGCGGACTCGTGGTGCTGGCGTGGGTGCTGCCCGAGATCGTCGCCGCCTTCGCCCTCTACGCCTTCTTCCAGACCGACGGCACCCTCAACACCTTCCTCGGCTGGTTCGGGCTGGAGGGCACGAGCTGGCTGTACTACTTCCCGATGCTGGCGGTGATCCTGGCGAACATCTGGCGCGGCACGGCCTTCTCGATGATGGTCTACAACGCGGCGCTGTCCGAGGTGCCGCCCGAGCTGATCGAGGCCGCGACGATCGACGGCGCCGGCGCCTGGCAGCGCTTCATCCGCGTCACCCTCCCCGTCATCCGGCGGTCGATCTCGACCAATCTGCTGCTGACGACGTTGCAGACGCTCGGCGTGTTCACGCTCATCTGGGTGATGACCGGGGGCGGTCCGGGAACACAGTCGTCGACGCTCCCCGTGCTGGCGTTCCAGGAGGCGTTCAAGTTCGCCCAGGTCGGATACGGCACCGCGATCGCCGTCGTGACGCTCCTGATCGGCGCCGTCTTCTCCGCCGTCTACATCCGCATCCTCAAGCCGGAGGTCGACTGACATGGCCACCATCGCCACCTCGGTCTCGGCACCGCGGAAGCGGGCTCAGACCGTGCTGTCGTCGATCATCCTCGCGGCGATCGGCGTGCTCTTCCTCGTGCCGCTGCTGTGGATCGTCTTCGCTTCCTTCGACGGCGACGCGAAGGTCACGATGAAGGTCCCCGAGACCTGGACCCTCGAGAACTACACGCAGGTGATGACGTGGGAGCTCACGTTCCAGCCTCTCCTGAACTCGATCCTCGTCTCGCTGGGCACCGCCGTCATCACCGTCGTCGTCGGTGTGCTCGCGGCCTACCCGCTGTCGCGCTACGCGATGCGGTTCCAGAAGACGTTCATGTACGCGATCCTCTTCGGCACCGGGCTGCCGATCACCGCGATGATGGTGCCGGTCTACGCGCTGTTCGTCTCGTTCGGGCTGCTCGACTCGGTGTGGGGCGTCATCGTCTTCATGGCCGCGACATCTCTGCCGATGGCGATCTGGATGCTGAAGAACTTCATGGACTCGGTGCCGATCTCTCTCGAAGAGGCCGCCTGGGTCGACGGGGCCGGGTCGATGCAGGCTCTCGCGCGCATCGTCATCCCGCTCATGCGCTCAGGCATCGGCGTCGTGTTCATCTTCGTCTTCACGACCGCCTGGGGGAACTTCTTCGTCCCCTTCGTGCTGCTCTTCACGTCGTCGAAGTTCCCGGCGGCGGTGTCGATCTTCAACTTCTTCGGTCAGTACGGCTCGATCGCCTACGGACAGCTCGCCGCCTACTCGGTGCTCTACGCCGCACCGATGGTGGTGCTGTACGTCCTCGTTCAGCGATTCTCGGGCGGCTCGTTCGCCCTCGCCGGCTCCGTCAAGGGCTGACCCGCTTCCTCCTCGAAAGGCTCCTCCATGCACGACCGCTCCACTCTCGCGCTGCTGCGCATCGACCGATTCGTCCGGGAACGTCTGGCCCCGGCGATCCACCGCGACTCCCGCCCGCTCGCGGTCAGCTGCTGGGAGGCGCCGGCCGAGCCGGTCGCCTTCGACGAGGCCCGCGACGGCGCCTACCGTCCGATCACGGTCGGCGACCCGTGGGGACGCCCGTGGGGGACGACCTGGTTCCGCGTCACGGGCGAGGCGCCGGACGAGTGGTTCGACGGGGGCGAGCCGATCGCCGGGACGCGACCCGAGCTCGTCGTCGACCTCGGATTCACGACCGGACAGGCGGGCTTCCAATGCGAGGCGATGGTGTGGTCGGTCGACGGCCGGCCGCTGCGCGGCATCGCGCCGTTCAACAACGCGGTGACCGAGGCGGTGTCGCCGGGCGGTGAGATCGACGTCTTCGTGGAGGGCGCCTCCAACCCCGACGTCGGGAGCATCTTCACCTTCGCGCCCACACCGGTCGGCGACCGGGCGACCGCCGGGGACGATCCCGTCTACGTGCTGCGGACGGTCGATGTGCGACTGCGCGACCTCGAGGTCACCGCTCTCCTGGACGACACCTCGGCGCTTCGGGGACTTGCGGCGCAGCTCGACCCGGCGTCGGCCCGCCGTGCCGACCTCCTTCTCGCCTTGGAGCGGATGATCGACGTCGTCGACCCGCACGACGTCGCCGGTACCGCCGCCGCGGGCCGCGCCGTCCTCGCTCCCGTGCTGGCCGCGCCGGCCTCGGCGAGCGCACACACCCTGCATGCCGTCGGGCACGCCCATATCGACTCGGCGTGGCTGTGGCCGGTGCGCGAGACGGTGCGGAAGGTCGCTCGCACGTTCTCGAACGTCCTCTCGCTCATGGACGAAGACCCCGACTTCGTCTTCGCCGCGTCGTCGGCGCAGCAGTACGCATGGGTGAAGGAGTACTACCCCGACCTGTTCGAGCGCATCCGCGCGCGTGTGGCGGAGGGCCGGTTCGTGCCGGTCGGCAGCATGTGGGTCGAATCCGACACGAACCTGCCCGGCGCGGAGGCCCTGGCGCGGCAGTTCATCGCGGGCAAAGGCTTCTTCGAGCGCGAGTTCGGCATCGACACCCCCGAGGTGTGGCTTCCCGATTCGTTCGGTTACAGCGGAGCTCTTCCGCAGATCGCGAAGGCCGCGGGCGCCCGCTGGTTCCTCACGCAGAAGATCTCGTGGAACGAGACGAACCGGATGCCGCACCACACCTTCCGGTGGGAAGGCATCGACGGCACCCGCCTTTTCACCCACTTCCCGCCGGTCGACTCGTACAACTCGATCGTGTCGGCAGCCGAGCTCGCGCACGCCGAACGCAACTACGCCGACAAGGGGCGCGGCACGGTGTCGCTGCTCCCCTATGGATTCGGTGACGGCGGGGGCGGCCCCACGCGCGAGATGACGGCGGCGATCGCGCGGACGACCTCGCTGGAGGGCTCACCCCGTGTCGTTCACTCGACACCGCAGCGGTTCTTCGAGACCGCCGAAGCGGAGTACCCCGAGCCCGAGGTCTGGGTCGGCGAGCTCTATCTCGAGTTCCACCGCGGCACCTACACGAGCCAGCTCGCCACGAAGCAGGGCAACCGCCGCAGCGAGCACCTGCTGCGCGAGGCCGAGCTGTGGGCGACGACCGCGGCTGTGCGCACCGGCGCGCCGTATCCCGCCGAGAGGCTCGCGCGGGCGTGGGAGACGGTGCTGCTGCAGCAGTTCCACGACATCCTGCCGGGATCGTCGATCGCCTGGGTCTATCAGGACGCCGAGCGCAACTACGCCGCGGTCGCCCGCGAGCTCGAGGAGATCATCGGCGACGCGTTGACCGCTCTCGCGGGACCGCCCGAGTCGGGCGAGGCCACATCCGAGCTCAGGGTCAACGCCGCGCCGCACGCGCGCGGCGGGGTTCCGGCGCTCGGAGCCGTACCCGTTGCCCCGGCATCCCGCGTGCGCCCCGAACGCTCGCCCGAGGGCTGGGTGCTCGACAACGGCATCGTGCGCGTGGTGATCGACGATCGCGGCCTGATCGTCTCGGCGGTCGATGTGGCGAGTGGTCGCGAGAGTGTGCCGCCGGGCGCGGCATCCGCTCTTCTGCAACTGCACCGCGACACCCCGACGCAGTGGGATGCCTGGGATGTCGACGTGCACTATCGGAACACCGTCACCGACCTCACCGACATCGACGGCGTCGAGCTCGACGGCGACGAGGTCGTCGTCTCCCGGTCGTTCGGCTCGTCGCGCGTGGTCGAGCGCATCGGACTCGATGCCGGGTCGCGCACCCTGTCGCTCGGGTTCGAACTCGACTGGCACGAGACGCAGAAACTGCTCAAGCTCGCGTTCCCCGTCGACGTGCACACCGACAGCGCGACCTCGGAGGTGCAGTTCGGCCACATCGAGCGGAAGACCCACACCAACACGTCGTGGGATGCCGCGCGCTTCGAGACCGTCGCGCAGCGGTGGGTGCGCGTGGGCGAACCCGGCTTCGGCGTCGCGGTCGTGAACGACTCCACCTACGGTCACGACATCACGCGAGCCGAGCGCTCGGTCGGCGGCGGCACGGTCTCGGTCGTCCGGCTGTCGCTCATCCGGTCGGCGCTGTTCCCCGATCCCACGCAGGATCAGGGCGCGTATGCACTGCGGGTCGGCCTGGTCGTCGGCGCGGACGTCGAGGATGCCGTCGTCGAGGGCTATCGGCTGAATCTGCCCGAACGGGTGGTGACGGGGACCGCCTCCGCGATCGAGCCGATCGTGACGGTGGCGGATCCGGGGGTCGTCGTCGAGGCGGTCAAGCTCGCCGAGGACGGCTCGGGCGACGTGGTCGTGCGGCTGTACGAGGCGCTCGGTCGCCGTGTCGACACCGTCGTGCACCCCGGCTTCGACGCCCGCGCGGTGACCCAGACCGATCTGCTCGAGCGCGAGGTCGCGGCATCCGCTCTGTCCGGCGATACCGCGCTGTCCCTCCGCCCGTTCGAGATCGTGACCCTTCGCTTCGCCCGCTGAGCCCTGCCTCCGCGGGTCGCGGAACTCGGAGGATGCCGCGTACTTCGGACCTATTCGCGCGATATGTCCGAAGTCCGCGACATTCTCCGCTGTTCGTGCGCGAGCCGTGCGCGGATTTGTTCCGGCGCGCCACGCGGGGCCGACACAGCATGTAGTGGCTGAATCGAGATTCGACCCCCACATCTGGGGCATCTCGTGAAGGGACCTCCATGACCACACGCAACATCCCCGTCCGAAGCACTGTGGAGGAGTACCTCGAGAGACGCGACTGGCGCGTCAACGCGAACGCGAATCAGGGCTACAGCCTCGGCGGGCTCATCCTCAACGCGTCTGGCAAGCTGATCGCCAACTACTGGCTCGACGAGGTCTACGCGCCCGAGGCCGGAGCCGCGCACCGCGACGGCGACATCCACATCCACGATCTCGACGTGTTCGCCGGCTACTGCGCCGGGTGGTCGCTGCGCCAGCTCCTCGAGCAGGGGTTCAACGGGGTTCCGGGCGCGATCTCGTCGGCCCCGCCGAAGCACTTCTCGAGCGCCCTCGGCCAGATCGTCAACTTCCTCGGCACCCTTCAGAACGAGTGGGCCGGAGCGCAGGCGTTCAGCTCGTTCGACACCTATCTCGCACCCTTCGTGCGGCTGGACGGGCTCGACGAGCGAGCCGTGCGCCAGGGCATCCAGGAGCTCGTCTTCAACCTCAACGTCCCCTCGCGATGGGGCACCCAGACCCCGTTCACCAACCTGACCTTCGACTGGACCTGCCCCGACGACCTCGCCGACCAGCGCCCGCTCGTCGGCGGGCGCCTCGCCGACTTCACGTACGGCGATCTCGCGCCCGAGATGGCGATGATCAACCGCGCGTTCCTGTCGGTGATGACCGAGGGCGACGCCGACGGCCGGGCGTTCACCTTCCCCATCCCGACCTACAACATCACGAAGGACTTCGACTGGGACTCTCCCGAGGCCGACGCGCTGTTCCGGATGACGGCGAAGTACGGCCTGCCCTACTTCCAGAACTTCGTGAACTCCGACCTCGACCCCGGAATGATCCGCTCGATGTGCTGCCGCCTGCAGCTCGACCTCACGGAGCTCCTCAAGCGCGGCAACGGGCTGTTCGGCTCGGCCGAGCAGACCGGGTCGGTCGGGGTCGTCACGATCAACTGCGCGCGGCTCGGATTCGTGCACGCCGGCGACCGCGCGGGCCTGTACGCGCAGCTCGACCGGCTGCTGGAGATCGCGCGCGACAGCCTCGAGGCCAAGCGCACCGTCATCGGACGCAACCTCGACGCGGGCCTGTTCCCCTACAGCCGGCGCTACCTCGGCACCCTGGACAACCACTTCTCGACGATCGGCGTGAACGGGCTGAACGAGGCGGTGCGCAACTTCTCGGGCGACACGGATGACATCACGACCGAGGAGGGGATGCGGTTCGCCGCAGACCTGCTCGATCACGTGCGCGTACGCATGGTGGAGTTCCAGGAGCAGACCGGGCACCTCTACAACCTCGAGGCCACCCCGGCCGAGTCGGCGACCTACCGCTTCGCCCGCGCCGATATCGCGCGCTTCGCGGGCATCCGTCACGCCGGCACGACCGCCAACCCGTACTACACGAACTCGTCGCAGCTGCCGGTCGCGTTCACCGACGACCCATTCCTCGCGATGGAGCTCCAGGAGGGACTGCAGCAGAGGTACACCGGCGGCACCGTCCTGCACCTCTACATGGGCGAGGCCGCACCGACGGCGGCGGCGTGCAAGACCCTCGTCCGCCGTTCGCTCGAGCGGTTCCGCATCCCGTACATCACGATCACCCCCACGTTCTCGATCTGCCCCCAGCACGGGTACCTCTCGGGCGACCACGCGACGTGCCCTCAGTGCCTCGCCGAGTGCGAGGTCTGGACGCGGGTGATGGGCTACTTCCGCCCGGTCTCGTCGTTCAACATCGGCAAGAGAGGCGAGGCCGCCGAGCGTGTGGCGTTCTCGTACGAACGCGCCGCGGCGGTCGTGTGACGTGTCCGCTGTGGCGGGTCGCAGCGCTTCCGGGCTGCGCATCGCGGGACTCTCGCGGTTCTCGACGGTCGATTGGCCGGGGCACCTCGTGGCGACGGTGTTCCTGCAGGGGTGCCCGTGGGACTGCACCTACTGCCACAACCCCGATCTGATCGATCCGCGGACAAGCGGGGTGATGCCGTGGGCGGACGTCGCCGCCTTCCTCGGCGAGCGCCGCGGCCTGCTCGACGGGGTGGTCTTCTCGGGCGGTGAGCCGACGATGCAACGCGCCCTCCCCGACGCGATCGCACGGACCCGCGAACTCGGGTTCGACGTCGGACTGCATACGGGCGGCGCCTACCCGGACCTGCTCGAAGCCGTGCTGCCGGCCCTGTCGTGGATCGGCCTCGATATGAAAGCGGGGGCCGACGACTACGCCGGCGTGACGGGCCGGGGTCCGAGCGGACGCGCCGCACTGCGCTCGCTCGACCTCGTGGTCGCCGCTCAGCGCGAGCGCGCCGCCTCGCCGCATCCGCTCGATGTCGAGGTCCGCACGACCGTGCATCCCGACCTCATCGACGACGCCCGGCTCGGCGATCTCGGCGAGCTGCTGGCCGACCGCGGGGTGCGGCGGTGGGCGATCCAGCGATTCCGTGCGGCGGGCAGCCGGTGCGGCACGCCGGTCGCCGCCCCGCTGCGGCTCGACCGCGTGCCGCGAGAACGGTTCGAGCGCGTCGACGTGAGATGAGGCGCCGCGGTTGCGCGAACTCGGCACGAGTCAGCGCACGCCCCGCGCGGTGAGAGCGTCGCCGAGGTCGTCGGCGTGTTTCAGTGCCAGGACGATGAACGCCAGCGCGGAGGAACGGATGCCGCCTCCCGCGCCCCGCGCGCGGTGCGCGTCTCGCACCTCGCCTGCCAGGCGCGCGAGCGTCGGCACGGAGCCGAGCGCGACGACGAGGAGGAGGGAGATGCGCTCGGGGTCGGCGCCGATCGCCCGGGCGGGACGGAGGGCACGCTCGAAGAGGTCGAGCAGCGCGGCAACCGGCGTCGTCAGCGCCAGCAGGGCGGCGAGCAGGATCGCGGCCAGGATGCGCACGGTTCCGACCACGGCGGACTCGAGCCCCAGGAAGATGAGCTGGCCGGCGAGCGCGATGATCACGAGCCACCGCAGCGCCCGGATCTGTCGGACCAGCTCGCGCCAGCCCGTTCCGGGGACGGCGTAGCAGGCGAGGCACAGGGCGGCCGCACCGGCCGCAGTCGCCGGTGCAGCCGGGAGCAGCGACACCGTCATCACCAGGCCGAGGAGGAGCAGGGTCTTCGGCCCCGCCGGGAGCCGGTGCCACCCCCGCGCATCCGGACGGTAAAGGGTCAGCATCGTGCCGCGCCCGCCTCGGTAGACGTCATCGCCAGGTCCTCGCGTATGAATCGACGACCTCGGCCGCGTTTCCCACGTCGACGATGCGTCCCGCGGTGACGTGCACGCCGACCTCGCACCCCCGCGCGAGATCGAGGTCGTGGGTCACGAGCAGCAGTCGGTGGCCGGTGTCGCCGAGAAGATGACCCGCGATGCGGGCGGCGTTCCGCCCGTCGAGGAACGCGGTCGGCTCGTCCGCGACGACGAGCTCGGGGTCGCGGACGAAGGCTCCGCACAGGGCGAGCAGCTGCTTCTGCCCGCCCGACAGCTCGTGCGCGGGGTGGTCGCGGAGGTCGGTCAGGTCGAACCGATCGAGCGCCCGGTCGACCCGTGCAGCGCGGTCGGCGCGCGAGCCGCGATCGCCGCGAAGCGAGAAGGCGACGTCCTCGGCGACCGTGGGCATGACGATCTGCGCGTCCGGGTTGCTGAAGACGATCGCGACGCGGCGCCGCAGCTCGGCCGCATCCCGGACCGGGTCGCAGCCGAGCACCCGGACGGCTCCCGAGGTCGGCCGCACGAGTCCGCCGATGAGTCGGGCGAGCGTCGACTTGCCCGAACCGTTGTCGCCGACCACCGCGATCGTGCGCGCGTCGAGGCCGAGGGTGAGGGGTTCCAGCACCTGCACGTCCCCGAGGCGGACGGCCGCGGCCTCGAGACGGATGCCGGCCGTCATGCCGGGGCGGCGGTCCGGGTCGGCGCATCATCGCCGGCCCGGGTGCTCGCACGCGGCGCCCACGTGCGCCGGAAGGCGCGAGGGTAGCCGCGCACGAGTGCTCCGATCACGAGCGTCGCGACGACGACCTTGACGATGTCGCCCGGGACGAAAGCGAGGTTCGCCAGCGCCGCCTGCTCGAGCGGCAGGCGCAGGACGAGGCTCTGGACCGGGATGCCGCACGCATACACGACGAGCACCCCGCCGATGAGGAGCCCGGCCGCGGTGCGCCACCACACGGGTCGCCGCCCGCCGGCGTGGACGATCAGCCCCACCACCACGGCGCCGACGAGCCAGCCGACGAGGTAGCCCGCCGTCGGGCCGGCGAAGACCGCGAGCCCGCCGCGGCCGCCCGCGAGGAGCGGAAGCCCCACGGCGACGAGAGCGAGGAAGGTGCCCACCGAGGCCGCGCCGACGACGGGCCCGAGAACGGCGCCGGCGAGCATCACGCCGAGGGTCTGCGCTGTGATCGGCACACCCCCGAACAGCGGGAACGAGCCGGGCAGCCCGAGCACGGCGATGAGGGCCGCGAACACCGCGGCGCGGGCGAGGTCGGTCGCATCGAGCGCGGCGCGCGACGCGGGGATCGACGGGGTCATGGCTCCTCCTGAACACCGTTCACGTGAACGGCGTTCAGGTAGAGTAGCGCCATGATCGCCGACGATTCAAACCGCGGAGGTCGCGCGCCCCGACGCTCGAGGGACGACGTGGTCGACGCCGCCCTCGAGCTGCTCGACCGGGTCGGCCTGCCCGATCTGTCGATGCGGCGCCTCGCCGAGCATCTCGGCGTGCAGCCGAGTGCCTTGTACTGGCACGTCGAGAACAAGCAGCAGCTGCTCGCGGCCGTGAGCGCGCGCATCCTCCGTCCGGTCAGCGCAGATGACGAGGCCGGCACGAGCCTCGACGTCGCCGCCCGAAAGGTCGCCGTGCGCCTGCACGACAGCCTGCTCGCCTACCGCGACGGGGCCGAGGTCGTCTCCAGCTCGCTCGCGCTCGGGCTCGTCGAGCCACCCGTGCACGCGCGGCTCCGGGCCGTCGCACTCGAGCGCGGCGAGTCGGCTTCTCTCGCCGACACGATCGCCGACACCGTCACCCATTTCGTCGTCGGTTTCACCTTCCACCAGCAGCAGCGCCGCAGCGCCGACGCGTGGGGCGCGGCCTCGGGCGACGTCGCCGCCTCGCCCGCGCGCATCGCCGCCGGCGACGATGACGGCTTCACCGCGGCGCTCGACCTGATCATCGCGGGGGTGACGACGGTGCTCGCCGGCGGCGCCACACAGCATCCAGCGCCCCGGTGATGACGATCGTCACGACGTAGACGAGCAGGTCGCGCGCGTCGAACACCGTCCCGAGCACCAGGACCGCCGGCGGGAAGACGGTGGCCGCCCGCGCGGGCAGATCGCTCAGCTGCAACAGCTCGACGGCGATGCACCAGATGCCGGCGACCGCCGCGACGACGACGGTTGCGGCACGGGGTGCGACGGCGACGACGAGAGCGTAGATCAACACGGCGTAGAGCGCGTCACCGGCGATGTCGGTCGCGGCGGTGTCGGGCAGGATGCCGTGGACCACGAGCCCTGCCGCGACGACAGCGACGGCCAGCGCGGCCGCGCCCCAGCGCCGGGCTGCGCGGCCGGTGGTCACAGCCGGTCGCGGAGCCACGACGTCGAGACCGCCCGGGCCCCCACCGCCTCGACGCGAGCGCGCAGCTCGCGATCCGACGTCACGACGCTGACCCGCTCACCCGCGGCCACGGCGGCGGTGGTCGCGTAAACGATCGCATCGTCACCGGCGGCCGGTGCGCGAGCGAGCTCGACCCCCGCGGGGGCGGTGACGTCGCGCGCCTGCCCCTCGACGACGGCGACCACGCGCGGGAACCAGATGTCTTCGGGGAGCTCCAGGTCCGCGGCATCCATCCCCCGCTCGGCCAACGCCGCCACCTGGGCGAGCAGCCGCTCGGCGGCACCGGCCCGATCGCGCCACCAGCCGTCGGGGACCGAACCGACCACGTTCGCGACGTCGACGATGACGGTCGGGCGTAGCGAGAGCAGGCCGCGCAGCCGGGGCCAGGACGCCGCGAACCCGGGATGCAGGGGGAACGACTCGACCTCGTCGACGGGAACCCACGCGAGCTCGCGGCTCTCGGGATCGCTGATGACCGGGTGGAAGGGCGTCGTGACGTCGGCCACGAGGGTGCCGTAGGTCCACACCCCGACATCCAGCACGGACAGGAACCGCGGCACAACGGCGTCCGCGGGAACGCCGGCTTCCTCCGCCGACTCGCGCAATGCTCCGTCGCGCGCGGACTCCCCCGCGTGACGCGCGCCGCCGGGAAGACCCCAGGTGTCGCCGAAGTGGCTCCACGACACCCGATGCTGCAGCAGCACGCCCCGCTCCGGATCGATGGCCAGCAGGCCCGCGGCACCGAAGCGCCCCCAGTAGCGCTCGCCCGACGGCCCCACGACCCACGCGTCGCCGGGATCGCGCGGGCCGTGCGGCGGGCGCGGGGCGGCGGCGGGATCGTCGGTCATCCTCACAGCCTGACACAGCCGCGGTCCGCGGGCCCGTGATTGGCATCGTGTTACCAGCCGGGTCTTCCCGGTGCCGCGGCGCACAATGGGGACGTGGAGTACGAGATCGATGACTCACCCGCCCGCATCCAGCGCGACGTCGTATGGCGCTGGCTCTCGTCCGAGGCCTACTGGGGCCGCTGGCGCGAGCGCTCCGTGCTCGAGGCGCAGCTCGACGCGGCCTGGCGGGTCGTCGGGGCCTACCGCGCCGACACCGGAGAACAGATCGGCTTCGCCCGCGCGGCATCCGATGGCGCGAGCTTTGCCTATCTCGCCGATGTCTTCGTCGTCGCCGAGCACCAGGGCGCGGGCGTCGCGCACCGTATCCTCCGGCGCATGATCGACGAGGGCCCCGGGCACGACTTCCGCTGGACGCTGTTCACGCGCGACGCGCACAGTCTCTACGCCGAATTCGGCTTCGAGACCCCCGACGAGACCGCGATGGTGCGTCGCGCGTCACCCGCCAAGCGCTGAGGCAGCAGAAACCGGTGGACGCGCTCCGGCAGCGATCAACACGGCGCTGCCTGTGGATAGTCGAGGCGCGATGTCGGAGGTCCGTGACATGATTCGAACATGCATTCGAATGGTGGGCTCGGCGGCGGGATGGGTAGCGACGGTGACGTCGATGCCCTCGCTCAGGTGGTCGCGGATGCCGAGGGCGTTTCGGATGCCGCGCGGGCGGTGCAGATTCGTGAGGTTCGGGTGCTTGCCGCGGCGGGGGTGCTCGCGGAGAAGCAGGCGGCTGGGGCATCGGAGAAGGTCAAGGCGCGCGAGATGGCGCTGCGGGGCATCGCGGCTGAACTCGCCGGGGTGTTCGTCGCGACGGACCGGACGCTGCAGCGTCGGATCGACGAGGCGCGCGATCTGGTCGACAACTTCCCGCTGACGATGGCCGCGTGGGAGGACGGGCGCATCGTCCGCGGGCATGTGCGGGTGATCCAGGAGGTCGGATGCCTCGTGCCCGTGGCGGATCGGGCGGAGTTCGAACGCGTCGCGGTTGAGCGGTGCGAGGGCGAGACGCCCAACCGGGTGCGCGAGGCGCTGCGGATGATCGCCGAGCGGATGCACCCGCGGACGTTCACCGAACGGCACGAGGAGGCCGCGGCGGGACGGTGCGTGCGGGTGCAGGCCGGGGCCGATGGGATGTCGGACCTGATCGCGACGCTGCCGACGGTGATCGCGGATGGGATTGTTGACCGGCTGACGCGGCAGGCCCGGGAGATCATCAACGCGCGGGCGCAGGTTGATGCGCCTGGCACGCCTGACACTCGAGCCGACGCGAACGGCGGCTCACCCGATGCCGACACGACGATTCGCGACGGGTCGTCGTTCATCGACGATGCGCGATCGATCGACCAGGTCCGCGCCGACGTGTTCTCCGACCTCCTCCTCGCGGGGGCGCCGGCCCTCGACCCGACTGGCACCGGTGACGGGAAGGGAACGCTCGGGGCGATCCGGGCACACGTGCAGGTCGCCGTGTCCGCACTCACGCTGATGGGTCAGGACGACGGGCCCGCTGACCTGGCCGGGCGCTCGCCCATCGACGCCGCCACTGCACGCGAACTCGCGGGCAACGCAACCTCGTGGGATCGGTTGCTGACCCACCCGGTCACGGGAACCGTGCTCGAATGCGACACCTACCGGCCCACGGCGGCGATGGTGCGGCTGCTGCGGGCACGGGACCGGCACTGCCGGTTCCCCGGATGCCCGGCAACCCGCCATCCGGTGCGAACTCGACCACACGATCGCCGCATCCGACGGCGGGGCGACACATGTCTGCAACCTCGCCAACCTCTGCAAACGCCATCACGACGTCAAACACCACACCCGATGGCGAGTACGACAACTCGCGGGCGGAAGGCTGATCTGGACCTCACCCACCGGGCGGATCTACCGCGAAGACGCACCACCACCGCTCGTCGCCTTCACGGTCGCCACCACGACCACGGATCCACCCGGCCCGGGGGCTCCACCGTTCTGAGCACAAGCGGCCGCGGCGTGCTGCGCCGGGCGTCAGCGCTGGCGCTTCTCGCGCACCCGCATGTTCGTCACGATCGGCGTGCCCTCGAAGCCGAAGATCTCGCGCAGCCGTCGCTGGATGAACCGGCGGTAGCCCGGGTCGAGGAACCCGGTCGTGAACAGCACGAATGTCGGCGGGCGCGTCGACGCCTGGGTCCCGAACAGGATGCGGGGCTGCTTGCCGCCACGCAGCGGGTGCGGGTGCTCCGCGACGAGTTCGGCGAGGAACGCGTTGAACTTGCCCGTCGGGATGCGCTGATCCCACGACTGCAGCGCGGTCTCGAGAGCGGGAACCAGCTTGTCGAGGTGACGACCGGTCCGGGCCGAGAGGTTGACACGTGGCGCCCACGTGACGTGCGCGAGGTCCTGCTCGATCTCGCGCTCGAGGTAGCGGCGACGGTCGGCGTTGTCCATGTCGGCGTCGTTGAGGCGGTCCCACTTGTTGAACGCGAGCACGAGCGCTCGACCGGACTCGAGCACGAGGTCGATGATGTTGAGGTCCTGCACGCTGATCGACTCGGTCACGTCGAGCACGACGACGGCGACCTCGGCCTTCTCGAGAGCCGCTGACGTGCGCAGCGACGCGTAGAAGTCCGCACCCTGCTGCAGGTGCACCCGTCGACGGATGCCGGCCGTGTCGACGAGTCGCCACAGCTTGCCGCCGAGTTCGACGACCTCGTCGACGGGGTCGCGGGTCGTGCCCGCGAGGTCGTTCACGACGACGCGCTCCTCGCCCGCGGCCTTGTTGAGCAGCGACGACTTGCCGACGTTCGGGCGCCCCAGGATCGCGACGCGACGGGGTCCGCCCAGCTCGTTCTTCGCGACGGCCGAGACCTCGGGGAGCACCTTCATGATCTCGTCGAGAAGATCCGCGACTCCACGCCCGTGGATGGCCGAAACGGGGTGCGGCTCGCCCAGGCCGAGGTTCCACAGCGCCGCAGCCTCGGGCTCCTGGCGCGCGTCATCGATCTTGTTCGCGATGAGGAAGACCGGCTTGTCGCTCTTGCGCAGCAGACGGACGACGGCCTCGTCGGTGGCGGTGGCCCCGACCATCGCGTCGACGACGAACAGCACGACATCCGCGAGGTCGATCGCGACCTCGGCCTGCGCGGCCACCGAACGGTCGATGCCGCGGGCGTCGGGCTCCCACCCGCCGGTGTCGACGAGGGTGAAACGGCGGTCCATCCACTCGGCCTTGTAGCTGACGCGGTCACGCGTGACACCCGGGGTGTCCTCGACGACGGCTTCGCGCCGACCCAGGATGCGGTTGACCAGCGCCGACTTCCCGACGTTCGGACGCCCGACGATGGCGACCACCGGCAGCGCCGGGAGCACCTCGACGACCTCGCCACCCGCGGTCAGGCCTGCGAGCAGGTGAGCATCCTCATCATCGAGCTCGTAGTCGGCGAGGGTCGCCCGCAGCGCGGCGGCCCGCTGGTCGGCGAGCTCCTCGTCGAGGTTGGCGAGCTTCTCCTCGAGCTGGTCGGGACCGCCCTGGTACTCGTCTTCGGTCGTAGCCATCAGTTCTCTCCTGTCGCGGTGCGAACGACGTCGATGACGGCGTCCACGGTCCGATCGAAGTCCAATTCGGTCGAGTCGACCACCACGACGCCGGGCGCCGCGGTGAGGAAGTCGACGACCTTCGAGTCCGACGCGTCACGCCGGTGGAGCGCCTCGGCGACAGCCGCGGCATCCTCCCCTGTGAGCTCGGCGCTGCGGCGCGCGGCGCGCACCTCGGGGCTGGCGGTCAGCAGGATGCGCACGGGCGCATCGGGGAAGACCACGGTGGTGATGTCCCGCCCCTCGACGATGACACCGGCCGATCCGGATGCCGCCACGAGCGCCCGGAACAGGACGTTCACGCGCTCGCGCACTTCGGGCACGCGTGCGACGCCGCTGACGGCCGCCGAGACGCGGGGCTCGCGGATCTCATCGGTGACGAAGACGTCGCCGACGCGGACCCAGTGGTCATCGGGGTCGAGCGAGATCGCGTAGTCGAAACCGTCGAGGGCGCGCACCACGGCGTCCGCGTCGGCGGTGTCGTCATCGCGCTCGAGCACGCGCCACGCCAGCGCACGGTAGGCGGCGCCGGTGTCGAGGAAGCCGTAGCCGAGCACGCGGGCCGCCTGCTTCGACACGCTCGACTTGCCGCTGCCGGCGGGACCGTCGATCGCGACGGTCACCGGGAACGATTCAGGCACCGGAGACGACTCAGGCATGGGGAATACTCGCGATCTTCCAGCCGCGCTTCTCGAGCCCGGCGACGGCTTCATGGACGGCGCTGGGGACGACGCTCAGCTCGGCCAGCCCGAACTGCGCGCCCGGGGAGTGCTCGAGGCGGAGGTCCTCGATGTTCACCCCGAGCTCGCCGAGGTCGCCGAACAGGCGCCCGAGCTGACCCGCGGTGTCGTCGACGCGCACGACGATCTGCTCGAACCGGCGGTTCTGGCCGTGCTTACCGGGCAGGCGCTCGACGCCCTCATTGCCACGACGGATGGTGTCGGCGAGCGCGCGGCGGGCACCGGGGGCCGCCGGGTCGCGCAGCGCGTCGGCCACTGCACGCAGGTCGCCCGCCAGCTCATCGAGCACGGCGACGACGGGGGCCGCGTTCGCGCCGAGGATCTGCACCCACAGTTCGGGAGCGGATGCCGCGATACGCGTCGTGTCGCGCACGCCCTGACCGGTCAAGCGCAGGGATCCCTCGGGAGCCGCGACGAAGCGTCCGGCGAGGAGGCTCGCCACCAGCTGCGGGACGTGCGAGGTGAGGGCGACCGCTTCGTCGTGCTCCTGCGGCGTCATCTCGAGCGGCATCGCGCCGAGGTCGAGCGCGAGCCCTTCGACGACCGCGAGATCGGAGGCGCGCGTCTCATCGTCACGGCATACGACCCACGGGCGACCGATGAAGATGTCCGCGCGCGCCGAGATCGCGCCGCCCCGCTCGCGGCCGGCGAGCGGGTGCGAGCCGATGTAATGGGTGAGGTCGACCCCGCGCTTGCGCAGCTCGAGGTAGGGCTCGAGCTTGACGCTCGCGACATCCGTCACGACGACGCCGGGGTGGGCGCGCAGCTCGCGCTCGATCACATCCGCCGTGACGTCGGGCGGCACCGCGACCACGATGAGGACGGGGCGGTCGTCCGGGGCCGCGAGCCGGCCCGCGCCGTAGTCGACGGCGAGCCGCAGCTGAGCGGGCGAAGCGTCGTCGAGCACGACGTCGACGCCGAGCAGACGCAAGGCGTGACCGATGCTCGAGCCGAGCAGGCCCGCGCCAACGATGCGCACGGTGCCGGCCGTGCGCGCGGCACGGCCGGGGCGCACGGGATCGAGCGAGGAATCGGTCACGGGTTCTCCGGAGAAGTCGGGTGCTCGGGGGCACCGTCGGCGCTGCGCGAGAGCGTCAGCAGCGCACCGCGTTCCACTGTAGTCAACTCCCGGGCGCGTCCCGCCGGGAGGGTTCCCAGGTGAAGCGGCCCGAACTGTCGCCGCACGAGCTCGAGAACCGGATGCCCGACCTCGGCCATCATGCGCCGCACGATGCGATTGCGGCCCGAGTGGAGCGTCAGCTCGACGAGGCTCGTCTCACCCGACGTGTCGAGCAGCCGCGCCTTGTCGGCCGCGATCGGGCCGTCGTCGAGCTCGACGCCTTTCGTCAGCCGTGCGATCGTCTGCGGGGTCACGCGCCCGCGCACCTTCGCGATGTACACCTTCGTCACCCCGAACGAGGGGTGGGCCAGGACGTGGGCGAGCTCGCCGTCGTTCGTGAGCACGAGCAGACCGCTGGTCTCGGCATCCAGGCGGCCGACGTTGTACAGGCGCTCGTCCCAGTCCTTCGTGAACCGGCGCAGGTCGGCGCGGCCCTTCTCGTCCTTCATCGAGCTGACGACACCCGTCGGCTTGTTGAGCATGACGTAGCGCTTCGTCGTGTCGAGCTGCACGGCCGTGCCGTCGACGTCGACCCTGTCGACAGCCGGGTCGATGCGGCTGCCGAGCTCGGTCACGACGACGCCGTTGACCCGGACGCGTCCCTCGACGATCAGCTGCTCGCACACGCGGCGCGACGCCACCCCGGCATTGGCCAGGACCTTCTGCAGGCGTACCCCTTCGGCATCCGTCATCGCGTCGCCTCTCCTTCGAAACCGTCGGCGCCGTCGTCGAGCAACGGCGAAATGGGCGGCAGCTCGTCGAGCGAGTTGATGCCGAGGTTGACCAGCAGCGCGTCGGTCGTGCCGTACAGGATGGCACCGGTCTCGGGGTCGTGGCCGACTTCCGTCACCAGCCCGCGCGAGAGCAGGGTGCGCACGACCGAGTCGACGTTGACGGCGCGGATCGACGCCACCTGACTGCGCGACACCGGCTGCTTGTACGCGATGACCGCGAGGGTCTCGAGGGCTGCCTGCGAGAGCCGCGACGGCGCCTGCGTGTTGACGAACTCGCTCACGAGGGCGTCGTGCTCCGCTCGCACGTACATCCGCCACCCGCCGCCCACTTCGCGCAGCTCGAAGCCGCGACGCGGCCCGCCCGTCTCGCCGTCGTAATCGGCGACGAGCCCGGCGACCGCCTGCCGCACGGCTGCGACGGGCGCCCCGACGGCGGCGGCAAGGGAGACGAGGCTCTGCGGCTCGTCGACGATCAGCAGAACCGCCTCGAGCCGCCGCGCGACGTCCGCGATCGGGTTGGCCACGGTCGGTGTCGGGTCATCGGTCATAGTCGGCTCCCAGGGTGGCGAGGTTCTCCTCGGACCAGCGCTCCGCGGTCCAGCGCAGCGTCAGCTCGCCGAGCGGCTCGAGCTGCTCGAACGACAGCGCCGCGTGACGGTAGAGCTCGAGCACGGCGAGGAAACGGGCCACGACGACGCCGGGCTGCGCGACCCCGGCGACGAGTTCACGGAAGTTCAGGGTACCCGCGCCGCGCAGCAGTGTCACGACGATGGCCGCCTGCTCGCGGATCGACACGAGCGGAGCGTGCAGGTGGTCGAGCCCCACGACGGGGATCTCCTTCGGAGCGAACGCGAGCATCGCCAGTGCCGCGAAGTCGTCGGGGGTCAGCGTCCACACGAGCTCCGGCGCGGCCGCGCGGTACTTCTCGTCGAGGCGAACCGACCGCGTGTGACGACGGTCCTCGGCGACGACCCGCTCGGCGAACCAGCCGGCGACCTGCTTGAACGCGCGGTACTGCAGCAGACGGGCGAACAGCAGGTCGCGCGCTTCGAGCAGCGCCACCGACTCGGCGTCGATGAGCTCGCCCTGCGGCAGGAGCCCGGCGACCTTCATGTCCAGCAGCGTCGCGGCGACGACGAGGAACTCCGAGGCGGCGTCGAGCTCTGCGGGCTCGAGCCCGCGCAGGTAGCCGATGAACTCATCGGTGACCTTGCTGAGCGACACCTCGGTGATGTCGAGCTCGTGCTTGCCGATGAGGTTCAGCAGCAGGTCGAAGGGGCCGTCGAAGTTCGTCAGCGAGACCCGGAAGCCCGGACCGTTCGGATCGCCCGCGTCGGGTTCGGCCGGCCCGGCCGCATCGACGATCCCGTCAGGCGACGGCGCCACGGGCGACGAGCTCCCGCGCGAGACGCAGGTAGGCCTGCGCGGCCTGATGCTCCGGCGCGAAGGTGATGATCGGGACCCCCGCGACCGACGCATCGGGGAACTTCACGGTGCGCCCGATGACCGTCTCGAGTACGTCGTCGCCGAAGGCCTCCACGACGCGTTCGAGCACCTCGCGCGAGTGGAGGGTGCGCGGGTCGTACATCGTGGCGAGGACGCCGTCGAGCTCGATGGACGGGTTCAGCCGGTCGCGCACCTTGTCGATCGTCTCGATCAGCAGCGCGACGCCGCGCAGCGCGAAGAACTCGCACTCGAGCGGGATGAGCACGCCGTGGCTCGCCGTCAGCGCGTTGACCGTGAGCAGCCCGAGCGAGGGCTGGCAGTCGACGAGGATGACGTCGTACTCGGACGAGACCCCGCGCAGCACGCGCGCCAGGATCGTCTCGCGGGCGACCTCGTTGACGAGGTGCACCTCGGCCGCCGAGAGGTCGATGTTCGCGGGGATGACGTCGAGCCCGGGCACAGACGTCTCGACGATGACCTCGTGAGGGTCGCGCTTGGTGTCGAGCAGCAGGTCGTAGATCGTCGGCACGTCGTGCGTCGCGATTCCGAGGCCCGCCGACAGCGCCCCCTGCGGGTCGAAGTCGACGGCGAGCACTCTGCGACCGTACTCGGCGAGCGCGGCGGCGAGGTTGATCGTCGTCGTGGTCTTGCCGACGCCGCCCTTCTGGTTGCAGAGGGCGATGATGCGGGCCGGGCCGTGACCATCGAGCTTCGGCGGGGTCGGGAAACCTCGGTATGGCCGACCGGTGGGTCCGATCGGGGTGTCCTCCGTGGGGGCCTTCCCGGCCTTCCGCGACTTGTCCGTCACCGAGACTCCTGCTTTCCGTAGCGTGCGATCGATTCTCGCACAGGCACCCGGCGTGAGCCGATACGTTCGTCGGACGCGCGGGGCAGAAGTGGCCTGGGCCGACGCCCGAGGCGACACCAGCACCGCCGATCCGACGAACGTATCTCCGCAACGCCTCCGGGTCACAGGCTCCCGAGCACGTCGAGCCGCAGCTGGGCGGCGACGGCGATCAGCAGGTAGTCGACGACCACGACGAGGGGCGTCCACGCCAGCAGCAGCGCGCCGACGCGCTGCGGCGCGCGGCCCCAGACACCCTCGCGCAGCGTCCAGCCGAGAGTCGTCCAGAACAGCGGGATCGTCACGAGCCACACGACCATGCACCACGGGCAGAGCGAGCCGTACTCGAACGCGCTGCGGTAGGCGAAGACATGGACGAGCGCGAACGCCGCCGCGACGAACCCCGCGTACACCCGCCAGTACCAGGGACGCAGCCCGCCCGGCGCCGCGAGCCCGGAGGCTCCCGCGTAGATGGCGCCCGGGAAGAGCACGATCCCGATGATCGAGTTGCTGAACCCGAGCAGGTTCCCGCCGGGGCTCAGCAGGTTGGGGCCGCACGTGACGATCGGGCTGATGTCGCACGAGATGAGGGCTTCGGCACCGGTGAGCTGGCCGACGTACTCGTGGTAGAGCAGGAACGACACGATCCAGCCCGCGACGCCCGCCACGATCCAGACGACGGCGAGCGCGGGGCCGGGACGGATGCCGCGCCTGTTCTCCGAAACGGCGGCGGATGCTGCGGTGGGCATGCTGTCATCCTGCGGCGCCGGTACCGCGCCCGCGGCCGCCCCGTGCCGGGAAAAACCGGGTTCGACCGGATGCCGCGAGCCCCGCCCGAGCTTCAGCGCCAGGTGGCGGTGAGGAGACCTGCGACGACCCCGAAGACGAGGGGCAGCAGGCAGCCGATGGCGACGGGGCGACCGACCGCGGGCCGGGTGAACAGGAGCGCTCGCGTCTCGGCCCGTTCCGCGTCGGTGCTGCGCAGCGCGCCGCCCGGCGACGGCTCCGGGTGAGCGGTCGCGGCATCCTCCATACGCGCGGCGATCGCGAGCAGGTCCTCGGTCCAGCGCCAGAACGGGGCGGTCCAGCGCGCCAGCGCGCCACGGGAGAGGAAGTACACGTGTCGGCCGACGGTCTCGACGTCGACGTCGGGCGCGACCGCCGCCAGGCCGGAGCGCACGGACGGCGTGAGCATCCGGCGAACACGGTCGCCGTCGGCGGGCGCGCACCAGACGCCGAAGTGCTCGTCGAACCCGCCACCGATCTCGATCCGCTCCTGCCCGAGGGGCGGACGCCAGGAGGGCGCGCCCGGCGCGTGCACCGCGACCAGGCTCGCCCGCGGCAGCTCGGCGGCGAGGCCTACGCGGAGATACGTCAGCGAGTGCGGCATCCGATAGCGGCCGATCCAGGTGTCGAACGCGTAGTCCGCCGACCGGAACGGGCGCGGCTCGCTCCCCGTCACGACAGCGGACGCCATCCGGCGCTTGCCGAGGCCGAAGACGGTCGCACTCTCCTGCGGGTCGTCCTCGCGGTGGCGCAGACCGAGCCGGTTCGCGGTCGCGAACCCTTCCAGACGGTACAACGCGGCGTCGGCCTCCTGCCGGGCGCGACGCATCCCGCCGAAGCGACTCACCGCGAGTGGCAGCACCATCACCGCCGCGATCACGATGTTCGACCACGACAGGCCCGAGCCGCCTGCCATCGATTGGATGAAGAGGACGAAGAGCAACGCGAGCACGCCCACCCCGAGCACCAGCACCGCCGAGACGAACACCGCTCGCACGGCGACCAGCCATGAGGCGCGCCGGCCCGCTTCGCCACGGAGCCCCTCTTCGCCAGGCTCGGGGAGCGGGGTCGTGAGCGCCTCGGTGCCGAACGGGGTGGCGCCGGCGTCGTCCCGGGGTGCGCCGCTGCTCATGCCCCTATCCTGCCGTGCCGGGGCTGCGACGCCGTCCGCTTGTACCCCGTCTCAGCGCGCGCGAGGATGCGACGTGGCGTAGATCTCCCGCAACGCGTCGACCGTGACATGCGTGTAGATCTGGGTGGTGGCGACCGACGCGTGCCCGAGCAGCTCCTGCACGACGCGGACGTCGGCCCCGCCCTGCAGCAGGTGCGTCGCGAACGAATGCCGCAGGGTGTGCGGCGACACATGCGCCGTCAGTTCCGCGCGCTCGGCCGCCTGCTGGATGATCAGCCACGCGCTCTGCCGCGACAGCGGAGCACCGCGTACCCCGAGGAAGAGTCGGGGCGTCGCGCGTCCGCGCCGGGAGAGCTCCGGCCGGCCCCGCGCCAGATAGGCCTCGACGGCAGCGCGCGCGTACGAGCCGACCGGGACGATCCGCTCCTTCGCGCCCTTGCCGCGAACGCGCAGCACGTCGCCGAGGGCGAGGTCGTCGACATCCAGCTGCACGATCTCGGACACGCGCGCGCCCGTCGCATAGAGCAGCTCGAGCAGCGCTCGATCCCGCAGCGCGGCGATGTCGGTCGCGGCGACATCGCCCGGAGCGGGACCCGCCGCGTCGAGCAGACTCTCGACCTGGTCGATCGTCAGAGCTTTCGGCAGGCGCCGCGGCGTCTTGGGCGGGCGCAGCCGCTGCGTTGGATCGGCATCGACGATGCCTTCACGGGCGAGGAAGCGGTGCCACCCGCGCAGCGACGACTGCAGCCGCGCCAGCGACGTGGCCGCCGGCGGCGGGTCGGCGGATGCCGCCTCCTCGGCGAACCGGGTCACGACCTCAGCCGTGATCTCGGACGTGTCACCGATCCCCTGCTCGGCGAGCCACGCGGTGTACGCGTCGAGATCGCGCCGGTAGGCCGCGACCGTGTGCGCCGACAGCCCGCGCTCGACCGAGATGTGGCGCAGGTACGCCGCGACGGCGCGGTCGAGCCGCACGTCCGTCAGCCCCGGCGCAGCCGTTCGGCTGCCGCCAGCACGCCCGTCGCCAGGATGCCGTTGCGGAACCGTCCCGCGAGCACGCCGTCGACGACCTCCGTGAGCGGTACGCGCTCGACGCGCATGTCGGCTTCCTCGTCCTCGCGCTCGTACGCGCTCGGCGCCGGGCTGAGGCCGCGCGCGAGGAAGACGTGGATGACCTCGTCGTTGCCCCCGGGCGTCGTGAAGATGCTGACGAGCGGCTCGAGCGACGCCGCCACCAGGTCGACCTCTTCGGCGAGTTCCCGCCGCGCGGTCTCGATCGGGGGCTCGCCGGCGACGTCGAGCAGCCCCGCGGGGATCTCCCAGTCGCGATGACGGATCGGATGCCGGTACTGCTGGATCAGCACGACGCGCTCTTCGTCGTCGATCGCGACGACCGCGGCCGCACCGGGGTGGTCCACGAACTGGCGGGTGATCTCGCCGTCACCGAAACGCACCGTCTCGCTCCGCACGTCCCAGACGTGCCCCGAGTACACCAGCTCGCTCGAGATGACCTCGGGCTCGACGGGCTCGTCGCGCAGCTCAGGCATCCTCGACCTCGAACAGCTCGCTCGCGCGGTGCCGGTCGAGGGCGGCGGCGACCAGCCCACGGAACAGCGGGTTCGCCTCGGTCGGACGCGACCGGAGCTCGGGGTGGGCCTGCGTCGCGATGTAGTACGGGTGCACGTCGCGCGGCAGCTCGACGTACTCGACGAGGTTGCGGTCGGGTGACAGGCCCGAGAAGACCAGGCCGGCCTCGGCGATCTGGTCGCGGTACCGGTTGTTCACCTCGTAGCGGTGGCGGTGGCGCTCGGAGGCCTTCGTCGCCTCGTACACCTCGGCCGCGAGCGAGCCCTCGGCGAGGTCGGCCTCGTACAGGCCCAGGCGCATCGTGCCGCCGAGGTCGCCGCCGGCGATGATGTCGACCTGCTCGGCCATCGTCGCGATGACGGGGAACTCGGTCTCCGGGTCGAACTCGCTCGACGACGCACCGGCGAGGCCCGCCATGTTGCGGGCGTACTCGATCACCATGCACTGCAGCCCCAGGCAGATGCCGAGGGTCGGGATGCCCTGCTCGCGCGCGAACTTCAGCGCGCCGAGCTTGCCCTCGATGCCGCGGATGCCGAAGCCGCCGGGCACGACGATGCCGTCGACGCTCGCGAGCGCCTTCTCGGCACCCTCGGGGGTCTCGCACAGATCGGAGGGGATCCAGGTGACGTTGACCTTGGTCTCCTGCGCGAAGCCGCCGGCCTTCAGCGCCTCGGTGACCGAGAGATAGGCGTCGGGAAGATCGATGTACTTGCCGACGAGACCGATCGTGACCTCGTGCTTGGGGTTGTGGACGGCGTCGAGCACCTTGCTCCACCGCGTCCAGTCGACGTCGTCGGCCTTCTCGGCCAGCCCGAGCCGGCGCGTGATGTACGCGTCGAGACCCTGATCGTTCAGGGTCGAGGGGATGTCGTAGATGCTCGGCAGGTCGACGGTGTTCACGACGCCCTCGACGTCGACATCGCACATGAGCGCGATCTTGTTGCGGTTGCTCTCGCTGACCGGACGGTCGCTGCGCAGCACGAGGGCGTCGGGCTGGATGCCGACCTGGCGGAGGGCCGCGACGGAGTGCTGCGTCGGCTTCGTCTTCTGCTCGCCCGAGGCGCCCATGAACGGCACGAGCGAGACGTGCACGAAGAACACGTTGTCGCGGCCGAGCTCATGGCGCAGCTGACGGGCCGCTTCGAGGAACGGCTGCGACTCGATGTCGCCGACGGTGCCGCCGACCTCGGTGATGATGACGTCGGGGCGGGGCTCCTCGGTCGCCTGCAGCCGCATCCGGCGCTTGATCTCGTCGGTGATGTGCGGGATGACCTGGACGGTGTCGCCGAGGTACTCGCCGCGGCGCTCCTTGGCGATGACCTGCGAATAGATCTGACCGGTCGTGACGTTCGCCGCCTGGCTCAGCTCGATGTCGAGGAACCGCTCGTAGTGTCCGATGTCGAGATCGGTCTCGGCGCCGTCATCGGTCACGAAGACCTCACCGTGCTGGAACGGGTTCATCGTGCCCGGGTCGACGTTCAGATACGGGTCGAGCTTCTGCATCACGACGCGAAGACCGCGTGCGGTGAGAAGGTTGCCGAGACTCGCGGCGGTCAGTCCCTTACCGAGAGAAGAGACCACACCACCGGTCACGAAGATCTGCTTGGTGGTGTTCTGGGAAGAGGCCGCGCGATGAGTGTCCGTCACGGGCTTCTATTCTATCAGTCAGGAACGCGAGAGGTTCAGCAGTTCTCGGGCATGCTCGATCGCGGCCCCCGAATCCGGCAGGCCCGACAGCAGACGCGCCATCTCGGCCTCGCGGTCGCCGCCCTCCAGCCGCCGGACACTCGACGCGGTCACCGAGCCGTCGTTCGACTTCACGACGGTCAGGTGGTTCGTCGCGAAAGCGGCGACCTGGGCGAGGTGGGTCACGACGATCACCTGGCTCGTCTCGGCGAGCCGGGCGAGCCGGCGCCCGACCTCGATCGCCGCGGCGCCGCCGATTCCGGCATCCACTTCGTCGAACACGAACGTCGGCACGGGGTCGGTTCCCGCGATCACGACCTCGATCGCGAGCATGACCCGGCTGAGCTCACCGCCCGAGGCGCCCTTGGCGACCGGCCGGGGCTCGGCGCCGGGGTGAGGCGCGAGCAGGATCGTGACGTCGTCGCGCCCCGAGACCGACGGCGTGCCGGGCTCGACCGTGACGACCAGGCGCGCGTCGGGCAGGGCGAGTTCGCGGAGCTCCGCCGTGACCGCGGCACCGAGTCGCTCCGCGGCGGCAGTACGGGCCGCGGTCAGCTCGGCGGCGGCGGCATCCAGCGCCTCGGCGAGCTCGTCGCGCTGAGCGCGCAGGCGCTCGATGCGGTCGCCGTCGTTGTCGAGCTCCATGAGCCGTGCGGACCCGCTCTCGAGCAGCGCGAGTGCTTCGTCGAGGGTGCCGTGCACGCGCAGCAGACCGCCGAGCGCGGCGCGCCGCTCCTCGACGGCCGCGAGCTCCTGCGGCCCGCTCTCATCGAGATCGGCGAGGTACGCGCTCAGGCCTGTCACGAGGTCGGCGGCGCGGTAGCCGAGGTCGGCCAGCGGCTCGACGAAAGCGGCGAGGGCCGTGTCGCTCGACGCCGAGCGCTCGATCGCGCGCCGGGCCTCGGCGAGCAGAGACACCGCGTCGGGCAGCTCGTCGTCGTTCGAGAGCGCGTCGTGCGCCGTCGCAGCGGCGGCACGCAGCTCTTCGACGTTGGCGAGCTTCTCGGCCCGCTCGGCGAGCGCCGCGTCCTCCCCCGGCTGCGGGGCGACGGCCTCGATGTCGGCGATGCGCGCGCGCAGGTCGTCGGCCTCGCGGCGGCGCGCGTCGCGATCGGCGTCGAGCTGCGTCAGTTCTGCGTCGACGGCACGCCAGGCGTCGAACGCCGCGCGGTAGCGGTCGCGCGCCGTGGTGATCTCGGGGCCGCCGAAGCGGTCAAGTGCGTCGCGCTGGGCGGTGGCCGACTTCAGCCGCAGCTGGTCGGACTGCCCATGGACGACGATGAGCTGTTCGGCGAGCTCGGCGAGTACGGCCGCCGGCGCGGGACGCCCGCCCACGCTGGCGCGACTACGACCTTCGCTCGACAGCACGCGTCCCAGATACAGCTCGGAGCGGCCTCCGCCGATCGGCTCGACGTCTCCCCCGGCTTCGCGGACGCGTTCGGCGACGGGTCCGCCCTCGTCGATGATCCAGACGCCGTCGACCGATGCCTGCGGCGCGCCCGCACGCACGGCGCCCGAGTCGGCCCGCTGGCCGAGCAGCAGCCCGAGTCCGGTGACGACCATCGTCTTGCCCGCGCCCGTCTCGCCCGTGATCGCGGTGAACCCGGGACCCATCGGCAGCGTCGCCTCGGCGATGACACCGAGGCCGCGCAGGCGCATCTCTTCGATCACGAGGCGCCCTCCCGCTGCTCGAGACTGGGACCACGCCACCCGACCACCGGCAACCGGAACTTCCGGACGAGCCGGTCGGTGAAGGCGGCCGGATGCAGCCGGGCCAGGCGAACCGGGGTCTTCGAACGGCGCACGACGACGCGGGCTCCGGGAGGCAGCTCCTGCGAGCGGCGTCCGTCGGCCCAGAGGATGCCGGTGCCGTTCGTACCCGCGCCGACCTCGATCGCGACGGATGCCTCCGGGCTGATCACGAGCGGGCGTGCGAACAGCGCGTGCGCGGAGAGCGGCACCACCGCGACCGCCTCGACGTCCGGCCAGATCACGGGACCGCCGGCGGAGAAGTTGTACGCCGTCGACCCGGTCGGAGTCGCGATCACCACTCCGTCGCAGCCGAAGGCCGAGAGCGGACGCCGGTCGACCTCGAGGACGACCTCGAGCATCCGTTCGCGGCTGGCCTTCTCGACGGTCGCCTCGTTCAGCGCCCACGTCTCGTAGACGACGTCGCCGGAGCCGTCCTTGACGCGAACCGAGAGCGCCATGCGCTCCTCCACGTCGTAGTCGCGGTCGATGACCCGCCGGACGGCATCGTCCATGTCGTCGGCCTCGATCTCGGCGAGGAACCCGACGTGGCCCATGTTGATCCCCAGGACGGGAGCGGTGCCGCCCCGGACGAGGTCGACGGCGCGCAGGATCGTGCCGTCGCCGCCCAGGACGATCGCCAGTTCGAGCTCGGCGACGCTCACGTCGAGGTCGAGCGTGAGGACACCGGGAAGCTCGCCCAGCGCCTCGACGAGCTCGGCGCGGTCGTCGGCCGCCAGCACGGGACGCGCCCCCGCGTCGGACAGAGCGTTCAGGACGCGTTGCGCCGCGGCGACGGTGTCGGGGCGGCGCGCGTGGGCGACGACGAGGATGTTGCGCATCGCGTCGATCATCGGGCTCCCGCCAGTTCGTCCACCGTGTGTATCCATTGTGTCGGATTGCCCGCCTCACCAGCGCGGATGCACAGGTGGACGACGTACTCCTGATTGCCGTGGGTGCCGACCAGCGGCGAGGCGATCACCCCGTGGGTGGCGAGTCCGGCGTCCCACGCCGACCACAGCACACCCATCACGGCATCCGCCCGCAGCGCCGGATCGGTGACCAGCCCGCCCTTGACGGCGGTCCGCCCGACCTCGAACTGCGGCTTCACGAGCAGGACGACATCCGTTCCCGGTGAGCAGACCGAGACGACGGCGGGCAGGACGTGCTCGAGGGAGATGAAGGAGAGGTCGCCGGTGATGACCTGCGGCTCGAACGGGGCGCCGACGAGCCCGGCGAGCGTCTCGGGCGAGAGGTCGCGGACGTTGAAGCCCTCGACCGCGATGACGTCGTCGTCCGCGGCGATGCTCGGCGCGAGCTGACCGTGACCGACGTCGACGGCGACGACCGGCCGAGCGCCGCGCTCGCGGAGCACCTGGGTGAAGCCGCCGGTCGAGGCGCCCATGTCGATTGCGCTCCGGGAGGCGACGGCTATATCGAACGCATCGAGTCCGGCGATCAGCTTGTGGGCGGCCCGGCTGACGTAGTGGTCGGCGCCGGCGACGACGAGGGTCGCGGTGTCGGCCACCGGATGTGACGCCTTCACGACGGTGCGCCCGTCGACGGAGACGAGTCCCTCAGCGATCAGTGTTGCGGCGTGGCTGCGTGAGCGCGCCAGACCCCGGGCGGCGACGGCCGCATCGAGTCGGGTGCTCACGCGGCGCCGGTCGGACCGGAGTCGAGGCGGCGCGCGAGCTCGTCGTGCAGCGCCGCGTACGACGCGGCACGCTCGCTCAGGGGCTGGTCTTCGATGACGTCGAGCGAAGACAGCAGGTCGTCGCACCATTGCTCGGCGATGCTCGGCGTCGCGCTGTCCGCGGCGGTGGGCTCGTGCTCGCCCGGGTCGGCACCATCCATCGACATGGCTCCCACGATACGCGGGGTCAGGGACGGTGGAAGGGATCCGCGTAGAGAGCCTCGGGAACCCGGAATCCGTAGATCGCGCGACCCGTCGCCCAGATCGCGGCCGCGCCCGCCCGGACCAGATCGATCGGCCGGTCGCCTGCCGAGACGATGACGATGTCGGCGCCGTCGATGCGCACCGACGCGTTGCCGACGGTCGTCACGTCGCCCTTCGTCCTGACCTCGGGGTAGGGCTCGTGGAGCTCGCGCAGGTCGCTCACGATGTACGTCGGGCGCGAGTTGGCGGGCGCCGCCAGCACGTGCTTGGGCCGATCGATACCCGTCAGCACCAGCACCGACCGGATGCCGGCCGCCTGGGCCCCGGCGATGTCGGTGTCGAGTCGGTCACCGATGAAGAGCGGCTGGGAGGCGCCGAAACGCGCGACGGCCTCATCGAAGATGGGTCGCTCGGGCTTGCCGGCGACGGTCGCGAGACGTCCGACCGCCGTGTGCACGGCGGACACCAGTGTGCCGTTCCCCGGCGCGATCCCCCGCGCCTGCGGAATGGTCCAGTCGGTGTTCGTGGCGATCCAGGGGATGCCGCCCTCGTCTTCCTGAGTCGCCAGCGCATAGGCGGCTTCGGCGAGCTGCGCCCAGCCGACCTCGGGTGCGAATCCCTGCACGACGGCGGCCGGATCGTCGTCGGCCGATCGGGTGGGGACGTAGCCCGCCTTCACGAGTTCGTGGACCAGTCCATCGCCGCCCACGACGAGGATCGTCGCCCCGGCGGGAACACGTTCGCGAAGGAGGCGCATCGCTGCCTGCGGGCTCGTGATGACGTCCTCGGGGCGCGTCGCCCTCAGGCCGAGTTCCCGCAGATGGTCGGCGACCACCGAGTCGCGCCGGGACGCGTTGTTGGTGATGTACCCGAGCCGGCGGGTCTCCCCCGCGCGGTTGAGGCTCTCGATCGCGTGCGGCAGGGCGCCGGGACCGGCATAGACGACACCGTCGAGATCGGCCAGGACGGCATCCACACCGTCGAGCGGTGTCGACGGTGCCCGGGAGAACAGGCCCATCAGCCGCGCTCCTCGGTCTTGCCTTCCGCCGGCGCCTCGCTTTCGAGCGCGGCGTCCTCGTCGATGTCGTCGACCACGATCAGTTCACGGTCCGCATCAGTCGCGCCGAGGGCTTCCTCGGCGACGAGGGCGCGCCGCTGCCAGAGCGCGGCCTCCTCGGAGCGACCGAGGTCCTCGAGCACGGCAGCCCGGGCGGCGAACAGGGCGGGGCTCCACGAGAACGCACGGTCGGGGTCGAGCTCGGGGATGTCGAGCTCTTGCAGCGCGCGCTCGGTCTCACCGAGGTCGAGCCGTGCCCCCGACATCGCGATCGCGAGCTCGACGCGAACCTCGATCGGAAGCGTCGACCGGTCGACCGCTCGACCGACCTCGAGCGCCCGGTCGGGGCGACCGACACCGCGCTCACTGTCGACCATCATCGCGATCTGGTCGTCACTGCCGGAGATCCGTCGGTACGTGCGGAGCTCCCGCAGGGCGAGGGCGTAGTCCCCCGTCGCATAGGCGGTGATGGCGACGGTCTCGCGCACGACCCCGACGCGTCCGGCGCGACGTGAAGCCGCGAGCGCGTGCTCGTGCGCGAGCGCGGGGTCGTCGTCGATCAGCTGGGCGACCATGGCGAGGTGGCGGGCCACCTGCTCCGCGTTCTCTTTGCTCAGAGTCTTCAGTTCGTTGCGCGCAGCGCCCGGCAGATCGCGAGCCGTGACGGTCTCGGGGATCTCGGGGCCGCGCGGGACGTCGCGACGCTCGGACCCCTGCGGCGGACGCGATGAACGTGCCCCGTCGCGGTCGTCGCGCCGCGGGCGCGCGTCACCATCACGGCGCGGGTACGACGGACGATCGCCGTCGCGGCGCGGGCGGGAGTCACCATCGCGACGCGGACGCGAATCACCGTCACGACGCGGACGCGAGTCACCATCACGACGGGGGCGCGAATCACCGTCACGACGGGGACGCGAATCACCGTCACGACGGGGACGACCATCCCCCGCCCCATCGCGACGCGGGTACGACGGACGGTCACCATCACGACGGGGGCGGGAATCGCCGTCGCGGCGCGGGCGGGAATCGCCGTCCCGGCGCGGGCGCTCGTCATTGGAACGCGGCGGACGAGCATCGCCGTCGCGACGCGGACGCCGTGCGCCGGAATCCGCAGCAGAGTAACGGGGCTTGCGCTCCGATCGCGGGCGGTCTTCTTCAGTCACGACGTTCCTTTCGTCCCGGAAACGAGAAAAGGCCACCCAACATTGGGTGGCCATTTCACGAAAGAAGTCCGGCGGTGTCCTACTCTCCCACAGGGTCCCCCCTGCAGTACCATCGGCGCTGTGAGGCTTAGCTTCCGGGTTCGGAATGTAAC
>NZ_JBJDQQ010000003.1:0-305259 GCF_044903545.1 Microbacterium sp. NPDC006705
TACGCGCGCAGCGGATAGGGACCGAACTGTCTCACGACGTTCTAAACCCAGCTCGCGTACCGCTTTAATGGGCGAACAGCCCAACCCTTGGGACCTACTCCAGCCCCAGGATGCGACGAGCCGACATCGAGGTGCCAAACCATGCCGTCGATATGGACTCTTGGGCAAGATCAGCCTGTTATCCCCGAGGTACCTTTTATCCGTTGAGCGACAGCGCTTCCACAAGCCACTGCCGGATCACTAGTCCCGACTTTCGTCCCTGCTCGACCTGTCAGTCTCACAGTCAAGCTCCCTTGTGCACTTACACTCGCCACCTGATTGCCAACCAGGTTGAGGGAACCTTTGGGCGCCTCCGTTACTTTTTGGGAGGCAACCGCCCCAGTTAAACTACCCACCAGGCACTGTCCCTGAACCGGATTACGGTTCGAAGTTAGATATCCAGAGTGACCAGAGTGGTATTTCAACAATGACTCCACGGTAACTGGCGTCACCGCTTCAAAGTCTCCCACCTATCCTACACAAGCCACACCGAACACCAATACCAAGCTGTAGTAAAGGTCACGGGGTCTTTCCGTCCTGCTGCGCGTAACGAGCATCTTTACTCGTAGTGCAATTTCGCCGAGTTCGCGGTTGAGACAGTTGGGAAGTCGTTACGCCATTCGTGCAGGTCGGAACTTACCCGACAAGGAATTTCGCTACCTTAGGATGGTTATAGTTACCACCGCCGTTTACTGGGGCTTAAATTCTCAGCTTCGCCTTGCGGCTAACCGGTCCTCTTAACCTTCCAGCACCGGGCAGGCGTCAGTCCGTATACATCGTCTTGCGACTTGGCACGGACCTGTGTTTTTAGTAAACAGTCGCTACCCACTAGTCTCTGCGGCCTCCACACCCTTTCGGAGTAAATCCTAATAAGTGGAAGGCCCCCCTTCTCCCGAAGTTACGGGGGCATTTTGCCGAGTTCCTTAACCACGATTCTCTCGATCTCCTTGGTATTCTCTACCTGACCACCTGAGTCGGTTTGGGGTACGGGCAGCTAGAACCTCGCGTCGATGCTTTTCTCGGCAGCATAGGATCACCCACTTTTTATCCGCATCGTGTCTCAGCCTTGATGAGTCACGGATTTGCCTATGACTCGGCCTACGCACTTGCCCCGGGACAACCATCGCCCGGGTTGGGCTACCTTCCTGCGTCACACCTGTTAATACGCTAGCCGCACCAGCATGGGGTCGAGCGTTAGACCGGACCGTCTCACCCCGAAGGGATCAACTAAGCCCGGGTTAGGACTCTTAGCACCACTGGATTAGCTTGGGCGGTTCTTCGCCGGTACGGGAATATCAACCCGTTGTCCATCGACTACGCCTGTCGGCCTCGCCTTAGGTCCCGACTTACCCAGGGAAGATTAGCTTGACCCTGGAACCCTTGGTCTTTCGGAGGACGTGTTTCTCACACGTCTTTCGCTACTCATGCCTGCATTCTCACTCGTGTGCCGTCCACGGCTGGGTCACCCCGCCGCTTCACCCGGCACACGACGCTCTCCTACCCATCAACACGGCTGGACCACGAAGGCCTACCAATAATGTCAATGCCACAACTTCGGTGGCGTGCTTGAGCCCCGTTACATTGTCGGCGCGGAATCACTTGACCAGTGAGCTATTACGCACTCTTTCAAGGGTGGCTGCTTCTAAGCCAACCTCCTGGTTGTCAGAGCAACTCCACATCCTTTCCCACTTAGCACGCGCTTTGGGACCTTAGTTGGTGGTCTGGGTTGTTTCCCTCTCGACTATGAAGCTTATCCCCCACAGTCTCACTGCTG
The DNA here is from genome assembly GCF_044903545.1 of Microbacterium sp. NPDC006705. Classification (NCBI taxonomy): domain Bacteria; kingdom Bacillati; phylum Actinomycetota; class Actinomycetes; order Micrococcales; family Microbacteriaceae; genus Microbacterium; species Microbacterium sp. NPDC006705. The sequence continues at coordinate 1,814 of NZ_JBJDQQ010000003.1, forward strand.
CGCTCTCACTTACCGGCATTCGGAGTTTGGCTGACGTCAGTAACCTTGTAGGGCCCATCGGCCATCCAGTAGCTCTACCTCCGGCAAGAAACACGCAACGCTGCACCTAAATGCATTTCGGAGAGAACCAGCTATCACGAAGTTTGATTGGCCTTTCACCCCTATCCACAGCTCATCCCCTCAGTTTTCAACCTAAGTGGGTTCGGTCCTCCACGACGTCTTACCGTCGCTTCAACCTGGCCATGGATAGATCACTTCGCTTCGGGTCTAGGACACGCGACTGAATCGCCCTATTCAGACTCGCTTTCGCTACGGCTACCCCACACGGGTTAACCTCGCCACGTATCGCTAACTCGCAGGCTCATTCTTCAAAAGGCACGCTGTCACCCCTACTAAGGAGGCTCCAACGGTTTGTAAGCAAACGGTTTCAGGTACTATTTCACTCCCCTCCCGGGGTACTTTTCACCTTTCCCTCACGGTACTTGTCCGCTATCGGTCATCTGGGAGTATTTAGGCTTATCAGGTGGTCCTGACAGATTCACACGGGATTTCTCGGGCCCCGTGCTACTTGGGATACTCTTCACGCCAAGAGAAGCATTTCGACTACGGGGTTCGCACCCTCTATGACCAGGCATTCAAACCTGTTCGTCTATACCTTCTTGTAACGTCGACCACTCGGCAGAATGATCAGAAAAGTCCCACAACCCCCAACGTGCAACGCCTGCCGGCTATCACACACGCAAGGTTTAGCCTGATCCGGTTTCGCTCGCCACTACTAACGGAATCGCTGTTGCTTTCTCTTCCTGTGGGTACTGAGATGTTTCACTTCCCCACGTTCCCTCTACCCGCCCTATATATTCAGGCGGGAGTCACTAGGTCGGCACGCCGCCCAGCGGGGTTTCCCCATTCGGACACCCTCGGATCACAGTGTGCTTATCCACTCCCCGAGGCTTATCGCAGATTGCTACGTCCTTCTTCGGCTCCAGATGCCAAGGCATCCACCGTTTGCTCTTAAAGACTTGAAATCACATGAGTTGAATCGTCAAAAAATTGACTAATGATCTTTAAGATCATCTTCACGACACAACACCCGAAGGTGTCGCATCGAAGATGCTCGCGTCCACTGTGTAGTTCTCAAAGTACGGGCGGTACCCTCCCCACATGCCACCCAAGCAGCATGAAGAAAAGGCCCAGAGGTTGCGGACTCTCATCCGGTCCCTCAGGACCCAACAGCGTGCAGGTGCGACACCCGAAACCCTCCCCGTTCCCACCGCAAGCGGCGTACTAGAGAAGAACCTCATCCTTCGCACCATGTCAAATGTTCCACCCATGAGCTCCCAGCGAAGAACATGTGCCTTCGAACTGGGTTCTGGACTCCGAAGAGTCAGATGCTCCTTAGAAAGGAGGTGATCCAGCCGCACCTTCCGGTACGGCTACCTTGTTACGACTTAGTCCTAATTACCGATCCCACCTTCGACGGCTCCCTCCACAAGGGTTGGGCCACCGGCTTCAGGTGTTACCGACTTTCATGACTTGACGGGCGGTGTGTACAAGACCCGGGAACGTATTCACCGCAGCGTTGCTGATCTGCGATTACTAGCGACTCCGACTTCATGAGGTCGAGTTGCAGACCTCAATCCGAACTGGGACCGGCTTTTTGGGATTCGCTCCACCTCACGGTATTGCAGCCCTTTGTACCGGCCATTGTAGCATGCGTGAAGCCCAAGACATAAGGGGCATGATGATTTGACGTCATCCCCACCTTCCTCCGAGTTGACCCCGGCAGTATCCCATGAGTTCCCACCATTACGTGCTGGCAACATAGAACGAGGGTTGCGCTCGTTGCGGGACTTAACCCAACATCTCACGACACGAGCTGACGACAACCATGCACCACCTGTATAGAGACCTTGCGGGGCGACTGTTTCCAGACGTTTCCTCTATATGTCAAGCCTTGGTAAGGTTCTTCGCGTTGCATCGAATTAATCCGCATGCTCCGCCGCTTGTGCGGGTCCCCGTCAATTCCTTTGAGTTTTAGCCTTGCGGCCGTACTCCCCAGGCGGGGAACTTAATGCGTTAGCTGCGTCACGGAATCCGTGGAATGGACCCCACAACTAGTTCCCAACGTTTACGGGGTGGACTACCAGGGTATCTAAGCCTGTTTGCTCCCCACCCTTTCGCTCCTCAGCGTCAGTTACGGCCCAGAGATCTGCCTTCGCCATCGGTGTTCCTCCTGATATCTGCGCATTCCACCGCTACACCAGGAATTCCAATCTCCCCTACCGCACTCTAGTCTGCCCGTACCCACTGCAGGCCCGAGGTTGAGCCTCGGGTTTTCACAGCAGACGCGACAGACCGCCTACGAGCTCTTTACGCCCAATAATTCCGGATAACGCTTGCGCCCTACGTATTACCGCGGCTGCTGGCACGTAGTTAGCCGGCGCTTTTTCTGCAGGTACCGTCACTTTCGCTTCTTCCCTGCTAAAAGAGGTTTACAACCCGAAGGCCGTCATCCCTCACGCGGCGTTGCTGCATCAGGCTTTCGCCCATTGTGCAATATTCCCCACTGCTGCCTCCCGTAGGAGTCTGGGCCGTGTCTCAGTCCCAGTGTGGCCGGTCACCCTCTCAGGCCGGCTACCCGTCGACGCCTTGGTGAGCCATTACCTCACCAACAAGCTGATAGGCCGCGAGCTCATCCCTGACCGAAATTCTTTCCAGCTACTGACCATGCGGTCGCAGCTCGTATCCGGTATTAGACGCCGTTTCCAGCGCTTATCCCAGAGTCAGGGGCAGATTGCTCACGTGTTACTCACCCGTTCGCCACTGATCCACAGAGCAAGCTCTGCTTCACCGTTCGACTTGCATGTGTTAAGCACGCCGCCAGCGTTCATCCTGAGCCAGGATCAAACTCTCCGTAAAGAAAATTTGCTGCGACCAGCCGGAAAAAGACTGGAGCAGCGAGTTTGATGCTGACCAAAGAGATAAATCATTGCTGACTATCCGTTGCCTCCCCCGAAGGGAAGGTCTTTGATCCAAAGGAATCTCACCCCACCGAAGTGGAGTCGAGGTTATTTGGCATTTGACAAGTGCACGCTGTTGAGTTCTCAAGGATCGGACGCTCCCCCAACTGACCTCACAGCCAGCCCAGAGGGCAACTTCACAACCATACCCCACCGACGACGCGCTTCGATCTGCCGTCGGAACGAGGTTCCGCGCCAGTCGAGGACTGCTGTTCGGGGTGGAAGTTCCATCCTAGACGCAAGCGCCTTGTTCTCGCAAGAGGTTTGGGATGGGATTCGTTCTCCGCTTGAGGGAGCGTAGGCCTTCCGGCCTTCTCGCTCTTCCCTGTGGGGCGAACAAGTAATAAGTTACGCGGCTCCCGGCATCGTGGCAAAGCGGCGTGACATCCCGGGCGTGTCGCGCGGCCTCGGCAGGCCCTGGATCCGCGCCATGACGCGGAAAACGGCGGATGCCGCGGCTTGTTCGGCCGCGGCATCCGCCGTCTCGCTGTGGAGCGTCGCTCGCGCGCTCACTCCCACTCGATCGTCCCCGGGGGCTTCGACGTGACGTCGAGCACCACGCGGTTGACCTCGCGGACCTCGTTCGTGATGCGGTTCGAGATCTTCGACAGCACGTCGTAGGGCAGCCGCGTCCAGTCGGCGGTCATGGCGTCCTCGCTCGAGACGGGACGGAGGACGATCGGGTGACCGTAGGTGCGGCCATCCCCCTGGACGCCCACCGATCGGACATCGGCGAGCAGCACGACGGGGCACTGCCAGATCTCGGCATCGAGCCCCGCCTTCGTCAGCTCGGCGCGCGCGATGGCGTCGGCGTCACGCAGGATCTCGAGACGATCAGCGGTGACCTCGCCCACGATGCGGATTCCGAGGCCGGGCCCCGGAAACGGCTGGCGCCCGACGATGGCCTCCGGCAGACCCAGCTCGCGCCCGATGGCACGGACCTCGTCCTTGAACAGGGTTCGCAGCGGCTCGATCAGCTCGAACTGCAGGTCTTCGGGCAATCCGCCGACGTTGTGGTGACTCTTGATGTTCGCCGTGCCGGCACCGCCGCCAGACTCCACGACATCCGGGTACAGCGTCCCCTGCACGAGGAAGCGGATCGGCTCCCCGTCGGCGGCCGCCTCGGCCATCAGGTCGCGTTCGGCCTGTTCGAACGCGCGGATGAACTCGCGGCCGATGATCTTGCGCTTCTGCTCCGGATCGCTGACGCCGGCGAGGGCCTCGAGGAAACGCTCGCGCGCATCGACCGTGATGAGCCGGACTCCCGTCGACGCGACGTAGTCGTTCTCGACCTGTTCCCGCTCACCCTTCCGGAGCAGCCCGTGGTCGACGAAGATCGCGGTCAGCTTGTCGCCGACCGCCTTGTGCACGAGCGCGGTCGACACCGCTGAGTCGACACCGCCCGACAGCGCCGAGATCACCCGGCCCGAGCCCACCTGCTGGCGGATGCGCTCGACCTGCTCGGCGATGACGTTGCCGCTGTTCCAGTCCGCCGGGAGTCCCGCGGCCTTGTGCAGGAAGTTCTCGAGCACGTTCTGGCCGTGGTCGGAGTGCTTCACCTCGGGGTGCCACTGCACGCCGTAGAACTTGCGCACGTCGTTGGCGAACGCTGCCACCGGGGTCGCCGCAGTCCGGGCGAGCACCTCGAAGCCCTCCGGCGCACGCGAGACCTGGTCGCCGTGGCTCATCCACACGTTCTGCTCGGGGGGCTGCCCCTCGAGCAGCGTGCCCTCCGTCACGATGGTCGCGTCGGTCGCGCCGTACTCGCGGAGTCCGGTGTTGGCGACCTCGCCGCCGAGCGTCTGGGCCATCACCTGGAAGCCGTAGCAGATGCCGAGCGTCGGGACGCCGAGATCGAACACGCCCGGATCGAGAGCCGGGGCACCGGGCTCGTACACCGATGAGGGGCCACCGGAGAGGATGATGCCCACCGGCTCCTTCGCTGCGATCTCCTCGGCCGTCGCGGTGTGCGGGACGAGCTCGCTGTACACCCCCGCCTCACGCACGCGGCGGGCGATGAGCTGGGCGTACTGCGCGCCGAAGTCGACGACGAGGACAGGACGCTGCGACGTTTCGGTCTGTGTGGTCATCGGGTGCCTTCCGTGGCGGGGATGGATGCGGCTGCCTCAGCGGCTTCGCGCTCGGCGAGGTACGTCCTCACCTCGCGTGCGACGCGGGCCTCCATGAAGAACGACAGGGCGGGCACGACGCCGCCGAGCGCGAGCAGGATGAAGCGGGGGAACGACCAGCGCATGAGACTCCACACGCGGAAGCACGAGAACAGGTACACGACGTAGAACCAACCGTGCACCACGAGGATCGCGAGCGAGATGTTGAACCCGTCGCCCGTCGAGAGCATCTCGCACGAGTTCGTCTGCGGCAGGAACAGCGACCACCACTCGCAGTCGGCGCCCGCGATCACCGGCGCGAACCAGAGCAACCCACCCGAGCCGCCGGCGAAGAGCTCGGTGTGGATCGGGGTGTACTTCAGGATCATCTCCGCGAGCAGGAGCAGCAGGCCGACACCCGTGATCACCGAACAGATCTGGTAGAAGCGCAGAGCGTTCCGGATCGCCGGGAACGTGGCGAGTTTCGGGGCGCGAGGCATGGCGTCCAGTCTAGTCGCGGCCCGACGGCGCGCTTCCCGCTGCGGGGACGTCGGCGCCCTCGTGCTCGTCCTCGAGGTCCTCGAGCTCCTTCTCCCACGCGTCCTTGGCGAGGCGGTACCACATGTAGAACGCGAAGCCCGCGAAGACCGCCCACTCCACGGCGTAGAAGATGTTGAGCCAGTTGACGTTCGACCGCTCTTCGGGTGCCGGCGAGTGGATCGCGGTGAGTCCCCCGAAGGATTCCGCGGAGGTGAGGTAGCCGCGGTAGACGTCGAGCCCGGCGGTGTCGTGCCAGCGGCTGAGGAGAGCCGCCGGCGACATCCGCGTCATCTCCTGCGGACCGGCTCCGCGTCCGGGCAGAGCAGGCCCCTCGTCGGAGATGATTCGCCCCGTGAGCACGACATCCTGCGGCGGATCGGCGTCGAGGGCTGCCGCAACGGCATCCGCCTCGGTCCGATCCGAGGTCCATCCCACCGCGACGGCGAGCGAGGTCGGCTCCGACGATCGCGCGGACTCGGGATCGACCCGCAACTGCCCCGTGACCCAGTACCCCTCTTCGCCTCGGTCGAATCGCGACGACACGACGTCGAAGTCGTCGGCGACGAACGAGCCGCTCACCTCTACCCGCTGACCGACGAGGGGCTCGGGGAGATACTCCCCGGGTTCGGCGACGTCGGCGAGCGGGCGCACCTGCTCGGTCTGACCCGGCGGCGGGGGCGACGTGTCGACGGCGCGCGAGAGCTGCCATTGGCCGAGCCACGCGAAGACCGCCGCCACGAGCAGGGCGAACGCGAGCATGCCCAGCCACCACGGGCGCAGCATGACCTCGCGCAACGTCGGCGCGAAGGCCGCCGTCGACGCCTGTGGCGGAACCGAGTCGGTCGAGCTCATGTCACCGCACGCTGTACGGCGCCACCACGACCTCCACGCGCTGGAACTCCTTCAGATCGGAGTAGCCGGTCGTCGCCATCGACTTCTTCAGCGCGCCGATGAGGTTCGCGGTGCCGTCGGCCACCGGTGCCGGGCCGTAGAGCACCTCTTCGAGCGAGCCGACCTGCTCGACGGCGACGCGGCGGCCGCGCGGGAGCTGAGCGTGGTGGGCCTCGGGTCCCCAGTGGAACCCCTGGCCGGGGGCATCCGTCGCGCGCGCCAGGGCGACGCCGAGCATGACCGCGTCGGCGCCCATGGCGAGCGCCTTCACGATGTCGCCGGACGTGCCGACGCCGCCGTCGGCGATGACGTGGACGTACCGTCCGCCCGACTCGTCGAGGTAGTCACGGCGGGCCCCGGCGACATCGGCGACCGCCGTGGCCATGGGAGCGTGGAGGCCCAGCGTCGCGCGCGTGGTCGAGGCGGCACCGCCGCCGAAGCCCACGAGCACGCCCGCGGCACCGGTGCGCATGAGGTGCAGGGCCGCGGTGTAGGTCGCGGCGCCGCCGACGATCACCGGGACGTCGAGGTCGTAGATGAACTTCTTGAGGTTCAGCGGCTCGTCGACGCTCGAGACGTGCTCGGCCGACACCGTGGTGCCGCGGATGACGAACAGGTCGACGCCGGCGGCGACGACGGTCTCGTACAGCTCTTGCGTGCGCTGCGGGGTCAGCGAGCCGGCGACGGTGACGCCGGCCGCGCGGATCTCGGCCAGACGGTCGCGCACGAGCTCGGGCTTGATCGGCTCGGCGTAGAGCTCTTGCATGCGTCGGGTCGCCGACGCGTCGGGCAGCCCCGCGATCTCGGCGAGCAGCGGCTCGGGGTCGTCGTACCGCGTCCAGAGCCCTTCGAGATCGAGCACGCCGAGTCCGCCGAGCTGACCGAGCATGATGGCCGTCCGAGGGCTCATGACCGAGTCCATCGGGGCGCCGAGCACCGGGATCGAGAACTGGAAGGCGTCGATCGACCACGCGGTCGACACGTCCTCGGTGTTGCGGGTGCGCCGCGAGGGCACCACAGCGATGTCGTCGAACGCGTAGGCCCGACGGGCGCGCTTGGCGCGGCCGAGCTCGATCTCCATGGTCACTCCTCCAGCCTACCGGCCGGTCCGGACACGACCGCCGGACCGGCCGTCCGCTCAACGGGCGCGCGCGACCCGCTGCTCGTCCCAGACGGGCTCATTCGACTCGTAGACGCGTCCGTCGCCGCCGAAGACGACGAAGCGGTCGAACGAACGAGCGAACCAACGGTCGTGGGTCACCGCGAGCACCGTGCCCTCGAAAGCGGTGAGCGCGAGCTCGAGCGCCTCGGCCGACGTGAGGTCGAGGTTGTCGGTGGGCTCGTCGAGCAGCAGCAGCGTCGCACCCGACAGCTCGAGCAGCAGCACCTGGAACCGCGCCTGCTGACCACCCGACAGGCTGTCGAAGCTCTGCTCCGCCTGGCGGACGAGCCCATAGCGGTCGAGCGCCGAGCTCGCGGCATCCCGCGGCATCCCGGCTCGGCGATCGTCGCCCCGATGCAGGATCTCGAGCAGCGTGCGGCCGGTGAACTCCGGATGCCGGTGGGTCTGGGCGAACCAGCCCGGGACGACCCGCGCGCCGAGCGTCACGGTCCCCGCGTGCTCGACCGGCTCGAGGGCGGAGCCGACGGCGGTGACGTGTCCGAGCAGGGCGTCGGGCTCCGTGCCGCCCGCGGCGAGGAGACGCAGGAAGTGCGACTTGCCCGAGCCGTTGGAGCCCAGCACCGCGACACGGTCGCCGAACCAGACCTCCAGGTCGAACGGCCGCATGAGGCCGACGAGTTCCAGCCCGTCGGCGACGACCGCGCGCTTGCCGGTGCGCGAGCCGCGCAGGCGCAGCTCGAGGTTCTGCTCGGCCGGCCGCTCCTCGGGCGGCCCGGCCTCCTCGAACCGGCGCAGCCGCGTCTGCGCCGCGCGGTATCGCGACGCGAACTCGTCGCTGGCCGCGGCCTTCGCCTTCATATCGGCGACGAATCTCTTCAGCTTCGCGTGCTCCTCGTCCCACCGGCGGCGCAGCTCGTCGAGCCGGGCCATCCGGTCGTCGCGGGCGCGGTGATAGGTCTCGAAGCTCCCGCCGTGGACCCAGGCGGTGCTGCCCGCTCCCCCGGCCTCGAGAGTGACGATGCGGTCGGCGGCACGGGCGAGCAGCTCGCGGTCGTGCGAAACGAGCAGAACCGTCTTCGCCGTCTCGCGCAGGCGGTCCTCGAGCCAGCGCTTGCCCGGGACGTCGAGATAGTTGTCGGGCTCGTCGAGGAGCAGCACCTCGTCGGGCCCGCGGAGCAGTGCCTCGAGAGCGAGCCGCTTCTGCTCGCCGCCCGAGAGCGTCGTCAGCTCGCGGTAGCGCGCCCGCTCGAACGGCACACCGAGGGCCGCCGTCGTGCAGGTGTCCCACACCGTCTCGTACTCGTAGCCGCCCGCGTCGGCGTAGTCGGCGATCGCGGCGGCGTAGCGCATCTGGGTGTCGAGCTCGTCGGACGCGATGACGGCGTTCTCGGCGTCGTCCAGCTCACGGGCCGCACGACGGACACGATCGGGCGCGACCGAGATCAGCAGGTCGTGGACGGTCTCACCGGCGCCGCCGTGCCCCACGAACTGGTCCATGACCCCGAGGCCGCCGTCGATCTGGACGACACCGCCGTGGGCCGCGGCATCCCCTCGGATGATGCGCAGCAGCGTCGTCTTTCCCGCGCCGTTCTGCCCGATCAGCGCGGTCGTCGAACCCGCGCCGACGCGGAACGTGACCTCGTCGAGCAGCGGCCTGCCGTCGGGGAGGGTGTACGAGACACCCTGTATGTCGAGCGATCCCATCGTGGACCGGGCCTTTCCGCTCCACTGCGGAGCCGACCAGGCTATCGCACGCCGGGGCGCGCTCGTGCGCGCGCCCGGACCGCGGCGAGTGGGATGCTGGCGGCATGACACGCATCGTGATCGTCGGCGCGGGCATCATGGGCCTCGCCACCGCGTGGGCCCTCGTCCGCCGGGGTGAGCGCCCCCTCGTCCTCGAGCGCTTCGGGCGGGGGCACACCCACGGCGCGTCGCACGGCGCGACCCGCAACTTCAACAACGCCTACGCCGACGCGCACTACCTCGATCTGCTGCAGCGGGCCCGCGACGGGTGGGACGCTCTCGGCGAGGTCGACGGGGAGCCGCTGCTGCGACGGCACGGGCTGGTGACGCACGGCGTCGGCAGCGACCTCGGCGGCGGCGCCGACGACGGCGACGGGCTTGAGACGATCGCGCGGAGCCTCGGCGCGCGCGGCATCCCCGCGGAGATGCTGTCTGCTGTGGAGGCGGGCGCGCGGTGGCCGGGGATGCGATTCGAGACCGACGTCCTGTACTCGTCGGACGCCGGCGTGGCGCGGGCGTCGGCGGCGATGCTCGAGCTGGAGCGCCGCGTGCAGGGCGGCGGCGGCGAAGTGCGCTGGGGCGCGCCTGTCGCCGGCATCGAGGATCTCGGCGAGCGCGGCGCGCGGGTGCGGCTGGCGAGCGGCGGCGAGGTCGACGCGGATGTCGTCGTCGCGACGGTCGGCGCTTGGACCGAGGGCCTGCTGCCCGGCATCCGCTTGCCCCGCCTCACGGTCACGGAGGAGACCCCGGCGCATTTCGCTTCGACGACCGGTCCCTGGCCCTCGTTCAACCATCGGCTCGACCCCGCGCGCTACCCGGCGCCGGTGTACGGGATGCCGACGCCGGACGAAGGGGTCAAGGTCGGGTTCCACCGCGTCGGGGACGTCGTCGATCCCGATGCGCGCCCGCACCGGGTGACGCACCACGAGACGCTCGTCGAGTACGTGCGGGAATGGATGCCGGGGCTCGACCCCGAATCCGCCGTGCACCTGTCGTGCACCTACACCTCGACCGACGACAGCGCCTTCGTGCTGGATCGCGTCGGCTCGGTGGTGGTGGGCGCGGGATTCTCGGGCCACGGCTTCAAGTTCGCGCCCGGTGTCGGCGCCACTCTGGCCGACCTCGCGCTGGATGCGACGGCGCGCGCAGCCGCGCCCTTCCGGCTGCCGGCGGGGTGAGTCCGGGTCCGGCGGGCTGCGCGAAGTTCGGAGAATGACGCGAAACTCGGACCGATCGGCTCGATCGCTCCGATACCGACGAAACTGTCCGAAGTTCACGGGCGGTCCCTGCGCAAGCCCACTTACTGCCGCAGGTGGAGCCGTTGGGCGAGGGCACGCTGGAGGGTGCGCTGGACGGCGGCCCGCTCATGCACGGCCTGCCGGTAGGTGAAGCGCAGCACCGTGTAGCCGCGCAGCCGCAGCTCGGTGTCGTGGGCGACGTCTGCGGTGCGCTGCGCACTCGAGGCGTGGAACGCGAATCCGTCGACCTGAACGACCAGCGCCTCGCCAATGAGGCCGTCGACGAATCGACCGGCGACCTTCGCCTGCTGCACGACAGAGATCCCGCGTGCACGCAGCGGCGCGAAGACCAAGGTTTCGAGGCCGGAGTCAGACAGCCCCGTGACCGCGCCGGCGAGATCGCGCGCCGCGACCGCCGGCCACGGCACAGCCCGGAGGGTCTCGGGCGCGAGGGCCTCGGTGCGGGCGGCCGATTCCCACACCACGAGCGCGTCCTCCCGCGGCAGGCACTGGGCGATGTGGCCAAGCGCATCCTCGATGCCGGCTTGCAGATCAGTCCGCGCCACCGGGCAGAGCGGGCGGGTCCAATGCACCATGATGTCGGCGTCGATCCCCGTGGACGACGCGTGCGGCAAGAGGTGCACGTGATGCTTCGACGAGATATCGTCGGGCAGCCACCACCCGCGCCGCCGCGCGAGCGAGACGCAGGTCAGTCTTCCGCCGGCGGATGCCGCCGCACGGAGGTCTCCCGGTACCCCTGCAGAAACGCACCAGGCGCGGCGAACCATCCGCAAGCCGCCCGAAGCGACCGCGTCGCGGATCAACCGCACGGAGAACCCCGCGGCGAGCACCTCACTGCGGTGCGCGATGCCACCGGCGCCCTCGACCCACCGGGTGACATCGGATGCTGTGGAACGGCGAGGCATCCCGTCATCCTTGTGCGGCGCCGCGGCCCCGCGGCATCCCTCCCCGGTTCTGGGGAAACCCCTCAGCCCTCTCGCCCTGGGGAGGAGGACCCATACCGGTCGCGCTTCGGAGAATGCGACGAAGGTCGGACGATCTGGAGCGATCGATCCGACCTTCGTCAGAATCTCCGAGCTTCGCGCGCGGGCGCGCGCGGATCAGCGCTTGTAGTTCGGGGCCTCCACCACGATCTGGACGTCGTGGGGGTGCGACTCCTTGAGCCCGGCCGAGGTGATGCGCACGAACTTGCCGCGAGCCTTCAGCTCTTCGACGGTGCGCGCGCCCACGTAGAACATCGACTGACGCAGGCCGCCGATGAGCTGGTAGGCCACGGCCGACACGGGGCCGCGGTAGGCGACCTGACCCTCGATGCCCTCGGGGATGAGCTTGTCGTCGCTCGGGACGTCGGCCTGGAAGTACCGGTCCTTCGAGTACGAGGTCTTCTTGCCGCGGGTCTGCAGCGCGCCGAGCGACCCCATGCCGCGGTACTGCTTGAACTGCTTGCCGCCCTGGAAGACGATCTCGCCCGGCGACTCGTCGGTTCCGGCGAGCAGCGACCCGAGCATGACCGAGTCGGCGCCGGCGACGAGGGCCTTGGCGATGTCACCCGAGTACTGCAGACCGCCGTCGGCGATGATCGGGATGCCGGCTTCGCGCGCGGCCAGCGACGCTTCGTAGATCGCGGTGACCTGGGGCACGCCGACACCCGCGACGACGCGCGTGGTGCAGATCGAGCCCGGACCGACGCCGACCTTGACGGCATCCACACCCGCGTCGATGAGCGCCTGCGCACCCTCGCGGGTCGCGACGTTGCCGCCGATGACGTCGATGTGCTCGAAGGATGCATCCGCCTTCAGGCGCTTGACCATGTCGATGACGCCCGCGGACTGCCCGTTCGCGGTGTCGACGACGATCACGTCGACGCCGGCGTCGCGGAGAGCCTCGGCCCGCTGCCACGCGTCGCCGAAGAAGCCGATGGCCGCGCCGACGCGCAGGCGCCCCTGGTCGTCCTTCGTCGCGAGGGGGTACTTCTCGCTCTTGTCGAAGTCCTTGATCGTGATGAGACCGGCGAGCTTGCCCTCCTCGTCGAGGAGGGGGAGCTTCTCGACGCGGTGGTGGGCGAAGAGTGCGATGACCTCGTTGGCCCCGATGCCGACGCGACCGGTGACGAGGTTCTCGCTCGTCATGACGTCGCGCACCTTGGTGGTCTGCCGCTCGAAGCCCGAGACGAAGCGCATGTCGCGGTTCGTGACGATGCCGAGCAGGTGCCCCTCGTCGTCGACGACCGGCAGGCCCGAGATGCGGTACTGCCCGCAGAGCGCGTCGACCTCTTCGATCGTCGCGTCGGGGGTCGTCGTGATCGGGTCGGTGATCATGCCCGACTCGCTGCGCTTGACCCGGTCGACCATCGCCGCCTGCTCCTCGATGGAGAGGTTGCGGTGGATGATGCCGATGCCGCCCTCACGCGCGATCGCGATCGCGAGGCGCGCCTCGGTGACGGTGTCCATCGCGGCCGACAGCAGCGGGGTGGCCACGGTGATGCGCCGCGTCACGCGCGACGACGTATCGGCCTCGGACGGGATGACGTCGGTGTGCCCCGGCAGGAGCAGGACATCGTCGTAGGTGAGGCCGACGAATCCGAACGGGTCGTTGTAGTCGCTCATGCGCACTCCTTGGAAGTCTCAACGATTCTAAGCGCCCGGCGCCGCGCGGCATTCCCTCGCCCGAGATCCGCGAAACGACACACCGCATTCGTTGTTGCGCACCGGAAACACGCAAGCAACAATCAGCGCATACGTTCAGGTGTCGCCGAAGCCACCAGCAGAACCGGTACCTCTCGGCGTTCGTCCACTTATCTCAGGAGGTGCCAGTGGCGATCACTTCGATGACGCGCGCTGCTCGTCGCCCGAGGCGCATGTTCTCGACGTTGATCGCCGGCCTCCTGGCCGTCGTGGCGTTCCTGGGCATCGCCTCCCCCGCCATGGCCGCAGGAGACGACGTCGAGTCGTTGCCCTTCACGATCGCGGGCAACGTCCGCACCGGTGGTGAACCCGTCGAGGGTGCCACCATCGTCGTGACCGGCGGCGACTTCGAAGCCGAAGGCGAGACGAACAAGAGAGGCAGCTTCTCGATCGGCGTTCCGACGAAGGATGTCGCGTACACCGTCGAACTCGTCGAGGACAGCCTCCCCTCGGGGGTGACCGTCCCGGAGGGCTTCGAGTCGACGCTCGAGGTGGAGTTCGGCGCGACCAGCACGATCACGCGCAACTTCACGCTCGAGGCGGCCGAGCGGCAGACGACGAGCTTCGTCGACCAGCTGCTCTCCCGCGCCGTCAACGGCCTGAACTTCGGCCTCATGCTGGCCCTCGCCGCGATCGGCCTCTCGCTCGTGTTCGGCACGACGGGCCTGTCGAACTTCGCGCACGGCGAGATGGTCACCTTCGGAGCGCTCGCCGCGCTGCTCTTCTCGGCCGGGTTCAGCCTGCCGATCTGGATCGCGATCCCGTTGGCGGTCGCCGTCTCGGCGCTGTTCGGCCTGACGATGGATGCCGGCCTCTGGCGGCCGCTGCGACGCCGCGGCCTCGGCACCGTGCAGCTCATGATCGTCTCGATCGGTCTCTCGCTCGCGCTGCGCTACATCTTCCAGATGTTCGTCGGCGGCGGGACGGCCCAGCTCCCCGGCGGCTCGACCTCGGTCATCCCCGGGCTCGGCCCCATCCGCCTCACCCTCACCGACGTGATCAGCATGGGCGTCTCGCTCGTGGTCATCGCCGGCTTCGCGTGGTGGCTCATGCGCACGCGCATCGGCCGCGCCACGCGGGCCGTGTCGGACAACCCCTCGCTCGCCGCCGCCAGCGGCATCGACGTCGATGCGGTGGTCCGGGTCGTGTGGGTCGTCGCCGCGGCGCTCGCCGGCCTGTCGGGTGTGCTGTGGGCCTACTTCCGTCCGGGCATCAAGTGGGACATGGGCACCAGCATCCTGCTGCTCATCTTCGCCGCCGTCACGCTCGGCGGCCTCGGAACCGCGTTCGGTGCGCTCGTGGGCGCCATCATCGTGGGGCTCCTCGTCGAGGTCTCGACGCTGTGGATCCCCTCCGACCTCAAGTACGTCGGCGCGCTGGTCGTGCTGATCGTCATCCTGCTGTTCCGCCCGCAGGGTCTCCTCGGGCGCCGAGAGCGAATCGGATAGGCATCGTGAACTTCCTTCAGATCCTCAGCAACACCGCGGCGCAGATCCTCGCCCCGGCGACCCTCGGGTACATCCTCGCCGCCATCGGCCTGTCGGTTCACTTCGGCTTCGCGGGCCTGCTCAACATGGGCGTCGCGGGCTTCATGGCGATCGGCGCCTACGGGTTCGCGATCTCGATCCTCACCTTCGGGCTCGCCTGGCCGGTGGCGGCGCTCATCGGTCTCATCGCCGCCGTGGTCTTCGCGCTCGTGATGGGCATCCCGACCCTGCGGCTGCGCGGCGATTACCTCGCCATCGTGACGATCGCGGCCGCCGAGGTGCTGCGCCTGCTCTTCCTCACGTCGGCGTTCCGCAACCAGACGGGATCGGCCGACGGCCTCTCGGGCTTCCAGGCCGGGTTCCGCGCCAGCAACCCGCTTCCGCCCGGACGGTGGGGCTTCGGGCCGTGGACGTACCAGTCCGACCAGTGGTGGGTCATCATCGTCGGATTGATCACGATCGCGATCGTCGTCGCCCTCGTCTGGCTGCTCATGAGCAGCCCCTGGGGGCGCGTCATCCGCGGCATCCGCGAGGACGAGGACGCCGTGCGCTCGCTCGGCAAGAACGTCTTCGCCTTCAAGATGCAGGCGCTCATCGTCGGCGGTGTCATCATCGCGGCCGGCGGCATCGTCACCGCCATGGGCACCAACGTCAACCCGAACGTCTACGTCACCTCGCAGACGTTCTACGTCTGGACGGCGCTGCTGCTCGGCGGCGCGGCCACCATCTTCGGCCCCGTGCTCGGCGCCGTGCTGTTCTGGGTGGTGCGCGCGTTCCTGTCGAACCTGCTGCCGGCCCTCGTCAACATCGGCTGGCTGCCGTTCCTGACCACCGAGCAGAGCCAGATGCTCGTGTTCGTGCTGGTCGGCGTCGCGCTCATGCTGCTGGTGATCTTCCGCCCGCAGGGCATCCTCGGAAGCAAGAAGGAGCTGACCTTTGTCCGCTGATGTCGTACCCCCGACGCCGCGCCCCAAGGCGACCGGCCTGCACAAAGACGATGGCAGCGGCGAGGTCCGCCCCGGCGTCGCGAAGAACGACCCGATCATCGTCGCCGACGGCGTCAAGCGCGTCTTCGGCGGCCTGACCGCCGTCGACGTCGAGCACCTCGAGATCCCGCGCGGCGCGATCACGGCCCTCATCGGCCCGAACGGCGCCGGCAAGACGACCCTGTTCAACCTGCTGACCGGCTTCGACAAGCCCAACGCGGGGTCGTGGTCGTTCGATGGGACCAACCTCGCCGGCATCCCCGCCTTCAAGGCCGCTCGCATGGGTCAGGTGCGCACGTTCCAGCTGACGAAGTCGCTCGGCCTGCTCACGGTGCTCGAGAACATGAAGCTCGGCGCTCCGAAGCAGAAGGGCGAGGGGATCCTCGCCGGCATCCTGCCCTTCCTCTGGCGCAAGCAGGAGGCCGAGATCGAGGAGAAGGCGCGCGGCCTGCTCGCCCGCTTCAAGCTCGACGCCAAGGAGAAGGACTTCGCCGCGTCGCTCTCGGGCGGACAGCGCAAGCTCCTCGAGATGGCCCGCGCTCTCATGAGCGACCCCGTGCTCGTCATGCTGGATGAGCCGATGGCCGGCGTGAACCCCGCGTTGACGCAGTCGCTGCTCGACCACATCCTCGACCTGAAGGACCTCGGCATGACCGTCGTGTTCGTCGAGCACGACATGCACATGGTGCGTCACATCGCCGACTGGGTCGTCGTGATGGCCGAAGGACGCGTGGTCGCCGAGGGCCCGCCCGACACCGTGATGCAGAACCCCGCGGTGATCGACGCCTACCTCGGCGCACACCAGGACGTCGACCTCGGCGTCGTGACGGGCCGGCACGCCGGCGAACTGCCGCCCGAGGCGGAAGAGCTCGTCGAGACGGTTCACGAGCTCGACCAGGCGATCGACGAGGCGCCGACGACGGATGCCGCGGGCACGACGGATGCGGCAGGCGCCGTGGATGCCGAGAAGGATGGGGACCGCAAGTGACCGAGAACGTCGTCGAGCTGTCGGATGTGCACGCTGGCTATCTGCCCGGGGTGAACATCCTCAACGGCGCGAACCTCACCGCGGCTCCCGGCGAGCTCGTCGGGATCATCGGCCCCAACGGCGCCGGCAAGTCCACGATGCTCAAGGCCATCTTCGGGCAGGTGAAGGTGCGCTCCGGCTCGGTGAAGCTGAACGGCGAGGAGATCACCGGGCTGCGTGCCAACAAGCTCGTGTCGAAGGGCGTCGGCTTCGTGCCGCAGACGAACAACGTCTTCCCGAGCCTGACGATCGCGGAGAACCTGCAGATGGGGGCGTATCAGCGACCGAAGGTCGTCGCGGAGCGCACCGACTTCGTGACATCCATCTTCCCCGACCTCGCCAAGCGCCTGCAGCAGCGGGCCGGATCGCTGTCGGGCGGCGAGCGCCAGATGGTCGCGATGGGGCGCGCGCTGATGATGGATCCCTACGTGCTGCTGCTCGACGAGCCCTCCGCGGGCCTGTCGCCGTCGCGCCAGGACGAGGCTTTCCTGCGGGTGTCGGAGATCAACAAGGCGGGCGTGACGACGATCATGGTCGAGCAGAACGCCCGACGCTGCCTGCAGATCTGCGACCGAGGCTACGTCCTCGACCAGGGCCGCGACGCCTACACGGGCACCGGCCGTGAGCTGCTCAACGACCCCAAGGTCATCGGCTTGTACCTCGGCACGCTGGGGACCTGAGCCCGCTTCGCCTGGTTGGGGGCGATTCCTCCCCCGCGAGAGATGCGCGCGGGCGACGCACAAGGCGTGGGCGTTGAGCCCCGCGGGGCGGACTACACCGGGAGAATCGGGGGGATGCCGCGACTCCCGGAACCTCTGCCTGACGCCCTCGGCGAAGCGTTCTCGTGCGCCGATGCGTCGGCCGCGGGCGTATCGCTCAAGCGTCTGCGTGCCCTGGATCACGACATCCCGTTCCGCGGGGTGCGCCGGAGAGCGGGAGCCGGGGAGGCCGCGGCGACCGGCCCGCTCGCCGAGGATCACGCTGCGCGGCAGCGGGTGCTCGACCGCGCGCGGGCGTATGCCCAGATCATGAGCGGACACGCCTTCTACTGCGGGCGCACAGCCGCGGTGCTGTGGGGAACGGGTGCTCTGCCCTCCGGTGAGCTCGAGGTCGGGGTCGTCGCGCCGGAACGCGCGCCGCGGCGGCGCGGCATCCGCGGACGTCAGCTCGCGCCGACGCACGTCGAGGTGAGGACTCTCGGGGGCCTGCGGCTGTCGTCACCGGCGTCGACGTGGGCAATGCTCGGGCGGGACGCCGGCGTCCGCGAGCTGGTGCGGATCGGCGACGCGCTCGTGCGGGTGCCGCGCGGCGATCGTGGCCGGCGCCGCCCCGAGGCGCGGCTGTGCACGGTGGATGAGCTCGCCGAGGCGGTCGCCTTCGGGAGGCGCGTCGGTTCCGCGAAGCTCGTCGAAGCGTTGAGCCTGGTCCGCGAGGGGGCGATGTCTCCGCTGGAGACCGACTTCCGGCTCGCCGTCGTCGGGGCGGGGCTGCCCGAGCCGCTGCTCGACCAGGAGATCCGCGATGGCTCGGGGCGGCTGGCGGGGATCGCGGATGCCGTCTGGCCCGAGTACCGCGTCATCGCCGAGGTCGAGGGCGACCACCATCGCACATCGCGGAGCCAGTGGGCGCGCGACATCGAGAAGCACACCGCCTACGTCGCTCTCGGCTTCGAGGTGGTGAGGCTCACGTCCGCGCACATCCGCCCCACCGGCTCCGCGGCGGTGGCGCTCGTGCGCGGTGCCCTTCGGCGCCGCGGGTGGTCTCCCCCGAACTGACCCCGCGCTTCACCTGGCAGCTCGCGCCCACACACGCGCCAGGAGCGGGCACCAACTGCGAACCCACGCGCGAGCGCGAGCCCACACAGCGCTCACCTGGCAGCTCGCGCCCACACACGCGCCAGGAGCGGGCACCAACTGCCAACCCACACCCCGAGCCCGCCCCACGGCGCGCACGACGAAGGGCCCCGGCCAGGAGACCGGGGCCCTCGTGCGCGGGGATCAGCCGACGCGGACGAACTCGTAGTTGTTGTCGTCGCCGTACTCGAAGACGCCGATGGATGCCTCCGTCGGGTCGCCCACCTCGTTGAAGGTGATCGGGCCCGAGACACCGTCGTAGTCCGCGGCCTCACCGGCGATGATCAGGTCGGCGCACTCCGCGAAGGTCGTGCACTTCGTGCCTTCGCCCGAGCCGCCGGAGACCGCCTGCAGGTTCGCGGCGACGTCGGGGCCGGCCGTCGATCCGGCCTGCAGCGCCGCGAGGGCCAGCAGCACGACGGCGTCATACGACTCCGGCCCGTAGGTGAAGTCCTGCAGCTCGGCGTTGCCGGCACCGGTCCAGAACGCCTGCAGGTTGTCGCGGAAGGTTGCGATCGACGCGGGGTCGACGGCGGGGTAGGTGCCCTTCGCGCCGGCCATGGTGCCGGCTTCGAAGTCGTCGCCGAAGTTCGCCAGGTTCCCGTCGACGAGGTACAGCTGCTCGGGGGCCACCTCGGCACCGATCAGCTCGGGGATGATCGTCTTGACCTCTTCGAACGTGATCAGGGCGATCGCGTCCGGGCCGGCTGCGAGCACGTCCTCGACCTGGGCCGAGAAGTTCGTGTCACCGGTGTTATAGAGCGAGGTCGCGACGACCTCGCCGCCGGCAGCCTCGAAGGCGGCCTTGGTGAAGCACGCGAGGCCGGTGCCGTAGGCGTCGTTGAGGACGATCATGCCGAGCGTCTCGTTGCCGTCGGCGCCGATCAGGTTGCCGAGCACCTCGCCCTGCAGGACGTCCGAGGGAGCGGTGCGCCAGTAGAGCCCCTTGTCCTCGTAGCCGGTGAAGGCGGCCGAGGTGTTCGCCGGCGAGAACTGGATGGCGTTGGCGGCGATGACCTGGTCGATGAACTGCAGCGACGTGCCCGAGGACGCCGCGCCGATGATCGCCGTGGCGCCTTCGCCCAGCAGTCGCGGGATCTCCGTCTCGTACGCCTTGTTGTCGGTGTCACCCGAGTCGCCCTGCTTGAGGTCGATCGTGATGCCCTTGCCCGCGGCGTTGATCTCCGATGCGGCGAACTCGGTCGCCGAGATCTCGGGCGGGCCGAGGAAGGCGAGGTTGCCGGTCACGGGCAGAGCCGTGCCGATCGTGTAGGTGAGGTCGGTGCCGGGACCGGTGGAGGTCGAGGTGTACTCGGGGGTGTACGACGCGGGCTCGGCCGCTTCGCAGTCGATGGGGAAATCGGCCGAGGAGTTCCCTTCGGCGTCACCCGATGCAGCCGGTTCGCTGCCTCCGGCACAGCCTGCGAGGACGAGGGCACTCGCGCCGATCACGGCGATACCGCCGAGGACCTTCGCGGTGCGGGAACGGGTGAGAACGCCCATTGTGCTCCTTGATGAGTGGGAACGCGGCACCGAAGCCCCGCGAGGTTGGGTCAAACCTAGTGGTGCCGCTGCATCAGGGATGTTGCGATGTGTTAACGGTCTGTTACGCGACCTGATCGTTACTTCCGGCCCGCGGCGTCCCGCGCGATGACGCGGGTGGGACCGGTGCCACGTCAGACGACGGGGGCGACGTCGGATGCCTCGTCGACGCGTTTCGGACGACGAGCGGCGCGCAGCGAGTCGACGCTGAGCACGACGAGGGCGAGCCAGACGAGCCCGAAGCCGATCCAGCGCTCGAGAGGCATCGGCTCGCCGAGGATCCAGGCCCCCGTGATGAACTGAAGGATCGGCGCGACGAACTGCAGCAGGCCGATCACCGTGAGGCTGCTGCGACGGGCGCCGGCGGCGAAGAACAGCAGGGGCACGGCGGTGACGATCCCGGCGAGGGTCACCAGCGCGGTGTGGCCGGGGCTGACCGAGCCGAAAACGAGCCCGCCGGTGACCGCAACGATGATCGCCTGCACGATCGCGACGGGCGCCAGCCAGAGCGACTCGAGGGTCAGGCCGCTCACGGCGTCGACCGAGGGCCCGATCTGCTTCTTGACCAGTCCGTAGGTGCCGAAGCTCGCGGCGAGGGTCAGGGCGATCCACGGGAAGGCCCCGTAGCCGATGACGATGACGCCGACCGCGACGGCGGCGATGCCGATCGCGACCCACTGGGCCACTCGCAGCCGCTCCTTCAGGACGAGGACGCCGAGGAGCACCGTGACGATCGGGTTAATGAAGTACCCGAGGCTCCCCTCGATCACGTGCCCCGTGAGGGTGCTGATGAGGAAGACCTGCCAGTTCACGTAGATGAGCAGCCCCGCCACGATGGTCCACAGCACCAGGCGCGGCGTGCGCAGGATCGCGATCAGCTTGCCCCAGGCCCGGAGCACCGTGAGGAGGATCGCGCAGAACACCAGCGAGAACAGGATGCGCCACGACACGACCTCGAACGGCCCCATCGGGGCGAGCGTGAGGAAGTAGAGGGGCATGAAGCCCCAGAGCACGTAGGCCGAGAAAGCGTAGATCCCGCCGAGCGAGCGTTCACGGGCGGGATCGAGGGGTGTCACGAGCCAAGCATAGGACGGTCATGACACGGCGAGGTCACGACGGACTGCCATCCGCCGCCGCACGCCTGCCATGACGAAGGCCCGGATGCGATGCACCCGGGCCTTCGTGGAAGAGCTCTGCGTCAGCGGACGACGACGGCGAGGACGTCGCGGGCCGAGAGCACGAGGAACTCGTCAGCGCCGAACTTGACCTCGGTTCCGCCGTACTTGCTGTAGATCACGCGGTCGCCGACGGCGACGTCGAGCGGAACACGGTTGCCGTTGTCATCGATGCGGCCGGGGCCGACCGCCACGACCTCGCCCTCCTGGGGCTTCTCCTTGGCGGTGTCGGGGATGACCAGACCACTCGCAGTGGTCTGCTCGGCCTCGACCTGCTTGATGACGATGCGGTCCTCGAGCGGCTTGATGGAAACCGACACGGTCTACCTCTTTCTTCGACAAGACTTGTTGGCAATCTCACCCTGAGAGTGCCAACTCCGAGTCTAGGGGGACGTTGGCACTCACGCAACGCGAGTGCCAACACCCCTGAACCGGCCGCACCGCCCCGCGTAGGCTGTCGTGGTGGATCACGCCGAGCTCTCCGCGTTGCTGACCCCCGAGGGACTCCGTCTGGTCGACGCCCTCCGGATCTCGTCTACGGCGGATGCCGCGTCGGCCGTGTCGCGGCTGCGACGCGAGGGCCTTTCCCCCGACCTCGTGTCGGCCGTCGTCGGGCAAGCCCGGCTGCGCGAGCGCGCGCGGGCGAAGTTCGGTCCGTTCGCCGATCGGATGCTGTTCACCCGGGCCGGCCTCGAGCAGGCTACGCGTCTCGTTGTCGCCGCCCGCCACGCCGGCAGGTTCCGCGATGCCGGCATCGCCCGCGTCGCCGACCTCGGCTGCGGCATCGGCGGCGACGCCCTGGGGTTCGCCGGCATCGGACTCGAGGTCCTGGCCGTCGACGCAGACGAGATCACGGCCGCCCTGGCCGCCTACAACCTCGCCCCGTTCGGTGCAGCCGCTCGCGTGCGCCACGGGCGGGCGGAGGAGACCGATCTCGACGGCGTCGATGCCGTCTGGCTCGACCCCGCTCGCCGCACCTCGGGCCACAGCGAGACGCGGCGCATCGCGGCATCCGACTACACGCCGTCGCTCGAGTGGGCCTTCGACCTCGCAGGTCGGATGCCGACGGGCATCAAGCTCGGCCCTGCGTTCGACCGCGACGACCTTCCCACCGACGGCGAGGCGCAGTGGATCAGCGCGGACGGCTCGACGATCGAGCTCGTCCTCTGGTCGGGCGCTCTCGCTCGCCCGGGCGTCCGGCGGTCCGCCCTCGTGATCCGCGGCGATCGTGCCGCCGAGCTCACCGCCGCCGATGATGCTCCGGACGTCGATCCGCGCGATCTGGGCGCCTACCTGCACGAGCCAGACGGCGCCGTCATCCGCGCTCGGCTGATCGGCGACGTGGCCCGCTCCCTCGACGCGGGGATGCTCGCCGGCGGCACGGCGTACATGACCTCCGACACGGGGCGTACCAGCGCGTTCGCGACGACGTTCCGGGTGCGCGAGGTCCTGCCGCTGAAGACCCGCGAGATCGACGCCGCGCTCAAGCGCGCAGGGATCGGCATCCTGGAGATCAAGAAACGCGGGGTCGACATCGATCCCGCGCAGTTCCGCAAGAAGCTGAGCCTGTCGGGGAGCGCGTCGGCGACCCTCTTCCTCACGCGCGTCGGAGACCGCCGGGTGGCCGTCCTCGCCGACCGCGTCGAGGACGGTGAGGGCCGCCCCGGCGACGGGGCTCAGTCCAGCAGCCCGGCCTGAGCCGCCGCCCAGACGAGCCAGCCCGCGCTGTAGAGGATCGACAACGCGGCGAGGCCGAGCGCCCACACCGCGACCCCGCGACGCTCCCACGGTCGGCGCAGCGCCAGCACCGCCATCACGACCGCTGCGATACCCAGCGGGAACGCCCACCCGACAAACAGCGACAGCACGAGGGCCACGATCGCCAGCGCGAGCGCCCACGCCCCCGACCGCGGCAGGATCTCGGGCGCCGGGGCCCACTCGACGCGCGGCTGCGACGCAGCGGGCTCGGCGCGCGGGCCGACCTCGGGGCTGCTCAGCAGCGGTGTCGGCTGCGTGAACTCGCGCTGGAACCCGCCGCGGTGCTCGCCCGGAAGCCTCGCGGCCTCGGGAGCCGACGCGACGTCATCCGTCGGCGCTGCCACGGCGGGGCGCCGACTGCGCCGACGGTCGTCGCTCACCCGCGTACCTGGATCTCGGTGACCGGAAGCGTCGAGTCGGCGCCGAACGAGAGGGTCGACGGCTCGGCGCCCGAGGAGATGAGCTCGGCGGCGAGCGCAGCGATCATCGCCCCGTTGTCGGTGCACAGGCTCAGCGGCGGGATGCGCACCGCGACGCCCGCGGCGGCGGCTCGTTCGAGCGCGACCTCGCGCAGCCGGCGATTGGCGATCACGCCGCCGCCGAGGAGCAGCCGGGGCACGCCGTGCTGCGCGCACGCGTCGAGCGCCTTGGTCACGAGGACGTCGACGACCGCTTCGCGGAAGGATGCCGCGACGTCGGCGACGGGCACGGTCTCGCCCGCCGCCTCGCGCTGCTCGATCCAGCGCGCCACGGCGGTCTTCAGCCCGGAGAAGGAGAAGTCGTACCGGTGCGCGGCCAGGTCGGACGCTCGGGAGAGTCCGCGCGGGAATCGGATGGCGTCGGGGTCGCCGCCGGCTGCGGCGCGGTCGATCTCGGGGCCTCCGGGGTAGGGCAGACCGAGGATGCGGGCGATCTTGTCGAAGGCCTCGCCGGCGGCGTCATCCATCGTCTCGCCGAGCATCTCGACGTCGGAGACCAGATCGCGGACGAGGAGGAGCGAGGTGTGTCCGCCGCTGACCAGGAGGGCGACGGTCGGGTACTCGACGTCGTCACCGGTCAGGATGTCGGCCGCGATGTGACCGACCAGATGGTTGACCGCGTAGAGCGGCTTCCCGAGCGACACGGCGAGGGCCTTCGCAGCCCCGACGCCGACCATGAGCGCGCCGGCCAGCCCTGGGCCGCTCGTGACGGCGACCGCGTCGAGCTCCTGCAGCGAGACGCCCGCTTCGGCCACGGCGGCCTCGATCGCCGGCTGGAGCGCCTCGAGGTGGGCGCGCGCGGCGACCTCGGGCACGACGCCGCCGTAACGGGCATGCTCGGCCATCGAGCTCGCGATCGTGTTCGACAGCAGCGTGCGCCCGCGGACGATGCCGATGCCGGTCTCGTCGCAGCTGGTCTCGATCCCCAGCACGAGAGGTTCGGAGCGGGTCAGGTCGATGGTCATCGGTCGGTCCCTCCCTCACCGCGGAGGTTCAGCTGCATGATGATCGCGTCGACGTCGTCGGGCTGGTAGTACCGCGGACGGCGGGCGATCTCGACGAACCCCTCCGAGACGTAGAGGGCCTGGGCGACGGGGTTGTCGGCGCGCACCTCGAGGAAGAGCTCGCGAGCGCCGCGGTCGCGGGCTTCGGCGATGAGCGCCCGCAGCAGGGTTCGGCCGCGACCGGTGCCGCGCCGGGACGGTTCGAGGGCGATGGTCTGGATGTCGGCGTCATCCGCGCCCCGCACCGACCGGACACCGCCGTAACCGACGACGCGATCGTCCTCGACGTCGACGAGGTAGCGCCCGTGCGGCGAGGCGAGCTCTGCGGACATGGCGGTGCGGCTCCACGCATCGGTGGGGAACGACGCCTGCTCGAGCGCCATGATCGCGTCGAGGTCGTCACCGGTCGCGGTCCGCAGGCTCACGTGCCCACCTTCTTCGGTCCGGCCGGCACCGTCACGTCCGGGGCGCGGAGGTACAGGGGCTCGGCGGCCGACGCGTCGGCGGCGCCCGCCGACAGTCGTTCGGCCGCGATCCGGGCGAGGGCTGCGGCACTGATGGATGTCGTCTCCGGCAGCTCCGAGGCGGGAGCTCCGAACAGGGCGAGGGGCTCGGTCGACGCGCGCGGCACGAGATGCGCGTCGGTGAGGCGCACCGGCATCCCCCGTTCGACGCGATAGATCGAGACGGCGACCTCGCGACGGCGGGCATCGGTCACGATCGCGACCGGCTCGCCCTCGACGGGAGCCGCGCCGGCGGTGGCGTACGCGGGATCGACGTGTGCGCGCGCCGCAGCATCGTGGCTCGCGACCGCGATCAGGGGGACGCCGCGCCCGAGGGCGAACGCCCGTGCGGCCGCGATCCCGACCCGCAGTCCCGTGAACGGACCCGGCCCCATGCCCGCGGCGACGGCCGTGATCTCGACGGGGTCGACCCCCGCTTCGTGGAAGACGCGCACGAGCAGATCGCCGATGACCTCGGCGTGACCGCGGGGGTCGCGGCTGACGACCTCGGCGCGGACACGGCCCGCGGGGTCGACGATCGCGACGGCCGTGCCGATCGAGGTGTCGATGCCCAGAATCACGTCACCCAGGGTAGCCCGGGCCGTGCGGCCTCGCGCTCAGGGGCGCCGCGTGACCGTCACGAGGCGCGGGGCCGCGTCGGCCATCTCCGCTGCCGCCGGGCCGCTCGTGCCGCAGGCGTTGTCGAGCCCGGTGCCGCTCCAGCCCCGCTCGAGCTCGATCTCCCACCAGCTGTCGCGAAGACCGTCGACCATGCCGTGTCCCCACTCGACGATCGTGACACTGGCGTCCAGGTCGAGATCGAGGTCCGACAGCTCCGCCGGGGACCCCAGGCGGTAGGCGTCGACATGGATCAGCGGCGGACCGTCGACGAGCGAGGGGTGGGTGCGTGCGATGACGAAGGTCGGACTCTGGATCGGTCCGCGGACGCCGAGGCCGGCGCCGATCCCCCGGGTCAGCGTCGTCTTGCCAGCCCCGAGAGGCCCGGTGAGGACGACGAGCTCGCCGGCGCGGAGCCGCGATCCGATCTCCCTCCCCCAGGCCTCCATCTCGTCGGCCGAGGTCACCTCGCGTTCGCCGAGGTAGTCGTCCATTCCGCTCATCGCAGGCCTCCCGTCATCTCGGACGATACCGCCGTGCGGTGCACCCGCGGGCCGATACGGGTGACGATCTCGTAATCGATCGTGTCCGCGGCATCGCCCCAGTCGGCGGCGGCGGGAAAACCCAGCGTGGGGTCGCCGAAGAGCACGACCTCGTCGCCGATCGAGACGTCGGCGTCACCGACGTCGACGACGAACTGGTCCATCGCGATCCGGCCCGAGACCGTGAACCGCCGGCCGCCGATGACCACCGGCCCGCGGCCGGAGGCCTGCCGGGGCACGCCGTCGGCATAGCCGAGCGGGACCAGGGCGAGCGTCGTCTCGGACGCGGTGCGGTGCGTGTAGCCGTACGACACGCCTTGGCCGGCCGGCACGCGTCGCACCGCGGCGACCGAGGTGCGCAGGGTCATCGCCGGCAGCAGCCCGAGGTCTGCCGAGGAGCGTCCCGGAAGCGGAGAGAGTCCGTAGATCGCGAGCCCCAGGCGGACGCAGTTCAGCCGCGTCTCGGGCAGCGCGATCGCCGCGTTCGACGCGGCGATGTGGCGCAGCGGCGGATGCACCCCCGCCGCGCTCGCCTCAGCGAGAGCGTCGTGGAATCGGGCGAGCGCGGCGCGGTCGTCCTCGATGCTCGTGTTGGAGAGGTGACTGAAGACGCCGATGACGCGCAGCTGGCCGATGCGCTCGAGTCTCGCCGCCTCCGCGCAGACGCGCTGCCACTCGCGCGGCTCGACGCCGTTGCGCCCGAGCCCGGTCTCCACCTTGAGGTGCACACCGACGGAGCGCCCGACGGATGCTGCCGCCGCGGCGGCCTGCAGCTGCGCGAAGCTCGAGATCCCGAGCTCGACGCCGTGCTCGGCCGCCTCGCGGAAATCCGCGCCGGGCGCGTGCAGCCACGCGACGATGGGGGCGGTGATTCCCGCTCGGCGCAGGGCGACGGCCTCGGCGATGTCCGCCACGCCGAGTCGCGTCGCGCCACCCGACAGGGCCGCGGTCGCAGCACGCACGGCGCCGTGCCCGTAACCGTCGGCTTTCACGACGGCGATGATCTCGGTCTGGACGAGACGCCGCAGATGACGGACGTTGTGCTCGATCGCCTCGACGTCGATGAGGGCTTCGCGCAGCGGGCGTACGGTCACGATGCGGCCTCGGCGATCACGTAGGCGGTGGCGAGGTTCGCATCGTGCGAGAGCGACAGGTGCACCGCCGTCACGCCCCGTGCGGCCACCGTGGCGGCCGTCTCACCGGTGAGGGCGAAGACCGGACGCCCCGAAGACTCCGACGCCACCTCGATGTCGACCCAGTGCACGCCCTCCGAGCCGCCGAGGGCCTTGATGAGCGCCTCCTTCGCGGCGTACCGGGCAGCGAGAGACCGGGGCTTGAGGGCGCGCTCGGCGGGCGAGAAGAGCCTGTCGAGCAGGCGAGGGGTGCGTTCGAGCGAACGCTCGAAGCGCGGGACGTCGACCAGGTCGACGCCGATGCCGACGATCACGGCATCCCCTTCCAGCCCGACGGACTCACTCGACGGTGACCGACTTGGCGAGGTTGCGCGGCTGGTCGACGTCGAGGCCCTTGGCGGTGGCCAGGCCCATGGCGAAGATGTGCAGCGGAACCACCGCGAGAAGCGGCTCGAACAGCGGCTCGGCGAGCGGGATGCGCAGCACCTCGTCGGCGAACGGGAGGACGGCGGCATCCCCCTCTTCGGCGACCGCGATGATGCGCGCGCCGCGGGCACGGATCTCCTGGATGTTGGACACGACCTTCGCGTGCAGCAGGGGCGAGCTCGTCGGCGAGGGCACCATGACGAACACCGGCTGACCGGGCTCGATGAGGGCGATCGGGCCGTGCTTGAGCTCTCCGGCGGCGAAGCCCTCGGCGTGGATGTAGGAGATCTCCTTGAGCTTGAGCGCGCCCTCGAGCGCGATCGGGTAGCCGACGTGACGGCCGAGGAAGATCACCGAGCGGGTGTCGGCCATCCAGTGGGCGAACTGCTCGATGTGCTCCTGCTCACCTGCCAGGACCCGGGCGATCTTCTCCGGCACGGCCTCGAGCTGGGCGACCTGCCGGGCGATCGCCTCGTCGGACAGGGCACCGCGCACGCGGCCGACGTGCAGGGCCAGCAGGTAGAGCGCGGTGATCTGCGCGACGAACGCCTTCGTGGACGCGACGGCGACCTCGGGGCCGGCGTGGGTGTAGACGATGGCATCGGACTCGCGCGGGATCGTCGCGCCCTGGGTGTTGCAGATCGACAGCGTCTTCGCGCCGGCTTCACGGGCGTACTTGACGGCCATGAGCGTGTCCATCGTCTCGCCGGACTGGCTGATGGAGACGACGAGTGTCCGCGGGCCGATGACGGGATCGCGGTAGCGGAACTCGTGGGCGAGCTCGACGTCGACGGGAACGCGCGCCCACTGCTCGAGGGCGTACTTGCCGACCATGCCGGCGTACGCGGCGGTGCCGCACGCGATGACGATGACGCGATCGATGTCCGTGAACAGCTCGTCGAGGCCGTCGAGTTCGGGGATCTGCACGAGACCGTCGTGCACGCGCCCGCGGATGGTGTTGGCCACGGCCTCGGGCTCCTCCGAGACCTCCTTGGCCATGAACGACGACCAGCCGCCCTTGTCCGCAGCAGCGGCATCCCATACGACCTCGAACGGCTCGACGTCGACGGCGGCACCGGAGAAGTCGGTGACCGTGACCTCCTGCGGGGTGATCGCGACGATCTCGTCCTGGCCGATCGCGAGCGCGTGGCGCGTGTGCTCGACGAAGGCGGCGACGTCGGAGCCGAGGAAGTTCTCGCCGTCGCCGAGGCCGATCACCAGCGGCGAGTTGCGGCGGGCGCCCACGACGAGACCGGGCTGGTCGCGGTGCAGGGCCAGGAGCGTGAATGCCCCCTCCAGGCGCGACACCGTCGCGCGGAACGCCTCGACCAGATCGCCGGATGCCCGGTACTCGCGGCCCAGCAGCACAGCGGCGACCTCGGTGTCGGTCTCGCTGCGGAAGGTGTATCCCTCGGCGACGAGCTCGGACTTCAGCTCGGAGAAGTTCTCGATGATGCCGTTGTGGATGACCGCGAGCTTGTCGTCGTCGGCCAGGTGCGGGTGCGCGTTCGCGTCGGTCGGGCCGCCGTGCGTGGCCCACCGGGTGTGACCGATTCCCGTCGTGCCGTCTGCCAGCGGGTGCGCGGCCAGGTCGTCGCGCAGCACCTGCAGCTTGCCCGCGCGCTTGCGTGTTCCCAGGCCGCCCTCGCCGTCGATGACGGCGATGCCGGCGGAGTCGTAGCCGCGGTACTCGAGGCGGGCCAGACCCGAGATGAGGATGTCCTGCGAGGGACGAGGACCCACGTAGCCGATGATGCCGCACATGGGCTCCATCCTAGATCGGGAGCCCCGGCGCTCGATCTCAGCCGGACGCGGGCCCGCGCAACGCTGCCAGCACGGCGTCGACCACCTCGAGATTGGAGAAGACCGCGTCGTGCCCGCACGCGCCGCCGAACGGCGGTGCGGCGACCTGGCCCGACAGGATCATCCCGACTCCGCCAACGCCGGGCGGGAGGTCTCTGCGGCATGTGACCACCGTCGTGTCCGCCGCTCCGGCGAGGGCGGACGTCTCGGCGACCAGACCGTCGCCGAGGCGGGCCTCCCCGGTCTTCCCCGATGGGAGCGGCATCGCGACGACGGCGGACGCCGCGATCGCGTGCACGTGCAGACCCGCCGGCCAGTCGGGCAGATCGGCGAGCTCCGCCGACCCGGCGCGCAGGGACGTACCTGCCGGGCCGAGGGCGGCGATACCCGTCCGGATGACGGGTGGCAGATCGCAGCCGCCGCGCGCGTCTTCCGCGAGCTGCTTGTTGCAGACCGCGCCGATCCAGGGCAGCACGAGGTTCTGCAGCACCGGCACCGTCGACATCGTGGCGCGGATCGCCCCGGCGATGTCGACCGCGACATTGGCGATGTCCGAGCCTTGCGTGGGAGCGGCGACCGTGACGACCTCGCCGATGAGCGCGGCGATGTCCGGGGCGTCGCGCAGGGCGTACCGCAGGGCCAGCCCGCCCATCGAATGGGTCACGACGTCGACCGGGCCGTGGACGGCGTCGGCTATCGAACGGATCGCGGCGGCGAGATTGTCGGCCGAACCGGTCGAGCCGACCCACCCGGCGGAGTTCGCGGAGTAGTCGAACGCGTACACGGCGACCCCCGGCCGCGCTTCGAGCCGCTGCTGCAGCGACGCCGTCATCCCCCGCGCCACCGGCGCACCGGAGCCGTCGCGCCACTGCACCGGGCGAGCGAACGGCGACCGGGCGTAGGAGCGCTGGCCGTCGGCGTCGGGGAGGACGGTGCTCAGCCACCCGTGGACGAGCAGCACCGCCCGCGAGTCCGGTTCCGCCTGCTCGCTCAGCCGCACGACACGGTCGCCGAGCGCCACGGCCGGGCCGGCCACTGCCGCAGGCGCGAACGCGGACGACGCCGCCGCGGGAGCGAGGGTCGCAGTCGCCGCGAGCACGACGACCGTGCTCAGCGCGACGAGGGACCGCCACCGGGACCGCCGGCGGCGCAGCCGCGAGCGCGCGCGTAACGCACCGCGCACGAGCGCGCGCGAACGCCGCCCCAGTTCCATGGATCCATACCTAGCAGGTTGCGGTGACGGGTGCGTAACAGAAGACACCGGAGCTTAGCGAGCACTCGCTGACAGAACGCCGGGTCGAGGCAGTCAGACCTTCCGCAGGAGCACGCGCTCGACGGCGTGCGAAGCGCCCTTGTGCAGGATCAGTGTCGCCCGGTGCTTCGTCGGCAGGACGTTCTCGACGAGGTTCGGGAGGTTGATGTCGTTCCAGAAGCCGCGCGCCATCGCCACCGCTTCGTCGTCGTCCAGGTCGGCGAAGGTGTTGAAGTACGACGAGGGGTTGTTGAATGCGCCCGCCTTGAGCGCCATGAAGCGCTCGACGTACCACTGACTGATGTGCTCGGCATCCGCATCGACGTAGATCGAGAAGTCGAACATGTCGCTGACGGCGACCTCGTGCGGCGCGGGCGGCGGTGCCAGGACGTTCAGCCCCTCGACGATCACGACGTCGGGGCGGCGGACGGTGATCTGCGCGTCCGGGACGATGTCGTACCGCATATGCGAGTAGAACGGGGCGTGCACCTCGGGGGCGCCGGACTTCACCTCCGTGAGGAACTCGATCAGCGCGCGGCGATCGTAGCTCTCGGGGAAGCCCTTCCGAGCCATCAGCCCGCGACGCTCGAGCTCGGCGTTGGGATACAGGAAGCCGTCGGTCGTGACGAGCTCCACCCGGGGCGTCCCGGGCCAGCGACTCATCAGCTCGCGAAGCAGACGCGCGACGGTCGACTTCCCGACGGCGACCGATCCGGCCACGCCGACGACGAAGGGCGTCGTGCTGTCCTGCTCGCCGAGGAACGCGTCGGTGTCGGCCCCGAGGCGCCGGGTCGCGCTGGCGTACAGCGAGAGCAGCCGACTGAGCGGGAGGTAGACCTGCGACACTTCACCGAGGTCCATCCGGTCCCCGAGTCCGCGGAGCTGGACGATCTCGGTCTCGGTCAGCGGCTGGGTCACACCCGCCGCGAGCCGGGACCAGTCGGAGCGGTCGATCTCGCGGTACAGGGCGGGAGCGAGCGGCGCCAGCGCCTGCACATCTTCAGGGGACATCGCGCTCATCGTAACCCCCGGCCGGAGGCCCGGCGGCGCTGGCGGCCTGCCACTACTGTGAACCTGTGCGTCTGGGAGTCCTCGACATCGGTTCGAACACCGTCCACCTGCTCGTCGCCGATGTCCGCCCCGGAGGGCGCCCCCTCGCCCGGACGAGCAAGCGGACGGTGCTGCGACTGATGCGCTATCTCGAGCCCGACGGCTCGATCAGCGACGACGGCGTCCGCGCCCTCGTAGCCGCCGTGACCGAGGCGGTCGCGGTGTCGCGCACGGAGAACGTCGCTGAGCTCCTCGCCACCGCCACGAGCGCCGTGCGCGACGCCGCGAACGGACCGCAGGTCATCGCCGCGATCGAGGAAGCCCTGGGGCAGGACCTGCAGGTGCTCGGCGGCGAGTCGGAGGCGCGCTTCACCTTCCTGGCGGTGCGCCGCTGGTTCGGCTGGTCCGCGGGCGAGATCCTGCTGTTCGACATCGGCGGCGGTTCTCTCGAGATCGCGGCCGGCAGTGACGAGCTGCCCGACACGGCCGCCTCGGTGCCGCTCGGCGCAGGCCGGATGACGGTGCAGTTCCTGCCCGCCGACCCGCCGGGCGAGGATGCCGTCGACGTCCTGCGGGAGCACGCGCGCGCGACCCTGAAGCCGATCGTCGCGTCGATGGCGGACAGCCCTCGACCCGACCACGTCGTCGGCTCCTCCAAGACCATCCGTTCGCTGGCGAAGCTCGCGGGCGACCCGGTGCCGGGCTGGTCGGGGATCGAGCGGATGACCCTGCCCCGCTCGGCGCTGAACTCGTGGATCCCGCGGCTCGCCCGCATCCCGGCATCCGCCCGGCAGGAGCTCCCGGGGATCACCGCCGACCGCACCTTCCAGATCGTCGCGGGCGCCGTCGTCCTCCACGAGGCGATGCGCGCGTTCGACGTCGACGAGCTCGAGGTCTCGCCCTGGGCGCTGCGCGAGGGAGTGCTTCTCCGCTACATCGAGTCGCTGTCATGGAGCGCTCCGCGTCCCTGACCGTCGATCACCCGACGTCCGCGCCGACCGGCACGGAGGCTTCGAGAACGACGTCGCGGCCGTTCTGGAACACCCGCGCCGACGGTCCGAGCCCGGCGAGGCCCAGGCCCGTCGCCGCACCGGCGTCGCTGCGCAACCGCCCGGGGGTGCGGACGCGGACCGACAGGGATGCCCCGTCGGCGGCGCCTCGCACCTCGATGTCGGCCGAGCGGGCCGCGGCATGCTTGACCGCGTTCACGAGCCCTTCGGCCACGACCGCGACGACGCGCGTCGTCACGAGGGCGTCCGACATGGCGACCGTCGCAGCAGGATCCACCGCGGAAGACACCGTCAGCACGGGTCGCCAGATCGCCACGGTCTCGGCGAGGTCCGCCGCTCGCGCCGCCCCGGGCCGACGGGCCCCGAGGGCGTCGGTCAGCCCCGCGCTGATCGCGAGCTCGAAGTCGCGGATGTCGCCGGGCGTCGCGATCTCGTCGTCCACGCGGGCCGCGAGGATCACGCACGTGCTCTGGACCCGGCTGTGAAGGACGTCGGAGGCATGCGCCAGGTCCTGCCTCGTGCTCGAGGTCTGGTCCGCGGCGGAGCGGACGAGCGCCTGCAGCGCACGGCCCAGCCGACGGGTCTCGACCCGGCCCCGGTGGATCGCCTCGGCACACAGCGCCGCCACGATCGCGATGCCGGGCAGTGCGATCGCCGGGATGACGGGGATGAAGCTGGGCAGCCCCACGACGACCGCCGCCGCCGCGGCCACCACGATCCCCGCGCCGAGCCACAGCCCGACGAGGCGTCTCCCCCGTCGCAGCGCGGACGAGCGGCAGGCGATGCCGCGGGTGAGCCGGTCGACCGCGAGGCACAGGGCGACCACCCCGACGATGAGGACCGCCGCGAAGACGGGGCCCTCGGTGCGCAGCGCGAACGGCGCGCTCCCCGCGGCGAAGATGACGCCGACGAGGCCCGGCGCCGGCGGACGCAATCGCTCGAACACGGTGCGTGCCATCTCGATCGCCGACGGCCCCGCGTCGTCGGGAGAGATGTCGGCGAGCTCGAGCCCCGCGCGATCTCGGGCGCGGTGGCTCACCGAGCGGACGCCGTCGGAGAAACCTCGCACGCGCTCGAAGTCGAGCGGGGAAGCGACGAGAGCGGCCAGGGCGGTGCGCAGGGCGCTGATCTCGGACGTGAGGAACTCGCGCGTGTCCCGTTCGTAGCGACCGGCGCGGCGCTGCTCGTCGGTCACCGTCCGCAGCGCGTCGGCGAGGCGCGTCCTCGCGGTCCGCGAGCTGACGTAGAGCTGTTCGGTCACGGCCACGAGTGACAGCACGCTCACCCACGCGACGACGTTGGTCACGATGCGCTCGCTCCACGCGGGGTCGGTTCCGAGTCCGAACGCACCGACCGCCAGAGCGTCGTTGAGGAAGGGCCGCGCGACGGCCGCGGCGACGAGAGCCGCCAGCACGAGCACCCCGCGTGCCGTCGATGACGGTATCCGTCGTTCCGCGAGGACGACCGGCAGCAGGGCCACAGCCAGGATCCCCGCGACGAGCAAACCGGAGAACTGCGCCGACAGCAGCTCCAGGGGCGTGTCGACGGTCGCGTACGGGGCGAGGACGATGGCGGAGACGGGAACGGCGACGAGGGCGCTCCAGGGTGTGAAGAACCGCCCGCTCGACACGGCATCCCACCAGATCGCGACGCCCGGACGAACCCGCGCTCGATGTCGCGATGTTCGCCCCCGGCTCACATCCGCCCCCTCGACTTCGGCCGGCCGCTGCCGCACCGGCCGAAATCCTAGCGAATCCGAGCGACGTCGCCGTTAACGCGCGCATCATAAGCTCGGCTGGAGTCGGCGGCACGCGCTGGGATCGGGTGGCGCCCACCCGGATTTCACCTGGGATCAGGTGCCGCTCGGCACGGCCGACGACACGGGCGCCGAGATCCGACTGCGGACCACCGTGACCGCGATCGACCGCGACGGGCGCACGGTCGAGGACGAATCCGGCGAGCGCTTCGGCTACCGTCGGCTGCTCCTCGCGACCGGTTCACGCCCGCACGAGGTCGATGCGCCCGACAGCGACCGGGTGCTCTTCTTCCGCTCCGCCGACGACTACCGGCGGCTGCGCGAGCTCGCCGCCGAGGGCGAGCGGATCGTCGTGGTCGGCGGGGGCTACATCGGCGCGGAGCTCGCCGCCGCCCTCGTGCAGAACGGCGTGGGGGTCGATCTGGTCTTCCCGAGCACCACACTCGGCGACGGCACGTTCCCGCCTCCGCTCGCCGAGCGGTACCAGCGGCTGTTCCGAGACGCTGGTGTGCGCCTGGTGCCCGACCGCCGGGTCGAGGAGGTGGTCACGGACGCGTCGGCCGACGGCCTCGAGGTCGTGCTCGACGACGGATCGCGGCTGCGCGGCGACGCGGTCGTGCTCGGCCTCGGCGTCTCGCCGGTGACCGACCTCGCCGAGCAGTCCGGGCTCGCCGTCGATGACGGGGTCGTGGTCGACGCGTGCCTCGCCACGACCGACGACGCGATCTGGGCGGCCGGCGACATCGCCTCGTACCCTGACCGGCTGCTCGGTCGCACCCGCGTCGAGCACGTGGACAACGCCCAGGAGATGGGCCGGGCGGCCGGGCGATCGATGGCGGGCGGCGGCGAGGCCTACCGCCACACCCCGTACTTCTACTCGCAGGTGTTCGACGTCCGGTGGGAGGCGGTCGGCACCCTCGACCCCGATCTCGACACCCTCGTCGTGGAGACCGGCGACGACGAATCCGGACCGCGGACAGTGGTGTACTACCGCGACGAGACGGGCGCGCCGGTCGGCGTGCTGCTCTGGAACGTCGCCGACGCCACGGATGCTGCGCGCCTCGTCCTCGCCGACGCGCCCACCGATGAGGCGGAGCTGCGAGGACGGATCACCTGAGCGCTCCTCAGTGAATACTGAGCGGATTCTGATGGTTCACTCAGGCGGTGTCAAGCCGTTTCCTCGCCTCCGTCGACACTCCCTAGCTTCTCGGGCAGACGCGCGCCCCGCGGGGCGGCGGTCGCCCGCGTGACGATGGTCACGCGGCTCCGTTCGATGATGAGGGGGACCCGGTGGTCGATGCGAGCACGGGAACGAGGAAGCGGCCCACGACCCGGAGGGGAGGACGCGCACCCGACCGGCCGCCACGACGCTGGCTCCCGTTCCTGGCGGCGGGAACAGCGCTCGGCCTGACGGCGGGCTCGCTGGGCGCCGGCGCGGCGATCGCGGCGCCCACGGACCGCGCGGAATCGGAGGCGGTCTTCCTGTCGAGCAGTGGAGCGCTCGACCTGGACAGCGTGGCGGCCCTCGCGGGCGCCTACGGCGCCTTCCCGCCGGCATCCGAGTCCTCCAGCTCGCTGGACCTCTCGCTGCTGAGCGCGATCGACATCGGCCTCGGGCTGCAGCTGTTCGGACCGAACAGCATCGTCGCGCTGGGCGCGACCGAGCAGTATCAGCGGAGCACCGCTGCCGAGGCGTACGCCGCGACCGGCCTGCTGGCAGCCGACGGCGCCATCGCCGTCGGGGACGGCAGCCCCGGCCAGAACACGACGCTCAACCTCACGCCCGTCCTCGGCGCCGTGGGGGCCGACGGGCTCATCAGCGAGCTGTCGGTGGAGCTGGGCGCGGTTTCGGCATCCGCTCTCGCGACCCGCGCGGCGGGCGGCGTGACGACCACCGGCGACTATCAGATCGCCAGCGGTCTCGTCTCCGCGAACGCGCCCGCCCTGACAGACCTCACCGCCGCGCTGGATGCCGACCTCGCGGCGATCGGCGAGTCCGTCACGGCGCTCGGTGCGACCGGCGGCCCCATCGACACGACGGTGGGCGGGCTGCTCGGCGGCATCGACACCGTGCTCGAGACCGCCCTCGGCGGCCTCGTCGACCTCGAGGACCCCACCGTGACCACGGGACTCGCTCTCGACCTCAGCGGGGTCCTGGACACGGCGACGGCGACTCCCTTCGTCTCCGGCCCGCTGACCGTGACTCTCAGCACGGGCGAGATCGTCATCGATCTCGACGAGGTGTACGACCTGAACGCGCTGGCGCCCGGGACCGAGCTCATCGACGCGGCGACCCTGAACGGCGAGGTGACGGCTGCGCTCAGCGACATCCTCACCGCTCAGCTGCCCGCACGCGTCGGAACGGCGCTGACCGCGACGCTCAACGGGACGGCGGCCACCATCGTGATCGACACCGGTGTCGCGGTCGCGCTGCCGCTGCTGCCCCCAAGCGTCGGCGACCTCACCATCAGGGTCGACGGCACCGTCGGCGGGCTGCTCGGCACGCCCGGCTCGGCCGCACCGGTCGTGACCGCTGACGGGACCCTGCTCGGACTGCCGCTCGGGCCGCTCGCCGACCCGATCGTCGATGTCGTGGTCGACTCGATCCTCCCGGCCGTCGGCGACCTCATCGAGACCGTGCTCAGCACCGACGCGGTCGAGGACCTGGTCACGACGGCGGCGACCGGCACCGTGACGACACTCGCGCCGCTGGTGGACGTGCTCCAGGATGTCGTGTCGCTCACCGCGAACGTCCAGGAGACCCCGGGCGACTTCCGCGACCCGCGCGGCTTCGACGACGGCTCCTTCACGCAGCGCGCGCTCGTCGTCGCCGTCGCACCCGCGCTCCTGGGCGTGGAGCTGAACCTCGCGTCCGCGACCGTGCGGGCCGTGCCGCTCGCTGTTCCGGCGGACCTGACGATCGACCCGGCTCGCGGCCCGGTGACCGGCGGAACCACCACCACCATCTCGGGAACGGGACTCGACTCCGTGACCGCCGTCGACTTCGGGGGCGTTCCGGCCGATTCGTTCACGATCAACCCGGACGGGACGATCACCGCCGTCACCCCGCCGCAGGCCGTGGCGGGAGTCGTTGCGGTGACCGTCACGAACGTCGACGGCGCCGATGACTCGCTCGCGTTCGAGTACTTCGACGTCACCGCCGTGGATGCGATCGCGCCGCCGTCGGGCTCGACGCTCGGCGGCGACACCGTCACGATCACCGGAACGTGTCTGACCGGGACGACCGCCGTCCTGTTCGACGGCGTCGCCGGAACCGGCCTCACCGTCGTCAGCGACACGCAGCTGACCGTGACGACACCGGCCGGAACCGCGGGCGTGGTCGACGTCGAGATCGTCAACCCCACCGACTGCGGCGGCACCGTCGTCGACGACGGGTTCGTCTACGTCGAGCCCGGCGCACCGACTCTCGCCACGATCACTCCGGAGCGCGGCACCGAGCTGGGCGGCACGGTCGTGACGATCACGGGTGAGGGCTTCACCGGGACCACCGCGGTCACCTTCGACGGCATCGACGCCACCGACTTCGAGGTCGTCAGCGACACCGTCATCGAGGCCACGACGCCGGCCCACGCGCCCGGTGTCGTGGACGTCGTGGTCACGAACGAGGCGGGCGCGTCGGCACCGCTGGACTTCGAGTACGTCGACGTCGCCGAGATCGATGACGTCACCCCCGGCAGCGGGCCCGAGGCCGGCGGCAACACCGTCGTGATCACGGGAGACTGCTTCACCGGTGCCACCGGAGTCACCTTCGGCGGAATCCCCGCGACGAGCTTCACCGTCGACGGGCCGACCCAGATCACGGCGGTCGTCCCCGCGGGGACGGCCGGCGCCGTCGATGTCGTCGTGGTGGGTGCGGGCGACTGCGGCACCGCGGAGATCCCCGACGGCTATGAGTACGTGGCACCGCCGGTCGTGACCGACCTCGAGCCGGCATCCGGCCCCGAGACGGGCGGGACCGTCGTGACGATCGACGGCGAGGGCTTCACGGGCACCACCGGCGTCAGCTTCGGCGAGACGGCCGGCACGGACCTCGAGGTGGTCAGCGACACCGAGATCCGGGTGACGACGCCTCCGGGCGCACCCGGGACGGTTCCCGTGGTGATCAGCCACCCCGGCGGCGACGTCGTCGCGGGCGACTTCGAGTACCTGGACGTGCCCGCCGTGACGTCGATCGACCCGGCGACCGGGCCCGAGGACGGTGGCACGGTCGTGACGATCATCGGCGAAGGCTTGCTCGGAGCCACCGCGGTCACGTTCGACGGGATCGCGGGCACCGACCTCGAGGTCGTCAGCGACACCGAGATCCGAGTGACGACACCCGCGCACGCGCCGGCACTCGTCGACGTCGTGGTGGTCCACCCGAACGGCGACAGCGCACCGTTCGACTTCACCTACGTCGCGGGAACGGAGATCGACGGTGTCACTCCTCCGGGCGGACCGGAGGAGGGCGGGAACACCGTCGTGATCACGGGCTCGTGCTTCACGGGCGCGACGGCGGTCCTCTTCGGCGGCGTGCCGGCGACGAGCTTCACCGTCGACAGCGACACGCGCATCACCGCGGTCGTCCCGGCCGGCACGGGCGTCGTCGACGTCGAGGTCGTGGGGGCTGCCGCGTGCGGCAGCGAGACGCTGCCGGACGGCTACGAGTACACCGATGAGCCGGTCATCGGCACGATCGCCCCGGATCGCGGACCCGAGACCGGCGGAACCGTCGTGACCATCACGGGCACGAACTTCACGGGGACGACATCGGTCACCTTCGACGGCGTCGCGGGGTCGGCTCTGACCGTCGTGTCGGACACCGAGCTGCGCGTGACCACTCCGGCCCACGCAGCCGGTGACGCCGCGGTGGTCGTGACCACCCCGGCGGGGTCGAGCGACGCGGGTGCGTTCACCTTCTACCCGGTCGCCGACATCGGCGGGGTCGCGCCGGGCACCGGCCCGATCTCGGGCGGAACGGTGGTCACCATCACCGGGCAGTGCTTCACCGGGGCGACCGCGGTGCTGTTCGGCGAGGTGCCCGCACAGTTCGAGGTGATCAACGACGGCGTGATCCGCGCGATCTCACCGTCGGCTGCGACGACAGGAACGGTGCCGGTCACGGTCGTGGGCGCGGGCGAGTGCGGCACGGCCGTCGAACCGGGCGCGTTCACCTACGCGGCAGGTTCGGCCGGGTCCGCGTCCGGATCGAGCGGCAACGGCAGCAGCTCTCTCGCTGCCACCGGTGGAGACGGCGACGGGGCAGGCGCGCTCGCGATGACGGCGCTGCTGCTCATGCTCGGCGGGGCGCTGATGATCGCGCGACGCCGGCTCGCCTGAGCCCTGAGCCCGACGGCACGAGCGGCCCTCTCCCCCGTGAGGAGGAGGGGGCCGCTCGGCTGTCAGGGCGACTCAGAGCGCGAGGCGGTCGGCCACGACGGCCGCGAGCTCGTCGGCGATCGCCTGGGCCTCGGCCTCGGTGGTCGCCTCGACCATCACCCGCACGAGCGGCTCGGTACCCGAGGCGCGCAGCAGCACGCGGCCGGAGTCGCCGAGGCGCGCGGACGCCGAGGCGACGGCATCCTGCACGCCGGCGTCGCTCTCGACCCGGTCGCGATCGACGCCGCGGACGTTGACGAGCACCTGCGGATACACCGTCATGACAGACGCGAGCTCGGCCGCGGTCTTGCCCTGGCGTGCCATCTCGGCAGCGAGGTGGAGCCCGGTCAGCAGACCGTCGCCGGTCGTCGCATAGCGGCTCATGATGACGTGCCCGCTCTGCTCACCGCCCAGACCGAAACGGCCCTGGGTCATGCGCTCGAGCACGTAGCGATCGCCGACCGCGGTCTGCTCGACGGTGATGCCGTGCTCGGCCATCGCGCGGTGCAGCCCGAGGTTGCTCATGACCGTCGCGACGAGAGTGCTGAAGGGCAGGCGTCCGCGCTGCTTCATCGCCACCGCGAGGATGGCCATGATCTGGTCGCCGTCGATGACGCGACCCTCAGCGTCGACGGCGAGGCAGCGATCGGCGTCGCCGTCGTGCGCGATGCCGATGTCGGCCCCCGTGCGGATGACCTCGGCGGCCACCCGGTCGAGATGGGTCGACCCGACGCCGTCGTTGATGTTGAGGCCGTCGGGGTCGGCACCGATGACGGTGACCTTCGCGCCGGCGTCGCGGAACGTCTGCGGGGACACCCCGGACGCCGCGCCGTGCGCGCAGTCGATGACGACGTGGATGCCGTCGAGCGTGTGCGGCAGCGAGCCGAGCAGGTGGACGACGTAGCGGTCCTCGGCGTCGGCGAACACCCGGATGCGGCCGACGTCGGCGCCCGTGGGCTGGAGCTTGGGGCCCGTGAGGGCCTCTTCGATTCGGCGTTCGACCTCGTCGGGAAGCTTGACGCCGCCGCGCGCGAAGATCTTGATGCCGTTGTCGGGAGCGGGGTTGTGGGATGCCGACACCATGACCCCGAAGTCCGCGTCGATGTCACCGACGAGGAACGCCGCGGCCGGAGTGGGCAGGACGCCCGCGTCGAGCACGTCGACGCCCGACGAGGCGAGGCCGGCCGCGACAGCGGCCGACAGGAACTCTCCCGAGACGCGGGGGTCGCGCGCCACGACCGCGGTCAGCCGCTTTCCGGCGGCCTTGCGCGCCTCCGCGATACGGCCCTGGCCCAGGACGACGGCAGTCGCCTGGGCCAGGGTGAGTGCGAGTTCGGCGGTGAGGGGGCCGTTGGCCAGCCCCCGAACACCGTCCGTACCGAACAGCGCCACGGAGCTTAACGCTTCGAGTACTGAGGAGCCTTGCGCGCCTTCTTGAGACCGGCCTTCTTGCGCTCCTTGACGCGCGCGTCGCGCGAGAGGAAGCCGGCCTTCTTCAGGGTCGGGCGGTTGTTCTCGGCGTCGATCTCGTTCAGCGCACGGGCGATGCCCAGGCGCAGCGCACCGGCCTGACCCGAGGGGCCGCCGCCGGAGATGCGCGCGATGACGTCATACGAGCCGGCGAGCTCGAGCACCGTGAACGGGTCGTTGATGAGCTGCTGGTGCAGCTTGTTCGGGAAGTAGTCCTCGAGGGTGCGCCCGTTGACCGTGATGGTGCCCGAACCGGGGATGAGGCGCACGCGGGCGATGGCCTGCTTGCGGCGGCCCACGGCGGCACCGGGAACCGAGAGGACCGGACGGGGCGCGGCGGCTGCAGCAGCCTCCGAGGCGGGCGTCTCGGTCGAGTAGTTCTGGGGGGTCTCCTCGAGGGAGTCAGCGATCTTCGCCATCAGTGTTTCCTTGAGTGTTTTCGCGGCGCTTACTGGGCGACCTGGTCGAAGGTGTAGGTGGTGGGCTGCTGCGCAGCGTGCGGGTGCTCGGCACCGGCGTAGACCTTGAGCTTCGAGAGCTGCTGGCGGCCCAGGCTGTTCTTCGGGAGCATGCCGCGGATGGCCTTCTCGACCGCGCGGACGGGGTTCTTCTCGAGGAGCTCCTCGTAGGAGACCGACTTGAGGCCGCCCGGGTAGCCCGAGTGGCGGTAGGCCATCTTCTTCTGGAGCTTCTGACCCGTCAGGGCCACCTTGTCGGCGTTGACGACGATGACGAAGTCACCGGTGTCGACGTGAGGAGCGAACGAAGCCTTGTGCTTGCCGCGGAGGAGGACGGCGGCGTGCGAGGCGAGGCGGCCGAGGACGACGTCGGTTGCGTCGATGACCAGCCACTCGCGCTGGATCTCGCCAGCCTTGGGGGTGAAAGTGCGCGTCACAGTAGTGCTGCTTTCTTGAATCGAACGGAGGAGTTCGTGAATCCCGCTCCGGGGTGGTTGGTCCGAAATCGGACGAACACGCCAGTGGAGGGCTCACGTTCGTAGCGGCACGCCTGCGTGGCACGCGCACCAAAGAGACAGCGTACGCTATCTGTCGACGTTATCAAAGCCGCGCCTGTCCCCCCGGGCCGTCCTCGATCTCTCATGCACCCCGATCGGAGACCCCGGATGCCCCTGTTCGAACTGCGGCGCTCTCGCCTCGGTCGCATCCGCGTCTTCACCCGGGCGCAGCTGCCGTTCGTGGTCGGCACGTTCGTCGTGATCGTCGCGCTCGCCTTCGGAGCACCAGAGTCACTCTCGTCGCCGTTCATGTGCGCCGCGGTCGTGATCGTCATCCTCGCGTCGATGGCCGGCGCCCTCCTCCCGTGGGAGCGGTTCTCGCCCTCCTGGCTGGTCACCCTCGCCGTGACGGACATCGTCGCCGTCGCGCTCGTGCGCACCGAGGTGGTGTGGCTCCTGCCCGGTGTCAGCATGCTGGCGATCTTCCCCATCCTCTGGATCGCCTACGGCTTCCCGCCCATCGCCTTCACCGCCGCCGTGGGCGGGGCGGCGCTCATGACCTCGCTCCCCTTCTTCGTCCGCGGCAGCTGGCCGGTCACGCCGCTCGAGTGGGCGAACGTCTTCACCCTCCCGGGCCTCATCCTCGCCGTCGCCGTCGTCGTCAACATCGCCGCCCAGCATCTGCGGCGCAGCGGCCGCCGCCTGCGCGCATCCCACGAGGAACGGGAGCGCGCGCTCGCCCGGGCCCGCGACAACGAACTCGTCCTGCGCACGGTGCTCGACACCGTCCGCAGCGGTGTCGCCCTCTACGACGACGCGGGGCGGCTCATGCTCGCGAACCGCACCGCCGAGGACCTCTCCCGAGCGATGGGGTTCTCGCTGAGCGAGGCTCCCTACGCGGGTGACGCCGTGCTGGCGGCGGACCGCACGACGCCGGTACCCCATCACCAGCAGCTCATCCCCCGCGCCCTGCGCGGCGACAAGGTCAGCGACGCCGTCGAGTGGGTCGGTCCGCCGGCGGCGCAGCGGGCCATCCTCGCCGACGCCGACCGCGTGCGCCGCGCCGACGGGACTCTCCTGGGCACGTTGGTGGTCGCGCACGACGTGACCGAGATGGCCGATGCCGCGCAGCTGCGGCACGACTTCCTCCGCACGGTGTCGCACGAGCTGCGGACGCCGCTGACGAGCGTGACCGGCTACCTCGATCTTCTGACCGACCACGTCCGGCCCGACGACCCCGCAGCGACGCGCTACCTCTCGCTGGTCGAGCGCAACGTGCTGGTGCTCACCGACCGCATCAACGAACTGCTCGCCGCCGCGTCGACCGACACCGAGGTCTCGCCGCGTCCGGTGACACTCAGCGACCTGATCGCCTCGGCCGTGCGCGCCGTCTCGCCGCGCGCCGAGCGTCGCGGCAGCTCGATCCAGCAGATCGGTGCGACGCACGACCGGGTCGTGCTCGACCCGGTGCGCATCCGCCAGTCGCTCGAGGAGCTGCTGATCAACGCCGTGAAGTTCAGCCCGCCCTCGTCCGCGGTCGTCATCGGCCAGCGCGTCGACGAGTCGGGTGTGCACATCGTCGTCAGCGACAACGGCCCCGGGCTCACCTCGATCGAGCGGACGCGCGTGTTCGATCCGTTCTACCGGACCCCCTATGCCCGGGAGAACGCGATCCAGGGCTTCGGCATCGGCCTCTCGGTCGTCCGCAACGCCGTCGTCGCGCACGGCGGCCGTGTTCGCGTGGGCGCTTCGGCATCGGGCGGCACGGCGATGGCGATCGTGCTGCCCGGTGCGGCGCACGACGATCGTGCACTCGACCACCCCGTGTCAAGCGCGGGCGGCACATTCGTCACGACGGAAGAATGACCTCGACGCTGAGATTCTCGACAACTCGGCCCGTTCGAGGTGACGACGACGATGAGCGCTTCCCCCTATGACCACGCCCGCGCGACGGGTGCCGTCCTCGCGGGCACGGCCACCGACTGGGCCGCGCAGGTGACGTCGGTCGCGATCGTCGAGCTCGACGACGCCGGCGTGGTGCGGTCATGGAACCCCGGGGCCGAGCGTCTGAAGCGCTACCCCGCGGATGAGGTCATCGGCACGTCGTTCTCGCGCTTCTACCGCCGCGAGGACCGCGAGCGCGGTCGGCCGGCGCGACTGCTCGCCGCCGCACGCACCGACGGGTCGGTCGAGGACACCGGCTGGCGGGTGCGCGGCGACGGCACGCTGTTCTGGGCGCACGTGCTGATCACCGCGGTCCGCGACGACGACGGCGAACCCGCGGGCTTCGT
This sequence comes from Microbacterium sp. NPDC006705, assembly GCF_044903545.1. NCBI lineage: Bacteria > Bacillati > Actinomycetota > Actinomycetes > Micrococcales > Microbacteriaceae > Microbacterium > Microbacterium sp. NPDC006705. Next base: position 46,681 of record NZ_JBJDQQ010000003.1, read on the forward strand.
CAAGATCGTGCGCGACCTGAGCGAGGCCAAGCGCCTTGACGACGAGAAGGACGGCTTCCTGCGGGCCTTCGCCCACGACCTCCTCTCGCCGATCACCGCTCTGCGCGGCTACGTCGACCTGCTCGAGGACGAGATCCCGGAGGCGCAGTCGGGTCTGCTGCAGCACGTCTCACGCGTGACCGACCACATCATCGCCATGGCCGCAGAGCTCTCGGCGCATGTGCGGGGAACCGACGGCGATGAGAGCGAGGAGACCGACCTGCTGACTCTCGCCCGTGAGGCGGCGGAACTCGTGCTGCCGGGCGACGTCAACGAGCGCGTGGATGTCCGCGGCGCCGGCCGCGCCCACGTCTCGACCGATCGCGCGCTCTTGCGACGCGCTCTCGCGAACGTCATCGACAACGCTGCCAAGTACAGCGAGGACACCATCGTCGTGTCGGTGTCGGAGGAGCCGGATGCCGCCGTGGTGACGGTCGCCGACAGCGGCCGGGGCATCGACTCCGACGACCTCGCCTCGATCTTCGAGCCCTATCACCGCGGCCGCCTCTCCGATCCGGGCGACGGCGGCACGGGCGTCGGCCTCGCGAGCGTCCGCGACATCGCGCGACGACTCGGCGGAGAGGCATCCATCGAGAGCATCAGGGGAACCGGGACGACCGTCACCCTGCGCCTGCCGCCCTCACAGTGACGGCAGCGTGATGACCGTCTCCAGGACGACGTCGTCGCCGTCCTGGTACACGCGTCGCCCGACGGTCCCGAGACCGCGTCCGGAAACGGGCCCGAGCCGCCCGGGCGACGACACCCGCAGCAGCAGCGAACCCGATCCGGTGACCCGCGCCACGACCCGGGCACGCCGCGCCCCGGAGTGCTTGACGGCGTTGACGAGCGCCTCGGTGACGACGGAGACGACGCGCTCGGCCGCGTCGGGGTCGCTCAACCGCAGCCGGACCGCGTCGTCGATGCGCTGCGTGACCGCGACGGCGGGCGCCCACGCCTCGATCAGGCGATCCAGCGACTCGCTCGCCGGCATCCGCTCGGGGTCACCGGACTCGAGGATCTCCTCGAACGCGGCCTCGGTACGGCACCGGAAGTCGTCCACCTCGTCGGGGGTCGGGGCGCGCTCGTCGACGCGGGCCGCGAAGACGACGCAGGCGCCCTGCGCGCGCCCGTGCAGCACGTCGATGGCGCGCCGCGGGCCCGCGCTCTCATCGATCTCGGCGGCCTCGCGTGCGACCTCGGCGAGCCCGGCCGCCGCCCGGCGCTCATCGGTACGGGCGCGCGACAGCGCGTCGCGGCAGAGGCCGACCAGCACCGCGACGACCGGGACGGCGAGCACGGGGACGAGGCCGAGCACACCGATGCGCGGGAGGAAGAGGTAGGTGACGACGCTCATCGCGCACCCGGCGGCGATCCACACCAGCAGGAAGACGACCGGACGCGGCGGCCGGGCCCACCGACGCACCGCACCGCCGGCGATGACATCGACGACGACTCCCCCCGCGATGCCGGCGAGGCCCACTCCGACGCCGCCGGCGGCGACGGCGTAGGGGAAGCACGCCAGCGCGTAGAGCGGCGCGACGCTGAACCACGGCGGCGCGACCAGCCGCATCGACAGGCCCGGGCCTCTCCCGTGCGACGCGGGGCCGGCCTCGCTCATCTCGTCGTCGCGCTCGCGCAACAGGCGGTCGATGCGGTGGCTGAGCCCGCGGACATCCTCCGAGAAGGTGCGGACGACGTCGAAATCGATCGGTCCGGCGAGCATGCGCTCGCGTGAGCGGCGCAGGGCCGCGATGCCCGCCACGAGCGCGGTGCGGGCCTCGGCCGCGACATGCTGCCGGTGCGCCTCCGCGCGCTCGACCCGCACGAGCGCCGCGCGCAACCGCTCGGCGGCTGCCCGTGCGGCGGCGTGACGCGACGTGATGACGGCGACGATGGACAGCAGCGCGAGCGCGGTGACGAGGTTGGTCGCGATCCGCGACGACGCCGGCCCGCTCGGGACGATGCCGAACAGGGCGGAGCTGATGGCGTCGTTGACGGCGGGACGGATCGTCGCGACGACGACGAGCGACGCGAGCACGACGACACCGCGCGCGGGACGCGACGCGAGCCGCCGTTCGGCCGCGGCGACCGGGACGACCATCGCCGCGAGCACCGACCAGCCCAGGACGGCCACCGTGGCACCGCGCAGATACGCCTCGATTCCGGCGCCGCCGACGGACGGCACCGAGAACACGCCGGCCACCAGCAGCGACACCGCCGCGCTCCACCGCGTGTAGAAGGCGCCTCCGGAGACTGCGTTCCACCAGGTCGTCATGCCGGCTCCGCGCTCTCCGGCGTTCTCAGCCCGCGAACGCCCCGACGAGGGCGAGGCCCACGCCCGAGAGGTTGAACACGACGTGTGCGACGACGCCGGTCCAGATGCGCCCGGTCAGGAGGACGAGGCCGGCGCACACGACCCCGACCAGCGCGATCGAGAGGACGCCGTCGACACCGAGGGCCCCGCCGACGAGATGACTCACGAGGAAGACGGCCGTCGACACCAGCAGTGCCGCCACGCCGGCCGTGGCCGGCCCCGCGGCCCGGCGCAGCAGCGTGTAGACCGCGACGAGCACGACCCCGCGGAAGAAGAACTCCTCGAGGACCGGGGCGACCAGCCCCGCGGCGGCGGCATCCGTCAGCCACCAGCTCGCGGGAAGCCGCCCGTCGACGAGCAGGAGCCCGGGGAAGCGGGCCTGCCCCTCGACCCCCTGCTGGATGAGCCCCTGCACCAGACGGAGCACGATGCCGAAGCCGAGCCCGATGAGGAGGTCGGCGGCTCGGAACCGGAGGAGACCCGCGGGTCGCGAGACGCGAAGCGCGAGGACGACGGGGATCAGCATCCCGAGCCAGAGCGCCGCCGTCGCGGCGACGCCCGACCACGACGCCGCGGGCTGGAGCCACAGCACGAGATACCCCAGCAGGATTCCCGCGCCCAGGCTCACGAGCGCCCAGGCGAGCATCATCTCGCGCCACCGGCGCACGCTCGATCCGCCCTGGCGCCAGTCGACGCGACGGTGACGTGGGCGCCGCGACGTCGTCGCGACCGGCTCGCTAGGGTGGGTGTGCACGCGCCCACGTTAGCGGAGGTCCCATGATCGAGATCGCGACCATCTGCACGGGGAACATCTGCCGTTCACCCCTGGCGGCTCTGATGCTCCAGACCCGTCTGGCCGGCCGGGGCGTGCGCGTCACGAGCGCCGGGACGCGAGGCCTGGCCGATCACGGGATGACGCCCGAGGCGCAGCGCCTGGCGCTGGCGCGCGGAATCTCGGCCCCGGATGCCGAGGCGCACCGGGCTCGTTTCCTGACCGAGCAGCACCTCGTCTCGGCCGACCTCGTCCTGGCGATGGCCCGCGAGCACCGGCGCGCCGTGGCGGAGCTCGTCCCCGCGCGGACACGCGTGGCGTTCACCGTGCGCGAGTTCGCGCGCCTGGCCTCGTCGCTGTCGGACGCCGCGCTGCAGGGGGCCGTCGCGACGGCGGCCGACCAGGATGCCGCGGGCCGACTGCGGGCGGCGGTCGCAGCGGTCGCGGGCCAGCGCGGCCTCGTCCTCCCGCCCGCCGATCCGACGGACGATGACGTCGTCGACCCCTACCGCCGGTCGTGGTCGACATATGAGACGTCGGCGGCGCAGCTCGATCCCGCGATCGACCAGGTGGTGCGCGTCGTGGCGGTCGCGACGACCTCCTGATCCGAGGTGCGCGATCCGACCCCGGCCGGAAACATGGCTGTGGCAGACTGATCCGAGTTTCCGCCGATGCCCTCGTGGCGCGCACCGAAGGGCAGCATGGAGCTCTCCGACTACATTCGCATCCTCCGCAAGAACTGGATCGTGATCCTCGTGGTCACCCTCGTCGGTGTGGGCGCCGCGGCCGCGTACTCGCTGACGCGCACGCCCACCTACGAATCGTCCAGCACGGTCTTCGTCTCGACGCAGACCTCCGGCAGCGTCGCCGAGCTGCAGCAGGGGTCGACGTTCGCGCAGGCGCGGATCAACACGTACGTCGGCCTCGTCTCGACGCCGATCGTGATGAACCCGGTGATCGCCGAGCTCGGCCTCGGGACGACGGCGGGCCAGCTCGCCGAGAAGGTGAACGCGAGCGCTGCCCTGAACACGACGCTCATCACGATCACCGTGGTCGACACCGATCCGGTCGCGGCGGCGGACATCGCCAACGCCCTGGCTGCGAGCTTGTCGGCGGCGGTCCCCGCGATCGAGCCCGCGAGCGAGTCGGGGGCGAGCCCCATTCAGCTGTCGCGCGTCCGCGACGCCCAGCCTGCCCTCAGCCCGTCGAGCCCGAACGTTCCCCTCAACCTCGCGCTCGGCCTCCTCGTCGGCCTGGCGCTCGGCATCGGGATCGCGGTCCTGCGCACCGTGCTCGACACCCGCATCCGCAGCTCGCGCGATGTGGAGCAGGTCACCGAGTCGCCCCTCATCGGCGCCATCGCCTTCGACCCGAAGGCGAAGGACCGGCCGCTCATCGTGCACGCCGATCCGTTGAGCCCCCGCGCGGAATCGTTCCGGGCGCTGCGCACCAACCTGCAGTTCCTCGACATGGGCGGCCGCTCCAGCTTCGTCGTCACGAGCTCGGTGCCGAGCGAAGGCAAGTCGACCACGACCATCAACCTCGCGATCGCCCTCGCCGACGCCGGCAAGAAGGTCGCCCTGCTCGACACCGACCTGCGCAAGCCGAAGGTCGACGAGTATCTCGGCCTCGAGGGCGGAGCGGGCCTCACCGATGTGCTGATCGGCCGAGCACGCCTGGGCGACGTCATGCTGCCCTGGGGCGGTCGCAGCCTGTATGTGCTGCCGTCGGGCAAGATCCCGCCGAACCCGAGCGAGCTGCTCGCATCGCCCCAGATGCGTCAGCTGCTCGAGGTCCTGGAGCGCGACTTCGACGTGGTGCTGTGCGACGCCCCGCCGCTCCTGCCCGTGACGGACGCGGCCATCCTCGCCCGTGCGACCAGCGGAGCGATCGTCGGCGTCGCAGCGGGCCGGACGACCCGCCACCAGCTCACCGGCGCCATCGACGCTCTTCAGACCGTCGACGCCAAGGTCGCCGGCGTGGTGCTGACGATGGTGCCCACCCGCGGGCCCGACGCGTACTACGGCGGTTACGGCTACGGCTACGGCTACACGCAGGAGGAGAACGCGGCCCGCGAGGCTCGCCGCGGCAAGCCCGCCGCCCCGGCGAAGCAGCCGCGTGGTCGTCGGGGACGCCGCGCCGAGCCGGTCGAGACCGGTCCGGCTCCGACGCTCGATGACCTCGGCTTCCGCGCTCGCTCCTCCGACGAGTCCCGCCGCTCCGGTCCTTCTGCGAGCTGATGGCGCATGGCGCGACGTGACCTGACCGCACCGCCCATCGCCCGCGCGTTGTCGGTGGCCGGCGTCGGCGCGCTCGCGCTCGTCGTGGTCGCGCTCACGGCGCTGGCGCTGCAGCACGACCGCAGTCCGCAGCCGTCGGGCGCGCCGACCGCGGGCCCCGTGCCGACCTTCTCGTTCCGGGGGCCGGGGCCGGACGCGAGCGCTTCACCGTCGTCGAGCGCGACCCCCGCCACGGGCGGTGCCGAGGAGCGCTTCCTCGCTCGCTCAGCCGAGGGCATGCTGTGGCGCGCGACGGCGGGAGCCTGCGGCGCCGGCGAACCGGTCGTCGAGCGATCAGACGACGGCGGCACCACCTGGGTCGACGTCACCCCGCGTTCCCGCGGCATCGCTCAGGTCCGCGCGCTGTCGGGTCTGTCCGGCACCGAGGCCGAGCTGATCGCCGATGCGGCGGACTGCTCTCCCCAGCTGCTGCGGACGTACACGCAGGGCCGGTTCTGGGACCCGTACCCCGATCTCCTGGCGCGAGCGACCTATCCCTCGGGCTCCGCACCCACGGTGCTGGCGTCGCCCTCGGGCGAGGTCGCGCTCCCCTGCGCCGCCCCCGCCAGCGTGCGAGTGGGGGCGCAGCAGACCGCTCTGGTGTGCGACGGGGTCGCCCACACCCGCGTCGGCAGCGGTGCGTTCGCTCCTCTGCCGCTCGCGGATGTCGTCGCTCTCGATGTCCTGGGCCGCGCGACCGCGCTCGTGAGCGCCGGGGCGGATGCCTGCGCGGGAACCTTGGCCCTGACGTGGGTCGACGCGGCGGGAACAGCCTCGGCCCCCGAGTGCATCCCCGACAGCGATCCGGCCGCGCCGGCGGCGATCGCCGCGTTCGACGACGAGGTCATCGTGTGGTCGGGCGACGCCGTGACGACCATCGCCCGCTAGCGCAGACCGGGCCCGAGAGGCGGGGAACGGACGATCCCCCCGGCCTTCCGTTCCCCGCCTCCCGGGCTCCCGTCCCCATCCTGCTCACGAACCGGACGCGCACACCGCCCCCGGGGAGGATTTCACCCGAGGCTTCACCCGCGGATTAACCCCCTCAGCGCAGGCGCCCGTCACCCGGGCGCGTGACGCGCAGGCGGCGCGCACCGTAGCCGTCGAGCTCCATCGAGACCGTGGCCCCCTCGAGCGCCCAGCTCTCACCCGAGGCGAGGCAGACGAGCTCGGTGCCGTCGGGCTCCTCGCCGAGGTCGATCTCGAAGGCGACCGGCTCCCCCGCGAAGTTGTGCACGGCGACGAATCGGCTCTCGCTCGTGCGGGCGCCGTGCGCGAGAACGGACCGCGCGGTGGCGGGCACGAGCTCGAGGTCGCCCCAGCCGATCTCCGGAGACTGCCGGTAGCTCCGCGCGAGCCCGCGGACGAACGCGAACAGCGAGTCGGGGGCCATGAGCTGCGCCTCGACGTTCACGTGCTGGGGCCCATACGGCCCCTCGGGCGACGGCAGCGGATGCGCGCTCGCGGCGGCGGTGGAGAATCCGCCGTCGGGACGCCACTGCATCGGCACGCGGACGGCGTCTCGCTCGTCGATGTCGAGGTTCTCACCCATCCCGATCTCCTCGCCGTACAGCAGCACCGGTGTTCCGGGGAGCGAGAAGAGCAGGCTGTAGACGAGTCGGATGCGGCGCGGATCGCCGCCCAGCATCGGAGGAAGGCGTCGCCGAATGCCGCGCCCGAAGACCTGCATCGACTCCTCGGGGGCGAAGGCGGCGAAGACCTCTTCGCGCTCGGCGTCCGACAGCTGATCGAGGGTGAGCTCATCGTGGTTGCGGACGAAGTTCGCCCACTGCGAGATCGTCGAGATGTCGGGCCGGCTCTCGAGCGCGGAGCGCATCGGCTGCGGGTCTTCTCGCGCGAGCGAGAGATACAGCGCCTGGTTGCTGGCGAAGTCGAACTGCATGTGCAGCTCGCCGTCACCGTCGGCCCCGAAGTACGCCGCCTGCTCATCGTGCGGGACGTTGACCTCGCCCACGAGCATCGCCGCGCTCGAGCGCCGCTGGGCGAAGCGCCGCAGCGCGCGCAGGACATCGTGATCGCGCTGCGGCTCGCGGCGCTCGGGCGCGGAGACGAACGAGGGCACCGCGTCCACCCGGAAGCCGGAGACTCCCAGCTGCAGCCAGAAGCCCATGACCTTCGCGAGTTCGCGCTGGACGGCCGGGTTCTCGGCGTTCAGATCGGGCTGGTGGGCGTAGAAGCTGTGGAGGTAGTACTGCCCGGTCTTCTCGTCCCACTCCCAGACGCCGTCCTCCTCGCCGGGGAACTGCGTCTCACGGGGGTCGTCGGGGATCTCGTCCCGCCACACGTAGAAGTCGCGGTAGGGCGAGTCGCGGCTCTCGCGCGCCGAGAGGAACCAGGGATGCCGGTCGGAGGTGTGGTTCATGACGAGATCGACGATGACCCGGATACCGCGGTCCTCAGCGGTACGGATGAGCTCGACGAAGTCGCCGTGGGACCCCACCCGAGGATCGACCCCGTAGTAGTCCGACACGTCGTAGCCGTTGTCGCGTCCGGGCGTCGGGTAGAAGGGCATGAGCCACAGGCAGGTGACACCGAGGTCGGCGAGGTAGGGCAGCCGCCGAGCGAGGCCCTGCAGATCGCCGTCGCCGTCGCCGTCGTCATCGAGGTACTTCTCGACGTCCACGCAGTACAGCACCGCGTTCTTCCACCAGAGGTCGCTCGTGTCGGAGATCCTCATCGTGCGCCTCCGGGGAGGTCGGTTCTCGCGCCGAGCCGTTCGCGCAGCGCGTTCAGGAGCGCCCCCGCCCGCTCGCCGAGGAAGGCGCGTTGGTCCTGGGAGATCTCGTGGATGTAGAGCCGGTCGAAACCGGTGGAGACGAGGCCGGCGAGACGGTCCGCCAGCTCGGCGATGCCGCTCGGCGAGTCGACGCCGATGATGACGTGCTCGGCGAGTTCGGCGTCTGTGGGGTCGCCCGCGCGGGCCGCGAAGTCCTCAGGCTGAGCGATGTCCCACGCCTCCGGGGGCGTCACGACGCCGTGGAGCCACTGGTCGCGCACGAGCGCGGCGGCTTCGTCCGACGATTCGGCGAGGGCGATGTGGACCTGCAGGCACGTGGGACCGAGGCCGCCGGCATCCAGGTAGGCGCTGACGATCTCGGCGCCCTGCTCGCGGCTCGTCCCGACCGTGACGAGCCCATCGGCCCACCCGGCGGCCCAGCGCGCCGTCTCCGGCGAGGCCGCGGTGGCCATGAGCGTCGCCGGTCCGGTGGGCAGGCTCCACAGCCGGGCCTCATGCACGCGGACGCGGCCGTCGTGATCGACCTTCTCACCCGCGAGCAGCCCCCGCATGACGTCGACGCACTCCCCCAGGCGTGCCGTGCGCTCGTCCTTGGATGGCCAGGGCGCCCCCGTGACGTGCTCGTTGAGCAGCTCACCGCTGCCGAGCGCCGCGAAGTACCGGCCGGGGAACATCTCGGCGAGGGTGGCGATCGCCTGTGCGCTGACGACGGGGTGATACAGCTGCCCGGGAGTCGACACGGACCCGATGGGGAACCGCGTCGACGCGAGCGCTGCGCCCAGCCAAGCGATCGTGTTCCCGGAATGCCCCTGACGCGGCGTCCACGGGGCGAGATGGTCAGCGCTGAACGCCCCGTCGAAGCCGACGCGTTCGGCTTCGATGACGGCTTCCAGGAGCGCGCTGGGCGCGAGCTGTTCGTGCGAAGCGTGATATCCGATGAAGGCCATGCCCCAGTCTTTCGGTCCCGCGCACCCGACGACGTCGGGTTGCTCGATGCCGCCGGGTGCGGTACAGGCCGGCGCTCAGGCGGGCCCGCCCGTCTCGTGGACGCGTGTGAGCGCTTCGCGCAGCCCGGCCAGCCCACCGCGATCGAGGACGCAACGCCGGAGGTGCCCGAGGATCCACGCGCGGACCGGGGCCGCACCGGGGTCGTAGCGGCGGGCGTCGCGCCAGACATTCAGGAACGCTTCCCGCACCACCTCTTCGGCGGCCGCTCGGTTCGCGGTCAGCCGCAGCGCGAGCCCGAAGGCGGCGGCTGACGTCGCGTCGTACAGGTCGGCGAGCGCTCCCCGGTCGCCGGCGGCGACGGCGGTGAGAAGCGCGCCGAGCTCGGCGTCGGTGCCAGGACGCGCGGGCTCGTCCGCGGCCGTGTCCGGCGCGAGCAGGTCTGTCATGAGGGAATCGTCCGACACCGCGGACCGGGCAGGAAGCGCTTGAGTCCCGAGGCCGCCCGTGGTAGGCCGATCCAGTCATATGAATGGATCCGCGGCGCCGCACGCACAGCAGAGCGCCCCGGGTCGCGGGGACCCGGGGCGCTCGCGTGAGGGAGCGTCTTACTTGAAGGCGTCCTTGACGTTCTCGCCGGCCTTCTTGACGTTGGCAGCGGTCTGGTCCTTGTGACCTTCGGCTTCGAGACGCTCGTTGTCGGTCGCCTTGCCGGTGGCCTCCTTGGCCTTGCCGGCGACGTCCTGAGCTGCGTTCTTGATCTTGTCGTCGAGTCCCATATCGGCCCCTTCCGTCGATCTGCGTCCGGGTCTGATCCCCGGATGCCGGGACGGTTCATCCCGGTCATCACACGGTAGGTCGACCGGTTCCGCCCGCGCACCCGCTCGCGTTCACGGCGCGAATGCGATATGAACGCCGTCAGTTCTGCATGTTGATCTGCTGGCCGGTCACCAGCGGGTAGTGCACGAGAGCATCGGCGTCGAGGTCTTCCCGGTGCATGTCGACACGCGTGAAGGCGGCCTTGACGAACCGCGAGGACGACGAGAGATCGCCGGGGAGCCCGATCGTCCCCATGCCGCGGCTGTAGCGATCCGGCGGCAGCTCCGGCGAGACGCGCAGACCCTCCCGAACGCTCTCGACCGTGATCGAACGCGAGCGGTCGGCGATGATCCAGTGCAGCGGCGACGCGGGGAAGGCCTCGCTGAACGAGACGTCGACGATCGTGACGCCAGCCAGGGCGGCCTCGACCTCGTCGACGGTCTCGAATCGTCCGAGCACCCAGGGGATGAACTCGCGATCGTCGCGATGCCGATGATCGCGTGGTGCGTCTCGAGCGGGTCGACCCGGCGGAACCGGAACGGGAAGTTCCGCGGGGTCACCACCACCTCCTCGTGATACGAGAACTCGAGGTCGAGATTCCGGCCGAAGTAGTGATCGCGGGTGGTGTAACTGACTCCTGTGCACACGGTGCCGCCTCCTGTCGTGACGGGCCGCCCCTCGGCCCTGGCCCAGCCCTATCCCGATCCGCGCGACGCTCGCTAGGGCACTTGACACCGGCATCGCCGCTCGGTGCAGTCATGGCCCACCGCTCTTGTGAGCGCTCACCTCGATGAAACGGATCACCGAGGCGACCTATGGCACACAACCCCTGTCGTTGCGCATTCGTGACCCGAGACGCTCTTGACAGCACCCGTGTTGTGAGCGCTAACATTCGAGCGTCCCCGAGAGGTGACACGCATCAGAGATCCGGCGACGCCGCCGGACGAAACGAGGAGGTTTCCGATGTCCCAGGTGAAGTCCGTCGTCACCGCGATCGCCATGCTCGGCGTCGTTGCGCTCAGCGCCACGGCGTGCGCGAGCTCCAGCTCTCCCGGCGCGTCCGGCGGCGACGACGTCATCACGGTCGGGTTCGCCCAGACCGGCTCCGAGAGCGGATGGCGCAGCGCCAACACCGAGTCGATCAAGGAGGCGTTCTCGGCTCAGAACGGCTTCGACCTGATCTTCAACGCCGCCGACAACAAGCCCGAAGCGCAGATCGCCGCGGTGCGCAGCTTCATCAACCAGGGCGTCGACGCGATCGTCCTGGCCCCCATCGTCAGCGACGGCTGGGACGACGTGCTGAAGGAGGCGAAGGATGCCGGCATCCCCGTCATCCTCGAAGACCGCACGGTCTCGGCATCCGAGGACCTCTACGCCAGCTGGATCGGGCTCGACTTCGAGCAGGAGGGCAAGACCGCCGGCGAGTGGGTCGCCGAGAACTTCGGCTCGAAGCCGACCAACATGGTGATCCTCGAGGGGACGACCGGATCGTCCGCCGCCACCGACCGGCAGACCGGCTTCGACGCCGCCGTGGCCGGCACCGACATCACGGTGCTGGACTCGCAGACCGGCAACTTCACCCGCGCCGAGGGCAAGACCGTGATGGAGGGCTTCCTGCAGAAGTTCGGCTCCGAGATCAACGTGCTCTTCGCTCACAACGACGACATGGGTCTCGGTGCCCTCGACGCCATCAAGGCGGCCGGCATGAAGCCGGGCACCGACATCCAGATCGTGACGATCGATGCGGTCAAGGACGGCATGACCGCTCTCGCGAACGGCGAGTTCAACTTCATCGTCGAGTGCAACCCGCTGCTCGGCGAGAAGACGGCCGAGGTCGTGAAGTCCGTCGTCGCGGGCGAGTCGGTCGACAAGACCTACATCGTCGAGGACCAGAGCTTCACGCAGGAGCAGGCGAAGGAAGTCCTGGACAGCCGCCCCTACTGATCCGACACCCGGGTGGCGGCCGGCGGGGGCCGGCCGCCGCCCCTTCCAGAAAGCGGGTCGATGATGACCACGGAACGCCCCGTCGCAGTCGCCATGCGCGGAATCACCATCCAGTTCCCCGGCGTGAAGGCACTCGATGCCGTCGATCTCACGCTCTACGGCGGCGAGATCCACTCCCTCATGGGAGAGAACGGCGCCGGCAAGTCCACGCTCATCAAGGCACTCACGGGCGTCTACGCGATCGACAGCGGCAGCATCGTCGTCGACGGACGCGAGCGCTCGTTCCGCAGCACCGCCGACGCGCAGGCCGCGGGGATCTCGACGGTCTATCAAGAGGTGAACCTCTGCGCCAACCTCTCGGTCGCCGAGAACGTGATGCTCGGCAACGAGGTGCGCCGCGCCGGACGCATCGACTGGCGCGCAACGCACGAGGCGGCCGCCGGACACCTCGCGGAGCTCGGTCTCGACGTCGACACACACTCCGTGCTGGCCAGCCACTCGATCGCGGTGCAGCAGCTCGTCGCGATCAGCCGGTCGATGGTCATCGACACGCGGGTCCTCATCCTGGACGAGCCCACGTCGAGCCTCGACCGCGGCGAGGTCGAGCAGCTTTTCGCCGTCATGCGGCGCCTCCGCGACCGCGGCGTCGCCATCCTGTTCGTCTCGCACTTCCTCGACCAGATCTACGAGATCTCCGACCGTCTCACGGTGCTGCGCAACGGCGGGCTCGTCGGGGAGTACCCCATCGCCGAGCTCGGACGCGAGGCCCTCGTGGCGCGCATGATCGGACGCGAGCTGAGCGCCCTCGACGCCCTGTCGTCGACCGCTGAACGCGAGATCGACCGCGACGCCGTCCCGGTTCTGCGTGCCCGCGGCGTCGGACGCCGCGGCGTCATCGAGGCGTCCGATCTCGATGTGCACCGCGGAGAGGTCGTCGGGATCGCGGGCCTGCTCGGCTCGGGCCGCACCGAACTGGCGCGCCTGCTCGCCGGCGCAGATCGATCGGATGCCGGCTCCGTCGAGGTCGACGGCGTCCCTACCCGTCTGACCACCCCGCGTCACGCACTCGATCACGGCATCGCGTTCTCCTCGGAGGACCGCCGATCCGAGGGCATCATCGCGGACCTCACCGTCGCCGAGAACATCGTGCTCGGCGTGCAGGCGCGACGCGGTGCGCTGCGCCGGGTCCCGCAGAGCGAACGCGACGCACTCGTGGCCGAGTACCTCGAGGCCCTCGGCGTCCGCCCCGCCGACCCGAACGCCCTCGTGCGCAACCTCTCGGGAGGCAACCAGCAGAAGGTGCTGCTGGCGCGATGGCTGGCCACCGCGCCCGAACTGCTCATCCTCGACGAGCCCACCCGCGGAATTGACGTCGGCGCCAAGGCCGACATCCAGCGCAAGGTCGCCGAGCTCGCGGCTCAGGGCCTCGCCGTCGTCTTCATCTCGTCGGAGCTCGAGGAGGTGCTGCGCATCGCGCAACGCGTCGCCGTTCTGCGCGATCGCCGCAAGATCGGCGAACTCATGACCCAGGATGTGGACGTCGACACACTGGTCGCCTTCATCGCCGAAGGCGACGCCGAGAACCCCTCGGATAAGGAGAAGATCGCGTGAAGAAGCTCATCACGCACCGGCTCGTCTGGCCGGCGCTCGCCCTCGTGGCCCTGATCGCGGTGAACACCGTGTCACGGCCCTCGTTCCTCAGCGTGACGGTGCAGAACGGTCAGCTGTACGGCTCGCTCATCGACATCCTCCGCAACAGCGCTCCGCTCATGCTCGTCGCCCTCGGGATGACGCTCGTGATCGCCACCCGCGGGATCGACCTGTCCGTGGGCGCGATCATGGCCGTGTCGGGCGCCGTCGCCCTCACGATCATCGAGGCATCGCCCGAGCCCGGGAATCTCGGCGTCGTCGCGATCGCGATCGCGGCGGGTGTCGGCACCTCTCTCGTCCTGGGCGCGTGGAACGGTTTCCTGGTCGCGGTGCTCGGCATCCAGCCGATCATCGCCACGCTCGTCCTCATGCTCGCCGGACGCGGTGTCGCTCTGCTCATCACGCGCGGATTCATCACGACGATCAACAGCGAGCCGTACCAGTTCATGGCGCAGGGATACGTGTTCGGCCTGCCCTTCGCCCTGTGCGTCTCGGTCGCCGCGATCATCGTCGTCGCCGTCGTCCAGCGGCGCACCGCCCTCGGGATGCTGACCGAGGCCGTCGGCATCAACCCCGAAGCGAGCCGCCTGGCGGGCGTCCGCTCGCGCGGGATCATCTGGGGCACCTACATCGCCAGCGGCACCCTCGCGGGTATCGCGGGCATTCTCTACAGCTCGAACATCATGGCCGCCGATGCGAACGCGGCGGGGATGTACATCGAGCTCGACGCGATCCTCGCCGTCGTGCTCGGCGGCACGTCGCTCGCGGGCGGCAAGTTCAGCATCGCCGGAACCGTCATCGGCGTCTTCACGATCCAGACCCTCAAGACCACGATCACCTTCCTCGGGGTCCCGCCCGCCGTGAGCCCGGTGTTCATGGCCGGCGCCGTGCTGGTGGTCGTCCTGCTGCAGTCGCGCCGTGTGCGCGGCTGGTTCACCTCCGGTGCCCGCCCCGCGGCCCGCGCCGTCTCCGCCCGCTCCGACGCGAAGGTGCTGTCATGACATCGCTCACCGCTGCCCCCCGCGCGCACGAGCGCGCCCTGACCCCGTGGCGCCGCTTCCTCAGCCGCCACATCGCCCTCGTGCCGGTGTTCGCCGCCGCCGTGATCCTCGTCGTGATGATCGCGGGCGCCATGATCAACTTCCCGAACTTCCAGCTGCCCCGCATCCTGTCGTCGATCCTGCTCGACAACGCCTACCTCCTGGTGCTCGCTGTCGGCATGACCTTCGTGATCCTCACCGGCGGCATCGATCTGTCGGTCGGCGCCGTGATGGCTTTCACCGGCATCCTGTGCGCGAGGCTGCTGTCGGAGGGAGTGCCCGTCGCCGTCGCAGTGCCGGCGATGATCGTGATCGGCGGCGCGATCGGCCTGCTGATCGGCGTGCTGGTGCAGTTCTTCGACGTCCAGCCCTTCATCGCCTCGCTCATCGGGATGTTCCTCGCGCGCGGCCTCGCCTTCGTGGTCAGCCTGGAGTCGATCAAGGTCGCCGACGAGGGCCTGCTGTGGCTGCAGTCGACCCGCCTCTCGGTCGGCGGCTGGTACATCACCCCCACCGGCATCCTGGCCCTGCTCACGGTCGTGCTGGCCGCGCTCGTGCTGCGCTACACGCGCTTCGGTCGCACCGTGTACGCGATCGGCGGCAGCGAGCAGTCGGCGCGCCTCATGGGCCTGCCGGTCGTGCGCACCCGCCTGCTGGTGTACGTCATCAGCGGCGTGTGCGCGGGGATCGCAGGCATCGTGCTCACGGCCTACTCGGGCGCGGGCTATCCCCTCAACGGCGTCGGCACCGAGCTCGACACGATCGCCGCGGTCGTGATCGGCGGCACCCTCCTCACGGGAGGCAGCGGGTTCGTCGTCGGGTCGCTCATCGGCGTCTTCGTCTACGGGCTCATCCGCACGATCATCTCGTTCCTGGGCGCCGAGCAGTCGTGGACGCGGATCACGGTGGGCGCGCTGCTGCTCGTGTTCGTCGTGGTGCAGCGGGTGATCGTCAGCCGATCCGCGACGCGGCGGTGACGGCCCGCCGCGCCGCGGCAGCGCGGCGGGGCATCGGGGCGGCATGATGGTGCGCATGGATCCCGAGGCGGCGCCGACGCTCGAGGTGCGCGGCGCCGACGTGCGCTTCGGCCCCGAGCAGGCGCTCGCGAACGTCGATCTGCGGCTGTTCGCGGGCGAGGTGCACTCGCTGATGGGCGAGAACGGCGCCGGGAAGTCGACGCTCATCAAGGCGATCACCGGCGCGCTCCGACTGGACGCCGGCGAGATCCTGCTCGACGGCGCACCGGTGCACCTCGCTCGCCCCGCGGACGCGCTCGCGGCGGGCATCTCGACCGTCTACCAGGAGATCGACCTGCTGCCGAACCTCACGGTCGCCGAGAACGTCTCGCTCGGACGCGAGCCCCGCCGGTTCGGGCTGATCGACCATGCCGAGATGCGGCGCCGCGCCGCTTCGGCGCTCGAGTCCCTCGGGGTCTCGATCGACCCGGGTTCGCTGCTGTCGTCGCACTCGCTCGCCGTGCAGCAGCTGGTGGCAATCGCGCGCGCGGTCTCGGGATCGAACCTGCGGGTGCTCGTGCTCGACGAGCCGACCTCGAGCCTCGACGCCGACGAGGTCGCCGAGCTGTTCCGCGTCGTCCGCGAGCTGACCGCTCGCGGGATCGCGGTGCTGTTCGTGTCTCACTTCCTCGACCAGGTCTACGAGTTGTGCGACCGGGTCACCGTGCTGCGCGGCGGCCGCTTCGTCGGCGAGTACTCCACCACCGAGCTCCTGCGCGTCGAGCTCGTCGAGAAGATGCTCGGCGACTCCGCAGCCCGCCTCGCCGCGATCGACGACGACATCGCGCCGCTGAGCGACGGGCCGGTCGTGCTGTCGGTCCGGGGAGCACGGTCGAGCCGCACGCGACATGCGTTCGACCTCGAGCTCGCCGAGGGCGAAGTCATCGGGTTCGCCGGCCTGCTGGGTTCCGGACGCACGGAGTTCGCCCGGACGCTGACGGGCGTGGACGGCCTCGACGAGGGCACGGTGCTCCTCGACGGCACCCCGCTCGGGGGCCACGGCCCGCGGTCGGCGATCGGGCGGGGTGTCGTCTACTCGTCGGAGAACCGCCGCACCGACGGTGTGCTGGGCGACCTCAGCGTGCTCGAGAACATCACGCTCGCCCTGCAGGCGCAGCGCGGCGTCCTGCGCCCCGTGGGCGCCGCCCGCGCCCGCGAGCTCGCCCGCAGCTGGATCGAGGCCCTCAACATCCGACCCGCCGACATCGACCGCCCGGCCCGGGAGCTCTCCGGCGGCAACCAGCAGAAGGTCCTGCTCGCGCGGCTGCTGGCTCTGTCTCCCCGCGTGGTCGTGCTCGACGAGCCCACGCGGGGCATCGACGTGGGCGCGAAGGCCGAGGTGCAGCGCCTGGTCGGAGAGCTCGCCGACAACGGCGTCTCGGTGGTCTACATCTCGGCCGAGCTCGACGAGGTGCTGCGGGTCTCGCACACCATCGCGGTCGTCCGCGACGGCCGCATCGCCCACGTCGTACCGGCCGCGGATCTCAGCTCCGACCTGCTGATCGCCCTCGTGGCGCGCGCCGACGACAAGACCGAAGAGGCCGATGACTGACGCGCGCACGCCCCGGGCAGCGAACATCTTCGACGTCGCGAGACTCGCCGGTGTCTCTCATCAGACGGTGTCGCGGGTGCTCAACGACATGCCGAACGTCCGGCCCGCCACACGCGAGCGGGTCGAGAAGGCGATCGCGCAGCTGCGCTACAGCCCCTCTCCCGCGGCGCGGGCGCTCGTGACCCGCCGCACCCGGACGATCGGTCTGATCACGCCGGGGACGGTGCAGTTCGGGCCGACCTCCGTCGCGACCCACTTCAACTTCGCCGCGCGCTCGGAACGCTACAACGTCGATGCGATCAGCTCGCCGGAGAGCGACGTCGCCGCCGTGCGGTCGGCGATCGACGGCCTGCTGCGCCAGCGCGTCGACGCGATCGTCCTCATCGTGGTCGACCTCGACGTGCTCGCGGCCATTCAGGGGCTCGAGCTCGACATCCCGCTGGTCGCCGTCGCCGCCACCAGCCGGCCGCATCCGCAGCTCGTGTCGATCGACCAGTACCGGGGGGCGCGGAGCGCCGTGCGCCACCTCGCCGAGAGCGGTCACCGCCGCATCCACCACATCGCGGGTCCCGCCCGCAATCCCGACGCCGCCGAGCGCGTGCGCGGGTGGCGCGACGAGCTCGTCGCGAGGCGGCTCGACATCCCGCCGCTCACCTACGGCGACTGGTCGGCTGCGAGCGGGTTCGGCATCGCGATCGAGAGCGACATCGCCGCGGGTGACGGCATCTTCGTGGGCAACGACCACATGGCGATCGGAGTACTGTCGGCGCTGCGCGAACGCGGTCTGCGGGTGCCCGGGGACGTCGGCATCGTCGGATTCGACAACGTCCCCGAGGCGGCGTTCCTCCATCCCGCGCTCACGACGGTCGAGCAGGACTTCCCGGCGCTGGGGGCCCTGATCATGCAGAAGGTCCTGCTCGTGGTGGAGCAGCCCGATGTCGTCACCGAGGCCACCCCGCTGCCGACCCGCCTCATCGTCCGGCAGTCGTCGGTGTCGGACGGCTGAGCGCCGCTCCCAGCGTTCTCGTGACCGGGTGCGGCACGATCGTTCCCATGGCCTCTCGATCCCGGACGCGGCGGCGCCGTCGCCGGATCGGGATCGCGGCTGTGCTCGTTCTCGTCCCCGCACTGCTCGTCACCGTCATCGTCGCGATCGGGGGGACGGCGGCGAATCTCTCGGCGCTCCCCGGCGCGCAGCCGCAGCCGGCCGAGGAGCCGCGGGAGCTCCCGCCGAACGTCGGTGACATCGATCCCGGGAACCTCATCGACGACGCCCTGTTCTTCGATCACGACGCGCTCTCCGCCGCCGAGATCCAGGCGTTCCTCGACGATCGGATCGGCGAGTGCGCCAATGACGCGTGTCTGAACGTCGCCACCGCGGGGATCTCGTCGCGTGAGGCTCGGGTCTCGCAACGCACCGGCGACGTCATCTGCCGCGCGATCGAGGGGGGTGAGCTGCCGGTCGCGGAGATCATCCACCGGGTGCAGGAGGCCTGCGGGATCTCGGCCCGCGTCATCCTCGTCACCCTGCAGAAGGAGCAGTCGCTGGTCGAGGGCCGCGCCGCCCGGGCGCCCACGGAGGGACGGTTGCGGGCGGCGATGGGGGCGAGTTGTCCCGACACCGCTCCCTGCGACCCGGAGTACGAAGGCGTGGGCGCGCAGATCGTCGCGGGGGCGACCGACCTGGCCTCGTACCGCGCATCAAGCTTCATGCGCCAGCCCGGCACGCACTTCATCGCCTTCCACCCCGACCCCGCCTGCGGGGGAACCGATGTCGCGATCGAGAACGACGCGACGGCGGCGCTGTACAACTACACGCCCTACCAGCCCGACCCGGCCGCGCTGTCGGCGGGGTGGGGCTCGGGCGGCCCGTGCTCGTCGTACGGCAACCGCAACTTCGCTTACTACTTCGCGCTGTGGTTCGGCTCTGTTCGAGCCGGATGAGCGTGAGCTGTGCGTGGACTCTGCGCCCACAGGCGGAGCCACTATCGTGCGTCAGGTGACGTCACCCCTGCGCGACCTGCGTACCTTCGCCACGAGCGCGCGCTCGTGGCTGCGCCATCGACCGGTGACGCTGCTGATCGCGGCCCTGACGATCGGACTCAGCGTCGCGGGGATGATTTTCCAGCCGATCGACTGGGGCTTCATCCCCGTCGACGACGCCGACCCGGCTGGCGCCGCAGTGCGTCACTGGTGGAGCTCGCTCACCTCGCTCTTCGTCGTGGAGACGGTGCCGGCGCTCGTCGCGTTCGTCGTCCTCGTGATCCTCGTCGTCGGCGTGGCGGAGCGCGCCATGGGAAGCCTGCGCACCGCGATCGCGTACGTCGTCGGCGGGGTCGCGGCGTCGTTCCTCGGGTTCGCCATCGATCTGTTCGAGCAGACCTACCTCGCCGGCATCCCGTTGAACGCACCCGCTGTCGACGTCTTCTCGCCCACCGCCCCGCTGCTGGCGACGGCGATGGCGGCGAGCTCCTTCTTCGGGACGATCTGGCGCCGCCGCACGAGACTGCTGGCGCTCTTCTCCGCTATCACGCTCTACCTCTACTCCGGCGGCGCGAACGATCTGTTCTCGCTCCTCGCGGTTCCCGTCGGCTTCGCGCTCGGCTTCGCACTGGGGGGCCGCGTCCGCGGCTTCCGGCTGGTGCGCAGCTCGTACTACGAGAAGCGCGTCCTGCTGGCCGCCATCGTCGCGATCACCGCGATCGGCCCGGTCGTGGCGACCGCGTCGGGCTCGGGCGCCGGGCTGCTGTCGATCTACGGGTACCTCTCCATCGATCCGCTGAGCGTGGTGGACGGTCAGGTGTGCGCCTTCGGTTCGCCCGGCGCGCCCTGCCCCGACGACTTCTCCTCGATCGCCGATCTGCAGGGCTGGTCGAGTGTCGTGGCGCTGCTGCCGCTGATCGTCCTGCTGCTCGCGGCCTGGGGCATCCGGGGCGGGCGGCGCATCGCGCTCGCGGTCGCGGTCGCCATCAATCTCGCGATCTTCGCGGGGATGGTCTACACCTTCCTCGTGATCGAGCCCGACACGGTCGCCGCGATCGGCGCCGCCGTCGACCCCGAGACCGCCGACTTCGTCTGGCAGACGCTCACGGGCGTCATCGTCGGGGCGATCGTGCCGCTGGCCGTGGCGGTCGTACTGATCGCGTTCCGCGGGGCGGCGCGCGTCTCGACGGCCGCGGCGGCCAAGCGCACGTTCGCCCTCACCGTGGCGATCGGCACCGCCCTGACGCTCGCTGCCTCCTTCGCCGGGACGCTCCTCCTCGCCGACGGTTTCCGTCCGGGGATCGACGCCGTGATGGTGCTGCGGGCGCTCCCGCTGCGCCTCGTGCCGCCGACCCTCATCCCCTCCGACATCGTCGAGTTCGTGCCCGAATCGGCCGCCGCGCAGGCACTGTGGTACCTGCCGTCGCTGGTGTTCTGGATGCTGCTGATCGTGGCGGTCGCTCGGGTGCTCCTGAATCCGCGCACCGTGCTCGACGCACCCGACCGCCTGCGCGCCCGGGGCGTGCTCGAGCGGGGCGGGGGCGACACGCTGTCGTTCATGTCGACCTGGCGCGGCAACTCGTACTGGTTCGCTCCCGACGCTGACGCTGCGATCGCCTACCGCGTGCGCGGCACCATCGCGGTGACCCTCGGCGGCCCCTTCGGCCCCGATCACGACCGCCCCGACGTCGTGTCGAACTTCGTGGAGTTCTGCGGAGCCCACGGCTGGACGGCGGTGTTCTACAGCGTCGACGCACGCGAGGGCAGCATCTTCGATCATCTCGGCTGGCAGCGGATGCCGGTGGCCGAGGAAGCCGTGCTCCACCTGCCCGACTGGAACACGGCTGGTAAGAAGCGCCAGGACATCCGCACCGCCACCAACCGCGCATCCCGCTCGGGCATCACCGCGGTGTGGACCTCATGGCGCGAGCTCAGCGCGGGCCAGCACGCCCAGATCCGCGAGATCTCCGAGGGCTGGGTCGCCGACCGGTCGCTGCCCGAGATGGAGTTCACCCTCGGCGGCGTCGACGAGCTCGACGACCCGGCGGTGCGCATCATGATGGCGGTCCACGAGAGCGGCCGGATCGAAGCGGTCACGAGCTGGCTGCCGATGTTCGAGCACGGCACGGTGACCGGATACACCCTCGACTTCATGCGCCGGCGGGGCGATGCGATGAACGGGATCATGGAGTTCGTGATCGGCGCCGCCGCCGACCGGATGAAGGGCGACGGGCTGACGCTCCTCAGCCTGTCGGGGTCGCCGCTCGCCTCGACGCAGCTCGGTGACGACGCCGCCCGCACCAATGTCGCGCGACTGCTCGACCTGCTGGGCGGGCTGCTCGAGCCGGCCTACGGGTTCCGGTCGCTGCTGAACTTCAAGCGCAAGTTCCAGCCCGAGTTCGTGCCGCTGTGGGCCGTGTACCCCGACCCGGCGATGCTCCCCGCGCTGGGGGTCGCGCTCACCCGCTGCTACCTGCCCACGCTGACCCTGTCGCAGGCGGTGCGCATGGCGGGCGCGCTGCGCTAGCGGCGGCTCAGCGGCCCAGACCCCAGTGGTCCGCGATGACGGTCAGCCCCTGCTGGAAGATGTACGACCATGACGTCGCGTCGTGGGCGCTCCCCTGGGCCTCGACGTAGGTGGCATCCATTCCGGCGGCCTGCGCCGCCTGGTAGATCCGCTGCACACCCGGGAGGAAGCCGGCGTCATTGCTGCCCACGCCGAACACCGCGGTCATATCGCGATAAGGGGCGTGAGCGGCCATGATCGCGGCGGGCTTGGCCGCCTCGTACGCGGCCCGGTCGCCGCCGAAGCCCTGCGCGATCGTCGTCGCCTCGTCGCCGAGCGAGGGGAACTCCTCACCCGAGGCGTCGAGGATCGCGCTGAAGAGCTCGGGGTGGGCGGACCCGAGCTGGATCGAGCACGTACCGCCCTGCGAGAGCCCGCCGATCCCCCAGAAGTCGGGGGCGTCCAGGACCGGCAGGTTGGCCTTGATCCACGTCGGCACATCGACGGTGAGGTAGGTGGCGGACTTCCCGAGCGGCGAGTCGATGCACATCGGGTTGGCGTCGGGTGAGCCCAGCTGGTCGGGCGAGACGACGATCGGCGCGAGGCCGTCGTGAGCCGCGGCGTAGGCGTCGAGCGATTGCTGCAGGTGCGCCGCGATCAGCGGGTCCTGGGGCTGCCCCGGTTGTCCTGAGAGCACGATGAGCACCGGGAGCAGCGGCGGGTTGTCGGTGAGAGCCGCGGGCGGGCGGTAGATGACGGCCGGGCGGGCGGCGAATCCGGAGTCGGTGGCGGGGATCGTGACCGTGCCGACCTCGCCCGTCGACGGCATCCCGTCGGGGGCGGTCCAGCCCGCGATCGTCGGGCGGTCGGCTCCGCCGTCGAGCGACGGCAGATCGGCGGCGCCGAACGCGGGCAGTCCGAGCGCGGTGCGCACGGTCGGGTACTGGCCGAACGCGATGTTCACGCCCATGGCCGCGGTAGCTGCGAAGAGCACGATCGCGATCGGCGCGGCGACGGCACGTCGCCAGGTCGGCCGCCACAGCGAGGCGAGGGCGACTCCGATGGCGGCGAATCCGAGTGCGACCCACATCCGTGAATCGGCGGTGAGGACGACGCCGAACAGGTTGTAGTGATCCGCCAGCAGCCACGTCAGCGCCATCCCGAACAGACCCGCGGCGACGGCCGCCGCCGCAGCGGTCAGCGTCCACCGGCGACGCTGCCAGCGCCGGCTGGGTCGCAGCACGACGAGCGACACGAACGCGAGGGCGGCGAGGATGCACGTGATCACGACGGCCGGTCCGGAGAGGATGTTGATGTCGAGCAGCCAGTTCACATCGACCTCCCGAGGGTCGCGTCGAGCCGGGATGGCGCGGCGGGCTCACCGACCCGTCCACAGCGTAAACCGGGCCGCGTGCTCGACCCCGCGCGCCGCCCGGTTTTCGCGGCGGTTTCATCAGGTCGGAGATGGCCGCCAGCCGGGCGGGCTCAGTCGGCGTGCTCGGGCGGCCAGACGACCGAGAACCGCTCGAAGACGATGTCCTCGCCCTCCGACCACTCCGCCCCGCGGGCGGCGGCGACGCGCGTCCAGTAGCGCCGGTGCTCGCGCTGCCAGCTCTCGAGCGACAGGTCGTCCTCGCCCTCGTCGGCGGCGAACGCGGCATCCGCGCTCGTGAACGGCCCCAGGCGCAGCTCGGTCGTGCGGATGATGATGCGCGGAGCGCCGGTGCTGTCGCAGGCGATCCAGTGCGATCCGATCCGCGGGATCAGATCGCCGCGGGCGACGAAGTCGGCGACGAGCTCGGCGGTGGCGCGCTTGCCGCCGGCGAGAACGATGCCGAGCAGCTCATCGGCCAGGCGCGCATTGTCGCCGAAGTGCTCGACGGTGTACTCGGGTGCAGCGAGCACGGCCTCGGGGTGCGCCGTCCGGTACTGCTCCCACATCTCGGCCGCGGCGGCTTCATCGAGGGGCAGGGCACGGGATGATCCGCTGTATTCGCTCATCCCGCGATCCTCGCACCCGCCGGTCTCAGCGCCGCCGCGTCACCGCCCTCGCGCCGGCGATCAGGCCGACGAGCGCCGCGGATGCCGCCGCCGACGCCGCGGTGTACAGCGGGGCGCGGTGACGGATAGCCCAGGTCTGCACGCTTCCGTTCCGCGCACGATCGTCGAAGGCGCCGTGGGCGCCGTGATCACCGGGCACCGGCTCGTAGAGGTTCGGCGCGGTCGTGGCGGCGTCGGATTGCGGGGCGAACTGCCCCTCCCAGGCGTTCTTCGCGAGGTACCAGTCCAGGAAGCGCCCGGCGACGCGGGTGCCGAGGATGAGCCCGACGGTCGACTCCCCCACCCACGTGCGCCGGCGCGGCTTGTCGGCGACGTCGGCGACGGCTCGGGCACCGACCTCGGGCTGGAAGATGGGCGGCACCGGCTGCGGATGCTGCGAGAAGTTCGACTTCACCCATCCGAACTGCGTCGTGTTGAGGGCGGGCATGTCGACGATCGAGACGGCCACGCGGCTCTTCTCGTGTGTGAGCTCGGAGACGACGGAATCGGTGAAGCCGTGGATCGCGTGCTTCGCGCCGCAGTAGGCCGCCTGCAGCGGGATGCCGCGGTGGGCGAGCGCCGACCCGATCTGGATGATGTGTCCGTGGCCCCGGTCGCGCATCCGCCGGAGCGCCGCGCGGGTGCCGTTGACGGTGCCGAGGTAGGTGACAGCCGTGGCGCGGTCGAAGTCGTCGGCCGAGGTGTCGAGGAAGGTCGCGATCGCCCCCGACATGACGTTGTTGACCCACAGGTCGATCGGGCCGAGGGCGCCCTCGACATCGGCGGCGGCCCGGTCGACGGCGTCCGCATCGGCCACGTCGACCGACACCGCGTGCGCGCGCCGGCCCGCCGCCTCGATGTCGGCGACAGCGCCGTCGAGGCCGTCACGTCCGCGCGCGAGGACCGCGACGTCCCAGCCGCGGTGCGCGAGCTCACGGACGATGGCTCGACCGAGGCCCGCGCTTCCCCCGGTGACGACGGCGACTCCGCGCCCGCTCGCTGCAGCCATGACGATCTCCTTCCACCGAGGCATCCACGGTGGAAGCTCGCGATCGCGACCATTGTCGGCACGCGAGCGCGCGGGAACGCACCTGTTGCCAGGCAGGGTGCGATGGTCTAGGGAAAGGTCTCGGCGTGCGCGATCAGCGCATGCCCGACATCCGGTCCCACTCGATCGACTTGAACTGCAGGAACGTGCACAGGTTGCCGGCGAAGGCGACCTCGGCGGCAAGACCGGCCATCTGATAGGGCGTCAGGGTGAGGTCGTCGGACCGCGCGGTGAGGGTCGCCTCCCACTCGGGGTCGTCGATCGCCCGCGGCTGCATGTAGACGTCGGCGGGCGCATTCTCGAGGTGCACGATGACGAGTCCGGTGTCGAGCCCGTCCGACCCGTCCTGGATGGCGACCTTGACCGAGACGCCGGGAACTTTCCCCTGTTCGAGGAACTCGGCGACCCATTCCTCCAGGAGGGTCTTGGTCCGCACGGGGACCCGCGGGATGTCATCGCTCATCACGTGGGATTTTGTCATATATCGAACGAGATCGCCCGTCATTTCGGGTTGGATACGACGATGAATCGAACTACCCGTCGCATCCGGGTCTGCCCGGGATTCTCCCGGCCGAGGAGGTGTTACGCTCGGGCGGTTTGACGAGCGCCTACGGCCGGGAGAGAACGTGCCTTTTCACAGCAAGCAGACCCTCGAGCACTGGGTCGCTGAGTTCATCGACGCTCGCGGCGCCGGCGAGGAGGTGCGCGTGGCGGTGCAGGACGGTTCCGACGGGGCCGACACGGGCCTCGTCCTCGTCCCGCTCACGAACGCGCCGAACGCCGTGTACATCGAGCCGCGGCCGGCGGGCGACGACCTCGACTGGTGCGTCTCCATCGAGGGCGCGCCCGACACTCTCGTCCTGACCAGTCACGAGCTCAACGCACTGACTCACGAGCTCCAGATCGCTGCAGAGCTCTGCGCCTTCCTGCAGGAGAAGTCACTCGGTCATTTCGAGCCGTCGGAGAGCACCGCGGAGGACGACGCGGGCGAGCCCTCGACCCTCGGCAACTGAGAGTCGCCGCTTCCGGCGGCGTGCTTCTCGCGCCATTCCCGGAGGGCGGCCGTGGCGATCGACACATCGTCGGAGGCGACGGCGTCGTCGCCGATGATCTGCACCGACTCGTGGCCCTTGCCGGCGATGAGGACGATGTCGTCGGGACCGGCGGGGGCGACGGCCATCGTGATCGCGGCCGCTCGATCGCGGATGACGCGGACGTTCTCGACCGAGCGGAAACCGGCCAGGATGTCGGCCACGATCGCGTCGCCGTCTTCGTGATGCAGATCGTCGTCGGTGACGATGATCGTCTGTGCGAGCTCTTCGGCGATCACGGCCATCTCGGGTCGCTTGCCACGGTCGCGGTCGCCGGTGCAGCCGAACACGACGGTCAGCTGGCCGGCGCCGCCTGACATGGCGATGAGGGCCTGCCGCAGGGCGTCGGGCGTGTGGGCGTAGTCGACGGCGACCTGCGGGCCGGCGCCGGGCGACACGACCTGCATGCGTCCGGGTACCCGGCGGATCTCCCCCACTGCCCGCGCGATGGCGCCGGGGGCGACGCCCTGTGCGCGGAGGATGCCCGCCGTCATCGCGAGGTTGTCGATGTTGAACCGGCCGATGAGGGGTGATGCTACCTCGAAGCGGTCGTCCTGGATCGCGAGAGTGAAGTCGGCGCCGTCAGCGCGCATCCGGATGTCGTCGGCGCGGACCGTCGCCGCCGCTGCGCCGGACGTCGAGACGGTGACGTCGTCGAGTCCCGCGGGGAGCGCGATGCCCGCGACATAGGGGTCGTCGATGTTCCGCACCGCGGCGCGCACACCCGGAAGGCGGAAGACGCCCTGCTTCGCCTGGCCGTACGCTTCCATCGACTCGTGGTAGTCGAGGTGGTCGCGGGTGAGGTTCGTGAACGCGGCGATGTCGAAGTGGCATCCCTCGACCCTTCCCTGCGTGAGGGCGTGCGAGCTCAGCTCGATCGCGACCACGTCGGCGCCGGCCCGCCGGATGTCGGCGAGGAGCTCGTGCATGTCGACCACCGACGGGGTTGTGAGCGACGTCTTCGCCAGAGCGCCGAACAGGCCGGCTCCGAGTGTGCCGATGGTGGCGGCGCGGCGTCCGAGGAGCTCCCAGCTCTGCGCGAGGAGCTGCACCGTCGAGGTCTTGCCGTTCGTGCCGGTCACGCCCACCAATGTCATGTCGGCCGACGGACGACCGGTGTACTGGTCGGCCAGCCGCCCGATCACGGCGGCCAGGTTCGGGATGCCGCGCACCCGCGCATCGACGTGCGTGACGCTCGCGTCGGTCAGGACGAGAGCCGCGTCGCGCTCGAGCGCCTGCGTGATGTGCTCGCGGACCCGTTCGTCTCGGCCGAGCGCGACGAAGACGTCGCCGGCTTGCACGGTGCGGCTGTCGCCGCGCAGGCGACCGCCGGGTACGTTCCCCCCGGCGACCCCCGTCGCCCACCAATCAGGGTCGAGTTTCCGACCCTCCCCAGCGTCTTGCATGTACCGCCCCATCGATCTCTGACTCGACAGTTCCATGAACGGGCGGTCACCCGCGGGAAGAACACGTCGGAGCCTGAGATTGGCACCGTAACGTAAGCGCCGCTTAAGACGGAGAACGTCAGCTCTGGGGCTCGGGCACCATCCGCAGACCGTCGGCGCTGTTGGCCGATTCCATGAGGGCGTCGATCCATTTCGGGTTGATCTGCGGCTGGCGGCTGCCGGCGAACTGGAACTGGACCGAGATCGTGGGGTGCAGCCAGAAATCGCGACGGCTCGTGCCGTGCGGCGAGGTCGTCTCGAACATCAGCGGTTCGCCGCGCCGCAGCTTGGTCATCAGAACCAGCCGGAGATGCGCGAGCGCACGGTCGTCGATCTCGACGAAGTTGGCCGCGTTGTCGTAGAAGAATCTGCCCACCGGCACAGCTTAGGCGGCTGCGGGCAACGCGGGGCCGGGGCGTATCATCCGCTCACAGATAGAAGCCGTGACGCTCGAGCACGACGACGGCCTCATCGCGCGTCGATACGCCGAGCTTGGCGAACAGGGACCGCATCTGCGACTTGATCGTGTTGATGGAGACCGTGAACTCCCCGGCGATCTCGCCATAGGTCTTGCCGCCTCGCATCACCGAGGCGACGGATCGCTCGCGGGGTGTCAGGGCAGGCAGCGCCTGTGACGCGCGTGGTTCCCGCCGGTGGAATTCCTCCGTCGCGTCGGCAACCGCGGCGGCGAGGTCGGGACGGCGCTCGCGGAGGCGTTCTCGTAGCGGGGCCAGCTGCTCTCGCGGCACGCTGATGAATGGCGCGATGACGTCGCCGGCGTGATGAGCCAGGCGGACGCCGAGCCGATCCTTGCGCGAGGGTCGCCTCGGCGGGGTCGCCGCGGAGGACGAGCGCGATCGCTTCCGCCGTGGCTGCGGCATGCTGCGCGTACGGTCGCGTCGAGAGTTCCGGCTCCCAGCAGGGTGTCGGCGACGGCGAGGGCCTCGAGGAGTACAGCCCAGCGTCACGCGGACGTCCGGCCACCGCGTAGGTCTCGGCCACCGCAGCGAACAGCGACCCCAGCGAGTCGAGCCCGAGCACACGCGATGCGCTCATGGAGGGGATGCCCGAAGCCCGAATCGTGACGCGACTTCCCAACATTCGTGCGCGGAGTCCGGGGGCAGGCTCAGAACGGTGGCGGTTCGTCCGGCGGCGGTCCGCCGGGTGCGGCACGCGGCGGCGGATCCGTGGTGTTGATGGTGAAGCAGACCGCCGGTATGGGGACGTCTTCGCGGTAGACCCGGCCGAGGGGCGAGGTCCATTCGAGAACGCCGTCGCCGATCTGCCTGACCTCCCATTTCGTGAATTGCTTCATGGAGTGGTGTCGTTGGCAGAGGTGGGCGAGGTTGAAGATGTGGGTGTGCCCACCCAGGGCGTAGTCGATCGTGTGGTCGAGCTCGCAGCGGATCGCGGCACGGCGGCATCCGGGGAACCGGCAGTGCTGATCCCGGGCCATCAACAGTTTCTTCATCGAAGCCGCGGGCCGGTAGGTGTCGATCTCGACCGGGGTGCGGGTGACCGGGTCGATGAACAGCCGGTCCCACTCGCTGACCTGCCCGGCGAGCTCGCGCGCCGTATCCGCATCGATCAGCGCAGCGCCCACCGCTTCGGCGGGGTTCTCGTCACGCCCCATCAGCGTCTCGGCGGTGACGGCGACCTGCACGCGTGCCCGGATCGCCCCCAGCCCACCGGCCCGATCGATCCCATACGTCGGGTCCACCACCGGCGCCCCGCCGAGGACGAGGTCGCCCAGAATGTCTGCGCGGAGCTGATCCATCGTCCGCGTGTCGGCGGCATCACTCTCCGCCCGGGCATCCTTCACCGACTGTCCCATCTGGGTGAGTCTGTCGAGCATCCCGGCGGCGATGACGGTCGGAAGGTTGGCGACGAGGTTCGACATCCCGTCCGTCCCGTGGAAGACCCGCACGCACCGCTCCGCCGCCGCGGCCTTGTGCCGCTCGGTGAAGTTCTGTGTATGCAACCGGGCCGCCAATGCATCCAACGCTCCCCGCACCCGGGAGGGCACATCCCGCTCACACACCGCGATCGCCGCCTCCGCGAACGAATCGCGCACCTCGGCGGGCACCCTCGCGCCGACCCGCACGACCACATCGACGTGTCCGCGTTCGATCCGCCGCTGCACCCACGCCTCGAACACGGCCGGGTAGTCATCGATGACGGTCATCGCGTGGTCGATCTCACCCTGCAGGCGCCGGTCGGTGAGTCGCGCCATCCCGGCGGCTTCGGCTGCGACCGAACGCAGCTCCATGTCCGACGTCATACCTCGTACCCCGTCGCGACGCGCCTCACGCAGAGCCGACCTGCCCAGCTCCGGCAACGCCCGCATTCGCGCGACATCCCCGACATGGAAGAGGTCGAGGGCCTCAGCGAACCCCGCGAAAGCCGCGGCGTGCGACGACCCACCCGAGGCGCCTTCGCCTCCGAGCCTGCGACCGCTATTCGATGTCATGTTCCCATTGTCGCAGCGGGTTACGACATTCGGGTCGAACTTATCTTCGATGCGAGAACGCGGTTCGCTCGACCGATTGGGGAGGAATCGACGAAACCACAATCCAGCATCCCCGAGCCAGGCCATCAGTCTCGGTCCGAATCTCATCCGACGAGGCTCCCCCCGCAACTTTTTTCGGGTTTCCGCGTCACGATCCGTCGCCTCGAACGTCTCATCAACATGCACCCTGCGACGAACGCCCGTCCGGCTCCCTCCGAAACGGGCACCCGGACCCGCACTTCCCTCCGGCGCGACCGGCCGCGCGCCGGAGCCCGCACCCGCAGCCGCGACCGCGACCGCGCCCGCACTCGCGCCACCAGCCTCACCCCCGCGTCCGCCGAGCCGCCCACCCGGGTCGGCACGATCAGGTTCCGCTCCCGCGCGGTGGCCGCTCGGTCGCACGCGGGCACCAGGTCAGCAGGCCGCTCGGGAGCCATCCGTCCGTCCTGGATCGAGATCGACGGCGCAACTCTCACGGCCTCATGGGGCTGCCCGAACGCCCGCAAGCGGTCATGGCAGCGCGGCGACGTCGGCTCCGTGTGCTCGTCGGGCGCGACCAGCCGCGAGGGGGGGCGTCCGCCCGCCCCATCCTCGTCGCCGACAAGTCGCACGGTGAGGTCGTCACGGCGACCATCGTCTGCGACGCCTTCCCGTACGAGGCGTATGCGACCCACGCCCGCTCCGAGCCCCACTACCACGCCGCCTCCCGCGACCGCAGCGGGTTTCGATCTGGCCGCGACGGGACAGCCGAATCTCCAGATGCAGCGTGCCCGCGTGGGCGAGGCGGTGCCGTGGCGCGATCAGCCGATGGCGCTCGATGCCGACGGCCGGTACACCTCGCGGTTCTCGGTGCCGACCGCCGGACCGGTGACGTTGGGGCTGCGTTACCTCGACCCCACCACCGGACGATTCGGTCCGGCATCCTTCGTGTCGTTCACCGCGTACTGACCGAACCGCCCGCAACCGCGCGGCCGCGGGTCAGTGCCCGCCGACGACGTTGCCGCTCAGGCGGCCGTGCAGAGCGGATGCGGTCGCGTTGAGTCCCTCGATCGCGACGGTCTTGCCGTGCCGCTCGTACTTGTTCACGACGGCGTCGAGCGCGGCCACCGTCGAGGCGTCCCAGACGTGCGAGCGGGTCATGTCGATGACGACGCGGGCGGGATCGTCGGCGTACGCGAACTGCGTGGTGAGGTCGTTGCTCGAGGCGAAGAAGAGCTCGCCGACGACCTCGTATCGGGCGACCGGCTCGTCACCGACGGCGTCGAGGGTTCGCGTGACGGTGACGAAATGGGCGACGCGACGAGCGAACATCACCATCGCGGCGATGACTCCGAGGATGACGCCGATCGCGAGGTTGTGGGTCCACACCGTCGCCACGACGGTGATGAGCATGACGGCCGTCTCGCTCTTCGGCATCCGCCGGAGGGTCGCGGGACGGATGCTGTGCCAGTCGAAGGTCGCCACGGTGACCATGATCATGACGGCCACGAGTGCCGCCATCGGAATGATCGCGACGACGTCGCCGAGCGCGAGCACGAGGATCAGCAGGAAGACCCCGGCGAGGAACGTCGAGATGCGCGTGCGCGCCCCCGAAGCCTTCACGTTGATCATGGTCTGCCCGATCATGGCGCACCCGCCCATGCCGCCGAACGCGCCCGACAGGATGTTGGCGGCGCCCTGGCCGAGAGCCTCGCGCGTCTTGCGCGAGTGGGTGTCGGTGATGTCGTCGACGAGCTTGGCGGTCATGAGCGATTCGAGCAGGCCCACGACCGCCATGGCGAGCGCGTACGGCGCGATGATGCGCAGTGTCTCGAGGGTGAGCGGCACGTCGGGCACGAACAGTTCGGGCAGGCTCGAGGGCAGCTCGCCCTGATCGCCGACCGTCGGCACCTGCCAGCCGAACGCCACGACCGCCGCCGTGAGCAGCACGATCGTGACGAGCGGGGCCGGGATCACCTTCGTCAGCCGCGGCAGCGCGACGAGGATGATGAGCCCCGCGGCGACGAGCGGCCAGACGAGCCACGGGATGCCGTCACCGAAGAGCTGCGGCATCTGCGCGAGGAAGATGAGGATCGCGAGCGCGTTGACGAATCCCACCATCACCGACCGCGGGATGAACCGCATGAGCTTCGCGACGCCGAGCACCGCCAGCACGATCTGGATCACGCCCCCGAGAAGCACGGTGGCGATGAAGTAGTCCATGCCGTACTCGCGCACGACGGGCGCGATGACGAGCGCGATCGCCCCCGTCGCAGCCGTGATCATCGCCGGGCGGCCGCCGAGGAAGGCGATCGCGACCGCCATGATGAACGATGAGAAGAGCCCCACGCGGGGATCCACTCCGGCGATGATCGAGAACGCGATCGCCTCGGGGATGAGCGCGAGGGCGACGACGAGCCCCGCCAGCACCTCGCGGGTCAGCAGTCGAGGGCTGCGCAGAGCCTGCAGGACGGTCGGTTCGATGTGATAGCGCGCGGCGCTGTCGCGGGCGGGGGTGACGGCGGTCACTCGGTGCCTTTCGGTCGGCGCCCGACGACGCGGGCGGAGTGATCGCGCGGGCGGGGTGGTCGCGCAGCCCGCGCAGCGCCGGCTGTCCGACGCGGGAAGAATGAGGGGGCGGCGCAGAATGGCGCCGACGAGAATCTAACGTAACGTGAGGTTTGATGTCGAATCGCGATGAGGTGACCATGCGCATCGGAGAGGTGACCGAGCGCACCGAGCTGTCGTTCCGCACGCTCCGCCATTACGACGAGATCGGCCTCGTCACGCCGTCCGCGCGCACCGATGGGGGCTTCCGCCTCTACACGGAGGACGACGTGGCCCGCATCCTGCTCATTCGCCGCATGAAGCCGCTCGGCTACAGCCTCGACGAGATGCGTGAACTGCTCGATGTCGTCGACGCCCTCACCGCCGCCCCCGCCGACGAGGAGCTGCGCGCCCGCCTCGAGACGATCCGGGCAGGCGCGACCGAGCGGCGCGAGAAGCTGACCCGGCAGGTCGCGATGGCCGACGAGTTCCTCGAGCAGCTCAGCGTCATCTGATCGACGCGAGACGGCGGAGCGGCCCCGGACCTCAGGCGTAGGCCCGGTGCACGTACCAGCCACCCTCGCCGCAGTAGACGTCGAACACGAACGCCTCGCCGTCGGCATCCGTCGCCTGGAAGCGCCATCCGTAGAGCCCCCGTCGCCGATCGTCGTCGGCGGCGAGGGACCAGACCGAGTCGCGGAGGCGGGTCGGGATGTCGTTCACGCTCCATCGCCTGCCCGCGTAGAACATCCGCGCCGGGACGTCGTCGACGAGCCAGAGGGTGACGTCGTGAGCGCTCGTCGTGTCGGTCATGACAACCGAGGATAGAACATATATTCGATCCTCGCCAGGGCGTTATCCGAACACAGCTTCGCTCCGTACGCTGGACGCATGGATCTGTACAGCCTCTTCGGGCTCTCCGGCCGACGCGCCCTCGTGACCGGCGGGAGCTCCGGCATCGGCCGGGGAATCGCCGAGGCGCTGGCCGCCGCGGGGGCAGAGGTCATCGTCGCGGCCCGCGGTCGTGACCTGATCGACGAGACCGTCGGGCAGATCCGCTCCGAGGGCGGGCTCGCGTCGGGGATCGTCGCCGACCTGTCCTCCCGTGCCGGCTGCCACGAGCTCGCCGATCAGGCCGGCGACATCGACATCCTCGTGAACTCGGCGGGCATCAACATCCGCCCTCCCCTCCTCGAACTCGACGAGCCCGCCTGGGATGCCACGATGGCGGTCAACCTCGACGCCCCCTTCATCCTGGGCCAGCGATTCGCCCCCGGGATGATCGAGCGCGGGTACGGCCGCATCATCTCGATCAGCTCGCAGCAGGCGAGCCGCGCCTTCGCATCGAGCGGCGCCTACGGCGCGTCGAAGGCCGCCCTCGAGGGCCTCGCCCGCTCGCAGGCGGAGGCGTGGTCGGCATCCGGGGTGACCTCGAACGTGCTGGTCCCGGGCTTCGTCCTCACTCGCCTCAACGAGCGCCTCGCGAGCAACCCCGACGTCGTCGACGCGCTGGCCGCTCGCACCTTCGTCGGGCGCAACGGCGTGCCGGACGACTTCGCCGCCGCGGCGATCTTCCTCGCCGGCCCGGGCTCGGCCTATGTCACCGGCCAGTCGATCGCCGTGGACGGCGGGTTCTCGGTCCACTGAGGCTCACCTTCCTTCGCCCATATCAGGTGAGCGCTCCCACGGGAAGGGCTCCCGTTCGGCCGGATGCTCGGACAGACTGAGCCGCTAGGTCGATCAATACGGGGAGTCGTCATGGCAGTGCAGGGTGAGACATCGTCGGCATCGGCAGTCCTCGACGCGCTGTGGGCGTACGAGGCCGCCGAGGGCGCCATCCGGCTGCGGCTGCGCGACTCGATGCTCGTGTGCGAGAACGACCTGATCGCGCTCGAGAAGCTCATCGAGGCGCAGGATCGCGACGTCGCGCTGACCCCGTCGAACATCACCCAGGAGCTCGGGATCTCGTCCGCGAGCACGACCGCGATGCTCGATCGCCTCGAGCGTTCCGGGTATCTGCGGCGCCAGCCGCATCCGTTCGACCGTCGCAAGGTCTTCGTGACGCTCGGTGATCGCCCGGT
This sequence comes from Microbacterium sp. NPDC006705, assembly GCF_044903545.1. Classification (NCBI taxonomy): domain Bacteria; kingdom Bacillati; phylum Actinomycetota; class Actinomycetes; order Micrococcales; family Microbacteriaceae; genus Microbacterium; species Microbacterium sp. NPDC006705. The sequence continues at coordinate 81,035 of NZ_JBJDQQ010000003.1, forward strand.
CGAGAACCTGCGCCAGTCGGGTACGGACGTGCAGCACCGCGTCGAGGACGTCATCGCCGACATGCCCGCCGGCTCCGCCGCCGTGCTCGTCGACTTCCTCTCGCGCATGCGGATCGCCGCCGAAGCGGCCTGACCTCCCACGCATGCCGGCCCGCGCCCGTGCCGCGATGCAAGGCTTCCGATCCGACACCCCGATCGGGATGCCGCTCTCCCGGCGCGTCGCCCACGATCCCTTGCATCCGCGCACCGCGCACCGCGCAGCCAGAGACCGGATCTCTGCTCAGGCCGCGGCGACCGGCACGCCCGTCGTCCGACGCCCGGCCGGGGCCCAGCCGAAGAGGAGAAGCGCCGCGGCGAAACTGAGCGGCCCGATCAGGTGGAAGACCTGAGACAGCGCTGAGACGTCACCGCCCGAGGTGGCGAAGGTGTCGGCGATCGACATCCCGATCGAGAATCCGGCGAACAGTCGCAGGAACAGCGCGGCCCCGATGATCGAGAGGTACAGGATGCCGAGCCGGCGGGGCGTCAGCCACGCCCCGCCCCTCGTCAGCGAGCCGACAGTCACACCGGCCGCCGCCACCAGCCACACCCCGACCCACACAGCCACCGCCCCCGCAGCGAACGCCGGGTCGAACCCGTCGGCCGCGATCATCGCGGCGTAGATGGCGTCCAACTCGTAGCCGGGCACCTTGGCGAGCGGATTCCACACCAGCAGATCGAGGGCGCCGAGCACGAGCAACGCCGTGACGGACACGAGCCCCGCGATCGCGACCGGCCGCCGTCGAGCCAGCGATGCGGAGCGGTCCTCCAGGGCGAGCGGCGTCGATCGCCAGGCGCCGGCCAGCCCGATCGCGGCACCGCCGACGGTGAGGCCGACGCCCGCCGCGCTCACCCCAGCCGCCACGGGGCGCACCGCGGCGAGCGCGAGCACGGGGATGCCGAGCGCGGTGGCGGCGAACGCGAACCTCACGACCGCCGACCGCGACAGCGCGGCCGCGCCGATGAAGAGGGCGATGGCGAGCAGCGCTCCCCCGAACAGGAGCACGCTGAGCGCGGAACGGCCGACGGCGAGCGCGATCTCGACCACAGCCGGTATGGCGACCTCCGGGGAGGTGAGATCCCCGGTCAGCCACAGCGCGGCCGACGTCGCCCCGACCGCGGTGAGCAGCGTGACACCCCGCCGACTCAGCCGGCGCGAGGCGGTACCCCGGGGCTCGCCGGTCAGCACCGGAGAGTCACGGTCCGCGGTGAGGGCGACCGCGATCGCACCGCGCACGACATCCCCCCGGCGCACCCCGGCTTCGGGAGCCCCGGCGACATCCGCCCGCCACTGCTCGAGATGACGTGCCCGCGACGCGACCGGCATCGTCCGGCTCACCGCCCGAAGGACGAGATCGAGGCTCATGCGATCACTCCCCTCGCGTCGCCCCGGCCGCGTCCGGGCTCGGGCTCGTGCCGACGCGCTCGGCGGCGCTGCATCCGCACCGCGTGAGCGTCGACGGCGGCGCGGGCTGCGACGAGGCCGTCGGGCGTCAGGCGGTACAGCCTCCGCCGGGGCCCGCTGCGGTTCGGGTCGACCTCCCACTCGGAGGTCACCCACTCCATCGACTCGAGGCGCTCGAGGATCGGATACACGCTGCCCGCGGGCCGGCCGGTGCGGTTGACGATGCGCAGCCCCCACACCGGTTCGGACTCGCTGATCAGGGCCTCGAGCACATCGACGGTCGCCGGGGTGATGCGTGTGAGCGGCTGCATGACCGCATGCTATCTCTATATACCTAGAGATAGCCCCTTCGCCTTGGTCCGCCGCCCGTGCCGCGATGCAAGGCATCCGATCCGACACCCCGACCCGGATGCCGCATCCCCGGCGCGTCGCACACGATCCCTTGTATCCGCGCACACGAACCCGCGCATCCGCGCACCCGCGCACCCGCGCGCCGACCCACCTCAGCGCCGCCCGCCGAGCACGCGGGCGATCTCGCGGCGGCTCGACACCCCCAGGCGTCGCATGATGTTGGCGACGTGGTAGTCGACGGTCCGCTTCGAGAGGTGCAGCAGGCCCGCGATCTCGCCGCTCGTGTAGCCCTGCCCGACGGCGTCGGCGACCTTCCGCTGCTGCTCGGTCAGTCGCGCCGTCGGGTCGCCGCCGCGCGATCCGCGCTGCATCTCCGTCGTCGTCGCGGCGACCGCCTCGTCGTACCGCCGCGCCAGCCCGCCCGCGCCGAGCTCCTGCAGCTCGGCACTGGCGTCTTCGTAGACGACGAGCGCGCGCCGCGGATCCGGCCGGCCGTGCGCACCGAAGAGGCTGTAATGGATGCCGGCGACGACGCGCACCCAGGCCCGCCCGAGCGGGTCGTGGTCGAGGGTCAGCAGCGCGAGGGCCCGGTCGACCGCGTTCGTCGCCTCGCCGTACCGTTCGTCGTGCTCCGCCAGGATCGACACGAAGGCCCAGGCGTACGCGCTCTGGTCAGCTCCGGGCTGGGCGGTCCACAGGGCCACGCCGCGCCGCACCTCGTCGACCCGGCCGAGGTGCCACGAGGCGAGCAGGTTCAGCATCCGCCATTCGTCGACCCGGTACGGATGCCGGTACCCGGGCTCGGCGGCATCCTCGAGCGCCCGCCGCAGCGCCGGCCACTCGCTGAGCGAGATCGCCATCATGATGCGGGCGTGCGTGATCACGATCTGCGCGAGGAACGACGGGGTGTCGCGGCACAGCAGTGCGGCTCGGTCGAGCACGGGCCGGCTCGCGTCCATGTCGCCGCGGAGGGCGAGGAAGAGCCCGTGTACCGCGAGCGCCTGGGGCTCGAGCCAGTCGTGCTCGATCGACCCGGTCGGCGGAGTCGTCGCGCGCACCGCCTCGGCCGCCTCGCGCCACCGCCCCTGGCGTACGCGGACGAACGCGAGCTCGACCTCGGCGTGCAGGCGCACCCCGGGCCGCCACGCGGGTGCGAGGCGCGCACCGCGCGCGAGGTTGAGCGCCGCCTCCCCCAGCCGGCCCGACAGGTGCTCGACACTGCCGAGGCTCACGAGGGCGAGCGCATGCGCGGGCGACAGGCTGTTGCGCATCCGCAGCGGCGCCAGGGTCTCGATGAGGGCACGCCGCGCGGCATCCCCCGCTGCCGTGTGCTGCTCGACCATCGCGTCGAGACCGAGCAGGTCGAAGGCCACGTGCTCCGGGGCCGCGACCCGGCCCTCGACAGCGGATGCCGCGGCCATGACCGCCCGGGCCGCGTCGATGCACCGTCGCGCCGGCACCCACGACGCCGATGCGACGCAGCCGGTCGCGACGTAGGACAGCAGCAGCGGCAGCAGCATCCCCTCGCCCTCGAGCGGATCCCCGGCGACGGGCCCCGGCACCGACGCGAGCGGCACCTCGGCGAGCGCGACGATGCGGGCCACAGCGCTGTCGAGGTCGCCGTCGCCGATCTGCAGCATCGCGAGCACGCCCTCGCGCAGAATCCCCTCCGGCAATGCAGCCACGTCGTCCCGGTGGGCGGCGAGCAGGTCGGCGCGGTAGCCGCGCATCCCGATCGAGCAGGCCAGTGCGAGGCCGTCGGCATCCCCGGCGGCATGTGCGGTGAGTGCGGCGCGGACCGCGGTCTCGGTCTCCCGGCGTCGCCACGCGGAGCGGGCCTCGTCGAGAAGCGGGTGTCGTGGCATCCGCCGCCCTTCTGTCGGCGTTCAGTCTGCCAGGTGCGGCGGGCTCGTCGTCTGCACGCGCGGGCGTGACGGTGTGCGATGTCGCGCGAGCATCGCGCCGCCGCCGGCGAGCACCGTAAGCAGCGCCGCGACGGCGATCGCCGCCGACGGCGCAGCGCCACCGGTCGCCGCGAGAGAGCGAACCCCGGATGCCGCGCCGCGGGCCGTGCCGGCGCTCGATCCGCCCGGCACCGCCGATCCGCCCGGCACCACCGACCCGCCCGGCACGACGACCGGCGGCTCCGGCTCCACCACCACGGGCGGCTCCGGGTCGACGACGACCGGCGGCTCCGGGTCGACGACGACCGGCGGCTCGGGGTCGACCACGGGCGGGGCCGTCCCGCCGAACACGGCGATGTCGGCGGCTCCCGTCGATCCGGTGTACTCGGCTTCACCCCAGGCATCGAAGACGAGCCGGATCGCCGAGGTCGTGACACGCTCGAACGCCACCTCGCCGGGCGACTCGTCGCGGGACGGCGTGAACGTGGCGCCCGCCACCGCGAGCCACCGGCCGGTCGCCGCATCCCACCGCTCGACGCGCCAGGCGCGCGGCGGGATGAGCCCCCGCGCCTCGTCGTCTGCGGCATCCCGCGCGAGGGCGACCGACACCCGCTCCACGGTGACCGGGCCGCCCCACGTGAGCTCGAGCCACTGCTCGCCTACCCGAGGCCACGAGCTCCACACACTGCCGGGGTCGCCGTCCACGGCGGCAGCCGCGCTCGACCACTCGGGAACGTACGACGCGGTCGCCACGGCGGAACCGGTGATGTCGCGCACCGTCGTCGGGTCGGCGCACGGCACGGTGACGGTCACCGTGGCCCGGTGCGCGATCTCATCGATCTCGTCGACGCGGACGGTCATCCCGGAGTTGAGCGCGACCGTCTCGCCCGCCGTGACGAACTCGTTCGCCTCGGTCGTGTCGCCCGGCCGTTCCAGCAGGTCACCGCCGTACGGCTGCGCGGGGTTCGAGCGGAGGATCTGAACGCCCGACACGGTCCGTTCGGCCTGCCACGGGCTCGGCCAGGCACCGTCGCCGCTCACCGGGTCGGACGCGTCGCTGTACTGCACCCAGTACCGCGCGTCGGGGTTCTCGGGGTCGGTCCAGGTGAGCGTCCGGGATGCGGGGGTCCCGGCTCCCAGGCTGTCGAGCACCGCCGTGCGGGCATCGCCGCACACCGGCTCGCGAACGTTCGGGAGCACGCCCAGGCGCGCCAGGGTCGGGCTCGACAGCGGCAGGAACGACCAGGCGCCGCCCATCATGTCGGTCCGGTTGCCGTACTCGTCGCGCGGGCACTCGACGCCGGCGGGATAGTCCCAGCTCGTGTCGCAGCGGATGCTGGACGCGTGAGCCAGTGAGAGGTTGTGACCGAGCTCGTGCGCGAGCAGATACGGGTCGGGCCCGGGCTGGAACGTCCCGCCGCCGTCGTCGGGATCACCGGGCTGCTCACCGTTGGCCCACGTGGGGCACGGGTCACCGGGCGGGACCATGATGACGAGGTGCCGGGCCGCTCCGCCCTGCCAGCCGATCCGTTCGCGCAGCCACTGATGCAGACCGGCCGTGTCGCTGCATCCGATCGGCTGGTCGACGCTCTGCCAGTCGAGGAGCTGCTCGAGCTCGAAGCGGATCGCGCCGTTCGTCTCACGGTCGTAGAACTCGTCGACGAGCTCGAGCGAGCGCCGCGCCTCGTCCGCCGCGAACGACGGCTCCGAGCCCTGCGGCGCGAGGAGCGCGATCGTCACCCGGTGATCACGGATGTCGGCGCGTGCCGGGACGTCGACATCGACGAACCCCGGCCCGGCCTCGGCCCGCACGGGCGAGGCCACAGCGGGCGAGGCCCCCGCGAGCACCGCGGCGCTGATGGCGAGGACCGCGCTGAGGACAGCGGCCGTGCGACGGCTCGCGGCCGTCGCGCGGCGGGCGCCGACCGTCACGATCCCGCGCGTCCGGTGCGGGTCCGCGGCCGTGCTCCGACGCCGTCGGCGGTGCGGAGCATGCGCGGGAGGAGAACACCGCCGCCGGCCAGGAGCAGCAGCAGCGCCCCCGCCGCCAGCCCCGTCGGCACCTCGGCACCGGTGTTCGCGAGGCGACCGCTCGGCTTCGCGTCCGCGCGCACGGTTCCCGGACCGGCGACACCGGCCCCGGCTCCGCCCCCGGCTCCGCCCCCGGCGCCGCCCGGGACGTTCGGCACGCCGGGTGTGCCGGGCCCTCCCGGGACTCCGGGCACGCCCGGCTCATCGGTCCCGGTGGAACCGGTCTCGACCCGCAGCGAGCGGTCCGGCGAGACGTTGCCCGCGACATCGGTCGCGCGGAACACCACGTCGACGGCGCCCCCGCCGCGCGGCAACCGCAGCACGCCGTCGAGGGGTGGGCGCGCCGTGCCGTCTCTCGCGACGCGCAGCTCGCCGCCGCGCACCGGCACCCAGGCATCGCCCGAGCGCACCTCGACGACGCCGACCCCGGAACCGTCATCGGTGGCCTGCAGGTCGACCAGGAAGCCTTCCTCGTCCTCGCTCACCGAGCCCCGCACCTCCGGGGCGACCGTGTCGATCCGCACCGTCACCGCGACGCGGTCCGAGACGTTGCCCGCCGCGTCGACGGCTTCGGCCTCGACGAGATGGATGCCGTCATCGGCCACCACGACGTCATCCGACAACGGCTGCCAGGCCTGGCCGTCGATGCGAACGCGCACCGCCGGTGCCGCATCCGCGTCGTCTTCGGCGGCGCCGGCGAAACGCACCGGCTGCCGGAACCAGCCCGAGGCCGGCACCACGTCGGCGGTGTCGAAGCTCAGGGTGGGGGCGGTGGTGTCGACGGGCTCCGTGACCTCGGCGGTCCAGGCCTCGAACTCGTGCGCCGCAACGGAGCCTCCCGCCTCGGCCGCGCCCCACGACTGCATCAGCGCGCGCAGCGCCGTGGTCTCGACCGCAGCGAAGCGCACCTCGTTGCGATCGGTCGTCGACCGCTCGTAGACGTCGTCGGTCTCGACGTCGTGCCACGCGCCGGCGGCATCGCGGTACTGCAGCACCCACGAGCGCGGGGGGATGAGACCGGCGTTCTGGTCGTCGGCGGCATCCCGCGCGAACACTACGGCGGCACGGTCGAGGGTGACGGGGCGGTCCCAGGCCAGCTGCAGCCACTGCTCGCCGACACGCGGCCACGTGCCCCACGACGCGCCACCGAGGGCACCGTCCACGACGGCGTCGACGGGCGCCCACGGCGATGCGTACGACGCGGTCACCGCGGCGAACGGCGCGACGTTGCCCGTCAGCGGAGCGTCGGGCGAGCGCGGGATCGTCACCGGCACCGGCATCGACACGTTGCCTGCGGCGTCGGTCGCGCGGAGGTAGACGACGTGGCGCTCGAGGTCGGGGGCGGCGATCGGGGCGTCGTACGGCTGCCAACCCGTCGGCTCGTCCGCGGCGTACTCGAGGCTCGCGAGCCCCGAACCCGCGTCCGTCGCGGCGGCGGCGACCGTCCGCGCCTGCGCGTCGACGACACCCGTCGCCACGGGGGCGGTGCGGTCGACGCGCACCGAGACCGTCTGTTCGGCCGAGACGTTGCCCGCGGCATCCGTCGCCCGCGCCGAGACGGTATGGGTGCCGTCGGTCTCGATCGTGGTGTCGACACGTCGGATGTCCGACGTCGTCGTCCAGTCGCCGCCGTCGACCGACACCGCGATGCTCGAGCGCACGTCGCGGTCATCGGTCGCCTCGGCACGGACCGTCACGGCACCGACGAACCAGCCGTCAGCACCCTCCGCGCCGCGGGCCGTCAGCTGCAGCACCGGCGCGGTCACGTCGGGCTCGCCGGCGTCGCTCGGGTCGATCACGGTCACCGTGACCTCGACGCGCGCAGCCGCATAGCCCGTGGCCACGCCGCTCACCGTGAACGTGCCCGGCTGCGCGTATGCCGCCGGGTCGACGGCATCCCAGCGCACCGGAGCGGGCACGCGCTCGTCGCCGTAGCGCAGCTCGACGGTCTCGGGCAGCTCGGGCGCCTCGCCGACGGCGGTGCGGGTAGACACCGGGCCGTAGCCGTCGGCGGCCACGGCATCGACCGACCACTCCTCCACCGCCAGGGCCGAGTAGCGCGGCGTCGCGCCCGTTCCCGGCGCGGCGTCGAGCACAGCCCGCAGGCGCGTCGTCGTCACGGGGGCGAAGGTCACCTCGATCGGCGTGCGCGTCGTCGTGGGGTATCCGCTCGCTCCCTCGACATCCCGCCACCCGCCGTTCTGCCAGTACTGCAGCTTCCAGGCGCGGGGGGCCGAGACACCGTCGCCACTGCCGGGTTCACGGTCGCTCCAGAACTGGATCGTCGACCGGTCGATGCGCACCGGCTCGGTCCAGTCGTACTGGATCCACTCCGCCGCGGCACGGTCGCCGTCGTACGAGCCCCACATGTCCGGCGGCAGCGGGTTCGGGCGGACGATTCCGTCGTTCAGCGCGGCGATCCAGTACTGCGCAGGGATCGGCTCGTTCGATGCCGAGGCCGTCGCCTGCGGCGCGACGTTCGCGCTCGGGGTCTCGACCTGCTCGGCACCGAGCGTCGGGACGACCGGCAGGATGCGGGCGGGGGTGACGGAGTCGTCCCAGCGCAGGGCATCGACGGAGACCGAGCGGCGGAAGTGGTTGCCGCCCTCGGCGTCGGCCGTGTGGTACGCCATGTACCACTCCCCCTGGAACTCGGTGATCGCCGGGTGACTGGTTGTCGACGAGACCGGCGCGAGGATGCGGCCCTGCGACGTCCACGGCCCCAGCGGTCCGGGCGCCGTCGAGTACGCGATGCACGCGTGGTAGACCGCGGGCGTGCACCAGCTGTCGGGGCCGGCCGTGTTCGCGGCGTAGGCGAGGTAGTAGGTGCCGGCGCGCTCGAACAGCCACGCCGCCTCGAAGAACCCGTCGACGCCGCTCGTGATGGCGGTGGGCTGGCCGATGAGGCTGGTCATGTCGGCGCCGAGCTCGATCGCGAACAGCCGGCTGAAGCTGCCCCAGTACATCCACACGCGCCCGTCGCTCGCGACGTACACGGTCGGGTCGATGTTGTGGGCGTCGTTGCCGAGGATCTCCTGCGACACGATCGGCGCCCCGACCGCGTCGGTCCAGGGGCCGAGGGGGGTGTCCGACACCGCGACGCCGATGCCGAAGGGGTCGGGCGAGTCGCTGCCGGCTTCGTGCACGGGCACGTACCAGTAGAAGCGGCCGTCGGCGCCCTCGACGACCTGTCCGGCGTACGCGCGCCCGGGTGTCGCCCAGTCGAAGACCTGCTCGGGACGCATGAGCGCGGGATGCCGCTCCCACTCTCCGCCGCCGACGTCCGCGGTCGAGAAGGCCTGCCACTCGTTCATGATGAAGTCGTTCGTGGTCGGCCCCGCCTCGTCGCGCCCCGCGTAGACGTAGAGGGTGTCGTCGACGACGAGCGTGGCGGGATCGGCCGAGTACACCGAGCCGTCGCCGAGGATCGGGTTGTCGAGCGCGGTGGCCGCGGGGGCCGGCACGGCGACGGCGAGACCGGCGACGACGGCACCCGCGACGAGGGCGGCCGATGCGCGGCGGGGAAGCGAGCGGGGCATGACGGTCTCCTTCGACCGGAGCGACGGGTGCCGCGGAGAGAAACGGGGTGCGGCGGGGTCAAACAGCGCCGGCCGGCCCGCCGAAAAGGTGGACCGGAGACGTGCGTGGATGGCACGCTATCGAGCCCGCCCATGCGACCGCAATGCTTTTCGGTAATTTCGAAACGGCTCGAAATCGGGGGCGGCGCGCCGGCGCCGAGGCGCGCCGTCAGGGGGCGCGCGGTCTGCGTGCGCACCCCCTGACGACGACCGGGTCAGCTCAGGCGACGTCGGCGAGACCGCGCCAGCGCGGCACCCGCGCCGACGAGCGCGGCGCCGCCGAGCACCCAGGCACCGAGGGCGAACGTGCCGCCCGTGGCCGCCAGCGATCCCGGCTCGACGACGGTCACTCCGTACCACCCGATGACGCGGCCGTCCGCGCCGGTGATCGCGAGACGGTGCTCGCCGAGCGGCGCGTCGCTGGCCACGCGGAGCGAGACGGTTCCGTCCGCGGCGACGGTTCCCGATCCGAGCGCGCTCGGCGTCGAGAGCAGCCAGCCCGACACGTTTCGGCCGGCCGCGGCGGTTCCGACGGTGATTCTCACCGTCTCACCGCGCACGAGCGTCGTCGGACCCGACACCGCGTCGCGCGTCGCTTCCGTCAGCTCCGCTGACGTCGGAGCCTTCGAGGTCGTCGGCTGCGTCGTCGGACCCGGCGTCGGTCCCGCCGTGGGGCCGGGGGTCGGCGGGGTCGAGGGCCCGGGCGTCGGCTCCGGCTCCGGGTCCGGGTCCGGGGTCGAGCCGGCGGACGCCGTGAGCGCCGACACGACGATCCGGTCGATGATCGGAGACAGCTCCGCCCGCAACGGGACGCCGGGGAAGTTGTCCTCGGCGAAGGTCTCGCCATCGAAGTTCGGCTGCTCCGACGATGCGAACCGGATCTGGTTCTGCCCCTGGGCGAGGTCGAGCACCAGGGTGCGCTCCCAGAAGTTGTTGCGGTGGAAGGTCGGCACGAACAGCACTCGTTGCGCGGCGCCGTCGTTGACCGAGATGTCGGCGTGACGGGCCATCGGGTTCGGGTTGTAGTGCGTGGCCGGAACCTGCTCGGGGTTCGAGAACCGCACGACGACCGCGTGCGGACCCGCCTCGGCGGCATCCACCGTGAACGTGAGCGTGTTGTCGTTACCCGGCTCGCCGCCGATGCCGTCGACCGCCGCGCCGCCGTCGGCGAGGTCGGCTTCGACGACCGTCGCCGTACCGGCGAGTGCTCCGTCCTCGGCCTGGTAGGTGCGGTGCTCGATCTTGTCGCGTGAGCCCGAGACGGTGATCTTGTCGAGGGATGCCGCACCGCGCACGACGATCTTGTTCACGCCGCCCTGCAGCTGGACGTCGGCCGCTCCCGCGCGGGAGAGGTCGAGGATGTCGTCGCCGTTGAGGCTGACCGTTCCGCCGCCCGCGCCCGCGACCTCGAGGTAGGCCTCGCCGTCGGTGTCGCTGTAGACCCAGAAGGTCGCCGAGTCGGAGGCGTCGAGGACGACGGAACCGGGGTTCTGCACCGACACCTCGCCGTTGTGGTCGGAGTGCTCGGCCTCGTACACGGTGCTCGGGGCCGCCTCGGTCGTCTCCAGCGTGATGCGATCGATGATGGCGTCACCCCGGGTCGAACGCGATCCGTCCACGCTCGAGGTCGAGAGAGCGATCTCGTGACGTCCGGCGCTCAGCTCGACCCGGGTGTCGGCGTGATCCCACACGACCCAGCGGTAGCTGAGGGGCAGGTGGATCTCCTGTTCGCTGCCGCCGTCGACGGTGAGGAACACGTTCGTCGGGCCGTTGTCGGCGATCTCGGGGTCGGTGTTGAGGCTGCTCGAGAAGACCGACAGGTCGTACGAGCCGTCCTCGGGCACCTCGACGGTGAAGACCGCGGTCGAATCGGCGCCCGTGCGGAACCCGCCGATGTCGTAGGCGCCCGAGGTGAAGTAGTTGCCCACGGCGTTCGGCGATCCCTCGGGACCGTTGCGCGTCACGTCGCCGGTCAGGGCGGCATCCTCCGCCTCGTGCGAGCCCCGCCAGGTGGCGGCGACGTCGATCGGCTGCGCGTTCTCGCCGGGGGTGACGACGATCTCGTAGGCATCGGAGTCCGTCATCGCCGGCAGCCCGTCACGGCCGAACGGCACGGTGATCGTCCCGTCCTCGACGGCGACCACCCGGTCGCTCAGGAGCCGCGGCTCCGACGAGTCGCCGATCTGCCCGGTCCACCCGATCTCGCGCACCTGGACGCGCACCGACGTTCCGAAGGTCTCGCTCGAGATGCCGGTGACGTCGACGGGCGCGCTGCCGTTGGCGCCGCCGACGAGCGCTCGCGCGACGCGCTTGTCGTCGTCGATGGAGGCCACGCCCTGGAGCGTGTAGTTCACCCCGGGTGAGGGCGGGGTAACGGTGGCGGACTGACCGCTCATCTGCGCGTAGGCGTTGTACAGCCACCACTGCCCGTTGCCGCGGTTCTGCTGCACCGCCGAGTCCGACAGGTTGCCGTTGATGTTCCAGAAGGCGATCATCGCCTCGACCTTGGTGTCTTCGATCGCCGACATCCACTGCACCATCTGGCCCGGGACCGAGGTGTGGTAGTTGAACGCGTACTCGTTGATGTTGATCGGACGGGGCTCGCCCTCCCAGGCGGTGCCGGCGAATGCCGCGGCCTCCCAGCCGCGGTAGCGCGCCACCGACTCGCGGATGGCCTGCGGGTGCGACAGTTCGTGCCAGGTGACGATGTCGGGCACGGTGTCGGCCTGCACCGTGTGGCGGAGGAACCCCTCGACCTGTGCGAAGAGGTGCTCGGTTCCCGGGCCGGCGATGCGCAGCGGGATGCCGGTGCGCTCCGACCAGTCGCGGATGGTGCGGTAGGTGTCGTCCCACATCGCGAAGTAGACGGTGGGGTCATCGAGCCATGACACGTTGCCCGACAGCGACCACGGCACGTTGCGGTTGCTGAACATGTTGCCCTCGGGCTCGTTGAACGGCTCGATGACGAGGTGATCGGCGACGTAGCCGCGCTGGGTGTCGTCGACCGCGGCGAACTGCTCGATCATCTCGAGCTGGTCGTTTAGACGCTGGGTGTAGTCGGCGCGCCGCTCTTCGGGCGTGCTGCCCGGCACCTGATAAGGGAAGCCGCGGTAGTAGTCGGTGATGCGGAGGTAGACGTCGCCGCCCGCGCGGGCGAGGTTCGGCAGGATCTCCAGTGCGTCCGACCCGGGGTGCTGGCCGCCGTCCTGCGCTTTGGTCGCGACCGAGCGGACGTTCATCCCCTCGATGAGGTTGTCGGTCGGCATGCCGTCGCCGTAGAGGCCGTAGAGCAGGCCCGACGCGCCGCCCTGGAATTCGCCGGTGCGCGCCGACAGGTCGACCGTGAGCTCGCCCCGGGCGACGGTCACGTCGGTGCGGACGCTCTGGCCTGCCGCGACGCCCGACACGGTGAAGGTGCCGGGTTCGGCGTAGCGCTCGGCGGGGACGTCTTCCCAGTCGATGGCGATGTCTCGGGCGTAGCCGTCCGAGAACGCTCCGCGAACCGCCGGCGCAAGCGCGGGGGCTTCCCCGATCCGCGTGGATGCGGTGAAGACCTGCTGCGTCAGCGACTGCAGCGTGGGCTGCGCGGTTCGGCTGATCTCCGCCACGTCGGACGCGGTGAGCGCCGCCCGGTAGATGCGGAAGTCGTCGACGGCTCCGTCGAAGGCTGGATCAGGGTAGAACGACCGGCCGATCGAGCCGCCGAACTCCGACGTCGCCGTGACGAGTTCGCCGGGGGTGATGTCGGTCGTGGTGGTGGCCAGTTCCGTGCCGTTGATGTACGCGGTCAGCTCGTCGGCGTCGGTGTCGAGGGTGAACGCGAGGTCTACCCAGTCGCCGACGCGGAGGGGGTTCGAACCCAGGATCTGCTTCTCGGCAGCGCCGCCGCTGGCACGGGTGATGGCCGTGCGCAGGTTGCCGTCGCCCGATTGCGGCGTGAAGAAGAGGTACTTCTGGTTGTCGGTGCCGATCCCGAAGAGCCACTGCCAGTTCGCGCCGCCGTCCCAGCGAACCCGCGTCGTGACGCTGAGGTCCGTCGCCCCGGCGATGGGGTCGCGCGGGATGCGGATGGATCCGCCGCTCAGGTCGAGCGCGGCGCCGTCGGGTCCCGCGATCGTGGTTGCCGCGCCCGAGAGTGCACCGTTCCAGCCGTTGCCCGACGAGTCGGGAACCACGCCGTCGGCGACGCCGTCCATCGAATAGTGCAGGTCGGGTTCGGGGGCCGCGGCCGCGGCGGGCAGGGCGGCGCCGGTCAGCGCGAGGCCGCCGCCGACTGCGAATGCGGTGGTCACGGCGGTCACGCGTCTGCGCAGATGGCGCGATCGTGGATGGGTCATGTCGTTGCCTCTCTTCGGAACGGTGGAGTTCGGGTCGTGCGGGGGGTGGGAACAGGAGTGGGTCGTCACGGCTGCGGCGGTTGCGCGACCGAGCCGCGGTCGATGACGACCGGCGGAAGCAGGAGGTGGGCGTCGCGGGGCGCACCGTCCTCGATGGCGCCGACGAGCTGCGCCACGGCGCGGCGCCCGAGCTCTCCGGCGGCGCTGTCGATCGCGGTGAACGGCAGCGAGAACGCGCGGGCGAAGTCGTCCGAGTACCGTCCGATGACCGAGACGTCGTCGGGTGCGCGCAGGCCGCGTTCCCGCAGGACGAACGGCAGCGCCGCCGCGGCGGCCTCGTTGTTCAGCAGGATGCCGGTCGCATCGGGGTGCATGTCGAGGATGTCGTGCAGCTGGCGGCCGACGTCCGGCTGCGATGCGGCGGCGTGGTGACGGTGCAGGGTCACGCCCAGCCGATCCGCCATCTCCTTCGCCCCGGCGGCCAGACGCCAGACGTAGGCCCCGCCCCGGTCGACGACGTGGCGGGGTTGCGACACGAGGACGACCTCGCGGTGATCGAAGGCGTGGAGGTGACGCACCATCAGTCGCCCCGTCGAGCGGAAGTCGAGGTCGAAGACCAGGAGGCCCGCGGGGTCGCCCGGCGACCCGATGAGGACGCTGGGCTGATCGATCTCCGCCAGGACGCGAAGCCGGTCGTCGTTCTCGCCGACGTTGAGGAGCACGATCCCGTCGACCATGCGAGACGCCGCGAGTCGCCGCAGCGCCGCGACGCCGTCTTCGTCCGACACCAGCAGGGTGTCGTAGCCCAGATCACGAGCGCCGTCGGTCACCGCTCTGATGAACTCGAGCATGGCCGGCGCGAACTCGTCGGAGAGGAATCTCGCCATCAGGGCGAGCACCTTGGTCTGCGATGTCGCCAGCGCGCGTGCACCGGCATTCGGGGTGTAGCCCAGCGACTCGACGGCCTCCCGGACGCGCTGGCAGACGGGCTCGGAGATCGTTCGTTTGCCCGACAGCACATACGAGACGGTCGCCCGGGATACGCCCGCCGCGAGGGCGACGTCGGTGATGGTGGCCATGATGCCTTTCGGGTGAACCGGTTCAATGGTGAACCGGTTCACCGCGCCGTCGGAGTTCTGGGGGAGAGAACGAGGGGAAGGGGCCGGGGGTGTGATCCCCCGGCCCCTCGGCGTCACGCCGCGCGGCGGCGGCGGATGATGCCGATGGCGACCAGCGCGAGTCCGAGCAGGACCACGCTCGCGCCGATTCCGATGGTGTTCGCGACGACGCCGGCCTCCTGGCCCGTGGCGGGAAGACCCGTCACGGTGGGAGACGTCGCGCCGGGCGTGACCACCGTCACCTGCGCCGTCAGCTCACCGCTGGGCACCACCAGTGCCACGGTGTGCACGCCGGCCTCGGCGTAGGCGGGAACGGTGAACACACCGGATGCCGTCCCGTCGGCGCCCACGGTCAGGGTGCCCAGGCGGACCGGGGTCGACCGTAATTCCACCGCGAACACCGTGCCCGGCTTGGCGCCCGAGACGCTCACCGGCAGCTGACCGCCGGGGGCGACCTGCGTGACGCCGAGGCGCAGCACCTCGTCGCCCGTCAGCGAACCGCTCGGCTCGCCGCCGAGATCCGTGCCCGGACCCGTTCCGGGGTCGGTGCCCGGACCCGTTCCGGGATCCGTCCCCGGGTCGGTGCCGCCCGTCGTCTTGGCCGGGACGGCCGCCTCGGCCACGGCCGAGACGTTGCCGGCGACATCCGTCACCCGCACCTGCGCGGTCGTCGCGGCATCGCCGGTCGGGATCGCCCCGCCCGTCGCCGTCGCCCACGCGCCGTCGCCGAACCGGTACTCGACCAGCGCCACTCCCGAGAGGGTGTCCGTCCCCGTGGGGGTGATGGTGCGGGATGCCGCATTCCAACCGACACTCGCCTCGGGCGCCGCCGCGTCGCGCTTCACCTCGACCGAGCCGGGCTCGGAGGTGTTGCCTGCGGCATCCGTGGCACGGAACCACACGGTCGTGGTTCCGTCCGCGGCGACCTCGACGGGCGCGGTGTACGATGCCCAGGCACCGTCGCCGACGCGGACCTCGATCGCCGGTGCGTCGTCGCGATCGTCGATCGCCGTCGCGCTGACGCTCACCGTGCCGGTGTGCCAGCCGCTGGCCGGCGCCGCCGGCGACACGGCGGCCGTGACCACCGGGGCCTGCGTGTCGGGGACGACCACCTCGGGCTGCTCCCAGACCTGCCATTCCTTGATGCCGACGCTGCCCTTGCCCGACTCGGTCCCCGCCGGGGTGAGGTTCAGGCGCAGACGCGTCGTCTCGACGGGTGCGAAGTCGACCGTGTTGTAGGCGTCCTTCGCGACGCCGTAGTCACCGGTCGCCTCGACGGGGACCCAGGCCTCGGCATCCGCATCCCAGTACTCCGCCGCCCAGTCCTTCGGCACGTCGATGCCGAGTCCCTGCGCGTCGATGTTCGAGACGAAGTACACTCCGAGCGAGCTGACGCGCACTGGTTCGGTCCACTCGTACTGCACCCACTGCGGCGAGACCTCGGGCCACACACCCCACACGTTGGCGTTGTCGTTGGGGGTGACATCGCCCGATGAGGTCGGCTGGACGTTGTCGTTCAGACCGTCGACCGTGTTCCAGCCTGCCGTCCCCGATGCGGTCGGGGTCGCCAGCAGCGCCACGTTGCGGCGCTGCTCGCCATCGGCCCGGGGAACGGTGCGCTCCACGATCTGCGAGACGTTGCCCGCGGTATCGGTGGCCCGCACCGCGACCCGCGTCTCGTCGAGACCGACGAGCACACTGCCCGTCAGCGGCGTCCAGGCTTGGTCGTCGTTGAGCCGGTACTCGACCGAGACGACCCCGGATGCCGCATCTGCGGCGGTCGCCTTCACGGTCCGCGAGACGGCGTCGGCGGTGACCTCCACCACCGGGGCGGTGGTGTCGATGCGCACGACCTGTTCAGCCACCGCCGACTGGTTGCCGGCGGCATCCGTCGACCGTGCCTGCACGACGTGGCTGCCGTCACCGTCGACCGAGACGGCCGCGGTGTAGGCCGTCCAGGCCCCCTCGTCCACGCGCACCTCGGTGCGGGGAGCGGAGTCCTGGTCGTCGGTCGCAGTGACGGCCACGGTGACCGCCTGCGTGTGCCAGCCCGAGTCGGGCGCGGCGGGCGAGACCTCGAAGGCGACGGTCGGCGCCGTGGCGTCGTCTCCCCCGCCCCCGACGGTCACGGCGGCCGAGGCGGCCTTCGTGCCCGGCAGGTCGCTCTGCACCGTTCCGGCGACGGTGAAGTCGCCGGCCTGAGCATACGAAGCGGGCTCGACGGCGTTCCAGGTCACCGGGAGGTCTTGCCGCGAGCCGTCGTTGAACAGCACACCGACGCTTCTCGGCAGCACCGGCGCCACACCCACGAGGGTGCGGGTGGTGACCGTGTCGACCTGGTTGATCTGGCCGGGGGCGGTGGCACGCACCCAGACCGTCGCCTTCGCCGGCAGCGGCGATCCCGGGACGATGCCCGAGAGCGGGAAGCTGCCCTCGCCCGCGACCTGGTCCTCGGTGACGGGAGCCCACGAGACCGGGAGGTCGGCGTGGCTGCCGTCGGAGTAGGTCGCGTCGACCGTCGTCGGCAGCTGCGGGATGGTGCCCACCGCCGTCCGGACGTCGATCGGCTCGATCGCCGTCGGAGCGTCGGCGTACACCTCCAGCTCGCTGACGGCCACGGCGGCGCGCGCCGAACCGGTGCCGGCTGCCTCGAGCACGACCCGCAGGCGGGTGGTGGTCACGGCGTCGAAGGTGACGTTGTTCGGTGCGGTGCGGTCGACGCCGTACGCCGAGGCGCCGGTCACGTCGGCCCACGCCGAGCCGGTCCAGTACTGCGCCTTCCAGCTCTTCGGAACGTTCACGCCGCTCGTCGAAGCCGGGTCGGCCTGGTCGCTCCAGAAGCTGATCTCGGCACCGGCGATGCGCTGCGGCGACGCCCATTCGTACTGCAGCCAGCGGGTCGCCGGGTGGTTGCCCGACCAGGTGCCCCAGATGTCGCTCTGGCTGCCGCCCGAGAACAGCACCTTGCCGTCGTTGACTGCGCGCACGTTGTTCCACGACGCGGTGTACTCGGCCGTCGGCACCGCGTCGGGTGCGACGTTGGCTCCGGCGGTGGCCGGCTCGCCCTGCACGGTGACATCGGCCTGCGACGTCTTCTCGCCGTCGGTGGCGGTCAGGCGCAGCACGTACTCGCCGGCGTCCGAGAACCGGGCCGTCGTCGATGCCGAGGCGGCGTCGTCGAACAGCACCGTGGCGCCGTCGGGCGCGCTCTGCACCGTCCACTGCGAGCTGAGCTCACCGCTGGGCAGTCCGTCGTCCTTCACCGAGCCGACGAGCGCGGCTGCTCCGCCGACGGATGCCTGCGGGTTCTCCCATGCCGTCACGAGCGGCGCCTGGTTGGTCGACTCCGGCGCTGCGAGACCGGTGCGGAACACCTGCAGCTCCTTGACACCGGTCTTGGCGCCGGCCGCGTGGGTGACCGTCAGTCGCACGGCGTCGCCGGTGACCTCGGGGAACTGCACGTGGTTGTAGTTCGCGCGCGGGTAGGCGGGCATGCGTGCCTGCTGCGGGATCGGCGTCCACTGACCGTTCCGGCGCACCTCGAGCGTGTACACCGACGGCTCGGCATAGCCGGCCGCCGTCGCCGACGACGAGCTGTCGTAGAAGTACACCCGTGCGTCGTCGAAGGTCTGCTCTCCGCCGAGCTCGACGGTCAGCGCGTCCTTATCGTTGGGCGAGCCTGCCGTGCCCCAGAAGGGCTCGTTGATCGTCGTGCCGTTCACGGCGCCCGCGGGCTCGCGCCCGGCAGCCGAGAACGTCGCGGTCGCCGACTCGGCGAGGTTGGCGCTGCCCGTGCTGGCGGTGCGGATGTCGGCACCGGCCTTGGCGAACAGGTCGACGATGCGGGCGTCGTCGGCGAATCGCACCTCCTGCGGGGCCTGCACGGCGGATGCCGTGGCCGTCACCACCTCGGCGTCGCCGCCCAGCACCTCGACCTCACCGGTGGCGGGGTCGTAGACGACGTGGGCGAGGTCGTCGACCGTGAACGCGAGCTGGCCGTCGAGGAAGACCGAGTAGCCCTCGGGGACGTCGTCGCCGTAGTGGCGCTCGCCGCCCGGCTGATCCCACGTGACGGTGAGGTCGCGGTCGCGGTAGCGGATGTTGTTGGCCGTGAAGTGATCCCAGCCGATCGCGATCGGGTCGAGCTCGATCTTGGCGTCGCTGCGGGTGCGCACGCCCATCGCATCCTCGATCATCGTGAAGTTCGTCGCACCGAGGATCGTGTGGTGGATCCACGAGCGGTAGTCGATCTTCTGCGGGTCGGCCGATCCGTTCGCCCAGAACTCGTTCTGGTCGGGCAGGCGGTTGTCGCCGCCGTTCTGGTAGTGGGCCCAGGCGTTCCAGTAGAGGAGCTTCTTGTACCACTCCGCGTTGATGGCATCGGTGGGGTAGTCGCGCAGCACGGTGGAGAGCATGCGGAACGTCACCGTGGAGTTGATCACCGAGAAGTTGTTGCTGCCCTGGCCGCCGGTCGCGTTGTACGCGGCCTGGTCGGCCTGGTTGGCGGTGAAGAACGGGAAGATCGGGTACTGCTTGTCGTCGGCGAACAGTCGGAGCGCCTCGACGTAGTCGTCGTCGTAGTCGGCGTCACCGGGCTTGGGGACGAGCCCGACGGTGAAGGGGTAGTAGTTGTTGATCTCCTTCCAGGGCACGTGCTCGCCGTTGTTCGCCATCGCGTGCTCGAGGAGCTTGCGATCGGGGTTCCACAGCACGTCCATGACCTGGGTCTTGATGTTCTGCGCGAAGGCTTCCATCTCGTCCGCCTTGGCGGTGTTGCCCGCGACGCGGTAGGCCTCCGCCGCGGCGAGCGCGTTGGAGTACAGGTAGGCGTTCTCGGCGCGGTCCTGGAACCCGCCCTTCCAGTGGAACGACACCGCGTCCGCGTCGTTGCCGGTCATCGCGCCCCAGTCGTACTCGATGAGGCCGTTGCCGTTGTGGTCGTAGGCGTCGACGAGTCCCTTGACGTCGTACTCGGCGTACTCGGCGAGGTTCTGCGCGATCGGGGTCGGGCCGCCGTGCAGCTCGTAGGCGCGCCAGGCCGCCTCGGAGATGTACTGCGTGTAGCTGTTGGACCAGTTCGCGGGGTCGCCGGGGTTGTCGACGAACTTGTAGCTCTTGCTCGTCTCTCCTGCCGAGACCCACGGACCGTACGAGTAGATCGGGTCGCGGAAGTACTTCAGGTCGTCGATGAACATGCCCGTCGTGAGCACGATCGCGTTGTTGTAGCCGAGCACGCCCTCCATCGAGGTCGGGAACTGGTAGGTGTTGCCCGGCATGTCGGCGTCGAGGAAGTTGTAACGCATCAGCCACCAGCGGTAGTAGAGCGTCTTGTCGATGTTGTCTTCCGGGGTGTCGAGGTAGGGCACGTTCTCGGCCCACCACCGGTTGTAGAGCGTGACGTGAGCGGTGTACGCCGCCGCCGAGGTGGCCTCGCGGATCGCGTCGTAGTCGGCGCGCGAGTCGGCGATCTCGTCGGTGACGAGGCCGAGCTGCACCTTCGTCGACGCCGTCCCTCCCGCGGGCACCGCGAGGGTGCGCACGAGGGTCGCGCCGGCGGGGGTGAACTGGTCACCCGACAGCCGCGGCGAGAGCTTCGTCAGGTCGTTCAGCGCCTGGACGTGACCGACGAGCTCGTCGCCCTCGGCCGTCGCGGCGTAGGGAGAGCTCACAATGAGCTCGACGTCGACGGCGCCGCCCGTGGCGCGCACGTCGAGGTTCGTCACGAGCACGTTCGCGTCGGTGATGAACTTCGTCTGCACGACCTCGATGCCGGTGCCCGCGTCGGTGTGCACGCTCTGCCAGTAGCTCGGGGTCTGCTTGCGCTTGGTCGTGTCCTCGGTGAGGGCGATGTCGGCGCCGCCGACGCGAGCGGTGATCGTGTAGGCGCTCCGGCCGTCGATCGACTCCCAGTACGCCAACTGCCCCGCGAAGCCGAGGACGGCGGGGTTGTGCTCCTTCATGAACGCGGCGCGGCCGCGCGTGAAGAGCCACTGGTTGTTGTCGCCGAAGCTGCCGGCGGTGCCGGTGCGGGCGAGCATCTCGTCCATCCAGAAGTCGTTCTGGGCGTTGCTACCCGCGCCTGCGGCGACGTCGGCGTCGAAGATCCGCATGAGCTGGTTGCCGGGAGTGTAGGTCACCCCCGTGTCCGGCACGGGGTTGGGGCTGCCCGTGAAGGTCGGATAGCCGATGTCTGTGTTGGCGGCGTAGGCGGGCGCGACCGCGAAGGTCGTCGCCAGCACGGCCGTGACCGCTGCGGTAGCGATCGCGGTTCGCCCGAGCCGACCGGAGGTCGTCGGAGTGCAGTCCACGGTGATTGATTCCTCTCGGCGCCGTTCGTCCATGAGCGACGCGTGCGTGCTCGGACGCTACAGAGAGGATGCCGGGTTCCGCAACGCTTTTCGGTAATTTCGAAACAGCCCGAAAAACTGTGACCTCGGTCGCGTCAGCGGTGGGCGATCGTCGAGCCGCGGATGACGAGCTTGACAGGAAGCTGGTGGGTGCCCGATCCGATGTCGGCACCGTCGATCGCGTCGAAGATGCGCTGCGCCGCCTGCCGGCCGAGCTGCTGCAGGTTCGCGTCGATGGTGGTTAGCGGCGGCCGCGCATTGCCCGCGAGCAGCTCCCAATTGTCGTAGCCGATGACCGCGAGGTCGCCCGGCACGTCGCGCCCGAGGTCGCGCGCCGTGTCGAGTACCCCGCGCGCGATCTGGTCCGAGCCGCAGAAGACCGCGTCGACGTCGGGATGCCGCTCGAGCAGCATCGCGGCGGCGTCGCGACCCCAGTGCTCGGTCCACGCGGCGAACATCGGCTCGGCGACGAAGTCGAGGCCGGCGGCGCCGAGCGCGGCGCGCGCACCGGCGAGGCGGTCCTGCGCGGCGGCGTAGGTCGGATCGCCGGTGATGTGGGCGATCCGGGTGCGGCCGCATGAGAGCAGGTGCTCGATCCCCAGGCGACCGCCGGAGTAGTTGTCGGGCGTGAGCGAGAGATCGCGAGAGTCGTCCGAGGGCGAGTAGGCGTAGACGACGGGCACCGGGATCTCCTGCCCGAGCGAGGGGCGCGGGTCGGTCTGCCGCCCCACGACGATGATCCCGTCGACGCGGCGACTGAGGAGCGCCCGCAGATGGTGCTGCTCGCGGATGGCGTCACCGCGCGCATCGCACAGAAAGACGTTGACCTGCCCGGCCCCGAAGGCATCTTCGGCGCCGGAGAGGATCGGAATCATGAAGCGGCCTTCGAGGTCGCTCGTGAGCAGTCCCACGGTTCCGGTGCGCCCCGCCAGGAGGCTGCGCGCCGCCGCGTTCGGGGTGAAGGTCAGCTCGTCGGCGGCGGCGAGCACGCGCTTGCGGGTGGCCGGGGCGACGTCGCCGCGACCGTTCAGAGCCTTGGATG
Organism: Microbacterium sp. NPDC006705; assembly: GCF_044903545.1. Taxonomy (NCBI): domain Bacteria; kingdom Bacillati; phylum Actinomycetota; class Actinomycetes; order Micrococcales; family Microbacteriaceae; genus Microbacterium; species Microbacterium sp. NPDC006705. The sequence goes on from NZ_JBJDQQ010000003.1 coordinate 103,187, forward strand.
CTGTCGCGATCGAGACACCGGCGCGACGTGCCACATCGCTGAGAGTCGTGGCGCGTTGCCCATCGGTCGGTGCCATGTTGATCCGTTTCCTCATCGTTACATCCGGCCGTCTTGACGCCCGTCCTAACCTAGGTTACCTTCCCGAAAGGGATTTCGGTTTTTTCGGATTCCCGGACTCACGCGGTGCCCGCCCGAACGGCGCAGCCGCTCAATGAAGAGCAAGAGGAGACTGCAATGACCCCATTCCGGCGCCGCCCGGCATTCCGGGCCGCGACCGCCGCGCTCGTCGCCGGCGTCCTCGTCGGCGGCCTCGCCGCGTGTTCGACCAGCGGCGGTGGCGACACCGCCGCCCCGGCCGACATCCCCGCCGCAGGAACCGACGACGGCACGACGCTGACGCTGTGGACGCGCGCACCGCTCGAGCGTCAGGCGAAGCTGCTCGTCGAGGCGTACAACGCCAGCCACGAGAACCAGGTCGAGCTGACCGTCGTCCCCAACGACGACTACGTCGCCAAGGTCGGCGCCGCCGCCGGTTCGGGAGGACTCCCCGACCTGTTCGCCGCCGACATCGTCTACGTGCCGAACTGGGTCGAGCAGGGCCTCTTCCAGGACATCACGGCGCAGGTCGACGGCCTCGACTACAAGGACGACATCAACCAGGGCCACCTGTCGGCCGGCACGGTCGACGGCAAGGAGCACGTGCTGCCCTTCGTCCTCGACCTGTCGATGCTGATGTGGAACAAGGAGCTCTTCGCCGAGGCCGGCCTCGACCCCGAGAAGGCTCCCGCGACGCTGTCGGAGTTCGCCGACGCGGCCAAGGCGGTTCAGGACCTCGGCAAGCCGGGCGTCTCGGGCACCTCGACGGGCCTGAACTGCGGTGGCTGCCTCGTCTTCACGTGGTTCCCCTCGGTCTGGGCATCCGGTGAGCAGGTTCTCAGCGACGACGGCACCGAGTCGCTTCTCGCCGGCGACGCCGCGCAGGAGGTCTACAACACCTGGAAGGACCTCGAGGCTGCGGGCGCTGTCGCTCCCGGCTCGGCCGACGAGACCGGTGCCACGTGGGTCGCGGGCTTCCAGGAAGGCAAGGTCGGCGTCATGCCGTTCCCGGCCACCCTGCTGTCCGGCCTCGACTTCGAGGCCGGGGTCGCCGGCATCCCCGGTGTCGACGGCGGCGCCTCGACGTTCGTCGGTGGCGACGGCATCGGCATCTCCAAGGACTCGAAGCAGTCCGCGCAGGCGTGGAACTTCCTCTCGTGGATGATGTCGGAGGACGCTCAGGTCGAGGTGCTCGCCAAGGACGGCAACGCCGTCTCGCGCGGCGACCTCGCTGAGAACACCTACGCCTCGGCCGACCCGCGCCAGGTGACGATCAACCAGGTCGCCGCCGAAGGTCAGACGCCCGTCGCGCTGAACTTCCAGCAGGCGTTCAACGCCCCGGGCAGCCCCTGGCTGACCCTCGTGCGCAACGCCGTGCTCGAAGGCACCTCGACGGTCGACGCCGACAACGACGAGATCACCGCGATCCTCGGTCAGTGACACACCCGGGGGCGTCGCCGCCGCGCGGCGGCGCCCCCACCCTCCGAAAGGAATGACGTGGCACTCACCACATCACCGCGCCGCACCCGATATCGGCGCACCGCCCTCGGCGGACCGGTCCAGGGCTGGCTGTACGCCGCCCCGACGGCGCTGTTCGTCATCGCGCTCTTCCTCATCCCCCTCGTGCTGGTGCTGCAGATGTCCGGCTCGGACTGGCCGCTGCTGCGCGGCAACATGGGGCCGAACTTCCCGACCAACTTCGCCGAGGCGCTCGACCACCGGCTGTTCTGGGACTCGGTGCGGTTCACCCTGATCTACACGGGGATCACGACCGTGCTGCTGATCGGCCTGGGGCTCGGGCTCGCCCTGCTCGTGCAGGAGTCGACCGCCTGGAAGGGCTTCCTGCGCACGGCGTTCCTGCTGCCGAGCGCCCTGGGTCTCGCCTCGGCATCCCTCCTCTTCTACGTGCTGTACTCCCCCATCGCCGGTCCCTTCGCGGGGCTGATGGAATCGTGGGGCATCACGTTCTTGGGCACGCCCGAAGGCGCCCTGTGGTCGACGGTGTTCCTCATCGTCTGGCGGTACGCCGGCTTCTACATGCTGCTGCTGCTCGTGGGCCTGCAGGGCATCCCCGAAGACGTCTACGAGGCCGCCCGCATCGACGGCGCCTCGCGCTGGCAGATCTTCCGCGACATCACGGTGCCGCTCCTGCGTCCGACCTTCGCACTGACGACCGTCATGTGCGTGACCGGGTCGCTCCTGGCGTTCGACCAGTTCTACATCCTGACCAAGGGCGGACCCGACAACAGCACGATGACCGTCGTGCAGCTCATCTACAACATCGCGTTCCAGGGGCAGAACAACCTCGGCGTCGCCGCGGCGCTGTCGGTCGTCATCCTGCTCGCCCTGGTCGTCATCAACGTCGTGCAGCTGCGCGCGTTCCGTCGCCCCGAGGAGGCCTGACATGGCTCTGACCGACGCTCCGGCGGGCTCCGTCCCGCCCGCCGCCCCCGACACCACGCGCACGATCGTCATCCCGAAGTCCCGGCCGCGCACGCGGCGCCGGCCGACCGGTCGCCTGCTGTGGGGCATCCCCTCGACCGTGTTCACGGGGGCGCTGGCGATCATCTTCCTGTACCCGCTCGTCTGGACCGGTGTCGCCTCGGTGAGCCCGCAGGCCGGCACGAGCCAGTCGGACGGGTGGGGGTTCGGCAACTACGTCACCCTCGCCAACTTCCAGTCGGGCATCTGGGTCTACCTCGGCAACTCGCTCTTCGTGTCGCTGCTGACGGTAGCGCTGACGCTGCTGACCTCTTTCCTCGGCGGGTACGCGTTCGCGCGGTTCAACTTCCCCGGCAAGAACGCGCTGTTCCTGCTCGTGCTGGCGATCCTCATGGTGCCGTACGCGACGCTGCTCATCCCGCTGTACGTCATCCTCAATGCCGTCGGCCTGCAGAACTCGCTCGTCGGGGTCGCGCTCGTGCTCACGATGTTCCAGCTGCCGTTCTCGATGTTCATGATGCGCATCTCGTTCGAATCGGTGCCGCGCGAGCTCGACGAGGCGGCGCTGGTCGACGGATGCACGAGCCTCACCGCCCTGTGGCGCGTGCTGCTCCCCGCGGTCAAGCCGGGCCTCATCACGGTGGGTCTGTTCGCGTTCCTCACCGCGTGGAACGACTTCATCGCACCGCTCATCCTCATCAACGACACCTCGCGCATCACGCTGCCCCTCGCGGTGGCGAACCTGCGCGGCCAAACGATGGGCGTCATCGACTACGGGGTCACCGAAGCCGGTGTCGTCGTGCTCGCGCTGCCCTGCATCGTTCTGTTCCTGATCCTTCAACGTCACTACGTGCGCGGCTTCATGTCGGGCGCATTCAAGGGATGACCATGTCGACTACCTTCCCCGCACGCTCCATCGGCTCCGCGGCATCCGCCGTCGCCGCTGCTCCCGTCGTGCCCGCTCATTCGCGGCTGCGTCCGCTCGGTCTGCACGAGGTGCGGATCACCGGAGGCTTCTGGGGTGAGCGCCAGCGCATCAACGCGGCGCATACCCTCGGCCATGTGCTCGGCCGCCTCGAGTCCGAGGGCTGGCTGCCCAACTTCGATCGCGCCGCCGCGGGCACGCTTCCCGCCGGACGCCGCGGGCGCGAGTTCTCCGACTCGGAGGTCTACAAGTACCTCGAGGCCGTGGCCTGGGAGATCGGTCGCAGCGACGACGCCGAGCTCGAGGCGACGCTGCGCTCGGTCGTCGCCCGGGTCGCCGCCGCGCAGGAGCCCGACGGCTACCTCAACACGAAGTTCGGCCGTCCCGGCCAGGAGCCGCGCTGGTCCGACCTCGAGTGGGGGCACGAGCTGTACTGCCTCGGTCACCTGTTCCAGGCGGCCGTCGCCCGCGAGCGCACGCGCCCCGGAGCGGATGACGGTCTGCTCAGCGTCGCCCGACGTGCCGCCGACCTCGTGTGCGAGGTCTTCGGGCCGACCGGCATCCCGGCCTTCTGCGGGCATCCCGAGGTCGAGACCGCGCTGGCCGAGCTCGCCCGCGTGACCGGTGACGAGCGCTATCGCGCCCAGGCGGAGCTGTTCGTCGAGCGCCGCGGACACGAGACGCTCGACGACATCGAGTTCGGGCGCACGTACTTCCAGGACGACGTGCCCGTGCGCGATGCCGACGCCCTCGCCGGCCACGCCGTGCGCGCGAACTATCTCGCCGCCGGGGCGGTCGACGTCGCCGTCGACGCAGGTGACGACGAGCTGCTCGCCGCCCTGCGCCGCCAGTGGGAGCGCACCCGCGGCCGCCGCACCTACATCACCGGCGGTCAGGGGTCGCACCACCAGGACGAGGCGTTCGGCGACGACTGGGAGCTGCCGCCGGACCGCGCCTACTCCGAGACATGCGCCGGTATCGCCTCGATCATGTTCTCGTGGCGGCTGCTGCTCGCCGAGGGGGATGCCGCGTATGCCGACCTCATCGAACGCACGCTTTACAACGTTGTAGCCACCTCGCCCGCGGCCGACGGCCGCAGCTTCTTCTACGCCAACACGCTGCACCAGCGTGTGCCCGGCGTCGAGGCGGATCCCGAGGGCACGTCGCCGCGCGCGTCGTCGTCGCTGCGCGCGCCGTGGTTCGAGGTGTCGTGCTGCCCGCCCAACGTCGCGCGTACGCTCGCGAGCCTCGACGCCTACGTGGCGACCGCCGATGACGAGGGCGTGCAGCTGCACCAGTACGCGCCGGCAGAGATCCGCACGGTTCTGCCCGACGGCCGCACGGTGTTGCTCGACGTGCAGACGGCCTACCCCGCCGACGGCGTCGTGCGGGTGGTGGTCGGTGAGGATGCCGGCGGCGCGTGGACCCTGTCGCTGCGCGTGCCCGAGTGGGCCGAGGGCGCGCGCCTGCGCGTTCGGGATGCCGCGGGCGCGGTCATCGACGATGACGCCACGCCTCCGGGCCGCGTCGAGGTGCGCCGCGACTTCCGCACCGGCGAGGTCGTCGAGCTCGAGCTGCCGATGGCGCCGCGCCTCGTCGTCCCCGATGCGCGTATCGACGCCGTGCGCGGTTGCGTCGCCGTCGAGCGCGGCCCCGAGGTGCTTGCGCTCGAGTCGACCGATCTGCCGGGCGGCGCCGACGTCGGCCGTGCGGCCATCGCGCGCGACGCCGCACCGGTCGAGCGCGACGGCCGCGTGTGGCTGCAGGTCGGCCTGCGACCCGACGAAAGCGACGGCTGGCCATATGGCAATCCATCGGCGAGCGCCACCGCAGCCGCCGAAGAGGCCGAGCTGGTCCCCCTCGTGGCCTATCACGACTGGGCCAACCGCGGCCCGTCGACGATGCGGGTCTGGCTGCCCGTCGAGTGAGACTCGTCCGGCTCGTGCGGTCCCTGCGCCGCACGAGCCGGACGCACGCCGGGGCACCCAGTGTCAAGGGAATGTCCCCCGTGCGTGACCACTAGTACGAATTACGAGTCGGCCTCGTCGCCGCCCACGAGGAACACTGGTCCTGACCGGGTATTTTCGGGGCTTGTCCACCGGATGGCCGACATCGCTCCGAGGCGTGGCACCGATACCATCGGCACGGGGGAAGGCCGCTGTTTTTGGCGATCCCGGTTCACACGCCCGACACATCGCAGGCGTACGATCTCCCCCTCAGCACCACATCACACAGCGCGAGGAGGATGTCATGCCGTACGACTTCTCCTCCGCCACGGCTCCTGGCGCTACCGGAACGCACGTCGTCACGGCACCCGCATCCCCCGCGGCTACTCCCTCACCCGCGCCATCATCCGCAACGGCATACCGCGGCCCCCGCGACTGGCGCCGTCGTTACGCTTCGCTGCTGCGCCTGACCGATCTGCTGGTGCTGATCTGGGTCGTCTACGGCACGCAGATCGCCTGGTTCGGCTTCGGAAACGCGCAGGTCGCGATCCGCGAAGACTCGCGCATCACCGACATCTCTTATTGGCTCTTCTCCGGGGGCCTCGTCGCCGTCTGGATGTGGACGCTCAGCCTCGCCGACACCCGCGACCACCGCATCATCGGCGCCGGGGCCGAGGAGTACGCGCGCATCGCACGATCGAGCCTGTCACTGTTCGGCGTCATCGCGATCCTCGCCTTCCTTGCGCGGGTCGATCTCGCCCGAGGTTTCCTGCTCATCAGCCTGCCCGTCGGCGTCGGGATGCTGCTGTTCTCGCGCTGGCTCTGGCGACAGTGGCTCGTCGCGAAGCGCTCCGTCGGAGAGTACTCGGCACGCGTGCTGCTGGTGGGGTCTGAGGCATCCGTCACCCATCTCGCGCGTGAGCTGAAGCGGATGCCGGGCTCGGGTTACCGCGTCGTCGGAGCGTGCGTTCCGTCGGGTCGCGTCGCCGGAACCGTCAAGGGAACGAAGATCCCGATCATGGGCAGCGTGGATGCCGTCGCCCAGGCCATGGCCGCAACGGGCGCCGACACCGTCGCCGTCACCAGCACCGACGAGCTCCCGCCCGACAAGGTGAAGCAGATCTCGTGGGGACTCGAAGCCGGCCGCCAGCACCTCGTGCTCGCACCGAGCATCGTCGACATCGCCGGCCCGCGCGTGCAGACGCGCCCCGTTGCCGGCGTGCCTCTCATGCACGTCGAGACGCCGAAGTTCAGCCGCGGTCAGCTCTTCCTCAAGCGCACCGTCGACATCATCGCCAGCGTGATCGGCGTCGTGCTGCTCAGCCCCGTTCTGCTGTTCCTGGCGCTCAGCGTTCGACTGTCGAGCCAGGGACCGGTGTTCTTCCGGCAGACGCGCGTGGGCCTGCGCGGGCGCGAGTTCACGATGCTGAAGTTCCGCACAATGGTCGTCAACGCCGAAGACCTGCTCGAGGTGCTTGCCAAACAGCAACGCGACTCGGGCAACGAGGTGCTCTTCAAGATGAAGAACGACCCTCGCGTGACGCCCGTGGGCCGTGTGATGCGCAAGTTCAGCCTCGACGAGCTGCCGCAGCTCTTCAACGTCATCGGCGGATCGATGTCGCTCGTCGGCCCCCGTCCACCGCTGCCCTCAGAGGTCGCGAAGTACGCCGACCACGTGCACCGCCGCTTCCTCGTCAAGCCAGGCATCACCGGCCTGTGGCAGGTCAGCGGGAGGTCCAGCCTGTCGTGGGAAGAGTCGGTTCGCCTCGACCTGTCGTACGTTGAGAACTGGTCGCTCGTGAGCGACGCGCTGATTCTGATACGGACCGCCCGGGCGACCCTCGTCCCGGGAGACTCAGCGTTCTAACGCGGGCGCACCGATAATGGACAGGTGGCGAACATCGGAAAATCATCGCGCGCGATCAGCGGGGGCATGTGGATAGGCGCGAGCATCGCGATAGGCGCGGTGATCCAGCTTGCGCAGACGTCGACCCTCGCTCACCAATTGGCGCCAACTGCACTGGGTGCGGTCGCTTCAATCTTGGTGATCATCGCGTTCGGCGATCTAGTTGTGTCCGTCGGCGTATCCAACGCGATCGTGCAACGGCAGAACGCGACCGAAGGAGAACTCAGCTCACTTTTCTGGCTGAACGTCGCTGTGGGGGCGATAATAGCCACACTGGTAGGCATTAGCGGGCCAATCCTCACCTGGTACTTTCAAATACCAGGCGCCGAGCCGCTCATGTGGCTCGTCGCCGTGAGCATTCTTGCTACTTCGCAGGCACAAGTTCCTCGCGGAGTTCTCGAACGGGAAATGAGGTTCCGCGCGGTCGCGCTCGCGGAGACGATTGGCGCGGTGACACTCCTTGCTGTCACTACCGCGTCCGTACAATTTTCGAGCGATGCTCTCTTCATTGTGCTGGCGTACGTCACTTCCGCGTGTATTCGCTCCGCGTGCTTCGCATTCCTTGCACGGAAGACCTTCAAGGCGCGACTGCATTTTGAGCTACGCGAAACGAGGCGTTTTGTCTCATTTGGCGCCTACCAAGTTCTGGACTCTATCGTCACGTTCGCGGCAAGCTACGCTGGACCGCTCGCACTCGGGCGTGCCATCTCGCCTGTTGCATTGGGTGGCTTCACTCTCGCGACTACTTACGCTGTCAATACGCCCGCGCGCATCAACGGAGCCCTGACGAGGGTCGCGTTCCCTGCTATGTCCTCCATGCGGGGCGATAGGTCGCGACTGCATTCAGCTACCTTGAGAACCATCGAATTTGCAGGCACGGCGAATGCACCGCTCCTATTTGGTCTCGCGATTGTGGCCGAAGACTTCGTCGCCGTCGTGTTCGGCCGCGAGTGGATCTGGATCACGCCAGTGCTACAGATCCTCGCTATGGTTGGTCTCACTCGTGCACTCGCCAACCCCATCGGCGCCACGCTCATGGCGACCGATCGGATGCGATTAGGGCTCATCATCAACCTCGTGAAATCGCTTGTGACGATCGCACTTGTTATCACCGGCAGTGTGAGCGGTGGTGTAGTCGGGGCAGCGCTCGGACTCTTGATAGCTGGCATACTTACGCTGGTGATCAACAGCTTCCTGCTGCGACACCTGCTCGGGATGCGCTTGCGGACGTTCCTCTGGGCTCACGTCTACGGCCCTCTGTTAGTGCTCCCGATGGCCATCGCGACGTGGGGCGCGATGGTGCTTGTTGAGGCATCGCTACCTCTGGCGCGCCTTCTGGTAGCCGTGACGGTTGGCATGGCTGTTTACGCAGTGACCGTGTTTGTGGTCCCGAACCCGATCCGAAGCATACTGCAGACCATGAGGGGTTCAGATTGACTGTGCGTTCAATGAGGGTGCTGGAAGTACTGCCCGCGGTCGAGCGATTCGATGGTTCTGGAGGCGCTGTAGCGACTTGGGTGCGCGAAGTAGCCACTCGCACTGCAAGCACCATTACGGTCGCAGCACCTGTAGCAACGCCGCTATACGCACAACATATTTCAGTCTTCACGTCGCGCTCCTTCATCGCATACAGCACAGCGCTCCGCGCGATGGCGACCGCAGTGGCGCCGTTACGCGGCATTACGCCCGCATACGCATATAGGCGATTGTTGGGATCAGACCGCTCGTGGACGCGCAAGGTCAAGAGCATTGCGGCCAACGCTGACATCCTTCATATTCACAATCGACCACAATATGCCGCCCAAGTACGACCGGCCAACTGGTCGGGAAAGGTGCTATTGCATATGCACAATGATCTGGTGGAATACATTGATCCCGCTAAATTCTCCTGGTCGCCCGTCGATGGAATCGTTTTCTGCAGCGAGTTTCTCCGCCAGAAGGCGTTACGGGATTTCCAGGACCTTCCTCGCTCTTGGGTGGTGCATAACGGCGTCTCGCAAAACTCACCCCGACAGACCTCCGTCGCCGACGGGATAAGGGTAGCATTTGCCGGTCGATTGATTCCCGAAAAGGGAGCACACATCGCGATCGAGAGTGTCCTCCAAGCAGCCTCCGAAGGCGCCCGGATCAGTCTCGATATATATGGAGGCACAGGTTCGGGAACCGACAACGCTCAGACGCCGTACTCGCGGGAACTGATCAAGATCGCTGAGGAAGACGGTCGCAATCGCGTGCGATTCCATGGACCTGTTCCGTACAGTACGCTGCAGAACGCCCTTACACGCGCCCATATCTTCCTCTATCCCGCACAGTGGGAGGAGCCGTTCGGGATGGTTGCCCTCGAGGCCATGGCCGCAGGTGCCATACCGGTCGTCCCGCGTTCCGGCGCACTACCCCACGTCATCGCGGAGGCCGGAATCGTGGTTGATGCGAAAATAGGCGATGCGCGTCCATACATCAGGGCACTGCGTCACCTGCAAGAGCAAGAGACTATTTCACGACTTTCGGACCTCGCTGTGAGGAGATCATCTCAGTTCGGCTGGCACCGCGTAGCGTCTCAACTCGATGCAGTGCTTCGCGCTCTATGACCGGGCGGCTCGACACCAACCGGCAGAACCTCCCGGGTGGACGAGCTGGCCACGGCGATCACTGTCACCGCAAAATACGCGGCGAGCCGGTATTTGTCCAAAGCCGGTTCCAGCATCGCCTTCAGCATTACGGACCCCAGTGCAACAACCGCGAGGCCGTTAAGTAAGCGATCCTCCATCCACGCGCGTCGAAGTATGAGCACACCTATCACCATGAAGACGAACAAACCGATCGCGCCCCAGCGGAGAAGTATGTCTGCGATCAAGTTGTGAGCTGAACCGGTTTCTACGAACTGGCGCGCATACTCGTCGTAAAACTGAACGCTTCCCATGCCGGTTCCCCGGCCCGTCAGCGGTGCTTCAAGCCAGCCTCGCCACGCCTGCTCGAGCTGGTACGGTCGTGTCGATGCAGATGCCAACTTCCCCGCGTCGGTGAAGGCACCAGTGATATCGTCGACAGCGTTCGCCACATACGGCACCCAAAGGGAAGAACTCAGAAGAATCGCTGATGGCGCGACAATCAACGCGACGCTGACGAGCAGAGGTCGGATTGGCCGTTTGGACCTGCGACCTCTGCGTCTGATCGAAAGCACAACAACTGCGCCGAGGCCACCCCAGACGAGCGTAGCTAGAATCGCAGCTCTCTGATTAGTCAGGGCGGCGGGTAGCACGAACAGCAGCCAGAGCGGGGAATGCTTGACGACCGCCAAAACGCTCAGGACGCCAAGCATCGTAGCGGTATCGCCCCCTATCACTCCGAACTCCGCGCCAGGCATTCCGGGAACGGGAATAACCACAGAGCCGATGTCGAGTAGAACCGAGACCCCAACCGGTATCGCGAGCAGCCGCAAAGAGACCATCGCGATCCGTGAGAGGTCGTCGATGTCGAGGATCCTGGTCAATGGCAAAAGCACTAGAAGGTACAGGACCCACCTAGCCTCGGTAAGAACCGTACCTATTGGCGAACGAGTTTCGGCCACAAAAATCCAAGATGCAACAATCACCGACAACATCGCCGCGCAAGCGAGCAACAACCCCCTTGGGAGGGGAAACTTCCGCGGAGAGAAGAAGCTGCTCAGCCCTGCGGTCAAGACGAGAATGTCAACGAGTCTGACATTCATCCCAGCAAAACTCACGGAGAATACTCCGTTCGGCACGTCGTTCTGAGACGAATACAGGAGCGACTCGCCTACTCCCACCGAGAGTAGTATCACCATCAACACGGTGGCCAGCCGCGGAGGCGACGCGATATGCGGGGGCGTCATCGATCACCACCCGACTCTAAGCTATCAAACAGTCGAAAAACCTCTTCTGAAAAACGCGTTTCGTTCCACCAAGACAGCAGATTGGAAAAGCCGTCCGACCCGCACCTATCGACAGCTCTCAATGCCCGTTCGTACTGCTCTGTCGTCGCGTCGGCAGCCACCCACGCTCCAACCGCCGCCGCCTCGATGTCGAATGGGAGTTCATCGTTCGCAGGCATGAGCACCGGCACACCCACAGCAACGGCGTCGCATAGCTCCGTTAGCCCGGTGAGTCCGTTGACCCGGGCCGTCCGCGACACGGGCACTACGACCGCCCGCGATGAAGCAATAGTCGCGACCATCTCGGCGCCCGAAATATAGGGACGCGGACGGACCTGCGTCTCGATGCCCTGGTCAACCACGTACAGCACGTCCCCGTCGTAGAATCGTGCGTTCCACTTCAATTCTACTGCAGCCTTTCGGACAGCTGTATAGTCCCGGTGTGTCTTCCCAAAGGCCACCACATCATAAGTCGCCTCCACGGTAGACGAGCGCGCATAAGGCGCCCACCCGAGATCGGGCCCCCACGGCAGCGCGCTGGTTTTAGCCAGAGGGCCCTTCAGCTGCTGAAGCGTCGAGTTACTAAACGACACGACCGCGTCGGCGTGCCGTAGTGCTGCTAGCTGGGCCGCGGGAGCTTTTGCGCTATGCACCAGGACGACCACAGGGTTTTTTATGAGCCGGAGTGCTCGCAGCCAAAGTGTACTTCGCGCTATGGCTTGAGTGCACACCCATACAACTCCATCCGTCTCACGCGAACGGCGAGCAGCCCACAGGGCCTGGATAGGGTCGCCAAGCAGACGCCACATTACCTTCGACGTGAGGCGCCCAAAGGGCAGTCGCCCGAGGAGCTGATGAAGCTGTATCGGCGATCTCTCCACAGCCCAGCCTTCGGGGGGCTCAGCGCAACCGAAAAGGTGGTGGGCTGGCAGATCACCCCTGAGCGACGGGCTCATGTCGTAGTTGTTCATCAGCAGAACGGTCTTCATGATTTCTCGCTTCGAACGGTCGACAGGTGCCTTACGACTGTCAAGTACTCCTGAGCTACTCTCGTGGGCGCGTGAGTCTCGACGATGCGCTCGAGGGCGGGGATGTCGACCGATTCGTTGCGGATACGCCTCATGAGAGCTGGCAGTTCCGCGTGGGCGGCTATTACGTAGCCGCCGCGCGTTTTCGCGACGGTTTCGGCTGCCCCCGATCCTGCAAAGACTATTGATGGCACGCCTTGGGCCGCCGCTTCCACTACGGTCCGGCCGAAAGGCTCCGCCGGCGACGTAAGAAAGTGAACGTCGGCCCGCGACATGAGCTGGGTCAACGCGTCGCGCTCCAGGCGGCCAACGGCTTCGACCCTCACACCTTGATACGTAGATGCCACCTTATAGTCATCTAGTCGACCGCCGACCAGTGTTATTCGGTCACCAGGCGCTAGCGCCTCGGCCATAGCACTAACACCCTCGCCGACGCGCTTCCATGGGTCCGGTCGGGCGACGATTATCACCTCGACAGTGCCGACACGCTGCTTTCCCGGCACTCTCCCGCGGCGCCACGAATCGCGGTTTTGCGCGGCTACCGGGCGCGGCAAGATCGTCACGCGCTTGCCGTGCGGTTCGAGATGCGTGGCGCACGACGATGATGCCGCGAAGGTGTGGCCCGCCACAGCTGCGGCTCGGCGCTGCATCGACCGGCCTAACCTCGTACCTGGGATATCGTGCACGTCTAGAACGCTCCGGTTACGAAAGGTATAAGCAACCGCGGCATGTGACCACTGGTGATGACTGTGTACTAGGTCGTGCCCGGCGAAAAGCGAGGCGGAGGCGCGGGCCAGTCTCGGCATCGTCCTGACGAAGCGCGTCACGGTGTCCGGGGCCCGAGCAAGCGACAGCTCACGCGCGTAACCCAGTCCGCTCGCACTCCACCATTCGAGCAACTCGCCGCGCGGCGCGAGGAGGTCGATTTGACCACCTTGGACTCGGGCGACCTCGCCGAACAGCGCCTGCAACGTCTGTTCGGCTCCCCAGCAGTTTGTCGAGAGCGACACCACCCCGATCTTCATTCTTACCCGGCCCGCTCGACGGCAAGAGATCGCAGGCCAGCGATGTAGTCTCGGGTAGCTGCTTCCCACCTGTACTTCGCAACAGCTCCCCGGAGCAACGCTCGGTCGGCGTCGGCGTCCAGACCATTGACGAGCTCTCTAGCGAAGCTCTCAGCATGCTCCTGGATTGACAGTCCGTTCGATATCGATTCGAGCCCTAATGCTCCGAGCGGGGTTGCCACCACAGGAGTTCCCACCGCTAGCGCTTCGAGAATCTTCAGTCGCGTCCCGCCTGCCGCGAGTAACGGCGCAGTTGCGACACGCGCCGATCCGATGATCGGCGTCATATCGTCGACGTCAGGCCGGATCTCAATCGAGTCGCTAACCAGCGCGAGTACTTCTCGCGATGGTGAACGACCCGCAAGAGTCAGCCGAGCGTCTGGGCGTGCGGCAAGCACTCGTGGCCACACCTCGCGGGCCAACCAGATGGCAGCATCGACGTTTGGCCGCCAACCGAGGTGCGCAGTGAAGACGACACGAGCATGATCTCTGGGCCCCTCGAAGTTGAACAGACTCGAGTCGACGCCATTCGTGGCGATAACCACGCGACCACCCCGGGTTTCTGATAGCCGGTCGAGGACGTCTCGGTCATGCTGACTGACCACCGCGACCAAGTCAAAGTCTTGGGTGAACCGGGCTTCCATCGCAGCAACGCGGCGCGCCTCCACGGAGGCGATCAGTCGCCGCCATCCTCGAGTCCGCGAAGACGCAAAATTGCGGAGTAGTTCGCTCTCGATGTTGTGCAAGTCGATCGATGAGGGACCTTTCGCCAGCACCGCGTACGGAGCCAGTTGCGAGTGAGAAATCACAAGGGTGATCGATTGATCCGTCCGGTGAATCTCATCGTAGAGAACGCTTGCGATCGAGGGACTGTACCACTTCGCGGTCGATAGACTCAGATTTCGCAGAACTGCCCCCGCGACCTGGAGTGCTGCGCCCGTCCGCAACTTACGCGTAGCGCTAGTCGTTTCCTCTTTCACAGCGAATGCGGCGACTTCGAAACCGTCCTCTTCGAGCGCTCTTAAGAGTGCGGCTACGCGCTTGGAACCCCCGTCTCGTTCACCCCTCCAGTCCGTCTTTGTCAGGAGGATCACGCGAGGGCTCACCGGATCAGTCATCTCGCCACCTTTTTCCAACCAGGTTCTTTCGCTCTATTACGGCTCCGAAACAGGCGGGATAGGGAGACGATTGGCACCACCTGTAGGCTCACTGCGGTTGACAAAGTCGTCAGCAATTGTCCACCGCGACCGGGAGCTCGTGTGTAATGGGCGACGCTGCCGCCGACTAAAAGCGGCACCACGACCATCGACCAAGGTGATCGCGCTACTAGGAGAGACAGTATCGCCAGCCAAAAGCCAAATACTCCTACCGTGAGGCGATACATCTTGTGCACGAGGTAGGTGCGCCCGGCTGGCGTCGCGACATAGTCCCTCAGTCGCGGCAACACCTCGCGATACTGCCCCTCAGCGATGCGAATACGCCGTTCCCATTGAGCCACCCCGGTCGTGGCGGGTTCGAGTGCGACGAGTGCTCGGTCAATCAGCACCCGTTTGCCTCGACGATCAAACGATGCTGCGAGAGCCAGGTCATCGGATAGATGATCCCTCTCAAACGGCGCAAAATCCTCGGAACGAAACGCAAGAAGCTCGCCGACTACAGACAGGCTCTCAACTCGAGATGCACTGCTGACTTTCGAACTCTTGATGAGCCTTTCGAGCTGCCAGAACGCCTGCTCGGCACCCCCAGTCTCATGCTTAACCCCCGAGATCAGGTGCGCGTGCTTAAGACCCTCCCGGACTCGGGCCGGCCAGCCGTCCCCCAGGGAAGCATTCGCATCCGTGAGTACCACGAGTTTTCCCGTGGCAGCTTCGACGCCTCGGTTCAGCGCGCGCGCCTTCCCCTCTCTCGGCACGCGCAGGGTCGTGGCTCCCGCAGCCTCCGCCGCGTCTGCTGTCTCATGGTCTGAAGCCACAACAATGATTCGGGCATCGACCTCGGCTGCATTCTTCAACTGTTCGCACAATCTTGCCACTGTGTCGCCAATTATGCCGGCTTCACGGTACGCCGTTATGACGACAGAGATCGGTCGATCCAACTGAGCCGCCTCCTCCACCGTGCGATGAGTAGTGCGCATCAGAATAGGTGCGACCACCCCAACGCCGAACAACGAGACCCCCGTGAAGAAAGTGAGCCTGCGCGCGCTGAACGGTCTTAGCTGTCGCTCCAGCGCCAGCCCTTTATGCGATGATCTCATTTCCCATTCCTAGGTTGTTACGAGTTGACGCAAACGACGATTCGCGCGACGTCGTCGTAGATGCGCTCCAGCTCTCGCGTCTGGTTTCGGACATCGAACTGTTGCCGCGCTCGGGTTGCCGCGGCCAGGGACATACGTCGGCGCTCCTCGGGCGAGCTGACGAGGCGGTGCAAGTTCCGGCTCAGCTCTCGCTCGTCCCCCTCCGCGGACAGCAGTCCCGTCTCGCCATGTACCACCGCCTCCGGAATGCCGCTGTGGTAAGTCGCGACCACCGGTAGGCCGGCGGCTGCCGCCTCGACCACCGTGGTGGGCAAACCTTCCGCGTCTCCGTCTTCAGCAGTCCGCGACGGAGCAGCAAGAACCGCTGACTCGCGCAGGAGCCGCCTCACCACGTTGGCAGGTTGCGCCCCAAGGAAATCGAGCTCAAGCCCGTACAGGTCCGCGCGGTTCTTCATCGTCTCGAGTAGGGGGCCATCGCCGACCAGGACGGCGCGAACTCGCGAGTGCGCATTGAGCAGATGGAGGGCCTCAATAAGGGTGTCTATCCCCTTCTTTTCGACGAACCGGCCTACAAAGATGACGTCCCAACGCGGGTTCTCGACGAAACTCTGATCGAGCGGGATTTCCACTCCAATGTGGTGAACAACTATCTTAGACGGGTCCGCTCCCCACCGAACGGCGGCATCCGCTATCGCGGATGACACGGCTATTAGCCTGTCTGCATCTCTCAGCACGCACTTCAATCGCCACCTCGCTAGCATTCGTTTTAGGGGCAACCTGACTGCAGGCCATGCCGTTACGTCCCACCCGTGGAGGGTCACGAGGACCGGAATACCAGCAGCTTTCGCGGAAGCCATAAGTGTGCGAGCCGAGGTAGCAAAGTGTGCGTGAACGAGATCAGGTTGAGTCTGCTTCAGGTATTTCCGAAGTCGCGCGGATCTCCCCGTGCGATCGAACATCCGCAGCCGGAGCCGCTCCCTCTGCTCGTATAGGGCGACATCGGTATCGTCCGTCAACCAGCTTCGCTGGCGAAGGGCCGCGACGAGATGGCCGTCCCAAGTGCGGAGGTATCGCAGCTGGTTGCGCACAAACGTCTCGGACGGCGCTATGGCACGCCAGTTCCATACCACTACCTTCGGCGAGCGCTGCGGGGGCGTCACGACTTCAGAGCTAACGGGCTGGCGTCTGGGGTCAGCATGGTCCGAGCATAACGGGCTCTTCGCGACTGAGGGTGTGCCACGACCAGTTCGAGTCCGGGGGTAGGGGTCGATGTCTCGAAGATGATGGAAGTTCTTCACGCTTCCCCTTCCGGGGGCCTCGACGCCCACCGGCACCGCCGAGGTTTTCGGTGACACTCTTGGTTGAGCCGCGGACGTGGCCGATGTGTTGACGATGGCTTCGACCGCAATGAGCATCGACTCACTCGGCGTGCGTTACCTCCGGCGCAACCGGGTCATCGCGTTTGAGGGGTGTAGTCGCGGGCGTCCGGCTGGTTCGCGGATAGGGGGCGAGGTCTTTCAGGATGGATTCTACGCTGCCCATCCGCCGGAAGACCTCAACTTGCGCCACCCCACGTTGCGACCCTGAGCTGACCGCGTCCTCTCGACTCGGCCAGTTCGGTCTCGGGCGGTCAGTCAACTGCTTGAGCCCGACTCCGCAGTGCTGGAGCGCGGGGTCGTTGATGATGACCGATAGTGGCGAGAGTGTGGCGCCGAGCGGTCCTGCGGACACGGTGACCCGGCCTCTGGCACACAATCCGCGCAGACACCGGCGCACGACGCTGCTGGTGCGAGAAGTCCGATACCAACGCGGATACTGGCGGCGAGACTCGACCCAGGCGGCGAGAGCGAAGATCTCCCGCACCGGGATCGGATGAGCCCGTACGGCGGTCGTGGTCAACCACCTCACCGTCTCCCGCGCCGTGCAGGCCTCAGGGTTTCGTGGCATACCGCGAACATCGGGATCGTCGCGGAGAGCGAGAAGCGACTCATTGACGGTCCGTGCCGGTTCGACAAAGTCATCACGGGCGGTGTCGACGAG
Organism: Microbacterium sp. NPDC006705; assembly: GCF_044903545.1. Taxonomy (NCBI): domain Bacteria; kingdom Bacillati; phylum Actinomycetota; class Actinomycetes; order Micrococcales; family Microbacteriaceae; genus Microbacterium; species Microbacterium sp. NPDC006705. The sequence goes on from NZ_JBJDQQ010000003.1 coordinate 120,780, forward strand.
CACGTCTGGCGTCTCACGCACGTTCGGTGACAACTACGTGACCGTGATCATCGACCTACGAGGGATCGGAGTGCATCTTTCGCGGACCGCGCAGAGCGCACTTCCGGCGGAGGTCCGCAGCGTCACGCTCCAGCTCCTCACGGTGCGCCGTTCCACGTTCCGGCCGTTTGCTCGAGTGCGAGCAGCTCCTCGTAGATGACGGCAAGGCGTTGCTCCGCGCCCTCCCGCGCCGGTCTCGCTTGAGGCACCCGAGCCTAGCTCGCACCGATTTCGGCGTGCGAACCTCAGTGCAGGTCGCGTACCCGGAGGAGCGAGAGTTTGCGATGCGTGAGCCCTGAGCGGACTCGCACCATGCTGCATCCGCCCCGCACGAGTTCATCGCGGATATCAGCGGTCAGGATGAAGGGCTGCACCTGGCGCCAGCCATCGGCTGCGTCGTAGATGTGAGTCACTCGATACTTGCGCATGGTTCCTCCCCTTCCGCGGACCGCCCCTGATCGATGCACGTCGGCACCCCGCTCCCGACACGACGCGACGATACGCCGCTTACGCCGCGGGCACAGGAGGCCTGAGCAAACCCAGGGCTACCACCCGTATCGACTACCGGTCGGGTTGCGCCGGCGCTGAGGTTCCGCCACAAACGAGCCGCCCGCGGCATCGGTCGTCCGCGTAGCGTGGCACGGACCCGACGACCGTGAGGAGCCACCGTGGACACCACCGTCTTCTCCATCGCCGCATTGCTCGCCGTCGCCGCGATCGCGACGGCCGCCGCGTACGGCCGACGCCGCAGCCGCCGCAAGCGCTGACCGAAGGCGCACGTGGCTTTCACCCGGTGACGGCTCTATCCGCCCGGGCAGTCGCAGTCGCTTCCGCTGTAACAGGCGCACCAGCCGGGCGGGAAGTCCGACTCCGCGTCATCCTCTTCCTTCCCGCTGATCTCGCCCGTCCAGTCGACGGAGTGGTAGCCCCGGCTCGTGCGGAGCACGACGACGAAGGGTGTTCCCGCGCCGGTCACCGCTTCGAGCTCGAACGCGTCGTATTCGATCACGAGCGTGGATGAGAGCGCGGGGGCAGGGGCCCGCACCGCAGCGGGCGTCCGAAAGGCGATGCCCACCGACTGGTTGTCGCACATCGCAGACGCCGAGGGAAGGTCGTCGACGGTGTAGGGCTCACCGTTCTCATACATCCCCGCGACTCCCCAGTCAGCCCAGTAGCGTTCGACCATCCCGTATGACGATTCGTCGACCGTGCATCCGGCGTCGGTCAGATGAGCCCGATATCCGGCGATCACCTCCCCCGGGTCGCCGCTCGCAGCCGCAACGAGCCATCGAGAGGAACGCGAGCAGGTCCACGCGCTGAGATCCTGGACCCACCAGTTCCTCTGCCCCGCCGAGCAGACATCCGTGGTCTCCGTGGTCAGCACGACCCCGCCCGCCGCGCGCGAAAGCGCTGCTTCGGCCGCCGCCGCGGCATCCGCACGCTGCGCCACCGTGTACGGGTCGTACTCCTGCGGGTCGACGCGTCCCTGCGAACATGCACTCACCGCGAGCACGAGGGCGACGCACCCGACGGTCGCGACGAACACGCGGCGCGGCCTTCGCGCCACGCTCCGTCGCATCACGTTCAATCGGTCACCGCCCGGCTCGAGCGGGCAGTGCCGCGTCTGCCGAAGCGACCGGATATCCCCGCGGCGCCACTCTAGCGATCACGGTCACCTGCGTGCCTTTCGCGCGTCCACACGAGTGACATCGGCGCGACCTGACGGGCGAAGTCACATGCCCGGCGCCGTCACGACGGCGAGGCGCCCACCGGCAGAATCGCCTTATGAGAGTCCTCGCGACAATGCTCTTGCGTAGCCGACGGCCGCCTCGTAATGCCTCGCTGAGCGCACCCACCGACACCGATCCGGTTGCCGAAGAGGAATCGGTCGCGGACGATCTCGCCGCCTTGCTGCGAGCCCATGACGAGGACTTCTCGCAGTACGCGCGGACTCTGGGCGCAACGCTGGGGCGCGGAGTCGCCGCCCTCGCGCTCGTCTCACTCTTCGCCCTCACCCAGCTCAACCCAGACGCGCCGCGGCTCGTCCTGCCACGGTTCGACGGCGGCGACGCACTCGCCGCGTTCGGTGTCGTCGGCCTGTTCGTCACCACTCTGCAACTCGCCGTACGAGACCCCGGGGCGCTTCAACAGCCCACAGCATCGGCAGGACGGCAGCAACTACTCACACTGATCGCCGCGCTGCTCGTGCCCACCTCGCTCGGCTTGGGCATCTACATCGCCACCCCCTACATGATCGAATCCGCGCCGACCGGCATCGACCTGGTGCGCGGCTTCGGCCCGATAGCGATCGGAATCCTCCTAGCGCTATTCGCGGCAGACGCCGCTGCGGCAGTCCCCCTCCCACCGACCGACCCAGCTGTGCGTCGCACGCGCCGGAAGATCGCCGCGGAAGAACAACGCGCAGCCCTTTCCGCGCTCAAGCTCCGCGCGGGGCCGTCATCCGTGCGTGGGGTGATCGGCGACATTGCGCGCATCGTCGGTCTTGTGGTTGCTCAACTCCTCGTGCTCAACGCGGTCACACCTGCCGACATTGAGGTGGTCGTGGCGCGCGCCGCCGCATTGACGGCTTTCGCCGTCTTCGTCACGGCTGCCGTGTACGACACGTTCGTCGCGGCCGCTCGCCGCCGGTGGTCACCGCTCACACCCGCGTTCTTGCCGTTCATCCTCGCCATGGTGGGCGTCTCGGGGACGATCGTCATCGCGAGTATCGAATCGGCCGACGGGACGAACCCGGTCCGCGCTGCGGCCGACGCTCTTCTTCGATTCGCCGTCGTCACCTGCAGCAACGCCGGCATGGCGTTCTATCTCACCGGCCGGCGACGACGGCCGCGCTCCGACGATGGTCCCGCCGAGAGCCGGCTTCTTCGCGCGATCGCAATCAAGCTCGCAGAAAGCAAGGCGAACCGGCTCGACGACGGTGTCCTGCGGGACGAGAGCAGGCGCCCTGCGACGCTGCCGTTGAACCGGCTCGCTGTCATCAGTCCGTTCGTCAGCGTCATGTTCCCCCTCGGGCTGATACTCGCCGCCGCAGCGCGCGAACAGATCGCCACGGTCTCACCGCCGGAAGAGCGCGGCGAAGGGTGGGCGCGAGCCGCGGAGGTGATCTCGTGGACCGTTGCAAGCCTCGTGCCGATCGTCCCCGCCGTGGCACTCGCGATTTCCACCGCAACTACCACGTGAGTCGGCACTGCCAACCGGCCCGTCTGCCGGTTTATCCCTCGATTCGTCATGGAGAAACGACAAATCCAGGAGCTCGCTGTAGAGAAACGGGCTCCTCCGGGGCCGCCCATTCCTCCCCAACCGAGCCGCAAAATTGTTCTCCACAAATGTACGGATATTCGAGACGAATGTCCGACCCCCTGGCAATAATGGGAACATGACAACGAACGGCGAAAGCGCGCACGAACCGGATTCCGGCTCGTCGAGCTCGCCGTACGCGGGCATCGTCGACCGGGTCTCTCACGCAGACGATCTGCTCCACGCGGCGACCATCGCCATGACCCGTGCGCTCGCTGAGGCGGGGCGCAGCGCTCTGAGCGTCGCGGCGCGCTCCGGCGAGCGGCCGCGCGGCATGGGATCAGACATGGAGATGCGCTCGATCGCCGCCGAGATCGCCGGGGTGCGACGGTCGCACGACCGCCGCGCGCAGAGCGAGATCGACCACGCGCTGACCATCGTCGACGACTACCCCGCTGTGTTCGAGGCGTGGGAGCAGCAGCGCATCACGCGCGACCACGTCGACGTCGTCGTCCGAATGGGATGCGGCCTCGCCGACGACATCCGCGACGACTACGCGCGGCAGGCGATCTCGATCTGCGAGCGCGATATCGCCTCGCGCGTGCGAGAGCCGCTCCGCAACCTCGCCGCCCGCATGGGGTCCGAGTCCTTCGCCGAGCGACACCGCACCGCCGCGGCAAAGCGAGGCGTTTGGGTAACCCACGGCACCGACGGCATGTCCGAACTCGGCGCCACTCTCCCGACGGTCATCGCCGCGGGCATCCACGACCGCCTCACCGCCATGGCGCAGTCCGTCAAAGACGCTCGTGCCGCCGCCGGGGAGGCGCCTGCGGATGCTGCGGCTGGGGATGCTGCCGCGGGTGAGGGCTCCGCGGCGGGTGAGGATTCTGCGGCGGCGGATGCTGCGGCGCCGGCCGATGGTGGCGCGTCTGATGTCCGCACGATGGATCAGCTGCGCGCCGACATCCTCGGCGACCTGCTGCTGGGCGGCGCCCCGGTCGTCGACCCGACGTACGGCAGCGACGCCGCCGGGCCGCTGGGTGCGATCCGGGCGCAGGTCCAGGTGACGCTGACATCCGAGACGGTGACCGGCGTCGACGACGCCCCCGCCGAGCTCGTGGGCGCCGCGCTCATCGACGCCGACACCGCCCGCAAGCTCGCCGGCCGCGCCAAAATCTGGAACCGGCTCTTCATCGACCCGATCACCCGCACCCCGGTCGAAGTCGACACCTACCGGCCCACCGCGGCGATGAGCCGCCTACTCAAAGCGCGCGATCAGCACTGCCGATTCCCCGGATGCCGCAGAGCCGCGATCCGATGCGAACTCGACCACACCATCGATTACGCCCTCGGCGGGCACACCCACATCTTCAACCTCGCCCACCTGTGCCAACGACACCATTCGATGAAGCAATTCACGAAATGGGAGGTCAGGCAGGTCGGCGGCGGGGTTTTGGAGTGGACCTCACCGCTGGGCCGGGTGTACCGCGAAGACGTTCCGATCCCGTCGGTGTGTTTCGTTCCCGACGCCGGCGGGGCGCCACCACCCGTGGTGGGCAACGACGAGCCACCGCCCTTCTGAGCTGGCCGGCGCTGGCCGACGCTGCCCGGCGCCGTCACACGCCCCGGATGCGCTCCGCTTCGGCGAGCACGACCGGATCCTCGCATCCACGTGCGAACCCCGCGATCCGCCGGTCGATGTCGCGCTGCAGGATGATCGCGCCGATGCGCTCCGCCAGCGGCGCGAGCCACGCCGGACGGCAGGCGAAGTTGTAGCGCCACACCGCGAGCGAGCGCGAGGGGTCACCCTCGACCGGACTGAACCGCCATCCGCCGCCCATCCGAGCGAAGAACCACGAGCCTTTCGTCATCTTCATCCCGACGTTCGACGGCGGGTTGTACGAGACGTACTCGCTCTCCATCGCCAGCCCGAATCGCTGCACCGTGTACGTGCGGACGCCCTTCGCGGGCCGATCCGCGCTGATCAGGTGCTGTCGCCGGATGAAGGGATCCCACCGCTTCCGCACCTCGCCCTGCGTCTGCGACACCGCGAACGCGACCTCGACGGGCACGGGAACGACGCAACGCGACTCGACGACCGGCATCCGCCCATCGTGGCATGCCCCCGCCGCGCGTCCTGCTCCCGCGGCGCATACTAAGAATCATGCGCAGCGTCCCCCTCGGTCAGAGCAACATCCAGGTCCCCAACGTCGTCGCGGGCATGATGCGGATCGAGGAGCTCTCCGACGACGACATCCGCGCCCTCTACGACCGCTGCCGCGAGGTCGGCGTCGACTTCTTCGACCACGCCGACCTCTACGGCTCGTCGCGCCACGCGTGCGAGCGACGCTTCACCGCAGCGCTCAAGCTCACGGCATCCGAGCGCGACGAGATCACGCTGCAGACCAAGACCGGCATCGTCGCCGACGACTGGCACTTCGACCACTCGTACGAGCACATCGTGACCTCGGCCGAGGAGTCGCTCGAAGCGCTCGGCACCGACCGCATCGACGTGCTACTGCTCCACCGTCCCGATGCTCTCGTCGAGCCCGACGAGGTCGCCCGCGCGTTCGACCACCTCGAGTCCTCGGGCAAGGTCCGCGCCTTCGGCGTCTCGAACCACACGCCCCGCCAGATCGACCTGCTGAAGACGGCGGTGACCCAGCCGCTCGTGGCCAACCAGGTGCAGCTGTCGATCACGCACTCGACGATCATCGCCCAGGGGCTCGCGTCGAACATGGCCGGCGAAGACGACTCGATCACCCGTGACGGCGGCGGACTCGTCGACTACTCGCGCATCAACGGCATCACGCTCCAGGCCTGGTCGCCGTTCCAGAAGGGCTTCTTCGACGGCGTCATCTTCGGTGCCGAGGAGTACCCGGAGCTCAACGCCAAGCTCGACGAGCTGGCCGCGAAGTACGGCGTCACCCCGACCGCCATCGCGACGGCGTGGATCACCCGCCACCCCGCCGGAATGCAGGTCGTGCTCGGCACCACGAACCCCCAGCGCGTCGCGGATGCCGCCGAAGGCAGCGACATCCCCCTGACGCGAGGCGAGTGGTACGGGCTGATTCAGGCCGCCGGGCACAAGGTGCCCTGAGCCCGGGAGACCTACTCGCAGCCGATGCCGTCGCCGTCCCGGTCGAGGTGACGCCCGTAACCGGGATCCCCCGTCCGGACGGGGGCGGCGCCGGCGTTCCGGGCCGCCGTGCAGTTGTCGTAGTACGTGGATGCCGGTGCCGCGGGTGCCTGCGCAGCCGGTGCCTGAGCAGCGGGGGCTTGCACCGTCCGGGCGGACAGCTGGCCCTCGAGGTCCGAGATCCGGGCCGCGCGAGCATCGAGCTCGGTCTGCGACGCCGTCGCCGCGGTCTGCATCTCGGTCACCTGAGCGGTGGCGGTCTCGAGCGCCGCAGTCGCCGTTGCGAGGTCATCGAGCGCCTCGTCCAGATCCGCTCGGGCGTCGGTCAGCGCCGTGTCGTTCTCGACAGCCACCGTCTCGGCGTCGGCGACATCCGTCTCGAGCGAGGCCACCTGGTCCTTCAGCGACGTCACCTCGGACTGCGCACCCGCGCCTCCGGCGCCACCGCCGAGCAGCAACCCGGCCACGAGCGCCGACCCGGACGTGATCAGCGCCGCCTTGCGCGACATCGGACGCGCCAGGAACGACGGCTTGCCATCGGCGCGCAGGCTCGATCCGGCCATGTTCTCTTCTCCCCCATCGCCGCGCCCCCGCGCGGCCCCGCCGTCATCATCGCGGGACGCGCGTCGCCGCGCCACGCACGCGCGTACGAGCGTCGCAATACGGACCGCCCGCGCGCGTTCCGATCCGGTCAGGTGCCGCAGAACGTCTGGTAGCCGGCCGCGAAGTCCGGACCAGCCGGCTCGGCATACCGCTCCGCGCCCGAGCGCGCCGTGAACGGCGTCGACAGGACGGTGGTGAGCCAGCCGAGCGGCTCGAGGTTTCCGGCGGTCGCCGCGGCGAGCGCTTCCTCGACGAGGTGGTTGCGCGGCACGTAGATCGGGTTCGCGGCATCCATCACCTCGGCGTCGGGCGCGTGCGCACGCCACCGATCCAGCCAGCCGGTCAGCGCCGGATCCCCGCCGAGCGCCGCCTCGAGACCGGCCGCATCGCCCCGCGCGGCAGCAGACAGCGATCGGAACGTCGAGGTGTAGTCCGCGCGCTTGCGCTCGAGCATCTCGTGGAATTCGCCCGCGAGCGCCTCGACCTGCTCATCGGAGACTCGCGCATCGACGAGCCCGAGCTTGCGCCGCATGCCCGCCGCCCGGGCCTCGGCGAACCGGGGCCGGAACTCCGCCAGCACGCCCTGCGCCAGCTCGACCGCGCGTTCGAGCTCGTCGTCGAACAGCGGCAGCATCGCCTCGGCGAGCCGCGCGAGGTTCCACTCGGCGATGTACGGCTGATTGCCGTAGGCGTAACGCCCGCCGGTGTCGATCGAGCTGTACACGGTCGCCGGGTCGTACGCGTCCAGGAAGGCGCACGGACCGTAGTCGATCGTCTCGCCCGACAGCGTCATGTTGTCGGTGTTCATCACGCCGTGGATGAAGCCGACCAGCATCCAGCGGGCGACGAGGTCGGCCTGCGCCGCCACGACCGCGCGGAACAGTCCGAGCGCGGGCACATCCTCGTCCGCCGCCTCGGGGTGGTGCCGCGCGATGGCGTAGTCGACGACCGCGCGCAGCACGGCGATGTCGGCCGTCCCCCGCGCGAACTCGACGCTGCCCACCCGCAGATGGCTCGACGCCGTCCGCACGAGCAGCGCTCCCGGCAGTGCCGCCTCACGCAGCACCTCGCGCCCCGTCGCGACGACGGCGAGCGACCGGGTCGTCGGGATGCCGAGCGCGTGCATCGCCTCGCTCATCACGTACTCGCGCAGCATCGGCCCGACGGCCGCGAGCCCGTCGCCGGCCCGCGCGAAGGGCGTCGGTCCGGAGCCTTTCAGGTGGATGTCGCGCAGCGATCCGTCGGGCGCGGTCAGCTCGCCCAGCAGCAGCGCCCGCCCATCGCCGAGCCGCGGCGAGAAACCGCCGAACTGGTGACCGGCGTAACCCTGGGCGACCGGCTGCGCGCCCTCCGGCAGCGCGGCACCCACGAGAAGGTCGACCCCCGCGGGGCTGCGCAGGAACCCGGCATCCAGCCCCAGCTCGTCGGCGAGCGCCTCGTTGAGCACGAGCAGCCGCGGCGCCGGCGCCGGATCCGCCGACCACGGCCGCGCGAGCGCGGGCAACGCGTCGGCGAAGTCGTGCGACAGCGAGAGCGCGGCGGGAGTCATGAACCGAGGCTACGCGCGCTGCGTCGCACCGGGGCCGCAGGTTTGACAGAGTGGAGTGATGGCGATCGAAACGACCGACCACTCCGCCCCGATCCACGACCTGTTCCGCACGGTGGCCGAAGACCGCCGCCGCCTGGCCCAACGTTTCCGCAGAGCTTCGCCGGCCGCCTCGCTCGCGCAATCGGTCTGCTTCGCCCTGATCATCGCCGTACCCGCCCTCGGCGTCGGCATCCCGACGATCGTCGCCTTCGTCGTGGTCGTCGGCGCGCTCGTCGGTGTCGAGATGTTCTTCCGCCGCCGCCTCGGCATGGCGATCGACCTGCCGGCGGGATGGCGCAGCTGGGCCGTGGGCTTCGCTCTCGCGGTCGTCGTCCTCGGGCTCGCCGTCACCTCGATGGCCCTCGCGGTGATCGGGCAGGGCGGCTGGATCGCGCTGACGGCCGGTGCCGGTCTCGTCGTCTCGTTCCTGGGTGTGACCGCCTACGACCGCACCTTCGCCGCCGACGTCGTCCGCCCGTTCGCCCGCGCTCCGCGCTCTGCGGCCCCATTCGCCGACGCCCAGCGCTTCCGGCTGAGCGCCGCCCTCCGCCCGGTCACGTCGGCGCGCGTCGACGTCCTGGCAGAGAGCCTCGGGCACGGGAACGGCGAGCAGCCGAGCGTGCAGGGGCACCTGAGCGCGCTGGAACGCGAGGGACTCGTCAGCATCACGCATGCGGATGCCGCACCCTCCGCCTCGCTGACGAAGGCGGGCCGACGCGAGTTCGACGGCCGGCTCGCGGCCGGCTTCCGCGGCGAGGCTGGCGAAACCGGCGCGTAACGCACCGACACCGGCAGGAAACGCTGTCCTGCCAAGCTCGGCACATCCCCCGAGGACCGTGGGCTCGGAGCCCCACGAGAGCCTGTCGTCCTGAGTGCACCCGACCCAGGAAAGGGGCTGCTTCCGCATGCCTGCTCGCCCATCGATCACCCTCGCGCCCGCCCTCGCCGGCGTCGTCGCGCTGACCGCGGCACTCGCCGCGGCGCCGGCCGCGGTGGCCGCACCACCCACCGCGACCTTCGCGATCGGCGTCGCCGCCACCGCCACCGCCACGGAAGGCGACCGCATCGACGTCGTCCTCACGGCGACCGACGTCGTCGACCTCTACGCCTACGACCTCGACGTCTCCGTGCCGGGCGCTCTGCTCGATTACGTCGACGACTCGGCCACCGGTCCCGACGGCGGCTTCACCGCCGCGCGCGAGACCGCGAGCGGCACGATCACCGTCACCCACTCCCGCCTCGGCACCTCGCCCGGCCTCGCGTCCGACCCCGCCGCTCCCCTCACGCTCGCAACGCTCTCGTTCACCGCCGAGGGCGCCGGGACGGCCGAGATCACGCTCCCGAGCGTCCGCCTCGTCGGCGGCACCGGCGAGACGGCGACGGCGACGGATGCCGCGACCACCGACATCACGATCGCCGCCCTTCCCGTCGCCGAGCCCGAACCCGAACCCGAACCCGAACCCGAACCGTCGGCGAGCGCACCCGTCGTGGGCACCCCGGCTGCCGGATCCGGAAGTTCCGCCTCCGGCGGCGGAGCCGCGAGCGGATCGCTCTCGACCACCGGCGGCGACGCGACGCCGATCGTGCTGAGCGCGGCGCTCGGTGCCGCCCTCCTCGCCGCGGGCACCGCGATCGTCCTGCGCCGTCGGGCGGTGAACGCATGAACCGCCGGCTGATCGTCCCCGCCGCCGCCGTCGGCGCGCTGCTGACCTGCGGTGTCGCCGCCCCCGCTGCTGCGGTGCCCGCCGTGGCCGCAGCGGCCGCGCCCACCGTCGGGGCCGCGTTCCTCGCGCCCTACTACACCGAGCTCGACCTCACCGGCGATGACAGGGTCACCACGGATGACCTCGCCGTCGTCGCGGCGTTCATCGGGAGCACCGACACCGACGCCGATTGGGCGGAGGCAGGCGCGTACGACCTCGACGGGGACGGCGCGATCACGGCATCCGACATCGCCCTCGTCTCCGAGCGGGCCATCTACGACGACGGTCCCTTCGAGATCGTCGAGGCCGACGTCGTGTCGATGCAGGCGGCGATGAACGCCGGGGTCGTCACCTCGGTCGAGCTCACCCAGCAGTATCTCGACCGCATCGCCGCCTACGATCGCGCGGTGATCGAGCCCGGCGGACGGCCGCTCAACTCGATCATCACGACCGGCGACGCCGCTGCCCTCGCCGCCGCAGCATCAGCCGACGCCGTTCGCGCCGAGAAGGGCATGACGAGCATGCTGCTCGGTGTGCCGATCGCGGTGAAGGACAACTACAACACCGTCGACATGCCCACCACGGCCGGCTGCGGCTGCTGGAACGACAACCGCACCGCCACGGACGCGCACATGGTCGAGGGCCTGCGCGCCGACGGCGCGGTCATCCTCGCCAAAGCGAGCATGGACGAGTTCGCGATCAACCTGTCGTCGCAGTGGTCGGCCTACCAGCCGGCCGGCACCGCCCTCACCGTCTCGAGCCCGTACGCGACGAACCGCAGCTCCGGCGGATCGTCAGGAGGGACGGGCGCCGCCATTGCGAGCAACCTCGCCGCGATCGGTTTCGGCACCGACACGGGCGGCTCGATCCGCATCCCGTCGACCTACAACCAGCTCGTGGGCGTGCGTCCGACGGTCGGACTCGCGAGCCGCGACGGCATCGTGCCGCTCGCGCTCTCGCAGGACACCGGCGGCCCGATGGCGCGCTCGGTCACCGACGCGGCGGTCGCTCTCGACGCCGTCGTGGGCGCCGATTCGGCGGATCCGGTGACAGCTCGCCAGGAGGGGCTCGTCCCCGCCAGCTACACCGCTTCACTCGACGCCGACGCCCTCCGCGGCGCGCGCATCGCCGTGATCACGGGTCTGCCGACCTCGCAGAACATGGTCGGCAGCAACGCCACGACGCAGCGCCTGTTCAGCGCTGCGCGTGAGACGCTCGAAGCGCAGGGCGCGGAGGTCGTCGAGCTCGCGGCGCCCGAGGGATTCAGCGGCATCCTGAGCGAGGGAAGCGGCAGCGCCGTCGAGTTCGGGTACGACCTGCAGGCCTACATCGACGACTACCTGAACCCGGCGGTCGGCGCCCGGAGCCTCGCGGCCATCGCGCAGTCGCCGAACATCGCGCCGAACCGCGGCGCATCGACGTACGGGCCGCGCTCGACCGTCACCCCGCAGCAGTACGAGGACTGGGCGGGACCGGCAGGATCGCACACGCTGCAACTCGCCCGCGGAAAGCAGATCGTCACGGAGTTCCTCGACGCGAACGGCATCGACGCCATCATCTATCCCAGCGGCACCCCCTACGGCACGGTCGGCAGCAACATGCGGTTGAGCCCGAACACGGGCCTTCCGGCCGTGACGGTGCCGATGGGCCAGGCGAGCGCGACCGAGCAGATCCCCGGCGCCGGCGTGAACCTCGAGTTCCTGGGACGCGATTTCGCCGAGGGCACCCTGCTGGGCCTGGCGTTCTCGTTCGAGCAGGCGACCGGCGCACGGACGACGCCGGCGCTGTACGGCCCGCTTCCGGCAGGCTGATCGTTCCCGTGACGCGGGTGGGTCGTTTACACCCGCGTCACGGGAAGTTGGTATGAAAGAGTGTCGGTGCCGTCGGGGCCGCGGAGAGAGAGCATGATGCGTCTGTCGGTCATCGGTTGCGGTTACCTCGGGGCGGTCCACGCGGCCGCCATGGCATCCATCGGGCACGAGGTCGTCGGAATCGACGTCGACGAGCGCAAGATCGCCTCGCTCTCGAACGGCGAAGCCCCCTTCTTCGAGCCGGGGCTGCAGGAGATCCTGAGCGACGGCCTCGCGTCGGGCCGACTCCGCTTCTCGACCGACATGGCGGATGCCGCGGGCGCCGCCGTCCACTTCATCGGCGTCGGCACCCCGCAGCAGAAGGACGGCTACGCCGCCGACCTGACCTACGTCAACGCCGCCGTCGACGCGCTCATCCCGCACCTGGCCGAGGGCGACATCGTCGCGGGCAAGTCGACGGTCCCCGTCGGCACCGCGGCCACGCTCGCCGAGCGCGTGACCCCCACCGGCGCCACGCTCGTCTGGAACCCCGAGTTCCTGCGCGAGGGCTGGGCGGTGCAAGACACCGTCGACCCCGACCGCCTCGTCGCGGGCGTCCCCGCCGGTGCCGAAGGCGAGCGCGCCGCCGACATCCTGCGGGAGGTCTACCACCCCTCGGTCGCCAAGAACACGCCGTTCATCATCACCGACCTCGCCACAGCCGAGCTCGTCAAGGTCGCCGCGAACGCCTTCCTCGCGACCAAGATCAGCTTCATCAACGCGATGGCCGAGATCGCCGAGGTCACCGGCGCCGACGTCACGACCCTGGCCGACGCGATCGGCCACGACGCCCGCATCGGCCGCCGCTTCCTCGGGGCCGGCATCGGCTTCGGCGGCGGCTGCCTGCCGAAGGACATCCGCGCGTTCTCGGCTCGCGCCGAAGAGCTCGGCCGCGGCGAGTCGGTCGCGTTCCTGCGCGAGGTCGACGCCATCAACATGCGCCGCCGCGACCGCGCCGTCGACCTCGTCGTCAGCGCCTTCGGCGGATCGGTGTTCAAGAAGAACATCACGGTGCTCGGCGCCGCGTTCAAGCCGCACAGCGACGACACCCGCGATTCCCCCGCACTCGACGTCGCCGTACGCCTGCACGGTCTCGGTGCCTGGGTCACCGTGACCGACCCCGAGGCGATCGAGAACGCCCGCCGCATCCACCCTCAGCTGAACTACGTCCAGGACCGCGACGAGGCCCTCCGCGCCGCCGACGCCGTCATCGTCGTCACCGAGTGGGACGAGTACCGCCGCGAGCTCGACCCCGCGCACGCCGCGACGCTCACCGCCGGCCGGCTCATCGTCGACGGCCGCAACTGCCTCGACGCCGACGCCTGGCGCGCAGCCGGCTGGGACTACCGCGGCATGGGCCGCCCCTGACCCACCCACCGCCGACATACACCACCGCGCCGGATCGAGCATCTGCAACCTGCACGCTCGTCCCGCAGGCGATGATGAAGCGATGCCCGCACACCGCGACCCGAGAACCAGTCCCCTCCTGGCGGAGCGGCCTCTGACCCACGGCATCACCCGCGCACTCGACGCCGCTGAGACCATAGACGGCTTCGGCACGGATGTCGCCGCCACCCTCGACTGGGCGGTCGCGGTCGGCGCCGCACGGCCCGCCGAGCGCCCGGTGGTCGACGACTGGTCACTGCTGGCCTCGGTGGCGAGTCTCGATGTCGCCGCTGCCCGCATCCTCGAACCCCACCTCGACGCGCTCGACATCCTCGACCAGGCCCGGCGCCTCGACGTCGACGTCGACCTTGAGTCCATCGGGGTGCATCCGGGCTCGTCGTGGGGCGTGTTCGCCGCCGAGGGGCCGGGCACACGCCTCGAAGCCCACCGCGCCGCCACCGGGTGGCGACTCTCGGGAACCAAGCCGTGGTGCTCGCTCGCGCACGAGCTCACCCACGCGCTCGTCACCGCGTGGGTCGGCGATGAGCGCCGACTGTTCGCCGTGGCGCTGCGCACTCCCCAGATCGACCCGCACGCGGGGCCCTGGCACGCTCGCGGGCTCACTCAGGTGATGAGCGCTCCGGTCGACTTCGCCGACGCGCCCGCGGTGCCCATCGGAGAAGCCGGCTGGTATCTGCGCCGTCCCGGCTTCGCGCACGGCGGGATCGGCGTGGCCGCCTGCTGGTGGGGTGGAGCCCTCCCCCTCCGAGACGCTCTGCTCGAGGCGGCTCGGCGTACCGGCGCCGACCAGCTGTCACGAGTCCACCTCGCCCGCGTCGACACCGCTCTGTGGAACGCGCGGCTGACGCTGAAGGCCGCAGCGGCGACGATCGACGCCGACCCGGACCCGGCACTGCTCGCCGGCCGGGTGCGCGCGATCGTGTCGGATGCCGTCGAGACGGCGCTGACTGAGGCGGCGCACGCGCTCGGCCCCCTGCCTCTCGTCGCCGATGAGAGGCACGCCCGGCGCGTCGCCGACCTGCAGATCTACATCCGTCAGCACCACGGCGAGCGCGATCTCGCTCGCCTCGGCGGCAGCGTGAGCGAAGGGCGCGGCGAGTGGTGAGCTTCAGCCACCGAGATCCCGGCACCCCTGAAGCGACGTGGGCCGCGGCCTTCGCCGAACGGTCGCTGCCGGTGCTGCCCGAGGATTTCGACCACCTCCTCGTCGTCGCCGCCCATCCCGACGACGAGACTCTCGGCGCCGCCGGCCTGATGACGCGCACCGCCCGGCGCGGAGCAACGGTCTCCGTCATCATCGCGACCGGCGGTGAAGGATCGCATCCCGATTCACCGACGCACTCGCCCATCCAGCTGGCTGCGCTCCGACGGGACGAGGCAGAGCGGGCGCTCACGCGTCTCTCGCCGACCATCCGGCGGCGTTTTCTCGGTCTTCCCGACGGCCGGACCGACGACCACCGCGACGAGATCGCCGGCGCGATCGCAGACGCGCTCGGCGACGAACCGGTCCCCGAACGCACGCTCGTGGTCTCGACATGGACAGGTGACGGCCATCGCGATCACCGCGTCGTCGGCGAGGTCGCCGCGGCGGTGTGCGGCGAGCGCGACGTCCCGTGGCGGTCCTACCCGATCTGGCTCTGGCACTGGGGTTCCCCCGACGACGCGCCCTGGGACGACGTCGACCTCGTCGACCTCGACGGGGATGCGCTCGAGCGCAAGCGGGCGGCCATGCGCCTCCACCGCACACAGGTCGAGCCGCTCTCGGCGGCCGCGGGGGACGAGGAGATGCTCCACGGGGGAATGCAGCAGCACTTCGAGCGCGGGTTCGAGGTGTTCGTGCGTCCCCCGCGCCGCACCGGCAGCCTCCCCCGCGACTTCTTCGATGCGTTCTACCACCGGAACGGCGACGACCCTTGGGGCTTCGACTCGCGCTGGTACGAGCAGCGCAAGCGTGCGATCACGATGGCGAGCATGCCCCGCGCGCGCTACCGCTCCGCTCTCGAGCTCGGCTGCTCGACGGGTGCACTCACCGCCGTCCTCGCCGATCGCTGCGACGCCGTGCTCGCCCTCGACATCGCCGACGCTCCGCTCGCCGTCGCCGCGCGTCGTCTCGGCGAGCGCGCAGGGGTTCGTCTCGCTCGCGCCGAGCTGCCCGCCGAGTGGCCCGCCGGTGAATTCGATCTCATCGTCGCGTCCGAGGTGGGCTACTACTGGGACCCCGATGACCTCGCCCGGGCGATCACGCGGATTGCCGCATCCCTCACCGCCGACGGCCACCTCGTCGCCTGCCATTGGCGGCACCCGGTGACGGAGTACCCGCTCTCGGGAGATGAGGTCCACGCGGCTCTCGAGCGCGAGAACGCGCTGACCCGGCTCGTTCGGCACGAAGAGGAGGACTTCATCCTCGAGGTGTTCGGACGACCGCATGCACGATCGGTCGCGGTCGAGACGGGCCTCATTCCGTGAGCCCGATCGCCGTGGCCGTCGTCGTCCCCGTGCACGACGAAGCGGCGCTGCTCGATGCCTGCCTCGCTGCGCTGACCGCCGCGGTCGCTCACGCGCGTCGAACCCATCCCGGCATCCGGGTCGCACCCGTCGTCGTCCTCGACGCTTGCACCGACGCCTCCGAACGCATCGCGAGGTCATGGCCCGTCAGCATCCGGCGCATCGACGCACGCCGCGTCGGGACCGCTCGCCGGAAAGGGGTCGAGGCGGCCCTCGCCGAACTCGGCAGCCCCGCGCCGGACGACACCTGGATCGCGACGACCGACGGCGATTCCACCGTCCCGGTCACGTGGCTGACCCACCAGCTCGATCTCCGCGCCGCGGGCGCCGATGTCGTCCTCGGCACCGTGCGTCCGGATTTCGCCGACCTCACGCCCGCCCACACCGCGCACTGGATCGCGACGCACCCTCGCGGAGCGCCCGCCGGTAACGTGCACGGCGCGAATCTGGGGATGAGTGCCGCCGTGCACCTCGCCGCGGGCGGATTTCCCGATCTCGACGAGCATGAGGATGTCGAAGTCGTGCGGGCCGCGCGCGCGTCCGGCGCGCGGGTCGTGGCCACAGACGACAATGAGGTCACGACCTCGGGCAGGTTCGAAGGCCGGACTCCCGGGGGATACGCGGCCTTCGTCCACGCCACGCATCAGCGCATCGCGGGCGGAGCGGGCCGAGCGGGCCGAGCGGGCCGCTGACCCGACCGCCTCAGACCGCGACGATGTCGGAGGCGGCCGGGTCGACGGGCCGTCGCCGGACGAACGACAGAGCGACGAGCGCGACGGCGGCAGCGATGAACGCCATCGCCGTGAGCGCGGTGACATTGCCGTTGACGGTCGCGTCCGACCACGTCGCGAGGTCGACCGGTGCGAGCACGACCGGCCCGCCCTCCAGCACCACATCGACGAGCGGGGAGGCGAAGACGGCGACCCCGGCCCCGACGAGGCACGCGATCGCGGCGCGGTGCAGCCCGCGAAGCGGAAGGTAGCGGACCACGAGGACGATCACCATCGCGAGACCGAAGCCCCCGGCGACGAGGGGCAGCGCGATCTCGACGAAGGCCCGCCCCTGCCCCACCGCGCCGAGGATCACGGCCAGCATGAGCGTCAGCGCCACCGCATCCACGACCACCGAGATCATCGCGCTGTGTGTACGCAGCCAGCCCGATCCGAACGACCGCAGCGCGAGCGGACCCCAGATCACGACCACCGCGAACAGGATCGCGGCGCCGGCGATACCGAGGAACCCCGCCGAGGTCAGCGCCTCGATGGACGCGAGCAGCAGCCCGAGCGAGGCGAGCGCCGCGGCGAACGTCGTCCAGCCGCGCCGGCCCATCACGAGCAGCGGGAGCGTCGTGAGCGAGAAGGCCAGAGCGACGGCCGCGGCGACGATCCAGAACCACGAGAGCGTGTGCTCGACCGCCAGGTTAGTCACGAACGTGGCGACCAGAGCGACCGCGTACGCACCGACCGTCGTCCACAGCAGCGCGCCGCGCCATCGCCGATGCACGCGGGCCTGCTGCGCGTCGAGCCGACCCCGGTCGTCGGCGCTGGCGCTGACGAGCTCGCCCTCGGTGACACCGAGCGCTCGTGCGAGCGGGCCGAGCGTCGCGAGGTCGGGGTACGAGAGCCCGCGCTCCCACTTCGACACCGCCGACTCGGTCACGAAGACACTCGAGGCGAGCTCCTTCTGCGTGAGTCCGGCTTCCCGCCGTGCGGTGGCGAGGAAGCGACCGACGTCACCCTTATGGGACGCGGTGCTGGTGGGCTCGGTGCTGTGCGTTTCATTCACGTCGCTCAGTGCACCACCCGGGACGCCGGCGCACCAAGCCGACACGGCTCCGGCGCGGCTCGACCATCTGGCCAGCCCGGAATCACGCGGATGTGCGGCGTCAGGGCAGGCGCACCGAGTCGGTCTTGGGGTGCTCGCGCGGCATCCGATCACGGTCGTACGTGATGGCGGAGTAGCCGTGCGGGATCGGCTGCCCGTCCTCGTCGACGCTCACGAACACGAGACGCTCGATCGAGAGGATGCGCTTGCGCGTGATCATGTTGCGCACGACGGCCCGCATCGTCAGCGAGGTGCGACCGAAGTGCGTCGCGGTCAGGCCCATCTCGATGAGGTCGCCCTGCAGCGCCGACGACTCGAAGTTGATCTCCGAGATGAGCTTGGTCACCACGCGGTAGTTGCCGAGCTGGATGATCGCGTAGATCGCGGCTTCCTCGTCGATCCAGCGGAGCAGACTGCCGCCGAAGAGCGTGCCGTTGGCGTTCAGGTCTTCCGGCCGCACCCACTTGCGGGTGTGGAAGTTGATGCCGCCCTCCGACCAGGGCCATTCGGAACTCGTCTGATCGCTCACGTTGATCCAGCCTAATCCCGCACATGATCGCACGCGCGGGGCGTCGCGTCGACGGGTTTCGCCGGCAGCACGGACGTCGGATGATGTGGTCATGGACAAGCCTGCGAAAGAGTTCGACGCCCACGAGGTGACGGAGGAGGTCGCCGACCGGGTGAAGAAGCGGATGCCGGACCTCGACGACGAGCTCATCCACCGCGAGGCGGCGGCCTCGGTTGAGAGCCACGCCGACGCCCGCGTCACGGACTTCATCGGCATCATCGCCGAACGCGAGACCCGCGAGCGCCTCGCCGGTATCGCCGACGAGGCGCCGACCGAGTCCGACTGACCGGTGCGGGGCTACCGGCGGTCGTCGGTGGTCTGTCCGTAAACGTTCTGATACCGGTCGTACAGCGCATCGATCGCGTCCTGCGGAATCGGGAGCAACTCCCCCGCCTGCCGGGCGATGTGGACCGTGCGAGCCACGTCCTCCACCATCACCGCAGCCTTGACCGCATCCTTCGCACTCGACCCGATCGTGAACGGCCCATGGTTCTGCATCAACACCGCCCGGGAACGATGCCCCCGAAGCGTGTCCACGATCCCCCGGCCGATCGAGTCATCACCGATGATCGCGAACGGCCCCACCGGGATCGGCCCCCCGAACTCATCGGCCATCGCCGTGATCACACACGGGATCTCCTCACCCCGCGCCGCCCACGCCACCGCATACGTCGAATGCGTGTGCACCACACCACCCACCTCGGGCATGTTCCGATACACATACGCATGCGCCGCCGTATCACTGGACGGCGACCGGTCACTGCCCGGCGTCCCCGGCACCACATTGCCCTCCAGATCGCACACGATCATGTTCTCCGGAGCCAACTCGTCATACGACACCCCCGACGGCTTGATCACCATGAGGTCGTCAGCGGGAGCCCCGCCCAGGCGCACCCGCCCCGACACGTTGCCACCGGTCCACACGACCAGCCCGTAACGCACCAGCTCCGCGTGCAACGACGCCACCTCGGCCCGAACCCGCGCCACCGCTTCGTGTTCCATCGGACTCCTCCGCCTCTCGGAATCAGCCGGCTCCGCCTCCGGGACCGGCGGTCGTCATGTTACCGGTAACACTCACAGTGTCCAGAAGAACCCGCCTGGTCTGGAAAAGTTGTCGGAATGGGTGACAACGTCTTCCTCGGCGCCGTCGCGGTCGGCATCGGCGCGCTCGTCGGCCTCGTGCTGTTCGTGCCCTTCGTCGCGGCCCAGTATCGGCGCGCCGGGCGCCTCACCGCGGGCCAGTTGGTGCTGTGGGGCGCGGCCCTCGTCTACTTCTTCGCGATCTGGACCTACACGCTCCTGCCGCTCCCCGACCCGTCGAGCATGCGGTGCGCCGGGTCCAACCTGAACCTCTTCGAGCTCGTCGACGACATCCGCGGCGCCGCGCAGCGTGCGGGAGGCAGCCCGCGGGCGTTCCTCTCCGACTCGGCCTTCCTGCAGCTCGCCCTCAACGTCCTGCTCTTCCTCCCGCTCGGCTTCTTCGTACGGGTTCTCGCCCGCCGCGGCATCCTCGTCGCGTTCGCGGCCGGCCTCGGCATCTCGCTCATCGTCGAGTTCACACAGCTGACCGGAGTCTGGGGCGTCTACCCGTGCGCCTACCGCGTCTTCGACGTCGACGACCTGCTCACCAACACCGTCGGAGCGGTCATCGGCTCGATCCTCGCGCTCCTCGTGCCGCGCCGCCCGGTCTCCGAGGAGCCGGACGCACCGCGACCGGTGACGCGCGGCCGCCGCATCCTCGCGATGGTGTGCGACCTGCTCGCCTATTCGCTCGTCGGCATCTTCGTGAGCGTCGGCATCCAGGCGGCCCTCGTCTTCACGGGCAACCGCGACGTCGCCGTCGAGACCGACCTCGCGGGTCAGGCCGGCTCGATCGCCGCGCTCGCGGTCGTCGGCGGATGCGTCCTGGTGTCGGGCCGGACGATCGGCGACCTGACCGTGCGCCTCCGCTACGCCGGTGGCCCGGCCCCCGCCGTGGTGACCCGGCTCACGCGGTTCCTCGGCGGCATCGGCGGCTACGCGCTGCTGGATCAGCTCCCCGGCCCCTGGGGCTTCTTCGCCTTCGTCTTCCTCGTGGCCTGCGCGATCCTCACGTTCACGACGCAGGGCGGCCGCGGCCTGCCCGGTCTGCTCGGTGCCCAGGTACTGCGCGACAGCCGGGAGCATGGTCCCGCAGGACGAGTCGAAATCACCCGTATGGGGGACGCGCCCCGGCGCTGAGATCCGTAGCGTCGAGAGCATGGACGTCGAAGCACTCGCCCACACCGCCACCGGCGCTCTTGTCGGCATCGCCCTCGGATTCCTGGTGGGACTCCTCACCCTCAACCCGATGCTCGGCGTCATCGTCGGCGGCGTCGCGATGGTCGTGCTCGCCATCGCTGCGGCCATGCTGCTCCCGCGCGGCGTCTACCGCTGACCGGCACCCCCGCTTGACCCTCACGCGACGTGAGGGCCGAGAGTGGTCGCATGACCGACCCCGAGACCCCCTATTACGACGCTTTCGAGATCAGCCCCGTTCCCCCGCCCGGACCGGATGCCGTGGCCCCCGAGCCCTATCGCGGCATCTACGGGATGCCGGCGTTCGTCACGATCCCCACGCACGATCTGACGAGCTCGTCGCGGTTCTGGACCGCGGGCCTGGGGTTCTTCGAGCTCTTCTCGATTCCCGGCACGCTCATCCACCTGCGCCGCTGGGCGTTCCAGGATGTCCTGCTCGTCGCCGGCGACCCGGGATCGGCGCCCGCATCCGAACCGCCCGCACTGACCTACAGCTACGCCTGCGTCCTCGCCGAGCTCGACGGCATCGTCGAGGCCTGCCGCGCGCTGGACCCGGGGGCGGCCGGCGAGCCCCGCGACACCCCGTGGAACAGTCGCGAGGTCGAGATCCTCACCCCGGAGAACGCGCGTATCGTCGTCACGGCGGCGAAGCCCTACGAGCCCGACAGCGCCGCAGCACGCTCCCTCGCCGCCATCGGCATCACACCCTCGCAGGAGCACCCATGAGCGACATCAGCACGGACGGGGTGACGGTCGGGCGCGCGGCATCCGATCTCGGGGTCACGGTGCGCACCCTGCACCACTGGGACGAGATCGGCCTCGCCTCGCCGTCGCTGCGCACCGACGCCGGGTACAGGCTGTACACCGCCGCCGACATCGCTCGCCTGCAGCGCATCGTCGTGTACCGCGAGGTCGGGCTGGGGCTCGACCAGATCCGCACCATCCTCGACGAGCCGGGTCGCGACACCTCCGCGGCTCTCCGGGAGCAACGCGACGAGGTGTCGCGATCGCTCGCCCGGCTCGAGGGCCTCCGCGCCGGTCTCGACCGCATGATCGAGGCGCACGAGCGCGGCGTGCTGCTCACCGCCGAGGAGCAGCTGTCGATCTTCGGCCCCGACTGGAACCCCGACTGGCCCGCCCTCGCCCGGCGCCGCTACGGCGACTCCCCGCAGTGGCAGCAGTACGCCGAACGCGCCGCCACCCGTACCCCCGACCAGTGGCGGGAGATCACCGCGACGATGACCGCGCTCGAGGCCGACCTCGCCGCGGCCGCCGACGCGGGCATCGAGCCCGGCGCGCCGGAGGCCGAGGCGCTCGTCGAGCGCCATCGTGCCGCGATCAGCGAGTACTTCCCGGTGAGCCGGTCGATGCAGGTCTGCCTCGGTCGGATGTACGAAGCGGATGCCGCGTTCACCGCGCACTACGATCGTCTCCGTCCCGGCCTCACCTCGTGGCTGCGCCGCAGCATCGACGCGAGCGCCCGCGCGCACGGCATCGACCCCGACACCGCGGTGTGGGAGTGACGACGAGGAAGTGACGTCGCGAGCCCGCCGGCTCAGCGGCGTCCGCCGGTGAACGCGCGCCACATGACGGCGGCGTGCGACTCCTTCGCATGCTCGACGCCGACCTCGTCGCCCTCCCGCGCGCTGAACCACTCCTGCACGCGGTAGCGCGCCGCGCGCCACATGAGGGCGATCCCGCCGTACGCAGGCCGGGGCACGCGCGCCTCCTCCTGCGACATCTGACCGCGGCGCGGCAGGTCGCCCGCGACGAAGGCGTCCATGAGCTTGGCTACGCCGATCGCGTTGCCGTTGATGACCGAGTGCGCGGCGCCATGGATCTCCCACCGCCACGCGTCGCGCGCGACGGCCAGGAGCTCCGAGTGGAAGTACCGCGGCGACGAGAAGTCGCGCGCGCCGCGGATCAGCAGCACCTGCGCAGAGACGTCCGCCAGGCGCTCGCGCAGCGGATACCGCATCATGTGAGGCAGCACCCGCATGAAGTAGGCGAAGCCGCAGAGCAGGTAGGCGCTGACCGCCAGCATCACGAGGCGGAACGGCTCGAACAGCGATGACTGCCCGAACCGGATCGCCTGCAGCACCACCGAGCGCTCGCGGTCGTTCACGACCGGACCGATGAGGACGGCCTGGCGGATGCCGGGGCGCCGCGTGAGCACCTCCGTGACGATCTGCGTGCCGAAGGAGTGCCCGAGCAGCACGGGATCATCGAGCTCGAACCGATCGAGCACCGCCTCCACCTGGTCGGCGAAGAACGCCACCGACGGCTCGTCGCGCGGCGCACGCTGACCGGCGAAGCCCGGAAGGTCGAGAGCGTAGACCCGCGCGTTCTGCGCGAGCGTCGGGGCGAGCAGGTCGAAGTACGTCGCGGCCACCCCGATGCCCGCGATCAGCACGAAGGCCCGCCCCGCATCCGCCGACGACGCGGTCTGCACCCGCGTGACCCGAGTGCGCACCCCGTCGAACGCGACCGTCTCGACGTCGATGTCGGCCGGCTCCATATCATCTTCACCGCCGCGAGCGCGCCCCTCCACCATGCCCCTACCGTCTCACACGCCGCCCCGTGCAGACTGTGCCGATGACCCTCACCTTCGCCATCGTCGGCAGCGGCTGGCGCAGTGACTTCTTCCTGCGCATCGCCGCCGCCCTTCCCGAGCGGTTCCGCATCTCCGGCCTCGTCACCCGCAGCGCGGCGACCGCGGCCGAGATCGAGAACCGGTGGGGTGTCCGCGGCTACAGCGACCTCGACGCTCTGCTCGCGGACGGCACCCCCGACTTCGTGGTCGTCTCGGTGCCGCGCGACGTGGCTCCCGGGATCATCGTCGACCTCGCCGACCGCGGCATCCCGGTCCTGACCGAGACACCGCCCGCCGCCGGGATCGACGACCTCGTCGACCTGTGGGAGCACCTCGCCCGCCCGGGGATGCCGACGGTGCAGGTCGCCGAGCAGTACCACCTGTCGCCGCTGCTGTCGGCACAGCTCGCGGTGGCCCGTTCCGGACGGCTGGGCACCCCGTCACAGGCGCTCGTCGCGCAGTGCCACGACTATCACGGCGTCAGCGTCATGCGGCGAGCGCTCGGCATCGGGGCCGACGAGACCGAGATCACGGCATCCGTCTTCCGGTCTCCGCTCGTGGCGGGACCGGGCCGCGACGGCGACCCCACCGAGGAGCGGATCGTCACCGCGACGCAGACCACGGCACGGTTCGCGTTCGGCGATCGCCTGGGCGTGTACGACTTCGCCGGCGAGCAGTACTTCTCGTGGATCCGCGGCAACCGCCTGCTGATCCGCGGCGAGCGCGGCGAGATCGAGAATGGCGAGGTGCGCCACCTCCGCCGGTTCGACGAGCCCGTCTTCGACTCGCTGCGACGGGTCATGACGGGCGAGGGCGGCAACCTGGAGGGGATGTTCCTGCGCGGCATCCTCCTCGGCGACGAGTGGGTCTTCCGCAACCCCTTCCTCCCGGCCCGCCTCAACGACGACGAGATCGCGATCGCGCGGATGCTCGACGGCATGCCGGGCGCCATCGACGGGCACGCGCCGGTCTATTCGCTGGCCGAGGCCAGCCAGGACCACTACCTCGCGCTGCTGATGCAGCAGGCGGCCGAGTCCGGTAACACCGTGCGTTCGACGCGTCAACCCTGGGCCGATGTCGTCGACGAGGAATTGCACGCCCGGGAGGCCAGCGGGTAATTTTTCGGTATGCCGAAAAATCGACCTCGCCGCCTTTCCGCGCTGGTCGCCCTGGGGGCGACGGCTGCGCTCCTCGCGGGCTGCGCGACGGGCTCGAACGCCGACGTCGCCGGCGAGCCGTCGGGCGACCGGCCCGTCGTGCTGACGACGTTCACGGTGCTCGCCGACATCGCCCGCAACGTCGCGGGAGACCGACTCGATGTGCGATCGATCACGAAGGCCGGGGCCGAGATCCACGGCTACGAGCCCACCCCGCGCGATATCGCGGCGGCGTCCGACGCCGACCTGATCCTCGACAACGGGCTGGGCCTCGAGTCATGGTTCGCGCGGTTCGTCGAGACCGCCGACGCACCGCACGCCGTCGTGTCCGAGGGCGTCGAGACGATCGACATCACCGGAGACGCCTACGCCGGCAAGCCCAACCCCCACGCCTGGATGAGCCCCCTGAACGTGCAGCTGTACGTCGAGAACATCGTCGCGGCGTTCAGCGAGCTCGATCCCGCGGGAGCCGACGCCTACGCCGCGAACGGTGCCGCCTACAACGACGAGCTGCAGCGCATCCACGACGATCTCGTCGCCGACCTCGAGACGGTGCCCGTCGAGCAGCGCGC
Source organism: Microbacterium sp. NPDC006705 (assembly GCF_044903545.1). Classification (NCBI taxonomy): domain Bacteria; kingdom Bacillati; phylum Actinomycetota; class Actinomycetes; order Micrococcales; family Microbacteriaceae; genus Microbacterium; species Microbacterium sp. NPDC006705. Next base: position 145,863 of record NZ_JBJDQQ010000003.1, read on the forward strand.
GCTCGTGACGTGCGAAGGGGCCTTCTCGTACCTCGCTCGAGATGCCGGGCTCACCGAGGCCTACATCTGGCCCGTCAACGCCGAGCAGCAGGCGACACCCCAGCAGATCCGGCAGACGATCGAGTTCGTCGACGACAATGACGTGCCCGCCGTGTTCTGCGAGTCGACGGTCTCGGACCGCCCGATGCAGCAGGTCGTCGAGGCGACGGATGCCGTCTTCGGCGGCACCCTCTACGTCGACTCGCTCTCCGAGCAGGACGGCCCCGTGCCGACCTACCTCGACCTCCTCCGCCACGACGCCGAGACGATCACGGCGGCGCTGACCGGGAGCGCCTCGTGAGCGGCGTGGCCGGCGCGTCCCCGGGAATCGAGGTCACCGGAGTCTCGGTGCGCTACCGCGACATCGTGGCGCTCGACGACGTCGACCTCACCGTCACGCCCGGCCGCGTGACCGCGCTTATCGGCATGAACGGATCGGGCAAGTCGACGCTGTTCAAGTCGATCACGGGTCTCGTCCGTCCCGCGAGCGGCCGGGTGAGCATCGCCGGTCAGACCCCCGCGGTCGCCCGCCGCCGCGGCGTCATCGGCTACGTGCCCCAGAGCGAGGACGTCGACTGGACCTTCCCGGTCTCGGTGCGAGACGTCGTCATGATGGGCCGGTACGGTCGCCTCGGCCTCACCCGCCGCCCGCGCCCCGAGGACCATCGCGCCGTCGACGCTGCCCTCGAGCGGGTCGAACTGGGCGACCTCGCCGACCGCCAGATCGGCCGGCTGTCGGGCGGGCAGCGCAAACGCGCGTTCGTCGCACGCGGCATCGCCCAGGATGCCGGCGTCCTGCTCCTCGACGAGCCCTTCGCAGGAGTCGACAAGAAGTCCGAGGCGACGATCGTGCGCCTGCTCCGCGAGATCGCGGCCGACGGCCGCACCGTGCTGGTCTCCACCCATGACCTGCACGCCCTCCCCTCGCTCGCCGACGAAGCCGTGCTGCTGCTGCGCCGCGTCGTCTTCCAGGGAGCCGTCGACGAGGCGCTCCGCCCCGAGCTGCTCGCGCGCGCCTTCGGCCTGACCATCGAGGAGCGTCCGTGAACCTCATCGACATCCTGCTCGAACCTCTCCGGTACGAGTTCATGCTGCGCGCCCTGTCGGCCACGGCGATCGCCGCGATCGTCTGTGCCGTCCTGTCGTGCTGGCTCGTCCTCATCGGCTGGTCGCTCATGGGCGACGCCGTCAGTCACGCGGTGCTGCCCGGCGTCGTGCTCGCGTACGTCCTCGGTGCCCCCTTCGCGATCGGTGCCCTCGTGTTCGGGTTCCTCGCGGTGGCCCTCATCGGCATCATCCGGGGCACGAGCCGCGTCAAGGAGGATGCCGCCATCGGCATCGTGTTCACGACGCTGTTCGCGCTCGGTCTCGTGCTCATCTCGGTCACGCCGAGCCAGACCGACCTCAACCACATCCTGTTCGGCAACGTCCTCGGGGTCTCCACCGGCGACCTCGTGCAGATCGCGGTCCTGGCCGCAGTGGCCTTCGCGGTGCTGTTCGTCAAGCGCCGCGACCTCACACTGTTCGCCTTCGATCCGATCCACACCTTCGCGATCGGGCTCTCGCCCCGGCTCCTCTCGGGGCTGCTCCTGGGCGTGCTCGCGCTGACCGCGGTCGTCGCGCTCCAGGTCGTGGGCGTCGTGCTCGTCGTCGCGATGCTCATCATCCCGGGAGCCACGGCGCACCTGCTCACCGACCGCTTCGGCCGCATGCTCGTCATCGCGCCGGTGCTCTCGGCGGCATCCTCGATCGTCGGCATCTACCTGAGCTACTGGGTGGACGCCTCGTCGGGCGGACTCGTCGTGCTCGTGCAGGGCGTCGTGTTCGCCGCGGTCTACCTCTTCAGCCCGAGACACGGGATCATCGGGCGTCGGATGGCCTCGCGCAAGTCCGTCGCCGAATCCGTTCCCGCTGGCTAGCGTGCCGCTATGAAGATCAGCGAGATCCACTGGAACGACGAAGCCCGCCAGAAGGTGCTCGACGACGCCGACCGTGTCCTGCAGGATGCCGTCGCCGCCGTCGCCGCGACCGATGACGCGAACGACGCCGACAAGGCCTACGCCGCGCTCGTCAGCCACATGAAGGACAAGTTCATCGACTGGGAGCCCGGCCCCGACGTCCGCACGTACGCCGACGCCCTCGCCGCCGGCGAGATCGAGCTCGAGCAGGCCGGCTGACCGGCCGGATGTCCCGGGATCGGGCCCCGCTGCTGCAGATCAGCCGCATCTACGCCGAGGAGGCCGCGCTCGCGCTGCCCCGCGGGCAGGAGATCGTGGCGCGGTGGCCCGATGCCGAGATCGTGCCGATCGACTCGCACTGGCTCGTTCCCGAGATCCACGGCGACGAGACGAACGTGCGCCGCTGGGTGCGGATCAAGACCGAGGCGCTCGTGCTCGGTGTGAAGAAGTCGGTCGCGACCCGCCTCAACGGCCGCTCGGCCGACTTCATCGCGCCGTCGACGGCGAACGGCTGCGCCATGGCCTGCTCCTACTGCTACGTGCCGCGACGCAAGGGCTACAGCAACCCCGTGACCGTGTTCGCGAACATCGACGAGATCTCGCGCCATCTCGCACGGCACATCTCCCGGCAGGGCCCCAAGACCGAGCCGAACCAGTGCGACCCCGAGGCGTGGGTCTACGACATCGGCGAGAACAGCGACTGCTCGGTCGACGCGATGATCAGCGAGAACGTCCGCGATCTGTGCGAGCTGTTCCGGATGTCGCCGACGGCCAAGGCCTCGTTCGCGACGAAGTACGTCAATCGCGACCTGCTCGACTGGGACCCGCTCGGGCGAACCCGCATCCGCTTCTCGCTCATGCCGCACGACACGGCGAAAGTGACCGACATCCGGACGTCGCCGGTCGCCGAGCGGATCGCCGCGATCAACGACTTCGTCGAGGCCGGCTACGAAGTGCACCTGAACTTCTCGCCCGTCATCCTCACCCCGACCTGGGTGGCCGACTGGACCGCGCTGCTGCGCGAGCTGAACGACGTGCTCTCCGACCGCGCCAAGGCGCAGCTGGCGTGCGAGATCATCATGCTCACCCACAACGAGGGGCTGCACGAGGTCAACCTCGGGTGGCATCCGCGCGGCGAAGACCTGCTGTGGACCCCGCGGATGCAGGAGACCAAACGCTCGCAGAACGGCGCCATCAACGTCCGGTACCGCTCACCGCTCAAGGGCGAGGCCGTCGCGACACTCTGCGCTCTCATCGAGCGCGAGCTGCCGTCGTGCCGCATCCGCTACGCGTTCTGATCCCCCCTCCCTTGCGCGACCGCGCGGATCTGCGCCACCCTGGCGGGGTGTATCTGCTGCTTCCCCTGCTCGTCTTCGTCCTGATGGTCGCCGCCCTCGTCGACGCGATCACCCGCCGCGAAGACCAGGTCAAGCACCTGCCCAAGTTCGCCTGGGTGCTGTTCATCATCTTCTTGCCGTTCGTGGGCTCCGTGCTCTGGTTCACCCTCGGGCGCGAGTGGGACACGGCCCCGCGGGAGTCGATGAGCTTCGGCGACCCGCGCCGGTGGTCGCGGGACGAGCCGGCACCGCCCGCGCCCGCGAGCCGTCCGCAGCCCCGCGACTACCGCACGACCGCGCAGCAGCTCGCCGACCTCGAACGCGAGATCGAGATCGCCGAGCTCGAGGCCGAGGTCCGGCGGCGCCGTGCGCGCGGCGGCTCCTCGTCGTCGGAGGGGTCTCAGTCGCCCGAGGCCGGCTGACGCCGCCCGACGACCCGCCCGCGGGCGATCAGCCAGCCGGCGGTCGCGCCGAGGGTGTTGGCCACGACGTCCCACACGCTCGCGGTCCGCTGTGCGAGCAGAATGCCCTGCGCCGTCTCGATCACGGCGGAGATGATGAGCCCGGCGGGAATGACGTACGCCTGCCAGCGGGGCCAGCCCCGGGCCGCGCACCACCCGAACGGGACGAACAGGGCGATGTTGGCGGCGAACTCGATGCGGGCATAGGTCAGCCACGGCACGGCCGAGGTGATCGCCCGGAGGATCGGGCCGGCGTCGCGGTCGACGGGCGTCGGCCAGAACGCGATGAGCGCGAGGACGACGACGTAGCCGGCGAGCAGGACTCGCGCGGCGCGCGTCACCGCACGATGACGGTCGGAGAGCCGACGTGCGAGGCCACGCGCTCGCTGACTGACCCGAGCAGCAGACGTGACAGCCCGGTACGACCGTGCGAGCCGACGACCGTCAGCGTGGCGCCGCGGGAGGCGTCCTCGATGAGCGTCGAGGCGTCGCCGACGTCGATGCGCGTGCGCACCTCGAGCTGCGGGTGTTCCGCGCGCACCGGCTCGAGCATGCGGTCGAGCATCCCGGCGGTCGCTTCCGTCAGGTCGACCGGCATCGGCCCCGTCCAGAGGTCGAGGCCCGGCTCCGTGCCGACCGAGACCGGCTCCCATGCCGCGAGCGCCACGAGCGGCTGCCCCGTTCGCTGAGCCTCGCGAGCGGCGAAGTCGAGAGCGCGGGCCGAGACGTCCGACGCGTCGACGCCGACGAGCACGCCCTCCCTCGCCACGGCGGGAGCCCCGTCGTCGCTGCTGCGCTGGTCGGGCACGATCGCGATCGGGCAGTGCGCGTGCGCGATGAGCGTGCGATACGGATGACGGTGCTCTTCGGGGAGCACGAGGATCTCGGCATCCGCCGTGGCCGCGGCGACCCGATCGACATCGTCGCGCGTCGGGGCGATCAGCAGCTCACGCAGCGCGAGGCCGAGCGCCTCGGCCCGGCGCACCGCCCATTCGCGCGCCCCCGCGCCGGTCGCGTCGGTCACTCCCAGGATCACGTCGCCCATGGCCCCAGGGTACCGGCCACGGCGGACCGGCACGATGGGCCTCGCGGTCGCCAGCGGTTAGAGTCAGTCCGTGGCACAGCGACCCGGCTCCGATGCATCGCATCCCGATGCCGGTCGCGATGCCGGCCCCTATGTCGTGAGCGGCCACTACGAAGCGCCGCCGCGTCCCGAACGGCCCGCACCGCCTCGGCCCCCTCGCCGGCGACGTCGGCTGCCTCGCTGGGCATGGATCGCGATCATCGTCGCCGCCGTCGCCCTCATCGTCGCCGGGATCGCCCTGGCGGTCTCCCTCGTGATGGGCGGGGTGCAGGCGCTCACGGCGAGACCCCCGGGCGTGGGCACCGCTTTCGTCGCGCCCGCGGAGTCGAAGGCCGCGCGCGCCGTCGCCGAGGGCGGCTCGGCCGACGAGGTCGCCGCCGCCGAGTACCTCGCCGCCCAGCCGACGGCGTACTGGCTCACCCCCGAACAGGACCCCATCGGCGAGGTCGGCGAGCGCGTGCTCAACATCGCACAGGAGGCCCGCGAGACGGATACGGCGATGGCCGTCGTCGTCTACGGCCTCCCCGGACGCGACTGCGGCAATCACTCCGCGGGCGGCCTCGACGAGGCGGACTACGAGACGTGGACGACGCAGATCGGCACGGCCCTGCGGTCGGTTCCGGACGTGAAGAAGGTCGTCATCGTCGAGCCCGACAGCCTCGCGCTCGCGCCCCAGTGCGGCAACGTCGACGAACGCGTCGACCAGCTGCGCGGCGCCCTCGGCCGCCTCACGGGCACGGACACCTGGGTGTACGTCGACGGCGGGCACTCGAACTGGCTCGGGGCCGACGCGATGGCCGAGCTCGTCGAGCGGGTCGCGGTCTCGGGCGTCCGCGGCTTCGTGACGAACGTGTCGAACTTCAACGACACCTACGACGAGTTCGCCTACGCCCACGCCCTGTCCGATCGGCTCGGCGGCATGCACGCCCTCGTCGACACCTCGCGCAACGGCGCAGGCGCTCCCGGTGACGACGAGTGGTGCAATCCGCCGGGACGCGCCGTGGGCGACCCGAGCGGCACCTACGGCGACGACGTCGTCGACACGAACCTGTGGATCAAGCCGCCGGGAGAGAGCGACGGGCCGTGCAACGGCGGCCCGGACGCCGGCGTGTGGTGGCCCGCCGGGGCCGTCGAGCTCACCCGCGGCGTCGCGCCCTGACCCGCCGACCGCGCCCGGGAACTACCTCGTCCTTTGCGTGTGGCAAAATAACCCGAACCTGAGGGAGACGAGTGTCGAGCATGATGTCCGAGCAGCTGAAGACGGCGGTCATCGTCGAGGACGATCCCGACATCCGCCATCTCCTCGTCGAGGTGCTCGAGGCGGCCGGCTTCTCCACCGTCTCGGTGGGCAACGGCATCGACGGCATCCAGGCCGTGCTGTCGTACCGCCCGCTGCTGACGACCCTCGACGTCAACATGCCCGGCATCGACGGCTTCGAGGCCGCCCGACGCATCCGCGCCCAGAGCGACACGTACATCATCATGCTCACCGGCCTGTCCGAAGAGGCGGATGTCGTCCTCGGTCTGGGCTCCGGCGCCGACGAGTACATCGTCAAGCCGTTCCGCCCGCGCGAGTTCCGTGCGCGCGTGGACGCGCTGCTGCGACGCCCGCGCGCCGCCGCGCCCCAGCAGACTCCGCAGCAGGATTCGGTCGGACCCTCCTTCCCGGGCGCCCGCCCCGCGGCCTTCACCCCGGCGCCACCAGCGGCACCGGCACCGGCACCGGCACCCGCCGAGGCTGCGCCGATGTCGTACGAGGAGTACCTCGCCCGTTTCCCCGGCGCGGCCCCGCAACAGCCGATGCCGCAGCAGCCCGCGCCGCCCCAGCAGGTGCCGCCCCAGCAGGTGCCACCGCAGCAGGTCATCGTCCACCACCCGAGCGACGCCCCGATGCCCGCCCCGGTCCCGACGGCCGGCGCCGACCTCGTCGTCCACCAGCCCGCCGGCGACCTCGTGCCGGCCGCGGGAGAGCACTGGCTCGCGCACCGCGACCTGCAGGTCGACACCGACACGCGGCTGGCCTACGTGTCCGGACGCGAGCTGGACCTCACGCGCACCGAGTTCGATCTGCTCTCGACCCTGATGGCCTCGAAGCGCCGCGTGCGGTCGAAGGCCGACCTGACGCTCGTCCTGCGCGGTGAGTCCTACGTCACGAGCTACTTCGTCGGCGAGGCGGACAAGCGGGCGATCGAGGCGCACATGACGAACCTGCGCCGGAAGCTCGGCGACAACCCGACGACCCCGCGCTACATCGAGACGGTTCGGGGCGTCGGGTACCGCATGACGTCGGAGAACGCAGCGGTCTGATCGCTCAGACCGGCATCCGGTTCAGACCTTGTAGCCGTTCTGACGACGGACGAGCTTCGAGAACATCAGCAGCGTCTGCAGCACGGTCACGACGCCGACGATCGGCCATCCGATCCACAGGATCGACGACTGCGCGACGGGTCCGATGAGGTTCCAGACCACGGCCATCGCCAGCAGCACGGCGGCGAGGATGACCATCGGCATCCAGTGACCGATGCTGCCGCCACCGCTCTCGGCCTTGGCCTGCATCGCCCAGTTGTCGACCTTCTTCTTCGACAGGAACCGCGACCACGAGCGCATGAAGTGACCGAGCCTGATCCACATGAACGCCTCCGCGGGGAAGACGAGGATCGCGAAGAGGATGTCGCGCTGGTTGTGGTCCTTGATGCTGCGGGCCATGCGGAGGTTCAGCAGCACGGCGACGAGCGGCGGGATCAGCCACAGCGGCGAGAAGACGAACGCGCTGATCGACAGCGAGCCGGCGAGCAGGATGAGGAACGCGACGCGCACGAACAGGTTCGTCAGCATCCCGAAGTTCTCGAACCAGCGCAGTCGCAGGTTCGGGTGGAAGGGCTGTCCCTTCGTGTCGCCGCGCTGGCCCGGCCACATCAGCTCGATGGCGCCGTAGGTCCACTTCACCTGCTGCGCGTCGTACCCCTTGAGGGTCGTCATGCCGCCGACGTTGGCGCGGGCATACGGGCTGATCTTCGTCAGGTAGCCCGCGCTCTTGATCTGCAGCGACAGCAGCGAGTCCTCGACCTCGGAGTCCTTCACCCAGGGCGTCGACTGGTGGTTCTGCTTCATCGCGTCGCGCAGCGCGTTCGTCGAGAAGATCGAGAACTGCCCGCCGAGGACGGCCATGTTGCGTCCGCGCAGCAGGTTCTGCATGTTGAAGGCCGCGAACTGCGTGCGCTGACCGGCGATGAGGAACTTGGCGATCGTTCCCTTGATGGGCTTGTCGTCGATCGAGTAGATGGCCGAGATGCCGCCGATGCGCGAATCGCCGACCGCCTCCGACTCCAGGTACTCGACCGCGCGCCGGTCGGCGATCGTGTCGCCGTCCACGCCGAGCAGGTAGTCGTACCCCTCCACGAGCGAGTAGCCGTAGTTGAGCGCCCCGACCTTCTTGTCGGGGTTCTTGCCGATGTCGTGGACGAAGACCTCGGTGAACTGCGTGCCGAGCTCGGTCGTGACCTCGTGCGGCCCGGCGTACCCGGCCGCGATCTTCACCGTGTTGTCGGAGGTGTTGTTCGCGATGACGTGGATGACGTCCGGCACGCGCGTCTGGGCGAGCAGGCCCTCGATCACGTCGGCGATCGACTCCTCCTCGTTGTACGCCGGGATGACGCAGCCGATGGTGGAACGGTGGACCGTCGTGTTCTCGAGGACCGACTCGAAGTCGTCGGGGAACGCCGTCTCGAAGTGGTCGGCCAGCTGCACCGGCGCCTGCGGGGCGGGGTGCTGCTGCTGGCCGAACGCCGGGCTGGGCGTGTACGGCGTGTACGGCGTCTGAGTCATGCGGTCACATCCTGTGCGAGGTGATGGGCGGCTGTTGCCCGCCGGGATCCATTCTGGAACGCGCCGTGTTCAGAGAGGACGAAGTCAACCGCAATTTCTGCGCAAGGAATTCGGGGCGTCTGACGGTCAGGGAGTCGCGGTGGGAGCCGGCGCGGGAGCGGCATCCGCCGCCTGCTCCTCGCTGGAGATCGCGACCGGCAGGTACTGGTACACCGTCTGCTGGGTGAAGCTGGCGTCGTCGTTGGCGTTGCCCTCGACCCAGACGGTCATCGCGAACTCGAGCGTCATGCCGTAGGTGTCGGCCGGCAGCCCGTGGATGACCGTCTCGGGCACGTAGAGCCCGCCCTGGAAGCTGTTGAGCAGCAGCCCGCGGTCGGAACGGATCGTGTCACTGGGAACGAGCGTGCGCGGGTCGGCGCTGAACTGGAACGGGCTCTGCACCTGGCCCGAGGTCTGCGCGGTCTGCGAGGTGATCGAGATCGACGAGATGAACACGCGTCGCTTCTGCGAGAGGACCGACTTCTCGTCGACGCGGTTGTCGTGGACGTTGACGGCGAAGCCGAACGTCTTCTCGGCGCCGGGAGTCCACTCCTGCGTCCGCTTGGGGTCCTGAGCCCACACGTCGAGTCGAAGCTCGAGGTCCTGCGCCACGTCGGAGGAGAGCGAGACCGAACCGTCGTAGGTGAACTGCGAGTTGAAGGCCATGGCGGGCGACTGCGACGGCGCGGGGGCCGGAACCGCCGACACCGGCTCGCCCTGGACCGAGTTGATCATCCCGGTCAGCTGCGAGCAGCCCGACAGGGCGACGAGCGAGAGAGCGATGGCGCCCGCCGACACGGCGGTGCGGAGGGCACGAGTGCGGGATGCGGGTGTGCGGCGCGGAGACATGGCAGACCGGGTTTCTCAAGGCGGGACCAGCGTCGGATGCCGCGGGCCTCGCCATACAAGCACCCCGGCCGACGCGATCCCGGCCGCTTTCCGATCTCTTCAGGTTGCCTTGCGGCGACCTTGAGGTTTCACCCGCCGTCGGCCTCGGATGCCGCCGCGATCGCGACGGTGATGCTGTCGGTCGCGGTCTGCTTCGCGAACTCGTCGGAGGTCGGCGTCGTCTGCACGAGGAAGTCGTAGGTGAACCGGATGGTCACGAACGTCGCCTCGGGCGGCACCTCTCCGACGTAGAAGGTCTGCGAGTAGCTGTAGGGCGAGAGCACGAGGTAGCCCGGGTTCGTGGCCGACTGGTCCGACGTCGGCGCGAGCGGGCTGAGGTCGCCCTGGGCGTTGCCGGGGACGGCGATCATCGTCGCCTTCTGCAGGTAGACCTTCTGTCCGTCGTCGGGACTGACGGTGGTCACGAGCGACAGGCTGACCGGTTTGAGGGCCGTCGCCGACCACCGATCCATCGACAGGTCCGACCAGTAGTTGAGCGACCCGGTCACGGCGCCGGCAGTCACCTGGCGCTCGGTCGACCCGCTCGAGAGGTCGTTCGGCACCGGTGGCGGTACGGCGGTGCGCGAGACGCTCGGAGAGGGCGCGGGACTGCTCGCGTCGCCGCCGTCACCGGACGGGAGGTTCCACGGCGCGGGCCCGCATCCCACGAGAGCCACAGCCATCACCGCTGTCGCGGCGGCCGTCCCCCAGCGTCGCTTCATCGAGTCCTCCGCTTCCTCTCGCAAAGTGTACGCACGCCCCCGCCCCTTAGAGTGATCGGGTGCGCACCGCTGACCAGCCCCGCCCTCTGCGCCGGACGCAGCTCGTCTTGGCAGCCTTCGCCGGGGCGCTCCTGATCGCCCTCGTCGCGATCGCCGCGTGGGTCGGGGTGCGCGGCGCCCTCGCCTACGGCGAGCTCCGCGAGGTCGAGGCATCCGCCCGCACCGCCGTGGATCTGATCGCCGACCCCGCGGCGGCCGCACCGCACATCAACGACGTCGCCGACCACGCCGAGCGGGCGCGCGAGCTCACGTCCGACCCGGTCTGGTCGCTCGTCGAGGGCACCCCCTGGGTCGGGCCTCAGCTCCACGCCGTCGGCACGATCGCCGCGGCGGCCGATGACATCGCGCGTGATGGCCTCCTCCCGCTCGCCGATGTCGCGTCGGCCTTCTCGCCCGATTCCTTCCGACCGGTCGACGGCCGCATCGACACCGCCGTGTTCCGCGAGATCGCCGAGCCCGCCCGCGCCGGCGCCGACACCGTGGCCGCCGCCGCGGCATCCGTGCGGGCTCTCGACGACACCCCCCTCATCGGCCCGGTGCGCGCCGCCGTCGCCGACGTCACCGACCTCCTCGACACGGGCGCCACGGCAACGGACGCTCTCGCCCGCGCCGCCACGCTCCTGCCCGCGATGCTCGGCGCCTCCGGCGAACGCAACTACCTCTTGGCGTTCCAGAACAACGCCGAGTGGCGCTCGACGGGCGGCATCGTCGGCGCGATGGCGATCGTCCGCACCGTCGACGGCCGGATCGAGCTGGCCGGCCAGGCCTCGTCCTCGGATTTCTCGAACTTCGGCGAGCCGGTGCTCCCCCTCGACGCCGAGGTCGAGCGCATCTACGAGACGCGTCCGGGCCGCTACATCCAGAACGTCACGCAGATCCCCGACTTCTCCGTCGGCGGGCCGCTCGCGCGAGAGATGCTGCTGCGCCAGACCGGGCAGAGCGTCGACGGCGTGATCGCGACCGACCCCGTCGCCCTGTCGTACATCCTCGACGCCACGGGCCCCATCGAGCTTCCGACGGGCGATGTGATCTCCGCCGACAACGCCGTCTCACTGCTCCTGAACGACGTGTACGCGCGCTACGAGAGCCCGCGCGAGCAGGACGCGTTCTTCGCCTCGGCGTCGGCAGCCGTCTTCGAGCGGCTCGCGGCCGGCGGCGCCGACCCGGCCAAGCTGATCGCCGCGCTCGGTCGTGCCGGCGACGAGCGACGGCTGCTGCTGTGGAGCGCGATCCCGGAGGACCAGGCGGTCCTGGCCGACACGACGCTGGCGGGTCCGCTGCCGACCACCGATGCCGACACCGCCGGGTTCGGAGTGTTCCTCAACGACGGCACCGGCTCGAAGATGGACTACTACGTCACCGCCGACACCCGTCTCGCCTGGGACACGTGCGCGGTGGGTGGCGACGGGCGCACCTCGTCGCCCGTGACGCTCGAGGTCACGATCGCGAACAACGCCCCGGCGGATGCCGCGACCTCGCTCCCGTCGTACGTCACCGGCGGCGGCAGCTTCGGCGTTCCCGCCGGCGTCGCCCGCACCGTCGCCTACCTGTACCTGCCCGAGGGCTACGCCCTGTCGTCTGCGGCCCGATCCGACGGCGCGGGCTTCGGCGGCGGCTCGCACGCCGGGCGCCAGGTGATGGTGTTCTCCTCCGATCTCGCGCCCGGCGAGTCGGTCACGGCCACCGTGAGCGTGGTCGCGCAGGGCGGTCCGACGACGGCGACAGCCGCCGTCACCCCGACGGTCGACGCGGACCGGCCTACCGTTGTTGTCGCTCGTTGCGGCGACGCATAGACTCACCGATCATGCGCCGCACCGTCTCCCTCGTCGCCGTCGCGACCCTCGCCGCCGCGATCATCGCGCTGCCGGCCGCGGCGTCCGCCGCCACCGGCGCGACCATCTACCCGCCGACGAACTCCTGCACGACCACGCCGAGCGCGTTCGTCGCCGGCGGCACGGTCGAGTTCGCCTGCGCCGAGGGCACGTTCGGTCCGGAAGAGGCCGTGACCATCACGGTCCGCGGCGAGAACGGCGCCGGCGTCACGTTCGCACGCGTCGCCTTCGCCGTTTCCACCGGCAGCACGGTGCGCGAATCGTCCGCGGAGGGCGCGCTGGCCCCCGTGGCCCTGACCTTCCCCTCCGACGCGGTCGGCGTCTACAACATCGAGGCGATCTCGGCATCGTCGGCCGGCGGCACCGCGAGCGCCTCGGTCGTCGACGCGGCCGGTCTTCCCGCCACCGGCGGCGACGCTCGCACGTCGCTCGGACTGTGGGTCGGCGGCGGCGCGCTCGTGGCCGCGGGCGCGACGATCGCGCTCGCCTCCGCTGTGCGCCGCGCACGCGACGCGCGCATCTGATCGCACCCGACGTGCCGTCCGCACCCCGAATCCGCGTCTTTCCGCATGCACGGCGCGCCGCCGGGCATCCGGATCGCGAAATGTTAACGCGATCGCAATGTTCCAGCTTGCATCAGAGGCCCCAGACCCTGAATACTTGCTATGACCACTCCTGACGTAATCCTTAGTATTACTTCTCCGTTGGGTGTGAGCCTCCGGATGACCCCAAGGAAAGCAGGACTCATGAAGAACCGTCTCATCAAGGCGGCGGCGGCCTCGGCCATCGCAGCAGCGGCTGTCTTTGCAGCCCCCGCGATCGCCAACGCTTACACCCCGGCACCCGTGGGCGGCTCGTCCGTCACCGTCACCGCCGGCGGCACCGCGACGATCGCCTTCAACAACTTCGACCCGAACGAGACCGTCACCGGCACCCTGACGGGCGAGAACGCTGCTGCGGGCAGCGTCGCGTTCGTCAAGTTCGCGGTCACCTCGACCAGCACCACCAAGGCTGCCAACGCGGCCGGTGAGGTCGCCTTCCAGGTGACGCTCCCCGCGAACGCGAGCGGCGAGTACACGCTCACCGCCGACGGCGCCGTCTCCGGCGCGAGCAGCGTCACCATCGCCGTTCCGGCCGCCGCCGGCGGCACCGGTGGATCGGGCACGCTGCCCGCCACCGGTGGCGACAACGCCGCTCTCCTCGGCCTGTGGATCGGCGGTGGCGCTCTCGCCCTCGCCGGCGGCAGCATCGCCGTGGCCAGCACGGTCCGCCGTCACCGCAACGGCGAGGCCGCTGCCTGATCAGGCGCAACGCATGATCGGATGCCCCGGAGCTTCGGCTCCGGGGCATCCGTCGTTCTCGGCGCGCTTCGGGCGTCTCAGACCGGTTCAGCTCAGACCGGTTCAGCGCTGACCAGGATCGGCAGGTGGTCGCTTGCCCCCTGTGGCAGCGTCTGCACCCGTGAGATGTCGAACCCGACGCTCGTGGCGAAGTCGTAGTGGCCGCGGAAGAACTTGTACCGCGTGTAGGTGCGGGCATCGCTGAGCGTCAGCTCGTACCCCTGCTTGCGCACCACCTGTCCGAGGTTCTCCTTGAAGACGGGGTAGTTGTAGTCGCCGACCATGAGGATCGGCAGGCCCGCGCCGAGTTCGGACAGCGCACCGAGCGCCGCCTGGATCTGGTTGCGTCGCAGCGAGTTGAGCGCCGTCAGCGGCGCCGCGTGGAAGCTCGCGACGATCAGGTCGCGCCCGTCGTCGATATCGCGGAGCCGAACACCGAGCATGCGCTCCTCCGCGGGCTTCAACACGCGGTCGTGCAGCGACTTCTTCAGCGCGAGCGAACGCACCTCGACTGCCCGGTAGGTGTTCTCGCGGTAGTAGACGGCGAGCCCGAGACGGTTGCGGGCCGTCGCATCGGCCAGCCGCAGGCCGCCGATCCGATCCGGGATGCCGCTGGTGTCGGCCTCCTGCAGGCACAGGACGTCGGCACCGTGCTGCTCGACGAGCTCCGAGAGCTCGGATGCGGCGCGGTGCTTGCGCAGGTTGTACGAGATGACCTTCATGGTGCCGCCAGGCTACGCCCGCTTCCTTTCGGTCAGGTGTCTGTTGCGCGGCGGGCGCGGGTCTGCTCCGCCCGCGCCGCGAGGAGGTCGTCGGCGGGGTACCCGACCTCGGTGAGGGTGAGCCCGCGAGCGGCGAGCACCGCGAAGGCGCTGGTGCGGTGACGCTCGTCGCGCAGCGCCGCCACATCCTCGATGTCCAGCCGCCCCTCGCCGACCGCGACGCAGGCTCCGACGAGCGCGCGGACCATGCTGTGGCAGAACGCGTCGGCCTTGACGTTCGCGACCAGCACGCCGCTCTCGTCGCGCCGCCAGTCGAACTCGAGCAGCGTGCGGATCGTCGTCGCCTCGGGGCGCGGCTTGCAGTAGGACGCGAAGTCGTGCAGCCCGGTGAGGCTGCGGGCTGCGGCATCCATCGACGCGTTGTCGAGAGCGACGGGCACGAACGTCGTGCGGAAGCGCTCGAGCGGGTCGTATCCGGTCGTCCGGTCGGCGACCCGATAGGCGTACCGTCGCCAGACCGCCGAGAACCGCGCATCGAAACCGGCGGGTGCTTCCGACGTCGCCCGCACGTGCACGTCTGCGTAGCGTCCGAGCACGCCGTTCAGCCGCCCGGCGAGGGCGGCCGGTTCGGGGTCGCGTCCGCGTTGCAGTCTCGCGGCCTGCGCCTCGCTCAGGTCGAGGTGCGCCACCTGGCCCGACGCGTGGACACCGGCATCGGTGCGCCCGGCCACGACGAGCTGAGCATCGCCGCCGAGGACCCGGCTGACGGCGGCCTCGATCGACCCCTGCACGGTGCGCAGACCGGGCTGGCGCGCCCACCCCGAGAAACCCGATCCGTCGTAGGCGATGTCCAGTCTCAGGCGCACCCGATCAGTCTTCCAGCTCTGCGCGCGAGGGCGGGTTCGCCCCCGGCCGCGACACCGTGATCGCCGCGGCGCGCGCAGCGGTCCGCATCGCCTGCGCGAGCGCTTCGCCGTGGGCCGGCGTGCCGCTTTCGACGAGGGTGACGATGAGGCTCGCCATGAACGAGTCGCCCGCGCCGATCGTGTCGGCCACGGTCACGGCGACCCCGGCGACCTCGACGATCGCACCGTCGGGCGCCCGCCCGATCGCTCCCTCTCCCCCGCGGGTCATGACGACCGCCGAGGCGCCGAGGTCGGCGATGGTCTCGAGCACCGTCCGCGAGTCGGCGCCGGGCCAGAGCCACGCGGCATCCTCGTCGCTGAGCTTCACGAGGTCGGCCGCGGCGGCCGCACGCGCGAAGCGCGCGTGCGCGCTCTCGCGCGAGCCGACGAGCGCCGGACGGATGTTCGGGTCGACCGTGACGACGGCGTGACCACGGGCCGACTCGAGGGCCGCGAGACAGGTCTCTCCGCCCGGGTCGAGGAACAGCGCGATCGATCCGGTGTGCACGAGGACGGCATCGCCACGGGGAGCGGGCTCGACGACGCCGGCGACCTCGAACGTGTACTCCGCCGAGCCATCGGGGCGGATGCGGGCGCGCGCCGTGTCGGTGGCGGCGTCGGTCCACGACGCCTCGGCGATCACGGCGCCGGCCTCGCTCACGTGGCGGGCGACCCGCTCACCGCGCTCGTCGCGTCCGAGCCGCGTCGCCAACCGGGCGGGGACGCCGAGTCGGGCGACGCCCACCGCCACGTTCGCCGGGCTGCCGCCGACGTGCTCGGTCACACCATCGTCGGTCTCGACGATGTCGACCAATGCCTCACCCAGCACCAGCACCTCGGGAGCGCCCATGTTCCACCTGTTCTCACGACACGGTCCGCGCGGGATCCGCGCCTCTCCTCCGGTCTACCACATCACCCTCAGGCACCCGCTCTACACTGGGAGGCTGCCGCCGCCCGTCCCCCCCCGACGACCCCGGACACAGCCGTATGACTCCTCCGCCTCTTCCGCGCGCCCGCATCGCGGGACTCGACGGCCTGCGCGCCGTCGCCGTGGTGCTCGTCGTCGTGTACCACCTCTTCCCCGACGCCTTCCTGCGGAGCGGCTACGTCGGCGTCGACGTGTTCTTCGTCATCTCCGGCTTCCTCATCACGACGCTCCTCCTGCGCGAACGTGCACGCGAGGGGCGGATCCGGCTGCGACGCTTCTGGGCGAGGCGCGCGCGGCGCCTGCTGCCCGCCCTCGCGGCCGTCGTCACCGTGAGCGCCTCGCTGGCCTGGCTGGTCGGCGGCGACGTCCTCGTCGACATGGGCCTCCAGGTGCTGGGGGCGGCCGCGTTCTCGTACAACTGGGTGTCGATGGCCGACGGCGGCACCTACTTCTCCGCGGCCGACCCCGAGATCTTCCGCAACCTGTGGTCGCTCGCGGTCGAGGAGCAGTTCTACCTGCTCTGGCCGCTCCTGCTGCCGCTCTTCCTCCTGCTTCCCGGCCGCCGCTCTCGCGCCGCGGCAGCGCTCGGGCTCGCGGCACTGTCGGCCGCGTGGGCGTTCACGAGCGTCACCGCGGGCGCCGACCTCACTCGCGTCTATTTCGGCACCGACACGCACGCCTTCGGGCTCCTGACCGGCGTCGCCGTCGCGTTCGCCCTCCACGGCCTCGTCGTCAGGAGGTCGTCGGTCGCCGGCGTCGGACCCGTGTGGGGCGTGATCGTCGGAGCGCTCGCGACCGCGGGCATCGTGGCCGCCGCAGCCGTGGGCGGCGGCGAGGCGATCACGTTCCCGGCCTCGAGCCTCGCCGCGTCGCTCCTCACCGCCGTCGTGCTGCTGATCGCGGCGTGGCCGGGCTCGTGGTTCGGTCGCGCGCTCGACATCGCCCCGCTGCGGTGGCTCGGCGAACGGTCGTACGCGGTGTACCTGTGGCACTGGCCCCTCCTCGTGCTGCTGTCGTTCCAGCTCACCGGCGCGGGCCCCGAGACGGGCGTCCCGGTCCTGGCGGGCGCGGGCGTGGCGCTGGCTTCGGTCGTGCTGGCGGCCGGGTCGTACCGCTGGCTCGAGCAGCCCGTCCGCCGCCACGGATTCCGAGGTGCGCTCGCCCTGGCCCGCCACGGGCTGCGCGCGCGCCCGTCGCGGCGCGCCGCGACGCTGGCGGTCGCCCTCGTCGCCGCGCTCGCCCTCGGCGGCACGACGGCGGCGGTGGCCGCGGCGCCGCGCACCACGACGAGCCAGAGCGCGGTGGACGCCGGTCGCGATGCCCTGGAGCAGGCGCGGCGGCTGCCGACACCGGCGCCCGCGCCGGGGGCGCAGACGGTCGACGGCACCCGCGTGAGTGCCGTCGGCGACTCGGTCATGCTCGCCTCCGCCCCCGGGCTCCTCCAGGCGATGCCGGGTATCGAGGTCGACGCCGAGGTGTCGCGATCGCTGTGGGCCGGGGCGCGGATCATCGACGGTCTGGCCGCCTCGGGCGAACTGCGCGAGTATGTCGTGGTCGGCCTCGGCACGAACGGCCCGGTCTCGACCGAGGCGCTGCAGAGCATCGTCGACGCCGCCGGCCCCGATCGCTACGTCATCCTGGTGAGTGCGTACGGGCCGCGGGACTGGATTCCCGGCGTCAACAGCGACCTCACGGCGTTCGCGGCGTCGCACCCTCGCGTCGCCGTCGCCGACTGGTCGCAGGCGATCTCCGGGCACGACGATCTGCTCGCCGGCGATCAGATCCACCCCGAGTCAGCCGGCGGCGACATCTACGCGCGCACGGTGAAGCGCGCGGTTGACGGTGCCGCGACCCAGCTCGCGGCGGCACAGTGGGCCGCCGAGCAGACCCGCACGACCCTGCTCGAACTGTTCGGCCGCGCCGAGGATCAGTAGCGGCGGACGAGCACCCGGTCGCGCTCGTACGGCGTGAACCCGAGACCGCCGTAGAGCGCGTTGGCGCCCGTCGGGCTCTCGGTGTCGACGTCGAGTACCGTCATGCCGAGGCCCGCTTCCCGCATTGCAGCGAGCGACCGCGAGATCACCGCCGGCGCCAGCCCGCGCCTGCGGTGCGACCGGACCACGCCGACGAGGTCGATGTACGCGTTGGGGCCGAGGACGGCGAAGTCGCCCTCGTTCACGGAAGCCAGGCAGAACGCGACGATCTCGCCGCCGTCGAGGGCCAGGGTGCACAGATCGGGCCGCAGGAACGGACCGCCGATGAACTGCTGCCAACGCTCCGGCGGGCTCGGCAGGCTGCCCCAGTGGTCGCGGAACGCGTCGTTGCGCGCCAGCCGCGCGTCCTCGGCACGATCGGACGAGAACGGCACCAGCTCGATGCCGTCCGGCGTCGTCACCTCGGCGATCGGTTCGGACAGGTCGCGGTGCATCGTCGAGAACCAGCGCTCGGTGCGGTAGCCGAGCGATTCGGCGATGCGCTCGAGAGCCGTGTCCTTCTCCGACGCGTACACCTGGATCTCGGCGGGCAGGCTCGCCGCCGCGGCATCCGCTGCCGCCGCCTCGCGCAGCTGCTCCTCGGCGCGTTCGTGCTGCCATCCGAAGAGCGCGGTGCCGATCCCGCGGCCGCGCCGGTCGGGCCGCACCGCGCCGGTGAGGTAGATGTGCAGGTGCTCCTCGCGCGAGGGATGCAGGGTGACGGTACCGACCGCGAGCGCCTCGCCGGTCTCATCGAACGCGATCAACGTGTCGCGTTCATGGTCGACGTGCGACAGCTCGAACGTCTCGGCGACGTCCTCGCGCGGAGTCGTCCATGTCGGGTGGTCCACCCGGTCGGCGGCCACCAGCACGCCGTGGATGACGTCGATGTCGTCGCGGGTCGCCGTGCGCCAGTGCGCGACGGCGGGGCAGGTCGGTGCGTTCGGCGTGCTCACCCTTCCACCCTTGCACATCGGGCCCGCACCCTCCGAAGAGAGTGCGGGCCCGATGTCAGCGCGAAGCGCTGTTACTTCTTGTCGTCCTCGGCGGGAGCCTCAGCGGCGTCCTCGGCGGCAGCCTCAGCGGCTGCGCCCTCCTCCGGCGACTCGGCGCCGGCGTCGGTCGCGGCGTCGTCGGCGGGAGCCTCGGTGGTCTCCTCGACGGGAGCCTCCTCGACCGGAGCCTCCTCGGCGGCGGCCGGAGCGGCAGCAGCCGACTTCTTGGCCGACTTCGGCTTCGGGTTCACCGGCTCGAGCACGAGCTCGATGACAGCCATGGGAGCGTTGTCGCCCTTGCGGTTGCCGATCTTGGTGATACGCGTGTAGCCACCCTCGCGCTCGGCGACGAGCGGAGCGATCTCGGCGAAGAGCTCGTGAACGACGCTCTTGTCGCCGATGACCGACGCGACGCGACGGCGGGCGTGCAGGTCGCCGCGCTTCGCGAAAGTCACCAGACGCTCGGCGTACGGACGCAGGCGCTTGGCCTTGGTCTCGGTCGTGGTGATCGACTTGTGGGTGAACAGGGCCGCGGCGAGGTTCGCGAGAAGCAGGCGCTCGTGTGCGGGGCCGCCTCCGAGGCGGGGACCCTTGGTGGGCTTAGGCATTTTTGATTACTCCAGGAAGAAAGGGGGGCTCAGAGGTTCTCGTCGTCGTATCCGCCGTAGAAGTGCGCACCGTCGAACCCGGGAACCGAGTCCTTCAGCGACAGGCCGAGCGAGACGAGCTTGTCGCGCACCTCATCGACCGACTTCTGACCGAAGTTGCGGATGTTCATGAGCTGGGTCTCCGAGAGGGCGACCAGCTCGGACACCGTGTTGATGCCCTCGCGCTTGAGGCAGTTGTACGAGCGGACCGACAGGTCGAGGTCCTCGATCGGCATCGACAGCTCGTTGGTGAGAACCTCGGCGACCGGCGCGGGGCCGATCTCGATGCCCTCGGCCTCGACGTTCAGCTCGCGGGCGAGACCGAACAGCTCGACGAGCGTACGACCGGCCGAAGCGACGGCGTCGCGCGGCGAGATGGACGCCTTCGACTCGACGTCGAGGACGAGCTTGTCGAAGTCGGTGCGCTCACCGGCACGGGTGGCCTCGACGCGGTAGCTGACCTTGAGCACGGGCGAGTAGATCGAGTCGATCGGGATCTGACCGGCCTCGGCGTACTCGTTGCGGTTCTGGGTCGCGGAGACGTAGCCGCGACCGCGCTCGATGACGAGCTCGAGCTCGAACTTCGCGCTGTCGTTGAGCGTCGCGATGACCAGGTCGGGGTTGTGCACCTCGACACCGGCGGGAGCCGAGATGTCGGCGGCCGTGACCTCACCGGCACCGGTCTTGCGCAGGTACGCCGTGATGGGCTCGTCGCGCTCGGACGAGACGACCAGCTGCTTGATGTTGAGGATGATCTCGGTGACATCCTCCTTCACACCCGGAATTGTGCTGAACTCGTGCAGCACACCGTCGAAGCGGATGCTGGTGACGGCGGCACCCGGGATGGACGACAGCAGGCTGCGGCGCAGCGCGTTGCCGATGGTGTAGCCGAAGCCGGGCTCGAGCGGCTCGACGACGAACCGGCTGCGGAACTCGCCGATCTTCTCCTCGGTCAGAGTGGGACGCTGTGCGATGAGCACTATGTGTTCCTTTCGATCACGTGACCGCTATATGACACGTGCAATTCAGTGAGGTGTTGAGTTTTCAAGGAAACGACGGAAGTCCGGATGCCGCGCGATGCGGCATCCGGATCCGTGTCAGCTCAGACGCGGCGGCGCTTGGGGGGACGGCAGCCGTTGTGGGCCTGCGGCGTGACGTCCTGGATGGACCCCACCTCGAGGCCGGCGGCCGTCAGCGAGCGGATCGCGGTCTCGCGGCCCGAACCGGGGCCCTTGACGAAGACGTCGACCTTCTTGACGCCGTGCTCCTGCGCCTGGCGCGCAGCGGACTCGGCGGCCATGCCGGCGGCGTAGGGGGTCGACTTGCGCGAGCCCTTGAAGCCGACGCCACCCGAGGAGGCCCAGCTGATGACGGCGCCCGACGGGTCGGTGATCGAGACGATCGTGTTGTTGAACGTCGACTTGATGTGGGCGTGGCCCAGCGCGATGTTCTTCTTCTCCTTGCGGCGCGGCTTGCGCGCTGCGGACTTGGCCTGTGCCATGTGCGTGTTCTCCTAAACCTGTGGGGGCCGCGCCTTAGCGCGCCTTCTTCTTGCCGGCGACGGTGCGCTTGGGACCCTTGCGCGTACGCGCGTTGGTCTTGGTGCGCTGACCGCGCACGGGCAGGCCACGGCGGTGGCGCAGACCCTCGTAGGAACCGATCTCGACCTTGCGGCGGATGTCGGCGGCGACCTCGCGGCGCAGGTCACCCTCCACCTTGTAGTTGCCCTCGATGTAGTCGCGGAGCGCGACGAGCTGGTCGTCGGTGAGGTCCTTGACGCGGATGTTCTCGTCGATCTCCGTCGCTGCGAGGATCTCGTTCGAGCGGGTACGGCCCACGCCGTAGATGTACGTGAGGGCGATCACCACGCGCTTGTCGCGCGGGATGTCAACGCCGGCAAGACGTGCCATGCGGTTCTCCTAGGAGTAATCGAAGGTGTGGAGCAGGATCGGTGCTCGGGCCTTCGTCCCGAGGTGTCCCCCGCCGGCTGCGCCGCGCGGGTTCTGATCTGCCTGAGGTGTATTGAGTTGTCGTCGTACCGGGTGCCGCGCGGACGCGGCATCCGATCAGCCCTGGCGCTGCTTGTGACGCGGGTTCGACTTGCAGATGACCATGACGCGACCGTGGCGACGGATGACCTTGCAGTGGTCGCAGATGGGCTTGACGGAGGGGTTGACCTTCATGATGTTCCTGATTCGCTGTCTTCGCCGACGGAGCAGGGGCTCCGGGGCGTTACTTCTCGACCGGCGTGCGCTGGGCTCAGCGGTAGCGGTAGACGATGCGACCGCGGGTCAGGTCGTAGGGGCTGAGCTCCACGACCACGCGGTCTTCGGGGATGATGCGGATGTAGTTCTGCCGCATCTTGCCCGAGATCGTTGCGAGGACCTTGTGTCCGTTGCTGAGCTCGACGCGGAACATCGCGTTGGGCAGAGCCTCGGAGATCACGCCCTCGATCTCGATGACACCGTCTTTCTTCGCCATACGCTCGCTTACAGTTGTGCAGGCCGGTCGGTCTGCGTTGGATGGGATTTTCGGTGACACGCCAAGAGAGGCGCAACGCACCAAAGAGCAAGCATACGCGCTACCGCACGCTCGAGCAACTCGCCGTATCTCGCACGGCGCGTCGCCCCGCTCCGCTCAGTTGAAGAGCGTGGCGAACGAGCCGCGTGCCGGGATCGTGCTGTTCGAGATCGTCTCGCCGTTGACGGCGATCGTCGGCGTTCCGACGCGGTCCGATCCGGGCTGGAGCGGCGTCTCCTTGGTCTTCGCGGCGACGTAGGACTCGTAGGTGCGATCGGTGACGCACGAGTCGATGCCCGTCACCCCCGCATCGGATGCGATCTGCAGGAGCTGCTCGTCGGTGAGACCCGTCGACTGCTCGGCGGGCTGCTGCTCGAAGAGGGCCTGCATGAACGGGACGGCGGCGTCGGGGTCGGCCTCGGCGACGCAGTACATCGCATTGGCCGAACGCGTCGAGTACTCGGTGCCCTGCGACGCACGGTCGAGGATCGAGATCGGGTGGATCTTGAGGGTGATCGTTCCGTCGTTCACGAGATCGAGGATCTCGGGTCCGTAGGTCGTCTCGAACTGACCGCAGATCGGGCACATGAAGTCGACGTACGTGTCGAGCGTCTGCGAGCCGTCTCCGACGACGACGGCGCCGGTCTCCTGCTCGATGCCCGACCCCGTGGGCGGGGTGCCGGGGTCAGTCGCGCTGTTGTTCATCCACACGACCAGCGCGACGATGAGGGCCACCACGACCACCACGGCCGTCGACACCCAGATCGCGAACCAGTTGGTCTTGCCCGTCGCCGCAGTAGCCATCACTTCTCTCCTCAGCCGATTTCCGTCGGCACGATTCCATACGGGGCGAGCCCCGCGGCGCCACCGTCGGGCGCCGTGAGAACCCAGATGCCCCCATCATGCACCGCGACGCTATGTTCCCAATGGGAGCCGTCCGAGCCGTCGATCGTCGAGACCGTCCAGTCGTCGTCCTCGGTGAACGTCTCCTCCGAGCCGGCTACGACCATCGGCTCGATCGCGAGCACGAGACCGGGCTTCACCTCGGGGCCCAGGTCGGCCACGCGGTAGTTGAAGACCGAGGGCGCTTCGTGCATCTTGCGGCCGATGCCGTGCCCGACGTAGTCGCGCAGGATGCCGTACTGCTCGCCGGACGCCTCGATCGAGGTTTGGATCGCGTCACCGATCTCGCCGATGCGCTTGGCGTTGGCCATGGCGGCGATGCCGGCCCACAGCGATTCCTCGGTGACCTGCGACAGCCGCTCGCGCGACGCGACGAGCTCCGGTCGCTCGGGATCGGGGATGACGATCGTGAACGCCGAGTCGCCGTTCCAGCCGCGGAACTGCGCGCCGGCGTCGATCGAGAGGATGTCGCCCGGCTCCAGCGGACGCGAGTTCGGGATGCCGTGCACGACCTGCTCGTTGACCGACGCGCACACGGTGTGGCGGTAGCCCCGGACGAGCTGGAAGTTCGACTCGGCACCGCGTGAGCGGATCACGTCCGCGGCGATGGCATCGAGCTCGAGCGTCGTCACGCCGGGCGCGACGTGGTCGCGCACCGCCTGCAGGGCCGCGGCCGTGATCAGGCCGGGCTCGACCATCGCCTGCAGCTGGGCGGGCGACTTGTAGATGGAGCGGCGACCGATCACGCTGTGATGCCGCGGGCCGTCAGAGCCGCGGTGATCCGCTCGGTGATCTCGTCGAGCGAGCCGACACCGTCGATCTGATCGACGATCCCGCGCTCGCGGAAGACGTCGAGGATCGGGGCGGTCTCGTTCTCGTAGATCGAGAGGCGCTTGGCGATCGACTCCTCGTTGTCGTCGTCGCGACCCTGCTCGGCCGCACGCTTGGAGAGTCGCGCGATGGACTCCTCGCGGGGGACGACGAGCTCGATCACGGCCGTCAGCTCTTCGCCGCGGCCCTGGAGGAAACCGTCGAGATCGCGGACCTGAGCCAGGTTGCGCGGGTACCCGTCGAGCAGGAAGCCGCCGGCAGCGTCGGCCTGCTCCAGCCGGTCGCGCACGATCGCGCTCGTCAGCTCGTCGGGAACCAGGTCGCCGGCGTCGATGATCGCCTTGACCTGCTGGCCGAGCTCGGTGCCCTCCTTGACGTTCGCCCGGAAGACGTCGCCCGTCGAGACGGCGGGGATGCCCAGCGCCTCGGCGATGCGCACTCCCTGAGTGCCCTTGCCCGAGCCCTGGGGCCCGACGATCAGCAGACGTGCAGCCGTCATCGCAGCAGCCCTTCGTAGTGGCGCTGCTGGAGCTGCGCGTCGATCTGCTTCACCGTCTCGAGTCCGACACCGACGATGATGAGGATCGAGGCGCCGCCGAACGGGAAGTTCTGGTTGGCACCGACCGTCGCGAGCGCGATCAGCGGAAGCAGGGCGATGAGACCCAGGTAGATCGAGCCGGGAGCGGTGATGCGGGTGAGGACGTAGTCGAGGTACTCCGCGGTGGGCCGGCCGGCACGGATGCCGGGGATGAACCCGCCGTACTTCTTCATGTTGTCCGCGACGTCGACCGGGTTGAACGTGATGGCCACGTAGAAGTAGGTGAAGCCGATGATCAGCAGGAAGTAGACCGCCATGTACAGCGGGCTGTCGCCGGTCGTGAAGTACTGCTGGATCCACGCCACCCAGCCGGGCACGTTGCCGTCGGCATCCGGGTTCTGGTTGAACTGCGCGATCAGCGCGGGGATGTACAGCAGCGACGACGCGAAGATGACCGGGACGACACCCGCCATGTTGACCTTGATGGGAATGTACGTGTTCGTGCCGCCGTACGTGCGCCGGCCCACCATGCGCTTGGCGTACTGGACCGGGATGCGCCGCTGCGACTGCTCGACGAAGACGACGAGGGCGACGACGGCGATGCCCACCGCGAGCACGAGCAGGAAGATCTCGAAGCCGCGGGCGATCGCGATCGACCAGAGGGCCGCGGGGAACGTGGCGGCGATCGAGGTGAAGATGAGGATCGACATGCCGTTGCCGACGCCGCGCTCGGTGACGAGCTCGGCGAACCACATGATCAGGCCGGTGCCGGCGGTCATCGTGATGATCATCAGGAGCTGGGCGTACCAGGCCTCCGAGGTCACGAGCTGAGCGCACTCGGGAACACCGGTCACCGGGATCAGCTGACCCGAACGGGCCACCGTGACGAGCGTCGTGGACTGCAGCAGCGCCAGCGCGATGGTCAGGTAGCGGGTGTACTGCGTGAGCTTCGCCTGGCCGGACTGACCCTCCTTGTAGAGGGTCTCGAAGTGCGGGATGACCACGCGCAGCAGCTGCACGATGATCGTCGCGGTGATGTACGGCATGACGCCGAGCGCGAAGATCGACAGCTGCAGCAGGGCGCCGCCCGAGAACAGGTTCACGAGCGAGAGCAGGCCCTGCGCGGTGCCGCTCTGGTCGAGACAGCTCTGCACGTTCGGGAAGTTCACGAACGGCGTCGGCACGTGCGCGCCCAGGCGGTAGATGGCGATGATCGCCAGGGTGAAGCCGATCTTCCGCCGGAGATCCGGAGTGCGGAAAACCCGCGCTATGGCGCTGAACAAGTGGATTCCTCCCAAGGGATGGGCGGCGTCTCGGGAAGACACCGTCAACCAGGGTATCCCAGGCCGTTCACAGGCGCGCCTCGGATACGACGAAGCGAGGGCCGGAGCGAACTCCGGCCCTCGCTGGCGAATTACTTGATGGACCCGCCGGCCGCGACGATCTTCTGCTCGGCAGAGCCCGAGACCTTATCGACCGACACGTTCAGCGCCACCGAGATGTCGCCGGTGCCGAGCACCTTGACCTTCTCGTTCTTGCGGACGGCACCCTTCGCGACCAGGTCGGTGATGGTGACGTCACCGCCCTGCGGGTAGAGCTCCGCGAGCTTGTCCAGGTTCACGACCTGGTACTCGACGCGGAACGGGTTCTTGAACCCGCGCAGCTTGGGGGTGCGCATGTGGAGCGGCATCTGGCCACCCTCGAAGCCCGCCTTGACCTGGTACCGGGCCTTCTGACCCTTGGTTCCGCGGCCCGCGGTCTTACCCTTCGAGCCCTCACCGCGGCCGACACGGGTCTTCGCCGTGTTGGATCCGGGCACGGGACGCAGGTGGTGGACCTTCAGCACACCGGGGCGAGCGGCCGTGGTCTCGGCCTTCGCCTTCTTGTCGTCCTTCTTCTCAGCCATCAGTCGATCTCCTCAACCTTCACGAGGTGCGCGACGGTCTTGACGTAGCCGCGCGTCTGCGCGTCGTCGGGACGGACGACCGAGTCGCCGATCCGCTTGAGACCCAGCGAACGCAGCGTGTCGCGCTGGTTCTGCTTCTCGCTCACCTTGGACTTGACCTGGGTGACCTTCAGTCGAGCGGCCATCAGGCACCTACCTTCTGTGCGGCGTTCGCCTCGGCCTCAGCGCGCACGAGGCGAGCCGGTGCGACCTGGTCGAAGTCCAGGCCACGGCGTGCGGCGACCGCACGGGGCTCCTCGAGCTGCTTCAGTGCCTCGACGGTCGCGTGCACGATGTTGATCGTGTTCGACGAGCCGAGCGACTTCGACAGGACGTCGTGGATACCGGCGCACTCGAGCACGGCGCGGACGGGACCACCGGCGATAACACCGGTACCGGCGGCAGCGGGGCGCAGGAGCACCACGCCGGCGGCTGCCTCACCCTGCACGGGGTGCGGGATGGTCGAGCCGGTGCGGGGAACGCGGAAGAAGTTGCGCTTGGCCTCTTCGACACCCTTCGAGATGGCGAGGGGGACCTCACGCGCCTTGCCGTAGCCGACGCCGACCAGCCCGTTGCCGTCGCCGACGACGACGAGAGCGGTGAAGCTGAAGCGACGACCACCCTTGACGACCTTCGACACGCGGTTGATGGTGACGACGCGCTCCAGGAACTGGCTCTTGTCGGCGTCGCGCGAACCGCGGTCGCGGTTGTTGCTGCGCTCGCGGCTGCCGCGGCGGGGCTCGCGGGCCTCGCGCTCGACGGGAGCCGTGCCTGCGGCCTGCTCGGTCGTAGCCTGTTCGGTCACAGGGTTCTCTCCGTTGTTGTTGGTCACTGCATCGCTCACAGGTTCAGACCTCCCTCGCGAGCGCCGTCGGCGATCGCTGCGACACGGCCCGCGTAGCGGTTGCCACCGCGGTCGAACACGACGTCTTCGACGCCGGCGGCCTTGGCGCGCGCGGCGACGAGCTCGCCGACCTTGCGGGCCTTGGCGGTCTTGTCACCGTCGAACGTGCGCAGGTCGGCCTCGAGGGTCGACGCCGAAGCCACGGTGTGACCCTTGGCGTCGTCGACGAGCTGCACGAAGACGTGGCGGGCCGAGCGGGTCACGACCAGGCGCGGCCGGGCCTCGGTGCCCACGATCTTCTTGCGAAGGCGGGCGTGACGACGCGCGCGCGCGTCGGACTTGCTCTTCACAGCCATGCTTACTTACCAGCCTTTCCGGCCTTGCGGCGGACGACCTCGCCCGCGTACCGCACACCCTTGCCCTTGTAGGGCTCGGGCTTGCGGATCTTGCGGATGTTGGCCGCGGTCTCGCCGACCGCCTGCTTGTCGATGCCGCTGACCGTGAGCTTGTTGTTGCCCTCGACGGTCAGGGTGATGCCGGCGGGTGCCTCGACGGTGACGGGGTGCGAGAAGCCGAGAGCGAACTCGACGGACGAGCCCTTCTGAGCGACGCGGTAACCGGTGCCGACGACCTCGAGACCCTTGGTGTAGCCCTGGGTCACGCCGATGATGTTGTTGTTGATCAGGGTGCGGGTCAGGCCGTGCAGGGCACGCGACTCGCGCTCGTCATCCGGACGGGTGACGAGAACCTGGTTCTCCTCGACCTTGGCCTCGATGGGCTTGGCGACGGTCAGTCGCAGCTCGCCCTTGGGGCCCGTGACGAGGACGTCCTGTCCGGTGACCTCGACGGTCACACCGGCAGGGATGTCGATGGGGAGACGTCCAATACGCGACATCAGATCACCACACGTAGGCGAGGACTTCCCCGCCGACGCCCTTCGAGTCGGCCTGGCGGTCCGTGAGGAGGCCAGAGGAGGTGGACAGAATCGCGACACCCAGGCCACCGAGGACCGTGGGCAGCTCGGTCGACTTCGCGTACACGCGGAGACCGGGCTTGGAGACGCGCTTGATGCCGGCGATCGACCGCTCGCGGTTGGGGCCGTACTTCAGCGTCATGGTGAGGGTCTGGCCGACGCGGGCATCGGTGACCTCCCAGCCGGAGATGTAGCCCTCCTGCTTGAGGATCTCGGCGATGTTGGTCTTGAGCTTCGAGCTCGGCAGCGACACGGAGTCGTGGTGCGCCGAGTTCGCGTTGCGCAGACGGGTCAGCATATCTGCGACCGGGTCTGTCATCGTCATAGGTGTGTTCCTTCGATCATGAGGTTTCGACTGCCGTTACACGACAGGCGACCTTCGATGAATGTCCATATTCAGTTGTGCAGTCGTTCGGCCCCGGAGCATGCCCCGAGGCCGAACGATCGATTGTACCGGATTACGCCTGGGCGTCGTCCGACTTGAACGGGAAGCCGAGCTGGCGGAGCAGCGAGCGTCCCTCGTCATCCGACTTCGCCGTGGTGACGATCGTGATGTCGAAACCACGGACGCGGTCGATCCGGTCCTGGTTGATCTCGTGGAAGACCGCCTGCTCCTGCAGACCGAAGGTGTAGTTGCCGTGACCGTCGAACTGCTTGGGCGACAGACCGCGGAAGTCGCGGATGCGGGGCAGCGCGAGGTTCACGAGACGGTCGATGAACTCCCACGCACGGTCACCGCGGAGGGTGACGTGCGCACCGATGGCCTGACCCTCGCGCAGCTTGAACTGCGCGATGGACTTGCGGGCCTTCGTGACGATCGGCTTCTGACCCGTGATCTTCGTCAGGTCGTCCACGGCGCCGTCGATCACCTTGCTGTCGCGAGCTGCCTCGCCGACACCGGTGTTCACGACGACCTTCACGAGACCGGGGATCTGCATGACGTTGGCGTAGCCGAACTCTTCCTGCAGAGCCTTCTTGATCTCGCTCTGGTACTTCTGCTTCAGGCGGGGCTGGATCTTGCCAGCCGCCGCGGCAGTGGTGCTGCTCATATTCAGAGGTCCTTGCCGCTCTTCTTCGCGTAACGCACGCGGACGGTGCGCTTCACGCCGTCCTTCGTCTTCTCCTCGACGCGGTGGCCGACGCGGGTCGGCTTCTTCGTCTCGGGGTCGACGACCTGGACGTTCGAGATGTGGATGGGGGCCTCGAAGGTCTCGATGCCGCCCGTCTTAGTGCCACGCTGCGTCTGGCCGACGCGGGTGTGCTTGGTGACGTAGTTCACGCCCTCGACGATGACGCGGTTCTGCTCGACGAGGACCTCGAGGACCTTGCCCTGCTTGCCACGGTCGCCGCCGCGCTCGGGCTTGGCGCCCGTGATGACCTGAACCAGGTCACCCTTCTTGATGTTCGCCATGATCAGATGACCTCCGGGGCGAGCGAGACGATCTTCATGAACTTCTTGTCGCGAAGCTCACGACCGACCGGTCCGAAGATGCGGGTGCCACGGGGCTCCCCGTCGTTCTTCAGGATGACGGCGGCGTTCTCGTCGAACTTGATGTACGAGCCGTCGGGACGGCGCGTCTGCTTGACGGTGCGGACGATGACGGCCTTGACGACATCACCCTTCTTGACGTTGCCACCGGGGATCGCGTCCTTGACGGTGGCGACGATGATGTCGCCCAGTCCGGCGTACCGGCGGGCGGAGCCGCCGAGCACGCGGATGGTGAGCAGCTCCTTGGCGCCGGTGTTGTCGGCGACCTTGAGGCGGGATTCGGTCTGAATCATGAGATCACTTCGCCTTCTCGAGGACCTCGACCAGACGCCAGCGCTTGGTGGCGCTCAGCGGGCGAGTCTCGTTGATGAGGACGAGGTCGCCGATGCCGGCGGTGTTGGCCTCGTCGTGGGCCTTGACCTTCGACGTGCGGCGGATGACCTTGCCGTAGAGCGGGTGCTTCACGCGGTCCTCGACCTCGACGACGATCGTCTTGTCCATCTTGTCGCTCACGACGTAGCCGCGACGAGCCTTGCGGTAACCGCGGGCCTGCGGGTCGCGGACGTCGTGCTCGCCGTGCTCGTGGCCCTCGGCGACAGCCTCAGCGGCGTTCTTGTCGGTAGCCATTACTCGGTCTCTTCCTTCGCGGCCTCGGTGGCGTCATCCGCCTTCTTGGCCTTGGTCTTCTTCGCCTTCGGCGCCTCCGCGACGGGCGTGGCACGAATGCCGAGCTCGCGCTCGCGGATCACCGTGTAGAGCCGCGCGATGTCGCGCTTGACCGCACGGATGCGGCCGTGGCTCTCGAGCTGGCCGGTGGCCGACTGGAAGCGCAGGTTGAACAGCTCTTCCTTGGCCTTGCGCAGCTCCTCGACGAGGCGCTGGTCTTCGAACGTGTCGAGCTCGCTCGGGGCGAGCGTCTTGGTGCCGACAGCCATTACGCGTCGCCCTCCTCGCGCTTGATGATGCGTGCCTTCAGCGGCAGCTTGTGAATGGCACGGGTCAGGGCCTCGCGAGCGAGCTCCTCGTTGACTCCGGCGACCTCGAAGAGGACGCGACCCGGCTTGACGTTGGCGACCCACCACTCCGGCGAGCCCTTACCCGAACCCATGCGGGTCTCGGCGGGCTTCTTGGTGAGCGGACGGTCGGGGTAGACGTTGATCCACACCTTGCCGCCACGCTTGATGTGACGCGTCATGGCGATACGAGCGGACTCGATCTGACGGTTGGTCACGTAAGCGGGCGTGAGTGCCTGGATACCGAACTCGCCGAAGGAGACCTTCGTGCCGCCGGTGGCCTGGCCATCGCGCTTGGGGTGGTGCTGCTTGCGGTACTTGACCTTGCGGGGGATAAGCATCAGGCCGACGCTCCTTCTGCCACGGGGGCCTCGTTGCGGGGACCGCGACGGCGGTCACCGCGGTCGTCGCGACCGCGCGAGGTCTTCGGCGCGTTGGCCTGCTCGCGAGCGAGCTCCTTGGCCGTCAGGTCGCCCTTGTAGATCCAGACCTTCACGCCGATGCGGCCGAAGGTGGTCTTGGCCTCGTAGAAGCCGTAGTCGATGTTCGCGCGGAGCGTGTGCAGGGGCACGCGGCCCTCGCGGTAGAACTCCGAGCGGCTCATCTCCGCGCCGCCGAGGCGGCCCGAGACCTGGATCCGGATGCCCTTGGCACCGGCGCGCTGAGCGCCCTGCAGACCCTTGCGCATCGCGCGGCGGAAAGCCACACGAGCGGAGAGCTGCTCGGCGATGCCCTGCGCGACGAGCTGGGCGTCGGCCTCGGGGTTCTTGACCTCGAGGATGTTGAGCTGGATCTGCTTGCCGGTGAGCTTCTCGAGGTCGGCGCGGATGCGCTCGGCCTCGGCGCCGCGACGACCGATCACGATGCCCGGGCGGGCGGTGTGGATGTCGACGCGGACGCGGTCACGGGTGCGCTCGATCTCGATGTTGCTGACGCCGGCGCGGTCGAGCGACGTGGTCAGCAGACGACGGATCTTGATGTCCTCGGCGACGTAGTCGGCGTAACGCTGGCCCGGCTTGGTCGAGTCCGAGAACCAACGCGACACGTGGTCCGTGGTGATGCCGAGGCGGAAGCCGTACGGGTTGACTTTCTGTCCCATTACTTGCTCGCCTTCTTGCTCGTACCGGCGGCCGCGGCATCCGCGTTCTCCGGCGTCGACAGCACGACCGTGATGTGGCTCGTGCGCTTCTTGATCTGGAAGGCACGACCCTGGGCGCGGGGCTGGAAACGCTTGAGCGTCGTGCCCTCGTCGACGTACGCGTTCTTCACGTACAGGTCTGCATCGTCCAGGAACTCGTTGTCCTTATCGGCCTTGACGCGAGCGTTCGCGACGGCCGAGGCGACGAGCTTGTAAATCGGCTCGCTGGCGCTCTGCGGGGCGAACTTCAGGATGGCGAGTGCCTCCTGAGCCTGCTTTCCCTTGATGAGCGCGACGACACGACGAGCCTTCTGAGGGGTCACGCGGATGTGCTTCACGCGCGCGGTGGATTCCACCATGTCTCTCCTCCTCTGTCCTCTCTGGAACTGCCCCCGCGTCAGCGGCGGCGGCCCTTCTTGTCGTCCTTCACGTGGCCGCGGAAGGTGCGGGTGGGCGCGAATTCGCCCAGCTTGTGGCCGACCATGGTCTCGGACACGAACACGGGGATGTGCTTGCGTCCGTCATGCACCGCGATCGTGTGGCCGAGCATGGCCGGGATGATCATCGAACGGCGCGACCAGGTCTTGATGACGTTCTTGGAGCCGGCTTCGTTCTGCGCGACCACCTTGCGAAGCAGGTGCTCGTCGACGAAGGGGCCCTTCTTCAGGCTGCGAGGCATCTTCCTCTACTCCTACTTGCGCTTCTTGCCGGCGTTGCGACGGCGGACGATGTACTTGTCGCTCTCCTTGTTGGGGTGGCGGGTGCGACCCTCAGCCTGGCCCCAGGGAGTGACGGGGTGACGTCCACCGGACGTCTTGCCCTCACCACCACCGTGCGGGTGGTCGACCGGGTTCATGGCGACACCACGAACCGTCGGGCGAACGCCCTTCCAGCGCTTACGGCCGGCCTTGCCCCAGTTGATGTTCGACTGCTCGGCGTTGCCGACCTCGCCGATGGTCGCGCGGCAGCGCGCATCGACGTTGCGGATCTCGCCCGAGGGCAGACGCAGCTGGGCGTAGGGGCCGTCCTTCGCGACCAGACGCACGCTGGCGCCGGCCGAGCGAGCCATCTTCGCGCCGCCGCCGGGACGGAGCTCGATGGCGTGGATGACCGTACCGGTCGGGATGTTGCGCAGCGGCAGATTGTTGCCGGGCTTGATGTCGGCGCCGGCACCCGACTCGACGATGTCGCCCTGCTGGAGCTTGTTCGGGGCGATGATGTAGCGCTTCTCGCCGTCGAAGTAGTGCAGCAGCGCAATGCGCGCGGTGCGGTTGGGGTCGTACTCGATGTGAGCGACCTTGGCGTTGACGCCGTCCTTGTCGTTGCGACGGAAGTCGATCACGCGGTACTGGCGCTTGTGGCCACCACCGATGTGACGCGTCGTGATGCGGCCCTGGTTGTTACGGCCACCGGTCTTGGCGATCGGGCGGAGGAGCGACTTCTCGGGCGTCGATCGGGTGATCTCGGCGAAGTCGGCCACCGACGAACCGCGGCGACCCGGGGTCGTGGGCTTGTACTTGCGAATAGCCATGTTCGTTGTCCTCTATCCCGACCGTCAGCCGACTGCCGTGAAGATGTCGATGGTGCCCGACTTCAGGGTGACGATGGCGCGCTTGGTGTCCTTGCGCTTGCCGGTGCCGAAGCGGGTGCGACGGGACTTGCCCGCGCGGTTGAGCGTGTTGACCGCTGCGACCTTGACGCCGAAGATCTTCTCGATCGCGAGCTTGATCTCGGTCTTCGACGCACGGGGGTCCACGAGGAACGTGTACTTGCCCTCGTCGATGAGCCCGTAGCTCTTCTCGGAGACGACCGGCTTCAGGATGATGTCGCGCGGGTCCTTGTTGACGGCGGTCATGCCGAGACCTCCTCGGTGGCGCCGGCCTTGGACGCGACGAACGCGTCGTAGGCGGCCTTGGTGAAGACGAGGTCGTCCGAGACGAGCACGTCGTAGGCGTTGAGCTGGTCGAACGTCAGCACGTGGACGTACGCGAGGTTGCGCACGCTCTTGACGGTGATCTCGTCACCGCGCTCGATGACCACGAGGACGTTCTTCGTGGCGCCGAGGCCGGTCAGAACCGCCGCAGCAGCCTTGGTCGAGGGCGTGCCCTCGACACCGAACGAGTCGACGATGTGCAGACGCTGGCCGCGAGCACGGTCGCTGAGCGCTCCGAGGAGCGCGGCGGCGACCATCTTCTTGGGGGTGCGCTGCGAGTAGTTGCGCGGCTTGGGGCCGTGCACGATGCCACCACCGGTCATGTGCGGCGCGCGGATCGAGCCCTGACGGGCGTTACCCGTGCCCTTCTGCTTGAAGGGCTTGCGGCCGGCGCCCGAGACCTCACCGCGACGCTTGGTCGAGTGGGTGCCCTGGCGAGCCGCCGCGAGCTGCGCGACGACGACCTGGTGGATGAGGGGAACGTTGGTCTTGACGTCGAAGAGCGCGGCGGGCAGCTCCACGGAGCCGGCCTTCTTGCCGGAGGCGCTCCGGACGTCGAGCGCGAGAGTCGAGTCAGCCATGATCAGGCACCCTTCACAGCGTTGCGGACGTAGACGATGCGGCCGCGTGCACCGGGGACGGCGCCCTTGACGAGCAGCAGACCCTTCTCGGCGTCGACGGCGTGCACCGTGAGGTTGAGGACGGTCACGCGCTCGCCACCCATGCGGCCGGCCATGCGCATGCCCTTGAAGACGCGGCTGGGCGTCGACGAGGCACCGATGGAACCGGGCTTGCGGTGGTTGCGGTGCGCACCGTGCGAGGCCGAGACGCCCTTGAAGTTGTGGCGCTTCATGACACCCGCGGTGCCCTTGCCCTTGCTGGTGCCGACGACGTCGACCAGCTGGCCGGCCTCGAACGTGTCACCGGCGGTGAGCTCCTGACCGAGTGAGTAGTCAGCGGCATCCGCCGTGCGCACCTCGGTGAGGTGGCGACGGGGGGTCACGCCGGCGGCCTCGAAGTGGGCCGTGAGGGGCTTGTTGACCTTGCGGGGGTCGATCTGGCCGGCAGCGATCTGGACGGCCGAGTAGCCGTCCTTCTCGGGCGTACGGACCTGGGTGACCACGTTCGGCGCGATCTCGATGACCGTGACGGGGACGAGCTTGCCCTGCTCGTTCCAGACCTGGGTCATGCCGAGCTTGGTGCCGAGGAGGCCCTTGGAAACCTTGGAGTTGATGTCAGCCATGTCGAACCTCAGAGCTTGATCTCGATGTTGACGTCGGCCGGGAGGTCGAGTCGCATGAGCGAGTCGACAGCCTTGGGCGTCGGGTCGACGATGTCGATCAGACGCTTGTGGGTGCGCATCTCGAAGTGCTCGCGGCTGTCCTTGTACTTGTGGGGCGACCGGATGACGCACACGACGTTCTTCTCGGTCGGCAGCGGCACGGGTCCGACGACAGTCGCGCCCGCACGGGTCACGGTGTCGACGATCTTGCGTGCCGAGGTGTCGATGACCTCGTGGTCGTACGACTTCAGGCGAATGCGGATCTTCTGTCCCGCCATTTGTCTGCTCACTCTCTTTATCGCGTCTTACGTCTCGCTGGTCGCGAGCGCATTGGACGCCCGGTGGCGCGGTCTGCGCCGGGCACTTCTCACCGCCGGGGCGGTGATGCTGCACCACTGTTCTGATGTCAAACCCGCGGGTCTCCCTGCGGTTCCGCACCGTGCGCGCACGCGCGCATCCTGTCTCCAGGTCGGTGTGGGGTTCGATGTTCATCTGCCCGCGGCCTAGGACTCTGCGCTTCGCGCCGCCTATGCACTGTCGTGACAGTGATCCGGGATGCTGGGCACCCGTCGGAATGTGGAACCTGAATAGTCTACGTGCCGCCCGGGCGTGTCGCAAACCCGGGCGTGTCGCGATATCCGCGTCGCGTCCCGCACCGTGGCGGCGGGCCGCCGAGCACGCACTCTCCCCGCGAACACGCACCTTCTATGGTGCACCCTCGCGGCGACGGTGCGTCCTCGGAGCGACGGATCGCGCTCAACGCAGGAGACCGTGGGCGCGGAGGAACGCGGCGAACGTCGGGCGGGATGCCAGGCGCTCCCAGCCCCAGCGCACCGGGGTCCAGCCGGTCGCCGCGACGACGCGGCTCTCGCGCTCGCGCTGGGCGCGCAACACGTCGCGGGGCGAGCGTCCGGCCGTCAACGCCGGGTCGAGGTACTTGCCGTCGCCGTCGAACTCGCCGAACCTCCGCAGCCGAGGCCACGCGAAGTCGAGGAACGCCCACTGCCCATCGCCGATCGCGACGGGATGCTGGAGCACCGGTTCCGCAGCGCCCAGCTGCAGCATCCACAGCCGGCTGATGCTCTCGCCCGGCAGCTGTGCCCGCCCGTCGGCGATCGAGGCGACGAACCGCGCACTGCGGATGCCGCGGGCACCGGGCGCCTGCTCGATGCGAGCAGTCACATCGGCGACGAGCGCTGCGGCGGCGGCGGGGTCGTAGGCGCCGTTGCCGCGCCACGCCGCCGCTCGCAGCGCCGCGTCCATCGCTGCCGTCGCGGTCTCGGCCTTCTCGGCGCAGAGCACGTCGAACACCGTGCGGGCGAGGTTCGTCGCCTGCAACGCACCGATGCGCGAGACGTCGGCGTCCGCGACCTCGTGCCGGTGGCGCACGACGTCGCTGCGACTCGGCGCGGGCGCCGGACCGAGCTCGAGCGTATGCACCCGGGAGTCGTCGCCTCGGTGGACCGGCAGTCCGTGCAGCGCGGCGGCCGTCGTGTGCGAGAAGACCGGCTCGCGGGTCGCCACAGCGGCGAGGGCGTGCGCGCGCAGCCGCATCCGCGCCTCCGGTCGCGCGGCCGCCCAGCGCGCCGCCGCGACGTAGACGCCCCGCCGGACGCGCACGAGCTCTCCGTCACCGACGGCCCGTTCGAGCGTGGACGTCTCGCCGCGACGGCGCGCATCGCGCCGGAGGATGAGGTCATCGCATTCGGTCACTCCCCCACGATGCCGCCCGCGCCGCCCCCGCATCCGCGCCCCCTGCTCCCCGTGCACGCTCCCGCCCCCGCCCGTCCTGGGGAGGAACCACCGCCCCGAACGCGAGAACGCACCGACCCCGCGACCACGCACCGTTCACGGTGCGCTCTCGCGGAGGCGGTACGTTCTCGGCGCTCGGCCTACTGGTTGCCGATGTTCTTGTCGACGTTCTCGCGGACCTCGTCGACCTTGCCATGGTGCTGCTCCGGGACGACCTTCTTCACGGCATCCGCCGCACCCTGGAGGAACTTGTCGCTGACCTCCTCGGCCTTCTCGCTCTTGAGTGCTTCCTCGATCTTGTCGCGGTTCTGTTCGAACATCTGCTTGCCCTTGTTGATGATGTCGTCGACGCCCATGATCGTCCTTTCGTCGGGTCGTATCCCGCTATGAGAGCGCGTGGCGGCACACCGCGTCAACAGCTTGCGGAAACGACGAAACCCCCCGGACCCGAAGGTCCGAGGGGTTCCGCGAAGGAAGTCGCGAGACTTACTTGATGATCTTGGTCACCGTGCCGGCGCCGACGGTGCGGCCACCCTCACGGATCGCGAAGCCGAGGCCCTCTTCCATGGCGATCGGCTGGATGAGCTCGACCGACATGTCGGTGGTGTCACCGGGCATGACCATCTCGGTGCCCTCGGGCAGCGAGATGACGCCGGTGACGTCCGTGGTGCGGAAGTAGAACTGCGGACGGTAGTTCGTGTAGAAGGGGTTGTGACGGCCACCCTCCTCCTTCGAGAGGATGTAGGCAGTGCCCTCGAAGTTGGTGTGCGGGGTAACCGAACCCGGCTTCACGACGACCTGGCCACGCTCGACGTCGTCACGCTTGGTGCCGCGGAGGAGCAGACCACAGTTCTCGCCGGCCCAGGCCTCGTCGAGCTGCTTGTGGAACATCTCGATACCGGTGACCGTGGTCTTCTGCGTCGGGCGGATGCCGACGATCTCGACCTCGGAGTTGATGGCGAGGGTGCCGCGCTCGGCGCGGCCCGTGACGACGGTTCCACGACCGGTGATCGTGAAGACGTCCTCGACGGGCATGAGGAACGGCTTGTCCTTGTCACGCACCGGGTCGGGGATCGACTCGTCGACGGCGTCCATGAGCTCGACGATCGCGTTGACCCACTTCTCGTCGCCCTCGAGAGCCTTCAGGCCCGAGACGCGGACGACAGGAGCGTTGTCGCCGTCGAAGTCCTGCGACGACAGGAGCTCGCGAACCTCGAGCTCGACGAGCTCCAGGATCTCCTCGTCGTCGACCATGTCCGACTTGTTGAGCGCGACCAGCAGGTAGGGAACGCCGACCTGCTTGGCGAGCAGGACGTGCTCGCGGGTCTGAGCCATCGGGCCGTCGGTGGCGGCGACCACGAGGATCGCGCCGTCCATCTGAGCGGCACCGGTGATCATGTTCTTGATGTAGTCAGCGTGACCCGGGGCGTCGACGTGAGCGTAGTGACGCTTGGGGGTCTCGTACTCGACGTGCGAGATGTTGATCGTGATACCACGCTGACGCTCTTCGGGCGCCGAGTCGATGGACGCGAAGTCACGCTGCACGTTGGTGGCCGACGGGTACTTGTCGGCGAGCACCTTCGAGATCGCCGCGGTGAGCGTCGTCTTGCCGTGGTCGACGTGACCGATGGTTCCGATGTTGACGTGCGGCTTGGTCCGCTCGAACTTGGCCTTAGCCACTGGGTCCTCCTCAGGACTGTCGTTGTAGATCTCCGGGCGCTGGATTGCGACCGGTTCTCTACGGGGATGTTTTCACTCTAGTAGAGAGGTCGATATTCAGTTTGAGTGGATGCCGGGAGCCTGGGCCCCCGGCATCCCGAGGGCTTACTCGCCCTTGTTCTTCTGGACGATCTCGTCGGCCACCGCGCGCGGGACCTCGGAGTAGCTGTCGAACTCCATCGAGTAGACCGCGCGGCCCGAAGTCTTCGAGCGCAGGTCGCCGATGTAGCCGAACATCTCCGACAGGGGGACGAGAGCGCGGACGATCTTGATGCCCGAGCCGTCCTCCATCGACTGGATCTGGCCACGACGCGAGTTCAGGTCGCCGATGACGTCGCCCATGTACTCCTCGGGCGTACGCACCTCGACAGCCATCAGGGGCTCGAGGATGACCGGGTTGGCCTTGCGCAGCGCCTCCTTGAAGCCCATCGAGCCGGCGATCTTGAACGCCATCTCGGACGAGTCGACGTCGTGCGACGCGCCGTCGATGAGGATCGCCTTGACACCCACGATGGGGTAGCCGGCGAGCACGCCGACGTTCATCGCGTCCTGGAAGCCCTGGTTGGTCGGCTCGATGTACTCGCGCGGGATGCGGCCACCGGTGACCTTGTTCTCGAACTCGTACGTCTTGTCGGCCGTGACCTCGAGCGGCTCGATCGCGAACTGGATCTTCGCGAACTGACCCGAACCACCGGTCTGCTTCTTGTGGGTGTAGTCGTGACGCTCGACGGCCTTCTTGATCGTCTCGCGGTACGCGACCTGCGGCTTGCCGACGTTCGCCTCGACGCGGAACTCGCGCTTCATGCGGTCGACGAGGATGTCGAGGTGCAGCTCGCCCATGCCCTTGATGACGGTCTGACCCGTCTCGGGGTTGAGCTCGGTGCGGAACGTCGGGTCCTCTTCGGCGAGCTTCTGGATGGCGACACCCAGCTTCTCCTGGTCGGCCTTGGTCTTCGGCTCGATCGCGACCTCGATGACGGGCTCGGGGAACGTCATCGACTCGAGGACGACGGGCTCGGCCGGGTCGGCGAGGGTGTCACCGGTGGTGGTGTCCTTCAGGCCGATGACGGCGTAGATGTTGCCCGCGGTGAGCGAGTCGACCGGGTTCTCCTTGTTGGCGTGCATCTGGAAGATCTTCCCGATGCGCTCCTTCTTGCCCTTGGTCGAGTTGATGACCTGCGCACCCGAGTCGAGGTGACCCGAGTAGACGCGGACGTAGGTGAGGCGACCGAAGAACGGGTGCACCGCGACCTTGAACGCCAGCGCGGCGAACGGGTCGTTGGCGTCGGGGTGACGCTCGATGATCTTCTCTTCGTCCTTCGGGTCGTGCGCCTCGATGGCGGGCACGTCGAGGGGCGACGGGAGGAAGTCGACGACCGCGTCGAGCATGGGCTGCACACCGCGGTTCTTGAACGCGGAGCCGCAGAGCACCGGGTACAGCTCGCCGGCGACGGTGAGCTTGCGGATGGCGCCCTTGATCTCGGCGACGCTGAGCTCCTCGCCACCGAAGAACTTCTCGAGCAGCGCGTCGTCGGACTCGGCGACGGTCTCGAGGAGGCGCTGACGGTACTCGGCGGCCTTGTCGGCGAGGTCGGCCGGGATCTCCTGGATCTCGTACTTCGCGCCCATGGTCACGTCACCCTTGGCGTCGCCGGGCCAGACCAGCGCGCGCATCTCGACGAGGTCGATGACGCCCACGAAGTCGTTCTCGGCGCCGATCGGGAGCTGCAGCACGAGCGGCTTGGCGCCCAGGCGGCTGACGATGGTGTCGACGGTGAAGTAGAAGTCGGCGCCCAGCT
This sequence comes from Microbacterium sp. NPDC006705, assembly GCF_044903545.1. Classification (NCBI taxonomy): domain Bacteria; kingdom Bacillati; phylum Actinomycetota; class Actinomycetes; order Micrococcales; family Microbacteriaceae; genus Microbacterium; species Microbacterium sp. NPDC006705. Next base: position 186,297 of record NZ_JBJDQQ010000003.1, read on the forward strand.
TGTCCATCTTGTTGACGAAGCAGATGCGCGGGACGTCGTACTTGTCGGCCTGACGCCAGACGGTCTCGGACTGGGGCTCGACGCCCTCCTTGCCGTCGAAGACCGCCACCGCGCCGTCGAGGACGCGCAGCGAACGCTCGACCTCGACCGTGAAGTCGACGTGGCCGGGGGTGTCGATGATGTTGATCTGGTTCTTGTTCCAGAAGCAGGTCACGGCGGCAGACGTGATCGTGATGCCGCGCTCCTTCTCCTGCTCCATCCAGTCGGTGGTCGAGGCGCCGTCGTGCGTCTCGCCGAGCTTGTGGTTGACGCCCGTGTAGAACAGGATGCGCTCGGTCGTCGTCGTCTTGCCGGCATCGATGTGCGCCATGATGCCGATATTGCGGACCTTGTTGAGGTCGGTGAGCACTTCTTGTGCCACGGGCTGTTCCTTACGTTTGGTCGGGAGCGCCGGCCGGGGAGGTTTCCCCGGCCGGCGCCGAGAAGCTGTTTACCAGCGGTAGTGCGCGAAGGCGCGGTTCGACTCGGCCATCTTGTGGGTGTCTTCGCGGCGCTTGACCGCGGCACCGAGGCCGTTCGAGGCGTCGAGGATCTCGTTCTGCAGGCGCTCGGTCATCGTCTTCTCACGACGGCCCTTGGCGTACGAGACGAGCCAGCGCAGCGCGAGCGTGTTCGCGCGGTGCGGCTTAACCTCGACGGGCACCTGGTAGGTCGAGCCACCGACGCGGCGGCTCTTGACCTCGAGGGTCGGACGGACGTTGTCGAGCGCCTTCTTCAGCGTCGCGACGGCGTCCTGGCCGTTCTTGGCCTCGACACCCTTGAGGGCGGTGTAGACGATCGACTCGGCGATCGACTTCTTGCCGTCGACGAGGATCTTGTTGACGAGCTGCGTGACGATCGGAGCACCGTAGACCGGGTCGTTGACGACGACGCGGCGGGGTGCGGGTCCCTTACGAGGCATCTAACTCAACCCTTCTTCGCGCCGTAGCGGCTGCGAGCCTGCTTACGGTTCTTGACGGCCTGGGTGTCGAGCGCACCGCGGACGATCTTGTAGCGGACACCGGGGAGGTCCTTCACACGACCGCCGCGGACGAGCACGAGCGAGTGCTCCTGCAGGTTGTGGCCCTCGCCGGGGATGTAGGCGGTGACCTCGGTGCCGTTGCGGAGCTTGACACGGGCGACCTTGCGCATGGCCGAGTTCGGCTTCTTTGGCGTGGTCGTGTACACGCGGGTGCAGACACCCGCCTGCTGGGGGTTCGCCTTCAGAGCGGGCGCCTTGGTCTTGGTGACCTTCGGCGAGCGACCCTTGCGAACCAACTGCTGAATGGTTGGCACGTTCTCTCCTTGTAGTGCTGCACGGTGACAGCGTCGTGGTTTCACCACAGATCCACCGGCGCGTCACGAATGCTGCGTTTTCGAAGGGTGGATATGCCGTGGGGGCGTCCTGTTCGCAGAACGATCCCGATTCGCGTGCTCCGCTTCGACCTGATCATCGGACCGAGGCACGACGCAGGGCGCGCACGAGCGCACACCCGATCAATGATACGCCTCTCCGGCGAGGCGGGCAAACGCCGATGCGAGCCGGTGGTATCGGCGTCAGGCTCCGGGCCGCTCGATGCGCAGTTCGGCGTCGCCGAGGAGGAAGCGCTCGCCCGCCGGCGCGTCCGACCCGGGCTCGAGCTCGATCTCGGTGCCGAGGAAGTTCGTCAGCACGACGCCGTTCGTCGAGTGCAGGTCGGTGATGTGCCACAGCCCCGAGCGCAGTTCGAGACGGGCGTGCGTCTTGGAGACGGTGCGCGTGCGGTCCTCGATGGCCACGAGCTGGGCGCGCGGGTAGGCGGGGTCGGGCGCGGGCTGACGCCCGACGATGGCGACGTCACCGGTGAGCGGTGCGATCTCCCCGTCGGGCAGCACCAACTGCCAGTACACCCGGCGCCGAGCGACGACGACGGTGTGGTCGATGTCGCCGTCGTCGGAGACCTCGGCGCGGCGCAGCTGGGCGGGGACCGCCGCTTCGGCCGTCCGCGGAGCCCCCGCCGCCGGAGCGCTCGCGACCGCGGAGACCTCGTCGGACAGCTCCGGGAACTCGTCGGGCGTGCGCGCGAAGGCGCGGCGGGCGATCGGCGTCGCCGAGACGGCATCCCAGGTGCGGCGACCCGCCCCGAAGCCGGACGCGGAGTCGGGGTCGGCGAACGACGGGACCACACCGGGACGATCGGATGCCGCCCGCGACGGGAACGGCGACGGCGAGATCGCCGAGACGTCGTCGATCTCGGACGGCCAGCGCGCGTCGTCGGATCCGTCTTCGTCGGCGTCCGCGTCGCGGATGGCGGCATCCTCATCGGGCCGCGTCTCGACCTGCGGGGCGGGTTCGCGCAGGATCGGCTCGCGCGCCTCCCTCGGGGCCGGCTCCGAGAACGCGGGCCGGGCCTCGGGCTGCGCCGGGGCGTCGTCGGGCTGCTGCTCAGGAGAGGATGCCGCGGCGGGCTCGGCCGCGGGTTCCGGCTCGACCGGGTGAACGTCCGGAGCGGCCGGCTCGACGGCGGGCTCGGTCGCCGACCGGCTGCGATCGGGTGCCGGCGCGGAAACGTCGGGGGTGGTCGCGGCGGGGGCGAACGGCGACGGCGGCGCCCACGGCGACGGCTGCAGGTCGGTCGGCGCCTCTTCGCGCTCGGGCACGGCGGCCGCATCGGCCTCACCGCTGGCGGCATGCGGCTCGGGGCTGAAGTGACGTGCCGACAGGGTCGGGCTCGCCAGCGTCGGCGGCGCCGCCGGCTCGGGAGAGCGGGCCGGGCGGAACTGCGCGTCGCGCTCCGGATCCGACTCGGACAGCGGCGGGGTGAAGACCCACGGCGGCGCCGTGACCTCGGCGGCCTGCTCGCCCCGCCAGCGGGCGGGACCGAGACCGAGGATGCTGGCCCACACGACGAAGAGCAGTGCGGCGAGCACCGTCATGCCGGGACCGGCGCCGAAGCCGCGGCCGATGCGGTGCGCCGCCATCACCAGCAGCACGTACACCGCGAGCGGCCCGAGCACCGGGACGAGGCCGATGAGGACGAGCCACGGGCTGAAGCCGCCGATGCGCAGCACCACCGCGATGTTCAGCAGCGGCACCCACCCCTGCCACGGCTCCTCGTCGGTCTTGCGGAAGAGCCCGGCCAGCGCCAGCGCCGTCCAGACATAGAGGACCGCACCCAGCACCGTCGAGAGGACGACGAGCAGGATGAGGAGCGATTCGTTGCCGGAGGTGGTCATCGCATCCCACGATAGGGCCCGTGACGCCCCGTCACCGCCGTCACGGTTCACCGCCGCGCTCCGCGCCGGGCTCGAAGGGCGCATCGAGCGACCGCGTGAGCTCGGCGAGCATCGCCTCGATCTGGGGCTCGACATGCTGCGCGACGGCGGCCTGCACGCGCAGCCGGTGGTGCAGCAGCACCGCGCAGACCTCGCGCCCGATCATGTTGGCGTAGTCGTCGGCGAGACCGACCTCCTGCCGCAGGGCGGCTTTCGCCTCGCTGCTGAGCGGCGGCAGTTCGGGCACGGCGTCGTCGGACTCCTGCGCGAGGCCGGAGATGGTGAAGAGGAACGGCGCCCCGGCCACCGGTTCCGGATCGAGCGGCAGGCCGTCGAACTCGGGCTCGAGCCCTTCGGAGGGCCGGTACGTACGCGCGCGGTTGCGTGCGGCCTGCTGGTCGAGCTCGGCCTGCAGCATCGGCAGGTTGCGCGAGGTGTACTCGGCGACGGCGGCATCCACGATCGCCTTCATGCGTGTGGAGAGTCCGTGCTGCACGCCGTGCGGGACGTCCGACCCGAGACCCACCGCCGACAGCACCGGCGAACCGATGCAGCGACGGCAGGGAGCGATGCGCCCTCGGTGCGTCGCTGGCTGCCAGCGCGGCAGCCAGCGCAGCCAGGCATCCACCGCCTGGCTGACCTGGGTCTCGAGCGACCGCTCCACGGGCCTATTGTGACCGATCCGAGCCGGTCGGTCCGGGATTTCGCGTCATTCGTCCTCGTCGCGTTCCCAGGCCCACCGTGGCGGCGTCGCGCGCGTGCGGACCAGCGCGACGGCCGTCCAGCCCGAGATCGCCGCCGCGGCGACGAGGAGCACGCCGAACCAGGAGACCGCGAAACCGCCGGCCGCGGCCAGGGCTCGCGCCGCGTCGACCCCGACGAGCAGCGCGGCCACGACCAGGCCGGCGAGGTACGACAGCAGCGCGACGATGCCCACCGGAACCGAGATCGCGTACGAGGGGCGCGGCACCCGCAGCACGGTGGCCAGCGTGGCAGCGATCGCGATGACCGCGGCGCCGAAGCCGACGGCGCCCGGGATCGGCCCGAGACCGCGGACGGCGACGACGTCCTGGCCGGTCACCAGGCTCAGGATGCCGAGGCCGCAGATGGCGAGCGCCCCGAAGCCCACGACCGCGAATGCGGTGGCGAGCCCGGGGCGCATCCCGCCGGAGGGGGTGGACATCAGTAGCGGTGCAGCTGAGGCCCCGCCTCGAGGGTGCGCTCGTACTCGCGCTGCGCCTCGGCGTTGAGCTCGGTGACTCGGCGTCCGCGGGCGGCGACCCACGCGCCGAACCAGATCGTCAGCTCGCGACCCGCGACCAGAGCGACGAGTGCGAGCGGCGCGAACGCCTGCTCTCCGACGATGGTCAGGGCCTGGCTCGGGGCGATCGTCCAGAACGGCGCCTGGAAGAGCTGTCCGGCGATGTGCCCCGCGTATGACGCGAGGCCCACGAGGAGTCCGAGGAGGACCCACAGGCCCCAGCGGCCGCGGTTGATGAACGCGCCCAGGATCCAGAAGGCGAGGAAGAACACCACGACGGGAACCCAGAACCACCACGAGGTGGCGGCTGCGAGGGCCTGATCGCCGATGTTGGCCGTCGTCACCTCGCCGCGTACGGCGTCGATGCCCAGGGCCGCGCCGAGGTAGATCAGCGCGAAGGCGATGGCCGCCAGGAGGCCGATGGCGCCGGCCGCTCCACGGTTGCCCCGCGGAGTCGGCGCCTCGGGGGCCTGGACGAAGATCGGCTGCGGGCTCGGGGCCGCAGCCGCCGGCGTCTCGGCGACGGGCTCGCTCGCGCTCACGGTGCGCGTGGCGCCGGCGTCGGTGTCATCGGCACGGTAGGCGCGCGTGGCGGTGTCGCTCGCGGCTGCTCCGCCCGCGGCGGTCGTAGCGGCGGCGGCGCCTGCTGCCCCGCCCGCGGCGGCATCCCGGTCAGTCGTCGCCGCAGCATCCGCCTCGGCGTCGCGCGGGGTGTCCCACTCGCTCGGCGAGTTCCACGCATCGTCCGACGATGAGCCGACGGTGTCGGTGCGCTCGTCGCGCGCTGCGGCGGCATCGATCCGAGCGGCATCCGCGTCGGAGGTCGCTCCGTCGGCGACGGGTCGGTCGGTCGAGGCGTCGGCGCTCGCGGACCGCTCGGGGAGAGTTCCGGAACCGGCGTAGGCGGCATCCCAGTCGTCGGCCGAGACCGCATCGCGCGACGCCTCGGCGTCGGCGAGCCCGGCCCGGGCGCTGCCCACGACGTCGTCCACCGGCTTCGGCTCTTCGACCGGCTCGCCGTACTTGGGGTCGCTCATGCGATGTGCTCCTCACGCGGTGGCCGGTGCCGCCGCAGAGGCGAGGATATCCCGGCGATGCGGGCGTGCCGCGCAGGCGTGCCGACGTGTCTGCGCACCCGTGCGTGCGGGCGGACGTATCGTCGTGCCATGACCTCGCGCGCCCTTCCCCGCCTCGCGCCGGCCGCTCTCCTCATCGCGGCCGCACTGCTCGCGGGATGCGCCCCGGAACCGGGGACCGCCGCCGGGCCGGCACCCGATACGAGCGCGTCCGCAGATGCCCCCAGCCCGACCCCGGCCATGACGGTCTCCGCCGAAGCGGGCGGCCCGCCGCCGACGGCATCCGGCTCTGTCGTCTCGACGACGGTCCTCCCCCGCGACTGCGCCGGCATCCTGGGCGCCCCCGCACGCGCCGCGCTCGCGTCGGTGCCGCTGAACGACGCGGCCTTCGGTGAGAGCGGGTCGCTTCCGGACGGGTCGCTGCGCTGCGTCTGGGCCGACCCGGCCGCCGACACCGCGAAGATCGAGACCACGATCGCCTACGCCGAGCGCAACCCGGTGATCGACTTCTTCAACGAGCTCACCGAGATCGGGTTCACCTGCTACGAGCCGGCGGGCGGCGTGCGCTGCGAGAAGACCTGGCAGAACGCGCGCTACCCCGTCACCGACGGACGGACGCTCTTCTTCCGCGACGGCGTGCTCATCGACACCCAGTTCTCGCACCTCGCCCCCGAGGGGTACACGACCGGCATCATCGCCTCGGTGTGGCCGGCGGGGGCGGCCACACCCGCTCCCTGAGGGGTCGCACGACCCGGGGCGACCGGGCGCGCAACGAGGTCAATCGCCCGACGTGAAGACCGCGTTTCCGACCCGGCTGGCGTACTGCTCGGGATGCCACGCCGACTGCGACGTCGACACCCAGCGCCCTCCCCCTGCCTCGATCGTCTCGACGAGGTCGCCGGCGGTGCGCGAGCAGAGCGTGCGCGCGCCGCGCTCGTCGCACGTGAAGCCCTGAGCGGGCAGCGCGGATGCCGCGATCGAACCGGCATCCGTCCCCACCGCTCCGACCGTGGTCGAGATCGACCCCGCGTCGGAGGTCCAGCTGCAGGTGAAGCGCACCTCGGGCGCGAGCGCCTCGACGAGGGCCACGGCGGTCGACACGGGGGCGTCCTGCGACTGCTCGAGCTTCGCGCCGGGGGCGTACTGGAGGGTCACCCAGAGCGCCTCGGGGTACAGATCCCGACACTCCTGCGGGCCGTCCGCCGCAGCGGCCTCACCGCCGGCGCCCGCTCCGCTGCCGCCGAGCAGTCCCATGCCCGTCGACACGAGCGGCACGGTCAGCACTGCCAGCACCCCAATGACGCCCGCGCAGAGGACCCCGACGATCCACGCGAAGACGACATTCCGACCACCGATCCGTGCCACGTCTCCACGCTAATCCGGCGGGCAGCGCTCTCGCCCACCGACACGACGAAGGGCCCCGGGACATGCCCGGGGCCCTTCGCGAGATCAGCGATCGATCAGTTGTAGCTGGTGAAGTCGCCGTCGGTGGAGAAGCTGTCGAAGTCGACGTAGCTCAGGTCGGCGTCGCTGTACGCACCGTCCGACGCGAAGATGCGGTTGGGGTACCGCTCGCTCTTCGCCTCCTCCGTCGCCTCGACGGCCACATTGCGGTACTTCGCAAGGCCCGTTCCGGCGGGGATGAGCTTTCCGATGATGACGTTCTCCTTGAGGCCGACGAGCGGGTCGCTCTTGCCCTCCATGGCCGCCTGCGTGAGGACGCGGGTGGTCTCCTGGAACGACGCGGCCGACAGCCACGATTCGGTCGCGAGCGACGCCTTCGTGATACCCATCAGCTCGGGGCGGCCCGACGCGGGACGCTTGCCCTCGGCCACGGCCTCGCGGTTGATCTGCTGGTACTTCTTGAAGTCCACCAGCTCACCCGGGAGCAGCGTCGTGTCGGCGTGGTCGACCACGGTGACCTTCCGCAGCATCTGACGGACGATGACCTCGATGTGCTTGTCGTGGATCGGCACACCCTGCGAGCGGTAGACGCCCTGCACGCCGCCGACGAGGTACTTCTGCACCTCGCGGGCACCCTGCACGCGCATGATGTCCTTCGGGTCGAGCGTGCCCACCTGCAGCGGGTCGCCGACCTCGACGTGCTGCCCGTCCTCGACGAGGAGCGTCGCACGCTTCAGCACCGGGTAGACGAAGGGCTCGTCGCCGTTGTCGGGCGTGATGATGACCTTCTTGGCCTTCTCGGTCTCGTCGATCGTGATGCGGCCGCTGGCCTCCGCGATCGGCGACGCACCCTTGGGGGTACGGGCCTCGAAGAGCTCCTGCACGCGGGGCAGACCCTGCGTGATGTCGTCGGCCGAGGCCGAACCACCGGTGTGGAAGGTACGCATCGTCAGCTGGGTACCGGGCTCACCGATCGACTGGGCGGCGATGATGCCGACCGCCTCGCCGATGTCGACGATCTTGCCGGTGGCCAGCGAACGGCCGTAGCACTTCGCGCAGACACCCACGGCCGAGTCGCAGGTCAGGACCGAGCGCACCTTGATGGAGGTCACCCCGCCCTCGACGAGCTTGTTGATCAGCACGTCGCCCACGTCGTCACCGGCCGCGGCCAGCACCTCGCCCGAGGGCGAGACGGCGTCTGCGGCGAGGGTACGGGCGAACACCGAGTTCTCGACGTTGGCGTCCTTGATGAGGGCGCCGTCGGCACCGGGTGCGGCGATCGGGAGCTCGAGGCCCTTCGACGTGCCGCAGTCGTCCTCGCGGATGATGACGTCCTGCGAGACGTCCACCAGACGACGGGTCAGGTAACCCGAGTCGGCGGTACGCAGAGCGGTGTCGGCCAGACCCTTACGGGCACCGTGCGTCGCGGTGAAGTACTCCGCCACCGACAGCCCCTCGCGGTACGAGGAGATGATCGGACGCGGCATGATCTCACCCTTGGTGTTGTTGACCAGGCCTCGGATACCGGCGATGTTACGGATCTGCAGCCAGTTACCACGGGCGCCCGACGAGACCATGCGGTTGATGGTGTTCTCGGCGGGGAAGTTCGCCTTCATGGCGGCCTGGACCTCGTCGGTCGCCTCGGTCCAGATCTTGATCTGCTCCTGACGACGCTCGGCGTCGGTCACGAGACCCTTCTCGAACTGGCCCTGGACCTTCGAGGCGAGCTTCTCGTACTTCGAGATGATCTCGGCCTTGTTCGGCGGCGTCAGGACGTCGCTGAGCGCCACCGTGACGCCCGAGCGGGTCGCCCAGTGGAAGCCGGCGTCCTTGATCCGGTCGAGGGATGCCGCGACCTCGGTCTTGGGGTACTCCTCGGCCAGCTTGTTGACGATCTGCGACAGCTTGCCCTTGTCGGCCTGCTCGCGGACGAACGGGTAGCCCTTGGGCAGGGTGTCGTTGAAGATCGCCTGTCCGAGCGACGCGTCGACCAGACCGTGGCGCTCGTAGCCCTCGGGGGCGTCGCCCTCGAGGAACGCGAGACCCGGGATGCGGATGCGGACCTTGGCCTGCAGGTCGAGGGTGCCCTCGTCCTTCGCCAGGATCGCCTCGCCGACCGAGCCGAACACGCGGCCCTCGCCCTTGGCACCCTCGATGACCGTGGTCAGGTGGTGCAGACCGATGATCATGTCCTGCGAGGGCAGGGTGACCGGACGGCCGTCCGAGGGCTTGAGGATGTTGTTCGACGCGAGCATCAGGATGCGGGCCTCGGCCTGCGCCTCGACCGAGAGCGGCAGGTGGACGGCCATCTGGTCACCGTCGAAGTCCGCGTTGAACGCGGCGCAGACGAGCGGGTGCAGCTGGATCGCCTTGCCCTCGACGAGCTGGGGCTCGAAGGCCTGGATGCCCAGGCGGTGCAGGGTGGGTGCACGGTTGAGCAGCACGGGACGCTCGCGGATGATCTCCTCGAGCACGTCCCAGACCTCGGGACGCGTGCGCTCGACGGCACGCTTGGCCGCCTTGATGTTCTGCGAGTGACCGAGGTCGATCAGGCGCTTGATGACGAACGGCTTGAAGAGCTCGAGGGCCATCTGCTTGGGCAGACCGCACTGGTGCAGCTTCAGCTGGGGTCCGACGATGATGACCGAACGACCCGAGTAGTCGACGCGCTTTCCGAGCAGGTTCTGACGGAAACGTCCCTGCTTGCCCTTGAGCATGTCGGACAGCGACTTCAGCGCACGGTTGCCGGTTCCGGTGACGGGGCGACCACGGCGGCCGTTGTCGAAGAGCGCGTCGACGGCCTCCTGCAGCATCCGCTTCTCGTTGTTGACGATGATCTCGGGAGCCCCGAGGTCGATCAGACGACGCAGACGGTTGTTGCGGTTGATCACGCGGCGGTACAGGTCGTTGAGGTCGGAGGTCGCGAAGCGGCCACCGTCGAGCTGAACCATCGGACGCAGCTCCGGCGGGATCACCGGGACGACGTCGAGCACCATCGAGGCCGGCGACATGCCGGTCTGCAGGAACGAGTTGACGACCTTGAGGCGCTTGATCGCACGGATCTTGCGCTGGCCCTTGCCCTCGGAGATCTGCAGGTGCAGCGAGTCGGCCTCGGCGGCCAGGTCGAACGCCGCGAGGCGACGCTGGATGCCCTCGGCGCCCATGTAGGCCTCGAAGTACTGGCCGAAGCGGTCCTGCAGCTCGTGGAAGACGTCGTCCTCCTGCTTGAGCTGGCCGACCTCGAGGGAGCGGAACTCCTCCCACACCCGCTCGAGGCGCGAGATCTGCTCGTCGAAGTTCTTGCGGACCGTCGCCATGTCCTTCTCGGCGGAGTCCTTGGCCTTCTTCTTCTGGTCGGCCTTGGCGCCGTCGGCCTCGAGGGTCGCGAGCTCCTCCTCCAGCTTGGCCAGACGCGTCGCCACGCGGGCGTCACGGCGGTCACCGAGGTTCTTGATCTCGAGGCGGAGGTTGTTCTCGTGCGTGGGGAGGTCGCGGTGGCGCGCATCCTCATCGACCGAGATGACCATGTACGCGGCGAAGTAGATGACCTTCTCGAGGTCCTTCGGCGCCATGTCGAGCAGGTACCCGAGGCGCGAGGGCACGCCCTTGAAGTACCAGATGTGGGTCACGGGAGCGGCGAGCTCGATGTGGCCCATGCGCTCACGACGGACCGAGGACTTGGTGACCTCGACGCCGCAGCGCTCGCAGACGATGCCCTTGAAGCGGACGCGCTTGTACTTTCCGCAGGCGCACTCCCAGTCGCGGGAGGGGCCGAAGATCTGCTCGCCGAAGAGGCCGTCCTTCTCGGGCTTGAGCGTGCGGTAGTTGATGGTTTCGGGCTTCTTGACCTCGCCGAAGGACCAACGACGGATGTCGTCAGCAGTGGCCAGGCCGATGCGAAGCTGATCGAAGGTGTGTGACTCGAGCACTGATTCTCCTGTGTCGGAATTCTGTTCGTTGCCTGGCCGGTTCAGATCTCGTCGATCGACGAGGACTCGAAGCGGCTGGAGATGTTGATGCCGAGCTCCTCCGCTGCGCGGAAGGCTTCGTCATCGGTGTCGCGGAGGTTGACCTCGGTGCCGTCGGCCGAGAGGACCTCGACGTTCAGGCAGAGCGACTGCATCTCCTTCATGAGCACCTTGAACGACTCGGGGATGCCGGGCTCCTGGATGTTCTCGCCCTTGACGATGGCCTCGTAGACCTTCACGCGACCGACGATGTCGTCGGACTTGATCGTCAGGAGCTCCTGGAGGGCGTACGCGGCGCCGTAGGCCTCGAGGGCCCACACCTCCATCTCACCGAAGCGCTGGCCACCGAACTGCGCCTTACCACCGAGCGGCTGCTGGGTGATCATCGAGTACGGGCCCGTCGAACGCGCGTGGATCTTGTCATCGACGAGGTGGTGGAGCTTCAGGATGTACATGTAGCCGACCGAGATCGGAGCCGGGAACGGCTCGCCGGAGCGACCGTCGAACAGCTTCGTCTTGCCCGAGGAGTCGATGAGACGCTCACCGTCGCGGGTGAGGTTCGTCGAGTCGAGGAGCCCTGCGATCTCGGACTCGAACGCGCCGTCGAACACCGGGGTGGCGACCTTCGTGCCGGGAGCGGCCTCGCGAGCGATCTCGGGCAGGCGCTCGGCCCACTCGGGGTTGCCCTCGACCTTCCAGCCCTGCGCGGCGATCCAGCCGAGGTGCAGCTCGAGGACCTGGCCGAAGTTCATTCGACCCGGGATGCCGAGCGGGTTGAGCACGACGTCGACCGGCGTGCCGTCGGCGAGGAAGGGCATGTCCTCGACGGGGAGGATCTTCGCGATGACACCCTTGTTGCCGTGGCGGCCTGCGAGCTTGTCGCCCTCGGTGATCTTGCGCTTCTGGGCGATGTAGACCACGACGCGGCGGTTGACGCCCGAGCCGAGCTCGTCGTCGCCGTCCTCGGCGTTGAACTCCTTGACGGCGATGATGGTGCCCTGCTCACCGTGGGGGACCTTCAGCGACGTGTCGCGGACCTCGCGGCTCTTCTCGTTGAAGATCGCGCGGAGCAGACGCTCCTCGGCCGACAGCTCGGTCTCACCCTTGGGCGTGACCTTGCCGACGAGGATGTCGCCGGGACGCACCTCGGCGCCGATGCGGATGATGCCGCGCTCGTCGAGGTCCTTCAGCAGGTCGGGCGCGACGTTGGGGAGGTCACGGGTGATCTCCTCCTTGCCGAGCTTGGTGTCGCGGGCGTCGACCTCGTACTCCTCGATGTGGATCGAGGAGAGCGTGTCGTTCTTCACGAGCTCCTGGCTGAGGATGATCGCGTCCTCGAAGTTGTGGCCCTCCCACGTCATGAACGCGACGAGGAGGTTCTTGCCGAGCGCGAGCTCGCCGTTCTCGGTCGCGGGGCCGTCGGCGATGACCTCGCCGACCTCGACGCGCTCACCGGCCGAGACCACGACGCGCTGGTTGTACGACGTGCCCTGGTTCGAGCGGTCGAACTTGCGGAGGAAGTAGTCCTGCGTGCCGCCCTCGTCGAGCTGCACGGTGACGACGTCGGCCGAGACCTCGGAGACGACACCCGCCTTCTGCGCGGTGATGACGTCACCGGCGTCGATCGCGGCGTAGCCCTCCATACCGGTTCCGACCAGCGGCGAGTCGCTGCGCAGCAGCGGCACGGCCTGACGCTGCATGTTCGCACCCATGAGGGCGCGGTTCGCGTCGTCGTGCTCGAGGAAGGGGATGAGCGAGGTCGCCACCGACACCATCTGGCGCGGCGAGACGTCCATGTAGCCGATCTCCTCGTTCGGGAAGAGGTCGACCTCGCCGCCCTTACCGCGGCGGGCGAGGACGCGGTCGGCCACGAACGAGCCGTCCTTGTTGAGCTCGACACCGGCCTGCGCGACGACGTAGTCGTTCTCCTCGCTGGCGGTGAGGTAGTCGATCTCGTCGGTGACCTTGCCGTCGACGACACGACGGTACGGGGTCTCGATGAAGCCGAACGCGTTGATGCGCGCGAACGAGGCGAGCGAGCCGATCAGACCGATGTTCGGGCCTTCCGGCGTCTCGATCGGGCACATGCGGCCGTAGTGCGAGGGGTGGACGTCGCGGACCTCGACGCCGGCGCGCTCACGCGACAGACCACCGGGGCCCAGCGCCGACAGGCGGCGCTTGTGGGTCAGACCCGCGAGCGGGTTGTTCTGGTCCATGAACTGCGACAGCTGTGAGGTTCCGAAGAACTCCTTGATCGCGGCGACGACGGGGCGCACGTTGATCAGGGTCTGCGGCGTGATGGCCTCGATGTCCTGCGTGGTCATGCGCTCGCGGACGACGCGCTCCATGCGCGAGAGACCGGTGCGGACCTGGTTCTGGATGAGCTCGCCGACGGCGCGGATACGACGGTTGCCGAAGTTGTCGATGTCGTCGGTGTCGAGGCGGATCTCGGCGGGCTTGCCGTCGCGGATGCCGTCGAACGTGGCGTCGCCGCGGTGCAGACGGACCAGGTACTTGATGGTCGCGACGATGTCGGCGACGGTGAGCACCGACTCCTCGATCGGGGTGTCGAGACCCAGCTTCTGGTTGATCTTGTACCGGCCGACCTTGGCGAGGTCGTAGCGCTTGGCGTTGAAGTAGAAGTTGTCGAGGAGCGCGCGCGCTGCCTCGGCGGCGACCTGCTCGCCCGGGCGCAGCTTGCGGTAGATGTCGCGGAGCGCGTCCTCCTTGGTGAGGATCGTGTCCTTCGCGAGGGTCTCCTCGATCGAGTCGTACCCGGCGAACTCCGCCATGATGTCTTCGCTGGTCAGGCCCAGGGCCTTGAGGAAGACGGTGACCGACTGCTTGCGCTTGCGGTCGATGCGGACGCCGACCTGGTCGCGCTTGTCGATCTCGAACTCGAGCCATGCGCCGCGCGAGGGGATGACGCGCGCCGAGACGATGTCCTTGTCGGAGGTCTTGTCGGGCGTCTTGTCGAAGTAGACACCGGGCGAACGGACGAGCTGCGACACGACGACGCGCTCGGTGCCGTTGATGATGAAGGTGCCCTTGCCGGTCTGGAGCGGGAAGTCGCCCATGAAGACCGTCTGGGTCTTGATCTCACCGGTGAGGTGGTTCATGAACTCGGCCTCGACGTAGAGCGGGGCCGCGTAGGTCTTGCCGCGCTCCTTGCACTCCTCGATGGAGTACTTCTCGGGCTCGAGGTACGGGTTGGTGAACGAGAGCTGCATCGTCTCGCCGAGGTCCTCGATGGGCGAGATCTCCTCGAAGATCTCCTCGAGGCCGCTCTGGAGGGCGACGTCGGTGCGGCCGGCGGCCTGCGCCTCGGCGAGGCGGGCCTTCCAGGCGTCGTTGCCGACGAGCCAGTCGAAAGACTCCGTCTGCAGCGCCAGCAGGTCGGGGACCGTCAGCTTGTCGGAGATCTTCGCGAACGAGAGGCGGGAAGCGCCGCGGCCGTTCTTGGGGGTGGTGGTGGATGCGTTGCTCGCAGCAGCCAAGGGGATTACCTCCGTGGCCCGGGTGGGGCCGGTTCCTTGTCGTCAGGTGGAGTGCTCCCGGTCCGAGCTCTCGCGTCTCACGCCGTCGGACGGGGCGGAATCGCGCAGAGCACAAGCCGACCACCATATGAGGGCAAGGGGGACGGGAGCGCAACTACCAACTATAGGCGTCGCGACGCGCCATGTCCAGCGCAATCCTTGACGACCCCCGGATGCTGCGGTATAAATGCGCGCCACCCGAGGTCGTGGGTCACTCCCAGGCCCAGCTCGAGAGCACCGTGTCCGCGAGGCGACGTCGATCGTCGTCGGTGGTGTCGGCCGGAGACGCGATGGTGATGACGAAGGTCTGCTCGTCCTGCGTCGCGTAGTACTGGTCGATCAGCGTCTCCGCGCCGTCCTGCGCGAGCGTCGCCACGAGGTGGGCCGACTCGCTGCCCGCGATGTCGACACGATCCTCCAGCGAGACGTCGGTGGCCCCGACCGCCTCGAGGCTCGCGGCCCCGTCGGCCTCGACATCGGCCGGCGTGATGACGCCGGGAGAGACGACCACGCTGATGTACCGACCGTCGGCGTCGGCGGACTCCGAGACGAATACGTCGACCTGCCCGCCCGTCGGGTCCTCGGCGGGCACCGCCCAGCCAGCCGGCACGGCGAAGCTGTATCCGGTCCCTCGTACCGTCTCGCCGGGGGCGGCGTCGCTCGACGAGGTCGCGGTGGGCGTCGGAGTCGCCGATGCCGAGCCGGGGGCGGAGGACCCGGAGGCCCCGCCGATCCCGCCCGGCCGCGCGTCGCACGCCGCGAGCAGCAGCGCCGCCGAGATGAGCGCGGCGGCGATCGGAGCGATCCGGGAGCGCATCATGCATCACACGCTAGGCGAATCCGTCGCGCCGGCACTCCCCTTGACACGGCAACGCGCCGCCCGCTGCGAGAGCGGACGGCGCGTTGCGGACGTGCGGATCAGGCCCACGCCCACGATGCGAGGACCGCGTCGTAGACCGCCGCGCGGTCGGCCTCCGAGACGTCGGGGCTGAACGAGAAGGTCACGACGTAGGTCTGGTCGTCGTGCGACGGGTAGAACTGGTCGACGTTGTAGGTGACGTCCTGCTGCGTGACGGATGCCGAGATGTGGGCCGACTCGCCGCCGGCGATCGAGGTGCGCTCCTGGACGGCGACGTCGGTCGCGCCCGCCTGCCCCTCGAGCTCCTCGACGCCGTACTTCTCGACGTCGTCGGCGGAGATCGCCTGCGGCGCCGGCGAGAGCACGACGTTGACGTTGTCGGCGAACGTCGCCGAGGGGTCGGAGAGATCGGCGACGAAGACGTCGACCTTCTCCATGCCGGGGAGCTGCTGCTCGGGGATCGCCCAGCCCTCGGGCACAGAGAAGCTGTAGCCCGTTCCGGTGATCATCTCGCCCGACGCGGGCGCGACATCGGGCGCGCTGGCGGCCGGAGCGGACGACGACGAGGACGAGGACGAGGGGGCGGACGACGCGCCGGCGTCCCCCGGCGCCGCGGTGTCGCCCGACTGCCCGCCGCATCCGGCGAGGAGAAGAGCCGCGGAGACGAGCAGCGCGGCGGACGTGGTGGTCTTGGTGCGAGTCATGGCTTCGACGCTAGGGGACCCGCCGCATCCGCACGGGGTCTTGACACGGGGAGTTCTCCCCCTTGACGAATCAGCCTCGCTGAGCGGTACCCGCACCTCGAACCGTCGGACGCAACCGCACGCGATCGCCGGGGCGGGCCTGCGCGAGCCGGCTCCGGCCCGTCGGTGTCACGACACCCACGACCGGGTACCCGCCCGTCACGGGCGCGTCGACTCCGAACACGACGGGCTGGCCGGCCGGCGGAACCTGGATCGCCCCCGGCACCGTCCCCTCGCTCGCCAGTTCCTCGCCGCGCGCGCGTTCGAGGCGTGG
Organism: Microbacterium sp. NPDC006705; assembly: GCF_044903545.1. Lineage (NCBI taxonomy): Bacteria > Bacillati > Actinomycetota > Actinomycetes > Micrococcales > Microbacteriaceae > Microbacterium > Microbacterium sp. NPDC006705. The sequence continues at coordinate 202,712 of NZ_JBJDQQ010000003.1, forward strand.
CCCTTCCAGGCGGATGCCGACCCGGTCGGCCGCAGCCGACACGACCCAGGTCGCCTCGGCGAGCAGGCGGCGGGACGAAGAGGTGAGCCAGTCCGCGCGCGGGCCGGTCGTGAACGGGATGTCGAGGGGAACGGCATCCGTGCCCGTCGGCGGCAGACCCCACGGATGCAGCGGCAGCGCGGGGACCGGTCCGGCGGTCTCGCGTCCGGCGGCGACGACGTCACCCGGCCGAAGCGGCGGCGGGCCGAGCCCCGAGAGCGTGTCGGTCGACCGCGAGCCCAGAACGGGGACGATGTCCCATCCGCCGCGCACCGCCAGGTAGGCGCGGGTGCCCGCGAGGAATCCGTCGAGGCGCAGCTCGGCCCCGGCGGGCCACGCATGCACGACGTACGGGTCACCAGTCCGGCCGTCGATCTCGACCCGCGCCCACGCGCCCGTCACGACCACCGTCAGATCGCGTTCCGCCACGGCCCGGAAACCGCCCACGGCGATCTCGATCGCGGCCGCCCCGTCACGATTGCCGACGAGACGGTTGGCGAGCGCCCAGGCGGCGGGGTCGGCCGCGCCCGCCGCGCCGACGCCCTCGGCGGCACGACCCGAGCGGCCGGCATCCTGAATCGTCGCCTGCGGGCCCGGCGAGATGACGCGGATGCCGCCGGGAGCGGTGACAGGCTCCGAGCGGGCGCCCGGCTCCCCCGCAGTCGGCGACGCGGTGCGACCGGGCAGGGCGCCATCCGACCCGACGGCGCGGGCGCGCGCGGGATCGAATCGCACCGCGCCACCGGGAACGAGGAGCGCGGGCTGGGCGGCATCCGGATCGAACAGCGGCGCGTCCGTCGTGCCGATGAGCTGCCACCCTCCCGGGGTCTCGCGGGGGTACGCGCCCGAGAAGGCCCCGGCCAGACCGACAGACCCCGCCGGCACCCTCGTCCGCGGCGAGGTCCGGCGCGGGATGTCGAGATCCCAGCCCGCACCGACGAGATAACCGAACCCGGGGGCGAAGCCCGTGAAGGCGACCGTCCAGTCCGTCGCGGCATGGCGGGCCGCGAGCGCCTCGGGACTGACGCCGAGCGCCGCAGCGAGGTCGCCGAAGTCGTCGCCGTCGTACCGGATCGGCAGCGTCACGGGCGCGGGGGCGGATGCCGGCGGCGCCGCTGAAGACGCAGCGGTCGAGACCCAGGTGCGGGCCGCGGCGAGGGACAGCGCGACGGGATCGACGCGGACGAGGACCGTCGCGGCCGCGGGCACGACGTCGATGACGCCCGCCGGCGGCGCAGCGGTGAGTCGCGCGTGCAGCGCCATCACCTCCGCCAGGTCCGAGACCTCGACGAGCACCGCGTCGGGCCCCATCGGCAGCATCCTCATGCCGGCGTCCCGGGTTCGGCACGCCCACGGCGACCCCGTCTGCGCGATCCTGCCGGCGAAGCGGGCCTGACGGTCACCACGGCGAGCGCACCTCGATCCCCGCGGCATCGAGCGCCGACCGCACCGCGCGAGCCATCGCGACGGCACCGGGGGAATCGCCGTGCACGCAGAGCGATGTCGCGTCGGTGTGCACCGTCTCGCCCGAGACCGCGACCACGACCCCCTCGGACGCGAGGCGCAGGGCACGCTCGGCGACGAGGCCCGGGTCGTCGAGCAGGGCGCCGGGAGCCCCGCGCGGGACCAGCGAGCCGTCGGCGCGATAGCCGCGGTCGAGGAAGGCCTCGCGGTGGAACGGCAGGCCGGCATCAGACGCTGCCGACGCGATCGCACCACCGAGACCCAGCACCGGGACCGGCCGGCCGAGCTCGGCCGACAGGTCTGCCACCGCAGCGGCGACGGCTCGCGCGGTCGCGGCATCCTCGGTCGCGGCGTGATACAGCGCCCCGTGCGGCTTGACGTAGCGGATGTCGCCGCCCGCCGCGGCGAGCGCACGCAGTTGCGCGACGACCTGCGGCCGCAGCACGTCAGGCTCGACGGCGACCCGCACCCGCCCGAACCCGGCCCGGTCGAGATAGGAGGGGTGGGCCCCGACCGCGACGCGGGCGGCAGCCGCTCCGGCCACGGCTGTCCGCATCGACGCCGCGTCGCCGGCATGCCCGCCGCAGGCGATCGACGCGCTCGACACGAGGGCGAACATCGCGGCGTCGTCCGCCGTTGCGACACCCTCGACCGTCTCGCCCAGGTCTGCGTTGAGGTCCATGGACCAACGCTAGCCCGCGCCGCCGTACCCGGCTGTGCCGTCGACAGGCTGAACACCTTCACCAGCCCCGCGAACGGCACCCCGGGGCGGCTCAGCCTGTCCACGGCGCGAGGACACCCGGTCCGAGACACGACGCGACACGACGGGCCGGCGTTACGTCGATGTAACGTGTGGGCCCGACACGGTGCGCTCGGCGCCGCGGGCAGGCAGGATGGGCCAATGGCAGACTCCTCCACTCCCCTGCTGCGGGTGAGCGACATGGCCGTCGACTTCCGCACGCTCGAGGGCCCGGTGCACGCGGTCGAAGGCGTCGACCTCGAGATCTCAGCGGGCGAGACGGTCGCGATCGTCGGCGAATCGGGCTCGGGCAAGTCGACGACGGCGATGGCCGTGATCGGGCTCCTCCCCGGCAACGGGCGCGTCGTGCGCGGCAGCATCCGCCTCGACGGCGAAGAACTCGTAGGCGCACCGGAGAGCACGCTGCGCCGCATCCGCGGCGGGTCGATCGGACTCGTGCCGCAGGACCCCATGTCGAACCTCAACCCCGTGTCGAAGATCGGCACCCAGGTCGCCGAGACCCTGCTCGCGCACGGCCTCGCCACCTCGAAGGACGTCGACGCCAAGGTCGTCGAGACCCTCGCCGCCGCGGGCCTCCCGGATGCCGCCGAGCGCGCCAAGCAGTACCCGCACGAGTTCTCGGGCGGGATGCGGCAGCGCGCGCTCATCGCGATCGGGCTGGCGTGCAACCCGCGGCTGCTCATCGCCGACGAGCCCACGAGCGCCCTCGATGTGACGGTGCAGAAGACGATCCTCGATCAGCTCGGCCGGATGACGGGTGAGCTGGGCACGTCGGTGCTGCTCATCACCCACGACCTCGGCCTCGCCGCCGAGCGGGCCGCCCGCGTCGTCGTCATGCACCGCGGCCGGATCGTCGAGCAAGGTCCGGCCCGCCAGATCCTCGAGGACCCGCAGCAGCCCTACACGCAGGCCCTGGTCAAGGCGGCCCCCTCGGTCGCGGCGGTGCGCCTGCGCCCGGAGGCCTACCGGGCGACGCCGCCCCCGGCTGCGGTGGCCGACCGCGCGGCATCCGCCTCCGCCGCGCCTGCGGAGACGGCGGCACGGCGCGACAACATCGTCGAGATCGAGAACCTCACGAAGCTGTACAAGATCCGCGGGCGCAAAGACGACTTCGCCGCCGTGAGCGACGTCTCCCTCGCCATCCCGCGCGGCGAGACGGTCGCGATCGTCGGCGAATCCGGATCGGGCAAGACGACGACGGCCCGGATGCTGCTGAAGGTGATCGAGCCGACGTCGGGGACGATCCGCTTCGAGGGGCAGGATGTCGCCGGGCTGAAGGGTGCGCAGCTGCGCGAGTTCCGTCAGAGGGTGCAGCCCATCTTCCAGGACCCGTACTCGTCGCTGAACCCCATGTTCACGATCGAGCGGATCATCGCCGAGCCGCTGGAGTTCTACAAGCGCGGCACCGCGAAGGACCGCGCCGGTCGCGTGCGGAAGCTGCTCGACGACGTCGCCCTGCCGCAGACGATGCTGCGCCGTTACCCGTCCGAGCTGTCGGGCGGCCAGCGTCAGCGCGTCGCGATCGCGCGTGCCCTCGCGCTGAACCCCGAGCTGATCGTCTGCGACGAGCCGGTGTCTGCGCTCGACGTGCTCGTGCAGGATCAGATCCTCACGCTGCTGCGCGACCTGCAGGGCGAGTACGGACTGAGCTACCTCTTCATCTCCCACGACCTGGCCGTGGTGCGCCTGATCTCGGACTACGTCTGCGTCATGAAGGACGGAGCGCTCGTCGAGGCGGCGTCGAGCGAGGAGATCTTCACCAACCCGCGCGACCCGTACACGCGGCGGCTGCTCTCCTCTATCCCGGGCAACGAGCTCGACATCGCCTCCTGACCCGGCGCCTCCTGCCACCCCGAGGGCTCCCCGTCGCGCCCGGCGGCGATACAGCCGTAGGACCGCTGGGGCTGGTGCAGCCAGCGAAGACCGGTGAGGCGACAGCAGCCCCACCGGTCCTGCAGGTGTATCGCAGAGCCGCGACCCCGGGCCGGGTCAGCGGGCGCGGGTGCGCGGGTCCATGGCCTCGCGCAGCGATTCGCCGAGCAGCGTGAAGCCGAGCGCGGTGATCATGATGCACAGGCCCGGGAGGAACGCGAGCCACGGGGCGATCGCGAGCTCGTTCTGCGCGTAGGTGAGCATGCGGCCCCACTCGGCGGTCGCCGCTCCGCCGCCGCCGAGGCCGAGGAACGACAGCGCCGCGGCGTCGATGACGGCGGTCGCGAGAGTGAGCGTCCCCTGGACGATGACGGGCCCGAGACTGTTGGGCAGCACGTGGCTCATCGTGATCTTGCCGCGGCCGAGCCCGAGGGTCTGCGCCGACAGGATGTAGTCGGCACTGCGCTGCTGCAGCATCGACGCTCGCAGGAGGCGCGCGAAGATGGGCACCTGCGAGGCTCCGATGGCGATCATGATCGCGAGCTGCGACTGACCGAGGATCGCCGCGATCGAGACGGCGAGCAGCAGGTTGGGGACCGACAGGAGGATGTCGACGAACCGCATGACGACGGTGTCGACCCAGCCCCCGAACATGCCGGCGATCAGGCCCAGGAGCATGCCGCCGGCGAGACCGAACGCGGTCGAGATGACGCCGATGAGCAGCGAGGCCCGCGCACCCCAGATGAGCTTCGACAGCACGTCGCCGCCGAAGCGGTCGAGGCCGAGCGGGAAGCCTGCGATCTCGCCGGGACCGGGGATGTGGGTCGGGGTGACCTCGCGCGCGCCGGGGAGGGCCGTCTCGGGGTAGGGCGCGAGCCAGGGTGCGAGGATCGCCACGAGGAGGAAGACCAGCACGATGCCGGCGCCGATCCAGGCCACCGGGTTGCGGCGCAGGCGCGCGAAGACGTCGTGCCAGAACCCGCCGCCGGTGCGGGCCTCGAGCACCTCGTGCTCGGCGACGGCGGTGGCGGGTCCGTCGCCGGGGGCGGGCGGGAGCGCGTTGGTGCTCATGAGACCCTCACTCTCGGATCGATCAGGCTGTACGAGACATCGACGATGAGGTTGATGAGCGCGTAGATGACGGCGATGAAGAGGATGAAGCCCTGCAGCACCGGGAAGTCGCGGGCGCTGATGGCCCGGGCCAGGAACGAGCCGATTCCGGGGAACGCGAACACCGTCTCGGTCAGGATCGCCCCGGCCAGCAGCAGCCCGACCTGCAGGCCGACGGTCGTGGCGACCGGCAGCATGGCGTTGCGCAGGATGAAGCGGCCGCGGAGCGTACGGCGGGCGATGCCCTTGGCCCGGCCGGTGCGCACGTAGTCGGAATTCTGCACCTCGAGCACCGAGGCGCGGGTGATGCGCACGATGATCGCGAGCGGGATCGTGCCGAGGGCGAGCGCCGGCAGGATGAGGTGCAGGACGGCATCCCAGGCGGCGTCGAACTCTCCGGTGAGCAGACCGTCGAGCACGTAGAAGTTCGTGTAGTGGGTCGCGTCGATGCGCGGGTCCTGGCGGCCGTCCGAGGGCAGCCAGCCGAGCTGGACGGCGAAGACGTACTTGAGGATGAACGCCAGGAAGAACACCGGGATCGTGACGCCGACGAGGCTCAGCACGACAGCGACGTGATCGCTGACCTTCCCGTGGTGGCGGGCGGCGAGGTACCCGAGCGGGATGCCGATGCCGACGGCGAAGATCAGGGCGGCGATCGAGAGCTCGACGGTCGCCGGGAAGCGCCGGAGGAACTCCTCGACGACGGGGCGCCCGGTCTCGATCGACGACCCGAAGTCGCCGGTGAGCAACCGCCCCATGTAGGTGGCGTACTGCTCGAGGATCGGCCGGTTGAAGCCGTACAGCTCGTTGATCCGGGCGATCGCCTCGGGGGTCGCCTTCTCGCCGAGGAGGGCGACGGCGGGGCCGCCGGGCAGGGCGCGGACCCAGAGGAAGAGGAGGATGCTGAGCCCGAGGAGCGTGGGGATCAGCAGAAGCAGCCGTTGGCCGATGGTTCGCAGCAACGCGGAATCTTTCGGTCGAGGAGTGCGGGGCGGGCTCGCGCCCGAGGCGGTGGCCCGCCCCGCGAGGATCAGCGGGTCGTCGTCACTCGGTCAGGACGATGTCCGTGAACACCTCGTCGTTGACCGGACTGGCCGGGTAGCTCTCGACGCGCGGATCGAACGCGAGCGTCGGGGCGGGGTGGGCCAGCGGGACGCCCGGGATGAACTGGGCGACCTGCTCGTTGATCTGCTCGTAGAGCGCGGTCTGCTCCTCGAGGTTCGGCACGCCGCGTGCGGAGTTGAGCGCTGCGAACAGCTCGGGGTTGTCGAAGCCCCACTCGGCCGAGGGCGCACCGAAGAACACGCCGACGAAGTTGTCGGTGTCGTTGTAGTCGCCCGTCCAGCCCAGCAGGTGGATGCCGTGGTCGGGGGTGCCGGTGATCTTGTCGAGGTAGTCGGGGCTCCAGGCATCCGTCTGCGGCGTCAGCTGCACGCCGACGTCGGTCAGCTGCGTCGAGATGACCGTCGCGATCTGCTCGGGGTCCGGCATGTAGGGGCGCGAGACGTTGACCGGGTAGTTGAAGGTCAGCGTCAGCGGGTTGGCCTCGGTGTAGCCGGCCTCGGCGAGGAGCGACTTGGCCTTCTCGGGGTCGTAGTCGTAGGTGGTGACGTCGGGGTTGTAGCCGTTGACGGTGTCGGGCATGAACTGCGTCGCGACCTCGGTGCCCTCGGGGAGCACCTGCGAGATCAGGGCCTCCTTGTCGATCGCGTGCGACAGGGCCTCACGGACGCGCACGTCCTGCAGCTCGGGCTGCGCCTGGTTGAAGGCGAGGTAGAGGATCGTGAACGGCGGGCGCGAGACCATCGTGAAGCCGGCTTCTTCGAGCGCGGCGGTGTCGGCGGGGCCAACGAGGTCGTAGCCGTCGATCGATCCGGCCTCGAGGGCCTGGCGGCGGGCGGTGGGGTCGTCGATGACGCGGAAGATGATCTTGTTCACCTGGCCCGACTCACCCCAGTAGTCGTCATAGGCCGAGAGCGTGAGCTCCTCGCCCGGCGACCACTCGTCGAACTTGTACGGACCGGTGCCCGTCGGGTGCCCGGCGCCGTACTCCGAGAGCGAGGGGGCCTCTTCGGTGCCGCCGATCTCGTCGGCGCCGTACTCCTCGAGCGCCGTGGGGCTCTGCATGGCGAAGGCGGGCAGCGACAGCGCCGGGATGAAACCGGCGAAGGGCTGCTTCAGCTGGATGGTGGCCTCGAGGTCGGAATCGGCGCTGCACGACTCGAAGACGGCGGTGTCGGGGGTCTCGACGTAGCCGCGGAAGAGCTTGCCGTAGTAGTACGAGAGCGCCTCGCTCGCCGCCAGGCCCGTCCAGTTGTACCAGCGGTCGAAGTTGGCGCACACCGCTTCGGCGTTGAAGGGCGTGCCGTCGTGGAAGGTCACGCCCTCCTTCAGCTGGAAGGTGTGCGTCAGCCCGTCGTCGGACGACTCCCAGCTCTCGGCCAGCAGCGGCGCGGGGTCGGCCGTGCCGGGCTCGGTGCCGACGAGGCCTTCGAAGATCTGGCGGGAGACGCGGAAGGTCTCGCCGTCCTGCGCGAACGCCGGGTCGAGGCTGGCGGGGTCGGCGGAGGCGGCGAAGACGAAGGTGCCGTCGACGTCGGTCGCGGCATCCGTCTCGCCGCCACCTCCGCGCTGGCTGGTGCACGCCGAGAGGGCGAGGGCGCCGATGGCGACCGCCGCCAGTCCCGCGAGCGCGCGCTTGCGAGGAGTGGAGAGCATGGGGGTGTCCCTTTCTGAGGTCCGGAGCGGGCCCACCGCGGCGCACTCCGAGGTAATTGGGTCCGAACCTATACGGGCAGGAGGGTCGAAGTCATTACATCGATGTCTCGATCGTGTTTCGACTGCGCAGACCGGCTCGCGCGCATGCCGACCCGTGCCGATAGCGTTGAGGAATGGCACGAGCGCGCGTCGAGGAGTCCGGTCCGCAGGCACGCTTGTCCGACGGCACGATCGCGCGCATCGTGACGTCATCATTCACGTCCGGCTTCGAGCTCGACGTCGACGGGACCCCCCAGTCGCACGTCGACCTCGACGATCCGACGCACCTGCACTTCGAGTACATCGCCCGGATGGCGGCCGTCATCGACCGCCTGCGGATGCCGGGACAGCCGCTCACCGCCGTCCATCTGGGCGCCGGCGCGCTGACCCTCCCCCGGTACATCGCCCACACGCGGCCGGGATCGCGTCAGCAGGTGATCGAACTCGAGCAGCCCCTCGTCGACCTCGTGCGCGAGGCGCTTCCCCTCCCCCGGGGCGCGCAGGTGCGCGTACGCATCGGCGATGCCCGCGCCGTCGCCGAGAAGCTCCCCCCGGGCCTCACCGGCGCCGCCGACCTCGTCGTCTCCGACGTGTTCGCGGGCGCGCAGACGCCCGCTCACCTGACGACGGTGGAGTACTACCGCTCGCTCGCGCGGCTGCTCGCCCCGACAGGCGTGCTCCTGGTCAACGTCGCCGACGGCGCCGGCCTCGCGTTCGCCCGCCGACAGGTCGCCACCGTCCGCGAGGTGCTCCCCGAGGTGCTGCTGCTCGCCGAGGTGCAGCTGCTGAAGGGACGGCGATTCGGGAACATCGTGATCGCGGCATCGGCCTCGCCCCTGCCGTCGGAGTGGCTGCCGCGCCTGATGGCCGCCGGACCGTTCCCGGCCAAGGTCGCGCAGGGCGCCGAGATCGACGAGTTCGCCCGCGGGGCGCGGGTCGCGACCGACGCCGACGCGACCCCGTCGCCGAAGCCGTCGGCATCCGTGTTCGAACGCTGACCGGCGCGGCGGGCGGGTGCTTGCACCGCTTTGGACGAGACTGGGATCCACCGTTCTCGAATCGCGGAGGTGGATGACGGTGGGCTACATCCTCGGGTACGACCCGGACACGCTGCGGGAGATCGTCGACCCGGATCAGTGCGCAGAGCGCCTCGCCGAGATCGGCGAGCAGCGCAGCCTGCCCGCGCTTCTCGAGCGCGTCTGGCTGCTGAAGGTGCTCGACCGGCTCGATGAGGCACTCGTCGTCGCGGAGCAGGCAGTGCGGGTGGCCCGCATGGCCGGAACCCGCAAGGATCTGCTGCGCGCCCGGGTGCTGCACGCGACGATCCTGCAGAACCGCGGTGCCTTCGCCGCGGCGATTCAGGAGCTGACGACGTGCGCGGAGGAGGCGGAGGGCCAGAACTGGCCGCTGCTCGCCGCGTTCGCCTACCAGCACCGCGGCAAGGTGTCGTACGACGCCGAGGAGTACTCCGACGCCCGCACCGACTTCAAGCGCGCGCTCTTCCTCCGCCAGGAGGGCGGCGCTCCAGAGGATCAGCTCGAGTCGACCCTGCTCGCCGTCGATGCCGCCGAGCGGCGCCGTTCGCGTTCGATCGTCGCCAGCTGAGCGCTGCGTCCCGCTGTCTCACCCCGCGCGTAGCGTCGACCGTATGAGTGATCTCGATCGGGTCCGGGTCTGGGCCGAGGCGCTGATCGCAGCGCATCTTGACGACTCGTGGACGTTCCGGTTCGACAACGCCAAGCGCCGCGCGGGCCAGTGCGACTACACGCGCCGGTGCATCAGCGTCTCGCGATACCTCGCGGCGCGGTTCGACGACGACGAGAACCACCAGACCCTGTTGCACGAAGTCGCCCATGCGATCGCCGGACCGGCCGCCGGCCACGGTCGCGACTGGCTGCGCACGGCCCGCGAGCTCGGGTACGTCGGCGGCACGACCCATCGCGGCGAGACGGCCGTCGAGCTGGCACCGTGGGTGGGCCACTGCCCTGCCGGCCACGTGGCCTACCGTCACCGGCGCCCGACCCGCGCCGCGTCGTGCCGGATGTGCGCGTCGTCGTACGACGAGCGCTTCCTCTTCCGGTGGGTGCGCCGCGAGATCTCCTCGGCCGACCGTCGCGCCGCCGCGACCCCGCGCTGACCCGCTGCACCAACTCCTCAATCTCGGTCGCCGAGCCGTCGGACCCGGCCGCTGCGGGCTCGAGACCCGCGGATTCTGAGGAGTTGGCGTCAGGCGGCGGTGAAGACGCCGCCGCGGAGGAGCGGGGCGACCTCGTCGACGCCGATCTGCGCGGCGGCGAGCGCGTCGTCGCGCAGCCCGCGCTCGAGCAGCTCTTGCCCCGAGCCGCTCGCCGTCAGCAGGTGACGCACCGCGCCGCCCAACCCGCGGAACGACTCGCACGCCGCAGCCGCCTCGGGTGAGGTGTGGTCGATCCCGAGCCGCGAGAGCGCGTCGACGACGGCACCCGCGCCGAGCAGATCCTCCACCGCGAACCGGAGCTCCGTCTCGCCCTCCGGGCCGGCGAGCTCACCGGCCGCGATCACCGCGATGCTCGTACGGGCTCCGCGCCGCTGCTGCTCCGCGAGCACGGCGGCGGCCACGGCGTCGGCGTTGCGCAGGCAGCCGAGCAGAACCACCGAGTCGGATGCCGCGCCGGCGATGGCCGCACCGTTGCGCGAGACCGCAAGCGCGGCCTCATCCAGCGCGACGGTATCCCCCGCGGCCACCCGGGCGGAGACGGTCGACGAGAAGCGCAGCACATCGACCACGACGACGACATCGGCGGGCGCCACCCGGCGAAGGCCGGCGACCCCCCAGTCGAAACGAACCTGATACCGGGACTGGTCGAACGGCGAGGATGCGGCGGGCGACGGCATCCGATCAGCCTACGACGGGGCAGACTGGGCTCATGCGCATCCTCCAGAAGCTCGTGCTCGACTGCGACGCCGACGCCGCCTGGCGTGCCCTGCACTCCCCCCGCGCACTCGCGGAGCTCTACGCACCACTCATGGGGCTCGCGCCTCTCGCCGCCGAGGGCATGCCGACCTCGCTCGAGCCGGGCGCCGACGTACCGGTGCAGCTGTCGGCTCTCGGCGTGCCGGTCGGCCGGCAGCTGATCCATGTGTCGGACCGCGCGGTCGAAGAGCGGCGGCCCGGCGCGACGGACGCGTCGACGGTGCGGATCCTGCGCGACAGCGGCATCCCGCTGACCGGGCCCCTCTCAGTGCTCGACGTCTGGGACCACCAGATGGCGGTGTCGCCCGCACCCGGTGACCCCACCCGCACGCTCTGGCGCGAGCGCCTGGTCATCGGAGGCCTCGCCGCACCGGCGCTGTGGCCGATGCTCTGGGCGACGTGGCAGTGGCGGTCGACGCGCCTGCGGCAGGTCGCGCCGACCTGGGCCTACGACCCTGAAGACGATTTCGCGCCCGCATCGTGACCGCGTCGTGACCGCGGTCGCCGTGCGGCGGGCGGTGCCCGCAGACGCCGCGGCGATCGCGCGCGTGCACGTCCGCGGCTGGCATGAGGCCTACACCGGACGGATGCCGCAGAGCATCCTCGACCGGCTCGATCTCGACCGTCTCACGCGCGTGCGGCGCGAGCTGCTCGGGCACGAGCAGCGTCTCGACGAGCGGGAGTCGTCGGGTGCCGCGAGGCCGAACCACACCGAGCGCACGCACGACCTCGGCCGGACGTGGGTCGCGGTGACGGCCGGGTCGATCGTGGGCTTCGCGGTCAGCGGGTCGTCCCGCGACGACCCTCCCGTCGCGCCTGTCGAGCTGTACGCGATCTACGTGCTCGCCGCCCATCACGGCACCGGCGCGGGGCAGGCGCTGCTGGACGCCGCGCTCGGCGACGAGTCCGCGTCGCTGTGGGTCCTCGCCGACAACCCGCGCGCCCGCGCGTTCTACGCCCGGAACGGGTTCCGCCCCGACGGCGCCGAGAAGGACGACACCAGCTGGGGCGAGAGCATCAGCGAGGTCCGGCTCGTCCGCGAATGAGGGACGAGCCGGACCGGCCGACGACGCAGCCGCGTCACTCGGCGAGCGCCTCCACCGGCGAGACCCGGGTCGCGAGGCGGGTCGGGACGACGGCGGCGACGAGCGTCAGCACGGCGGTGGCGACGACGACCCCGGCGACGGTGAGCCACGGGATGCCCGGCAGCACGAAGGTCGGGGCGAGCCACAGCGGCGGAACCCGCACCGAGCCCAGCAGTGACTGCGCGGCCGCCCAGCCGTAGGCGATGCCGAGGAGCAGGCCGAACACGACCGAGGTGATCGTGATGTGCGCCGCCTCGAACAGGACCATCGAGCGGATCTGACGTCCGGTCAGGCCGAGCGCGCGCAGCAACCCGAGCTCGCGGGTGCGCTGCACGACGCCGATCGTGAGCAGGTTGACGAGGCCGACGGCCGCGATCACGGCAGAGACCCCGACGAGCGCCATCATGACCGCGCTGAACGTGTCGAGCAGACGGGCCATGTCGCCCGACACCTCGCCGCCGCCCGACGCCGCCATGACGCCCTTGACCGACTCGCTGGCGACGGCGAACATCGTGACGAGCGTGACGCCCATGACGACGCCGATCGCCATGCGGCTCGACCGCTCGGGATAGCGCAGCGCGTTCTCGGCCGCGAGCCGGGCCGAGGCCGAGCGGCCGAAGAGCCGGCCCGTCAGGCGGAGCAGCGGCGGCATGACGAGCGTGGCGCCGAGGCTCAGCCCGGTGAACGAGGCGAGCCCGCCGAAGAACGCGACGACCACGCCGAGGGGGGTGACGAAGCCGGCGAGGATGCCGAGCGCGAGCAGCACCGCCCCGACGCCGAACAGCGACACCGCGGTGACGCGACGACGCGTGCGCCCGGCAGCCTCCTCGGCCGTGCGCGGCGCGGATCCTGCCAGCGCGGCGAGCGGCGTGACCTCGAGCACGCGACGCGACCCCGACCACGCGGCGATCCACGTCGTCAGCGCCACGATGAGAGCCGGCGCCAGCAGCACGGGCTGCACGACGTTGTAGTCGACGTTCAGGCCCCACGCTCGCGCGGCGATCTCCTGGAGGCCCAGAGCGCCCGCGGTTCCGCCGACGAGCCCGATCACGGCGCCGATCGCGCCGACGACGAGGCCCTGCCGCGCGATGTGCGACCGCTGCGATCGCGCCGACGCGCCGATGAGGCGCATCAAGGCGATCTGGCGGGTGCGCCCCGCCACGATCGTGGCGAAGGTGTTGGCCGTCACGATCGCGGCGACGTACATCGCGACGGCGACCAGCAGCACGCTGAGGATCGCGACGACGATCACGACGGTCTCACCGCCCGAGAGGAAGGGATCGGCCATGAGCCACGCGCCGATCAGTCCCGTCACCGCGACCAGCAGCACGCCGAACCCGCCCGAGATCGCCGCGACGAGCACTGAGGCGCCCATCCCCCGCTCGCGCAACCACGCCCAGCGCCCGGACGCCGCGGCGGACGGGCCCGACCCGGGTCGTGTGCGCGCCGATGAGGATGCCGCGGACGGCGCCGTCACGGCGGTCATGCCGACACCTCTGCGGCGAGCATGTGGGCCGAGATCTGCTCGGCGCTCTGGCGGGGCTTGTCGGCGACGATGCGGCCGTCGCCGAGGAAGATCACCCGGTCGGCGTGCGAGGCGGCCACGGGGTCGTGGGTGACCATCGCAATGGACTGACCGTGCTCGCGGCTCGCGGTGGCGAGGAGGGCGAGCACCTCGCGCCCCGATCGCGAATCGAGGTTCCCCGTCGGCTCGTCGGCGAAGACGAGGTCGGGCGCCGTCGCGAGAGCGCGGGCGATCGCGACGCGCTGCTGCTGGCCGCCCGACAGCTCGTGCGGACGGTGCCGCAGCCGCGCCCCGAGGCCGAGCGAGTCGACCAGTCCGTCGATGCGCGAACGTTCGAGCGCCGAGGGCGACCGCCCGTCGAGCTCGAACGGGAGGGTGATGTTGCCGATGACATCGAGGGTGGGAACGAGGTTGAACGACTGGAAGACGAAGCCGACGCGGCGGCGCCGCAGGATCGTGAGGTCGAGGTCCGACAGACCCGAGATCTCGGTGTCGCCGATCCACGCGCGACCCGAGGTCGGCGCGTCGAGCCCGGCCATGATGTGCATGAGGGTCGACTTCCCCGAGCCCGAGGGGCCCATGATGGCGGTGAACTCGCCACGACGGATGCCGACCGAGACGCCGTCGAGGGCGCGTACGCCCGATTCGCCGGCTCCGTAGGTCTTGGAGAGGTTCTGGACCCGGGCGGCGAGGCCGAGGTCGGTGGTCGAGATCTGCATGTCTCCGACGCTACGAACCGGGCCGGGCACCCGGCATCGGTCCCTCGTCGCGGGCCTGTACATCTCGCGGATGATCCCTCATCCGCAGCGCGACGTCAGGCGAGCCCGTGCTCGAAGGCGAAGACGACAAGCTGCACGCGATCCCGCAGGGCGAGCTTGGCGAGGATGCGGCTGATGTGGGTCTTCACCGTGGCTTCCGAGAGGAACTCCCGCTGGGCGATCTCGGCGTTCGAGAGGCCGCGCGCGGCCAGACCGAAGATCTCGCGCTCGCGATCGGTCAGCTCCGCGAACGCAGGCGGCACGGGCTTCTGCTCGGGGGCCGCGAACGTCGCGAACAGCTCGCGCGTCGCGGAAGCCGCGATGACCGACGAGCCGGAGTGCACCGTGCGGATCGCGGCGAGGAGGAACTCGGGGTCGGCATCCTTCAGCAGGAAGCCGCTCGCTCCCTGCCGGATCGCCCGCGCCGCTGCCTCGTCGAGGTCGAAGGTCGTCAGCATCACGATGCGCGGCGGAGCGCCGTCGAAGACCGGGTCGTCGAGCAGCTGCGCCGTGGCGGTGAGCCCGTCCATGACCGGCATCCGGATGTCCATCAGGACGACGTCGGGGCGCGTCGCCCGCACGACGCCGATGGCCTCGGCGCCGTCGGACGCCTCGCCGACGACCTCGAGGTCGGGCTGCGAGGCGACGACCATGCGGATGCCGGCGCGGAAGAGCGCCTGGTCGTCGACGAGGACGACCCGGATGGCGCTCACGCGGGGCCGCCGATGGGCAGACTCGCCGCGACGACGAACGCGCCGCCCGTCGGGCCCACCTCGATGCTGCCGCCGATCAGCTGGGCGCGCTCGCGCATGCCGATGAGACCGTGTCCGCCCGTGCGCACCGGGCCGGTGGACTCGTTCACCGGCGAGAGCGGATTGCTCACACGCACCTCCACGCGATCGGGCAGCCAGGACAGGGACACGTCCACGGTACCGCCCGCGCCGTGGCGCATCGCGTTCGTCAGGGCCTCCTGCAGGATGCGGTACACCGCGATCTGCACGGCCGCGGGCGGCTCGCCCGGAGGGGCGGGGTCGACGTCGACGCGCAGGTCGAGACCGGCGGCGCGCACCTGCGCGTACAGCACCTCGAGGTCCGCGACGGTCGGCTGCGGCCCCTCGCCCTCGCTGTGGCGGAGCTGGGTGAGCAGCATCCGCACGTCGGCGAGGGCGGAGCGCGCCGTCGACGAGATCGTCTTCAGCGATTCCGCCGCGGCCGTGGGGTCGGCCGCGGCGGCGTAGCGTGCGCCGTCCGCCTGAGCGATGACGACCGCGAGCGAATGGGCGACGACGTCGTGCATGTCTCGCGCGATGCGATTGCGTTCGAACTCGGCCGTCGCCCGCTCCTCGGCCTTCCGCTGCGCCTCGGCGTTGTCGCGCGCGCGCAGACCGACGCGGACCAGAGCGCCCACGGTCCACGCCAGGAGCAAGCCGAACACCGCCGCGACGAACAGCATCGTGCCCATGACGAGGAAGTACATCAACTCGCCCCCCGACACGGCGATGGAGTATCTCGCCGAGGGGATGAGCAGGTACACGGTGATGGCCAGGGCGCCCCCGATCGAGGAGGCGAACCCGAGCCAGAAGACCCGGTTCGTGCCGTACGCCGCACACGTGTAGAGCACCGCGAAGATGGCGATGTCGACCGGCAGCGGTGGCAGCTGCGCCAGCATCTGGAGGACCGCGCCCACCCAGGCCAGCGCGAGCGCGATCGGCGGCGAGAGCCGGCGCAGCGCGACCGCGGCACCGAACGGGACGACCAGGAGCATCGCGACGAGCGAGGAGAGCGGATCGTCGGGGATGCCCGTGCCGACGACGGCGACCCAGGTCACGAGCAGCATGATCGCCGCGAAGGCGACCGCTACGGCGACGTCGACGTACAGCTGGTAGCGGCGGAGCGGACGGAGCACGCTATGACGGTACGCGAGCGCCACAGGCGCGGCATCCCTCTCGCGATGTATCCGGCGGCGAGCGCGACGAGCTCAGCGCGCGTAGACGCGCAGGCCGTCCGGGATCGCGCGGAGCCGCAGCCGGTAGTCGCCGGTGGGAGTCTCGGCCAGCTCGCCGTCGTGCGCGAGCACCGGCGTCGCCTCGCCGGGCCGGACGGTCAGCTCGATCTCGGAGACGACGGCTCGCTCGAGGTCGGATGCCGGCGGCATGAGCCGCAGCGCGCGCATCACCGCGAGCGTGCGCCGGCCGAAGGCCAAGGAGGTCACCGCCCGCAGCCGCGTGCCGCGGGCATGGTGGAGACGGACGTCGAGCTCAGGCTCGTCGAGGCTCGCTCGACGCATCATCGCGATGCGGCGGGGGTCTCCCCGTCCGATACCCGCGAATACCGACCAGACGACGGCCCGGCGGCCGTCGCGCACGATCGTGATGCGGTGGGCTCCGTGCATCTCGCGCCACGCCGCGATCGCGCCACCCCACCATTTGCCGAGGCTCGTGCGCTTCTCGCGCTCGGCGAGCATCTCGGGATAGGCGCCGAGCGACACGGCATTGAGCACGGTCACGGGATCGCCGTCGTCGATGACCGCCTCGGCGACGACGACGCTGCGCACCGAGCCCGCGTCGTACGCATCGAGCGCCGCCTCGACGGTGTCCACGCCGGCGGCCCGCGCGAAGTGGTTGAAGGTGCCGCCCGGCAGCACGAGCAGCGTCAGGTCGTGACGACGCGCGAGGTGCGCGGCACGCGAGACCGAGCCGTCACCACCGAGCACCGCGAGCACCGTCGGCGCATCGGCGGCCGACATGGCCGACGCGACGATGTCGTCCATCGACGACTCGCCCAGGCTCTCGATCCGCGCCTCGGACAGCCGCCGCCGGATCTCGGGCAGCGGATCGGGCCGGACCACCGACGTGCCCGCTCGGGAGTTCGTGATCACCAGCACGCCGCGCCCGTCGGAGGTGGAGGCGTCTGCTGCGGGCGCGCCGGCTGCGGATTCGGATTCGGCGTGGCGATCAGTGGGCATGGAGTGACGCTAACGCCGCGGAGGCAGCGACGGCGACGGCTTGACAGTCCCGCCCGACCCCGACGGTCAGGGCTGACCGCGATACAACCGTCGGACCCGCGGTGCTGATGAGGCGTGCGAGACGGCCCGAGGCCACAGCAGCCCCACCGACCCGACGGATGTATCGGTGCGTCGTAGAGTCGCAGGCGTGATGCGGTCCAACGATCTCCTGACCATCGGCGAGGTGAGCGCGCGCACCGGTGTGTCCGTCTCCGCGCTGCACTTCTACGAGCGGCACGGACTCATCACGTCGACCCGTTCTGCGGGTGATCAGCGGCGGTTCAGTCGCCACATGCTGCGCCGCATCTCGCTCATTCTCGTGGCCAAGCGACTCGGCATCCCGCTCGCCGAGGTCGCCGCGGCTTTCGCGTCGCTGCCCGCAGAGGCCGAGCCCAGCAGCGAGGACTGGAAGCGGGTCTCGCGGGCGTGGAAGGTGGGTCTCGCGGGCGTGGAAGGTGCGTCTCGAGGAACGGCGCGCGGCGATCGAATCGCTCGAGCGCGAACTCGTGGGATGCATCGGCTGCGGCTGCCTCTCGATGCGGTCGTGCGACCTGCTCAACCCCGGCGACGCGCTCGGCGCCGAGGGCAGCGGACCGCGCCGCGTCGCGCCCGCGCTCCGGCACGCGCTCGACGACGACGCAGCCGCTCCGTCATGAGAGCAGGTCGAGGCGTCGCCTGATCCCCGGCGCGTCGAGGCCGTGCAGCCGCGCATGGTCGGCCGGGGTGCCGTATCGGCGCTGTTCACCGACGCCGACCCCGATGTGCTCGACGAGGATGCCGCTGCCGCCGAGCGCCGCACCGACCGCGGCGGCGGTCGTCCCCTCGAGGAAGGGTTCGAGCACGGCCACCCGGTCGAAGGTGGAGCTCAGCGCGCGCAAACCGTCGCGATCGAGCGGCACGGGCGTCGCGGTGTATGCGACCGCGAACCCGTCGCCCGCCGTCGCCTCGAGCGCCGTGTCGAGGAGCGGGCCGATGGCCAGGACCAGCGTGCCCGCGCCCTCGCGCACGAGGTGGATGCGTCCGTCCGTCGGGAATGCCGCCCGGTTCGCCTGCGTCGAGAGCCGGATGTACTGGCGGTCGTCGGTCGTCGCCGCATCCCGGACGAGCGCCTCGACCTCATCCGGGTGCCCCGGCGCGTGCAGCCGCCATCCGGGCAGGGTGCTCAACAGGGCGATGTCGCCGGGGCACTGGTGCGTGCGCCCCGCGGCGGCCGCGTCATAGCTCGCGCCGATCGATACGAGCACCGCCCCGAGATCCTGGTGCGACAGGTCGAGCTTGATCTGCTCGAAGGGCCGCTCGACGAGGAACGGCGCGTAAGTGTGGACGAAAGGACGCAGTCCGGCGAGCGCGAGACCGGCGGCGACCCCGATCATCGCCTGCTCGCGGATCCCGACGTTGGCGACACGGTCGGCGGCCGGGGTTCCCGCGGCCAGATCGAGCGGGCCGATGTCGGCGAGCACGAGTGTCGCGCGGTCGTCGGTGGCCAACAGATCTGACATGACGGTGGAGAAGCGGGCGCGCATCAGGATCCCTTCGCAGCGGTACGGACGACGGTGACACGGGGCGCCGCGCCGCGCGTCTCGAGAGCTGCGGCGAGCGCAGCGTGATCGTGCGAGTCGGCCTCGGCGGCATCCCATCCCTCCAGCGCGAACCGGCGTGCGATCCCGCCGGGCCATCCGAGCGACGCGGAGGAGTTGTCGATGACGATGGCGTGCAGCCGGGCGAGGGCGAGGCGGCCTGCGACGGCGATCGCCTCGTGGTTGCTGCCCTCGTCGAGCTCGGCGTCGCCGATCAGGACGAACACGCGGCCGGGAGTGCCGGTGATGTCGAGGCCGCGGGCGAGGCCCACGGCGATCGGCAGTCCGTGCCCGAGCGACCCGGACGAGATCTCGACGGCGGGGATGAGCAGACGGTCGGGGTGGTGACCGAGGGGCGAATCGACGCCCGCGAGATCGTCGAGCCAGCCGTCGGGCATCAGGCCGCGCGTGGCCAGCACGGCGTAGTACGAGGCTGGGCCGTGCCCCTTCGACAGCAGAAAGCGGTCACCGCCCTCGGGGCGGAGTACGCGGTCGTGCAGCACCCACAGCGCATCGAGGGTCGAATGCGCGGCGGCACTGTGCTTCTCGTCGCCGGTCACCCGCGCGAGGCGGTCGAGCAGAGCGGCCGGCAGCCGTTCGGTGAAGGAGTCGGGTTCAGTCATGGTCATGGTTCGAACGGTAAAACCTCAAGCTCAGTTGAGGTCAAGCTCGCGGTGACCGATGCATTCGTCGGACGGCTGGGGCTGCTGTCGCGTCGCGGCGCCGCCGAGACGACACCAGCCCCACCCGCCCGACGGGTGTATCGGCACGGTGCACCGCCACTACCGTCGCCGAAAACCCGGCGCCCGGTTAGGCTGACGCCAACCTGACCACCGCTCCCGCGCGGGAGCCGTACCTCGTAGATCGGAGGTTCCCCATGTCCATCGCTCAGACGCACCCCACCCCCGGTGCCACGAAGACGATCATCGGCGAGCCCGAGGTCGTCGAGGACGGCGGCGCGGTCGACGCCCTGAGCATCGCGCTCGCCGACGGCGTCGAGCACGACCCCGCCTGGATCTCGCTGCGCGACGCTGCGACGGCACTGCAGCAGCTGCAGGCCGCCGACGGCTCGGTGCCCGACCCCGGGGACCATGAGACGGCGCGGCGCCACGTCGCGGCGATCACCGCCGCGATCGGCCGCCTCGCGCCGCGGTTCCCGCACGACGCGGACTATCTCACCGCGTCGATCCGGGACTTCAACAGATGGGCCGCCTCCGATCAACCGGACGGCGCCGCTTCGACGGAGGGGGCATTCGGCGTGCCCGATTTCCTCGACTCGCTTGTGGCGTTCCAGCCGCAGCTCCACCGCGTCGACGGCATCCGCCACCTCGTCGTGTTCCCGATGTACACGCAGAACGGCTCGCGCGACCGGCACGTCGAGGCGCTGCTCGTCGAGGCGATCTGGCCGGAGGAGATCGCGCGCCTCGAGACGATGTATCCGAACCGGCTCTTCGTCTCGCTGCGACTGCTCGACTTCACGGCCGGCTACGACACCGACTCGGCGGTGCTGTTCCCCGAGACCGTCGCGATGCGCGAGATTCCGCCGTTCACGTGGGGGGCGATCTTCCAGGACCGCGAGGCAGCCCGCTACCGCCGGGTCGTGCGCGCCGCATCGGAGATCACGAAGCTCGACCTGCCCGCCGAGGCGGCCGAGATGCTCGACGACCAGGCGCTCACCGAGCGGGCGTTCGTGATGTGGGACCTCATCCACGACCGCACGCACATGCGCGGCGATCTGCCGTTCGATCCGTTCATGATCAAGCAGCGGATGCCGTTCTTCCTGTACTCCCTCGAAGAGCTGCGGTGCGATCTGACGGCGTTCCGCGAGTGCGTCGCGCTCGACCGGCGGCTGAGCACCGAGGCGGATCTCGACCCGGTCGATGCCGAGCTGCTGCGTCTTTCGCGGCTCGTGCAGTACGCCGTGATCTTCGACCGGATCTTCCGGTTCGCGATCACCGGCACGCGCGTGCGCAACTACGACGGACTCGGCGGCCAGCTGCTGTTCGCGTGGCTGCACCGCCGGGGCGTGCTGCACTGGACCGACACCGCGCTCGCCTTCGAATGGGGCGAGGTGCCGGATGCCGTGGTCGCCCTCGGCGACGCGATCGACCGCCTGTACTGGGAATCGATCGACCGCCCGAAGACCGCGCACTGGCTGGCGGCATACGACCTCGTGCGCTCGGTGCTCGAACCGCACCCGGCGTCGGTGTGGGCGCGCGGCCTCCCCGACGACGTCCTCGCGGGTCCGCCGAAGGGCTACACCGATGCGGTGCTGGACGACGAGTTCCCGCTGTCGATGTTCTACGAGGCGCTCGAGAAGAAGATGCGCGACGTGATCGCGTCCACGCGCGGCATCCGCGGCTGACCCGCACACGGGCCCGAGGCCGCGCCCGAGGCTGAAAGGATGAGGTCATGACCTCCCTGCACGACACCTCGGTGCGCGGCTTCGCGTCCGACAACTACTCCGGCATCCACCCGGAGGTCCTCGCGGCGATCACCGCCGCCAACGACGGCCACCAGACCGCCTACGGCTCGGATGTGTACACCGCCCGGCTGCAGGACCTCGTCGGCGAGCACTTCGGCGCGGGCGCCGAGGCCTTTCCGGTCTTCAACGGCACGGGCGCCAACGTCACGGCGCTGCAGTCGATGCTGCCGCGCTGGGGCGCGGTGATCGCCGCGTCGACCGCGCACATCAACGTCGACGAGGGCGGTGCCCCCGAGCGAGTCGGCGGCATCAAGATCCTCAACGTCCCCACCGATGACGGCAAGCTCACCCCCGAGCTCATCGACCGCGAGGCCTGGGGCTGGGGCGACGAGCACCGCGCGCAGCCGCTCGTCGTGTCGATCACCCAGTCGACCGAGCTCGGCACGCTCTACACGCCCGACGAGCTGCGCACGATCGCCGACCACGTGCACGAGCGCGGGATGCGGCTGCACATGGACGGCGCGCGCATCGCCAACGCCGCCGCTGCCCTCGGCCTGCCGCTGCGCGCCATCACGCGCGATGTCGGTGTCGACGTGCTGAGCTTCGGCGGCACGAAGAACGGCGCGATGCTCGGCGAGGCGATCGTCGTGCTCGACCCCGCGGCATCCGAGGGGCTCACCTACCTGCGCAAGCTCAACATGCAGCTGTCGTCGAAGATGCGCTTCGTCTCGGCCCAGCTCGTCGCGCTGCTCGAGAACGACCTGTGGCGCCGCAACGCCGAGCACGCGAACGGGATGGCGCAGCGCCTGCGCTCGGCGGTCGAGGCGGGCATCGCCGACGGCTCGGTGCGGGGCGTGGAGTTCACGCAGCCGACGCAGGCCAACGGTGTCTTCGCGGTGCTGCCCGAGGGCGTCGCCGACCGGCTGCGCGAGTCGTTCCGTTTCTACGATTGGGGCCCCGCCGACGGAGGCTCGGAGGATCGCGCCAGCGATGCTTCGAGTGTCGGTGGGAAGGATGAGGCACGCCGCGAGGTGCGGTGGATGTGCTCGTTCGACACCTCGGCATCCGACGTCGACGCGTTCGTCGCCGAGCTCGCGCGCCTGACGACCGACTGACCACCTCCCGCGTCGGCGGGCATCCACGCGACGCACGACAAGAGCCGCGGCGGGGTCGAACCGGCCGCGGCTCTCGTGCGCTCAGGCGGCGGTGACGCTGAAGCTCCACGTGACGCCGAACCGGTCGGTGAGCATGCCGAAGCCCGCGCTCCACGCCGACGCGGCGAGGGGCTCGACGATGACGGCATCGGCGGCGAGCGCGTCCCACGGGCCGCGGAGCTCGTCGAGGCTTTCGGAACCGACCGAGACGAAGAACGCCTGATCGGTGATGGTGGCGTTGTCCTGACGGCGCGTCGCACCGCCGCCGGCGATCGATCCCTCTGTGCTTCCCGGGATGTCGTACGCCATCACACGGAAGCCGGTGCTCCCGGCGACGAGTCCGAAGACGACGGCATCCGCGCCGGGGAGGTCTGCGGGCATGCCGACCTCGGCGTACGTCGTGATCGAGACGTGTCCGTCGAAGGCGGCGCCGTAGAACTCGAGTGCCCGACGGGCGTCGCCGCGGAAGTTGAGGTGAGGGGTGGTGTGCATGGTCATCGCTGCTCCTGAGGAAAGGGCCGGCCCGATCGGCTCGACGCCCTCACCCTGACAGCCCTTCCGGTCAGTTTCTGTCCGCAAGGGCGGATACGGTGGGGCGATGACGACGACCTCCCGGTTGCTGACCCTGCTGTCGCTCCTGCAGGCCCGCCGCGACTGGCCGGGCGGAGTGCTCGCCTCGCGGCTGGGGGTGAGCGATCGCACGGTGCGACGTGACGTCGAGCGACTGCGCGAGATGGGATACCGCATCCAGGCGACGACCGGCCTCGACGGCGGGTACCGGCTCGAGGCCGGCAGCGAGCTGCCGCCCCTCCTGTTCGACGAGGACCAGACCGTCGCGGTGACCCTCGCCCTGCGAACCGCTCCCGCCCTGGGCGCGGGCATCGGAGAGGCCGCGGCACGCGCGCTCGCCACGATCCGGCAGGTCATGCCCTCGCGACTCCGGCATCGCCTCGACGCCCTGGCTCCGACCGTCGTGGGCCGCCCGGGGGATGCCGCCGCCGCGGACGTCTCGCTCGAGGTTCTGTCGACGCTGGCGAACGCGATCCGCGACGGTGTCACGGTGCGGTTCGACTACGGCGAGGCGGGCGATGCGGATGCCGTGGGGTCCGCGCCGACCCGACGCGCGGAGCCGCATCATCTCGTGGCGTCGGGCGGCCGCTGGTATCTCGTCGCGTGGGACCTCGACCGCGACGACTGGCGCCTGTACCGGGCGGACCGGGTCCGTCCGCGGCTTCCGGCCGGCGCCCCGTTCACGCGCCGCGGCGTGCCCGGCGGCGACGTCGACGCGTTCGTGTCGGCACGCTTCCGCGGGTCGGACTCGGCCGCATGGCCCTGCCGCGGCTCCGTCGTGCTGCACCTGCCGGCATCCGCGGTCGCGCCGTTCGCGGGCGATGGCACGGTCACCGCGCTCGACGACGGGCACTGTCGGCTCGAAGCCGGGTCGTGGTCATGGACCGCGCTCGCGGCCTCGTTCGGGCGGTTCGACGCCGAGCTCGAGGTCGTCGGTCCGCCCGAGCTCGCCGACGCGTTCGCGTTCCTCGCCGCGCGCTACGCCCGCGCTGTCACCACCTGACGGATCACCGGGGAGGCCGCCGCTCAGGCGCCAGCGAGCCAGGCCCGGTAGGCGTCGAACGAATACGGGCGGCCGAGGAAGTCGGCGACGAGGTCGGCCGCGTCGCGGCTGCCACCCGGCTCGAGGATGCGCTCGCGGTAGCGGGTCGCAACGGCCGGGTCCATGAGCTCGTCGCCGAACGCCGAGAGCAGGTCGCGGGCGATGACGAGGCTCCACTGATACGTGTAGTAGCAGGCGCCGTATCCGGTGAGGTGGCCGAAGCCCGCGTACGTGTGCCCGTTCGGCAGCGGGTGCACCGGCGACGACGCGCGGTACCAGCCCTCGACGGCCGCCTGCAGGTCGCTCGGCCGCTCGACGTGCAGGCCGTACGAGACGTTGGCGTGCCCGAGCTGGCGGGTCACCTCGAGGGCGCGACCGAAAGCGTCGGCCACCCGCATCCGCTCGACGAGGTCGGCCGGGATCGGCTCGCCGTCGGCGTTGCGCGCGAACGTCGCCAGCACGCCGGCATCCCACGCCCACTCCTCGAGCAGCTGGCTCGGCGCCTCGACGAAGTCCCACTCCGTCTCGATGCCGCTGAAGTCGGCCCAGACGGCGTCGGCGCCGCCGAGGATGCCGTGGACGAGGTGCCCGAACTCGTGGAAGAACGTCACGACCTGGTCGTGCTCGAGGAGTCCCCGCGAGAAGTTGCAGAGCAGTACGCCCTCGGGAAGCGAGCGGCCCGCGATGCCGGGCGCGAGGTTGAAGCACGCGGCGTGGTTGTACTTTCCCTCGCGCGGGTGAAGATCGAGGTGGATCCGACCGAGCCGGCGCTCGCCGCGGACGACGTCGTAGCTGCGGACGTCGTCGTGCCAGGCACCCGCGTCGACGGGGACGTAGGCGACGTCGAGCAGTCGCGCCGTGACATCGAGCACGCCCGCCAGGACGTTGTCGAACGCGAAGTAGGCGCGCACTGCCTGCGCGTCGACGGCGTAGTCCTCGCGCTTCAGCGCGCTGAGGAGGTACCAGAGGTCGGCCGCGGTGACCGCCTCGGCATCCGGCTCGTCGACGCGCAGCCGCGCGAGCAGCCGGTCGTACTCAGCGGCGGCGGCCTCGCGCGTCGCCGCGTCGATGTCGTCGAGGAACGACCGGATCGCCGCGCTCGAGCCGATCATGCGCGTTTCGGTCTCGTAGTCGGCCCAGTCGCCGTAGCCCAGCAGCTCCGCGCGCTCGGCGCGCACGGCGAGCAGTTCGGCGAGCACGGGGTCGTTGTCGGGCCAGGCGAGGTCGTTGTAGACCGACAGCAGTGCCGTGCGCGTCGACCGGCGCACCGCGAACTCGCGCACCGGCATGAGGTCGGTGTACTCGGTCGTGAGGGTGATGAGGCCCTCGTCGTCGACCGGGTGAGCGTCGATGAAGTCCTGCGGCAGCCCCTCCAGCGCGTCGGCGGGGAGCTTCAGCTCGCGCCGGCCGTCGCGGATGTTGCGCGAGAAGGTCAGCGAGAGCTCGGTGTCACGCTCGGCCAGCGCCCGCAGCCGTTCGCGTGTCGCCTCGTCGCGGTCGACGCCGCCGCGGCGGAAGTCGCGCTGGATGTGAGCGAGCAGGCGGCGGGCGGCGGCACCCAGCCCGTCGGTCGCGAGGCCGTCGAAGACGGCGAAGAGAGCGGGGTCGAGCGCCCGCTCGGAAAGCAGGGCGTCGATGGCCTGCACCCGGGCCTCGGCGGCAACGCGGACGTCGGCATCGGGGTGCGACTCGCTCAGCAGGGATGCCTCGGACGCCGCCTCGGCGATCGCGATCGACGCCTCGTTCCACAGCTGCAGACGGGCCAGGGGCGACAGCTCACGCCCCGCGATCAGCTGCGAGTCGACCTCGCGGACGCGGGCGATGCGGGCGTCCGGGCGCTTGGCGGCGAACGCGAGCCATCCGGCG
Organism: Microbacterium sp. NPDC006705; assembly: GCF_044903545.1. Classification (NCBI taxonomy): domain Bacteria; kingdom Bacillati; phylum Actinomycetota; class Actinomycetes; order Micrococcales; family Microbacteriaceae; genus Microbacterium; species Microbacterium sp. NPDC006705. The sequence goes on from NZ_JBJDQQ010000003.1 coordinate 228,673, forward strand.
GTGTCGGCGGGGAAGGCGAGGGGCTTCGGATCGGTCATGACCCGAGCCTACGCAGGAGCGGGCCTCAGCGAAGAGCACCCACCGAGGCGAGCGCGAGGCGGATGAGCGTGCCGCGGCCACCCTCCATCTCGGCGGCGAGGGCGTCGGATGCCGCTTCCACGGGGTCGAGCCATGTGACCTCGAGAGCATCCTGACGGGGCTCGCACGTGCCCGTGACCGGCACGACGAAGGCGAGCGACACGGCGTGCTGGCGGTCGTCGTGGAAGGGGCTGACCCCGGGGATCGGGAAGTACTCGGCGACCGTGAAGGGCGTGGGCGACGCGGGCAGGAGCGGGAAGGCCATGGGCCCGAGGTCGTTCTCGACGTGCCGGAACAGTGCGTCGCGGATCGTCTCGCCGTAGCGCACGCGGCCCGAGACGATCGTGCGCGTCATCTCCCCGACCGGCGTGGCACGGAGCAGGATGCCGACCTGGGTGACGGCCCCGAGCCCGTCGGTGCGCACCGGCACCGCCTCGACGTAGAGCATCGGCAGCCGGCGGCGCGCTTCGGTGAGCTCGACGTCGCTGAGCCAGGCCGGGTTCGTGGCTCCGCCGCCCGGGGCTCCGCGCAGCGGGTCGGCCGGGAGCGACGACTCGCCGCGCTCGTCGGGATCGGGATCGGGGGTGCGCACGGCCATGCCTCATGTATACCAATGACCCCCGGCGGTGTCGGAGGAGGCTGGCAGGATGGTCGCATGTCGCCCGATCCGGTCCTCGATCCTGCGGCCGTGCGCTGGTCGGCCGCTCCCGCCGACCGCGGTCGCCGCCCGTTACTGGTGATGGTGCACGGCTACGGCTCGGATGAGAACGATCTGTTCGCCCTCGCGCCGCACCTGCCGGCCGAGTACGTCGTGGCTGCGGTCCGCGCCCCGCTCACCCCGCGCTTCCCCACGCCGGGGTGGTCGTGGTACCCGATCGAGGGCCTGAACGGTCGCGATCCGCACGCGGCGACGGCATCCGCCCGCGCGCTGACGGCGTGGATCGACGCGGAGCGGGGCGATGCGGCATCCGTCGGGCTGCTCGGCTTCTCGCAGGGCGGGGTCATGGCGATCGAGGCGCTTCGCCTGCGCCCGGACGACTACGCGTTCGCCGTCACCCTGTCGGGCTACGCCAATCCTGGCGATCTCGACACCGACGCCGAGCTCGCCGAACGCCGCCCGCCCGTGTTCTGGGGTCGCGGGGCGCTCGACGACGTCATCCCGCCCGCACTCGTCGCACACACGGCGCAGTGGCTGCCCGGCCGGGTCGACCTGAGCGGCCGCGTCTACCCCGATCTCGGACACGCCGTCTCGGCGGAGGAACTGCGCGACGTCGCGACGTTCCTGCACAAGCAGCTCCCGTCGGCGTAGACTTCCCGGGCCCCTGTCCCGAGTGTGAGGAACGACCGTTGATCGGTTTCGACGCGACCGCGCTGTGATCCCGCGCTGATCCGTCGACCCCTCGGGCGTCCGACCTGGCCAGCGCATTCTCCGATTTCCGCGCTGGCCGCCGGACCGTTCCACCCCCGGTCGGGGTGTCTTCGGTGTCGGTCGTGCCCGCGCCCGACGACATCCGAGGAGGCAGTCATGCCCCATCCCGCTCCCGCGGTCGTCCTCGACCGCATCACCCTCATCCACCCCGACGGCACTCCCGCCGTGCGGAACACCTCCGGAACCTTCGGCACCGGGCGAACCGGCCTCGTCGGCCGCAACGGCTCGGGCAAGACCACGCTGCTGCGGCTGATCGCGGGCGAGCTCGCGCCGACCTCCGGCTCGGTCATCACGTCCGGACGGGTCGAGCTGCTGCCGCAGCGCTTGACCCTCGACATCGGGCGGCGCGTCGCCGACCTGCTCGGGGTCGCTCCCGTCGTCGACGCCGTGCGCGCCGTCGAGTCGGGAGACGTCCACCCGCGCCACTTCGACACGATCGGCGACGACTGGGATGCCGAGGCACGAGCGGTCGCCGCGCTGACCGCGGCCGGTCTGCCGCCGGGAGCGCTCGACCGCCGCGTCGGAGAGCTCTCCGGCGGTGAGGCGGTTCTCGCGGCACTCGTCGGCGTGAGACTGCGCGGAGCCGAGATCGCGCTGCTCGACGAGCCGACCAACAACCTCGACCGCGACGCGCGCGAGCGGGTCGGCGAGCTCGTGCGAGCGTGGCGGGGTGCGCTCATCGTCGTCAGCCACGACACCGCGCTGCTCGAGCTGATGGACGACACCGCCGAGCTCTACGGCGGGGCGCTCGATACGTTCGGCGGGCCGTACTCCGAGTGGCGAGCCTGGCGCGACGACGAGCAGGCGGCGGCGCGCGCCGCGGAGACCGCCGCGGCGGCGGCCCTCCGGCGCGAGCGGCGCGACCGGGCCGAGACCGAGACGAAGCTCGCGCGGCGTGCCGCGATGGGAGCGAAGGCGCAGCGCGAGAAACGCGTGCCCGGGATCGTCGCCGGCAACCGCGCGTCGGCCGCGCAGGTGTCGGCGGGTCGCGCGCGCGGCGAGGCATCCGATCGGGAAGCCTCGGCTCGGGCGGCCCTCGATGCGGCAGGGCGGCGGGTCCGCGACGACGACGCCGTGCGGATCGACCTGCCCGATCCCGGCGTCGCGGCGAGCCGGCGCCTCGCGACGATCGGCGACGGCGAACGCTCGTGGGTCGTGCAAGGGCCCGAGCGTGTCGCGCTCGTCGGGCCGAACGGCGCGGGGAAGACGACGCTGCTCGAGGTGCTGGTGCGGTCGGCGGACGCTAACTCCTCAGAATCAGGTGCTGCGGCATCCGATCGTCGCTCGGGCGGCCCCGGCGCGCCCGATCTGAGGAGTTATGGCACGGCGGTCGCGCATACCGACCGCGTCGGCTACCTGTCGCAGCGGGTCGACGGGCTGCGGGACGAGGCGACGGTGCTCGACAGCGTGCGCGCGGCCGCGCCCGCCGCCACCGACGTCGAGCTGCGGAACCGGCTCGCGCGATTCGTGCTGCGCGGCGACACCGTGCTGCGCCCGGTCGCGGCACTGTCGGGCGGGGAGCGGTTCCGGCTGGCCCTGGCCTGCGAGCTGCTGGCCGATCCCCCGCCGCAGCTGCTCGTGCTCGACGAGCCGACGAACAACCTCGACCTCGACACGGTCGAGCAGCTCGTGCAGGCTCTCGCCGCCTACCGCGGTGCCGTGCTGGTGGTCAGCCACGACGACGGCTTCCTCGCCCGCCTCGCGCCCACTCTGATGCTCGAGCTGCGCGACGGCCGGCTGAGCGAGGTCCCGCCGGCTGGCCCGTGAACCGAGGTCCCCGTTGGGCCGGTCTCAGCGTCGAGGTCCCACTTGGGCCGGGAATGTGCGCCCGATTCCCGGCTCAAGTGGGACCTCGCGGGGTAGCGCGCGGGCAGCGGGGCACGGCAGGACCTGGCACGGCGGATGCCGCGGGCGCAAGGCCGCGCCGATGTCGGAGGTCCGCGCGAAGATGAAGGCATGGCCGATGTGCTCGCCCGATTCTCCGCGCCCACCGCGGACTGGTTCCGCGGCGCGTTCTCGAAGCCCACGTCGGCGCAGGCCGGTGCGTGGGACGCGATCTCCGCCGGCAAGCACGCCCTCGTGGTCGCGCCGACCGGGTCGGGCAAGACTCTGTCCGCGTTCCTCTGGGCGATCGACCGCATCTTCCGCGACAAGGTGGCGGCCGGCCCCGTCGACGACAAACCGGCGAAGCGCAGAAAGGCGGATGCCGCGCCGGCCGACACCCGCGTCCTGTACGTCTCACCGCTGAAGGCGCTGGGCGTCGACGTCGAGCGAAACCTGCGGTCGCCCCTCGTCGGCATCGGACAGTCGGCGCGCCGCCTCGGTCAGCCCGTCCCCGACGTGACGGTCGGAGTGCGATCGGGCGACACCTCCTCAGCCGACCGGCGCGCCCTGGTCGCCCGACCGCCCGACATCCTCATCACGACGCCCGAGTCGCTCTACCTCATGCTCACCTCGCAGGCTTCCGAGACACTGCGCGGCGTCCACACCGTCATCGTCGACGAGGTGCACGCCGTGGCGGCCACGAAGCGCGGTGCGCACCTGGCCGTGAGCCTCGAACGCCTCGACGCGATCCTCGAGAAGCCGGCTCAGCGCATCGGCCTCTCGGCCACGGTGCGTCCCATCGACGAGGTGGCGCGCTTCCTCGGCGGCGCGGCCCCCGTCGAGATCGTCGCACCGAAGGCGTCGAAGGCGTTCGACCTGAACGTCGTCGTGCCGATCCCCGACATGCTGCACCCTCCGGCCCCGCCCGGCGCCGAGGATGCGGGTGCCCCCGGCGCTCCGGGCGGTCGCGATGAGGGAGACGACGAGGGGGACGACGACGATGGCGACGGCGCCTGGTACCGCGCCCCGCAGGCGACGGAGGTCACGGGGTCGGTCTGGCCCCACGTCGAGGAGGCGATCGTCGACCGCATCCTGAAGCACCGCTCGACGATCGTGTTCTCGAACTCGCGCAGGCTCGCCGAACGCCTGACCGGACGACTCAATGAGATCTACACCGAGCGTCTCGGGGGCGACCGTCCCGAGCCCGCGGTCCCCGCGGGCATGATGGCGCAGGCCGGGGCCTCCGCCGGCGCCGAGCCGGTACTCGCGAAGGCGCATCACGGCTCGGTGTCGAAGGAGCAGCGCGCCCAGGTCGAAGACGAGCTGAAGTCGGGTGTGCTCCGCTGCGTCGTGGCGACCTCGAGCCTCGAGCTCGGCATCGACATGGGGGCCGTCGACCTCGTCATCCAGGTCGAAGCACCGCCGTCGGCGGCATCCGGACTCCAGCGCGTCGGGCGCGCCGGCCACCAGGTCGGCGAGGTCAGCCGGGCAGCACTGTTCCCCAAGCACCGCGGCGACGTGCTGCACACCGCGGTCGTGACCGAGCGGATGCTGGCGGGCAAGATCGAGGCGATCGCGGTTCCGCAGAATCCCCTCGACATCCTCGCCCAGCAGACGATCGCCGCGTGCGCGACCGGCACGATCGAGGTCGAGGCCTGGTTCGAGACGGTGCGGCGCAGCGCGCCCTTCCGCACGCTCCCCCGCTCGGCGTACGAAGCGACGCTCGATCTGCTCGCGGGCCGCTTCCCCTCCGACGAGTTCGCCGAGCTGCGTCCACGCCTGGTCTGGGACCGCGATCAGGGCACGCTCACGGGGCGCCCGGGAGCGCAGCGCATCGCGGTCACGAGCGGTGGCACGATCCCCGACCGCGGTCTGTTCGGCGTCTTCGTCGCCGGCGAGAGCCGTAACGCGCGCGTCGGCGAGCTCGACGAGGAGATGGTCTACGAGTCGCGCGTCAACGACGTCTTCACGCTCGGCACGACCAGCTGGCGCATCGTCGAGATCACTCATGACCGGGTCAACGTCGTGCCCGCGTTCGGCCAGCCGGGCAAGCTTCCGTTCTGGCACGGCGACGGCCTGGGGCGTCCCGCCGAGCTCGGCGAGGCGCTCGGGAAGTTCAGCCGCGAGGTGTCGGCGGCCGGTCCCGAGAAGGCGTCCGAGCGGTTGCGCGAATCGGGGCTCGACGACTACGCGATCGAGAACCTCCTGGCGCATCTCGCCGAGCAGCGCGAGGCGACCGGCAGTCTACCCACCGACCGGACGCTGACCGTCGAGCGCTCCCGCGACGAGGTCGGCGACTGGCGCGTCATCCTGCATTCCCCGTACGGCATGCACGTGCACGCTCCGTGGGCGCTGGCCGTCAACGCACGCATCCGCGAGCGTCTCGGGGTCGAAGGCGCAGCCGTCGCGAGCGACGACGGCATCATCGCGCGGGTCCCCGACGCGGCTGCCGAACCGCCCGGCGCCGACCTCTTCGTCTTCGACGCCGACGAGCTCGAACAGATCGTCACGGACGAGGTCGGCGGATCGGCGCTGTTCGCCTCGCGCTTCCGCGAGTGCGCGGCGCGGGCCCTGCTGCTGCCGAGGCTCAACCCCAACAAACGCGCGCCGCTCTGGCAGCAGCGGCAGCGCTCGGCGCAGCTGCTCGAGGTCGCGCGGCGGCATCCGTCGTTCCCGATCATCCTCGAGACGCTTCGCGAGGTGCTGCAGGACGTCTACGACCTTCCGGCACTCCTGCGCATCACCCGCAGCATCGCCGACCGCCGCATCCGCCTCGTCGAGACGACGACATCGCAGCCGTCGCCGTACGCCCGCGATCTGCTCTTCGGCTACGTCGGCGCCTTCATGTACGAGGGCGATTCGCCGCTCGCCGAACGCCGCGCCGCGGCCCTGTCCGTCGATCCCGCGCTGCTGTCGGAGCTGCTCGGCAAGGTCGAGATGCGCGAGCTGCTCGACCCCGAGGTCATCGCGCAGTTCGAGCGCGAGTCCCAGCGTCTCGCTCCCGACCGACGCGCGCGCGGGGTCGAGGGCGTCGCCGATCTGCTCCGCATCCTCGGCCCGCTCGACCCCGGGGAGGTCGCAGCCCGCCTCGAAGAGTCCGCGGGCACCGGGACCGGCACCGGCACAGCGGAGGAAATCGGCACAGCGGCGGATGCGAGCGCCGCGCCCGTTCCGCCGGACGGCGAATCTCCTCCCGAGCACCGGGTCGCCGAGGCCGCCGACCTGCTGCAACAGCTCGTGACCGCCCGCCGCGCGATCCCGGTCACGATCGCAGGCACGCAGCGGACGGCGGCGATCGAGGATGCCGGCCGCCTGCGCGACGCGCTGGGCGCGGCGCTTCCCGTGGGCATCCCCACCGCGTTCCTCGAACCCGTCGTCGATCCCCTCGCCGACCTCGTCGCACGGCACGCCCGCACCCATGGGCCGTTCCGCACCGCGGACGTCGCGACGCGTCTCGGCATCGGCACCGCCGTCGCGCGTCAGACACTGCAGCGGCTCGAGTCGCAGGGGCGCATCGCGAGCGGTTACTTCCTGCCTGAGACCTCCGGCAGCGAGGCCGACGACCTCGAGTGGTGCGATTCCGAGGTGCTGCGCCGGCTGCGGATGCGGTCGCTCGCGGCTATCCGGGGCAGCGTCGAGCCGGTATCGCCCGAGGCGTTCGCGCGGTTCCTGCCCGTGTGGCAGCACGTCACCCGGCCGCTCGAGGGCGTCGACGGCGTCGCCGCCGTGATCGAGCAGCTCGCCGGTGTGCCGATTCCTGCGAGCGCCTGGGAGTCGCTCGTCCTGCCCTCGCGCGTGCGCGACTACGCACCCGGGATGCTCGACGAGCTGACCGCGACGGGCGAGGTGGTCTGGTCGGGGCACGGCACCCTGCCGGGGCGCGACGGCTGGATCGCGCTCCATCCCGCCGACATGGCGCCGCTCACCCTGGCGCTGGCCGACGCCGACTCCGAGGCCGACGAGTCGTCGACGTCGGGCGACTTCGACGTCCGGATTCTCGAGGCTCTCGCCGTCGGCGGCGGCTGGTTCGCGGGGCAGCTCGTCGCCGCGATCGGCGCCCCCAACGAGCAGAGCGTGCTCGACGCACTCTGGCGTCTCGCGTGGGCGGGCCGCCTGACGAACGACACGTTCACGCCGGTCCGATCCCTCCTCTCGGGCGGTTCGCAGGCGCACCGCAGCGCCCGCCGCACACCGCGGTCCCGCCTGTATCGCGGCACACCGCTCGCGCGCCCCACGACGCCGGCGGCGCCGCGCCCGTCGACGCTCGGCGGCCGGTGGTCGCTCCTGCCCACGGTCGAGCCCGATCCGTCGCTCCGCGTCACGGCATCGGCGGGGCTCCTGCTCGACCGCTACGGCGTCGTCACCCGGGGCAGCGTGCAGTCCGAGGGTGTTCCCGGCGGTTTCGCGCAGGTCTATCGCGTTCTCGCGGGCTTCGAAGAGGCGGGCCACTGCCGCCGCGGCTATGTCATCGAGACCCTCGGCGCCGCGCAGTTCGCGGCATCCGTCACCGTCGACCGCCTGCGTGAGTTCGCGGCGCTCCCCGACCCGCCGCCGCGGCGTGCGGTCACGCTGGCCGCGACCGACCCGGCGAATCCCTACGGTGCAGCCCTCGGCTGGCCGGCGCTCGAGGGCGTCTCGCATCGACCGGGCCGGAAGGCCGGCGGCGTCGTGGTGCTCGTCGACGGTGCGCTCGTGCTCTATCTCGAGCGGGGTGGGCGTTCGGCGCTCGCCTTCACCGACGACGAAGAGGTGCTGACCGCGGCCGCAGCCGATCTCGTGAGAACGGCTCAGGCGCGCCGCCTCGACACACTCACCGTCGAGCAGGTCAACGGCGAGTTCGTCTACAACACCCCGACCGGGCGGGCGCTGCGCGCAGGCGGTTTCGTCGAGTCGTCGCGCGGCCTCACGCTGCGCCGGCTGACCGCGGGCTCACGGGCGGCGATGTCCGGAAGCAGCGAGCGTGCCTGAGGGCGACACCGTCTTCCGAGCCGCGCGGAAGCTGGGTGAGGCGCTCGTCGGACAGGAGGTCACGCGCTTCGACATCCGTGTTCCCGGCAGTGCGACAGCCGACCTGCGCGGCGAGAGCGTCTCGTCGTCGATCGCCCGCGGCAAGCACCTGCTGCTGCGCATGGGCGCATTCAGCCTGCACTCGCACCTGAAGATGGAGGGTCGCTGGCACGTCTACCGCCACGGCGAGCGCTGGCGGGCACCCGCGTTCCAGGCCCGCGCGATCGTCGGAACGCGCGATCGGGATGCCGTCGGCTTCGAGCTCGCGATGGTCGAGGTCCTCCCCACCGCCGACGAGGACCGCCTCGTCGGCCACCTCGGGCCCGACCTGCTCGGCCCCGATTGGGATCTGGCCGAAGCGGTGCGTCGCGTGAGCGCGGACCCCCGAGCCGCGCACGTCGCCCTGCTCGACCAGCGGAACGTCGCCGGCTTCGGAAACGTCTACGCGAACGAGCTGCTCTTCGTTCGCGGCATCCTGCCCATGACCCCCGCCACCGAGATCGACGCGGCCGCCGTGCTCGAGACCGGGTACCGGATGATCCACGCCAATCGCGATCGCGCGGCGCGCACCTTCACCGGCAACGACCGGCCCGGGCAGCGGATGTGGGTTTACGGCCGCGAGAACAAGCCCTGCCGCCGGTGCGGGACGCTGATCCGCGCCGGCGAGATCGGAGCGCTGCCGACGAGCGAGCGGAACATCTTCTGGTGCCCGCGCTGCCAGAGCTGAACCCCGCCGGGTCTGGAGCGATCCGACGCTTGCACTCAGCGGCCGATGTACCGACCGGGGCGGTGGTTCAGGACGAGCACGACGCTCAGCACGACCGCTCCGGCAGCGCTGAGCAGCACCGCCGGCCACGGCAGCACCAGCAGCGCGGACGCGATGATCACGACGTCGAAGATCATCTGGGTCCATCCCGCACTGAAGCCCATGCGCTCCTGCAGCACGAGGGCGATGATGTTCACCCCGCCGAGGCTCGAACGGTGGCGGAACAGGATCAGCAGCCCGACGCCGGCGAGCAGGTTGCCGCCCAGCGTGCCGTAGATGGGTTCGATGCTCGCGAACTGCAGCAGGTGCTGGTGCACGAAGGTGAACGCCGAGACCAGGCCGATCGAGACGAAGGTGCGGATCGTGAACGACACCCCCTTCTTCCACAGGGCCAGCGCGGCGAACGGCGCGTTCACGACTGCGAACAGCACCGGGAACGACCATCCGGTCGCATAACCGAGAAGCAGCGCGAGGCCCGCGGTGCCGCCGGTGACCGAGCCCGACGACTGCAACAGGTAGAGGCCGAGGGATGCCACGAATGTGCCGGTCACGATGCCGAGCAGATCCTCCGCGCGGGTGTGGCGCGTGAGCGCCGCCTCGAACACGAGGGAAGGTCCGGTCGACGGTGCGCGAGAAGGCTCCACCCGCCCATCCTCGCAAACCGGGGCGCGAGTGGAAGCAAGCCCCGCGGCGGCGGCATGTTATCGCGCGAAGGTCAGCTCGCACACCCCTTCGACCTCGGCGGCTGCGCATCGCACGCTTGTTCCAGCAAACCGGTCGACCTGCCGCTCCGAATGATTCGTGGGAATGAAAACGCGGGTCGCGGGGTTGTTTCCAGTACTCAGTACCGGACCCGGAACTGTCGGAGGGGATCGTGGGCAAGAACTACATCGACATCGAGAACGACCGCGGAGAGACGCTGCGTTACCGCAAGCACGCGAACGGTCGGGGCTTGATCGCGAACGGGGCCAAGGTGCACCCGACCGCACTGGTCGAAGCAGGCGCCTACGTCGAACCCGGAGTCCAGGTCGCGGCGGGCGTTCACATCGGCCGGGGCGTGTGGATCGAGCGCGAAGCCGTCATCGGCCCGAACGTCGAGATCGCACCGCACGCGCACGTCGGCTCCGGCGCCGCCATCGGTCCGCGGGCGAAGATCGGCATCCGTGCCTTCATCGGAGCGCACGCGCACGTCGCCGGTGGCTCGCTCATCGGCGACGACGAGAACATCGCCGACGGCGAGCACGTGGCGACCGACCAGCGCGGACTGCGTCTGGCCGCCTGACCCGCCGGGATACGCTTCAGGCATGACACCCGGACGTTCCTCGGGCCGCCCCGCTCGTAGCGGCGGCCGAGGCGGCGGTGCCCCCGGGCGCCGCGGCGCCCCGGCATCCGGGCAGCGGTCCGTGGCCCGCAAGGCAGACCGCACCTCGGGAACCCGCCGCGAGTCGGATGCCGCCGCACCGGACCTGAGCGGCCTCGGCGCTTTCCGCCTCGGAGCGGCCCCGGGTGCCACACCCGGCAAGTGGATCGACGTGTGGAAGCAGCGGATGCCGGCGAACCCGGTCGATCTCGTCACCCTCGAGTTCGTCGACCAAGCCGCCGCCCTCGCGAGCGGTGAGGTCGACGCCGCCCTCGTGCGGCTTCCGATCGAACGCGCTGGGTTGAGCATCATCCCGCTCTACGACGAGATCACGGTCGCCGTGTGCAGCGCCGACTCGTCCCTCACCGTCGCCGATGAGCTGACCCTCGCCGACCTCGCCGGGGAGGTCGTCATGGTGACCGGTGATGACGCTCTGGGTATCGAGGTCCCCGGCGCCATCGCCCCCGCCTTTTCCGCCATTGCCACGACGGGTGACGCGGTCGCGACGGCGGCCACCGGCGTCGGCATCGTGCTCGTGCCGATGTCGCTCGCGCGACTGCATCACCGCAAAGACACCACGTACCGGCCCGTGGTCGACGCTCCGACGTCGACGGTCGCGCTCGCCTGGCCGACGGAGGCGACCACGCCGCTGGTAGAGACGTTCATCGGGATCGTGCGCGGCCGTACCGCGAACTCCTCGCGCTAACACCCACCCCCGACGCCGGTCGCCCGAATCACGCCCCGTGCAGCCGCCGCGCCCCGTCGGGGATCGCACCCGCAACCGGAGCGCGGCTCAGCAGGGCGGCGGCGTCGATCGGGTCGTCCGGCGCGGCGGCATCCGGATCCGCCTCGAGCTCGACCACGACGGGAGCGGGCAACCGGATCGTCGTGCGAGCGTCCCGCGCCCGCGACTCGATGCCGGCCGCGTCGACGGGGCGGCGCACCCGCCAGCCCCGGCGCGCGGCGGCGACGTCGAGCCGGTCGAGCACCGCGATGAGCTCGCTGGGGTCTGAGATGATCACGCGGGCGGTCATCCGGCCATTGTCCTCCGCTCGTCACGGAAGGTCATCCCCACCGGGTCGGCTCGGCGGGAACCATAGACTTTCGGCATGGCCCCGCTCGTGTACGTCTGCGTGCGCCCGCAGCAGGCGGCCGCGGACGCGGAGTACGCATCTTTCCGCACCGCCATGGGCCTCGACGAGTCCCAGCTCGAGCGCATCGATCTGACGCGCGACGCCCTGCCCGCGGACGCGTTCACGCGCTGGCGCGGCTTCGTCGTCGGCGGCAGCCCCTTCAACGCCACCGACGATCCCGGCGCGAAGCCGGAGGGTCAGCTGCGCCTGGAGGCCGACCTCGCGCGCATCGTCGAGGCGGCGGCATCCGCTCGGACGGCGGCGCTGTTCACCTGCTTCGGCATCGGCGTGGCCACGACCTACCTCGGCGGCACGATCTCGCGCGACTACCCCGAGGACACCGGCCCGACCGACGTGACCCTGACGGAGGCCGGCCGGGTCGACCCGCTGCTGGGCTCGCTCTCCCCGACCTTCGCCGCGCTCACCGCGCATAAGGAGGGGACGCAGACGCTTCCCGCCGGGGCGGTGCTCCTCGCCACGAACAGCGCCTGTCCCGTGCAGGCCTACCGCGTGGGAGATCGCCTGTACGCGACGCAGTTCCACCCCGAGCCGACGCCGCAGGACTTCACCGAGCGCATGACGATCTACCGCAACGACGGCTACTTCGACGCGGCGGACTACGACCGCGTCGCGGCCCGCGTGCTCGCGGCCCCCGTGACCGAGCCGACCCGCTTCCTCGCCGCGTTCGCCGCGACGTTCTGACGCCGGGCGCGATACAACCGTCGGATCGGTGGTGCGGATGTCGCCTCCGACGACGTTCGAGGCGACACCAGCACCATGGGTCCGACGAATGTATCGGCGCGGCCGGTCAGGCGACCGGTCAGGCTGTGCGGGTGCGGCGCAGGATGCCGCGGTGCTCGCGGCCGTTCGAGCGCCAGGCCGTCACGGCTGCGCCGGCGACGACCACGACGATGACGGCGATGGCGGCGATGGCCACCGGCGTCGAGTGGGGCTGATCGGTCGTGCGGGCGATGGCCACCCACGCCAGGCCCCAAGACAGCGCGATGATCGGCGAGGGGCGCCCGCGCGAGAAGGCTGCGATGCCCACGCCGACGGCGGCCACGAGCACGAGCACGGCCACACCCCACACGTCGGCCTGCATGCCCCACGACTCGGGGACGGTGCGGCTGAGCCACGCCGTGACGTTCGCGACCGTCGCCAGCGAGACCCATCCGAGGTGCAGGCCCACCGTGGCGTCCATGAGCAGCCGGTCGCCGACCGACTGCGGCCGCGAGCGCACCAGCAGGTGGAACGTCCAGCCGAGGGCGGCGAGGAGCGCCACGATCGCGACGACGGTCAGCGGCAAGGTCGTGAACTGCGCCGCGAGCAGCCATCCCCCGTTGAGCACGGCGGTCAGCGCGATCCACCATCCCACGAGCCGCTGCCGGTCGCGGGAGCGCTGCGCGGGCAGCGCCTGCCAGATCGTGTAGCCGATCATGAAGAGGTAGATGACCGACCAGATGCTGAACGCCTGAGTTCCTGGCGCGAGCACCGTCGAGTCGGCGTCGAGCGCGCCGCCCTGCAGATCGCGCACGTTCGTCCCGCCGAAGAGCCCGGTCCCGACCATCGCGGCGATGATCATGAAGACGACGGCCGAGATGACCGCGATCTGCCGGACGAGGTCCGACGACTTCTGCGGAGGGCGGGCGGCGTGGTGCGCTGTGGTGCTCATCCCTTCACGGTAGATCCGACCCCGAGGCCGGTCATCCGCTTGACAGATCCGGCCCCACGATGACGGCCGAGTTCGGCTCGACGACGAGCAGTTCGTCGACGATCCGGCTCGGCAGCGTCTCGAGCCACACCACGTCGCCGTTCGGCTCGACCCGCCACGGCGCCTCGGAGAGGTTCACGAGCACGCGTGCACGAGCTCGCTGGAGGTCGTAGAGCCGGCCGCCCTCACCTTCCGCCGCACCGGCACCGCGCGCGGTGAGTCGCGGGTCGGTCAGGTCGGGCACCGAACGGCGCAGCCGTCCGAGCTCGCGGTACAGCGCGAGCAGGCGAGCGTGGTCGCCTTCGCCGACCTCCGTCCAGTCGAGCTTCGACCGCAGGAAGGTCGCCGGATCGTTGGGGTCCGGAACGAGGTCCTCATCCCAGCCCATCTCGGCGAACTCCTGCTTCCGTCCGGCAGCGGTCGCCTCGGCGAGCTCGGGCTCGGGGTGCGACGTGAAGAACTGCCACGGCGTGGACGCGCCCCACTCCTCGCCCATGAACAGCATCGGGGTTCCCGGCGCGGTCAGCGTCAGGACGGCCGCGACGGCGAGCCGGTCGGCGTCGAGCGTCGCCGACAGCCGATCGCCCGCCGCGCGGTTGCCGATCTGGTCGTGGTCCTGCGCGAAGGTCACCAGCCGCCACGACGGCGACTCGGCCGGAATCGGACGGCCGTGCTCGCGGCCCCGGAACGAAGAGTAGGTGCCGTCGTGGAAGAAGCCCGAGTTCCAGGTCTTCGGCACGGCGTCGAGCGCGTCGAAGTCGGCGTAGTAGCCGACCGTCTCGCCCGTGAGCGCGACGTGCACGGAGTGGTGCCAGTCGTCCGACCACTGCGCCGTCATCCCGTGCCCGCCCGCCTCGCGCGGCAGGATCATGACGGGGTCGTTCATGTCGCTCTCGGCGATGAGCGTCAGCGGGCGCCCGAGGTGCGTGCCGAGCGCGTCGACGCGGTCGGCGATCTCGCCGAGGATGTGAACGGGGCTGTCGTCGTCGTGCAGCGCGTGCACGGCGTCCAGCCGCAGCCCGTCGACGTGGAAGTCGCGCAACCACATCTCGGCGTTGCCGATGATGTACTCGCGAACGGCATCCTCGTCGAGATTCACGCTGTCGCCCCACGTGTTGCGGCGACCGTCGCGAAGATACGGACCGTACTCGGGCAGGTAGTTTCCCGAGGGCCCGAGGTGGTTGTAGACGACGTCCTGGATGACGGCGAGACCGGCCCCGTGCGCGGCATCGACGAATCGGCGATACGCGTCCGGTCCGCCGTAGCTCTCCTGCACGGCGTACCAGAGCACCCCGTCGTAGCCCCAGTTGTGGGTGCCGTTGAAGGCATTGACCGGAAGGAGCTCGATGTGGGTCACGCCGAGCTCGACGAGGTGGTCGAGGCGCCCGATGGCGGCGTCCAGCGTGCCGGCGCTCGTGAAGGTGCCGATGTGCAGCTCGTAGATGATGCCGCCGGCGAGCGGTCTTCCCGTCCAGGCCTGATCGGTCCACGCGAACGACGACGGGTCGTCGATCGCCGACAGACCGTGGACGCCGTCAGGCTGCCGCCGCGAGCGCGGGTCGGGGCGCGCGTCGTCGCCGTCGCCGAGGACGAAGCCGTACCGATCGCCCGGGCCGAGGTCGACGTCGGCCGACCACCAGCCGTCCGCCGAGCGCGAGAGCTCGACGTCCGCGGCATCCGGCCGTCGCAGCCGCACCCGCTCGGGGCGCGGCGCCCATACCTCGATCATGCGTTCTTCCCTTCGGCGGTCGGACGTTCGGCAGTCGGACGTTCGGCGGCGAGCAGCGCCACCGGGTACGTGTCGAGCAGGTCGGCCAAGCGCACCGCGCCGCCGTTCCAGGCACGGCCGGTCAGCTGGTCGACGTGGCGCCCCGGCGGAACCATCACGACCGTGCCGCCCCATCCGCCGCGCGCGGCGAGGCCGACGGGCAGGCGCGTCGCGACGGTGACGGCGCCGCCGCGGTCGAAGGCGATCGCGTGGTCGGCGGCGGAGCCGACGACCGGCAGCGGGGCGTAGCGCGTGAACAGTTCGGGACGATCGCGACGCAGGCGGAGCGCCCGCGAGACGACGAGGAGCTTCGCCGCACCGGAGTCGTCGATCTCGGGATGCCATCCGCCGTCGAGCTTCGTGAGCAGCTCGCGGCGCTCGGCGAAGTCGACGTCGCGACGATTGTCGGGGTCGACCAGCGAGAGGTCCCACAGCTCGGAGCCCTGATAGACATCGGGCACCCCGGGCGCGGTCAGCTGCAGCAGCTTGGCGGCGAGGGAGTTCGAACGCCCGGGAGCCGTCAGCTCACCGACGACCTCCTCGACCACCGCACGGGCGTCACCCGAGGTCGCGGCATCCACCAGTGCGGCGATGCGAGCCTCGGCATCCTCGTCGGGATCCGTCCACGAGGTGACGATCCCGCCCTCGCGCGAGGCCTTCTCGGCGTAGTCGCGCAGCCGCTCGGGCGACGCGGGCCACGCTCCGACGATCGCCTGCCAGAGCAGGTCGTCGAGGCGTTCGTCGCCGGTCGAGGCGATCGCCCGCAGGCGCCCGAGGGCGTCGGACCAGCGGTCGGGCAGCTCGGCGATGACGGACAGCCGGGCGCGGACGTCTTCGCTGCGCTTGGTGTCGTGGGTGCTCAGCGCCGTGAGGGCCTGCGGCCACATCGCCTGACGGTTCGCCTGCGCGAGGTGGAAGCCCGCGACGTCGAGGGCGAAGACGCCCGGGTCGCCGCCCACCTCGGTGAGCGTGCCGAGACGCGGATAACGGTAGAACGCACTGTCTTCGACGCCCTTGGCCATGACCGGCCCGGTCGTCTGACCGAAGCGGCGGCTCAGCTCGGTGTCGCCCGCCGTGACCAGCGGGGCGAGGATCGCGATCGCGTCGGCGAGATCGGGGCGGGATGCGGATGCCGCGGCCACCGCCTCGGCGACGAGCTCGTCACCCACCGGCGGATAGACGCGGTACACCGAGAAGCTCGTCAGGAGTTCGGCGAACGCGTCGCGCGCGACATCCGCTCCCAGCGCTTCGCGCACCTCATCGGGCAGGCAGCGCACGAGACGCCCCACCTCTGCGGCCTGCAGCGTATCGGCGACCGCACGCTTGGCCTCGCGCACGATCTCGTCGTACGACGCGGGGGCATCGGCCGAGCGGAGCGCGGCGTCGAGCTCGTCGAGTCGACCCTTGCCGGCGGGATCGATGAGCACGCGGTCGATCTCGGCCATCGCGTCGTACCCGGTCGTACCGGCGGTCGGCCACCAGGACGGCAGCTGCTCGGCGTGATCCGTGGCGGCGTGCTCGAGGATCTTCTCGACCACGACATACGCGCCGCCGGTCGCCTCGGCGAGCTGCTCGAGATATCCGCCGGGGTCGGCGAGCCCGTCGGGGTGGTCGATGCGGAGGCCGTCGGCCAAGCCCTCGCGCAGCCAGCGGAGGATCTCGACATGGCTCGCCTCGAAGACCGCCGGCACGTCGACGCGTACACCCGCGAGCGTGTTCACGGCGAAGAAGCGCCGGTAGTTCAGCTCGGTCGCGTCGTCGCGCCAGAATGCGGCACGCCAGTGCTGCGCGGCGAGCACGGCATCCACGGTGGCGGGGTCGGTGGTCGCCGCCGAGGGTGCGGTTCCGTCGGCGAGCGGCAGCACGTGGTCGTAGTAGCGAGCGACACCCTCAGCGCCGTTCGCCTCGTCGGCTGTCACCGGCGCGACCTCGATCTCACCGGCGGCGACGGCTTCGCGGAGCGTGGAGCCGAGGATCGGCAGGCCGACCTTGCCCCCGCCGTACTCCCAGTCGATGTCGAACGCCTCGGCGTGGACTGATGCGCGACCGTGTCGGAGGACGTCCCACCACCAGGGGTTCTCGGCCGGAACCGCGACGCCCTGATGGTTGGGCACGATGTCGACGAGCACACCGAGTCCGGCACCGCGGGCGGCGGCCGAGAAGCGCGCGAGCCCCTCGGCGCCGCCGCGGCGCGGGTCGACGATCGTCGGGTCGACGACGTCGTAGCCGTGGTCCGACCCCTCCGCCGCCGCGAGCAGCGGAGAGAGGTAGGCCCAGTCCACGCCGAGGTCACGGAGGTAGTCCGTGACCTCGGCGGCCGCCGTGAGGTCGAACGCCGGTCGGATCTGCAGCCGGTAGGTCGAGATCGGAGCCGTCATCGGCCCGTGACCTCGGGGGTCGGCGCCTCGGCGGGAACGATGTCGATGGGCGTCGTGTACCCCGCAAGCGAGGCCGCCACCGAGTGGTCGGTCTCGGGCTCGGGCTCGGTGTACTCCCCCAGGACGACGAGCGACTTGGCACGGACCTGCAGCGCGTTGCCGCCCTCGAGCGGGTCGGTGCCGACGAGCTCGCCGCTCGTGTCGATCAGCACCTCCCATCGGTCCGCGTACTGGTCGGAGGGCACGGTGAACTCGACCTCGTCGTCACCGGCGTTGAACAGCACGAAGAAGTGGTCGTCGGAGATGTCCTCACCGCGCCGGTCGCGCTCGCGGATGCCGTCGCCGTTGAGGAAGACTCCGACCGCCCGCCCGAACCCGGAGTCCCAGTCCTCGGGCTGCATCGCGGTGCCGTCCGGGCGCAGCCACATGATGTCGGGCACCGGGGCGCCCTCTTCGCGGCGCACGGGGCGCCCGTCGAAGAACCGGCTGCGCCGGAACGTCGGGTGCAGGCGGCGCAGGCGCGCGAGGGCCGCAGTGAACTCGATGAGCGGCTGGTCGACCTGGTCCCAGTGGATCCAGGTCAGCTCGTTGTCCTGCGCATAGCCGTTGTTGTTGCCCTGCTGCGTGCGGCCGAGCTCGTCGCCGTGGCAGATCATCGGAACGCCCTGGCTGAGGAGCAGCGTCGCGAGGAAGTTCCGCTGCTGGCGGGCGCGCATCGTCAGCACGTGCGGGTCGTCGGTGGGTCCCTCGACGCCCATGTTGTACGAGCGGTTGTGCGACTCGCCGTCGTTGCCGTCCTCGCCGTTGGCGTCGTTGTGCTTCTCGTTGTACGACACGAGGTCGCGCAGCGTGAAGCCGTCGTGCGCCGTGACGAAGTTGATGGATGCCACCGGCCACCGGCCGTCGTGCTCGTAGAGGTCGGCCGAGCCGGTGAGCCGAGAGGCGAACTCGCCGAGCGTCGAAGCCTCGCCGCGCCAGAAGTCACGGACGGTGTCGCGGTACTTGCCGTTCCACTCGGTCCACTGCGGCGGGAAGTTGCCGACCTGATAGCCGCCGGGGCCGATGTCCCACGGCTCGGCGATGAGCTTGACCTGCGAGACGATCGGGTCCTGCTGCACGAGCTCGAAGAACGCCGACAGCCGGTCGACGTCGTAGAACTCGCGCGCCAGCGTCGCCGCGAGGTCGAAGCGGAAGCCGTCGACGTGCATCTCGGTCACCCAGTAGCGCAGCGAGTCCATGATCAGCTGCAGTGCGTGCGGGTTGCCGACGTTGAGGCTGTTCCCGGTGCCGGTGTAGTCGGTGTAGTAGCGCTTGTCGTCGTCCTCGAGCCGGTAATAGGCCTCGTTGTCGATGCCGCGCATCGAGAGGGTCGGGCCCATGTGGTTGCCCTCGGCGGTGTGGTTATAGACGACGTCGAGGATGACCTCGATGCCGGCGGCGTGCAGCGCCTTGACCATCGCCTTGAACTCCTGCACCTGCTGGCCGTGGTCGCCCGTGGCCGAGTAGGTGTTCTGGGGCGCGAAGAACGCGATCGTGTTGTAGCCCCAGTAGTTCGACAGGCCCTTCTCCTGCAGCGTGGAGTCGTTGACGAACTGGTGCACCGGCATCAGCTCGATCGCCGTGATGCCGATCTTCTTGAGGTGGTCGATCACGGCGGGATGCGCGAGCCCGGCGTAGGTCCCGCGGATGTCCTCGGGGATGTCGGGGTGCAGCTGCGTCAGGCCCTTCACGTGAGCCTCGTAGATGACGCTCTCGGCGTACGGGATCTTCGGCTGACGGTCGCCCGCCCAGTCGAAGAACGGGTTGACGACGACACCCTTCATCATGTGAGCGGCCGAGTCCTCGTCGTTGAACGAGTCCGGCTCGCCGAAGTTGTAGCCGAACACCGGCTGTCCCCAGTCGATCTGACCCTCGACGGCCTTGGCGTACGGGTCGAGCAGCAGCTTGCTCGGGTTGAACCGCTTGCCGTCGGCCGGGTCGTTCGGACCGTGCACGCGGTAGCCGTAACGCTGCCCCGGCTGCACGTTCGGCAGGTAGGCGTGCCAGACGAAGGCGTCGACGTCGCGCAACTCGACGCACGTCTCGGTGCCGTCCTCATCGAAGAGGCAGAGCTCGACTTTCTCGGCGCCTTCGCTGAAGAGGGCGAAGTTCGTCCCGTTGCCGTCGTAGGTCGCTCCGAGCGGATACGCGGAACCCGGCCATGCCTGCATGTGATCTCCCCTGTTCGTGAGGCTCACACTACTCAGGCCGAATCACGCGACCCGGTGCCCTTGACAAGCGCGCGGCGGGAGTCCGTTCTCAATGAGGCTCGTCGCTCGGGCGGGCGTCAGCGCCCGGTCAAGCGCGGCGGGGCGCGAAGCGCGCGCCGAGCATACCGGGCGGCGTCTGCCGCGCGTCCGTCGCGATGGACTCCGTGATGCGGCCCGCGGTCTCGAGCTCATCGATGGCGTCGCCGACATCCGCCAGGATGCGGGCGCGTGTGTCGTCATCGAGGGCGGCGATGGCCGCGGCGAGCCGATCCACCGTCCCCTTCCAGCGTGCGGAGCCGTCCGTCGGCTTGCGCCGGAAGACCACGAAGTACAACGCGCCCACGATGAGATCTGCCGCGATCGGCGCGATGCCCCACATGCCCTCGGCCTGATCCTGGGTCGCTGCGAGTATTGATACGACCAGCGCAACGGCCGCTGCCGGAGCGTGTATCCAGCCGACGGCGTGAGCGGATCCCGCGTCGACGCGGCCCCCATCACTCCCGCTCGTGAGCAGCCCGGTACCGGCGACCACGGCACCCGCGGCGAAGACGACACCAGCAGCGCCGACCGCGGCGATATCCGCTCGGCCGAACACCCACCCGAGAAGCAGCGCAGCGCCAACCACCGGCGCCGCCATCCCGACGAGGTTCCAGATCAGAAGCAGGATCGTCATCACGGGGCGCCTCCCCGAGTGGGCGGCCGACTCCCGGAACACCGAGGTGGGCGCCAAGAAGGCCATGACCCGACGCACCTCGGGCGCTTCCTGCCAGGCACGCGCTTCGAGACGCCACCAGTCGATGGGCTCCCACGTGCGGCGCGTTGCCGCGAAACGCGCGGCGGGCCCCGACGTCATGTCGCCTGCTCCGAACGACCCCCGCCGATGGCGGCCATGCTCGACATGATCTCCCCTGTTCGTGAGCCTCACATTACTCAGACTGAGAGTCAGCGCTCGCCGCGGTCGGTGCCGAAGAACACGGGGTCGGAGGGAGATTCCCGGTCGGGGAGATACCCCTCAGGCAGGGGGCCCTTGCCGAACAGCATCCGGCTGAGCTCGAACTTGTCGCCGGGCTTGCACGGCGACGTGGCGGTGACGACGACGTTCCCGTTGTCGACCAGCGTCACCGTGAGCAGGGAGTAGACGCCCTGCTCACGGACGATCACGTCGCTAGACGCGACCTCGCCCGACGCGAGATCCATGCCGTCGACATCGAAGCCTTCAGACACCAGGTGCTGCGCGACAGCGTCGCGCCTGCCAGCCACCTCTGCCGGATCGATCGTGGTCGTGCGTGTCAGGTCGAACTTCCAGCCGTCGTCGCACCCGACACCGGATGGGGTCATCCCGTACGTCCGCACCTCCCACGGCCCCTCGTTGATGACGGCCAGCACGCCATTCGTCGTCTCGCGGAAGTCGAGGTACAGGCTCTCCGCCTCCTGGTACAGCTCGTCTCCCGTCGGTTGCGCCACCGTCGCTCCACATCCCGTCAGGACGATGCCCGCCACGGCGGTCATCGTGGCCCCGAGCAGACCCAACGGTGCGCGGCGCGCGCGCGCAGCATCGGTAGCAGTGATCAGCTCACGCGAGGCGAGGATGTCGATGGCCTCCCCGATCGTCGTGAGGGTCGCCGCCGCCGCCGCGGGTGGCAGCGCGTCGATCCGACGGTTCAAGCCTGCGCCGGCACGCTCGACGTTGTCGCGGTTCTCATCCGTCGGCATCCGGCGGTGGCGGATCGTCAGAAAGGCGCCGAGCGCGAGGTCGACCAGCACGCCGGCGATGCCCCAGGCGCCGAGGAGTCGATCATCGAGGAGTGCCTGCACCGCGACGACCGCCACCGCCAACGCGGAGATCAGATGGACGATGCCGATCGTGCGCATGGTGCGCGGGTGCACGCTCTCAGGGCGGCCTCGCTGCGACAGCACCCCGAACAACGCGATGAGGGCGGCGACGCCCATCGCCGTGCCCGCCACCGCGAGATCCAGTTGATCGCCCTCGATGAGCACCGCTCGCAACGAGGCGAAAGCGGCGACGGCGGGGATCACGAGGGAGGCGATCTGGGCGAAAGCGAGCAGCGGCTGCACGAAAGCGGGACGATCGGGCACGAGCGAGCTCCAAGCCTCACGCGGCGCCAACCGGGCCAGCGCCAGCTGCACCTCGGGGTGCGCGCGGAACGCGGTGGCCTCGAGCTTCCACCACGACACTCGATCCCAGCCGGTCGCGTGCTGCGCCAGTTCCTGCGGCGTCTCCGCCGTCACTCGCGCCACCCGGGTTGCTCCTTCGCGTTCGCCGTGAACAGGTCTGCGGGGATGAAGCCTGGTGCCCGTCGCCGCTCGATCACATCGTCGACGATCATCGAACGCAACACCGCCTCAGTTCGGTGCGGACCAGGATGCAGCCCGGTCCGCACCGAATCGATGTCGCGCGAACGGGTCAGCTGCCGGCGAGCTGCTGGTCGAGGTCCTGGATCGCGCGCATCATACCCAGCAGCGACTCGGACATGTCGTTGATGCCATCGACCGCGTTCTTCAGACCCGTGGTCAGCTCCGAGTAGCCCTCACCGAACTTGCCCGACGCGTGCTGCGTCTTGAAGTCATCGCCCAGAAGCGTATCGACCTGCGACTTCAGGGTGTCCAGCTGACCCTGAATGTCATCACGAGCCTGCGCCAGCGAGCTCGCAACCTGCTCCATCTCGCCATAAGATGCACCGAAATCAGCCATGACGGCCCTCCTGAAAGTAGATGTCCCGACCCCCCTCCGGAGCCGACACAGAAAACCTATCGGGACCGATCACATCAGGTCGATGGGGAGAACTCCCCACCCTGCTCCGCTTGGACATCAGCGTCTTGTGGCGGAGGCGCCGCTTGCGGCGTTGCGGCGCCTGTGGAAAGCGCGGGCCGATGTCGGGGATCCGTGGCAGTATTCGAACATGCATTCGAATAGCGAGCTTGGCAGCGGAATGGGCAGCGACAGCGATGTCGACGCCCTCGCTCAGCTCGTCGCGGATGCCGAGAGCGTTTCGGATGCTGCGCGGTTGGCGCAGATTCGTGAGGTTCGGGTGCTCGCCGCGGCCGGGGTGCTGGCTGAGAGGCAGGCCGCGGGTGCGTCGGAGCAGGTCAAGGCGCGCGAGATGGCGCTTCGCGGCATCGCGGCTGAGCTCGCCGGAGTGTTCGTGGCGACCGATCGGACCCTGCAGCGGCGTATCGACGAGGCGCGAGACCTCGTCGAGAACTACCCGGTGACGATGACGGCGTGGGAGGCCGGGCGCATCGTCCGGGGGCACGTGCGGTTGATCCAGGAGATGGGATGCCTCGTGCCCGTGGCGGATCGGGCGGAGTTCGAGCGGGTTGCGGTCGAGCGGTGCGAGGGCGAGAGGCCCAACCGGGTGCGGGACGCGTTGCGGATGATCGCGGAGCGGATTCACCCGCGGACGTTCACGGAGCGGCACGAGGAAGCAGCGGCGGGGCGGGGCGTGCGGGTGCAGGCCGGGCCCGATGGGATGTCGGACCTGATCGCGACCTTGCCGACGGTGATCGCGGATGGGATTGTTGACCGGCTGACGCGGCAGGCGCGAGAGATCATCAACGCGCGGGCCCAGGCTGATGCGCCTGGCGCGCCTGACACTCGAGCCGACGCGAACGGCGCTTTACCCGATGCCGACACGACGATTCGCGACGGGTCGTCGTTCATTGAGGATGCTCGCACCATCGACCAGGTCCGCGCCGACGTGTTCAGTGACCTCCTCCTCGCCGGGACGCCGGCCCTCGACCCGACTGGCACCGGTGACGGGAACGGAACGCTCGGGGCGATCCGCGCACACGTCCAGGTCGCGGTGTCGGCACTGACATTGATGGGACAGGACGACGGGCCAGCCGACCTCGCGGGACGCTCGCCCATCGACACCACCACCGCACGCGAACTCGCCGGCAACGCAACCTCCTGGGACCGGCTTCTCACCCACCCGGTCACGGGAACCGTCCTCGAATGCGACAGCTACCGGCCCACCGCCGCCATGGTGCGACTGCTACGGGCGAGGGATCGGCACTGCCGGTTCCCCGGATGCCGACAACCCGCCATCCGCTGCGAGATCGACCACACCATCGCCGCATCCGACGGCGGTGCCACCCACGTGTGCAACCTCGCGAACCTCTGCAAGAGACACCACGACGTCAAACACCACACCCGATGGCGAGTCCAACAACTCGCGGGCGGAAGGCTGATCTGGACCTCACCCACCGGACGGATCTACCGCGAAGACGCACCACCACCACTCGTCGCCTTCACCGTCGCCACCACGATCCCAGACCCACCCGATCCGGGGCGCCCACCGTTCTGATCCAGCGCGTGCCGAAACGCACGCCCGCGTGCCAGAAGGTGCGCCTGAGCCTGCCCCGGGGCCCGGATTCGGATCCGTTTCGCGCAGCGCCGGTACAGAAGGCGCGACCATCCCACAGCGCTTCGCCGTCGTCAAGCCCCGGGGCAAGACGAGGGGAAGAGGCGTTACATCGGCACCCCACGAACGCAAGCGGTACCGAGAGGAGAACCGATGTCGCAGAACTATGGTGAGCCGACGTCCGGCTCGCAGGCAGGATCAGGGTCGGGAACGGCGGAGACGGCGAAGCACGAAGCCGGAGAGGTCGCGGGCGCCGCAAAGGCCGAGGCCGGGCACGTCGTCGAGACGGCCAAGCAGGAAGCAGCGGGTGTCGCGTCGGAGGCGAAGTCTCAGGCGAAGCAGGTCTATGCGCAGACGAAGCAGCAGCTCACCGAGCAGGCGGCGTCTCAGCAGCAGCGTGTCGCCGACGGGCTGCGGTCCATCGGCGACGAGCTGGATTCTCTGGCGCAGAACTCCGAGAACCCCGGCATCGCCACCGACCTGGTGCGCCAGGTGTCGACCCGCGTGAGCGGCGCGTCGGACTGGCTGTCGCAGCGCGACCCGGGCTCGCTGGTGAGCGAAGTGAAGAGCTTCGCCCGACGCAAGCCCGGCGTGTTCATCGCGGGAGCGTTGATCGCGGGCGTCGTCGCTGGCCGCCTCACCCGCGCCCTCACCGAGAGCGCGAAGGAGGAGCATGACTCCGCCCCCGCCTCCGGGGCGACCGGAACGACTGTCGGCGGAGTGCCCTCGGCACCGTCGGCACCGTCCCCCGCGCCGGTGAACGCTCCGCTCGACGCGCCGATCGGCACGCCGGGATCCGCAGCCACCGGCATTCCCGCAGCGCCGTCGGCCCCGTCGAACGCTCCCGTCGGGGCTCCGCTCGACGAGCCGATCGACGTCGCTCCGGACGCTGTCGAGCCCACCCCGCTGTACGACAGCTCCGTCGGCCGGACCGCCGACGAGCCGTACACCGAGGGCATCGGGGAGCGCCGAGATGACCGATAACCCCACGCCCTCCGAGCAGCAGGCGGCGAACACGTCGCTCGGCGACCTGCTGGGCGAGGTCACGCGCGACCTGTCGGAGCTGATGCGCCAGGAGATCAACCTGGCCAAAGCCGAGCTGAAGCAGTCGGGAACGCGCGCGGGCAAGGGCGCCGGAATGCTGGGCGGCGCGGGATACGCGGCGCTCATGGCGATCTTCTTCCTGTCGATCGCGCTCTGGTGGGCACTCGGCCACCTGGTCGGGCTCGGCTGGTCGGCCGTCATCGTCGCCGTCATCTGGGGCGTCATCGCGGCCGTGCTCTACGCCCTCGGGCGCAAGCAGCTCGCGCAGGTCCAGGGCGCCCCGCAGACAGCCGAGACCCTGGGCAAGATCCCCGACGCATTGAAGAGAAATGAGGAGAACCGATGACCGATTCACCGGAAGCGATCCGCGCCGACATCGAGCGCAAGCGTCGCGAGCTGAGCCAAGACACCGACGCCCTCGTCGACAAGGTGACGCCCTCGAAGATCGCCCATCGTCAGACCGACAAAATCAAAGGCGCACTCGGATCCGTCCGTGACCGGGTGATGGGCGCGGCCGATGACGCCGGCTCGTCGCTGCACGACGCCGGGTCCTCCGTCGCCGGTGGCGTGTCCGGAGCTGCCCACAAGGTAGGCGCGAAGGCGGAGGGCAACCCTCTCGCCGTCGGGCTGATGGCCTTCGCCGGCGGTCTGCTCGTCGCGTCGCTCATTCCCGCATCCAGCAAGGAGAAGGGCATCGCGGCCGACGTCAAGGAGCAGGCGCAGCCCCTCGTCGAGGAAGCCAAGAGCGTCGCCCAGCAGGTTGGCTCCGACCTGAAGGAGCCGGTGCAGGATGCCGCGGCAGCGGTGAAGGAGACGGCTTCCGAGGCGGTCTCCCACGTCAAGAGCGACGCCCAGGACGGGGTCGGCACCGTCACCGATCGCGCCCAGGAGGCCCGCGACAACGTCAGCGGCAGCTGACATCCCCGCAGCGCGAGCGTTGCACGAACCGTGCACCGGGGCGGCCGTTGTCGCCGGCCCGGTGCACGGTCGCGTTCCCCCCGCGGCGCCGAACACCCGCCGCGTGCATGATCCCCCAGGAGAGACATGAGCAATCAGAGAACCGACGGACCCGACCCCGAGCACCCCGCGAAGCCGGACTCCATCACCGATGTCGAGAAGCCCTCGTGGAAACACGTGCTCAAGCGGACTATCCGCGAGTTCAGCCGTGACCAGTGCCCCGACCTCGCGGCCGGCCTGACCTACTACGCCGTGCTTTCGGCGTTCCCCGCACTCCTCGCCGTGTTCTCGCTCCTCGGCGTCATCGGACAGGGACAGCAGGCCGCCGATGCGGTGCTCGACATCGTCGGACAGATCGCGCCCGGAGGCGCCGCCGAGACTCTGCGCGGGCCGATCGAGGAGATCGCGGGCTCCCCTGCAGCGGGCTTCGCCCTCGTCTCCGGCATCGTTCTGGCGCTGTGGTCGGCCTCGGGTTACGTCGGGGCGTTCAGCCGCGCCATGAACCGCATCTGGGAGATCGACGAGGGCCGACCGTTCCTCAAGCTCAAGCCGCAGCAGCTCGGCGTGACGCTTCTCGCGGTCGCGCTCGTCGTCGTCGCGCTCGTCCTTCTCGTCGTCTCCGGCCCCGTGGCCGAGGCCATCGGCGACGCGATCGGCCTGGGCAGCACCGCCGTGCTCATCTGGCAGATCGCCAAATGGCCCGTGCTCGCCTTCATCGTCATCCTGCTCGTCGCCGTGCTCTACTACTTCGGGCCCAACGCCAAGCAGCCGCGTTTCCGCTGGATCAGCGCGGGCGCCGTCATCGCCATCGTCGTGCTCGCCATCGCGACCGCGGGCTTCGGCATCTACGTCGCGAACTTCTCCAACTACGAGCGCACCTACGGGTCGTTCGCGGGCGTGATCATCTTCCTGCTGTGGCTGTGGATCACGAACCTCGCACTGCTGTTCGGCGCCGAGTTCGACGCCGAGCTCGAGCGCGGACGCGAACTGCAGGCCGGGATGCCGGCGGAGGAGACGATTCAGCTGCCGCCGCGCGACACCACCCGGATCGAGAAGACCGCGAAGCAAGAGGCCGAGGAGCGCGCGGAAGCGCGGCGCCTGCGCGCGACGGGAGGCAAGTCGGACGACTGAGGCTGTGCCGCGCTGCTGCCCGGGGGCCCCGAGAACGCCTCAGGGCAGCAGCGCGATCCGGTCGTCGAGGTAGGCGGCCAACGGCATCCGGGCGCCCGCCGCGAACGCGACGGTCACGACACCGTCGTCGCTGCGCGCGAGCGGACCCGAAGCCCCGCCCGCATCGACGACGTCGAGATCGATCGGCGACCAGTCCAGATGCACCGGCTCGCCTTCGGCGAAGCCACCGCGGAACGCCGCCGCTGCGCGCTCGGAGCGGGCACGCTGCGCCTCGGCGGTGTACCCGCGGATCGCCTCGGCCCGGGCTCGCAGCAGCTCCCCGGTCGCGAACACCTCGTCGTCGGCGATGAGCAGAACACCGAGGTGCCACGCATCCCCGACCGGCAGGATGCGGGCGGCGCGGCCGAAACCGAGCAGGCGGCGCCCCTCACTCCGGACGCCGAGACGCTCGCGGGAAACACCGACCAGCCGACGGCGGGCGTCGGAGATCAGTTCGGTCGCAGCATCCGGCATCCTTCGATGCTATTGACCGTCGTCGTCGGCCGCGCGCACCTTGCGCTCCGCCGCCGCCAGCGCCTCCCGCGCCGACGCGACCACGTCGTCGAGCTCGTCGACGGCGGCGTCGGCCCGCTCGGCATCCTCGGACACCCGCGCGAGGTCTCGCCGGAGCTCGTCGGCCCGCTCGTGCAGCCTGTCAGCCCGTTCCCGGGCGCTCGAGCGACGCTCCTCCGCTCGTGCCAGCACGCGACCGGCCTCGCTCGCCTCGCGCTGCGCCAGACGCCTCCGCTTCTCGGCCTCGCGTCGAGCGCGGCGCTCGGCGAGGTCGTCACGCGGCCTGTCGGGCGCGTCGAGAACGCCGGGTATCGAACCGGCGACGCGGTCCGTCAGCGCGTCCGAGTCGAGCGCGCCCGGTTCGAGCGTACGCACCAGCCGGCCGGCCGCCACCACGGCCCCCGCCGCAGCATCGACGATCGCCGAGTTGACGGTCCGCTCCACCTCGTCACGGGCCGCCGCTGACAGCGAGACACCGGCGTCGTCAGCCAGGTCGGCGGACCGCCGCGCGAGCGCCGCGACGAGGGCACGCCGTTGTTTGCCGAGCCGGGCGAGTTCCGCCGCGTCGAGGTCGTCCTGAGCTTCGCGCAACGCGGTGGACAGTTCGAGCGCCTCACGGAACGAGGGGTCGTGGGCCAGCAGATTGACCGCCCACGCTGCCACCGTCGGCTTGCGCAGACCCCGGATGCGGGAGCCGAGCGCCCCGGAAGCCTCGGCCGCACGAGCGTTACGGGCCGCGACGAAGTCTCCCGGCGGCACGACGAGCAGCTCCGCGGCCACCGCGTCGAACCCGTCATCCCCGCTGCCGCCGGTCCGCGCGCCGTTCGCCGTCATCCCGCCATTGTCACTGACGGCGCTTCGGAGCGCGCGGCATCAGCTCGCCGTCGACGACATCGAAGGCCGGGAGATCCGCGAACACATCGTCGTCGAGCGGGCCGGCACCTCTCGGCTCGAGCTCGTCATCGGGGCGGGGATCGATCGTCATCGACTTCAACTTTTCTCCGCTATCCACGGAGCGTCGAGGCCTTGACAACAAGATTGGGGTTCGTCTCGCGGCGGTTTAATGTGGTGTCGTGGGCACCATCTACTACGGAGACGGCGCATCGCCGATCCACATCGAAGACCGCACGCTGGCGCACCTCAAGGTGGTCATCGCCACGAAGCTGCGGCGCGGAGAGAGCTTCACGCTCTCGTGGCGACACCCCGACGGCGAGCCCACCGGGCGAAGCACGATCTGGCTGCACCCCTCGATCCCGCTCCGATTCGCTTTCGACGACCCCGAGCCGACGACGCTCAGCCGCGAGTGGGTCGAGGAGATGGCAAACTCGGCCAACTCGTCCGGCGGCATCATGATCGTCGCCGAGCATCTGGACGACCCCGACACGGTCGCACCGTCCGGAAGCGACACGACTGCCTGACGGGCTGTGTGCCGCCCGGCGGTCTGCCTGAGCGGTCTGCCTCAGGCGACGTCAGCCGACTTCGGGTGCGCCGTCGTCCACGGGCTCGGGAACGATGGAGAGTCCCGCCGGGCCGCTCGCCACCTGCATGAGCTCCTCGACCCAATGCCGGTTGATCCGCGGCTGCCTGCTGCCCGAGAAATGGAACTGCAGCGGCACGGACGGGTGGATCCAGTAGCTGCGACGCTCACCCCCGCGGGGCAGATCGATGTCGAACATGAACGGCTCGGAACGGCGCAGCTTGTTCATGATGACGATGCGCAGGTGTGCCAGAGTACGGTCGTCGATCTCGACGGAGTTCCCCAGCGTGTCGTAGATGAATCGGCCCACGCAGTGAGCCTAACGCGCAACGGACGGTCCGATAAACGACGGACCGCGGGCGCGTGATCCGCTAACCGTCGATCTGAGCCGAGGTCTCGACCGCGAGCATCTCGGCCGCACCCTCTTCGACGCCGATGGGGACGACCACGGGGCGGCTGGCGCTGAAGGCCTCCCACTCCCGCAGGACCACGCGCTCGACGTCGACGACGGCGAGCGACGGGTGCGCGGCGGCCAGGCGCGAGACGACGCCCGAGAACGACGTCACCACCTGCCCTTCGATGGTGAAACGCTCCTCGATCGGGGTCACCGGGAGGGAACACATGTTCCCATCGTGTCATGCGGTTCCCCGCCTGACGAATGTCAATTCGCGGGCTTTCTCCGCTGACTAGCTACCTGTCAGGAGCGGTCGCTGCGCGCCTGCTCTTCCCGTGGGTCATGGGCGTGAGCGTCGACCTCGTCGACGGCCTGCTGGAGGCGTCCGAGGCACGCGATCACGGCTCGCGCCTCGTCGACGGTCATTCCGTCGACAGCGGCGATCATGCGCTCGTGCATCCTCCCGAGCGTCGCCCGCACCTCGTCGTCCGACTTCTCGGTGGCCACGACGTGGACACTGCGCCGATCGCTCGGATGCGCCTGGCGGACGACGTGGCCCGACTTCTGCAGCCGATCGATCAGGGCCGTCGTCGAAGCGGTCGAGATACCGAGGTAGCGGGCGAGTTCGGTCGGCCCGACGAGACGGCCCTCGCCCTGCGCCTTGATGAGGTAGCGGAGGACGAGCAGCTCGTTCTCACCCATCGACATCGAGTCGCGGGTCCGCCGCCGCATGGCGGCTTCGGCGGCGCGGTAGAGGCGGAAAGCCTGCAGAACGGCGATGCCGCGCTCGCGGGGAGTGCCGGGATCATCAGAGTCCGACGGATACCAGTAATGCGTGGGCGTCGGGACTTCGGGCACTTCGGCATCCTAAAACGTGCTCAGGGGTGTGTGCACGTGGCGCGCGCAGGGATTGACTCGATGGCCCATCCGTGAGACGGGATGATCCGAAACACGCACGACGCGGCCGGTCACTGGCCGCCACCGCTCACTCGTCCCGGTCGTAGCCGAGCGCGGGGCCTTCGCCGTCGATCGTGTGCGCGGCGGGCGCGCCGGCCTCTGCCCGGGCCCGACGAGCGCTCCTGCTGAGCAGCACGGCGGCCCCCGCGGCCGACAGCAGCGTTCCGAGGAGCACGCCGAGGCGAGCGCCGTCGGTGTGGACGCCGTCGGCGAACGACAGGCCGGTGATGAGCAGCGACACCGTGAACCCGATGCCGCACAGCAGACCGATGGGCAGGAGGTCACGCATCCCGACGCCGCCGGGCAGGCGCAGCGGCGTGACGCGCGTGACGAGCGCGGTCGTCCCGAGCACCCCCGCAGCCTTGCCGACGACCAGACCGACGACGATGGCGAGGACGACGGGCTGCGCGACGACCGCCAGGGGGTCGCTGGTTCCGACCACGCTGACCCCGGCGGCGAAGAATGCGAAGACCGGGAGCGCGATACCCGAGGAGAAGGGGCGCACCAGGTCGTCGTACGTGTCGGTGCGCGCCACGCTCTCGCCGTGCACCGGGCGGGCGGGGACGGCGAACCCGAGCAGCACCCCGGCGATCGTTGCGTGGACCCCGGACGCGTGGAGGAAGCCCCACACGACGAGTCCGAGCGGCAGCAGTACCCACCACCGGGCCCACCGCTGCCGGACGACGACGGCGAACACCGCCGCGGTCGCGAGCGCCACCACGAGTGCCACGATGTGGATCGTCGCGGTGTAGAAGATCGCGATGATCAGGATCGCGAGCAGATCATCGACGACGGCGAGCGTCAGCAGGAACGTGCGCAGCCCCGGCGGGAGCCCCCGGCCGAAGATCGCCAGCACCGCCAGCGCGAAGGCGATGTCGGTCGCGGTCGGGATCGCCCACCCGCGCAGCGCGTCGGTGTCGCCCGAGACGAGGATCACGACGGTGAAGAGGATCGCGGGGAGCAGCATCCCCCCGACGGCCGCGAGCACCGGCACCGCGGCCTCGCGCGGGCGGCGCAGACTGCCCGCGACGAACTCGTGCTTCAGCTCGACACCGACGACGAAGAAGAACAGCGCGAGCAGGCCGTCCGCGGCCCAGGTCGACAGCGAGAGGTTCAGGTGCAGAGCCTCGGGCCCGATCGTGAACTCCGACAGCGCCGCATACGAGGCAGCGAGCGGCGAATTGGCCCAGATCAGGGCGAGCGCTGCAGCACCGAGCAGAAGTGCTCCGCCCGTCGTCTCGCGGGACAGCCAGCGGCGCAGCCGGGCTCGGCGGGGAAGAGCGTCGTACATGCGAGGAGCCTTTCGATCCTCCGTCGGCAGTCGCCGACGGACATGTCGACCAGACTTCCCGACGCACCGACCCCCAGTTTACCCTTCGACGGGTTCGACCGCGGGACCCTCCGTCGACGCGCGCGCAACATGGAGCTCGGCGATGCGACGACGATCCAGCCGCGTCACCTCGATCGTCGCGCCGTCGACCTCGATGCGGTCGCCGACCCTCGCGAGGCGCCCGAGCTGCTCGATCACGAACCCGGCGACGGTGTCGGACGTCCCGCGCGGGATCGAGATGCCGGTGGCCTCCTCGAAGTCCTGCAGGTTCAGCCGCCCGTCGACGGGTCCGCCGTCGCCCGAAAGCGGATGCGGCATGACCTCGGTGTCGTACTCGTCGACGATCTCGCCGACGACCTCCTCGACGAGATCCTCGAGCGTCACGATGCCGTCGGTGCCGCCGTACTCGTCGACGACGACCGCGATCTGGCTGCCCTCCGCCCGCATCGAGGTGAGTGTCGGCAGGAGGCGTGCGGTCGAGGGGAAGTACCGGATCGGCCGCACGATGGACTGGAGCGGCTGCGCGTCGTCAGTGCCCGCGGCATCCAGCACGTCGCGCACGTGCACGAACCCGGCAACATCGTCGATCGTCTGATCGATGATCGGGTAGCGCGAGTAGGGCAGATCGCGCACGAGCGCGGCCGCGGCACCCACGGTCTCGCCGCCCGGCAATGACACGACCTCAGGGCGCGGACGCATCACCTCGCTCAGCTGACGGTCGCGCAGCGACAGCACGTCGTCGAGGATGCGCCGCTCGTCCTTGGGGAGCCCCTCGTGGCTCGACACGATGTCGCGGAGCTCCTCGTCACTCAGCTCCTCGCCGGTCTTGTTCGGGTCACCGCCCAACAGCCGCACGAGAAGGTTGGTCGAGAGCGAGAGCAGCCAGATCACGGGGCGCATGAGCTTCGCGAATCCGTTGAGCACCGGCGCGACGCCGTAGGCGAAGGCGGCGTTGCGCTGGATGGCGAGGCGCTTGGGCACCAGCTCGCCCAGCACGAGCGAGAGGTAGGCGATGATCAGCGTCAGGACGATGGTCGCCACCGTCATCGCAGCCGCCTCGGACAGCCCCCACGAGACCAGCAGCGGAGCGAGCGAGGGCGCGATCGACGAGGCGCCGTACGCCGCCGAAGCGAAGCCCGCGACCGTCACACCGATCTGCACGGCCGACAGGAAGGTGTTGGGGTTCCGCGCCAGCGCGGCGACCTTCTCACCCCGCTTGCCGCGCAGGGCGAGCGCGTTGACCTGGCTCTCGCGCAGCGTGACGAGCGCCATCTCGGTGGCGGCGAACACGCCACCGATGAGCACGAAGACGACGACGAGGACGATGTTGAGGAGCAGGTCGCCGTTCATCGGCGGGCCTCGCTCGCGGGACGTGGCGCGCCCGGGGTCACCCGGGCGCCGGGACTGTCGGAATCGGAGGCCTTCGAGGCTCGATGCGTCATCGCATAAAAATAGCGGCATCCGCTCGGGATGCGCTGAACGCTTGACACAGGCCGAGGCCCCCACGACGTCGGGTGCGTCGCGGGGGCCGCGGCGGCTGTCAGGCCCGCGTCCGGCGTCGCAGCATCACGGCTGCCGCGCCGAGAGCGATCGTCAGACCGCCGAAGAGGGCGAGCCGCATCAGCTGCTCGCTCCCGGCACCGGTCGCGGCGAGCGCGCCCACCGCGGTGCGCGCGGTGTCGTCATCGGTCACCGGGTCGCCGGCCGGCGGGGTCGCCGTGACGGTGGCGATGTTGATCACTTCACCGGCCACGCGATCGCTCGCGGTCACCGTGTACACGGCGGTCGCCGTCACCGACTCTCCGGGCGCGAGCACGTACTGCGCTCCGGGCCAGGCGCCGAACGCGATCTCCGACAGGCCGCGGAGCCCGTCCTGGATCGCGACGTCGCGCAGCGTCACGTCGCCGGCGTTCGTCACCGTGAAGGTGTAGCGGATGCGGTCGCCGTCGAGCTCCCCGCTCTTCGTCAGCTCGATGGCGGGCCCCTGCGGGAGCGGCTGGTCGAACTCGTCCTCGTCGGTCACCGGATCGCCGGCCGGCGGCGTGCCGGTGACGGATGCGGTGTTCTCGACGAGGCCGGCATCGCGGTCGGCCTGCGTCGGCGTGTAGGTCGCTGTCGCCGTCACCGACTCGCCCGGGGCGAGCACACCGGCCGAAGCAGGCCAGTCACCGTACGAGAGCTCGGAGAGACCCGGCAGCTCGTCGACGATCGCGACGTCCGTCAGCGTCACGTCGCCGGTGTTGGTCGCGGTGAACGAGTAGGTCAGCTCGCCTCCCTCCCGGACACCCGTCTTGACGAGGGCGATGCCGGGAGCCTGCGGAACCGGCAACTCGAACTCGTCCTCGTGGGTGACCGGGTCACCGGTCGGCGGGGTGCCCGTCGCGGTGGCGGTGTTGTCGACGAGCCCCGCGTCACGGTCGGCCTGCGTCAGCGTGTACGTCGCCGTCGCGGTGACCGACTGGCCCGGGGCCAGCACGCCCGCGGTGTCCGGCCAGGAACCGTAGGCGACGGCTGACAGACCCGGGAGGGCATCGGTGACGGACACGTCGCGGAGGGTGACATCGCCGGCGTTTCGGACGACGAAGGTGTAGGTCGCGATGTCGCCCTCGAGCGCGCCGGTCTTCTCGAGCAGGATGCCGGGTGCCTGCGGCACGGGCGCATCGAACTCGTCCTCGTCGGTGACGGGGCCGCCCGTCGGCGGCGTGCCGACCACGGTGGCCGTGTTCTTGACGATGCCCGCGTCACGGTCGGCCTGCGTCAGCGCGTACGTCGCGGTCGCGATGACCGACTGGCCCGGGGCCAGCACGCCCGAGGCACCCGGCCACGCACCGTACGAGATGCCGGACAGGCCCGGCAGGGCGTCGGTGATCGACACACCGGAGAGCGTCACGTCGCCGGTGTTCGTGGCACGGAACTCGTACGAGATCGCGTCGCCGTCGAGGACTCCCGTCTTCACCAGCGAGATGCCGGCGTTCGGCGGGAGAGGCAGGTCGAACTCGTCCTCGTCGGTCACGGCATCGCCCGTCGGCGGCGTGCCGACCACGGTAGCCGTGTTCTCGACGAGACCCGCGTCACGGTCGGCCTGCGTCAGCGCGTACGTCGCGGTCGCGATGACCGACTGACCCGGAGCAAGCACGCCCGAGGCCCCCGGCCACGCACCGTACGAGATGCCGGACAGGCCCGGCAGGGCGTCGGTGATCGACACGTCCGTCAGCGTCACGTCGCCGGTGTTGGTCGCGGTGAAGGTGTATGCGATCGCGTCGCCGACCAGGGCACCGGTCTTCTCGAGCGAGATCGCGGGAACCGGGTCGGGCAGTGCGACCAGCGCGGGCGCCTCATCCGACACGGGGGCACCGGCGGGTGGCGTCCCGGTCGCGGTCGCGACGTTCTCGATGCTGCCCGCGGCGACATCGGCATCCGTCACCGTGTACGTCGCGGTCGCCGGCACCGATTGGCCGGGGTCGAGCACGCCGGGGGCGCCCGGCCATGCGCCGAAGCGGATCGACGACAAGCCCGGCTTGGGGTCGGTGAGCGTCACATCGGTCAGCGTCACGCCGCCGTTGTTCGTGATCGTGAAGGCGTAGTCGACCGTGTCTCCGGCGACTCCGTGATCGCCGTCTGCGAGCACACCGGTCTTCTCCAGCGCGATCGAGACGCAGTTCTCGTTGACGATGTCGATCAGAGTGCGCTGCAGCGCGGAGAATCCGGCGATGTAGTAATCGGAGCCCTCCGCCGGCCCGGAGACCTGGCGGATGTGCTCGCGGAAGTCGGCGAGCGCCTGGCCGGAGAGGTTGTCGCTCACACCGATCGGCACGATCCGGGTTCCCGTCGCCTTCAGGTCGTTCGCGCTGCGGACCGAGGCGTCCATGACGGCGCGGTCGGTGCTGTTACCGGGTCCGCGCGCCGGGCTGCCGTGCTGAGTCGGGTTGCCGTCCGTGAGGAAGATGAGCGCGTCATAGTCTTCCGGCGACGCGGTGACGGCGGCGAATCCGCGGTCCCAGTTCGTGCCGCCCTGAGCGCTGGCCGGACGCTGGATGCCGTTGACGTACGTGCTGACGGCGGCGACTCCGGCCTCATCGGCGAGCGAGGTCAGGGGCAGCGGCGCGTTCGCGGCGCCCGTGGTCGCCGGCGCGTTCGAGGCGAAGTTGTGAACGGCGAGCGCGAGCGGGTACCCCTCCAGGGCCTGCGCCAGCCCGGCGAGCTCGGAGCGGGTCTGCGCGAGCTGCGCGTCCGTCACGGAGTTGGACAGGTCGACGCTGATCGCGATGCTCATGTCGCAGCGTTCGCTCAGCGGCGGATTCGTCGACGGCGGCACGTCCGACTCGACGGCCTGAGCGGCGACGGATCCGCCGAGAGCGAGGGCCGACGACAGGGCCGCGGCGAGCAGGCCTCTCGCAGCGTGACGGGCGCGACGTCGTCGCGGCGGCGGTGAATCTGGACGCAGGTCTTTCACGGTCATCCTTCGGGTCGGGGGCACAGCTGCTCGGGCAGCGACTGTGCGAGCGCAGCGAACGCGCATCGCGCTCGACCCTGGCGGCCCCGGCGCGCTGGCGACGCGCGATGACGGCGAACTTCACCTCGGATTTCATCCCCGCTTCGCCGTGACCCGCCGTCGCGCACCAGAATGCTCTGGTGCACACCCGGCTCCTCTGGTCGCTGCTCCTGGCCGCGCTCGCGCTGAACGCCGTCTACGGAGCTGTGGCGGGCGTGCTCGTCCCGGCCCAGATCGCGAGAGCGGATGCCGCGAACAAGGACGCCATCCTCGCCGTCGCGCTCACCGCGTCGTCGCTGCTCACGCTCGTCGTCCATCCGCTGGCGGGAGCGGCCTCCGACCGCACACGCTCATGGCGGGGCCGACGAGCGCCGTGGATCGTCGCGGGGGCAGCGGGCAGCGCCGCCGTCATGGTGGCGCTGGGATACGCCGAGTCGGCAGGGGCCGTGGTGCTCGGGTGGCTCGTGCTGCAACCGCTGCTCAACGTCGTGGAGGCTCCGCTCGATGCTGTGCTCGCGGATCGGGTGGAGCCTTCGCGGCGGCCCCGAGCGGCGGCGTTCTTCGGGATGGGGGCCGCCGGCGGACTCGCTGCCGGCGCGGCGGGTGCCGGGCTGGGAGTCGCGGCGCCGCACGCGGTGTACCTGGCCCTGGCGGCCGGACTGCTCGTCGCGTCGGTCGGGTTCGTGGTGGCCAACCCCGACCGGTCCAGCGCAGGGACCACGACACGCGTCCCGGCCCGTGAGGCCTGGGCGTCGCGCGACCTCCGGCTCGTCTTCTCAGCCCGATTCGCCCTGGTGCTGGGTCACCAGCTGGTGATGGGGTATCTGCTCTATATCGTGATGGACTTCACGGGCGCGTCGGTCGAGGAAGCCGGCCGGACCGCGAGCCTCGTCATCGGTCTCCACATCGTCAGCCTGATCTGCGGCTCGCTCGCCGGGGCACTCTGGATCCGGCGCCGGGTCCCCTGGGTCGTGGCGGCGAGCGCCGTCCTTGCGGCATCCCTGCTGATCCCCGTCGCCGCCCCGAACGTCGCAGGGCTCGTGGCGTTCGCCGTGGTGGGCGGTGCGGCACGCGGCGTGTATCTGGCCGCTGACCTGGCCCTGATGATCGACGTCCTGCCGTCACGGGACGATTCGGGACGAGACCTCGGTCTGCTGGGTCTGGCGACCATCGTGCCGCAGACGCTCGCCCCCGCCCTGGCCGGGCTCGTGCTGATCCTCGGCTCGGGCTCCTACGGTGTCCTCTTCGTCCTCGCGGCGCTGGCCGCGCTGTCATCGACCGCGATCATCGCCCGGGTCGGATCGGCCCCCGCCAGAAGGCCGTAAGCGAGGGCGGCGGCGATGGCCTCCTCACGCGACGAGGCGCCGAGCTTGCGATAGAGGGAGCGTCGCTGCGACTTCACGGTGTTGATGGAGACGTGAAGGCGCGCGGCGATCTCTTCCATGTTCGCCGTGTCGACGAGGTGACGAGCGACGATGCTCTCTCGCGTCGTGAGCTGCGGGGCGACGCCCGCGATCGTGACCGGAGCGGGCAGGTCGTCGACGTCACCCTGGAACAGGTCGTGCTCGGCGGCGGGAAGGATGAGGAACGGGGTGCGCAACCCGTAGGTGCGGGCGAGGGCTCCCGCGCGGCCGGCGAGCGCTCGAGCCTCGTCGACGCGACCGAGACGGTGGAGCAGGATCGCCTCCAGCGCGGCTGCCTCGGTCCGCTGCCGAGGTGTGCGCGTCATGACAGCGTTGAGAAGCTTGAGAGCGCGCTCGTGCTGCCGATCGAAGACCGCGACCCGCGCCGCGGCGAGCACGACCTCGGCGCGGTCCGACGGGCGTGACGCGAGGCGTCGCGCTGACGCGAGATCCGCCGCGGCGAGAGCGAGCATGCTCTCGGTGGCGTCGAGCATGCGTGCGGCCGGCGAGCTCGCCGACATCCTCCTGCCACGTCGCGACCGCAGCGACCGCAGCCGCTCGAGGCCTTCGACGGGGCGCCCCGCCGAGATGTCGGCCCATGCGCGCGCGGCGCCGAGCGCCGGCCAGTGCTCGATGGTGTCGATGATCGGCCAGATGGTCGCGACGGCGGCCTCTGCTGCGGCGGCATCGCCGCGTTCGAGCGCCAGCCGGCTCTCGGCGATCCGCAGCAGACTGCCCTGATACTCGTCGAGGATGTCGTCAGGCCAGGGGCGCGCGAGCGTTTGCTCGACCCAGCTCTGCGCGGCCGGGAGCTCACCGGCGCTCGCCTGGATGAGGGCCAACCCGCCGTAAGCGAGGAGTTCGACGCTGGGCCGGGTCGCCGTGGCGAGCGCCTGCTCGAACTGATCGCCCGCGGCTCGGTCGTCTCCCCCGTACAGCAGGCTGATCGCCGCGTGCGCGTGGAGGTCGCCCCGCAGTCCGCGCAGCTGCTCGAGGTCGTCGGGAGGCAGTTCGTCGAGGGTCTGCGCGGCCAGACGTGCGGCTCGAACACCACGGTCTCCGACCCCGGTGAGGCGGCGGGCGACCGACTCGATGATCCGCAGCAGCGCACGGTCGGCCGGTTCGCTCTGCCCCGTCTGCACACCGAGCAGCGCGACGCCGAGCAGCTCGGCCGCGCGTACCCGGTGCTCCCGGCGGGCGTTGAGGATGAGTGCCTGGGCGAGGGCGATGACGGGCCAGCGACGCAGCTGCAGCAACGGGATCGGACGGAGGGCTGCTGCGATGCGCGCGCCGTTCCCCCAGAGCAGCTTGAGCCCGTCGCGGCGCAGCGCAGCATCGACGATGTCGAGCGCGTCGGCCGCCGCGCCTTCGACGACCGCCCCCAGCCCCGCCCCCTCCTGAAGGAGCGCACGGGCGGCCCGATGACGGATGGCGCGCTGGTCCTCCGCTGCGATGGGCGCGGCGGCGAGCGTGGCGGCTCGTATCGGCGCCGTGAGGGCGAAGATCAGCGTCCCGTCGTCGGTGCGCCATTCGCCGTGCCCCGTCCGTTCGGCCCGTTCGATGACGTCGTCGCCTCCGCCGAGCTGTGCAGCCAGCCGGGGGGTGAGGAACTCGGGCACGGCCAGCGCCGCCGACGTGGCAGGAAGCGGATGCGGCGCCAGCCGCGCCAGCACGAGCTGGACCGCCGCGGGGTCGGTGACGTTCGCCTCGACGACCGCGACGACGGCCGCCGGCAGCCCACCCGTCGCCGCCTGCACCGCGCGAGGATCCAGGTGGGAGCCGCGCGCGGCGACGTAGGTGATCGTCTCGTCGAGGGTGAACGCGAGATCGCGCACCCACTCCACGTCCCAGGCCACGGGCACAGCGCGGGCGCTCCTCACGGCGAGACGCACGATCAGGTCGGGCCTGGTGGCTCGCAGCTGTCGCAGTCGTTCCCATGCGCCGGGAGAGAGGGAGTCGCCGTCATCGATGATGAGCGTGCGTGAGACCTCGTCCGGTATCCGCCCGTCTCCGGCCCACGTGACGTCGCGACGCCCCTCTGCGAACTGCCGGAGCAGAGTGCTCGCCCCCGCCCCGTCCGGCCCGAGCAGGGCGACCAGGGGCGCCGGCGATGCGAGCGCCGAGAGGAGACGTGGGCGATCCAGGCGCACCGGGGCGCGCAGGGGTGCCATGGCTGGAATGCTAACGGAGCGCGGCGCGTCAGTCGACGAAACCGGTGAGGTTGGCCGCCCCCACGACTCGCGGAATATGTCACGATGCAGGGATGGACGAGGGAGTTGCCGCGGAGCTCCGGGCCCTCCGCGTCCGCGCCTACGCGCCGGGCGGCGACATCGCCGACGATCCCGCCGCCCTGGCTCGGCTGGCGGAGCTGGAGGCGCGCGAACGCGAAGACCGGATGCCGCACGCGCACGCGCCTGAACCCGATCCGGAGCCCGTGCGTCCGCCGATCATCGATGGGATCCCCGACCTGGCTACGCCCCGATCCGACGATCCGCGGGCTGACGAGTCGCAGACCGACGAGTCCCGGGATGACGACGCGGGGCCGACGGCTCCCCGCGCGCGACGGCTGCGCCCGCTGCTCATCTGGGCCGGTTCGCTCGTCGCGGTGGCGGTCGTCTCGGTCGGGATCACCGCGTTCGCGACGGCCCGCAGCGCCTCGACCGCGACCGCGCTGCCGCCGGACGCGGGAGTCTCGCACGTCACGACGCTGCTGCCGACGGGCGAGGAGATCCCCGACTTCATGCGCCCGTATGGCGACGGGGTCGAGGCGGGGTCGTTCGAGAAGTTTCTCGGCCTGTCGGTATTCCGCACCACGGACATCTGGCGGGGAGGGGACAACATCTGCCTGTCGGTCGCGCGCATCGACGACGACCAGGGCGACGGCTCCGTCAGCGGATCGTCGTATCAGGGCTGCTCGGCCGGCGCGTTCTCCGCGGCCGTCTCCTTCATCGTCTGGGACGATCAGCCCGAAGAGCTCCTCGAGCGCTATCCCGTCGGTACGGCGCTGCAGTTCGTCCTCACCGATGCCGGAGTCGACGTCTTCGTGTCCGAGGCCCCGACCTCCTCCGCTGCGCCGGAGGCTCCCGGTGAGGCAGGCATTCAGCCCGCGGGCTGAGTGATGACGTCGGACTCGGCGGTGACACCGTTGAGTTCGACGTAGAGGTGGCGCTCGGTGACCGAGACCGTCACGGTGTTGCGGCGGTCGAGCGCCGAGACGAGCGTGTCGATGAAGCCCGGCTCGAAGCTGTGAAGGGCGATCTCCGAGACGCGGTGGATCTTCTTCCCCGCCCACGCGGCCACGATGGGGCCGGGGTTGCGCTGGGTGTAGACCGCGACGCGGTCGGCCTGCTTGCTCCCGAGGTG
Source organism: Microbacterium sp. NPDC006705 (assembly GCF_044903545.1). NCBI lineage: Bacteria > Bacillati > Actinomycetota > Actinomycetes > Micrococcales > Microbacteriaceae > Microbacterium > Microbacterium sp. NPDC006705. Next base: position 269,861 of record NZ_JBJDQQ010000003.1, read on the forward strand.
CAGCCGCGAGGCATCCGGCGCCCCCACCTCGATCCAAGCGACGATCGATCCGGTCAGGTCGCGCACGAGCACGGCGGGTTCGTCCTTCGCGGCGATCCCCTCGGTGAAGTCGATGCCCTCCTCGTACTCGAGGCAGTACGCCAGCAACCGGGTCAGCATGAAGGCGTCGGTCTCGGAAGGATGCCGCGCGACGCGCAGCGCGAACGACTCGTACACGCCTCGGTCGACGTCGGCGAGCGTCGCATCGAACGTGTGGATCGTCGCCCCGGCAGCCATGAGGATCGAGCCTAGCCGCCCCGGGGTGGGCATCCGTGTGCGACGCTGTTCCCATGCGGATCGCACTGACGGGATCATCGGGAAAACTCGGCACGGTCGTCGCTCGTGAACTCACGGCGGCGGGGCACGAGGTCATCGGCTTCGACGTGGTCGGCACACGCGGGCCCGCGTTCGTGCAGATCGATCTGACCGACTACGGCCAGGTGGTCGACGCTTTCGGCTCGGTCGGCGATCGCCACGACGGCGTCGACGCGATCGTGCATCTCGGCGCGGTGCCCGCTCCCGGGATCCGTCCCGACATCGCGACGTTCCACAACAACATGGCGGCGACCTTCAACGTCTTCCACGCCGCGACGCGACTCGGCATCGACCGCGTCGTCTACGCCTCGAGCGAGACGGTGCAGGGGCTGCCGTTCGACGTGCCGCCGCCGTACATCCCCGTCGACGAGGAGTATCCCGCGCGCCCCGAGTCGGTGTACTCGCTCGTGAAGCACCTCGAGGAGCAGCTCGCGATCGAGCTCGTGCGCTGGCACCCGGGCCTCTCGATCACCGCACTGCGCTTCTCGAACGTCATGGTGCCCGAGGACTACGCCGAGTTCCCGTCGTTCGACGCCGACCCGATGCGTCGCAAGTGGAACGTGTGGAGCTACATCGACGCGCGCGACGGCGCCCAGGCCGTGCTGCGCGCGCTCGAGAACGCACCGGCCGGCTTCGATCGGTTCCTCATCGCCGCCGCCGACACCGTCATGTCACGCCCGAACGCGGAGCTCGTGGCCGAGGTGTTCCCCGGCGTCGAGATCCGCGGCGACCTCGGAACGAACGAGTCGCTCTTCTCGACCGAGAAAGCCCGGCGGCTTCTGGGCTACGAGCCGAAGCACTCCTGGCGCGACCATGTCTGAGGCGATCTAACCGGCACCCGCCGCGGCGACGCGGCGGGCCTGCTCGGCCGCGCCGAGCGCGACGTACTCGCCTGGCGCGGGCACCTCGACGTCGAGTCCGAAGACCGCGGGGGCGATCTGCTGCACGGCTGCCGACCGCGCTCCCCCGCCGACCAGCAGCACGCGCCGCAGCGGCACGCCCTGGTCGCGCAGCGCGTCCAGTCCGGCGCCGAGGCCTGCCAGCATCCCCTCGACCGCTGCACGGGCGAGGTTCTCCCGCGTGGTCGAGGCGAGCGTCATCCCGGTCAGCGAGGCCGTCGCATCCGGCAGATTCGGCGTGCGCTCGCCCTCGAAGTACGGCACGAGCGTCAGCCCTCCCGCCCCGGGCTCGGCCGACAGCGCGAGGCGCGACAGGCCGTCGTGGTCGACCCCCAGCAGGGCGGCGACGACGTCGAGCACGCGAGCGGCGTTGAGCGTGCATACGAGCGGCAGGTGGTGCCCGTCCGCCGAGGCGAAGCCCGCGACGGTCCCGGTGGCATCGACCGCGGGCGTCTCGCTCACGGCGAAGACCGTGCCGGACGTGCCTATCGAGACGACGACGTCGCCGACGCCCGCGCCGACACCGAGAGCGGATGCCGCGTTGTCGCCGGCGCCCGCGGCGACCCGGCGGCCGCCCTGATCCTCGACCCACTCGTCCGCGGCGAGGACCCGCGGAACCACGGCGTCGTGCCCGAGAGCGGCTACGAGCAGCTCCCGGTCGTACTCGCCCGTGACCGCACTCCAGTAGCCGGTTCCCGAGGCGTCGGAACGATCCGTGACGAGCTCGGCCAGCGCGGCGGCCCCGCCCGTGCCGTCGGAAACCGGGCCGAAGCCGCGCAGGCGCCAGGTCAGCCAGTCGTGCGGAAGGGCCACCGCCGCGGTCCGCGCGGCGTTCTCCGGCTCGTGCTCGCGCAACCACCGCAGCTTGCTGATGGTGAACGAGGCGACCGGAACGAGTCCGGTGCGCTCGGCGAGCCGGTCGGCGCCGTATTCGGCCACGAGATCGGATGCCGCCTGCGCCGAACGGGTGTCGTTCCACAGCAGCGCGTCGCGCACGACGGCGCCCCGCTGGTCGAGCGCGACGAGGCCGTGCTGCTGGCCGCCGATCGACCAGGCCTGAACGTCCGCCATCCCGCCCGCGAGCTCGATCGCCGCCTGCAGGGCGGTCCACCACGACTCGGGGTCGACGCTCGTGCCGTCCGGGTGGGGCGCACGCCCCTCCCGGACGACCCGACCGGTCTCGGCGTCGACGATCACGACCTTGCACGATTGGGTCGACGAGTCGACACCCATGACCAGCGTCATGCCGGCATCCTCTTCTCTCGGGTTAGGGGACTCTCGCGGCGCCGGCGTCAGCGTGCGCCGAGCAGGTGCTCGGTCGCGAGCTGCTGCAGGCGGACGAAGCCGAAGCCCTTGCCGCCGAGGTACGCGTCGGCGTCGAAGTCCTCGTAGGCCGAGCGGTCACCGACGAAGTCGTCGTAGGTCTCACCCTCGCCGAAGGTCGGCTGGGCGAGCTCCGGAACGCGCGCCGCTTCGAGCGCCTCCTGCACCTCCGGGTCGGCGCGGAACGCCGCAGCCCGCTCCTTGAGCAGCAGGTAGGTGCGCATGTTCGCGGCGGCGGAGTCCCAGACGCCGGTCTCGTCCTCGGTGCGGCTCGGCTTGTAGTCGAAGTGACGGGGTCCGTCGTACGCGGGGCCGCCGTTCGGGCCGCCGTTCTCGAGCAGGTCGACGAGCGCGAACGCATTGTGCAGGTCGCCGTGACCGAAGACGAGGTCTTGGTCGTACTTGATGCCGCGCTGACCGTTGAGGTCGATGTGGAAGAGCTTGCCGTGGTACAGCGCCTGCGCGATGCCGGCCGCGAAGTTCAGGCCCGCCATCTGCTCGTGTCCAACCTCGGGGTTCAGACCGACGAGCTCGGGACGCTCGAGCGACTCGATGAAGGCGAGGGCGTGACCGACGGTCGGAAGCAGGATGTCGCCGCGCGGCTCGTTCGGCTTGGGCTCGATCGCGAAACGCAGGTTGTAACCCTTCTCGACGACGTAGTCGCCGAGAAAGTTGACGGCCTCGCGGTAGCGCTCCAGCGCCTGTCGGACATCCTTCGCCGAGTCGTACTCGGCACCCTCGCGGCCGCCCCACATGACGAAGGTCTCGGCGCCGAGCTCGGCGCCGAGGTCGATCTGACGCAGCACCTTGCGGATCGCGAAGCGCCGCACCGCGCGGTCGTTCGAGGTGAAGCCGCCGTCCTTGAAGACCGGGGCGCTGAAGAGGTTGGTGGTCACCATGGGCACGGTCAGGCCGGTGTCGGCGAGCGCGCCCTTGAGGCGATCGATCTGCGTCTGCCGCTCGCTCTCGCTCGACCCGAAGGCGAACAGGTCGTCGTCGTGGAACGTCAGCCCCGCGGCCCCGAGCTCGGCGAGCTTCTCGACGGCGTGAACGACGTCGAGGGGCGGCCGGGTCGGTACGCCGAACGGGTCGGTTCCGTTGTAGCCGATGGTCCAGAGGCCGAAGGTGAACTTGTCGGCCGGGGTCGGGGTGCGCATGCGTGCTCCTTCGCTTCGATTGCTGCGACCTCAGCGTAGGTCGGTTTGTCTATTACGTCAACAAACTGTGTTCTCGTAGGCTGATGCCGTGAGTGTCGCGCCCGGAACCGCCGAACTCGTCCGGCGAGTGAACCTCGCCCGGATGCTCGTCACCGTGCACCGCGACGGTCCGATCTCGCGGGCCGCGCTCACCGCGGACCTCGGCCTCAACCGCTCGACCATCGGAGCGCTGACCGCCGAGCTCGCGCGCCTGGGCCTCGTCACCGAGACCGCCGGCGCTGCCGAGGGTCGCATCGGGCGCCCGTCCCCCGTCATCACGGCCCGCCCCGATGTGGTCGCCGTCGCCGTGAACCCCGAGGTCGATGCGGTGACACTCGCCGCCGTCGGCCTCGACCGCCGGATCCACGCGCGCCGCCGCGCACTCACGACGACCCTCATCACGCCGCACGCGCTGGCGTCACTGATCGCCGCGACGATCGAGGAATGGCGCAGCGGGCCGCTCGCCACGACCAGGGTCATCGGGGTCGGTATCGCCGTCCCCGGGCTCGTCGACCCGGCTGCCGGCCTGGTCGTGCACGCGCCGCACCTGCGGTGGACGGACGCCCCGCTCGCCGATCTCGTCACCACCGCGACGGGCACCCCGACGACCGTGGGCAACGATGCCTCGTACGGCGCGCACGCCGAGTACCTCTTCGGCGCCGCGCGCGGCGTCGCCGACGTGATCTACCTCAACGGCGGAGCGAGCGGCATCGGTGGCGGGCTCGTCGTCGGCGGCGGACTCGTCGGCGGCGCGCGAGGCCTCGCGGGGGAGTTCGGGCACAATCCGGCGATCTTCGAGGATGCCGCGGACCGGCGATCCGGTGAACGCGCCGCCCTCGAAGACGAAGTGAGCCGGCACCGCCTGATCGCCTCGCTCGGGTTGCCCGGCGCCGACGACGCCGAGCTGCGGGCAGCGGTCCACGGCGCCGCGAATCCGGCGGCGCGCGCCGAGGTGCATCGGCAGCGCCGCATCCTCGCGTCCGCCGTGGCAAGCGCGGTCAACGTCCTCGATCCCGCTGTCGTCGTCCTCGGCGGCTTCCTCGCGCCGCTCGTCGAGACGGACGTCGACGGCTTCGCCGACGCGGTCGCCCGTCAGACGATCTCCGGCTCGGCGCCGCTCGTGCGCACCGCCGAGCTGGGAGACGACCGCCTGCTCGTCGGCGCCGCCGAGACCGCGTTCGCCGCGCTGCTGTCGGATCCGGTCCCCGTCATGACCGGCGCCGACGCCCCCATGACGGATTCCGGCGTGGCGTCAAGCGCCGGTCGGCCCGCGCGCTGAACTCGTACGATCGAGAAGACGCGCGACCTCGCGTCATCCGTCCCGAGAGAAACGTCCGCATGGCTTCGAGATCCGCCCGCCCCGCCGACCCGCCGCTGCGCCAGCGCAACGCGCTCGCCCCCGGCATCCTCGGGGCCGCTGCGCTCGTGGCCGGAATCCCGCTCATCGGCGGCGAGTTCGCGATGGTCATCACGTTCGTCGTCGCGATCCTCGCGCTCATCATCGCGTGGTTCGCGATCCAGGCGCGGCAGTGGTGGTGGGCGCTGCCGATGGCGGCTATCGCGGTGCTGTGGAACCCGGTGTACCCCTTCTCGCTCGACCAGCCGGTCTGGCTGGCCGCGCACGTCGCCGGCGCGGCGACCTTCATCGCAGCGGGAGCCCTCGTGTGGGTACCCCGCCCCGAGGCCGCGCGGTGACCGGAACCGGAATCGTCTGGGCTCGCGTCGAGGACGGGTTCCACGTCGGAAGCCGCACCGGCGAGTTCGTGGGTTACATCGACCGGCAGCCCGACGGCCGGTACCTCGCCTACGACTCACGGTCGGCCTGCGCCGGATCGTTCTCCGACCTGACCACGGCGATGCGCACGCTCGCGGTGCGAGCGACGCCCGGCATCGCGGCCGAAGAACCGCCCATCGAACTCCGGGAGATCCGATGACCTCGACATCCGAGGGCCTGCTCTCGATCCTCTACACGAGCAACGCCCGCGCGCCCTTCGGCGACGACGACCTGGCGGCGCTGCTCGCGCAGAGCCGGGCGTCCAACGCGGCGCGAGACCTGACCGGGATGCTGCTGTACCGCGGCGGCCGGTTCGTGCAGGTGCTCGAGGGACCCGAGCCCGCCGTCCGCGATCTGCTCGCGACCATCCGGCAGGACTCCCGCCACTCCGACATGCGGGTCCTCATCGAGCAGCCCATCGCCCACCGCGAGTTCCGCGAGTGGACGATGGGCTATCAGCCGATCGCCGAGACGACGGGCGACGCCCCGACGGGGTTCCGCGACACCTTCGACGACCTCGAGGGCTCGGACGACCCGAGCGCGACGCTGCGCGCCGCCCGGGAGCTGAGCCTGTGGTTCCGTGTGCGGTCGGCTCGTCCGCAGGGGAACGCGGACGCCGGGTCGTAGTTACGCGCCGCGCCCCGTGGCGTCCTGCAGGCGGTCGATCTGCTCGGACGCCTCGGCCTTGGTGAGGTTGCCCGGCAACTCTTCGCCCGCCTCGCGCGCCAGCGTGTCGAGGTAACTCCGCTGCGGGCCCGTCATGGGCTCATCGCCGGTGACCCACGTGTCGGGATCCTTGACCGGCGAGCCCTCGCCGCCGCCCTCGGTGCCGCCCAGCGTGTCGGTCGCACCCGGCGTCTCGGCCGCGGGCTCCGGCGACGCCGGCGGAGTCGGGGCCGACGGCTCGCCGGGCGCCGGCGCCGTCGGCTCGGCGGGAACGGGAACGGTCGGCTCGGCGGGGGCCGGGAAGGTCGGCTCGTCGGGTGTGGGGATGCTCTGATCGCTCATTCCTCGACGCTAGGCCGACGGGCCCCAGAAGCCGAGGCACTTGCGCGTTCCGCGAAAAGCACTCAACGAGAGAACCCGGCCCGGGGACGTCGTTCGGGCAACGTCCCCGTGACCGGGTGTTCTTCGATGTTCGGCGATCGACCGCAAGGAATACGCAACGCGCACACCGAGCAACCTCAAGAAATCCGCAAGATCGGCCTCAGCCGCGGTGCGCAGGGGCGGAGAGCCGGATCACGGCGGAATCGTCCGCCTCACCGAGGCCCTGAGCCTGTGCGAGGAGGTAGCTCTGCTCGGCCGCAGCGGCGAGCGGCGCCGGGAGTCCCGCCCGCCGCGCGGCGGCGCCGACGATGCCCATGTCCTTGACGAAGATGTCGAGGCGACTGAGCACCTCGGCGCCCTCGTCGTCCCAGGCCTGCAGCATGCGCGGGCCGCGGTTTCCGAGCATGAACGACGCGGCGGCCCCGGCCTGCAGCGCCTCGAGTGTGCGTTCGAGGTCGAGCCCCAGGCGGTCGGCGAGCGCGAGCGCCTCGGCGGCTGCAGCGATGTGCACACCGCACAGCAGCTGGTTGACGGTCTTCAGCGCCTGACCGTCGCCGGCGCGCTCGCCCACGATGGTGAGCGTCGACGCGAGCGCCTCCAGGACGGGCCTCGCGACCGCGAGGGCTCGGGGGTCGGCCCCGACGACGATCAGCAGATCGCCCTCTCGCGCCCGGACCGGGCCACCGCTCAGCGGGGCGTCGACGAGGCCGATGCCCCGCTGCGCGAGCGAGGCCGCGACGTCGGCGACCCCGTCGGTTCCGACGGTGCTCGTGAGAACGACGACCGCTCCCTCGGCGAGGGCGTCGACGATGCCGGCATCCCCGAACAGGACATCCGCGAGCTGAGCGGAGTCGCGCACCGCCACCAGGACGACCTGCGCACCCGCCGCAGCCTCCGCGGCGGAAGCAGCCGGGGTCACGTTCGCTTCAGCGGCCAGTGCGAGCCGGGTGGGGGCGATGTCGAAGCCGCGGACACGGAAAGTCTCCGCCAGGCGGGCGGCCATCGGCAGGCCCATAGCGCCGAGCCCCAGTACCGCAACCGTGGTGTTGTCGTTCATTTCGACCGTGCTCCTTCGTCTCAGGCGGAATGTGCGGGCGTCAGCGAGAGCCGCTCGACAGCGGCGGTGAGCGACCCGTCGTCGCCGACGTTGCCGGCGAACACGATGTAGGGGATTCCGGATGCCGGCCCGTCGGCTGCTTCCCAGACGGACACGATGCCGGGGAAGAGCGAACCGCGGACCCGCGCGCGCCGGATCTCGAGCCCGCGCGTGGCGACGTCGCTCGAGGTGATGCCGCCCTTCGCGATCACGAAACGGGGCGTGACCTGTGCGACGACCGTTCGGACGACCTCGACGACGGCTCCCGAGACCTGACGGGAGATGTCGAGGCTCTCGTCGGGGTCGTCGGTGCGGACGAGCGTGCGGCTGGTGTGCAGCACGACATCGCCGCGCAGCAGCGCGGTGGCGATGGTCGCGCAGGCGCGGTCGAGTTCGGCTCGCCGTTCGGAGGGATCGAGCAGTCGCGGGACGTCGAGCTCCACGACCGCCTCGAGCGGGCGGCGACGCACGAGGTCGGCGAGCTGGCGGCTGGTGAGACCGACGTGCGAGCCGACGACGACCAGTCCCCCGCGGGTCGCATGGTCGACGCTCAGCTCGGCGGCGTCGACGGGCGGCCGGCGGCGCTGGCCGATGCGGGCTCGGACGAAGGGCGGTCCCACCCGGTAGACGAACGATCGGCCTTCGGCCTCCACCGCCTCGAGACCGAGCGCCAGCTCGACGAGGTCCTCCTCCACGACCGCATCGGCCACGATGGGAGCCCCCGCCGGGGCGGCGCGCAGCACCGCCGCCACGGCTGCCGTCCCCGCGCGGAGGTCATCGACCGTGACCTCGACGACGTCCGCAGCCGGGATGGCGCCGCCCGTCTTCTCCGCCACCCAGTCCGCCAGCCGCGATGCACGGAAGCCGAAGGTCGAGTCGCGGGCGAACTCCGTCTCGCCGATGGGAGTGAAGCCGTCGTCCGACAGGATGCCGTGGACGCCGCGGACCGTCACGCGTCCAGCATCCGGGAAGGCGGGCACGACGACGACGTTCGTCGGAGCGAGCGCCCCGGAGCGACCGATCTCGTCGGCGATGGTGTCGGGCTCGAGCGGGAAATGCCCGCGGAGCGTCGAATCGCTGCGGCTGACGAAGTCGACGCGCACGCGCGCTGTCTCCGCGGCCGCGAGTGCCGCCCGCACGACCTCACGGTTGATGCGCTCGGCCTCCGCCGGCGCGAGGCTGCGCGAGTTGGTCAGGACATACACCGCGGGAGCGCCGGACGAGAACGCCCACGCGAGATCGGCCACGTCCCAAGCGCCGAGCACCGGCAGGTCGGCGACCGACTGCGTCCCGGTCGGATCGTCGTCGAGGACGACGAACACACGACGACCGTCGGCCATGCGCTCCGCCAGGAGATCGAGGTCGGGGCGCGAGACGGCCGGCAGATCGGGCAGGGGCACCGTAGGGGCCACGTGTTCTCCTCGTCGTCGAGTGAGGCCAGCCGATGTCGGTTGCTGTCAGCTGTATGACAGCATGCAGCAGCGAGGCATCCCCGTCAACTTCGCGGAGGAGATCACCCCGGGGCTTGCGCCAACCCCCTCGCGGATCGCACGCTGGCATCACTGGTCACCGGTACCACGAACGTGAGGAGTCAGACATGCCCGACATCGAGCGAGAGCACGGCACCGAGGTTTCTGTCGCCGACGCCGAGGAACAGCAGCTGCCGGCCACGGCCGACGACAGCGCGGCCCCCGAGATCCCCGCCCCGAGCACGGAGGCCGACGAAGCCGACGTGTGGGAGCAGCGTCGCGAGGTGCCGCTGGACGACGACGAACCGGAATCGGAGTGAGGCGCGCTCACCCTGCGACGTAGCGGCGGAAGTCGTCGAGCGTCTGCTGCAGGTGATGGTCCATCGCCGCCCTCGCGGCATCCGGGTCGCCCGTCCGCAACGCCTCGAGGACTCCGCGATGCTCGGCGATCGCGTGCTGCTGGATCTCCGGCACCCGCGATGTCTGCGTCCGGCGCTCGGCGAGCACTTCGGTCAGGGGCGCGAGCAGCACGGCGAGGAACAGGTTGCCCGAGGCGCGGAGGATCACGGCGTGGAAGCGCAGATCGGCGTCCACGAAGCGATCGACATCGGCCGCGGTCGCTCCCGCGACCATCTCGTCGATGCACGCCGCGCACTCCGCCAGGGCGGCGTCGTCGATGAGCGGCGCAGCGAGAGCCGCTGCCTCGCATTCGATGATCCGGCGCGTCGAGATGAGCTGTTCCGCCACCAGGGCGTCATCACCGTGTGCGGCCCGGAACCGGAGAGCGTCGGACACCGAGCTCCACTCTTCGACCGGAGCCACGCGGGACCCCACCCCCGACACCACCCGCACGATGCCCCGCGCCGACAGGGTGCGGAGCGCTTCGCGCACGGTCACGCGGCTGACGTCGAACTCGTCGCCGATCTCCGCCTCGGTCGGCAGGGCATCGCCCGGGGCGAAGCGTCCCCCGATGATCCGGTCGAGCAGATCGTCGGCGACGGTGTTCACGAGCGACTTGCGACGGCTCACCGCCCCTCACCTCGCCGTTCGAAACCCGCCCAGCCGTTCTCGAGCACAGCGAACCCGGCATCGAGCGTCGCCTCGGGATCGTCGCTCTCGTTCACCATCGTCTGGATCTGGAGCACGAACCGCGCGAACGCACGGATGTAGGGGTCGGGCTGCGCCTTGCCGAGCTCTGCGGCGACCGCCTCGGCGAGCGCCTCCTCGTGGCGCAGCCACATGCGCGCGGCGTAATCGCGCAGCGCGGGCGTGGCGTTGAGGAAGTCCATGAACACGCGCGCCACGTCATCGCCGTGCTCGGCGGCTCCGGCGCGGATCTCGCGGGCGTAGTAGTCACGGATCGATCGGGAGATCGACGTTCCCGGGGGGCGGTCCCGGACGGCCGCGACGAGGCGCTCGCGCTGTTCGTCGTCTTCGTCGAAGACCAGCGCCTCCTTCTGACTGAAGTGCGCGAAGACGGTCGTCGGAGAGACATCGGCCGCGTCGGCGATCTCACGGATGCTGACGTCGTCGAAACCCCGCTCGAGGAACATCATCGTCGCGACATCCGAGATCCGTTTGCGCGTGGCCGCCTTCTTGCGCTCGCGGCGTCCCGGCGGCGCAGTGTCGTTCATGAGGTCGATCCTAGGCGGCGAGCGCGAAAAACTGTATTGACACCAAACCTGGTATCGATACAGTTTCGGTATGACTTCAGTTTCTTCCCGTCCGCAGACCGCCGGCGTCGACCGCCGATGGGTGATGCTCATCCTGCTCACGACGCTCACGACGGCAGGCATGACCGTCGTCCTCCCCGTGCTCCCCTTCGTCGTGCTGCGCTACGTCTCCGGCGAGGGAGACCTCGCGCTCTGGGTGGGCGCGCTCGAAGCCGTCAACGGGCTGTGCGCCTTCATCGCGGCCCCCTTCCTCGGTCGCCTGTCCGATCGGTTCGGTCGCCGCCCGGTGATCATCGTCGCGTCGTTCGGGGCCGCGGTGAGCATGCTTCTCTTCGGCATCGGCGGCGCGATCTGGGTTCTGCTGCTCGCGCGCGTCATCCAGGGCGCGACGGCCGGAGACCTGCCCGCGCTGTTCGCCTACCTCGCCGACATCACCCCACCCGAGAAGCGCGCGCAGCGATTCGGCCTCCTGGGCGCCCTCTCCGGGATCGGCACCATGGTCGGCCCCGCCCTGGGCGGTCTTCTCGCTGCGGTCGACCTCGCCCTGCCCGTCTTCGTGACCGCCGGGATCTCGTTCCTCATCGCAACCCTCAGCGTCTTCCTCCTGCCCGAGAGCCTCGAACGCAGGAATCGCATCCCCGCGATCGCGGTATCGGACCTCAACCCGTTCGCGGTGTTCCGCCGCGCCTTCGTCCGCCCGGAGCTCCGCGGACTGCTCATCGCGTTCGCACTCCTCGCCCTCCCCTTCGGCTTCTTCGTCAACAACTTCAGCGTGCTCGCGCTCGACTCGATCGGATGGGGTCCGACGGCCATCGGGCTCTTGATCGCCGTCGTCGGTGTGATCGACATCGTCGTCCAGGGCGTCCTTCTCGGCTTCCTGCTGCCCCGGATGGGTGAACGCGGCGTCATCGTCGCCGGCATCGCCGCCCAGGCAGCCGGGCTCGTCGCCCTCGCCGTCGTCGCCTCGCTCATCGCGCAGCCCTGGCTCTTCGTCCTCGGCGCCCTCGCGCTGGCCGCCGGGCAAGGGGCATCGCAGGCCGCGCTCGACGGTGTCATGTCGAACGCGGTCGGTCCGCACGAGCAGGGCTGGCTCGGCGGAGTCACCCAGTCGCTCACCGCGGCGATGGGCACGATCGCCCCGATCCTCGCAGGCGTGCTCTACGCCGTCGTCGCACACGCGGCGCCCTACGCTCTCGGCGCCGTGCTCATGGCCATTGCCGCGGCCACCGTGATGCGCGCGCCCATCGTCGATGCGGCGACGAACCGCCCCGCGCCCCTCATCGATGATCCGGCCGGCCTCGGGACCGGGGCGCGCCCCTAGACGTCGAGACGCGGGTGCGGCATCCCGTCGGCGTCGTCCGCGCGTGCGGACGTGCGGCGTCCGTTCGCGAACGTCACGGCGACGAACGCCGCGAGCAGGACGACCACCACGATCCCGGCGAAGGCGAGAACCCGCAATTGCCGCAGATGCCACCCCGTGGCCACCTGAACGAAGACGAGGGTCGCGATCACGGCGATCAACCCGAGACCGACCATGACGCGGATGCGGCGGGCGCGCCGCATCCGCGTGCTCACCGTGCCATGCAGGGACATACTCTCTCCGCGGGCGGGGTTCTCGGGTGCCCCGCTCCACCGGTCACTATCGGTCGCGTCGCTGCGAATGTGCGGGCCGGCGTTGGAACAGAGCATTACGCCTCTCCCCCGCGCGCGTCCAGCCCTTTTGCTCGGAGATTCCGAACCGACAGTGTGGGACCGTGCGATTGACAGACGAGCTCGGCGCCTGGGCGGCGCGACAGCGGTGGTATGCCGGCAAGAGTCACGAACCGCGGTTCCGCATCCTCGACGCGCAACCCGCCCCCGGCGGGGCGACGCGCTACCTCCTCATGGACGACGCCGGCGCACTGCCGACGCTCTACAACGTGCCGCTCGCCCGCGTGTCGGCTGCGGCGGACGGCGACGACGTGGTCGCCCGTGACGGCGAGGACTACCTCGTCGACGCCGCGAAGCACACCGGGTTCACCATCGGGACGCTGGCCGAGATGGGCGTGGACGTCTCGCGCGTGACCGACTCCCGCGTGCTGACGGGCGAGCAGTCGAACACCTCGATCGTCTACGACGTCGACGGCGAGCCGACGATCATCCTCAAGCTCTTCCGGACCCTCCACCACGGCGAGAACCCCGACGTGACCGTGCAGCGCGTGCTGAGCGACGCCGGCTCGCCCTTCGTCCCGCGTTTCTTCGGGAGCCTCGACGCCGAATGGCCCGACATCGGGCGCGACTCGGGCGCAGCTCGCGGCACGCTCGGGTTCGCCCAGGAGTTCCTCCGCGGCGTCCGCGACGGCTGGGCCGTAGCTCTCGAGGCCGCCCGCGAGAATCGCGACTTCACCGACGCGGCCCGTGATCTCGGCATCGCGGTCGCCGGCGTGCACGGCGCGCTCGGCGCAGCACTCGATTCGACGGAGGCCGCGGCGGAGCAGGTCACGGCGACCGGAGCCGCATGGCGCCGACGGCTGTCGATCGCCGCCAACGAGGTTCCGGCCGTGGCCGATCGCGTGGACGCGATCGGAGCCGTGTACGACGCGGCTCTCGCACGCCCGTGGCCGCGGCTCCAGCGCATCCACGGCGACCTCCACCTCGGGCAGGTGCTGGCAGTTCCGGCCGGGGGCTGGCGCATCGTCGACTTCGAGGGCGAGCCGCTGCGGCCCATGGCCGAGCGCGCCATCCCCGATCTGCCGCCGCGAGATGTCGCCGGGATGCTGCGGTCGTTCGACTACGCCGGCGCGGTCGGCGACGGCCCCGACCCGATCGGATGGGCGTCGGCCTGCCGCGCAGCCTTCATCGAGGCCTACGGCGCCGCACCCGGCGCGATCGACCTCGACCCGGTGCTGCTGCGCGCTCTCGTGCTCGACAAGGCCGTGTACGAGTCCATCTACGAGGCGCGGAACCGACCGGACTGGCTACCCGTGCCGCTGGCCGGGATCGACGCCGCCCTGGCCTGAGCCGGGCTGCGGCGCCGCCCCCCGGCGGATGCGCCGATACGTTCGTCGGTCCGACGGTGCCCGTGTCTACCGAACGGCCCGCCGAGGCGACACCAGCACCACCGATCCGACGGATGTATCGCGGACTCAGTCCTCGACGGGCTCGGGAGCGCGGAGCACCAGGAACTTCGCGCCGTAGCCGGGCAGCGAGACGCTGAAGCTCTGCAGGTCGTCGACGCGCCCGATGGTCTCGCCCGACGCGGCGTCGTAGACCTCGCTGCGGGGTACGAGCTGCTCGGAGCGCACGGTGCCCTCCGTCGGCTCGGGCGAGAAGTTCAGCACCGTCACCTGCATCGCGGCGTCCGCGTGAGGATCGCCCTCGTCGAGCCGGTGCACGAGCACGAGCATCCCGGCATGGGCGACCTCGGGGATGTCGACCTGTGACGCGGTCGCGATGCCGTGCTCGCGGCGCAGGTCGAGGATGCCCGACAGCCGCGACGCGAACGAGTCCGGATCGTCGAGCTGCGCGGGCAGAGCTCCGTAGAGGGCGCGGCCGCGCGGCATCCCCGATGCCGAGCGCATGGCGGTCGGGTCGGCGTCGAGCAGGTCGTGCGCGCCCCGTTCGATCCAGCGGGTGTCCCCCGCGCCCAGCAGGTCGGCGACCTCGTCGGCGGGCACCGTCAGCATGCCGACGAGATCCCAGCCCGACAGGGCGAAGACCCCGGGCTGCCAGGCGTTGTACGCGCACAGCAGCAGGTGGGCGTCGCGGATGCCGGGAACGTCGGCGTCGGTGATGTCGTCGAGGCGCGCGATGCCGCGGGATGCCGCGATGAGCGACGTCGTCGTGCACGCGATGCCGTTCTGCGTGAACACGCGGTTGTAGTCGGCCGTGCCCGTGAGGTGCTCGGTGAGGTCGGCGCGGATCTCCTCCGCGAGCTCGCCGCCCGTGATGTCGCGTCCGCGGAAGCGGTACTCGTCGTCGCCGTGCCGCGTCGCCCAGTGCACGAGCTCGTAGGTGAGCTCGTCGTGGTTCTGCATGCCGTGCACGAGCTGCACCGGCGCGACGCCGAGCTCGAGCGACGAGGTCAGCGCGAGACGGAGGAACTCCGTCTGACCGGTCGCCAGGGCGTGGTGGTAGCCCGGGCGTCCGATGAAGTCGTACGAGAGATCGGCGCCCACCGCTCCGGTGTCGCGGATGTCCTCGATCGTCAGGTTCAGCTCCTGGAACGTGAAGCCGCCGACCTTGCGGACCATGCCCGCGATGATGTGGTTCGCCGCGTGCGAGAGGGGGTGCCCCTCCGACCATGCGGGAAGGCCCTCCGCGCTCTTCTCGACACCGAGGAAGCCGTTGGCGTCGAGGCGCAGCGCGCTGGTCCCGAGCTCGCCGAGCGAGTGGAGCGCGTCGCCGATCACCAGCCGCATGCCGGCGAAGGTCGGGTCGAGCCAGTTGATCGACGGCTGACCCTGCTTGAAGTAGTGCAGGTAGACCCAGCGCCGGGTCGCGCCGTCGGGGCCGATGACGGGCGCCGTGGCGCTCCAGTTCGTCTCCTTCACCCCCGGGGTGTAGAAAATGACCCGCTGCATCGCTCCGATGATGTAACCGCGTTCGGCGAGCTCGTGCTCGTTCGCGGGGTCGAGGTTGACGCTGTCGTATCCCTCGGGGACGTCGGGCAGCAGGTGCCAGTCCTCCGGCGGGATCTCGACCATGTGGTAGATCCCCGGGTAGTCCTTGAAGCCCATCTCGGCGAGGCGGAAGTCCGCCCCCTTGCCGGTGTGACCCGGCACGATGTCGTCGATCACGCTGCCGCCGTGCGCGTCGGCGACGTCGCAGAGGGTCCGGAACTCCTCCTCGGTGCCGAATGCGGGATCGATCGACGTGCTGATGCGGTCGAAGTGACCGTCGACGCTGGGCGTCTCGCGCCAGTCGGTGATGCCGCCGGCCCGCTTCACCGGGCCCGTGTGGATCGCGGTGATGCCGATGCGCTCGAACACCGACCACAGCGCGTCGTCGCCGAGGGCGGCGAGGAACGACTGCCCCGGGCGGGTGATGAGCGAGATCGGATAGGCGGTGAACCACACGTCCGTCGTCGAGATCGCCCGGCGCGCGTCAGGACGGGCGTATGGATTCCGCCACATGGCGGGCTGTCCCGACAGCTGACGCGCCAGCACGTCGGCATCCTTGAGCATCGACTGCCGCACGAGCCACTCGACGTACGAGGGGTTGCTGCCGTTCGCCGTCCGCGGGTCGGTCATGTTGCGGCGGACGCTGCCGCCGCGGAACTGGTCGCGCGGACGCAGTCGCCGCGGGCGTGCCGGGTAGCGCTGTTCGTCGTAGCTGATCTCGGGAACTTCGAGATCGGTGTCTTCGCCGTCGGCGCCTGCCGCACCCGGGAGGGTGATCGGGGCGGTGTAGAGGTCCTCCGGCTGTTCGTCGTCGCGCGCCATGCCTCAACGCTAGGGGCGGCGCGGATCCGGCGGAAAGGGCTGGTGCCCGAGCGGGCGAAGCATTATGGGGTCCGCGCCCGACCGCGCCGCATCCGGAACACGGCCGCAGCCGCCGTGAGCACGCCGGCAGCACCCGTGGCGATCCACAACGCGCTCGACGCGAGAAGCGACGAGGCGAGGCCTCCCGCCACCGCCCCCGCGGCGACGGCCGCCCACATGAGCAGGTGACGGGACCAGCCCCAGCGGTCCCCGCCGCGCAGCGCCCGCACGACGCCCTGGCCGACCTTGACCAGCGCTCCAGTCATGTAGGTGACCCCGAACGCGACATCCTGTCGTTGCGCCAGCACGGTGTTGGCCGCCCCCATCCCGAACGCCAGCAGCGACCCGGCGGCGGCGGGCGCGGTCGTGGGAGCCAGCGCGGCCGCGAGCGCCGCGGAGGCGGTGATGACGCCGAGGATGTGCACGGTGCGGTCGGATGCCGGCGAGGTGAGCGCGGTGCCCGCCATGACGCCCATGACGAACGCTGTGATGAGCGCAGCCGCGAGGCCCGCGGCCGACCAATCGACGTGCGCGAGGTCGACCGCCAGGCGGGTGGTGTTGCCGGTCATGAACGAGACGAAGTAGCCGCCCAGCAGGATGAAGCCGCAGCCGTCGAGGTACCCCGCGAGCGAGGCGAGAGCGACCGCGACGGCGAGACGACGCGCGCTGAGCTGACGGACCATGCCATCAGTCTCCTCCCCGCGCGGCATCGCCGGAGTCATGGGGAGAACTCCCCATGGCACCGAAGCCACGACCACGCATACGCTAGGCGGCGCGCAGGACGATGTTCACGGACAACAGGGGGACGACATGGCAGGCGACGGGGTAGAGATTCCGCTTGCATCGATGGAAGAGCTCAGCACGGCACTCGCGCTGATCATCGCCGAGTACGCGGACGCCGGGTCCGAGACGAACCTTCTCGAACAGGCGATCGACCGGCCGCGGGGGGACGGCACGCTCGCCGCGGCGGCCAGCGCCTTCGAGTCCGAATGGAACGACAAGCGGGAGACGCAGCGTCGTCACCTGGAAGAGATGAAGAAGCGAATCGACGACAGCCGCGAGGCATGGGCTGAGGTCGACCTCGAGCTCGCGGCGTCCCTGGAATCGAGCGAATGATGAGCCACGACGACTACCGCTACCAGTCCGAATCGATGCCGGCGACTCCCGGAGGCCGCCGACTCGAGAAAATCGCAGGCGCCCCGGGAAGCATCAAGACACGCGGCGAAGCGATCCAGGAGCTCGGCGACAAGATGGCGTCGGCCGCTCGCACGCTCGAGCTGTTCGCAGACGGAACCGTCGGCCGCGGCGACTCGTTCACCTCGATCCGCGATCAGGCGAAAGAGGTGCACGCAGATCTCTCCACGGCGGCGTCCCGCTACCGTCCCAGCGGGCAAGCGCTGGTCTGGTACGCCGGCGCCCTCGAGGAGGTGCAGTCCAGCACCGACACGCTGGTCGACAACGCCGCCGCGGCATGGGCCGAGGTCAACGCCTCCTCGCGGGCGCTGGAGAGCGCCGAAGGCGAGGTGCGCGATTACGAACGCGACGAGCGCAACGACGTCGAGCAGCTCGGTCCGCGCCCGTCCGCAGCAGGCGAACGGGCCGCTTTCGACAACGCGCTCGAGACGTTCGAGAGCTACTGGTCGCGTTACGACGCGCCGGTCGAATCGTGGGAGGCGGCGTACGACCGAGCCGTCGACCGCCTGGAGCGTGTCAACGAGGATGGCGTCTCCGACGGATTCTGGGACAACGCCATGCCGTTCATCGAGGGCCTGCTGTTCGTCCTGGCGATCGTGGGCGTCATCCTCTTCATCGTCGCGCTGGTCGTGACCGGACCGCTGGCAGCGATCGCGGCCGCGGCGGCGGCGATCATCGGCGTGATCTCGCTCCTCGGCGAGCTTGCGCGGCTGCACACCGGGCGCGGCTCGTGGGGTGAAGTGGGGCTCGCGATCTTCGGGGTCCTCCCGTTCGGGAAGCTCGCGAAAGTGACGACCCTGTTCGATGCGGCCGGAGACGTCTCTCGGTTCACCCGGACGATGCGCCTCACGTTCTCGGAGTTCATCGATGCCCGCGCCGGCTTCGCACAGATCGACGACCTCCTGTTCCGCACCCGTTTGCCGGATGCATTCGCAAACCACGGCATGAACACCCGCAACATGTTCCGGCTGTTTCTCGGTCCGAAGGCGGCGTGGCAGACCATCGAGTGGACCGGCAACTGGGGTAACAGCCTCCGCAATCTCGGGGGTTTCGCGCCGGGGACGATGCCGTCGACCCTTGCCGAGGGCTTCTGGGGCTCGATGCAGGCGATCCAGCAATTCGCCGGCCTCGGACAGAACGCCAAGTCGGTGCTGGCGGGCCCGGCCCCGCAGGCTCGATAGGCTCGACCGCGTACCTCGCCAGAAAGGTCATAGATGTCGCTCCGAGCCGAGCTTGTCGGCGCGTCGCCACAGGTTCCGGGCTTCGCATTGGTGCTCCCGGGCGGGTGGGGCTCATTCGCGCCCAGTGGGGAAGAGCTGCGCGAGCGGGCCACGCGCTCACTGCGGGCCCTCCCGGGGGCGCAGCGAGCCGTGCTGGCACCGCAGCTCGAGGAGCTGTTCGAGACCATGACGTCGTCTGCGGCCAAGGGGAACGTCATCCGCGTGTTCGCGCAGGTCGACGTCACTCCCGATGACTATCTGCCGCTATCGATCACCGCGTCACGGATGGACGCGCCGCTCGGCCGGTCCATCATGGAGGTCGGCGCACAGCTGATCGCAGCTCGCGGGGCCGCCCCGCTCGGAGACATCGCCGGAATCCTGCATTGGCGTAGTAACGAGAACGTGACGGTGACGAACGGTCAGATATCCACGACCGCCCTGAATTACCTGCTACCCGTCCCCGACCAGCCGGCGCACGGTCTGCTCCTGCGTGCGGAGATGCTGGCGGCGGCAGATTCAGCTGCAGTCGACGAGGAGGGGATCTCCGCTATGACGGCCTTGAGTCATGCGATCGTCTCGACCGTGCGTTGGGAACGACGTGCCTGAGCTGTCGCTGTCGGCCGACAGCAGGATCTGGTCGGCTGTGCCTGATCGCGAGCATGCTCTGCCATGGCTCAACGATCTGTGTGAGGGGCGCGACGAGTCGGTCATCCGCGACATCCTCACGGCGGCCGAGCTGGCCGTCCTCACTCGCGAGGCTGCCCAGTCCGGCTCCGTCCTGCTGCTGTGCGAACCCGATGCCGGCCTCTACGCCGCGCTCACCCTGCTGGTCCCGGGACTGCCCGCCGTCACGCACGAGTCCGACGCGGTTCGAATCGCTCTGGCCGCCACCCCCTCGGCGTGGGAGCCCGTGGCGGTTCCCTTCGAGCTCCATGGGATGCCTGCCTGGCGGTTGACGATTGTCATCGACGATGGACCCAACGAGGGCGCACCACGCGTCATCCAGACCGTCCGGGCGATGTACATCTTCGCGCTCGGCGGGAGGCTCGCCGTCGCGCAGATGTCGCCCCTCCCGCCTGCTGCATCGGCTCTCGCGATGCCATTGGCCGAAGAGCTGCTCGCGAGCATCGAGGTGGCAGATGCCTGAATCTCGTCCCGATTCGTCTCCCAACGGCCTGGCCGGCCTGGACTTCGGCGCACGGCCCCACCAGCGCCTCACTCGGGCGGACGTCGACGCCGCGGTTCTGCGCTCGGCGGGCCTGGGCGACCTGGTCGACCGGCTCTGGCACGAGGGTGCCGCGGCCAGCAACGCCGCACGGCGCAGCGTCACAGCACATCTTCGTGAGCGCTTCGGCGCACGTGACCCGCACAGCGGAGTGATCCTGCGCGTCGTGTTCGTCTTGCTGCTGCTCTCGGTGCTGCCGATCGGCATGCTCAACGGCATCCGCCTCGGAATCGAGAACACGGTGGTTCCCGGCGGGATCGTCAGCGTCGTCGTGGGGATCGGGGCTCTGGCGGCCGTGGCGGCTGCCGGTGGCCGACCGCTCGGGCGACCGGTCGCTCTGCAGAGCACGTTGCTCGCAGTCCTCGTGATCGCCGCCGCGGCCGTGGCCTGGGTGGTAACCGACGGGGGCATCCGGATGCTCTATCTTCTGGGCGCTGTGCTCGCAGCGATCGCAGCGATCGTCGTCCGGCTCATGAGGGCACGCGGTGGCTCGATGACCACAGACATCGACAACGGGGTCGAGTTGGCGCACTTGGACGTGGCAGCCGAGATCGCCGTCGAGCGCGATCGGATGACGGCCGAGCTGATGCGCGATCTCGACGGGCGCACGGATGTGGCCGAGTTGGTCAGGCGGCGCAGCGCCGCGATCGACGAACTCCGCTCACGCGGCGGAGCGATGGAGGCTGACGAGCCGGACACTCCTCCCGGCGGGTTCATCATCCACGAGCAGACGATGCTGTGGCTTCCGGTGAGCCAGCGCCAGCGCCAGTAAGCGTCAGCGAAAGGCGCGGATCATCCACCGCATCCTTGCTCGCGAAGCCACGCGCGCGCCTCGTCCTCTGACGCGGATGCCGTCGCCGGCTGGTCCGGGTCGATGCTTCGCTCGTCGTGGTTGCGACCGGTCCGGTCGACGTAAGCACTCTCCGTGAGCACGAGCGTGGCCCCGTCGTAGAGCGTCGTGCTCGCATTCGCCGACGTGTAGCCTGCGCTGGGCGTGCCGAACGTGCGGACACCGTCGACTCCGCGGAAGGATGCGAGCACGGACTCGCCGCTCGATGCCGTTCTGTCGTCCTGCAGCACCGCGACGGGCACTCCGGTCGCCTTCGCTCGGTCGCCGACGTCCACGAAGACGTTCTCGCCCAGTGCCACCCCGTTCGGCCGCACCGTCACGACGGCGTCACTGCCGTGCCGGTCGCGGAACGACAGCGCCGGCCCGTCAGGAAGCAGCGCCGTCACCCCCGAGAGCATCGGATACATGTTGCCGCCGACGTTGCCGCGAAGGTCCACGATCCAACCGCACGTGCCCGCCGCAGCCCGGTCGATCCCGTCTGCGACGGTGATCGCGTACGCGTCCTGGTCGTCCGCATCCGTGGAGAGCATCTCCGGCAGCACGACCGTGGTGATGCCGCCCTCGGAACTCACCGTCGGCGCCGGCACGGACGCGGTCGCCTCGGCGGATCGCTCCTCGCCCGAGGGGATGAAGCGCGAGTGCGGCCCGCCGGCGACCGCGACCGCCTCCCCGAGAGCGGGATACAGCTCGGCGTACGTTGAAGCATGCGCCGCGGCCTCGAGGAGCGCGGCGCGAACCGGCGGCCACTCGGCGCTGTCGGTGTGATACCCACGGTCGAGGCGCTCGACGGCGATCTCCGCGTACTTCTGCACCGACGGAGGAACCAGGTAGACGCCGAACCGGGGGCCGTAGACGTCGAGTGCGAAGACGCCGACGACTGTCACCGCCGCGAGCGCACCCACCGCGACGGTCGCGCCGACCAGACGCCGCCGACGACGGCGGCTCTTCCGCTCCGGACCTGCTGCTGTCATGTTTCTCGACCGTGGCACTCACCGATCGTCTCGATCTCGCAGCCTCGGCACATCGCCACTGCGATGTAGCCGCGCCAGCGGATGTCATTCCCGAGGAGGAGATCCGCGATCAGTCGGTGACGGCGAGCACCACCTGAGCGAAGGCGTACGCAGCACCGCCGACGGGCGGCGAGGGGTGGAGCAGCAGGTCCTGGCTGCGAGGCCCCCCGACCGGTAGAACAGAGGCCGCACCGCGTGACCGGGAAGGCGAACGACACATGATCGATCGAGACACGCTCGCCGCATTCCTGAGGATGCGGCGAGAGGCGCTGCAGCCCTCGGATGTCGGGCTGCAGCGGGGCGAGCGCCGCCGGACTCCGGGGCTGCGCCGCGAGGAGGTCGCCGCCCTCTGCAACATGTCGACGGACTACTACGCCCGTCTCGAGCGCGGCAACGGGCCCCGCCCGTCGGAGCAGATGCTCGCCGCGATCGCACAGGGGCTGCATCTGACGCTCGGCGAGCGCGACCACCTCTTCCGACTTGCCGGACACGCGCCGCCCCCTCGCGGGCCCGCGAGCGATCACGTCAGCCCGGGTCTGCTGCGCATCCTCGATCGGCTGCACGACACTCCGGCGGAGATCGTGACAGAGCTCGGCGAGACCCTGCGCCAGACGCCGCTGAGCATCGCTCTCGTCGGCGATGCGACCCGGCACACGGGAGATGCCCGCAGCCTCGGCTACCGCTGGTTCACCGACCCGTCGGCGCGAGAGTCGTACGACGCGGCGGAGCATCAGGTCCTCTCCCGGGTGTACGCGGGAGGTCTGCGCGAGATCGTGGCACTGCGCGGCCCGTCGTCGCGCGCGGCCGCGCTGGCGGCGTCGCTCAGAGAACGCAGCGCGGAGTTCCGCTCTCTCTGGGATGCCCAGCAGGTCGGCATCGCTCCGCCCGAGGTCAAGCGGTTCCGGCATCCGGAGGTCGGCGCGCTCGAGCTGCAGTGTCAGACCCTCCTCGACCCCGATCAGTCGCACCGCCTGCTCGTCTACACCGCGGCGCCCGGGAGCGAGAGTCACGACAAGCTGCAGCTGCTGGCCGTCATCGGCGCCGGCGCAGGGGCGACCTGACGATCAGTGGATGAGCCGGCTCTGGATGCCGCCGCGCGCCGCGATCAGCATGGGACGAGCGGACCGCCCGGTCCGCGCGAACGACGGAGGAACCATGACCCGCGGCACCGCTCCCCTCTCCGACCTGCATGGACGGTTCGCCGTCGTCACCGGCGCGACCGACGGCATCGGCCGGGTGATCGCGACACGGCTGGCGGCCGCCGGAGCGACCGTCGTCCTGCCGGCACGGTCCCCCGCCAAAGCCGAGGCAGCCCTCGACGGCATCCGCCGTGCCGTGCCGGGCGCCGAGGTCACGACGCGTCCGCTCGATCTCGCCTCGCTCGACTCGGTCGCCGCGTTCACGCGCGACCTCGTGGCGGCGGGCCGACCCGTCGATCTGCTCGTCAACAACGCCGGTGTGATGCACCCCGGCTCACGGCGACCCACCGCGGAAGGCTTCGAGCTGCAATGGGGCGTGAACCACCTCGGCCACGTGGCGCTCACCCTCGGACTGCTGCCATTGCTGCGCGCCGGCGGAGCGCGCGTGACGCACCAGACGAGCGTCGCGGCCCGCTCGGGCGGGCTGAACTGGGACGACCTCGACTGGCGGCGCGGCTACGACGACATGGCCGCGTACCGGCAGTCGAAGATCGCCGTCGCCCTCTTCGCCCGCGAGCTCGACGCGCGCAGCCGCGCCGGCGGATGGGGCGTGTCGAGCAACAGCGCACACCCCGGCGTCAGCCCGACGAATCTGCTCGCGGCGCAGCCCGGGATCGGCCGGGCGAAGGCGTCTCCGGGCCGGGCGCTGATCGTCGCGCTCTCGCGCGTGGGGCTCGCCGGCACCGTGCCGGGCGCGGCGGAGCCCGCGCTGGTCGCGGCAGCCGGCCCCGATTCCCGCGGCGACGAGTTCTACGGCCCACGTCGCGTCATCGCGGGTGCACCGCGTCGCCAGGAGTTCTGGGCGCCGTTCCGCGACCTCACCGACGGACCGCGTCTTTGGGATGCCTCGCTCGAGATGATCGGCGAGCGGTTCGCGATCTGAGCGGGACGGGCGCGGGGTGGCCATGGGCGACGGGCGGTCTCGGCTACTCCGCCGGCGGTTCCCCTTCACCGCACGCAGAGACGCCCAGCAGGGAGACGACCGTGCGGCCGTCCAGATCGATCACCTGGACATCGAGGATCATGCCGCTGGAGTGCTTCAATGCGATGGCAGGCACCGATACCTCGACCGTCTCGAACTCGCGGAACCCGTCACCCAGACGATCCGGGAGCGCTTCGATGAAGGCCGATCCGTTGAACCCCGCTTCGGGGGCAACGGTCCAGCGCGTCGAGTAGTAGAAGGAGTTTTCGGCGCACTCCAGGTAGGGCGAGTTGGACGGCAGGACCTCCGGGACCCCGCCGGGAACCTCATCCGCGACGCGCTGCATCATCGCGTCCGTATCAGCACGCACCTCATCGATCGTCGGCCGACCTGTCATGACACAACCAGTGATCGTCGTCGCTGCCAACGCGAGTATCGCTGAAAGCGCGACGCCTTTCGCGCGCCTCGAGGGCGGCATCTCGGAAGCGGCGTTTGCGCCGTACGGTGGTCTTTCCAGGGTGGGGATCATCTCGCCGGAGGCTGTCCTACCCCGCAGGGAGTCAGACCGAGCAGGTCGACAACGAGGCCTCCATCGACGTCGAGAACTATCACGTCGAGCAGGGCACCGCTGACGTGATCCAGAGCGACGGCGGGCGACGTGATGTCCACCGTCTCAGCGACCACGAAGTCCTCGCCTAAGCGACTAAGAAGAGCCTCCACGAACGCCTCCCCGTCAAACCCGGGGCCCGGCGTGACCCCCCAATGAAGAGTGGCCCAGTACGTGTCGTCGCCGCACGCAACGTAAGACGGGTCAGGGGTGGCGACCTCCACAACCCCACCCGGAACCTCGTCCGCGATCTGCTGCATGACAGCCTCGGTCTCAGCCCGCACGTCTTCGAGCGTCGGTCGCTCCGCCACTGCACACCCCGACAGGGCCACGGCTGCCAGCGCGCCGATGAGGGCGGCCGACGAGGTGCGCGTGGCTGTCATAAGAAAATCCGTTCGCAGGTGACACCCCATCACACTCCCTCAGGATCGCCATCACCGCATGGCGCGAGACCGAGAAGATCCACGACAATGTCTCCTTCAACTCCCAGTACCTTGACGTCGAGGACAGCCCCGCTGGCGTGATCAAAGGCCACGGCTGGGGACCTGATGTCCACCGTCTCGGCGACCACGAAATCAGAGCCAAGGCGGCCGGGCAGCGCATCAACGAATGCTTCGCCGTCGAAACCAGGCTGTGGAGTGACCGCCCAACGGTTGATGGAGTAATACCCGCCGCCATCGCAAGCCAGGTAAGCCGAGTCGGGAGTTCGCACCTCGACGACACCTCCGGGGATCTCGTCCGCGATTCGTTGCATCGCTGCCTCAGTATCCGCTCGCGCCTGTTCGAGCGTCGGTCTTCCTGCCATCGCGCACCCCACCATCGTCATGCCCGCCAGCGTCAGAACTGCAGTGACCGACACTGCACGGGACCGCCTCATCGATTCGCTGCTCATTCGGTCGGCGGCTCGCCATCGCCGCATGGCGTGAGTCCAAGAAGGTCGACAACAACACCGCCGTCCGACTCGAGAACCACGACGTCGAGGACCGCGCCGCTGACGTGGTTGAGGGCCACGGCCGGGGACTTGATGTCCACCACCTCGGCAACAACGAAGCCATCACCCAATCGCGCGGGCAACGCGTCGACGAACGCTTCACCGTCGAACTCGGGCCCTGGCGTGACAACCCAATGGTTGATCGAGTAATACCCGCCACCGTCGCAGGCCAGGTAAGCCGAATCAGGGGTACGAACCTCGACAACACCATCGGGAACCTCGTCCGCAATCTGCTGCAACACGGCCTGAGTCTTAGCCTTCGCCCGCTCGAGCGTCGGTCGTCCTGCCATCGCACACCCCGCCATCGTCGTCGCCGCCAACGTGAGGAGTGCCGAAAGCGCGACGCCTCTCGCCCGCCTCCAGTGAGGCATCGCGGAAGCGGCGTCTGCGCCGCCCGGTCGTGTCGCAAAGGTCGAGATCATCTCGCCGGAGGCTCCCCCACCCCACAGGGAGTCAGACCGAGCAGATCGACGACAATGCCTCCGTCGACCTCGAGAACTTTCACGTCGAGCAGGGCGCCGCTGGCGTGATCGAGAGCGACAGCAGGTGATGTGATGTCCACGGTCTCAGCGACCACGAAGTCTTTGCCGACGCGACCGGGGAGGGCATCGACAAACGCCTCCCCGTCAAACTCAGGCCCCGGCGTCACGCCCCAACGAAGAGTGGCGTAGTACGTCTCGTCGCCGCATGCGAGGTGGGTCGGGTCAGGGGTGGCGACCTCCACAACGCCGCCCGGGACCTCGTCCGCGATCTGCTGCATGACAACCTCGGTTTCAGCCTTCGCCTGCTCGAGCGTCAGTTGATCCGCCATCGCGCACCCCACCATCGTCATAGCGGCCAGCACCAGAACAACAATGGCCGAGAAGACGCGTCTAGGTGAGGTCGCGCGAAGGCTCATCGGCGGCATCCCCTCACACCCCCCATCGTTATGCCGGTCAATACCCACTGGGTCATCTGTCGGTCGGAGCCATGCGAGGCATTGCGTCCCACCTGGACAACCGCCGCGACAGGCGGTTTCGGCTACTCCGCCGGCGGTTTCCCTTCACCACACGCAGAGACGCCCAGCAGGGAGACGACCGTGCGGCCATCCAGATCGATCACTTGGACGTCGAGGAGCATACCGCTGGAGTGCTTCAATGCGATGGCGGGCACCGATACCTCGACCGTCTCGAACTTGCGGAACCCGTCGCCCAGACGAGCCGGGAGCGCTTCGATAAAGGCCGGACCGTTGAACCCTTCTTCGGGGGCAACTGTCCAGCGCGTTGAGTAGTAGAAAGAGCTCTCGGCGCACTTCCAATAGGGCGAGTCGGACGGCCGAACCTCCGGAACCCCGCCGGGAACCTCATCCGCGACGCGCTGCATCATCGCGTCCGTATCAGCACGCACCTCATCGATCGTCGGCCCACTTGCCATCACGCACCCCGTCATCGTCGTTGCAGCCAAAATGAGGATCGCCGTGGCCGCGACATTCTTGAGCCCTCTCAACGCCCCGCCGCTTCCGCGAGGACCGGGAAGCCCGCGGTTCACCCCGGCAGCTCACCTCTTGCACATGGAGCGATCGCGTAGACGTCAACGACCTCGGCCCCATCGACGCCGGCGACGATGACATCCAGGATGATCCCGCTCGCATGGTTCAGAGCGACCGCCGGGAACGAAATGTCGACGACCTTCTCGTCGACGACGAAATCTTCGCCCAGACGGTCGGGGAGGTCGCGAACGAAATCCGCACCATCGAAGGGCCGGTCTGGCGTCACCCCCCACCGGGCGCTGTAGATGTATGCGCCTTCTCCGCAGGCCAGGTAGGGCGATTCTGCGGAGAAATCCTCGATAGTGCCGCCTGGAACTTCATCAGCGATCGTTTGCATCACCGTCTCGGTCATTGCGCGTGCCTCGTCGAGTGTCATCTGCTCTCCTGATGTACAGCCCGTTATGAGCAGCGCTGTCAGGATCCCGAGGGCAACTCCGACGGCCCGACGGCGGCTCATCGTGTTAGCTCGTACAAGATTCGGTTGACCTCACGGCGCGTGCGCGGATTGAGCTGCGCGTCTGTTGACAATAGCCAGTTATGTTGTTCGATGGGATCCCCCGCGGTTATCCCGGAATCGAGCTCAGTGATGCCATTCTCATGCGATGGGGCGATGGCATACCCCAGCGGGCCGACTTGCACGCCGTCGAGATAACGGTTGACGTCATGGGGGCCTTGAATGGCGTAGTACTCAGTGCCGTCGCGGGCTTCCCAACCCTCCAGCATCCCGATCCCACCTAGCAGCACGCGTGCCTGAAAATCGGCGCCCGCAGATTCCGCCGCACCGCCGATGGCGGTCCCGAAGGAGTGCTCTAGCGACATCAACGGCGTGTCGCCCACGACGACGTCGAGCTCGTTCTCGAAAGCTGCGTACCGACTGCCGAGAGGAAGCGCCCAGAAGTTCACCTGTGGTCCCTGCGTGACAATTGTCTCGGGCGCGAGGTGGGGGAAGAATCCCTGCTTCAGAACGAATCCGGCGACATCAACCCCGATGGGCCCCTCGTCAACAACCAGCTCGGTGAGCGCGGTGATCCCTTCCTCACCAGTGGAGGAGTAGAAGCTCTCCATCGTCGTGTTGGTCCCGGGCATGAAACTCATGATGACATCCGCTTTCCCGACGTCACCGAACATCTCGATGATCTGCTGCCGGTCCCGGTCGTAGTGGTAGAGCGACACGTCTCCTGCCACCACGCGCTCGAGGTAGGCGATCTCGGAGTCAAGAGCGGCAAGGCGATCAACGTACTGCTGCTCGTTGAACTGGTGGATGATCTGCCTCAACAACCACGGGTCGGCCAGCCTGGAGAGAGGGCTAAGGATCGGCGGCCCCTCACCGGTGAGCAGGGTTCGCTCCCGCAGGAGGCCCTCCAGATTCGCCGCGGCCACGAGACGATTCGCCGCTTCGCGAACGACAGCCGGGATGCCACCGAGGGTTCCGATCAACTCGGGGATACCGTTCACCAGCAGGGTCCGGGTTCCGTCGACGAGCGCGCCCCACCAGGTCGCGACCTCCGCCGGAGGGACACTGCGGATCAGGTCGAGGACTTCCGGGTGCACGGCGACGAGCGCCCGAAGGTCCGCCTCCGACAGCGACGCGACCAGCGTCAGCAGCCCGCCGCGTGGGATAGCCGCAGCACCCCCGCGAGCGAACACTCCCAGCGCGCCTCGAACGTCTCGGGATGACAGCGCGGACATCAGCGCGTCGTCGGCCGCGGCACGCCTCTCGCACAGCGCATCCCATTCCGCCTCCACGGCGTCGAGAGCATCCCGGGCGTCGCCGAGCTCGATCTCCAACGCACGAGCGCGAGCAACAGGCTCGGGAAACGAGACGTAATTGTTCGACGACTCCGCCCGCGCAACCCGCAGCTGGCCACGGAGCTCCTCGCGCTCATCCGCGACAACAGCGCGGCGCCGGGCGAGCGAGTCCTGCTCGTCCTTGATCGCGCGAACCACCTCCGCATATCCCCTCAGCGCACCGGCCGCGGCGCTCATGCCCGTCGCCAGCACCAGCAGATCGGGCTCCACCGCCGCCACCTGGCGCTGGAAAGCATCGTGAGCTTCGCCCGACCACGAACCGGATGCCGCCTCCGCTGCGGAACGAACGCTCGTCTGCGACGAACGGATGCTCTCTGCCCGCTCTCCCCAGTCGTCGGCCATGGCAGCCATCGCGGAAGGGTCGCCGGCGCCAGGGTCATTCCGGTCGACCATCAGTACGCCATGACTCCGTCGAGCTGAGTGAACTCGTTCGCCGATGCCTCCGGGCGCCGACCAACGGTCACCAACGTCTCGCTCGCGACCGCCGCGCGAATGCTGTGCTCGGTAGCGACATCCTGCAGAACAGACGCGACCTCGTTCGACCCGATCACGCTCTCGCTGACGTATCCGAGCTCGCCGGAGTTCCTCACAGCGCGGCCCGCCGCACCGATCGTGGTTGCCGACGAGCGAAGCGTGTCGAAATGCACGGAAACGTCGGTCATGCCACCCTCCTCAAGGCATGGCCAGCCTATGAGCGCAGTCGAAGAAGCGAATCGCCCAAACGGATGAGAATTCCTCGGCCAAGGCTCGCCAGCGCGAACGCAGAAGCCCCGGTCGCAGCTGGTGCTGCGGGTGTACCTGACCCTAGCCGGATCGGTTCAGCCTCCCGCAGGCGGCTCGTCGCGAGTTTGGCGTCGGTGCAGGGAGGAAAGGATGACGAAGAGAACCGCCCCTCCACCGACGCCGCCGATCAGCCCTGACCAGAACTCCTGCCCCAGAGCAATCGCCCAGATCATACGAACAAGTCCGAGGACCACGACCAGCAGGAATGCCGCAATCAGGAGTTGGAATCGCCTGCCCAGTTTCGACGCGCGTGCCCGCACGGATCGACTCCGCCAGACGAGTTCAGGCGTCGCAGTCGTCGCGCCTCATCCTCTAGCTCCAGGGTTCCCAGCGTGTTGAGCGCCTCCACAGTGGGATGCTGCAACAGCAGGCCCTCTCGAGCGCGCTGCCGGAGCTCGTCGTCGATCTCGTCAGCGACCCGAAGGCAGCGAACGCCCACGAGACGAGCATTCCGACAGTCAGTGCCGCGCTGGCCGCCGAGCCTATGCACGGTCGCGGCCCTACCCCGATGATGGGTTCGGAGGCGCATCGAACTATGGAAACACCTCAGCCACCGACGGATCCTGCAGCTCGTCGGCGAAACCACCAGCTCATGATCGCGGGCGTTCTCTGCTACCCCGTGGCGGGACTGTTGCTGCTACATGCGCTCGGCGAGCCCGGCGCCCCGTTGCCCTGGGTACTCCTGGGGCTGTGGGTAGCTCTCGCAGGTGCTGCGAACGTGTTCGCCTGGAAGCGTTACTACAAGCGATACCCGCCGCAGCCATGGCCGGGCTCGCCGCAGAACCGCGGCTGACAGCACGACCCAGATCCGCACCAAGACCGCACCACACACGCCCCACACATGCAGAAAACCCCCGGGTAACCGGGGGTTTTCGTGGCGGTGACGGTGGGATTTGAACCCATTTCGCGGGCATTGCAAGGAGGCTACCTTCGCGATTTCTGCTCGTTCTCGTGCACATCTGCGCGGGCAAGCTCACACTTGCGCACGGGCACCCACACCTAAAAGTGCACCAAAATGCACCACGAGCCGCGCTCCTCCGAACCCGTTAGTCAGCTCGCGATAGCTGCTCTGTACGCCTGTGCGTCAACGCGGCGGTGACGTTGTCGAGGTCATCCGGAAAGAGGGATGCGTACGTGTCCAGCGTCACCTTCGCGGACTTGTGCCCGAGCATGCGCTGCACGACCTTGACGTTGGCCCCCGCGCTGATGGCGAGAGACGCAGCGGTGTGACGCAGATCGTGCGGGGTTACACGACGGAAGGTGGGATCGGCGTCCATGCAACGACGCACCGCGCCGGCGAACCACCCGCTGTAGGTGTTTCCAGGCCGGAGGTACGATCCGTTGGGCCCCTCCCAGAGCCGGCTGTCCGGGCTCTTGCCTCGGCAGGCACGTTCGATGGCACCGTCCAGGAACTCTGGATAGGCGACCAAGCGCTTCTCGTGCGACTTCACTGACCCCAGGTGGTGCGTGCCGTTGACGTCCGCCACAGCTTCCCGGATGTGAGCTCGGCGGCGCTGACGATCAACGTTCCGCACCCGGAGCGCTGTCGCCTCGCCCCATCTGAGCCCCGTGTAGGCGAGGAAACGGATCAGGTCTGGGTATCGGGATGCGAGCGCGAGCTCTTCGACCTGCGCGTGGTCGAGAAACACCTCGTCCGGGATGGGCTTTCTCTTGATCGTGAGCCCGCGAGCAGGGTTTTTGAGCACCCTGTTGTCTTCGATGGCGTCGTCGAAGATGCCGGCGAGCAGGTCGCGTGCTCGCGCGACGGTGGTGTGAGAGCGCGTGCGGCCGAGATCCGTTAGCCACGCTTCGACCTCGCGTCGGGTAACGGCGCCAACGGCATAGTGGCCCCATCGTGGGAGCACGTGCACGCGCCATGCACTGTCAACGGAGTGATGCGAACTCACCGTCACCTTGGCCCTATGCCGCACAAGCCACTCGGCGCCGATCTCAGCGACAGTCACCTTGGCGTCCGCACGGTCGATGTACCCACCCCTGAGCTTGGCGACTTCGACGGACGCGAGGTGCGCTTCAGCATCGCGCTTGAGCTTGAAACCGCGATCATGACCTCGAGTGCCATCGGGCTTGCGGTACCAGACCTCGTAGAGCCGACCCTTGTTCTTCGTGGCGTACGCCTTGATCGTCCCCACGTCAGCAGGCTTCTTCCGCCGTGCTCGCGTGCTCTTGGGCGAGAAGCCACGCATCCACTGCCTCGGGCCGGTAGCGCACCGAACGCCCGACCCGAATGTACCTGGGACCACGGCCCGTAATACGCCACTCGCTGAGGTTGCGCTCGGTGGTGCCAAGTCGATCGGCAAGCGTGTCCGGCCGGATCAGAGCGTCGAGCAGTTCAGAGCTGGCGACAGCCTCGGCCAAACTGCGCACGGGCGTAGTGGTGGATATAGACAAAGGGACATCTCCTCATGGTGTGAGGAGTGCTTCCGACGGGTCCCTTGCCCATCGTTGTGCCCGTTACGACTGTTTGGTCGTGGCGCGGGAGTGTCTCCGCGCCGAGCTAGCCGTCATCGCGACAACACTCAGTTTTCGATTAGACCCACATGCTCCCAGGTACCACCGACATCTCACACTCGGGCGTCTCAGCGCTGAGGTCGATGCCACGACGGCACGCGCTTGCCGAACCGCTGACCGCACCAGATTGGATCGGAGGAGGGGCCCGATCGTTCCGAGACGACCGCATCGGGTGTCCCCAACGTAAAGCGGGCGCAGGCCATGCGGCAGGCAACGCAGAAACCCACGCCGAAGCGTGGGTTTCTCGAGTTGGCGCTCGGGGCACTGTTCCAGCCCTAGCTACCGGGCAACACCTTACGCGATGCTCGACTATTGGGGCGTGCTGACATGTGTCTCCAACTCGCCTCCGGCCTTCCGCCAGAGGAGTGGAGAAGGAGGCGACCTACGCGTGAGTCCTCACCGGGAGCGCGACGATGGCGCCCTTAGCGCTGACTCTTCGAGGGCGTATAGGTTTCAGGCGACTGTGGGACCGAGGACTCCATGCGAGCTTTGTCGGCTGCGCCCCGACCGACGAGGGCCATACCTGCCCACGAATACCGCCACCGCCTTGTTAGACGGATGCGCGGAGCGCGGTAGGCTTGCCGACGCAGACCCCCCCCCCACACACACACGTGGATCAGGGGGTCTCGCTGTTTCTTGTAGGCGGCGCTTACGGATGTCGTGACCGTCTGCGACGCGCACGCCGTACTCTGTCGCACTCGCACGCTGCTCAACGCGGGTTGTCAGGGGCCTCAGAGCCACGGCGGGCCAAATTGGCGGCCTGCCCTTTCCCGGTGAACCCTCGACACCCTGATGATTGGCGCGTCGACGTTGCCCACCTAGCTCGCTAGCTCGCGCCCGGACGAATGCGCGGACCTACTGTTTCTCGAGCTCGACGGTCCTCGTCACGCCCATCGCGGTCACGTAGTAGCTGAGAATGCCGTCGACGTACTTGAAGGTCTTTGTTTCGTCCGAAGACGCCAGCAGCGCGCTGTCGGTCTTGGAGTGGTCATTGACCGAGTCCCAGCTGAACGAGGTCGCAGCGTCCGCCGGCGCCTCGTAGGTGCCGACCCAGTAGACAGCGCGCGACTGATCCTCGTCGTTGACCCAGTCAATCGAGATCACGCCATCGGCGACGGTCGCCGCCTGGTAGGACTGCGCGTCGCCGGAGTTCGTCTGCATCCACTCCCCCGTCAGGTCGACCGCTTCGGGCGTTTCCTCCTGGGCCGGCTCGGCCGCCGCGGGCTCGCTCTGCGCGGAGCTGTTTGCGTCGGCGGAGGCGGGGTCAGCGGGAGCTGAGCAGCCGGCGAGTAGGAAGAGGGACAGGACTGCAGCCGCGCTTGTGGCGGAGAGGTTCACGAATGAGCATAGGGACACGGCGTGACAGTGCGAGCGACCGTTTGCGCGCGCAGCACTCGAGCTCAATGTTGCTCCGGGAGGCCGCAAGAGTCGCGGAAATGATTTCGGTAATGATTCGTGCAATGGATCCATGATCGATGACCCGCTCAGCTACGAGACGAATGCCCAGGACGACGACGCCGAAGCGTCGATCACCTACGCAGCCCGCGCCGACGAGCTGTGGACGGCTCAGTTTCCTCGGTCGCCGTCACCCTGAATGGTGTCGTGACCCGCCGCGGTGACCTATGACAGGTCGCTGTGCAGCGCGCCGGGCTCGATCCACACGAGCGCCCCCACCAGCAGCACGCGCTCGCCCAGGGCCGGCTCCTGCAGCTCGCTGACCTCGCGCTCGAGGTACTTTTTCCGCTGTACTCGACCTCGGTGCCCGAAGGCTCGGCGGTCTCGGTGTCCTCGGCCGTCTCGTCGGTGTCCTCGGCGCCGGCGTCAGCGGCCGCGTCGGTCTCGACCGGCTGCAGCTACCGAAGGGCCCGAGACGCGTCAGCGGTGAGGGTGAGGAAGGCCAGGAGACCGAGCGCAGCGACAGGCTCAGGGCTTCCGAAGAGCTGTCGGCTGTGCCGACCGCAGGGCAAGTTTCGACCGAGCGAAGCGACGGGTGAAACGCAGCCCGGCGTCAGCTCCCCTTATGCTCTTTTCTTCTCTCCCTCGCATCCGAAGCTACAGCGCCGGATCGAGGTCATTTTTGCTGCTGCATCAGCGGTTTCGTTTGAGTCAACATCCTTGGAAACGGGCTGAGTCAGAGCGCAGCGGCGACTCGGGCTGTTAACAAGGGGGTCAGAAACCGTTGGAAAGACGGGGTTTGGCTGTTAACAAGACTTCAGGCCCATCGGCGTCTTGTTAACAGCCTCGAGCGAAGCGACGCAGAGGGCGGTATCGCCCTCTGACTCAGACCCCGTCGCGGCCGCGGGGACGCGGTCGCTTTCGCCTCGCATCAGCGCAGGCCGGAGCATCGCTCAGGCCTCTTCGGTCAGCGCCCTGGCACCCTCTGATGGACGCGGCAGCTCGAAGAGATGACGTGGCCAGCAGGTCTCGCGACAGCCGCTGCAGGCGGCGCTGGGGGGCTCTTCTTTCGCCTCATCGGACGCGACTGTGGAGCGGCCAGGACATCACCGTGGTGGTCACAGAACCGGTCACCGAGCACCGCAGCGACAACGGGCGCGCGCAGCGCCTGGGTGCCCGATGCGCCGAGTATCGACTGCCAGGACCCACGTCCGTCCCGGAGGCGTTGTCACTTCGCAGCCCCTTACAGCCCGCCCAGTCACCGTCACGACCCTTCGCCCGATCGACTTCTCAACTGCCCCCATCTTTGGCCCCCTTGACGCCCAGTTGAGAAGTCAGGCTGGCGCTCTGTCGCCATCGGAGATCGGGATTCATCACCGAGCCCCGCTCGGTGATGAGACTGCGCGACCATGCCTCCGGGGCGGAGCACCGGGGACGGTTTTGACCCCATCTGGCTCCGCCGGCGTGCACTCGCACACCTCGGCAGCATGGCTGCCGGAAGCC
Organism: Microbacterium sp. NPDC006705; assembly: GCF_044903545.1. Lineage (NCBI taxonomy): Bacteria > Bacillati > Actinomycetota > Actinomycetes > Micrococcales > Microbacteriaceae > Microbacterium > Microbacterium sp. NPDC006705. The sequence goes on from NZ_JBJDQQ010000003.1 coordinate 304,919, forward strand.
CCCACCTCGCACTCTCCACCGGACGCAGGGACGAGCTCCCCACCGTCCCCGAGGAGGTCCTCTCAGAGGGGGAGGGAAGCGGCCCGTCAGCCCTGGCGAGACTGTCGTCATTGAGGCCCCGAATTGCCCTTAGCCCTTGGCCTCGAGTGGAGAGGTGGCGACGCGACCGCGGACACTCCGAAGGCGGAGCGAGCGCAGCGAACGAGCCGGAGGGTGGCAGCGGGTGCGGCGACGCGGCTCCAGTCGCTAGGCCGTGTTGATCAAGTCTGATTTGATCCAGATGAGCGTCGCGGCGAGGCTGACGGCGGCTCGGTAGCTGCGGAGGAGCTTGTCGGAGCGCA
>NZ_JBJDQQ010000004.1:0-78652 GCF_044903545.1 Microbacterium sp. NPDC006705
ACCGCGCGGTCCTTCACCTCGGGATCGAACTTCTTCGGCATGAACAACATCCTCTCGAACTCGAAAGGAAGCGGCATCACACCCGGGACGCTTCAGTAGTACCTCAAGCCGATCCGCCCACGCCCGTCCCCGTACCGAGACTCGGTGTCCACCAGGCCCATATCTCGCAGGCGGGCGATGTGCCGCTCCACCGAACGCACCGTCTGGGCCGACCGCCGGGCCAACAACTCCTGGCTCGGGTGGCACGACCACGCCTCGTCCGCATGGTCACCCAGCAGCAAAAGCACGAACGCCTGGCCGGTGTTGAGCTGGCCCGTCTCCGCGGCTTTCTGCGCCCACTTCATCGCTTCGATGCTCATGCCTGCTCCTCCTCGGTCCCGAATGCCTCGGCGTGCGTCTCGCGGGCCTCGGCCAAGCGGCGACGCCCGGTGCGCTCTGAGCACCCGAACTTCTCTGCGACCTCCGCTGCCGAGGGCACCTGGCCCTCCTGCGCGCGGGACACGATCCATGCGGTGATGTCCGCACCCGATGCCTTCTCCACCGTCTTCGTCTCTGCGACGACCGGCTCTGATGACGCCACGGTCTCGACGACCTCGACCCCCTGGGCGACCTGCGATTCCTCGACCACGGCCTGCGGAACCTCACGGTCCTCGCGCTCGGTCTCGAGTTCGGCCTGACGCTCCATCCGCTCCAGCTCCTGCCGGTGCCGAGCCTCGGCCACCTCGGCCTCCCGCTCGGCCTCGCGCCGCTGGGCCTCGATCTGCCGGCGGCTCGCCGCGAGTTCGGCTTCCAGCTCCGCGCGCTGACGATCCAGCTCCGCCTGAGCCTTCAGCTGCTCTGCCTCCTCCGACACCTGCGATGCGCGCTCGGCCCGCCGCGAGTCCGGGTTCTCCACCGCGACCCGCGCCAGCTGATCCGTGGCCACGAACACCGCCACCGGAACCATCACTGCGATGAGCGCACCCACCACGGACTGCCATACGCTCGCGTTCTCAGCACTCCACGCATGCGCCCCGTTGGCGATCATCGACAGGCCCGTGAACGCTCCCAGCGCCCACCACGACGCCCGCGCGGACTCCCCTCGGGACTCGTGCACCAGTACGGAGCCCGCGTAGACGAGGATCGCCAGGTCGATGAAGACCGGCACGGCCCAGTGCATGAACGGCGGCAGCCCCAGCCACGCCGCGACCTCGTACAGCGCCGCGAACGAGATGGAGAACGCCACCAGCCCAGCCACAGAGGTCCCGGCCACCACGGCCCGGATGAACCGGCCATCGTTCGGGTTGACCCGGCGGGGAAGCGACCGAATCCCACTGCCCGTGGGCCGCGTACCGGTGCTATCCTTCGAGTGCTCGACCAGCGTGTTCTTTGGAATGTGCATCGTCTCGGATTGAGCGTTTTCGGAAGCCCCGACAGCCTGGCCGCTGTCCGGGGCTTCCGCCCTTTTCGGCCCAGACGTTCGGGCCTCCCACATCTGCTGCGCGCTCATCGCGTGCCCTCCTCGATCTTCTTCAGCACCTCGTCTAGGTCGTCCACCGCATCCCGCAGCGTCGACCGGATCTCCGCCTGGGACTGACCGTCCACATGGCCCACAGACCGGATCACGTGCGCCAGCGTCCGCACGCACCGCACCGAGTCCCACACGACCCCGTGCAAGTCCTCGTCCTCGACCAGCGCCTTACCCGTCGCCGGAGACACCAGCGACGCCACCGGCATAGCCGCCTTGATCAGCGCTGGCACCGCGGCCGCACCCGACCCGTTAAACGCAGTCAGCACCCGGCGTGCCCGGCCCTTCTGTTCCTCGTCGCGCCGGACCAAGTCCAGCGGCTCGATCCCGAACTCCTCGGCCGGCATGTCCAAGACCGCGTCAACGTCACTTTGACCGCCTCGGACCCCCGTGGAGGGCTCGAGGTTTGTAATGCGAGCGGGCCTCGTGGCCTCGTAGGTCTTCCCGTCGACCCCGACGACGGAGTCCGGTGCACGTCCAGGTGCGTCTTTTGACGCACCTGCGTGCTTAAGCTCCCGCCGCACCGTGGCCTCACTGATCTGTGTCGCGGACGCGATCGCCCGAGTACTCATCCCCACCTCACGGAGGGACAGCACGATGTCGTGTCGCTCTTCTAGCGGTGGCCGAAGATGCAAGTTGCCGAACTCCCGAGTCACGTACTCGTCCCAGCTCCGGTACCCCAGAACTTCCCAAGCCCGCCCCCGATACGCGGACCGGATCAGGTGGTACACGGACTCCAGGCCGGTCTTGATCTGGTCTGTGACTTCTCGCGCTGCCTCTGGGGTGTAGGCCAGCTGAAGTGAGTAGCCGTTCATGCCTCGGCCAGCTGTTCATCTGCGGCATCGATGCCGGCTACCAACGTCGCGAACGGCACGCCCAGGACGCGGGCGAGCTCCAGCAGCTCGCCTAGGCGGAATTCGACTTGCCCGGACATCCGCTTGGAAAGACCGTCCGGAGTGAGACCAGCCAGTGCCGCTGCGCGGGCCTGGGTTAGGTCTCGTCTACTGATTTCTGCTGCCAGGTTCGACCTGACGCAACGGGTGTGATTGCTCATGGCCCACACTGTATGCGCTGTACGCATATACGCCTAGCCCGTGTCTTGCGGTCATCGCAACTTTTTTTCTCTGACCTTGTGCGTCGTTCGCCTGCGCCATAGGGTCTTGCTCATGACGAACTCGAACGATGAGAGCGGTTCGGATTTCAATTCGATGGTCGCCGCAGAGGTCCGCGCTTGGCTCGCCCGCTCCGGAAAACGCCAGGCAGACCTAGCAGCAGCGCTCGGCGTCTCACAGAGCGGCATCTCACACCGGCTTCGCGCGCGGGTGGCCTTTACGTTGGAGGAGCTGGCCACCATCGCGGAGGTCTTCGACATCACGCTCGCGGAGCTGCTCGGCCCGGTCATCCTCCAGGCACGAAGAAGCCCCCACACCGACATGGTCGGTGCAGGGGCTTCAGGATCGCTCCCCCGGTTGGATTCGAACCAACAACCCTTCGATTAACAGTCGAATGCTCTGCCGTTGAGCTACGGGGGAACGTGACGCGAACCGCCGGAGCCGTTCGGACAACGGATGGAACTTTACCAGAGCTCATGCCTGCGCGCCACCCGGCCGCGGGGCGCCGTCGTCGTCCTGCCCACGCCCGGGGCACGGGGCCTTGCCAGGCACGGCTCCGGCGGGCCTACGGTGCGAGGACATTCCCAGAACCATCAGGAACGGACCCGAAGGAGAGACGTGACCATGACCATCACGACCCTCACGCGCAAGACCGCGCTGACCGGCACGGGCGTGCTGGCCGCGCTCGCACTCGCGGCCTGCGGCACCACGGCCGACAACGGCGACGACGGCTCCGCCTCGCCGGGGGTCGACGCCTCCTCGTCCGTGGCGAACACCCCCACCACGGACGGCGGGTCGGGCTCGGCGTCGTCGTCAGCCTCCTCCGCCCCGGCTTCATCGACGGCCCCCGCGGCCGGCAGCGGCTCGGCCACCGGCCAGGCCGACGATCCCGCCGACGCGGTGATCGACGCGGTCCTGGAGGAGGACGGCGACGGCATCATCGTCGCGGTGGATGCCGACGACGACGACACGACCTGGGAGGTCGACGTCGTGGTGGGTGAGGAGGTCAAGGAGCTGGACGTCACCGCCGACGGCGACATCACCGAGACCGACCGCGAATCGGATCCCGAGGACGTCCAGAAGGCGAAGGAGGCCGAGGTCACCGCCCAGCAGGCCCTCGACACCGCCCGGGAGGGCCGTGACGGGGTGACCCTGGACGAGATGGACCTGGACGACGACAACGGCGCCCTCCAGTGGGAGGTCGGGTTCGACCGCGAGGACGGTTCCGACGGCCCCGAGGTCGAGATCGACGCCACGTCCGGCGAGGTGCTCACGGTCGACGAGCGCTGACGCCGCGCGGCCGACGGACCGCCGTTTCCCGAACGACAACGCCCCTGGAGCCGCCGTTTCCCGAACGAAAACAGGTGGGGGTCAGTCGTCGGCGCGGAGGGCCCGGCGGCGCGCCTCCAGTTCCATGAGCTCGCTGTTGAGGCGGGTGAACTCGGCGGGGTCGCCCTCGGGGCCGAGCCGCTGCAGGCGCCCGAGCAGCTCCTCCTTGCGGTGCACGATCTGCAGGGCGAACAGGCGGTTCATGATGTCCCGGCAGTACCGGTCCACATCCTCGGGAGTGCGGGCGGGCAGGTCGCGGACGGCCAGCTCGGAGACGACGCCGGCCACCTCCTGGGGCACGGCGTCCCGCACGGCGTCCACCCAGCGCTGCGGCGTCGCCCCCGCCGACCCGGCCATCTTCACGCCCTGGTGGACGGCGGCGTACTGCGGGACCGTGAAGCGGGCCGCGTACAGCGCGGTCCACTGCTCTGCGGAGAGCAGGGTCGGATGCTGCAGCACCACCTCGAGGGACTCCCGCTCCCGACGGGCGACGGGGTCGCGCGGATCCACCGGCACCACGATCCGCGGCGCCGGGGCGGCGGCCTCCCCGTGGCGGCCCGTGGGCCCGATCGCCTGCCCGTCGTCCGCCGGGGCCGGCCGCGCCTCGGGCTCGGGCCCCCGCCGCGGCGCGCGCCCGGCCGCGGCCACGGCGCGGTGCACGGCGTTCGGGTCCAGACCGAGCCAGCCGGCCAGCTCCCGCTCGTAGCCCGGGCGCAGGACGGCGTCCTTGATGCCCGCCACGATCGGCGCGGCGTGGCGCAGGGCGCCGGCGCGGCCCTCGACGGTGTTCAGGTCGTAGTCCTTCAGCCCCGCCCGGATCGCGAATTCGAAGAGCGGCCGCCGCGAGGCGATGAGCGCGCGCACGGCCTCGTCGCCCTTCTGCATGCGCAGGTCGCACGGGTCCATGCCGCTGGGCTCCACGGCCACGAACGTCTTGGCGAGGAACCGGTGATCCTCGTCGAACGCCTTGAGGGCGGCCTTCTGCCCGGCCTCGTCGCCGTCGAAGGTGAAGATCACCTCGCCGCCCGTGCCGTCGTCGGAGATCAGGCGGCGGGCCACCTTGATGTGGTCCGCGCCGAACGCGGTGCCGCACGTGGCCACGGCCGTCCCGACGCCGGCCAGGTGGGCCGCCATCACGTCCGTGTAGCCCTCGACGAGCACCAGCTGGCGCTCCTTGGCGATCGTGCGCTTGGCCAGGTCGATGCCGTAGAGCACCTGGGACTTCTTGTAGAGCGGCGTCTCGGGGGTGTTCAGGTACTTGGGGCCGGGGTCGTCGTCGTAGAGCTTGCGGGCGCCGAAGCCGATGGTCGCGCCGGTCATGTCCCGGATGGGCCACAGCAGGCGGCCGCGGAACCGGTCGTACAGGCCGCGCTGCCCCTCGGACACCAGCCCGGAAGCGCGCAGCTCCTCGTCCCGGAACCCCTTCTGCCGCAGGTGGTCCAGCAGATGCGACCACCCCTGCGGGGCGTACCCGAGGCCGAACTGCGCCGCGTGCTCCTGCGTGAACCCGCGCTGGGTGAGGAAGTCGCGGGCGGCCTGGGCCTCGGGCGAGCCGAGGGCACGACGGAAGAACTCGTCCGCCACCTTGTTCGCCTCGAACAGGCGACGACGGCGCCCCGTCTCCGCCTTGTCCGGGCCGGTGCCGCCGTCCTCGTAGTGCAGCTCCACCCCTACTCGGGACGCCAGTCGCTCCACGGTCTCCATGAACGTGGTGTGCTCGAGTTCCATGAGGAAGCTGATGACGTCCCCGTGCGCACCGCAGCCGAAGCAGTGATAGGTGCCCACGCCGGGGCGCACGTGGAACGACGGCGTCCGCTCGTCGTGGAACGGGCACAGCCCCTTGAACGAGCCCACGCCCGCCGAGCGCAGGGTGACGAACTCCTCCACCACGGCCTTCAGGTCCGTGCGCTCGCGGACGAGGTCGATGTCCTTGCGCACGATCAGTCCAGCCATGCGGACCATTCTAGGGACGGGGCGGGGCGGTCAGCCCCGAGCGGAACCGGCCTCCGTGGACGCACGGGACTCCTGCGGGCCCTGTGCAGGAGTCGAGTGCCCGGACCCCGGGCGGGCGTCGGCCGGCTCCGCCGGGCGGCCGGTCACCGGGTCGATCACGGGCAGGGCGCCGGTGGCCGCCTCGACCAGCGGATGGAACAGCGCGGCCGACGCCAGACCGCCGTGACGGCGGCGCGCCGAGGACACGAACGAGAGGCTCATGTCGCCCACCATAGCCACCCGGGACCGTGATTCCGGTCACGGTAAGGCAACATTCTGGGCGGTCAGGTCACGGTTCGACCCGCACCCGCCCCCGCGGACTGCCCGTGCAGCGGCAGCAGCCGGGGCACCAGCCGGACGAGGCCCACCATCGCCCCGAGCTCCACGAGCGTCTGCGTCACCACCACGAGCGGGGCCGGGTCCAGGCTCGCCGGCAGGGCCAACGCCAGCGGCAGCACGACCAGGGAGTTCCGCGTCGCGCCCGAGAACACGAGCGCCCGTCCTGCGGGCACGTCGAGGCGCGCCCACCGCGCGGCCACCACGCCGAGGGCCACCATCACGACGGCGAACGCCACGAACAGGGGCACGACGGCAGCCAGCGCGGGCAGCCGCTCCCCCACCCCGCGGATCTGCGAGGCGACCACCGTGAACAGCGTGACGACCATGAGCGGGACCATCGCCGCCGTGAACCCGCGCACCACCCCGGCCGCCGTGCGGCGCACCCCACTGGAGCAGCGCCGCGAGCGCGAGCGGCACCAGGATCAGCATGACCAGGGCACGGACGAAGGGCCCGACGTCGACCGCGGCCACGGCCGCCTCGCCGGCGACGACGCGCAGCAGCACGGGCAGCACGACCAGCTGGACGAGCATGAGCAGCGGAGCCGCCGCCAGCAGCCGCTCGGCCGCGCCGCCCGCGAGCGCGGTGAACGCGATGACATAGTCCACGCACGGGGCCAGCAGCACGAGGAGCACGCCCACGAGCAGCGCGTCGTCGTGGGCCACGAACCGGCTCAGCCCGAACACCACCGCCGGCACCACCACGAAGTTCAGGACCAGCAGTGCCCCGAGGAACCTGCCGTCCCGCAGGCCCGCGCCCAGCGCGGCGAACGGCACCGCCAGGAACGTCGCCAGCAGGAGCAGCGCGAGGACCGGCCCGACGAGCACCGCCCACGCGTCGGCCCCGGGCACGGCCCACCCGACGACGGCGCCCGCGGCGATCCCCGCGAGGTACAGCGCCACCTGGTGGCGTTCAAGTGCGGCGACCAGGGCGCGGCGGGGCGGGGAGGACGGCATGCCGCCAGCGTACGGAGCGATCCGGGCGGGGGCTGACCCCTACGCTGGGGGCCATGCCCACCGCCCCCGCACCGCCCCAGGCCGCTGCCACCCCGCTGCACGTGGCCGTGCGCACGCTCGACGTCGCGGCGCTCGCCGCGGCCGGGCACACGGCGGCGACCGCCGTGGCCGCGGTCTATGCGCACGCCGTCGTGCGCGGGGCCGCGTCGTTCTGGCTGGACTCCGCCCTGCCGGACCCCGCCGAGGCGCGCTGGTCCGTGGCGGGCGACGGGCTGGATGTGCTCGGCGAGGAGCAGGATCGCGTGCCCTCCCCCGGCCCGCGGCTGGTCCGGCACGACGACCCCGCCGACCCGGACCGCGCGTGGGCCGACCTCGCGGCCGCGGCCGCGCCCCGACCGGTGGTCGGCGGCGAGGGCCTGCCCCTGCGCGGCGGCCTGGTCGGCTGGCTCGGCTACGAGCTCGGCCTGGCGGATCTGGGGGTGACACCGCCCTCACCCCGACCCGGGGACCCCGCAGCCCTGCCCGCGCAGTTCTGGGTGCGCCCGTCCCGCTACGCCGTGGCCGACCACGCGGTCGGGATGCTGCACTGCTGCGTCGTCTCCCTCGACCCGACCGCCGCCGAGGCCGGGGTCGAGCGCTGGGCAGTGGACGTGCGCCGCGCCCTCGCCGCGGCCCGCCGCGATCTCGAGACGGCGGCGGGCAACGCCGTCGTGCCCCCGCCGCAGGACGCCGGCCCGGAACCCCGGGCCGATGAGGAGGTGCCGGGCACGTGGCGCGAGAACCGGGCGGCGTACGCCGAGCAGATCGCCCGCTGCCGCGCCGCGCTGCACGCCGGCGACTCCTACGAGCTGTGCCTGACCACCCGCTTCGACGCCGACGCCGGGCTGCGCGTGGACCCGCTGGTCCTCTTCCACGAGCTCGCCGCGCACCAGCCGGCCCCGTATGCGGCGCTGCTGGAGCACGGCACGGGCTCCCGCAGGTGGGCCGTGGTCTCCGCCTCCCCCGAGCGCTTCCTCTCCGGTCGGGACGGGCGGTACAGCACCAAGCCGATCAAGGGCACGGCCGCCCGACTGGCCGACCCGGCCGAGGACGCCGGGGCCGCCCGCGCGCTCGCCGCCGACCCCAAGACGCGCGCCGAGAACCTCATGATCGTGGACCTGCTGCGCAACGACCTCTCCCGGGTGTGCGAGCCCGGCTCCGTGCAGGTGCCCTCCCTCATGGCGGTGGAGAGCTACGCGAGCGTCCACCAGCTCGTGTCCACGGTCACGGGCACGGCACGGGCCGGCGTCGACCCGGTGGACGTGGTGCGGTCGCTGTTCCCCGGCGGGTCAATGACGGGCGCGCCGAAGCGACGCAGCGTCGAGCTGCTGGCCGCCTGGGAGGAGTCCCCGCGCGGGGTCTACTCCGGGGCGCTGGGGATGCTGGGCGCGGACGGGACGACGTCGTTGTCCGTCGTGATCCGCACGGCCGTGCTCGCCGGGGGCCGCTGGTCCGTGGGGGCCGGCGGGGCGATCGTCGCGGACTCGGACCCGGCCGCCGAGCACGACGAGGTCCTCCTCAAGGCCCGCGGCCTGCGCCGGGCCCTCGCCCGCGCCGCCGGCACGGGTCTGCCGACGACGGCGCCCGACATCGCCTGACCCCACCCAGGGTTCGGGGGCGATATTCGGCGGTATTCCGACGGAATACCGCCGCACACCGCCCCCAAACGAAGGGGGGGGCGCCCGGATGGTGCGGGCCCGCCGACCGAATCCGGGGCACGACGCCGTCGCCGCCTGGCAGCGACGCACACCCGGCCTGGAGGTGGTCACCCAGAACGTGGACGACCTGCATGAGCGGGCCGGCGCCCGGGTCCTCGCGCACCTGCACGGCTCCCTGTTCGAGCACCGCTGCGCCGCATACGGGGCCCCTGCCGACGTCGACCCGGGCGCGCCCGCGGACGAGGCGACGGCCGGCACCGAGGCCGACCTCGAGGCGATGCTCCGCGAGGCGCCGCCGGCCTGCACCGTGTGCGGGGACGGGCTGATCCGCCCGGGGATCGTGTGGTTCGGGGAGATGCTGCCGGCCGAGCCCTGGGACCGCGCGTTCGCCGCGCTCGAGGACTGCGACCTGTGCATCGTCGTCGGCACCTCGGGCATCGTGCAGCCGGCGGCGTCCCTGCCGTTCGTGGCGCTGGGGGCCGGGGCCGCCGTCGTCGAGGTGAATCCGGTGGAGACCGAGCTGAGCGGCGCGGTCACGCACGTCCTGCGGGGTCCCGCCGGGGCGGTGCTGCCCGCGCTGCTGGACCCGCCGGTCAGAGCCAGACGCGCCGGAACTCCGCGCCCTGCACCAGGGTGTGATGCCACTCGACGGCGGTCGAATCGGTGAGCGAGGCGATCTGGTCGATCACCACGCGCCGCCGGGCGGCGTCGTCGGGGGCCTGCGCCCAGTCGAACGCGAACATCGGCTCGAGGTACCGGTCCGCCGTCGCGTCGAGCAGCGCCACGAGCTCCGCGAGCACCTCGCGCTGCCGCGCATAGAGCGGCTGGCGCTGCTCGGCGGTCATCACGTAGGCCGCCGCGATGCCCTTCATCACGGCGATCTCGGTCTCCGTCTCCTCGGGCACCACGACGTCGGCGCCGTGGCGGGTGAGCGGCTCGTTGCCGAACACCTGGCGCGTGGCGTCGAAGGCGGCGCTGCAGAACCGGCCGATCAGCTGGCTCGTCATGTCCTTCATCGCCGCGAGCGCCCGCCGGGAGCCGTCCATCTCGGAGACCCACACGTCGGTGGCCTCGAGGCGGGCCAGGGCCGCGTCGACCTCCGCCGGGTCCGTGTGCGGCAGGTACCACTGGCGGGTGGTCTCCACGACGCGCTCCCGGTGCTCCGGGATGGCCAGCCACTTGAGCTGGAACACGGCGTTGACCACGCCGTCCTCGACGTCGTGCACGGAGTAGGAGATGTCGTCCGCCAGGTCCATGACCTGGGCCTCCATGGACGTGCGCGTGCCGGGCACCCCGGCGCGGAACCACCGGAACACGGGCAGGTCGTCCTCATAGACGCCGAACTTGCGCGAACGCGTGCCGTCCGGGCGCAGCGGGGCGTCCTCACGGGTCCACGGGTACTTGCACGCGGCGTCGAGGGCAGCGCGCGTGAGGTTCAGGCCCGCGGAGGAGCCGTCCGCGGAGAGCTTCTTCTGCTCGAGGCGGGCCAGCAGCCGCAGGGTCTGGGCGTTGCCCTCGAAGCCGCCGACGTCCTCGCTGAGCGCGTCGAGCGCCTTCTCCCCGTTGTGCCCGAAGGGCGGGTGGCCGAGGTCATGGGACAGGCAGGCGGTGTCCACGAGGTCCGGGTCGCAGCCCAGCGACCGGCCGAGCTCACGGCCCACCTGCGCCACCTCGAGCGAGTGCGTCAGGCGGGTGCGGGCGAAGTCGTCCGCGTCCGGGGCGACCACCTGGGTCTTGGCCCCCAGCCGGCGCAGGCCCGCGGAGTGCAGCACGCGGGCACGGTCCCGCTCGAAGTCCGAACGGTAGGAGGACTTGGGCGGCTCGGGCAGCCACCGCTCCCGGTCCCACGGCGTGTAGCCGGGGGTCTGCACGGCGCGGCCGGCATACGGGGGCCGGCCCTCGGGGCCGAACAGCACCGGCTGATGGGCGGCGCCGGTCCAGTGCGACGACGGCGCGCCGGGCGTTCCGGCGGCGGGCACCGGCGTCGTGGGCTCAGCCACCGGAGACGTCCAGCTCGGCGGCCTGGATCATGGCCTGCTGCTCGGCATTGAGCTCGCGGGAGTCGAGCCAGCCGTCCGGCAGGTGCGGGCGCTTGGGGGCGCCGGCCCGGCCGCGCGGGCCCTCGGCGGCCTCACCCGGGTAGGGCTGGTCGCGGTCCACGCGGGCGAGGATCTCGCGCATCGTGGCCAGGTCCGGGACGGTGGACAGCGCGGTGCGGATCTCCGAGCCCACGGGGTAGCCCTTGAAGTACCACGCCACGTGCTTGCGGATGTCCCGCAGCGCCTTCGTCTCGTCGCCGCCGAAGGTGTCCACGAGCAGCTCGGCGTGGCGGTACAGCGTGTCCGCGACCATGCCCAGGGTCGGGCGGAACCGGTCCTGGCGGCCCTCGAACGCGGCCTGCAGATCCCCGAACAGCCACGGCCGACCCTGGCAGCCGCGGCCGATCACGACGCCGTCCACGCCGGTCTGCTCGACCATCGCGATGGCGTCCTCCGCGGACCAGATGTCGCCGTTGCCGAGCACGGGGATGTCCGGCAGGGCCTCGCGCAGCCGGGCGATGTCGTCCCACACGGCGGTGCCCGAGTAGAACTGGCGCGTGGTGCGGCCGTGGAGGGCCACGGCGGCGACGCCGAGGTCGCGGGCCGTGCGGCCGGCGTCGAGGAAGGTGAGGTGGTCCTCGTCGATGCCGCGACGCATCTTCACGGTCACCGGGATGTCCCTCTTCGAGGCCTCGGTGACGGCCGCCTTGACGATCGAGGTGAACAGCTCCGACTTCCACGGCAGGGCCGAGCCGCCGCCGCGGCGGGTCACCTTGGGCACGGGGCAGCCGAAGTTCATGTCGATGTGGTCGCAGCGGTCCTCCTCGACCAGCATCCGCACCGCGGCGCCGGTGGTGACCGGGTCCACCGAGTAGAGCTGGACGGAGCGGGGCACCTCGTCCGGGTCGTGCTGGATGATGCGCATCGACTCGGGCTTGCGCTCCACCAGCGCGCGGGCCGTGACCATCTCGTTGACGTAGAGGCCGCCACCGTACTCGCGGCACAGGCGGCGGAACGCGGTGTTCGTGATGCCGGCCATCGGGGCGAGGACGACCGGCGTCTCGACCGTGATCGGACCGAGCCGCAGCGGGGGCAGGGTCAGGCGGTCCGTCGTGGGCGCTGCGTGGCGGCCCTCGTGGAGCTGGTCGTCGTCGGCGATGCGGCGGCCCGCACCGGCGGACTTGGCGTAGTGCGCGGCGTGGGGGTCGACGACGTCGGGGGCGCCGTCGACCGCCGCCGCGGCGGGGAGGGTGTGGGAAGAAGTCATGTCGGGTCCATTCTTCCATTCCGCCCGGCACCCACGTCACCGTGCCCCACGACGAGGCCCGCTGGGAGGCGACCGCCGAGGCGCCCCGCCAGGACGGGCAGACCGTCCTCCCGGCGGGTCAGGCCTCCGACGACGGCGCCGCGTCCCCGCCGTCGAGCACCGCCAGCAGGTCATCGCCGGCGAACATCTGAGCGGTCTGGCGCGCCGAGGGAGTGCCCGCGTCCGGGTCCGCACCGGCGGCCAAAAGATGGCGCATGGAGTCGACGTCCCGCTTGAACGTGGCGCAGGTCAGGGCGCGCTGGCCGCGGTCGTTGGCGTGCTCGACCTCCGCGCCGGCCGCGATGAGCATGGCCACGGTGTCCGGGTGCTCGTGATAGGCGGCGAGGGTGAGGAAGGAGTCGCCCGCGTGGTTGCGCAGGCGCGTGCTCACCCCGGCATCCAGGTATGCCTTCAGCTGGGCCGTGTCCCCGTCACGCGCCATGTCGAAGAGCCGGTTCGCCAGCTCGATGTCCTTCTCGCTCCACTGCTCACTCATGCCCGCCAGTATGGCGGACGCCGACCCGGGAACAGCCCCGCCCGCCCCGCGGTTGCACCCGGCATGACCCGCAAACACCTCGGCTTCCTCAACTTCGGCCACTGGATCCACCGGCCCGGCACCGCGCCCGACGCGCGGCAGGCCCTCGACGACGTCGTCGCCATGGCCGTGGCTGCCGAGGACGCCGGACTCGACGGCGCCTGGCTCCGCGTCCACCACTTCCAGCGGATGTTCTCCTCGCCGTTCCCGATCCTCGCCGCGATGGCCGCCCGCACCGAGCGGATCAGCCTCGGCACCGGCGTGATCGACCTGCGGTATGAGAACCCCCTGTACATGGCCGAGGCCGCCGCCACCACGGACCTCATCTCCGGCGGCCGGCTCGAGCTCGGCGTCTCCCGCGGCTCACCCGAGGCCGCCCTCGACGGCCAGGCGCAGTTCGGCTACGCCCTCGCCGAGGGGCAGACCTGGGCCGACGTGACCCGCGAGCGCGGACGCCGCTTCCTCGCGGCAGTGCGCGGCGAGGGCATCGCGACGCCGGACCTCACCTCCGGCTGGGCGCACAGCTCGCAGCCGCTGCGGGTCGAGCCGCACTCCCCCGGGCTCGCGGACCGGATCTGGTGGGGGTCGGGGTCCACGCCGTCGGCGGTCGAGGCGGGGCGGGAGGGGTACCACATGCTCTCCTCCACGCTCCTGCTCCAGGACGACGGCCGCCCCTTCCACGTGCAGCAGGCCGACCAGATCGCCCGCTACCGGGAGGCCTTCGCCGCGGCCGGCCACGCCGGTCCGGGCCGCACGGCGGTCACGCGCTCCGCGTTCGTCATCCAGGACCGGGAGGACGAGCTGTACTTCGGCCGGGAGCGGGCCTCGCGCGACTCCTCCGGCATGCTCGAGGGCGGTGCCGCCCGCTCCGGCCCGACCTACGCCGGGTCCGCCGAGGAGGTCGCGGAGAAGCTCGCCGCCGACGACGCCGTCACCGCCGCCGACTGGGTCCTGTTCGCCAACCCCAACCAGCTCGGGGTCGAGTACAACGCGAAGATCTTCGCCGGCTGGGCGGAGGTCTGGCGCCTGCTCGGCTGGGATGCATGACCGAGGCCGCGCCGCACCTCCCGGCCGCCGACGACGGCGTCGCCCGAGCCCGTCGCGCGCGCTGGGCCGTCACCGCCGCCTTCGCGACGAACGGCGCCCTGCTCGGCGCGCTCATCCCGCACTACCCGGAGGCGAAGGCCGCGTTCGGCCTGGACCCGGCCGGGTTCGGCGTGCTCGTCATCGCGCTCGCCGTGGGCGGCACGCTCGCCGGGCCCCTTCCCGCGCCGATCCTGCGCCGGTTCGGCGCCCGCCGCGTCATGCTCGCCGGCAGCGTGGCCATCGCCCTGCTCACGACGGCGGCCGGTCTCGTCCTCGACGTCGCCGGGGCGGGCGCGGGGGCCGGGCACGGTGCGGGCACGGCCGCGGCCTGGCTGCTGTGGGTCTTCGCGGGCCTCGTCCTGGCGTCGGGTGTGCTCGACGCCGTCGTGGACACCGCCCAGAACGCGCAGGGCCTGCAGGTGCAGACCCGGTTGGCCCGGCCCGTGCTCACGACCATGCACGCCGGCTGGAGCCTCGGAGCGGCCGCCGGTGCCGGGCTCGGCGCGGCGGTCATCACCGTGGGCGGCCCCGCGGCCCTGCACCTGGGGCTCAACGGCGCCGTGTGCGTCGCGGTGCTGCTGGGGGTCCGGCGCCTGTTCCTGGCGGAGGCTCTCGTGGACTCGGCGTCCGCCCGCGGCGCCTCGGAGGACTCACCCGCGCCGTCGGAGACGTCCGCACCGCCCGCCCCGGCCCTGCCCCGCCGCGCCGCCGTGGCCGCGCTCGTCCCCGCCGTGGTGATCGCGATGGCCGGCTTCGGCGTGGAGGAGTTCGGCAACGCGTGGGCCACCCTGTTCCTGATCACCGAGCGCGGCCTGGACCCCGCCGCGGCGGTGCTCGGCGCGTCGACGTTGCTGGGCGCGCAGTTCGTCGGACGCCTCGCGGGCGACCGCACCCTCGCCGTCCTGGGCCGACGCGGGGCGCTGACGGCGGGGCTGGGCGCGGTCGTCGTGGGGCTGGGACTGGCCCTGGCGCCGCTGCCGGGGCCGGTGGCCGTGCCTGCCGCGTTCGCGGGGCTGGCGCTGGCGGGGCTGGGCTGCGCCGTGGTGGTGCCCGTCGCCTATGCGCTCGGCGACGAGGCGCCCGGGCTCAAGCCGCAGACCGGGCTGGCGGTGACGAGCTGGTGCATGCGGCTGGCCGGGGTCGGGCTCAGCCCGGCGGTCGGGGCGCTGGCCGGCGCCGTCGGTCTGACACCGGCGCTGACGGTGTTCCTGGGCCTGGCCGCCGTCGGGGCGGTGCTCGCCGCCCGGCTGCCCGCCGCCCCGTAGGAACCGCTCAGTCGTCGTCGACCTCGCCGGCGAGGGCCTGGGCCGCCAGGTGCTCCTCGGTCGCGGCCTCCCAGATCTCCTTGGCGGCGGAGCCGTTGAGCAGCACCAGCAGCACGCCCACGATGATGTCCGCCCAGCCCGACGCCGTCAGCACCGTGACCCCGGACAGGGCGATCAACACGGCGCCGGCCACGAGGTCGTTGCGCGCCGCGAGCCACGCCGCCCGGGTGAGGGAGCCGCCGTCGGTGCGGACGCGGACCAGCAGGGCCACGCACACGATGTTCACGAGGAGCGAGCCGACGGCCGCCCACAGCAGCACGCCCGCGGCCGGCGGCTCGGGGTCGCCGATCTTCGTGGCCGCCATGACGAGCGCCGCCACGGCCGGCAGCACGATGATCCCGGCCATGACCTTGCCGATGACCGCGCGCCGGGCCGCCGTCCACCCCAGCGCCACGAAGATCAGCAGGTTGACGGCGAAGTCCTCGAAGAAGTCGACGGAGTCCGCCACGAGGGCCACCGAGCCGATCCCCACCGCCAGGATGATCTCGACCACCAGATAGGCGCCGTTGAGCAGGGCCACCGCGAGGACGGTGCCCCGCAGGGCGCGGGCGCGCCGGCGGTCCGCTGCGGCCGCCCGGTTCACGCGCCCGGCGCGTCGTCCACGAACACGTACGTGTCCACCAGGGTGCGCGCCGCGTTGCCGCCGATGAGCCCGTCCACGATCCGTTCCAGCGGGGTCATCGCCTCGTCCACCTCGACCTGCACGGGGTACTGGGCCACGAGCAGGGCGAGCAGGTCGGCCACGGCCTGCAGCGCGTCCTCCTCCCCCAGCTCCGGGTCCCAGCCCACGAGCACGTCGGCCGGCGCGTCCTGGCGCTCCGGGGTGTAGGACACCGCGAACGCGCGGATGCGCCCGCCCTCGGCCTTCGGCGCGTCGCGGAGCACGACGGCGCCCGCGGCCCCGGTGGCCGGGCCCAGCAGCAGCTGCTGGGCGGCCCCGACACTCAGGGTCGACGGGTCCCACGCGTGCACGGCGTCATAGAACGCGGCGACCGCCTGCGTGAGCTCGACGGAGCCGGTCGAGGCCTCCTCGAGGACCACGCCGTCCGGGTACTCCTCCCCGCGTACGTCCGGCAGGCCGATGGCCCCCGGGGCGATCGCGACGCGGCGGGAGCGCTGCACGGGGGTGAAGCCCTCGGCCACGAGGAACGCCTCGGTGCCGGCGGCCAGCGCGGCGGTCTGGGAGCGCACGGCGTCCGTGTCCACGGGCGGACGGCCCGTCGCACCGTCGGCCTCGGTCTGCGGGTCGGCGCCGGCCACGCCGGGCACCAGGGCGTCCTTGGCGAACCGGGCCTTCAGGGCCGTCGTCGGGATGGCGCCGGCGGCGTGCGCCTCCGCGGCGAGGCCCCGCAGGGCTGCCACGAGCGCCCGGCCGATGCCGCGGCGCCGCTCGGCGGCCGCGGTCTCGACGTACAGCCACAGCCGCCGCGGGTGCACGGACGAGGCGTAGACGACGCCTGCCGCCACCGGCACGCCGGCGGCCTCGGCCACGAGCGCGCGGCGCCAGGGCCGTTCCGCGTCCTCGGCGAGCATCGCCCGGTCCTGGTGCTGCTGCGCGTTGGCCGGGTCGCCCCACACCTCGAGCAGGGCCAGGTCGTCCCCGGACCGCCAGGGACGCAGCACGATCTCCCCGCCGGCGACCGCGGCGGAGTCGAACAGCGCGCCGCCGTCGTCATGCCCCGCGGCCCCGGCCGCTCCCGTCACGTCCCCGCTCACTTGACCAGGCGCTCCAGCAGGTAGGACTTCACCTGGGACAGCGCCACGCGCTCCTGGGCCATGGTGTCCCGCTCGCGGATGGTCACGGCCTGGTCCTCGAGGGTGTCGAAGTCGACGGTGATGCAGAACGGGGTGCCGATCTCGTCCTGGCGGCGGTAGCGACGGCCGATCGCGCCGGAGTCGTCCGTCTCGATGTTCCAGAGGGTGCGCAGCTCGGCGGCGAGGGACTGGGTGGCCGGCTGCAGCTCGGGCTTCTTCGACAGCGGGAGCACGGCGGCCTTGACCGGGGCCAGGCGCGGGTCCAGCTTGAGCACGGTGCGCACGTCCACGCCGCCCTTGGCGTTCGGGGCCTCGTCCTCGGCGTAGGCGTCCACGAGGAACGCCATCATGGCGCGGGTCAGGCCGAAGGACGGCTCGATCACGTACGGGGTGTAGTGCTCGTTGTTGGCCTGGTCGAAGTACTGCATCTTCGTGCCGGAGTGCGTCGTGTGCTGGCCCAGGTCGTAGTCGGTGCGGTTCGCGATGCCCATCAGCTCGCCCCAGCCGTCGCCGCCGGTGAAGCCGAAGTCGTACTCGAGGTCGATGGTGCCGTCCGAATAGTGCGCACGGTCCTCCGCGGGCACGTCGAGGCGGCGCAGGTGCGCGGGGTCGATGCCGAGGTCGATGAACCAGTCCCAGCAGTCCTCGACCCAGCGGTCGAAGTGCTGCTTCGCCTCCGCCGGCGGCACGAAGTACTCGATCTCCATCTGCTCGAACTCGCGGGTGCGGAAGATGAAGTTGCCCGGGGTGATCTCGTTGCGGAACGCCTTGCCGATCTGGCCGATGCCGAACGGCGGCTTCTTCCGGGCCGCGCCCAGCACGTTGAGGAAGTTCACGAAGATGCCCTGCGCCGTCTCCGGGCGCATGTAGTGCAGGCCCTCCTCGTTGTCCACGGGGCCGAGGTAGGTCTTGACCAGGCCCGAGAACAGCTGCGGCTCGGTCCAGGCGCCCTGGGTGCCGCAGTCCGGGCACACGATCTCGGCCATGCCCTCGGCCGGCCGGCCCTTCTTGGCCTCGAACGCCTCGAGCAGGTGGTCCTGGCGGTGGCGCCTGTGGCACTGGGTGCACTCCACGAGCGGGTCGGTGAAGGTCTCGACGTGGCCGGAGGCCTCCCACACCGCGCGCGGCAGGATGATGGAGGAGTCCAGGCCCACCATGTCCTCACGGGAGCGCACGAAGGTCTTCCACCACTCGGCCTTGATGTTCTCCTTCAGCTCCACGCCCAGGGGCCCGTAGTCCCACGCGGAGCGCGAACCGCCGTAGATCTCACCGGCCTGGAACACGAAGCCTCGGCGCTTGGCGAGGTTGATGACGTTGTCCAGCGGGGACTTGGCAGCCATGGGGGCATCACTTCCGTACTCATCGGCGGGGCGGGAGGGGATCACGACGACGACGGCACCCGGCCGCCTTCGACGCGGCGGGCCCGTTCCGGCGCGGCGCGCCGGTCGATCCCGTCCAGCCTACCGGCCATGATGGACACCATGACCGAGACGAACGCACCCGACGCCCAGCCCCTGCCCATCCGTGACGAGTCCATCCGCCTGGGCCAGGCGCTCAAGCTCGCCTCCCTCGTGGAGGACGGGGCCATGGCCCGCGACGTCGTCACCGACGGGCTCGTCACCGTCAACGGCGCGGTGGAGACGCGCCGCGGCGCCCAGCTGCACGACGGGGACGTCGTCGAGTTCAACGGAGAGGCGTTCGTCGTCCAGGCCGAGCAGGCCTGAGCCGGCGCCCCGGCAGGCGGCTGCGGCGCCGTCGTCGGGCGGGTCCGGCGCGTCAGCCGCGGGGCGGCACCATGTGGGCGAGGTACTCCTTCACGTGGCCCAGCTCCTGCTCGTTGATCGCGTGGCCGAGCCCGGCGTAGACGATCTTCATGAGGTCCACGTGGGCGTTCAGCCAGGCATGGGTCTCCTCGACCCGGGGCTCGGAGATGATCGGGTCCTCCTGGCCGCGGCCCCAGAAGACCTTCGGTCGGACGCGGGCGACGTCGTCGTCGCGGGTGAACAGCTCACGCAGCCGCGGCTCGGTGAGCTCCGGGTCCACCACGAAGCCGGACAGCGCCACGGTGCACGCGTAGGCCTCCGGGTCCAGGCGCAGCAGCGACGTGGCCATCGCCATGCCCTGCGAGAAGCCGAGCAGGGAGACGGTGCGGAAGTCCCCGCGCACGGCCTGCACCCACGCGTGCAGGGCCTCGACGGCCTCGCGGACCGGCTCGGCGGTGGAGCCCAGCTCCCCTGTGACCGGGTCCTGGGAGAGCGGGAACCAGGCGTGGGAGCCCGGCTGCAGGGGCAGGGGCGCGCGCACGGCGGCCACCGTGACGTGCTCGGGCAGGTGCGGGACGAGGCCGAACAGGTCGTCCTCGTTCGCGCCGTAGCCGTGCAGGACGATCAGCAGGTCCTCGGTGCGCTCGCCCTCGGGGCGGGACCAGCGGACGACGGGCTCGACGGCGGGGGTGGGGTTCGCGTTCACGTCCGTCAGCCTAGCGAGCGGCGCGGTCACCCCACCCGGCGGTTGACCCCTCCCGCGCGACGCGGGCAGAATCCTACCCGTGGGTAACCCTTCCTCCTCCCAGCCTCCGCACGCCTCCGACGCGACCCCGGTCGACGACCCCGCCGCCCATCCGTGGCGCCGCTACGTCGCCATCGGGGACTCGTTCTCCGAGGGCATCGGCGACCCGGACCCGGAGCGCCCCGGCTACCATCGCGGCTGGGCCGACCGCCTGGCCGAGGAGCTCGCCCGCCTGACCCCGCCCGGTGAGGACCTGGCCTACGCCAACCTGGCGGTCCGCGGGAAGCTGCTGGACCAGATCGCCGAGCACCAGGTCGAGCCGGCGCTCGCCCTGCGGCCGGACCTCATCAGCGTCTGCGCGGGCGGCAACGACATCCTGCGCGGCGCGGACCCGGACGAGATCGCGGTCCGGCTGGACGCCGTCGTCGAGCGCCTGGCCTCCGACGGCGCCACCGTGCTCCTGTTCAACGCGACCGACGTGAAGGGCACGCCCGTCATCGGCCGCATCCGCGGCACCGTGGCGATCTACAACGAGAACGTGCGCACCATCGCCCTGCGGCACGACGCGCTGGTGCCGGACATGTGGTCGCTCAAGGACCTCGCCCGGCGGGAGATGTGGGCCGAGGACCGCCTGCACTTCTCCGCGCTCGGCCATCACACGATCGCCGCGATGGTGCTGGACACCCTCGGCGTGGAGCACGGCCTCGAGCACCTGCGCCTGGCCCCGCCGGCGCCGCGCACGTGGCGCGAGGCCCGCGCGTCGGACGCCGCGTGGGTGCGCACGCACCTGGCGCCGTGGGTGGTCCGCCGCCTCCGCGGCGTCTCCTCCGGTGACGGCGTCACGGCCAAGCGCCCCGTCCCCGAGCCGCTCTTCGGCGCACCGATGCCGCAGGGCTCGGACCACACCGAGCCGCTGGACATCGTCGAGCCCTGACCCCGGCCGGCGGGGGCCGGTGGCCGTTTCCCGAACGAAAGTGCCGCGACACGCCGCCGTTTCCCGAACGAAAGTTCAGAGGGCGAGGGTGCGCTTGAGCGTGTCGGCCACCTGACCGTACTCGGTGAGGAACCCGTCGTGCCCGATGGGCGAGGCGATCGTGTGCACCGGCGGCCGCGCGGGCAGCGCCGCCGCAAGCGCCTCGGACTCGGCCGGCAGGTAGAGCCGGTCCGAGTCCACGGCGGCCACGAACGCCCGGCCCCGGTAGTCCGCGAGCGCCGCCGCCACGCCGCCGCGCCCGCGCCCGACGTCGTGGCCCATGAGGGCCTCGGTGACCACGAGGTAGGAGTTCGCGTCGAACCGGTCGGCGAGCTTGGCCGCCTGGTGGTCCAGGTAGGACTCCACGGCGTAGCGCCCGCGCCCGCCCGGCACCCCGACGGCGGCGCCGAACGGATCCTCGACGCCCTGCGGTTCGCGGCCGAACCGCTGGCCGAGCTCGCCCGCCGTGCGGTAGGTGGTGTGGGCGATGCGCCGTGCGATGCCCAGGCCGGCCACGGGGCCGGGGCCGGGGTAGTAGTCGCCGCCCTGGAAGTCCGGATCGAGGCGGATGGCCGCGGTCTGCGCCTGCCCCCACGCGATCTGGTCGGCGGAGGAGGCCGCGGTGGCGGCCAGCACACCCATCCCGGCGACGCGCGCGGGGTGGGTCGCGGCCCACTCGAGGGCGCGGGCCCCGCCCATCGATCCGCCGATCACGGCGCGCCAGGCGCCGATCCCGAGGTGGTCGGCCAGGCGCCGCTCGGCCTCGACCGCGTCCCGCAGCGTGAGGAACGGGAATCGGGAGCCCCAGGGCCGCCCGTCGGGGGCCGGCGTCGAGGGCCCGGTGGAGCCGTGGCAGCCGCCGATCATGGCGGGGGCGACCACGAACCATCGGTCCGTGTCCACGGCGCGGCCCGGGCCGACGAGGGCGTCCCACCAGCCCGGCGTCGGGTCCTCCTCGTGCGCGGCCACGTGCGCGTCGCCGGTGAGGGCGTGCAGCACGAGCACGGCGTTGGAGCCGTCGGCGGCGAGGGCGCCCCAGGTCTCGTAGGCCAGCTCGACGTCGGGCAGCAGCCCGCCGGTCTCGGTGTACAGCTCGCCGACCCGCAGGCGGTGGCGGCCGCCGCGGGGCAGCGCGGTGCGCGACGGACGCGTGGCGACGGCGGTCATGCCCGCTCCCCCGCGTCGTCGTCGTCGCCGCGGCGGGCGGCGGCCGCGAAGCCGCGCTCGAGGTCGGCGAGGATGTCCTCGACGTCCTCCACGCCGAGTGAGAGCCGCACCAGGCCGGGAGTGACGCCGGCGGCGCGCTGCTCGTCGTCGGTGAGCTGGGAGTGGGTGGTGGAGGCCGGGTGCACCACGAGCGAGCGGACGTCGCCGATGTTGGCCACGTGGTGGTGCAGGGTGAGACCGTCCACGAACGCGGCCCCGGCCTCGCGGCCGCCCGCGATCTCGAAGGAGACGAACGCGCCCGCGCCCTTCGGCAGGTAGCGCTGGGCCCGCTCGTGCCACGGGCTGGACTCCAGGCCGGCGTAGACCACGTGCTCGACGTCGTCGCGGCCCTCCAGCCAGCGCGCCACCGCGGCCGCGTTGGCCACCTGCCGCTCCATGCGCAGGGACAGGGTCTCCAGGCCGAGGTTCACCAGGAACGCGTTGAACGGGGAGATGGCCGAGCCGTAGTCGCGCAGCAGCTGCACGCGCGCCTTGAGGATGAAGGCCAGGTTGGCGCCGAGCGGCGAGCCCACCCCGAGGTCCCGCGCGTAGACGAGGCCGTGGTACGACTCGTCCGGCTCGTTGAAGCCGGGGAAGCGCTCGGCGTGCTGCGCGTAGTCGAACGTGCCGGCGTCGACGATCACGCCCGCGATGGCCGCGGCGTGCCCACCGAGGTACTTCGTGGCGGAGTGGGTGACGACGTCGGCGCCGTGCTCGATCGGCCGCAGCAGGTACGGGGTGGCCAGCGTGTTGTCCACGATCAGCGGCACGCCGGCCTCGTGGGCGGCGTCGGCGACGGCGCGCACGTCCAGGACGTCCCCGCGCGGGTTGCCGAGGGTCTCGCCGAAGAACGCCTTGGTGTTCGGCTTCACGGCGGCGCGCCAGGACTCGAGGTCGTCCGGGTCGGTCACGAACGTCGTCTCGACGCCGACCTTGGCGAGGGTGTGCTTGAACAGGTTCTGCGTGCCGCCGTAGAGGCTGGCCGAGGCGACCACGTGGTCGCCGGCGCCGGCCAGGTTGAGGATCGCGAACGTCGTCGCCGCCTGACCGGAGGCCAGCAGCAGTGCGCCCACACCGCCCTCGAGCGCGGCGATCTTCTCCTCCACCGGGCCCTGCGTCGGGTTGCCGATGCGGGTGTAGAGCGGGTCGAGGTCCTTGAGCGCGAACCGGTCCGCGGCCACCTGGGCGGACGGGAAGTCGTACGAGGTGGTCTGGAAGATCGGCAGGGCGGTCGCACCGAAGGCGTGCTGGCCGACGGCGACGCCCGCGTGGACCTGCGCGGTGGAGAAGCCCCAGGCGTCGGGGGTCGGGGTGGTCTGGTCGGTCATGGCGGACCCTCCTGAAGGGTTCAGGGGCCGGACCCGGCCGCCCCGCCCGCCGGCCGACGTGCCGATCCGGGGACCGGCGTCGTCGAGGTGCCGGAGATGACCCGGCGCCGTCGAGAGGGGCCGTGGGATCGGCCCGCGCTTGCCGGCACCCGTTGTGGGGCCGGCCTGGTCGTCACCCGGGGCACCCCACCGCGGAAGGAGGGTTGCCGGTCAGCATGCCGGGGCCTGTTGCTGACTCTCG
The DNA here is from genome assembly GCF_044903545.1 of Microbacterium sp. NPDC006705. Lineage (NCBI taxonomy): Bacteria > Bacillati > Actinomycetota > Actinomycetes > Micrococcales > Microbacteriaceae > Microbacterium > Microbacterium sp. NPDC006705. The sequence goes on from NZ_JBJDQQ010000004.1 coordinate 23,233, forward strand.
TGACCGTGTCTCCGAGTGTAGCCCGCCGCCCCGCCACGATTTCGTCACGCGTGTCACACGCGGATACGCTCTCCGCACGGGGGCGCCCGACCCGTCAAGGGCTCGACTCCCCCCGACTCGCACCAGGTCAACCCCCGGGGCAGCCCGGGAACGGAGAGGAACAGCGCAGTGCACACCTGTCGCATGGACCACGTGTCCTACGCCGCCGGCCCCGAGGGCCTGGACGCTACGGTCGCCCGCATCGCCGAGACGCTGGGCATCGAGCGGATCAAGGGCGGTGTCCACCCACGTTTCGGCACCCAGAACGCGCTCTTCCCCATGACGGAGGGGCAGTATCTGGAGGTCGTCGAGGCCCTGGACCACCCGGCCTCCCTCAGCGCGCCGTTCGGCCAGCTCGTGCGCGCCCGCACCGAGCAGGGCGGCGGCTGGATGAGCTGGGCCGTGGCCACCCCGGACATCGGCCGGTTCGAGCGCCGCCTCGGCCGCGAGGCCGTCCCCGGCAACCGTCGCTTCCCGGACGGCCGCGAGCTGTCCTGGCGCCAGATCGGCATCAAGGGCACCCTCGCGGACCCGCAGCTGCCGTACATCCTGCGCTGGGCCGACGGTCAGGAGGACATGCATCCCTCGCAGGCCGCCGAGCCGCAGGCCACCATCGAGCACCTGAACATCGCCGGCTCCCCCGAGCGCCTGGCCGAGTGGCTCGGCGGCGAGGACGAGGACGGCCAGGTCCAGGACGTGGACATCGAGTACGTCGCGCCCTCCGGCACCCCGGGCATCGTCTCGGTCACGTTCCGCACGCCGAAGGGCGAGATCACGCTCTGAGCGGGCCGCGGGTGGGGCCGCTCAGCCGAGCAGCCCCGCTCGCGCCAGCAACGGATAGCCGACGAATCCGACGGCGTCCAGCAGGAAGTGGGCGATGACCAGCGGCATCACCCGGCGCACCCGCAGGAACACGAGCACGAACACCACGCCCATCAGGGCGTTGCCGATCCCCGGGCCGACGCCCTGGTACAGGTGGTACGCCCCGCGCAGCAGTGCGAGGGCGAGCACGACGACGGCCGCGCGCGTCGGCAGGTACAGCCCCTCGGCGCTCACCCACGACGACGGCACGGCCGGCGCCGGATCACGCGCCAGGCCCGCCGCGCGCAGCCGCTGCAGATACCCGAGCCGGTCGACGAGCCAGGCGCCCACGATGACCTCCTCCAGCAGTCCGTGCCGCAGCGCGGAGAGCAGCAGGACCGGCACCTGGTACCAGCTCTCCCCGAGCGCGGAGCCGACGATCGCCGTCGTGATCCCCAGGGCCCGGCCGACGGCGTAGACGCCGAGCGTGCCCAGCCCGATCGCCGCGAACAGGCCCAGGCCCCAGGCCAGGTCGCGGCCGGGGCGGCGCAGGTCGAGGCCGAGCACCCGGAACGGGTCCCGGCCGCGCAGGTGCATCAGGTGCAGCACGAGGGCCACCGGCACGAGCGCGAACCCGATGCCGAGCAGCTGGTAGGTGAGGTCGAAGGCCCAGCGGTCGGCCAGGGCCGGGTTGAGGACGGTGGTCTGCTCGCCGAGCGGGGCCTGGGTGGCCTTGTCGATGAGCTGGACGATCGCGTAGACCGCCGACTTCCCCAGGGAGAGGCCGAGGACGATCGCGATCTCCCACCGCACCGTGCGCGCCGAGGGGGCGGGCAGCGCGGGGGCGGGTCGGACGGCCGTGGTGCGGGCCGTGCGCGGGGTGGCGGGCATGCCCTCCAGTATCCGCCCGCCCCCTCTCCCCCGGGCGCTTTCGAACGTGAGGTGGGGCCCATCTCCCGTTCGAAAGTCCCCATTCCCCCGATGTCACGTTCGAAAGTCCGGGAGGGCGGAGGGAGGGTTAGCGTGGTCGTGTGGTCTCCCCGCCTGCCCCCAGCGAGCTCGAGCTGGTCCACCGCGCCCTGCAGCACCTCCGCCCCGGCCTCGACCCCGCCCTCACCCGCCGGCTCCGCACAGCCGACTGGGCCGCGGCGTCCGTGGAGGAGGGCGGGCAGTTCCACCGCGTGCTCGTGCTCGAGGACGTCGGCGTGCTCCGGATGACGCGGGCCCACGAGGTGGGGGCCGCCCCGGGCGCGCGGTGGGCGCCCGAGCGGGACCCCGCGGCGCACCTGCCCCGGCGCCTGGCCCTCCTCGACGGGCTCGCCGCGGCCCTGGCCGAACTCCACGTGCCGTGGGCCGTCCCGGTCGCCCTCTCGGACCTCGTCCCCGCGGGCCCGGGCGCCGCGGTGCTGCAGCGCTTCCTCCCGGGCGGCCCGCATCCGCCGCACGAGGGCGATCCGGCCGTGCTGCGCGGCGTCCTCGACGACCTCGCCGCCGTGGACGTCACCGACCAGCGGATCGCGCCGCACCTCGGCCGCCCGTTCGCCTTCCGCGGCCCGTGGACACCGGAGCGCGCCCGGCACGTCGCGGCGCTGCCGGGGGCGGTCGCCGCGCGCCTGGGCGCGTGGGAGGGGCGCGACGTCGACGCGCGGCTGGGCGCCGAGGCGTGGCCGGACGCGGTGGCCGCCCTCACGGACGCGGTGACGGCGTGGACCGCCGCGCCGCCCGTGCCGCCGTCGCTCGTGCACGGCGACCTGGCCGGGCACAACATGCGCTGGCGTGCCGTGCCCGAGGACGAGGACCCGCGCGCCCCGCTGCGCTGGGCGCTGGCCGGGGTGCTGGATTGGGACCTCGCGTGCGCGTGGGACCCGGCCCTCAACGTCGCCTACCTGGCGCTGTGGCACGGCGAGGAGAAGGTGCCCGACCTGGCCCGGGACGCGGCTGAGGCGCGCCGGGCCCGCGTGTGGCTCGGGGCGATGGCCCTGGAGACGCTCGACGACGCGGGGGCCCGGGACGCGATCGTCGGCGGGCTGGCCGCGGGGTCCTGGCGGCGCCTGCTGCGCAAGACCCTGCCCCGCGTGGCGCGGGCCCTCACCGCCCTGGACGGCTGAGGGCCCGCGCGGTCGTCAGGACACGCCCAGGCGCTCCAGGACGATCTCGCGGACGCGGCCGGCGTCGGCCTGCCCGCGGGTGGCCTTCATGACCGGGCCGATCAGGGCGCCGACGGCGGCCATCTTGCCGCCCTTGATCTTCTCGGCCACGTCCGGGTTGGCGGCGATCGCGGCGTCGACGGCCTCGGTGAGCGCGCCGTCGTCGGACACCACGGCCAGGCCCTTCGCCGCGACGATCTCCTTCGGGGCGCCCTCGCCGTCGGCCACCAGGCCGAGCACCTGCTTGGCGATCTTGTCGTTGATCGTCTTCGCGGCGATCAGCTCCTCGACCTCCACCACGTGCGCCGGGGTGATCCCCAGCTCGGCGACGGCGACCTCGCGGACGTTCGCCAGACGGGCGATCTCGCCCATCCACCACTTGCGGGCGGCCGCCGCGGAGGCGCCGGCCTCCACGGTCGCGACGATCTCGTCCAGCACGCCGGCGTTGACGACGTCGCGGAACTCCTCGTCCGCGAAGCCCCACTCGGCCTTGAGCCGCTTGTTCCGCACGGCCGGCAGCTCGGGCATGGCCGCGCGCACGCGCTCGACCCACGCGGCGTCCACGTGCACGGGCACGAGGTCCGGCTCGGGGAAGTACCGGTAGTCGTCCGCGTCCGACTTCGGGCGGCCCGAGGTGGTGCTGCGGGTGTCCTCGTGCCAGTGGCGGGTCTCCTGCGTCACGGTGCCGCCCGCGGCGAGCAGTGCGGCCTGGCGCTGGATCTCGTGGGTGACCGCGTGCTGCACGGCGCGCGTGGAGTTCACGTTCTTCGTCTCGGTGCGGGTGCCGAACTCGGTGGCGCCCTTGGGCATCAGCGAGACGTTCGCGTCGCAGCGGACGTTGCCGCGCTCCATCCGCGCGTCGGAGATGTCGATGGCCTGCACGATGTCCCGGATCGCGGTGACGTAGGCGCGGGCCAGCTCGGGGGCCCGCGCGCCGGCGCCGACGATCGGCTTGGTGACGATCTCGATGAGCGGCACGCCCGCACGGTTGTAGTCGACGAGGGACGCGGAGGCGCCCTGGATCCGTCCGGAGCCGCCCACGTGGGTGAGCTTGCCGGCGTCGTCCTCGAGGTGCGCGCGCTCGATCTCCACGCGGAAGACCTCGCCGTCCTCCAGCTCGACGTCCAGGTGGCCGTCGAAGACGATCGGCTCGTCGTACTGGGAGGTCTGGAAGTTCTTCGGCGTGTCCGGGTAGAAGTAGTTCTTCCGCGCGAACCGGCAGGTCTCGGCGACCTGCGCGTCCAGGGCCACGCCCAGGCGGATGGCGTACTCCACGACCTCGCGGTTGAGCACCGGCAGGGTGCCGGGCAGGCCGAGGTCGAGCGGGGTCACGTTGGTGTTCGGCTCGTCGCCGAACGCGTTGGGCGCGGAGGAGAAGATCTTCGTGGCGGTGTTCAGCTCCACGTGCACCTCGAAGCCCAGCACCGGGTCGAAGCGCTCCATCGCCTCCGCGAAGTCCATGGTCTGCTCTGCGTGGCTCATGCCCGGCCTCCTGCCGTGGTCGCGGTGGTGGCGCGCTGCGCGCCCTTCTCCAGCTCGGGGGCCTCGGCCCACACCGGCCCGCCCCGGCGCTGGGCCACGAGGCGTTCGAGTGCGGCGCCGGCCTCGTACAGGCGGGCGTCCTCGCGCGCCGGCGCCATCAGCTGCAGGCCGTAGGGCAGCCCGTCGACGACGCCGCCGGGCACGGACATGCCCGGGATGCCGGCGAGGTTGGCCGGGATGGTGGCCAGGTCGTTGACGTACATGGTCATCGGGTCGTCCGTCTTGGCGCCCAGCTCGAACGCCGGGGTCGGCGCGGTGGGCGTGAGGATGACGTCCACCTGCTCGAAGGCGCGGGCGAAGTCCTCCTGCACGAGCGTGCGGACCTTCTGCGCGGAGCCGTAGTAGGCGTCGTAGTAGCCGGCGGACAGCGCGTAGGTGCCCAGGATGATGCGGCGCTTGACCTCGGTGCCGAAGCCGGCGGCGCGGGTGGCGCCCATGACCTGCTCGATCGTGCCGCCGCCGTCGGGCACCACGCGGTGGCCGTAGCGGACGCCGTCGAAGCGGGCCAGGTTGGAGGAGGCCTCCGAGGGCATGATCAGGTAGTACGCGCCGAGGGCGGCGTCGAAGCTGGGGCAGGAGACCTCCACGATCTCCGCGCCGGCCTCCCGCAGGGCCGCGACGTGCTCGTCGAAGCCGGCCCGGATGCCCGGGTGGAACGCGTCCGCCGGCAGGTCCGTCACGACGCCGACGCGCAGCCCCGCCAGGTCGCGGCCGCGGGCCGCGGCGGTCAGGTCCGCCGGCGCGTCGGCCAGGGACGTGGAGTCCTGCGGGTCGTGGCCGCCGATGACCTGCTGCAGCGCCGCGGCGTCGGCCACGGTGCGGGCGGCGGGGCCGATCTGGTCCAGCGAGGAGGCCATGGCGATCAGGCCGTAGCGGGAGACCGCGCCGTAGGTGGGCTTCACGCCGACCGTGCCGGTGAACGCGGCGGGCTCGCGCACGGAGCCGCCGGTGTCCGAGCCGAGGGCGAAGGGGGCCAGGAAGGCGGCGACGGCGGACGCCGACCCGCCGCCCGAGCCGCCGGGCACGCGGTCCCCGTCCCACGGGTTGCGGGTGATGCCGAACGCGGAGTGCTCGGTGGAGCCGCCCATCGCGAACTCGTCGAGGTTGGTCTTGCCGAGGATCGGCAGGCGGGCCTCGCGGAGGCGGGCCACCACCGTGGCGTCGTACGGGCTGAGCCAGCCCTCGAGCATGCGGGAGGCGGCCGTGGTCGGCTGCCCGCGCGTGACGATGTTGTCCTTCACGGCCACGGGCACGCCGGCCAGCGGGTGCAGGGCGTCGGCCTCGGGGCCGCCGGCGGCACGGATCGCGTCCACCTCGGCGGCGACGGCGAGGGCCTCGTCCGTGTTCACGTGGAGGTAGGCGCGCACGCCGCGGTCACCGGCGGCGTCGGCGCGCACGTCGCCGTCGTGGGCCGCGATGCGGTCCAGGTGGGCCTGGACGAGCTCCACGGAGGTGGTGGTGCCGGCGCGCAGGCGCTCGGCCATCTGCAGCGCGGTGAGCCGGACGAGCTCGTCGGCGCCGAGGGTCGCGTTCACGTCGAACGTCTCGGTCATGGGGGTGATCACTCTCCGTCCAGGATGGCGGGGACCTTGAACTGGCCGTCCTCGGAGTCCGGCGCCTGGTCGAGGGCCTCCTCCTGCGTGAGCATGCCGGCCGGCACGTCCTCGCGGAACACGTTCTCCAACGCGATGGGGTGGGACGTCGGCGTCACGTCGTCGCCCGCGGCAGCCTGGACCGCGGAGACGTGCTCCAGGATCTTCTCCAGGTCGCCGGACATCGTGTCCAGCTCCTCGTCGGTCATCCGGATGTGGGCCAGGCGAGCCAGATGCTCCACCTGATCCCGGGTGATCTCAGGCATGGATCTCCTCGTGTGACGGGTCGGGGCGGGGTGGACGACGCCGGCGCGGCGGCGGCCACATCGGGGTCGAGTCTAGTGCCGGGGCCTGCCCGGCCGCCGCCACCGCTTCGGGGCGGGAAATCCACCCCACCGCGGCGCTCCGGGCCCCCATGACAGGGATTTCCCGCCCCGAATGGGGTCCCGGCACCGATCTCCCGCCCGGGGTCAGTCCAGCGCGAGCCGGTAGACGAGGAACGGGCCGGTCTCGTCGGCCGGGTCGAGGTCCGGCACCACGTCCGCGAGGAGCCAGTCCCGCTCCGGGACGCGCACGAAGCCGGCGCGCTCGTACATCCGGTGGGCGCCGGTCATGGAGGGCATGGTGGTCAGCACGACGGCGTCCACGCCCTCCTCGGCGCGGGCCCGCGCCACGATCTCGGCCAGCAGGGCGCCGCCCACCCCGCGGCGGTGGAACCGCGGGTGGACGGCGAGCATGCGGAACTCGTACTCCCCGTCGCCGGAGGTCTCGGCCAGGGGCGAGCCGGGCGGGGTGAGCACCACGGACCCGGCCACCTCGCCGTCGACCTCGGCCACGAGCACCTCCGCGCGGCCGGCCCGGTCGGCCACGTCCGTGAGGGTCTTCACGTAGGCGTCGTCGGGGGCGATGTGGCCGCCGTCGACATAGGACGCCAGGGTGAGCTCGGCGACCGCCTCGTGGTCCTCGGGGCGCAGCGGGCGGACGAGGGCGCTCATGCGTCGCCTCCGGCGTGCTGGCGCAGCGTGTCCTTCAGGCGGGCGCGGGTCGCGTCCGTGGCCACGACGTAGTCGCGCCGGCGCAGCCAGGCGGTGGGCACGGCCTGGTGGGGGTGGCCGTCGCGCGCCTCGTGCAGCCCCTCGAGGAACGTCGCGGCCGCCGGCTCCTGCCAGATGTTCACCCAGTAGGCGCGCTCCCGCTCCTGCGCCGTCAGTTCCTTGACCAGCCGCCTCGCGAACGGGCAGCCCGGCCGCCAGAACACGACGACGCCGCCGCCCTCGACATGCGCCTGCGCGCCGGCGAACGGCCGCGAGCGGACCCGGACCGCCCACTGGTACGTGACCGCGTAGCCGGCCAGGACGAGCCCGGCCACGATCATGCCGACCTGCTGCAGACGCGTCCCCGCGATCATGAACGTCAGGCCGCCGGCCACGAACAGGACCGGGTAGAACCACGGGTCCCCGACGATCCGCCTCATGCCGTCTCCCCCGTCACGGCGGCCAGCGCGGCCGCGTCCACATCGCCGGCCACCATCCAGTCGGGATGTGCCGTGCCGTCCGCCGAGGCGGGCCGCGTCACCGCGACGCCGGCCTCTTCCGCCACCAGCGCGCCGGCGGCCCAGTCGTACTCCTGCGTGCCGAACTCGGCGTAGACGTCCAGGGTGCCGTCCGCGACCATGCACAGGTCCAGCGCCGCCGAGCCGATCCGCCGCACGTCCCCGAACGCGGGCAGCAGGGCAGCGAGCGCCCGCACCTGCAGGGCCCGGCGGGCGGGGTCGTAGCCGAAGCCGGTGGCGAGCAGCCGCCCCGAGCGCCCCGGCACGGGGCCAGTGAGCTGCACGGGGGCGGCGTCCCGGTCGGGCACGTCCACGCCCGCCGTCGTCGCGTCCGCGGTGCTGAAGGCGCCCCGGCCCGCGCTCGCGAACCAGGTGCGCCCCAGCGCGGGCGCCGCCACGACGCCGGCCAGCCAGCGTTCGGTGCCCTCGGCCACCCCCAGCAGGTCGGCGGTCTCGGCGTCGACCGGGCCGGTGACGGCCACCGAGGTGCAGAACTGCGGCAGGCCGCGCACGAAGTTGGTGGTGCCGTCCAGCGGGTCGATGGACCAGCGGTACCCGGACGGCTCGGCCGGAAGGGTGGCCCCGTACTCCTCGCCGGTGATCTCGTCCGAGGGGCGGTAGCCGGCGATGACCTCCCGGACGGCCTGCTCGGCGCGGCGGTCGTAGTCGGTCACCCAGTCGGAGCCGGAGGACTTCGTCTGCGCGCCGATCTCCTCGATGCCGAGCGGGACCGCCGGGTGGTGACCGGTCCAGCGCCGGGCCAGGACGTCCGCGCCGGCGCGCGCGGCGGCCTTGGCGACCACGAGCAGGCCCGGGACCGTGGCGCGCGCGCTCATGCCGAGGCCTCCCCGTCTGCGGCACCGTCGGTGGCGTCGTCCGTGTCCGCCGGGCGCACCGCGTCCGGGCCGCCGGCCAGCAGCGCCGTGAACCCGGCCTCGTCCAGCACGGGCACGCCGAGGGACTGCGCCTTGTCCAGTTTAGAGCCGGCGGCCTCGCCGGCCACCAGGAAGTCGGTCTTCTTGGACACGGACCCGGAGGCCTTGCCGCCGCGCACGAGGATCGCCTCCTTCGCGGAGTCACGGGAGAAGCCCTCGAGCGAGCCGGTGACCACCACGGTCAGGCCCTCGAGCGTGCGCGGGGTGGACTCGTCCTGCTCGTCCTCCATGACCACGCCCGCCGCGGCCCACCGGTCCACGATCTCCCGGTGCCAGTCCTCGGCGAACCACTCGATGAGCGCGTCCGCGATGATCGGGCCGACGCCGTCGATCTCGGCCAGCCGGTCCCGGTCGCCGGCCTCGGCCGCCGCGCGCAGCGCCGCCATCGAGCCGAACGCCGTGGCCAGCGAGCGGGCCGCCGTCGGGCCCACGTGCCGGATGGACAGCGCCACGAGGGTGCGCCACAGCGGCTGGGACTTGGCCTTCTCGAGCTCGTCGAACAGGCGCAGCGTGTTGGCCGTGGGCGCGGACGGCCTCTTCGCGGTGCCGGCGGTGAAGAAGTACGGCTTGAGCGTGAACACGCCCGAGGGCACCATGCGGCCGTCCACCTTCGTGCGGCCCTCGCGCCACACGCGCACCGCGCCGAGGGAGCGCTGCAGGTCGGTCAGCCCGTCCTCGCCGCGCGGGCCCGTGATCTCCTCCGGCGTGCCGGAGGCGAGGTCGAAGATCTGCGCCTCCGCCGTGATGGGGCCCGGGCCCTCGGGCCGCACGTGTCCCTCGTGCTCGGCCGGGTCCTCGCCGGGGCCCTGGACGAGCCAGCGGGCGGCCTCCTCGCCGAGCGCCTCCACGTCGAACGCGCCGCGGCTGGCCAGGTGCTCGACGCGGCCGGCCAGCTGGGCCGGGCAGGAGCGGGCGTTGGGGCAGCGCAGGTCCACGTCCCCCTCCTTGGCCGGGGCCAGCGGCGTGCCGCACGAGGGGCAGTGCGTGGGCATGACGAACTCGCGCAGCTCCCGGCCCGCCTCGATCGCCTTCTCGCGCAGCGGCAGCACGGGACCCACGACCTCGGGGATCACGTCCCCGGCCTTGCGCACCACCACGGTGTCCCCGATCAGCACGCCCTTGGACTTGACCACGTCCTGGTTGTGCAGGGTGGCCAGGGAGACGGTGGACCCGGCCACGGTGACCGGCTCCATCACCGCGAACGGGGTCACCCGTCCGGTGCGGCCCACCGACACCGCGATGTCCCGCAGCAACGTGTGCGCCTCCTCCGGCGGGTACTTGTACGCCACGGCCCAGCGGGGCACGCGGGAGGTGTGGCCGAGGTAGCGCTGGTCCGCGAACGCGTCCGCCTTCAGCACGATGCCGTCGATCTCGTGGATCAGCTCGTGCCGGCGCCGGCCGTACTCCTCGATCACCGCGACGACGGCGGCCAACGCCTCCTCGTCCGCACCCTCCACCCGGCGGGTGTAGGGGCTCACGGGCAGGCCCCAGCCCGCGAGCGCGTCGTACACCTCGTGCTGGGAGTCCAGCCCGAACGCCTCGACCGAGCCGATGCCGTGCACGAACATGGCCAGCGGGCGCTGCGCGGTGACCGCCGGGTCCTTCTGACGCAGGGCGCCGGCGGCGGCGTTGCGCGGGTTGGCGAACGGCGTCTGGCCCTCCTCCGCACGGCGCGCGTTGAGCTCGGCGAAGGCCGCGGAGGACATGAACACCTCGCCGCGCACCTCGAACTCGGCGGGCCAGCCCTCGCCGGAGAGCTCGTGCGGGATGTCCCCGATGGTGCGCACGTTGGCGGTGACGTCCTCGCCCGTGACGCCGTCGCCGCGGGTGGCGGCCTGCACGAGCCGCCCGTCCCGGTAGCGCAGGGCGACGGCGAGCCCGTCGATCTTCACCTCCACGAGCCAGCGGGGCGCCACGCCCGGCCGCACCTGCGTCAGGGCCTGCGCCGCGCGGCGGAACCAGACCTCGAGCTCCTCGACGGAGAACACGTCCTCGAGCGAGTACATGCGGGCCCCGTGCCGGACGGGGGCGAACGCCTCCGAGACCTCCCCGCCGACCTCCTGGGTGGGCGAGTCGTTGGACACGAGCTCGGGGTGCAGGGCCTCGAGGTCCTCGAGACGGCGGTACAGCGCGTCGTACTCGGCGTCCGAGATCTCCGGGGCGTCCCGCTGATAGTAGGCGGTCCGGGCTGCGCGGACCCGCTCCACGAGGTCCTCGTACTCCTCCCGCAGGTCCGCGGCGGGGATGTCCTGCGGATCGGGCTGGGCGGCGGATTCCTTGGGGGTGCTCACCCGGCCCAGCGTAGTCGGCGTCCCGGACGGCGCACCCGGGTCAGGGGATGCGCACGAGCACCGCCGTGACGTTGTCCCGGCCGCCGCGCCACAGGGCGGCGCCGATGAGCTTCTCGAGGGCGTCCTCGAGGGTGTCGGCGTCGTCGATCAGCGCGCGGATCTCCTCGTCCAGCAGCTCGCCGGTCAGGCCGTCGCTGCACAGCAGGACGAGGTCCCCGGAGGCGAGGGGGATCTCGGCCACGTCCACCGTGAGCGCCTCGCGCGAGCCGAGCGCGCGGGTGATGACGTTGCGGCGCGGGTGGACGCGGGCCTCGGCGGAGGTGAGCTCCCCCGCGTCGACGAGCATCTGGACCGCAGAGTGGTCCACCGTGAGCTGCTGGAGCACCGGCGAGCCGACGGGCCGCAGGTAGACCCGGGAGTCGCCGACGTTCGCCACGGCCCAGCGGCCGCGCTCCGTGTCCAGGCAGGCCAGCACGGTCAGGGTGGTGCCGGAGCGCCCCAGCCCGGCCTCGACGACGGCGGCGTCCGCCTCGTGGATCAGGTGGCCGAGCTCCTGGGGCGTGTGGGCCGTGCCCGGGGCGAGCACCTCGGGGGCGCGGCGGCGCAGGGCCTCGATCGCGGCGGCCGAGGCCACCTCGCCGGCCTCGTGCCCGCCCATGCCGTCGGCCACGGCGGCGAGCACCAGCGGCTCCCCGACGAGGGTCCACGCGTCCTCGTTCAGGTCGCGGACGGCGCCCACGTGGGTGGCGCCGGCGGCCTGGGGTCGCGGCGCGGACGGGGTCTCGGGGCGGGGGTCCACGGGGTCCTCGATCAGTCGGCGAGCAGGGTCTGGGCCGACCCGTCCATGAGCAGGGAGGGGCGGACCTCTCCGAACCCGCGGACGATCCTGGGCGGCTGCGGGACGAGCACGAAGCGCTCGTCCCGGGACAGGGCCGCAGCGGTCATGGCGTCCACGAGCACGGTACCCGGATCGGCCAGGGACGTCAGCCGCGCGGCGAGGTTCACGGTGGGCCCGTAGATGTCCCCCATGCGCGAGAGCACCCGTCCCCACGTCAGGGCGACGCGCGCCGAGGGCAGCTCCTCGTCCGCGGCGATGGTCTCGGCCAGGGAGAGCGCGATCGCGGCACCGGCCTCGGGGGTCTCGGCGTTGAACATGACCTCGTCGCCGATGGTCTTCACGAGCCAGCCGCCACCGGCGGAGATGGTCTCCGCGGCGAGGGACTCGAAGCGCAGCACCATGCGGGCCAGCGTCCGGTCGTCCATGGTCCGGGAGAGCGTGGTGTAGGAGACCATGTCCGCGAAGCCGACGGCGCGGGCCAGCGGCAGCGGCGCGTCCGACTCGGAGCCGTCGCGGCCCCGGGCGCTGGCCGCCAGCCCGGCCTCCACGCGCACGGTCAGGCGCTGCACGGCGCGGTTGAGCTGGCGCCGGTAGACGATCCGCATGGCCTTCTCGAGCGGTCCGACCATGTCCGGGAGCATGTCGACGACGGCCCGTCGTGCCTCCGGGTCCGTCAGGTCCCCGGAGGCGATCTTGTCCTCCACGAGCGCCTCGATCTGCCACACCACCATGCGGTCCGTCATCTGCCCGATCGAGCGGGCCAGCGAGATGGCGGTGTCCTCGTTCAGCGTCCCCGAGCGCACGAGCGTGAGCACGGACTCGAACGCCTCGATGTCCGCCTCGGTGAAGGCCTTGTGTCCCTCCGGCGACGTCGGATAGCCCAGCGCACGCCAGATCTTCCGGGCGGAGACCGTCGAGACGCCGAGGCGCTGCGCCACCTCCCGTGAGGTGTAGGCACGCGGGCCCACCACCAGGCCGGCGTCGAGCGTGCGCATCGCGCTCGTCCAGCCGGCGGGCTCGGCGGACCGCTCCTCGGCGTCGCGGGCGGTCGTGTCCTCGGCCGGCGGGACGATCGGCAGCGGGGCGGTGTCCGGTGTCTCCGGACGGCTCATCGGAGGTCTCCTGTCGGGACGGGGGCGGGCCAGGTCCTGGTGCGGGCCTGGCGGGTGAGGTGGGCCAGGGCCTCCTCGAAGCGCGCGGCCTCGGGGACGTCACGCAGCCGCCAGTGGACCTGGCGGGCGGGCTCCTGGAAGAGGATGTGCAGGTCTCCGGCGCCCGAGCCGCGGCGGCGCCGCTGCACGTCGGCGATGGACACGAGCGGCATGGCGGCCCCGGAGCCGCCGACGCCGGCGCGCTGGAGGATGCGGCGGTCGGTGACCACGGTGCGCCGGAAGACCCAGCGCCACAGTGGACGGACGGTGCCGGGGAGCAGGACGAGCGCCGCGACCACCCACGCGGCCGCCTCGAGCGCGGCGCGGTTCGCGGCGACGACCCCGGGCAGGTCGGGGCGTGCGAGCACGCCGACGGCCAGGCCGAGCAGGAACGCGACGGCCACGAGGACCGCGGCGGGGCGCAGCAGCGCGCGCGGGTGGGTGCGGGTGCGCACCATCACCTGCTCACCGGGCTCGAGTCGCACGGCGGTCACCTCCTGACCGGGACGGGTGTGTCATGCGCCGCGATGGACGTCTCCGCGCAGGTGGGCCACGTCCCCCGCACTGACCTCGGTCTCGATTGTGCCACGGTCCGGTGTGACGTGCCTCACGTGCAGGGTGCCGCCGGGGCCGAGGCCCACGGCCGTGCCCTCCAGCACCCCGCCACCGGGCAGCTCGGCGCGCACCGCGCGGCCCAGCGTGGAGAGCCGGTCCGCCACGGCCGCCACGGCGGGGTGACGCCCGTCCACGGCCGCCGTCTGTCCCGCCACGCCCGCCGCGAAGCGGTCCACGGCCGCCACGACGGCGTCGCGCAGCTCGACCGCGAGGCCCCGGGGCGCGGGCACGGCTTCCGCGCCGATCCACTCCGCCAGGTCCGTGGCGGTGTCCACCGGGGCGGCCCCGCGGTGGTCCAGGTTCACGCCCATCCCGACGACGACGCCGGGCCCCTTGCCGTCCGAGGACAGCGCCACCGTGGCCAGCACGCCGCACAGCTTGCGCCCGTCCGTGGCGAGCACGTCGTTCGGCCACTTCACGTGCGTCGGGACGCCCCGGGCCGCGAGGCGCTCGGCGACCGTGGCGGAGGCGACGAGCGAGAGCCAGCTCAGGTGGGCCGGGGAGACCGGCACCCCGCCGGACTCGGGACGCAGGTACACGGACAGGGCGAGCGCCGCCCCCGGGGCGGCGCTCCACACGCGGGAGTGCCGACCCCGGCCGGCCCGCTGGTCCGCGGTGGCCACGGCCGTCCCGTGCCGGTGCCCCTCGCGGTCCAGCCGTGCGAGGAGCTCATCCTGCGTGGAGCCGGCGGAGTCCAGCCAGGTCAGGTCCGGTGTGGGGGCGTCGTCGGGGTGCATGCCCCTAGATATACACGGCGTCCCCGGGGGCGGGCTGGGCGGTCCGATCCGCCGCCGGGACGCGCGGACGGGCGGTCCGGGCCGACGTCCCCGCCGTTTGTGGGCTTCCTCCAACGGAGGGCGTCCGCGGCGGCCCGTACACTGGCCGACTGAGCCTCCGCATCTGGCGGACCACCACAAGGAGGACGTGTGACCGATCCCGATCTGACCACCACGGCCGGCCGGCTGGCCGACCTGCATCGGCGGCTCGAGGCGACGGCCGCGCCCGGCGGCCCGGACGCCGTCGAGCGCCAGCACGCTCGCGGCAAGCACACCGCGCGCGAGCGGATCGACCTCCTCCTGGACGAGGGCTCCTTCGTGGAGCTGGACGCGCTGGCCGTGCACCGCACCACCGCGTTCGGCATGGACGCCAAGCACCCGGCCGGCGACGGCCTGGTGTCCGGCTTCGGCACCGTGGACGGGCGCCAGGTGGCCGTCTACTCCCAGGACTTCACCGTGTTCGGCGGATCGCTGTCCGAGCGCAACGGCCAGAAGATCGTGAAGGTCCAGGAGTTCGCCGCCCGCAACGGCTGCCCCGTGATCGGCATCCTCGACGGCGGCGGCGCGCGCATCCAGGAGGGCGTGGCCTCCCTCGCCCAGTTCGCGGACATCTTCCGGAACAACGTCCTGGCCTCGGGCATGGTCCCGCAGATCTCGCTGATCATGGGCCCCTCCGCCGGCGGCGCGGCCTATTCGCCGGCCCTGACGGACGTCGTGGTGATGGTGGACCAGACCTCGCACATGTTCATCACCGGCCCGGACGTGATCAAGACCGTCACGGGCGAGGACGTGGACATGGAGACCCTCGGCGGCGCCCGCTCGCACAACGCCACCTCCGG
The DNA here is from genome assembly GCF_044903545.1 of Microbacterium sp. NPDC006705. NCBI lineage: Bacteria > Bacillati > Actinomycetota > Actinomycetes > Micrococcales > Microbacteriaceae > Microbacterium > Microbacterium sp. NPDC006705. Next base: position 38,351 of record NZ_JBJDQQ010000004.1, read on the forward strand.
CACCGCCCACTACATGGCCTCCTCGGAGGAGGACGCGATCGCCTACGTGCAGGAGCTGCTCGAGCTGCTGCCCTCCAACAACCTCGCGGAGGCCCCGACCTTCGAGGCCGCGGACCCGGAGCCCACGGACGAGGACCTCGCCCTGGACGAGATCATCCCGGACTCCGCCAACCAGCCCTACGACATGCTCGAGGTCATCGCCTCGATCGTGGACGAGGGCCACCTGCTGCAGCTGCAGGAGCTGTACGCGCCCAACGTGATCACCGGACTGGCCCGCCTGGACGGCATGAGCGTGGGCGTCGTCGCGAACCAGCCGATGCAGTTCGCCGGCACCCTGGACATCGCCGCCTCGGAGAAGGCCGCGCGGTTCGTGCGCTTCTGCGACGCGTTCAACATCCCGATCATCACCCTCGTGGACGTGCCCGGGTTCCTGCCCGGCACGGACCAGGAGTTCAACGGCATCATCCGCCGCGGCGCCAAGCTGATCTACGCCTACGCCGAGGCCACCGTGCCGAAGCTGACCGTGATCACGCGCAAGGCCTTCGGCGGCGCGTACATCGTGATGGGCTCCAAGAAGCTCGGCGCGGACCTGAACCTGGCCTGGCCGAGCGCGCAGATCGGTGTGATGGGCGCCCAGGGCGCCGTGAACATCCTGTACCGGCGCGACCTGAAGGCGACGGCGGAGGCGGGCGGCGACGTCGACGCGCGCCGGGCCGAGATCGTGGCCGACTACGAGGCCGAGCTGCTCAACCCGTACCAGGCCGCCGAGCTGGGCTACGTGGACGCCGTGGTGCCCCCGCACGCCACCCGCGGCCAGCTCATCCGCGCCCTGCGCGCCACCCTGCACAAGCGCGAGGCCCGCCCCGCCAAGAAGCACGGGAACATGCCGCTGTGAGCGCCGCGCTGGGTCCGGGCGCCCCGGACGAGAACGACGCGTCCACGCAGGCCACGCCGGCGTCGGCCGACCCGCTGCAGCTCAGCGGCCCGGAGCTGGAGCCGGAGGAGATGGCCGCGCTGGCCGCCGTCCTCGAGGCGGCCGCCGCGGCCCGTGCCGAAGCCGCCCGGCTCGCCGCCGAGGCCGCCGACCCCCGCCCCCTGGACCGCACGCTCCGCCGTCGCGGCGACCTGGGCCTGTGGGCGCGGCCCGGCCGCGACCAGTGGCGTCAGGGCGCGGGCCCGCAGTGACCCGACGGGCGGGCGGCAGCGCCTAGAGTGCCGGTATGACCCAGCACACCTCCGAGGCCGCCGTCGACGGCGGCCGCACCCCGTCCGCCATCGACGTGCTCGCCGAGCGCTACGTGACCGACCTCCTCGCCCTGCATCCGGACACCGCCACCGAGCTCGGCTTCCCGGGCCGGGAGACCGAGTACACGGACTTCTCCCCCGCCGGCGCCCGCGCCGACGACGAGCTCAACGCCCGCCTGCTCGAGGAGCTGGCCGCGCTCGAGCCGCAGGACGAGACGGACCGCGTCACGAAGGCAGCCATGCAGGAGCGCATCGGCCTGGAGCGCGAGATCCACGCGACCGGCCGCACCGAGCTGAACAACATCGCCTCCCCCGCCCAGGGCATCCGCGCGGTCTTCGACCTCATGCCCACGGACACCGCGGAGCAGTGGGGCCACATCGCCGGCCGCCTCGAGAACCTGCCGGCCGCCCTGCGCGGCTACACCGAGTCCCTGCTCGCCTCCCGCGACGCCGGCCACGTGGCCGCGGTGCGCCAGGTGGACATCGTGGTGGAGCAGGCCCGCGCCCACGGCACCGCGGGCGGGTTCTTCCCGGGCCTGGTCGAGCGGGCCGAGGGGGCCGACGTCGTGGACGACGCCCTGGCCGCCCGCATCCGCTCCGGCGCGGACGCCGCCGCGCAGGCCTACCGCGACTTCGCGGACACGCTCGAGGCCGAGCTGCGCCCGCACGCCCCGGAGGCGGACGGCGTCGGGATCGAGTACTACCGGCTGGCCTCCCGCGTCTTCCTCGGCGCGGAGATCGACCTCGAGGAGACCTACCGGTGGGGCCAGGAGGAGCTGGCCCGCATCATCGCCGCGCAGCAGGCGGACGCCGAGCGCATCCGGCCGGGCGCCACGATCGAGGAGGCACGCGCGATCCTGGACGCGGACCCGGAGCGCACCCTGAAGGGCACCGAAGCCCTGCGCACGTGGATGCAGCGGCTCTCCGACGACGCGGTCGAGGCCATGAAGGAGCACTTCGAGATCCCGGCCCCGATGGACCGGCTCGAGTGCATGATCGCCCCCACCCAGGAGGGCGGCATCTACTACACCGGCCCCTCGGACGACTTCTCCCGGCCCGGCCGCATGTGGTGGTCCGTGCCCCCGGGCGAGGACGAGTTCACCACGTGGGCGGAGACCACCACGGTCTACCACGAGGGCGTGCCGGGCCATCACCTGCAGATCGCCACCGCCATGATGAACCGGGAGAACCTCAACCTGTGGCGCCGCAGCTTCTGCTGGACGTCCGGCCACGGCGAGGGCTGGGCGCTGTACGCGGAGAAGCTCATGGAGGAGCTCGGTTTCCTCGACGACCCGGGCGACCACCTCGGCATGCTGGACATGCAGCGCATGCGGGCGGCCCGCGTGGTGTTCGACATCGGCTACCACTGCGGCTTCGACGCCCCCGAGTCCGAGGGCGGCGGCGCGTGGACCCCGGAGAAGGGCTACGCGTTCCTGGCCAAGCACCTGAGGATCTCCGAGGGCCAGCGCCGCTTCGAGTTCACGCGCTACCTCGGCTGGCCGGGGCAGGCGCCGGCGTACAAGGTGGGTCAGCGCATCTGGGAGCAGATCCGCGCCGAGCATGAGCAGGCCGAGGGCGCCGACTTCGACCTCAAGGCCTTCCACACGCGGGCCCTGCGCCTGGGCGGCATGGGCCTGGACACCCTGCGGGAGGCGCTCGCGTGATCCCGCACGACGACGGCGCGGCCGACCCCGGCACGGGCCTGCGGCTGGTGCTCGGCTCGGCCTCCCCCGGCCGGGCGGAGGTCCTGACCCGGGCACGGGTGCCGTTCCGCGTCGTCGTCTCGGGGGTGGACGAGGCGGCCGTGGGCGCGGCGGCGGGCGACCCGTCGCCGGCGGAGCTGGCGGGCCTGCTGGCGGAGGCCAAGGGCCGCGACGTGGCCGCCCGTGTGGCGGCCGCCGGCGTCGAGGTGCCCACGCTCGTGCTCGGCTGCGACTCCGTGTTCGAGTTCGAGGGCCGCGCCCACGGCAAGCCCTACGAGCCCGAGGTCGCCGTCGAGCGCTGGCGCGCCCAGGCCGGCCGGGAGGGCGTGCTGCACTCGGGCCACTGGCTGGGCCTGGTGCTGCCGGAGCCCGGGGTCGGGTCCGGGATGGCCGCGGAGGCGGGCGTGGTGTCCGCCGTCGTGCGCTTCGGCGCCGTCACCGAGGCCGAGATCCAGGCCTACGTGGCCACGGGTGAGCCGCTGCACTGTGCGGGCGCGTTCACGGTGGACGGCGCGGGCGCGGCCCTCGTGGACGGCGTGGACGGGGACCCCAACGCGGTGATCGGGCTGTCCGTGGCGTGGCTGCGGCGGGCCACGGCAGCCCTGGGTCAGGACTTCACCCGGTTGTGGGAACCCTCCAACGCGCAACGCTGATCCGGCGCGACAGGGCCACGTGCCTCGGAGGGTTCCGCCACAACGAGTAGGGTGCTGGTCAGAGTCGGCGCCGTCCCGCGCCCTTCACCCCACCGGGTGAGGGGCACGACCCCGGACGTGGCGCCCGCACCCCCAGCCGTGATCGTCCGAGGAGTCCATCGCCCATGAGCATCGCCGACGCACCGCAGGCCTCGGTCGTCCCGCCCGTCGACCCCGCGGCGGAGCGCCGGTTCTCCCGGGTGCTGATCGCCAACCGCGGTGAGATCGCCGTGCGCATCATCCGGGCCTGCCAGGACGAGGGGCTGACCTCCGTGGCCGTCTACGCCGAGCCGGACCGGGACGCCCTGCACGTGAAGCTCGCGGACGAGGCCGTGGCCCTCGGCGGGGAGAGCGCCGCCGACTCCTATCTGGTGATCGGCAAGATCCTCGACGCCGCCCAGCGCGCGGGCGCGGACGCCGTGCACCCCGGCTACGGCTTCCTCTCCGAGAACGCGGACTTCGCGCGCGCCGTGGCCGACGCCGGCCTCGTGTGGATCGGCCCGCCCGCCGAGGCGATCGACCGCCTGGGCGACAAGGTCTCGGCCCGCCAGCTGGCCACCAAGGTCGGCGCCCCGCTGGCACCGGGCACCACCTCCCCCGTGACCGGCACGGAGGAGGTCGTCGCGTTCGCGGACGAGTTCGGCCTGCCGGTGGCCATCAAGGCGGCCTACGGCGGCGGCGGCCGCGGCATCAAGGTGGCCCGCACGCGCGAGGAGATCCCCGAGTTCTACGAGTCCGCGGTCCGTGAGGCCGTGGCCGCGTTCGGCCGGGGCGAGTGCTTCGTGGAGCGCTTCCTGGACAAGCCGCGCCACGTGGAGACGCAGTGCCTGGCGGACGTGCACGGCGACGTCGTCGTGATCTCCACCCGCGACTGCTCGCTGCAGCGCCGCAACCAGAAGCTCGTGGAGGAGGCCCCGGCGCCGTTCCTCACGGACGAGCAGAACGCCCGCCTCGTGGAGTCGTCCAAGGCGATCCTGCAGGAGGCCGGTTACGTCGGCGCGGGCACGTGCGAGTTCCTCGTGGGCCAGGACGGGACCATCTCCTTCCTCGAGGTGAACACGCGCCTGCAGGTGGAGCACCCGGTCTCCGAGGAGATCACCGGCATCGACCTCGTGCGCGAGCAGTTCCGCCTGGCCCGTGGCGAGGCCCTCGGCTACACGGACCCGCAGCCGCGCGGCCACTCGATCGAGTTCCGCCTCAACGGCGAGGACCCGGGCCGCAACTTCCTGCCCGCCCCCGGCCGGCTCACCACGTTCCGCATGCCCAGCGGCCCGGGCGTCCGCGTGGACTCCGGCGTGGTGGAGGGTGAGACCGTCTCCGGGGCCTTCGACTCCATGGTCGCCAAGCTGATCGTCACCGGCGCGGACCGCCGCCAGGCCCTGCAGCGCGCCGCCCGCGCCCTGCGCGAGGCCGAGATCGCCGGCATGCCCTCGGTGCTGCCGTTCCACCGCGCCGTGGTGCGCGACCCCGCCTTCGCCCCCGAGATCGCCGGCTCGGAGGAGCCGTTCTCGGTGCACACCCGGTGGATCGAGACGGAGTTCGCGAACCGCATCGAGCCGAGCGCCCTCACCCCGGCGGAGCCGGCCCCCCGCGAGGCGCGCCACACCGTGACCGTGGAGGTCAACGGCAAGCGCGTGGACGTCACCCTGCCCACGTGGGGCGAGGCCCTGCACACGATCTCCGGCGCCGCCCAGCGGGCCGGTGCGGGACGACGTCGTCCCCGCGGCAAGCGCGGCGCACCGGTGGCCGCGGCCGTCAGCACGGACGCGCTGACCGCCCCCATGCAGGGCACCGTGGTGAAGGTCGCCGCCGAGAACGGCCAGACCGTGGCCGAGGGCGACCTGATCGTGGTCGTGGAGGCCATGAAGATGGAGCAGCCGCTCGCGGCCCACCGCGCGGGCGTGGTCAGCGGGCTCGAGGTCGAGCCGGGCCAGACGGTCACGGCCGGCACGGTGATCGCCACCATCGCCGACGCGGAGTGAGCCGCCGGCGACGACGGCGGGGAGCGCCGTCGTCGCCGGCTGGTTCCACATGGTGGACGACGGGGACGTGACTCTCGCAGATCGGCGCGATGAGGCTTAGCCTGACACGCATCCTCGTCTCACATCGTGGTCGCTCGCGACCCCCTGTGCCCGTCATACCAGGGAGACACCATGTCCCACTCCACCCCGCCCGTGAACCCGGGCGCCCCCACCGCCCCCACCGATCTCACGTTGGACGCGGTCGCCGCTGCGGAGGAGGTGCCCCGCTCGCGGGTCATCATCGCCTCGCTCGTGGGCACCTCGATCGAGTTCTACGACTTCTACATCTACGCCACGGCCGCCGTCTCGGTGTTCCCGCTGATCTTCTTCGCGGGCGGTGACGACAACACGGCCCTGCTGGCCTCCATGGCCACCTTCGGCGCGGCGTTCGTCGCCCGGCCGCTGGGCGCCGTTGTCTTCGGCCACCTGGGCGATCGCGTGGGCCGCAAGACCACGCTCATCGGCTCGCTGCTGACCATGGGCATCGCGACGTTCCTCATCGGCCTGCTGCCCACGTACTTCCAGATCGGCCTGTGGGCGCCGGCCATGCTGACGCTGCTGCGCTTCTTCCAGGGCCTGGGGCTCGGCGGCGAGTGGTCCGGCGCCGCCCTGCTGGCCACCGAGTACGCCAAGGACGGCAAGCGCGCGCAGGCGGCCATGTGGCCGCAGCTCGGCGCGCCGATCGGCTTCCTGCTGGCCAACGGCCTGTTCCTCACGCTCGTGCTCGGCTTCGACCACGACTCCACGAGCCCGGTGCTCGACGGCCCGTTCCTCACGTGGGTGTGGCGCCTGCCGTTCCTGCTCTCGATCGTGATGGTGGCCGTGGGCCTCTACGTCCGCGTCAAGCTCGAGGAGACCCCGGTCTTCCAGCGCGCCCTCGACCGCGACCAGCGCGTGAAGGCGCCGCTGGGCGAGGTGTTCCGCCGCAACTGGTGGGAGCTGATCCTGGGCACCTTCGTGATGTACGCCACCTACGTGCTCTTCTACCTGATGACCACGTGGATCCTCTCCTACGCGATCGGCAAGCCGGCCAACGGCTTCCTGGGCGTCCCCTACGCCGAGTTCCTCGTGCTGCAGCTGGTCGGCATCCTGTTCTTCGCGGCGTTCGTGCCGGTCTCCGGCCTGCTGGCGGACCGCTTCGGCCGCCGCCCCACCCTGATCGTGATCTCGGTGCTCATGGTGCTGTTCGGCCTCTCGTTCGGCCTGTGGCTCTCGCCGGAGAACATGGGCGTGGGCGCGGAGCTGAACGTGCCGCTGATGCTGGCGTTCCTGGCCACGGGCATGACGCTCATGGGCCTGACCTTCGGGCCGATGTCCGCGGTGCTGCCCGAGCTGTTCCCCACGAACACGCGCTACACCGGCTCCGGCATCGCCTACAACGTGTCCTCGATCCTCGGCGCCGCGCTGACCCCGTTCATCGCCGCCTGGCTGGTGCAGAAGTTCGACGTCTCCTACGTCGGCTACTACCTGGCCGCCGCGTCGGCGATCACCGTCATCGCACTGGCGCTCTCCCCGGAGACCCGACACACGGACCTCGACACCGTCACCTCGGCCCGCGAGCGCCGCGCCGCGCGCTGACCCCGGCCCCCGCTGGCCCGGGCCCCCCGCCCGCACTTTCGAACGTGAGATCGGGGGAATGGACGCTTTCGGTCGTGAGATAGGCCCTATCTCACGACCGAAAGTCGTCTCTGGGTCAGATCCGCACGTGCAGGCGGCGTGCCGCCTCCGCGATCGACCCGGACATGGACGGGTACACGGTGAAGGTGTCCGCGAGGTCGTCCACGTGCAGCTTGTGCGTGACCGCGAGCGCGAGCGCGTAGATCAGCTCGGAGGCGCGCGGCGAGACCACCACGCCGCCGATCACGGTGCCGGAGCCCTGACGCGCGAAGATCTTCACGAACCCCTCCTCCGCGCCGGACATCTTGGCGCGGGGGTTGGTGTGGAAGTCCAGTCGCAGCACGTCCGCCTGGTACTGGCCGGAGTCCACCTGCGCCTGCGAGACGCCCACGGTGGCGATCTCCGGCGAGGTGAAGATGTTCGAGGCCAGCAGGTGCGGGCGCAGCGGCTTGAGGGCGTCGCCGAGCAGGTGGGCCACGGCGATGCGCCCCTGCATGGCCGCCACCGAGGCGAGGGCGAGCTTGCCCGTGCAGTCGCCCGCCGCGTAGATGCTCGGCACGGACGTGCGGGAGACGCCGTCCACGAGCACGTGGCCGGAGCCGGCCAGCTTCACGCCCACGTCGTCGAGGCCGAGGCCCGCCGTGTTCGGCACGCCGCCGACGGCCACCAGCGCGTGGGAGCCCTCGATCGACGGGGTGTCCTCGGCACCCTCGCCGGAGAGGTGCACGCGCACGCCGGTCTCGGTCCGCTCGACGGACTCGGCCCGGGAGCGGGAGACCACCCTGAGGCCGTTGCCCTCGAAGACCTTCTCGAGCAGCTCGGCGGCGTCGGCGTCCTCGCCGGGGAGCACGCGGTCGCGCGAGGAGACGAGGGTGACCTTGGCGCCGAGGCGGTTGTAGGCCGAGGCGAACTCGGCACCGGTGACGCCGGAGCCCACGACGATCAGGTGCTCGGGCAGCTCCTTGAGGTTGTAGACCTGCTTCCAGTTGAAGATCCGCTCGCCGTCCGGGACGGCGGTGGGCAGCTCCCGGGGGCTCGCGCCGACGGCCACGAGGATCGCGTCCGAGGTGATGATCTCGGGCTCGGCGCCGGCGTCGGCGTCGTCGAGGGCGCGGACGGACACCTCGTGGGGGCCGACGACGCGGCCCACACCGTCGATCACCCGGACACCGACCCGCTCGAGGCCCGCGCGGATGTCCGAGGACTGCTCGTGGGCCAGGTTCAGGATGCGGTGGCCGACCCGGCCCATGTCCGCGTGGGCCTCGGCCCCGCCGAGGTCCACCCCCAGGTCCACGGAGGCGCCCACGCGGCGCATCGAGTCGGCGGCGGCGATCAGCGTCTTGGAGGGGACCACGTCCGTGAGGACGGCCGCGCCGCCCACCCCCTGGCGCTCGACCAGGGTCACGCGGGCGCCCAGCTTCGCGGCCACCATGGCGGCCTCGTAGCCGCCGGGGCCGCCGCCGATGATGGTCAGGGACGGGATGAAGGTGCTGTTTTCCTCGGTCACGGGCTCCATTGTGTCCGCCGCGGACGGGAAAGTCCTAGCCCGCGGTCACGGGACACCGCCTAGACTCCACGACGTGACCGACCAGACCAGCAGCCCCTCCCCCGACTCCCCCCTGACCGGCGACCATCCGGGCTTCGCCGAGGCCCGCGCGGCCGCCGACACCATCGCCCGGGCGACAGGCGTGGCGGAGCACCGCGTCGCCGTCGTCCTCGGCTCCGGCTGGGGCGAGGCCGCCGGCCTGATCGGCGACGAGGTCGCCGCCGTGCCGCTGGCCGAGGTGCCCGGCTTCCACGCCCCGAAGGTGCCCGGCCACAACGCGGTGATCCGCTCGGTCCGGCTGCCGGACGGCACGCACGCCCTCGTCTTCGGCTCGCGCACGCACTTCTACGAGTCCCGCGACGCCCAGGCCGTGGCGCACACCGTCCGCACCGCCGCCGCCGCCGGGGCGCGCACCGTGGTGCTGACCAATGGCTGCGGCGGCCTGGACCCGGAGATCGCCCCGGGCACCCCCGTCCTGATCGCGGACCACATCAACCTCACCGGCGCCACCCCGCTCGCCGGCGCCACGTTCGTGGACCTCACCGACCTCTACTCCCCGCGGCTGCGCGCGATCGCCCGTGAGGTGGACCCGTCCCTGCGCGAGGGCGTGTACGTCCAGTTCGCCGGCCCGCAGTACGAGACCCCCGCCGAGGTGCGGATGGCGCGCGCCCTCGGCGGCGATCTCGTCGGCATGTCCACGGCGCTGGACGCGATCGCGGCCCGTCACGCCGGGCTGGAGGTGTTCGGCATCTCGCTGGTGACCAACCTCGGCGCCGGCATCTCGGAGACGCCGCTGTCCCACGCCGAGGTCGTGGAGGCCGGCCAGGCCGCCGGCCCACGCATCGCGCGCCTGCTCGCGGACATCGTGGGGCGGCTCTGATGCCCGCGCATCCCCCGCACGACGACGTCGCCGCGCTGCCGGAGGACGTCCTCGCCCGGGCTGAGCGGTGGGCGGCGGAGGACCCCGATCCCGCGCACCGGGACACTCTGCGCGCCGAGCTCGACGCGGCCGCCGGCGTCGGCCCGGAGGCCGCGGCCGCCCGGGCGGCGCTCGCCGCCCGCTTCGCCGGGCCGCTCGCCTTCGGCACCGCCGGCCTGCGCGCCGAGGAGGGCCCGGGCGAGTCCCGCATGAACCGGCTCGTGGTGCGCCGCACCGCGGCGGGTCTGGCCGCCCACCTGTGGGACGGCGTCGGGCGGGACGCGTCCCCGCCGCTGGCCGTCGTCGGGTACGACGCGCGGCGCGGTTCAGCCGCCTTCGCCGCGGACACGGCCGCCGTCCTGACGGCCGCGGGCGTGCAGACCGTCCTGCTGCCGGATCCGCTGCCGACGCCGGTGCTCGCCTTCGCGGTGCGTCATCTCAGCGCGGACGCCGGCGTGATGGTCACGGCCAGCCACAACCCGCCCGCGGACAACGGCTACAAGGTCTACCTCGGCGGGCGGCTCACGGACGAGGCGGGTCGGGGGGCGCAGATCGTCTCCCCCGCGGACGCGGAGATCGCCGCCCGCATCGACCACGCGGCGTGGGCCGCGGACATCCCGCTCGCCGACGACGGCTGGACCGTGGCCGGGCCGGACCTGCTGGAGGCCTACCGCGCAGCGGCCCTCGGCGTGCTCGACGACGACCGGCACGGTCACCGCGACCTGCGCGTGGTCTACACGCCCCTGCACGGGGTGGGCGGCGCCGTGGTCCCGGGCCTGCTCGAGGACGCCGGCTTCGGCCCCGTCCACGTGGTGGCCGAGCAGGCCGCCCCGGACCCGGCCTTCCCCACGGTCGCGTTCCCCAACCCGGAGGAGCCGGGGGCGATGGACCTCGCCCTCGCCCTGGCCGCCGAGGTGGACGCGGACCTGGTGATCGCCAACGACCCCGACGCCGACCGCCTGGCCCTGGCCGCGCCCGTCACCGACGCGGACGGCGTCCGCACGTGGCGGATGCTCTCGGGCGACGCCGTCGGGACGCTGCTGGGCGCGCACGCGATGCCGGCCCTGCACGCGGCCGGCCGCAGCGCCGCGAACTCCGTGGTGTCCTCCCCGCAGCTGGCCGCCCTGGCGGAGGCGAACGGGGTGACGCACCACGTCACGCTGACCGGCTTCAAGTGGATCTCCCGCGCCCCGAACCTGGGCTTCGGCTACGAGGAGGCCCTCGGCTACTGCGTGGACCCGGACATGGTGCGGGACAAGGACGGCATCACGGCCGCCCTCATGGCCGCGGAGCTGGCCGCCGCCCTCACGGCGCAGGGACGCGGGCTGACGGACGCCCTGGCCGACGTCGACGCGGTCACCGGCGCCATGCCCAGCGCCCAGGTCTCGGTCCGGGTGGCGGACCTGTCCCTGATCGCCCGCACCATGGCGGCCCTGCGTCAGCAGGCGCCGGCCACGCTCGCGGGCGAGCCGGTCACCGTGCACCGGGACCTGGCCGCCGGCGGGGACGGGCTGCCGCCCACGGACGCGCTGCTGTTCGCCACCGACTCCGGCACCCGCGTGCTCGTGCGTCCCTCCGGCACCGAGCCGAAGCTCAAGTGCTACCTCGGCACCCGGGACGCCGATCCGGCCGCGGCCGCCGAGCGGCTCGAGGCGCTGCGGGCCGAGGTGGCGGCCCTCGTGGGCGGCTGAGCCTCGGTAGGCTGGCGGACATGACCGTCTCCCTCACCACCGCCGAGCTGGCGAAGTACATCGACGCGACCGCCCTGAAGGCCGACACCTCGGAGGCGGACGTGCGCCGCCTCGTGGCCGAGTCCCGCGAGGCCGGGGTCAAGAGCGTCTGCATCAACCCCGTGTGGGTGCCGCTGGTGGCCGCCGAGCTCGCGGGCTCGGACGTGCTGACCTGCACCGTGATCGGCTTCCCCCTCGGCGCCAACGCCTCGGAGGTCAAGGCCTTCGAGGCCCGGCAGGCGATCGACGCCGGCGCGGACGAGGTGGACATGGTCCTCGACATCGCCGCCGCCCGCGCCGGGGACCGCGCCCGGCTCGTCTCGGACGTCCGCGCCGTGGCCGAGGCCGCGCATGCGGGCGGCCCCGCGGGTGACGGCGGGGCGCTGCTCAAGGTGATCGTGGAGACCGCCCTGCTGGACGACGACGCGATCGTCCTGGCCTGCGAGGCCGCGGTCGAGGCCGGGACGGACTTCGTGAAGACCTCCACGGGCTTCTCCACCGCGGGCGCCACCGTCGAGCACGTCGCGCTGATGCGCCGCACCGTGGGCGAGGACATCGGAGTGAAGGCCTCCGGCGGGGTGCGCACCCGCGCGGACGCCCTGGCGATGATCGAGGCCGGCGCCACCCGGATCGGGGCCAGCTCCGCGCTTGCTATCCTGGGATCCGACTGACTCGCATCACTTCCGCCGGGCGTCCGCCCCGGCCGGGACCGCACCGAAGGAGCATCACGTGATCCGCAACGGCAAGGCCATCGACCACTCCAACGTGGGCGGCGTCTGGGGTTCCCTGATCGCCTTCATCGTCGCCTTCGGCGCGTTCCTCGGCTGCCTCTACGCCATGGGCTTCTGGTCGCTCGAGACGGTCTGGATCCCCGGCCTGATCGCGCTGGCCCTGGCCACCGTGGCCTTCATGATCCCCAAGGCGTTCCTGGGCCGCAGCGACACCGTGGACACCACCGCCATCCACACCCGTCCCGCCGTCGAGCACGCCGCCGCCGGCGCCCACGCCGTCGAGACCGGCGCCGCGCACCGCTGAGCCGTCCCGGAGCCGAGGATCGCTGACACCGGTCGTCCGGCCGCCGCGCGCCGAAGGGCGTCCACCCGCAACACGGGGGTGGACGCCCTTCGGCTTGTCTCCATCGCGGCGGTGGTGCTGGGTCACGCATACCTGACGGACCTCACCTTCAGCCGGTACCTGGAGATCTGGCGGATGCCGCTGTTCTTCTTCCTCACCGGCTACTTCTGGACGCGCGGCCGCCCCTGGGCCAAGGACGTGCGGGGCCGCTTCCGGAGCCTGATGGTGCCGTACCTGGTGTGGGCGGCACTCATGTCCGTGGCCGCGTTCGCGTGGTTCGGCGACGACCCCGACCTCCTGCGGCGCCTGATGCTCACCGGCTGGTACGGGGGCGCGGACCAGGAGCCCCCGTGGTGGGCGTTCTGGTTCATCTCCGTCCTGTTCTTCACCACGGTGCTGCGCCGATTCCTCGAGCGCTTCCCGTCCGCCGTCGCCTGGGCGGTGGGCCTGGCCGGGCTGGCGTGGGCCCACCTCGTGCCGGACTCCGCGATCGCCCGCACGCCGCTGGGCGTCGGGTTGGCCCTGCCCTGCCTGCTGTTCGTCCTCAGCGGGGAGATGTTCCGCCGCCGCGTCCAACCGCACGTGCGGCGCCACCGGACGCTCATCGGCGTCGGCCTGGTGCTGCTCGGGATGGTCGCGGTCCGGCTGGGCCTGGAGCCGCCCAACATCAAGTTCGGCGGCTTCGGCACGCCGGTGCTCACCCCCGTCGTGGGCGTCCTGATGTCCGCGGGGATGGTGCTCGTGTTCGGTTCCACGGTGGAGGGGCTGCTGCGCTCCTTCGCCCGACGCACCGGGACGGGTCAGGCCCTGCGCCGCGTCATCACCGCCCTGGTCCGGACGGGCACGGTGGTGGTGCTGCTGCACGGCTGGGTGCTGATGTGGGTCATGCGCCACGGCGTGGAGGACAACGCCGCCAAGTTCGGCCTCGCGCTCGCCCTCAGCTGGCTGGCAGGCCTGGCCCTGCTCGCCACCCCCCTGTCCAAGCCGTTCACGGGGGCGCGCCGCCGCTGGCACCCGGTGCACCGCCTGCGACGCGTGGAGCCCCCGCACCCCGTCACGTCCGCGCTGCCGCGCGTCACGACCGCCTCGGAGAGGACACAGCCATGAGCAGGGATCATCGCCCCCCGATCCGCAATCCGTTCCTGCCGCCGACGCCGGAGGAGCCCGAGGTGCCGGACCGCGACGGCGGCCACCCGGCGGGTGACGGCGGTGACGTCGGCGCCCCGGCGGCCTCCACGGCGCGGGAGGATCGCCTCGCCGAGTTCCGGCTCGGCTCGGCGTTCCGCCCCCACCCGGCCGACCCCGCCGCGCCGCGGCAGCGTGCGACGCCGGCCGAGCGCACGGTGGCTCCCGCGGCCGCTGAGCCGGCCGCGCCTGCCTCACCGGCCACCAGTGCCCCCGGCGTCCTGCCGAGCGCCCGCGTCCTCGTCGTGTGCACGGGCAACATCTGCCGCTCCGCCTACGTGGAGTACGCGCTGCAGGCGCAGCTCAACGCCCTGCTCGGCGACCGGGGCCGTGCGGAGGTCACGAGCGCGGGCACGGAACCGAACCAGGCGCTGACCGTCCCCGGACCGCTGCTCGACCTCGCGCCGAGCCGCCGAGTCCGCGCCGCGCTGACACAGCATCGACCGCAGCAGCTGACCGGGCGTTCGCTGGCGGGCCAGGACCTCGTCCTGACCGCGACGGACGACCACCTGGACGAGGTGCTGCGCGAGGACCCCGCGGCGGTGCGCCGGACCTTCACGATCCTCGGCATCGGCACCCTTCTGCGCGACCACGGCGAGGAGCTCGCCGCGGCGGTCCCTCCGGGCGCGGGCGTCACCGCGCTCGTGACCGCGCTGGCCGAGCTGCGCTCCCGCCTGATCGCCCACGGGGAGCGGCCGGACGCGGATCTGCCGGACCCGTTCCGCGGCCCCGCCGAGGGCTACGCCGCGATGGCGCAGACCGCGCAGCCGATCGTCGAGCTGCTGGCGTGGGAGATCGCCCGGGCTCTCGACGGGGACCTCGTGGAGGATGAGGAGCCGACGGGCGCCTGACCGGTCGGCCTCAGAGATCGGGGACGGCGTGCCCGCCGGAGGACGGGGCGCGCTGCCCCCGGCGCGCCGCGGCCAGGACCCGACGACGGCGCCGCTCGAGCACCTCGCTCTCGAGCGGGGCGTCCCGCTCGTCGAGCCAGAGGGTCACTCCGGCGGCGACGACGAGCATGCTCGGGATCGTGACGAACACCTCGCCCAGCTGCGTCGCGGAGACGAACACGACGACGGCCGCCGCCTCCACCGCCACGCGCGAGGGGGTGCGCAGCCGGGCGCTGAACAGGCGCAGCCCGAAGAATGCATACGCGCCGAGGACGGCGAGGAGGAGCACGACGCCGCCCTCGGTGTAGAGGCCCGCGTAGGAGTTGTGGTAGTGCCACGTGGCACCGCCGAAGTCCACATACGCCGTGGTGAGGCCCCGGCCGTACCACGGCGTCTCCGCGACGCGCACGGCCGTCTCGGCCTGGATGTTCGAGCGCAGCCAGTCCGTGCCGGTGCGGTCCGCGAAGAAGGCGATGCGGGCCAGGTTCTCCTCGGCGAACGCGACCGCCCAGGCGAGGACCGCCAGCAGGACCAGGCGCAGACCCGCCCCCATCCGCGGCGTCAGCCAGAGCCACACGACGGCGCAGGCGAAGCCCGCCATGGAGGTGCGGGAGCCCGTGAGGACGACGCACACCGCGGCGGCGACGAGCAGGATCAGCTTCCACCGCCGCGCCCGCACCAGGGCGAGCGCCAGGACCGGCATGGCCGCGTAGTAGAGGCCCGCCACGTTCTTGTCCGCGAGGACGCCGGTCAGGAAACTGCCGTAGGGCGCGGGGACGAGGCCGGCGTAGAAGAGGGGCACGTTCAGGGCCAGAGCGGCGCCGAGCCCGACGGCCAGCGAGCGCAGGCTGAGCCGGCCGCCGGCGATGCAGCCGACGAGCCCGACGAGGGCCGCCATCCGCACCCACCGGCGCAGCCACTCCAGGTCCGGGATGCCCTGGGACACGGAGACGATCGCGAGGAACAGCAGCACGGCGGCGGCGAGCACGGCGGTCAGCCCGAGGGCGGAGACATCGCGGCGGGACCGTCGGCACAGCGCCAGGGCCAGCAGCAGCAGCATGCCCGCCTCGTTCAGCGGGAGCCCCACGGGGCCGAGAGGGACGCCGAACGCCTCCATGGCCAGCAGGGCCCCGAGCAGCAGTTCGGGGATGCGCAGGGGCTCGCGCGGGACGGCGGCGTCCTGGTCGGCCGACCACACGGACGTGCCGCGGGCGGCGGCGCGGGCGTGCCTCTCCCGTTCCGCCTGCAGGGCCACGTAGCGGGGGTCGGCGTGCCGCTGTCCGTGCGCGTCCTGCCCCACCCTCATGACCGCTCCTCCGTCGCCCTGCCGGGGCGCGTCTCCGCCCCACGCCCAGCGTAGACGAGTGCAAAGGAATGGGCTGTCCCGCTTGTTAGAGTGACCTGAGTCGCTGCCCTCCGACCCTGGGACCCCATGAACATCATCGATTTCCTCCGTGTGCTGCGTGCGAACCGCCTGGTGATCCTGGGGTGCGCCGCCCTCGGCCTGGCGCTGGGGCTCCTCTACTCGCTGCTGCAGCCCACGCTGTACACCGCCACCTCGACCGCGTTCGTCACGGTGGAGGGGGAGGCGAGCATCTCCGGCACTGAGACCGCCCAGACCCGCGCCCAGTCCTACATCCCGCTGATCAACAGCCGCACGGTCCGCGAGCGGATCGCCGCCGAGGGCCTGGACACCGCCGGCGCGACCATGAGCGCCGCCCTGGTGCCGAACTCGAACCTCATCACGGTGTCCGCCGTGGCCCCCGACGCCCAGCAGGCCGCCGCACTGGCCAACGGGGCCCTCGTGGCGACCGCCGACGTGGCGAACGAGCTCGATCCGACGTCCAATGTCACGGTCACGGCCATGGAGGACGCCCTCGCGCCGGCCGCGCCCTCGAGCCCGGACCGCGTGCGCCACCTGCTGTACGGCCTGGGCGCAGGCCTCGTCCTCGGTCTGATCGCCGCGTTCCTGCGGCGGCTGCTGGACGTCAACGTGCGGACGACGACGGACGCCCAGGTGGCGGGCGGGGCGGGCCTGCTCGGCGCCATCCCCCTGGACCCCAGCATGAAGGCGGACCGCACGGCGCCGATGGCGCCCCTCTCCCCCCGCGCGTCGGAGGCGGTGCGCCAGCTGCGGACCAACCTGCGGTTCGCGGCGGTGGACGACCCGCCCCGCACCATCGCGTTCACCAGCTCCAACCCCGGCGAGGGCAAGTCGACGGTGATCGGCAACCTGGCCCTGACCGTGGCGGCCGCCGGCCAGCCGGTGATCCTCATCGACGCCGACCTGCGGCGCCCCCGCCAGGCCCTGCAGTTCGGCGTCGACGGCCGTGTGGGCCTGTCCGAGGTCCTCAACGGGGACGTCGCCCTCCAGGACGTGCTGATCCCCGTGGGCGAGGACGGGCTGCTCCTCCTGCCGGCCGGCCGCACCCCTCCGAACCCGTCCGAGCAGCTCGGCTCCGAGCGGATGAGGGATCTGCTCACCGCCCTCGCCGAGACGCACATGGTGCTCGTGGACGCCCCGCCCGTGCTGCCCGTCACGGACTCCACCCTGCTCGCCACGGCGGTGGACGGCACCGTCCTGGTGGTCCGCCACGGCAAGACCCGCAAGGAGCACCTCGAGGTGGCCCGGGACATGCTCGCGGGCGTCAACGCCCGGGTGCTCGGCGTCGTGCTCAACGGCACCCCGGCCTCCGGCGTGGGCTCGGACTACTACGGCGGAGGCTACGGCGCGGACGGCGGCAGCTACGACGTCTACTACCAGGCGCCCCGGGACGCCGCCGACGCGGCGGCCGGGAGTACGGGGGACACGACGCGCGGCTGACCACGCGCGGCCGCGTGGCCAGGTCGTCGCATCGACGGCGCGGGGCCCGGGGATGCAGAAGGGCCCCGCCTCTGAGGAGGCGGGGCCCTTCGCGGTGGCGCTCAGCTGATCAGCACTTCGCCGTGGGCGGGGTGGTCGTGAAGCAGTTGCTGAACTCGACGATGCCGTCGTTGCAGAGATCAGCACCCTCAGGAGCGCCCGTCGGCAGGGCCAGCTGCAGCTTGCCCTCGACGCAGCCGGACTCCTCGGCCGAGTTGCCGGTGTTGTTCACCACGTAGTAGTAGGTCTTGGACTCGCCCGGCTGCAGGAGCAGCTCGGGGTCCATCGCGGCCAGCCGCCTGCCTTCCTCGCACGGGCTGGCGGTGTAGAGACGCGCCTCACCGGTCCGAGTGTCGTGGCCCCCGAACACCACGGTCACCGTGCCCGGGTTGACGTACACGGGGGTGGGCGACGTGTTGGTGATGGTGATGGTGAAGCCGTAGGCCTGCTTGATGCCATCGGAGTGGCCGCCGCCCTGGTGCTTCACGGCGGTGCCCGTGGTCACGTCGGCACAGCCGGTCGGGGAGGCGGCGGCGAACGGGGCGGCGGCGACCGCGGCGACGGCCGGAACCGACCACGCGATGCCGGCGGTCACCTTGCGACGGGAGAGGGTGGAGGTGTTCTTCTGCATGGGCTTCACTCGTTTCGAGTCGAGGTGTGGCTTTCGCGCCCGAACGGGGTCAGGGGTCACGCGAGTGGACAAGAGCCCCCGCGACACCCTTCATGAGAATCGGCTGTGGAGGTCTCAAAGACAGTGTAGACGGATCGCCCAGCTCGTCGCCAGCCTCCCGGTGTGCCCGTGTGGATGAGGGGCCCACCTTTCCGTCGACTAAGCTCGCGGCCATGGGCGAACGAGCGACGGGACCGCGACCGGCCGCCCCGCCGTCACTGGAGCTCGAGGTCCGCGTCCGCCTCGCCCACGCTCGCATCGCGCACCTGCTGGACCGAGCCGGCATCCGCGCCCTGCACCTCAAGGGCTACGCCACCGAGCCCGGCGTCTACCCCGATCACCGCCGCAGTTCGGACGTGGACCTGCTGGTCCATCCCACCGATGCCGCCGCCGTCATCGCACTGCTGTGCTCCCACGGCTGGGAACCGGTCGCCACCTTCTCGGAGGGGTCGATCTTCCAGCATGCGGCCACGCTCTGGCATGACCAGCTCGGGTATGTGGACGTGCATCGGCTCTTCCCCGGCCTCGGCCCGTCCCCCGAGGCGGCCTTCGACACCCTGTGGAGCGAACGCGCCCCCCTCGTGATCGCCGGCCGGCCCGTTCCGGTGCCGAGCCCGCGCCACCAGCGGCTCGTCGTCATCGTCCACGCGGCCCGCGACCCGTATCGCGGCGCGCACGACGTCCGGCACATCCGGGAGTCCCTGCCCGCCGGGAGCTGGGCGGCCCTGCGGCGGGAAGCCCACCGCCTGGACGCGGGTGCGGCCTGGCACGTCGCCACGGGCGAGGCCGCCGACGGCGTCGACCCCCGGCAGCTGACCCTCTTCGCGGCGCTGCACGAGAGCCAGAGCGGTCTCGAGCTGTTCCGCACCCGGTGGCAGTCGGCCGCCACGGTGCGGGAGCGGGCCGCCCTCGTGGCGCGCACGATCCCGGTGAACCGCCCCCATCTGCAGATGCGCCTGGGCCGGCCCGTCACCCGCGCGGACCTGTGGCGCGAGCAGCGCGCCCGGCTCGGCGCACTGGCCGTCTGGGCCTGGACGAAGGCGGTGCGCCGTGGCCGTTGAGACCACCGAGGGCTGGGCGCTCGCCCCCGACATCGCGTGGGGCCGCACCGCCGGCGGCCCAGCCGCCGTCATGACGCTCGAGGCCGGTCAGCCGCTGCTGCTGAGTGCCTCGGGCGACGTGATCTGGGACGTCCTCGTGGGCGGTCGCACCCCGGAGGACGACCTGGTCGCGGATCCGCCGGCGCCGCTGGCGACGACGGACGTCACGGTCCAGGTCGCGGAGGCGTTCGGCCTCGCCCCCGCCGACGTCGCGGCCGACGTCCACGCCTTCCTCGAGATGCTCGAGGCACACGGCGTCCTCGTCCGCGTGCGGACGGCCTGACCCGGCTCAGCCCTCCGGCGCGAAGATCGCGTCGACCACCTGCTGCGCCCACTCGAGCAGCGGGACGTCCACGAGGTCCTGACCCATGACCGGCTTGGTCTTGGGCCGCGGGATGAGGACGCCGTTCAGGGCCGGCTTGACCTGGGCGCCCTTGTACATGCGGGTCAGGCGCATCTGACGGGACTCCGGCAGGTCCGCGGCGGGGCCGAACTTCACGTTCTGCCCCAGCAGCATGACCTCGGTGACGCCCGCAGCCCGGGCCCGGTTGCGGAACCGGGCGACGGCGACGAGCGCCTCCACCGGCTCCGGCAGCGGGCCGTAGCGGTCCTTGAGCTCCTCCACCACGGCGTCCACGGCGGCGTCGTCCGCGGCCTGGGCGAGGTTGCGGTACATCTCCAGGCGCAGCCGCTCCCCCGGCACGTAGTCGTGCGGCAGGTGGGCGTTGACCGGGAGCTCCACCTTCACCTCGGCGGGCGCGGTGTCCTCCTCGCCCTTGAAGTCGGCCACGGCCTCACCCACCATCCGCAGGTAGAGGTCGAAGCCCACGCCGGCGATATGCCCGGACTGCTCCCCGCCCAGCAGGTTGCCGGCGCCGCGGATCTCGAGGTCCTTCATGGCCAGCTGCATGCCCGCCCCGAGCTCGTTGTGGGTGGCCACGGCCTTGAGCCGTTCGAGGGCCACCTCGCCCAGGGGCTTCTGCGGGTCGTACAGGAAGTACGCGTACGCCCGCTCGCGGCCACGGCCCACGCGGCCGCGCAGCTGGTGCAGCTGCGAGAGTCCGTAGCGGTGGGCGTCCTCCACGATCAGGGTGTTGGCGTTGGCGATGTCCAGGCCGGTCTCGATGATCGTGGTGGAGACGAGCACGTCGAACTTCCGCTCCCAGAAGTCCACCATGATCTGCTCGAGCCGGGCCTCGCTCATCTTGCCGTGGGCGACGGCGATCCGCGCCTCCGGCACCAGCTCGGCGATGCGCTTGGCCACCTTGTCGATGGTGGTGACGCGGTTGTGCACGTAGAACACCTGGCCCTCGCGCATCAGCTCGCGGCGGATGGCCGCGGTGACCTGCTGGTCCGAGTACGGGCCCACCGAGGTGAGCACGGGGTGGCGCTCCTCCGGGGCGGTGGCCAGCGTGGAGGTCTCGCGGATGCCGGTGAGGGACATCTCGAGGGTGCGCGGGATGGGCGTGGCGGACATGGCGAGCACGTCCACGTTGGTGCGCATCTTCTTCAGCGCCTCCTTGTGCTCGACGCCGAAGCGCTGCTCCTCGTCCACGATCACCAGGCCCAGGTCCTTGAACTGCACCTGGTCGGAGAGCAGCCGGTGGGTGCCGATCACCACGTCCACCTCGCCGTGCGCGAGCCCCTCGATGACCTCCTTGGACTCCTTGGCGGTCTGGAACCGGGAGAGCGCGGCCACCTTCACGGGGAAGCCGGCGAACCGGTCGGAGAACGTCTGGTGGTGCTGGCGGGCGAGCAGCGTCGTCGGGACGAGGACGGCCACCTGCTTGCCGTCCTGCACCGCCTTGAACGCGGCGCGCACGGCCACCTCGGTCTTGCCGAAGCCGACGTCGCCGGAGACGAGCCGGTCCATGGGGACGGCCGCCTCCATGTCCTTCTTGACGTCCTCAATGGTGGTCAGCTGGTCCGGCGTCTCGATGAACGGGAACGCCTCCTCCAGCTCGCCCTGCCACGGGGTGTCCGGGGCGAACGCGTGGCCGCGCGAGGCCATGCGGGCCGAGTACAGGCGGATGAGCTCGCCGGCGATCTCGCGGGTGGCGCGCTTGGCCTTGGACTTGGTCTGCGCCCAGTCCGAGCCGCCCATCTTGGACAGCGACGGCGTCTCCCCGCCCACGTAGGTGGAGATCAGGTCGAGCTGGTCGGTGGGCACGAACAGCCGGTCGCCCGGGGCGCCGCGCTTCGAGGGCGCGTACTCGAGCACGAGGTACTCGCGGTAGGACTCCTCGGCGCCGGGGGCGGTGCGCGGGCCGCCGGTGACCTTGCGGCGCTGCAGCTCTACGAAGCGGGCGATGCCGTGCTGGGAGTGCACCACGTGGTCGCCGGGCTGCAGGGTCAGCGGGTCGACGGCGTTGCGCCGCTTCCGGGCCAGCCGTGCCCCGGGGGCGCGCGTGCCCGCGGTGCGGTGCCGGCCGAAGAGGTCGTGCTCCGTGATCAGGGCGATCTGCGCGTCCGGGATCGTGAAGCCGGAGCCGACGGGCGCCGTCGCGATGGAGACCCGCCCCGGGGCGAGGTCCGCGGGCAGGGGCCCGTCCACCACGGCGGCCGTGAGGCCGGCCTCCGTGGTGAGCTCGGCGAGACGGCGGGCGGAGCCGGGGCCGTCGGTGAGGACCACGGCATGCCACCCCTCCGCGAGCCGGACGCGGGTGTGCGCGACCATGGCCTCGATGTCGCCCGAGAAGGTCTGCGGGACGCCGAGGGTGGCGCGCAGGGTGGCGGCGTCCGGCAGCAGCTCGTCGTCCGAGACCAGCGCGGTGACGGACCAGAACCCCTGGTCCTGCTCGAGCGCGGCGGCGCGGAGTTCGGCCACCGTGAGGAAGCCGCCCGCGGCGGACTGGTCCGCCCCGGCCACGTCCACCGGGGCGACCGCGCCCTGCGCGGCGCCGGCCCACGCGGCCTGGAGGAACTCCTCGTTGGTGGCCAGCAGGTCGTCGGCGCGGCCGCGCAGGCGCTCGGGCTCCACGAGGACGGTCAGCGAGCCTGCGGGCAGCATGCGGGGCAGCGACGTCATGGCCTCGGCCAGCAGCGGGGAGAGGGACTCCATGCCCTCCACGGCCACGCCCTCGGCGATCCGGTCCAGCATGTCCGCGGCGGCGGGCATGGCCGGGATCAGCTCCTTCGCGCGCCGGCGCACGTGGTCCGTGATCAGCAGCTCGCGGCACGGGGGCGCATACAGCTCGGTGGGGTGGCCCGAGCCGTCCTCCGTGGTGTCCTCGAGGGAGCGCTGGTCCGCCACGGAGAACCAGCGCATCTGCTCCACCTCGTCGCCGAAGAACTCGATGCGCACGGGGTAGTCCTCGGTGGGCGGGAACACGTCGATCAGCCCGCCGCGCACGGCGAACTCGCCGCGTCGGCTGACCATGTCCACGCGTGAGTAGGCGGCGTCCGCGAGCGCGGCCACCACGCCGTCGAAGTCCCGCTCCTCCCCCGTCCGCAGGGTCACCGGGCTCAGCTCGCCGAGCCCGGCCACGAGGGGCTGCAGCACGGCGCGCACGGGGGCGACGACGATGCGCAGCGGGCCCTCCGCATGCTCCTCGGGGTGGGCGAGGCGGCGCAGCACGGCCAGGCGTGCGCCCACGGTGTCCGAGCGCGGGGACAGGCGCTCGTGGGGCAGCGTCTCCCAGGACGGGAACAGCGCGGCGGCACCGGCGGGGGCCCAGGCGGCCAGGTCGGTCACGAGGTCCTCGGCCTCGCGGGTGGTCGCGGTGACCACGAGGACGGCGGCGCGCTCGCCGTGGCCCTCGGCCAGCGCCTCGGCGAGGACGGTCAGCAGGGGCGCGCGGGCGCCGTCGGGCAGGCCGATCTCCAGTTCGACGCCCCGGGCCTCGAGCGGCCGGGAGGCGGAGGCGGAGGCCGCCTCGAGCGCGCGTTCGGCGCGCAGGCGCGGCAGCAGCGGGGCGAGGACGGGGGTGGTCTCGGGGGCGCTCATGCGCGGACCTCCGGGGTGGCGGTGGAGCCGTCCGTGGCGGCGGGCAGTTCGGTGGTCATGATCTCCCGGATCTCTTCGAGGAAGGCGAGGACGTCGTCGGCGCCGCCCACCGGGCCGCCGGCGGTGAGCCGGTCCGTGCCGAGCAGCACCGCGGTGGGAAAGGACTGCAGGCCGAGGGCCTGCGAGGCGGCGCCGGCCGGGTCGGCGAGCACGAGCGACGCGTCGACGGCGCCGCTGTGGATCGCCCCATCGGCGCCGGGGGCGTGCTGGGGCATGAGGACCCGCAGCCGGACCGGCCCGAGCGCGTCCTTGAACTCGTCCAGCCGCTCGATCACCCGCGCGCAAGAGCCGCACCCCGTGGACAGGCGCAGGGCCACCACGGCCCCGTCCACGACCAGCCGGTGCAGACCGGTGTACTCGCCGTCCGCGACCACGACGGCGTCCGGGAACGAGTGGCGTTCGGGCTCGGTACCGTCGACCGGGTCGGCGACGGCCGGGGCCTCGGGCGTGGGCGTCGCCGGGACGGCGTCGGGTGCGGCCGGGACGGACTCACGGCCGGCCAGGAACGCGGCGGTCGCGAGCAGCACGGACACGAGCAGGGCCCATGCCCACGCCCCGGCGCCGAAGGCGGTGAGCGGCTGCCAGGCCAGGCCCGCGCCGTGCACCGCCAGCGAGACGATCCCCTCGGCCAGGGCCAGGACGGCGAGGGCCAGGAAGACGACGTTGCGGACCACGGTGGTGCGGGAGATCGGGGCGGCCGAGGCCTCGCCGAAGCAGCCGCAGGAGACGCCGTCGCCCTGGGCCCGGACCACGAGCGCGAGGAAGGCGGCGAAGAGGGCCACGGCCACCAGGCCGACGACGGGACGCAGCGGGGTGAAGGGCTGCAGGAGGGCGGCGGCGAGCAGCAGCTCGAGCCAGGGGAACGCGCGCGCCAGGGCGGGGGCCGCGAACGGGCGGGGCACCCTGAGTCGGGTGAACGTGGCCTGCACGTCCTCGCCGGAACGGAGCTTCGCCGTCCCGCTCAGGAGCATGATGAGGGCCACGGCCCAGAGTGCCGACATGGCGGACACACCTTCCAGGGGGTTCACGAGGGGTCGCGCGGCCGGTCCCGGCGCCGTGCACGGGACCCGGGTCGCGGAGGCCAGCATATAAGGTGAGGGTTGGACGCCCATCGCCGTCGGCGAACCGGTGCCGGCCCTCTCACGGCCCGCCGGGCGCGGCCCGACTTGACCCCGAGGAGACACCGTGGCCTTTTCCGCTCAGCAGTCCATCCCGCACCCGCCGGCAGCCGTGGCGGCCGCCCTGGCGTCCGAGGACTTCCACCGTTCCGTGGTCGAGTCCTTCGGCGGCTCCCTGGTCTCGTTCTCCGTGGAGGGCTCCCCGGAGGGCTCGATGACCGTCACCACCGTGCGATCCCTGCCCGCGGACCGCATCCCGGACCGTGTCCCGGACATGGCCCGCAAGCTCATCGGCTCCGCCCTGCAGGTGGAGCAGGTGGAGCGCTGGGACGCGCCCGCCGCGGACGGCTCCCGCGCCGGCACCACCACCATCACCGTGCCCTCCGCCAAGGCGACGGCGGACGGCGCCCTCCGGCTGACCGCCGCCGGTGAGGGCTCCCAGTTCTCCGTGGACGGCACCCTCGTCTGCCGGATCCCGCTGGTGGGCTCGAAGCTCGCGGCGAAGGCCGAGCCGATGGTCGGCAAGGTCGTCGATCGTCAGGCCCGGGCGCTGTCCTCGTGGCTCGAGCGTGACGGCGGAGCCGCGCGCGGCTGATGCCCCCGTCCCGCCCCGCGCGTCGAGCACGCCGCGGGGCGGGAGGCTCAGTGGAACGTCTGCTGGGCGGCCTCGAGCCCGTCCGTGACGAGCTTCTCCACGGCATCCGCCGCGCGGTCCACGTGCAGCGGCAGGACGTCCTGCTCGGGCTTGGTGAAGGGACGCAGCACGAAGTCGGCCACGTCCATGCGACCCGGGGGTCGGCCGATGCCGACGCGCACGCGGGCGTAGTCCTTGGTGCCGAGCGAGGCGGTGATGGACTTCAGGCCGTTGTGGCCGCCCTCTCCCCCGCCGCGCTTGAGGCGCAGGGTGTCGAACGGGATGTCCAGCTCGTCGTGGACCACCACGAGGTCCTCGGGGCCGATCCCGTAGAAGGACGCCAGCGCGGAGACGGGGCGTCCGGAGACGTTCATGTAGCCGGTGGACTTCGCGAGCACGACCCGCGGTCCCCCGATGCCGAGGCGACCCGTGGCCACCACGGCGCCGGCCCGGTGGCGGGTGAACCCGACCCCCATGCGGGAGGCGAGCTCATCCGCCACCATCTGGCCGACGTTGTGACGGGTGCGCTCGTACTCGGGCCCGGGATTGCCGAGCCCGACGATGAGCGTGGTCCCCGTCGTCACGGCGTGATCAGTCCTCGGAGCCCTCGGACTCGCCCTCGGCGGGCTCGTCCTCAGCGGACTCGGCGGCCTGCTCCTCCTGCACGGACTCGTCGCCGAGGTCCTGCTCGACGACCTCCGAGACGGTGGCGATGACGATGTCGTCCTCGAGCTGCAGGGTGGCGCCGGCGGGGACCTGCACGTCCGGGGCGTACACGTGGTCGCCGGCCTCGCGGCCCTCGATGGAGATGGTGACGGCCTCGGGCAGGTCGGTGGCGTCGGCCTCGACCGGCACGGTGACGTAGTCCAGCACGTACTCGTTGCCGCGGGCGACCTCGCCCTCGACCTGCACGGTGACCTCGACGATGACCTTCTCGCCGCGGCGGACCTCGATGAGGTCCAGGTGGTCCACGGTGTCCTTGATGGCGTGGCGCTGGATGTCCTTGGGCAGGACCAGGTGCTCCTCGCCGGCCTCGTTCACGACGGTGAGCAGGGCGTTGGGGTTGCGGACGGCCAGGGTGGTCTCCTGGGCCGGCAGCAGCAGGTGCACGGGCTCCTGGCCGTGGCCGTAGACGACGGCGGGGATCAGGCCGGCGCGGCGGGCCTGGCGGGCGGCACCCTTGCCGAAGTCGGTGCGGCGGGTGACCTTGATCTTGAGCTGGTCAGACATGATGCGTCCTCCTGTGGGGGTCTCGGCCGCGCAGCCGGGGGGCGGCGCGGGATGCGGCCAGGAGGGGGCTTCAGTGCCGCGGCGGGTCAGCATGCTGACGCGCGACGGCGGCCTCGTCGATCACGGAGCGTGCGCTCCCTCGCCTGGGCAACCCGGACAGGATATCACCGGCTCAGGACAGGTGGTCTCGCAGGCGTCCACGCTGGTCCGGGGCGGTGTAGCCGACGGCGGCCAGGGGCCCGAGGTCGAGGGCGCTGTTGGTCGGCCGCGGGGCCACGCCCTCCTTGCCGGCCATGTACGCGGCGGTGGTCGTGGCGGAGACGCGCCCGGCGTCGTGGCCGGTGTCCTCGAAGACCCACCGGGCGACGTCGTGCCAGGTGACCACGTCGCCGCTGTTGGTCATGTGGAACGTGCCCGTGGGCGCGTCCGTGGTGACCAGGTGCAGCAGGGCGTCGGCGAGGTCGTCGGCGAAGGTGAGGCGGCCGTGCTGGTCCGCGACGACGGCCGGGTCGATCCCGCGCTCGGCGAGGGAGGCCATGGTGGCCACGAAGTTCTTCCCCTCCCCGATCACCCAGGAGGTGCGGACGATCCAGTGCCGGGGCACGGTGCGCACGGCGGCCTCACCGGCGGCCTTCGACTGGCCGTAGACGCCCAGCGGCGCGAGCGGGTGGTCCACCGGGTGCTCCTGCCCCACGGGGAGGGCGCCGTCGAACACGTAGTCCGTGGAGACGTGTGCCAGGGGGATGCCGGCCTCGGTGCAGCGGCGGGCGAGCTCGGCGACGGCGGTCGCGTTGACGGCCCAGGCCTGGGCCCGACCCTCGGGCGTCTCGGCGGCGTCCACCGCGGTCATGGCGGACGCGTTGACCACGGCGCGCAGGCCGCGGAAGTGCTCCCGCGGCCACGAGGCCGGATCGGTCATGTCCCAGGTGTCCCGTCCGTGGGCCTCGACGGGGATGCCCGCGGCCTCGGCGCGGGCCGCGAGGGCGCGGCCGAGCTGGCCGCCGGCGCCCAGCACGAGGATCGGGGCGGGCGGCATGGGGGTGACGTCCGCGAGCATCGGGTGGGCGCGGTCCTTGTCCGAGAGCTCGGCGTCCTCGAGCGGGATGGGCCAGGCGATGGCCGCCGTCGGGTCCGCGAGGTTGAGGAACGTGTACTGGCCCTGCGCATCGGCGGACCAGTGGTCGTTCACCAGGTACGTGTAGGCGGTGTCCGGCTCGAGCGTCTGGTAGGAGTTGCCCACCCCG
This sequence comes from Microbacterium sp. NPDC006705, assembly GCF_044903545.1. Lineage (NCBI taxonomy): Bacteria > Bacillati > Actinomycetota > Actinomycetes > Micrococcales > Microbacteriaceae > Microbacterium > Microbacterium sp. NPDC006705. The sequence goes on from NZ_JBJDQQ010000004.1 coordinate 65,838, forward strand.
CGCGGCACGTAGACGGCCTTCTCCGGGCCGAGCTCCACGGTGGCGACGGCGCCGAAGGACGGCCCCTCGCGCAGGTCCACCCAGGCGCCGAAGATCCGGCCGTGGGCGACGGCCACGTACTTGTCCCACGGCTCGGCGTGGATGCCGCGGGTGGTGCCGACGGCGTCGTTGAAGGAGATGTTGTTCTGCACCGGGGCGAGCGAGGCGAGGCGGGGGTGCTCGGCGGCGAGGGCGCGGATCTTCTCCCGTTGCCAGTTCTCCTTGAACCAGCCGCGGTTGTCCCCGTGGACGTCGAGGTCGAGGACGAGCAGACCGGGGATGGCGGTCTCGGTGATCTGCATCAGCGCTTCCCCCTCACTGGCCCTGGGCGCGGTACGTGGCCTCGACGGCGTCCTTGGCCGGGCGCCACCAGGCCTCGTTCTCGCGGTACCAGCGGACCGTGTCCGCCAGGCCGGCGCGGATGTCCGTGAACTGCGGCTCCCAGCCGAGCTCGGTGCGCAGGGCGGTGTTGTCGATCGCGTAGCGCAGGTCGTGGCCGGGGCGGTCAGCGACGAGGTCGTAGTCGTCCGCGGGGCGGTCGAAGAGCTCGAGGAGGATCTCCACGATCTCCCTGTTGTTCCTCTCGCCGTCCGAGCCGATCAGGTATGTGCGGCCGATCTCGCCGCGTTCGAGGATGCGCAGCACGGCCGAGGAGTGGTCCTCCGTGTGGATCCAGTCCCGGACGTTGATGCCCTGGCCGTAGAGGCGGGGCCGGACGCCGTCGATCAGGTTGGTGATCTGGCGCGGGATGAACTTCTCGATGTGCTGGTACGGCCCGTAGTTGTTGGAGCAGTTGCTCAGCGTGGCCTGCACGCCGAAGGAGCGGACCCACGCGCGCACCAGGTGGTCCGAGCCGGCCTTCGAGGCCGAGTACGGGCTGGAGGGGTTGTACGGGGTGGTCTCGGTGAACTTCGCCGAATCGTCCAGTTCGAGGTCGCCGTAGACCTCGTCCGTGGACACGTGGTGGAACCGCTTGCCGTGCTTGCGGACCGCCTCCAGGAGGACGAAGGTCCCGACGATGTTCGTCTGGATGAACGGGGAGGGGTCGTTCAGAGAATTGTCGTTGTGGGACTCCGCCGCGTAGTGCACGACGGCGTCCGACTCCGCGACCAGGCGGTCCACCAGGGCCGCGTCGCAGATGTCCCCCACCTCGAGAGTGACGCGGTCCTCGGGCAGGCCGGCGAGGTTCCCCCGGTTGCCGGCGTAGGTGAGCTTGTCCAGGACGACGACGTCGTGCCCGGTCTCGCGGACGACGTGATGGACGAAGTTCGATCCGATGAACCCGGCGCCGCCGGTGACGAGGATGCGCATGGGGTCAGGGTATCGGGGCAAGTCGCTCTTCCGCGGCCTCACGCACTGCCTAGAAGTCGCCTTCGATGACAGTCCAGCTGGGGGCCAGAAGATGGGAGCGACCGCCGTTTTCGGTTCGAGAGAAGAACCACGGAGCGATCACCTGTCGTCCTGGATTGAGGACGTCGCCGATGTATCCGCCCCAATACGAGAAAGTGGAATTGGTGATGATGAGGCGCTTCGCGTGGCTGATCGCCTTGAGGTCATGCGCGATGTCGCCGTCTTCGTACTCCACCGGGGCGAACTCGGAGAGAAGATCATTCACGTGTTCGCGACACCAGTCGAGGCCATCTGAGATGACGACGATGCGACCCACGGGCCCCTGGGTGCGCACGGCTTCTGCGAGAGCCGAACGCAGGTACTCCTCCTGGTCCATGCCGAATTGGGCCCGATGCCTTTCGACGCTGTAGTAGTCGCCTCGCCGAACATTGACGACGATCGCATCGTCGTAGGAATCCGTCGCCGGGGAGACTGCAGATCCTGGGAGGAGATCATCGCGAATGAAATCTTCAAGTAGGGGTGGCGCAAAGCGGCCGGTTGATCGCTCCTCTTCTTCCCACGGGCGCACCCGCTGTGCAGTGAAGGGCACGTGAGACCGCCGCAGGAATCTCTTCTCGCGGAGACGTGGGAACAGCTCGATCACGCCCACCCTGTTCTCGGGAAGCAAGACGAACCGGGGCTCCCCCAGAGAGGCCCCCTCGTACGCCCAGAACCCCTGGTAGAGGAGATTCCCCAGCCCCATCCACTCGGGAGCCCACGAGACGGGCGCCCCCCGTCGAACGGTTCGGAGAATGCACGCCTTGACGGCACCTGCAGCACGCATGAGTTCAACCTAAGTCATGGTGCGGGGACAGGCAGCAACGCCGAGCCCGTGCTGGACGACGTCAGATGAACGCGTCATCGGGGATCGCCAGCCATTGCGGGAGCAGCAAGGGAGACTCACCTCGCGCGTACAACCGGTTGAAGTGCAGGGGTGCCTGGACGCTCTGCGGGCGGTCGTTCACAGGCATTGCACTAGCCAGGTATCCACCCCAGTAGGAGAACGTCGAGTTCGCCAGGACCAGGTGCCGCCCACCGGCGAGCTGTGCCAGGTCGTTGAACATGTCATGTGCGCCCGGAATCGTCCCCACGTCCCCCCAGGCCGAGAGGAAGCCGAGGTTCTCGCGGCACCAGTCGACGTCATCGGAGACGAGAATGATTCGACCTGCCTCGTCTCGAGGAATCCTCGCCACGGCGGCCCGCACGTACCCGGCGACATCGAACCCGAAGTTGGCACGGTGGACCGGATCGGAGTAGTAGTCCCCCCGACGCACGTTCACCACGACTGCCCCGCGGTCGACCTGCTTCAGACGCACCTGAAATCCGCTGCTCGCCAACAACCTCTCGCGCGCGAAGTCCAGGAGGTCACGAAAGAACCAGTCCTGGTAGGTCTGCTGGCCCCACTCGACCGTTCGCTCTTGCCGGAAGGACACATCCTCTTCCCGCACCGTGAGATCCCTGAGGGCGGGGAACTCCGTCAACCACGGCTCCATCTTGGGCTTGTAGCGCACCAGCCACGGACGTCCCGTCTCCCGGCGGCGCACCCAGGCCGTGGCCCACAGGTAGAGGAAGTTGCCGCCGTTCATCGGCTCTGCCCCCCAGATCACGGGAGGGTCGGCGCGGCGCACCGTGGCCAGCACGCCGGCAGCAATGTCTCGGGGCGTCCTCATCCTCATCAGGCTCCGCATCGGTGGCCTCCTCAATTCCGCCGCCACAACCGACGTACCCGATCTCAGCGTACGGGCCAGGCCCTCGCCCCCGACTGGATCGTGCGACGCCTAGGCTGGCCGTATGAGCGTCGACGTCCTCTACGTCCGTCCCGGCGGCAGCGGCTGGGGTCCCGTCGACATCCTCGCGCGCCTGGCCGCGCGACTGCTCGAGGGCCGACTCGTCGAGATCGAGGACCGCGGCGCCGCCTCGTGGGTCCAGCGCGCGTCCGTGCTCCTGCCGCGCGGCCGGCGGGCCCGCGGGCGCCGCCTCCTGGTGCTCGCCGGCAACCCCGCCGCCCTCGCCCTGGCCGCGCGCCGGGACCTGTGGTGGCCCGGGCACGAGTCCACGGCGGCCTGGGTCGTCGACTCGTTCTGGACCGACCGGATCGCCGGGATCGCCCGGCACCGGCCCCACTTCGACCGTCTGTTCGTGACGGACCCGGACCTCGTCGACGAGTGGGCCGCGCTGACCGGCCGCCCCGTGGACGCGCTGCCGTGGGGTTCGGACACCCTCGCCGTCGCCGCCGACGACGGCCCCCGCCCGGTCGACCTGCTGCGCCTGGGCCGCCAGCCGGAAGCCTGGGACGACGACGCCCGCACCGCCCGCGAGGCGCAGGACCACGGCCTCGCGTTCCGAGGCCGGCCGCCGTCGTCGCCGGATCCGTTGCGGAACCAGGAGGCCGTCCGCGCCGCGCTGGCGCAGGCGCGCCTCGTGCTCGCGTTCTCCAACCTCGTCAGCCCTGCCCCGTACACGCACCCGACCCGCGACTACCTCACGGGCCGATGGACGGACGCCCTCGCGGCGGGATGCCGCGTGGCCGGCGTCGCCCCGCGGTCCGCGGCCACGCTCCTGTGGCCGGAGGCCACGCTCGAGGTCTCGCCCGACTCCCGCGCCGAGGCCTGGCCCGTGCTTGCGGAGGCCGCCGCGGCCTGGACTCCGGAGCGGGCCGCCGAGCAGCGGCGCCGGGCCCGCCGGGAGCTGGACTGGCGGCTGCGCCTGCAGCGGCTCTGCACCGCGATGGGTTGGCCCCTCCCCCCGGGCCTCGACGCGGAGCTGGCCGCCCTGGGCTGAACGTCGCCCCCCGGACTGCCCTCCGACCCGCCGCACCCGACAGGAGACCCGATGCCCTCCCCCCTCGACCTCGCCCGCCAGGCCAAGCACCGCCTGTTCCTCCTCCGCCGTGCCCGGGAGGTGGTCCGTCAGGCCGCCGCCGTCCGCGGCTCGGAGCGGTTCGCCCGCGAGTACGCCCTCGCCTCGGCCGGGTTCGACCTGCCGGAGCTGCCGGCGATGTCCGGCCCGTGCGCCGTCGCGATGGTCCGCGACGAGGCGGACGTGATCGAGCGCTCCGTGCGCCACCTCGCGGACCAGGGGATCCCGCACATCGTCGTCGTGGACAACGGGTCGAAAGACGCGACGCCGGACATCCTGCGCCGACTGGCCGAGGAGATCCCGGGGCTCGTCGTCGGCGCGGACCGGGAGCCGGCCTACGTGCAGTCGGCCAAGATGACCCGGCTGGCCGACCTGGCCTCCGCCGCCGGCGCCACGTGGGTGGTGCCGTTTGACGCCGACGAGCTGTGGTTCGGCGCCGAGGGCACGCTCGCCGAGGCCCTGGCCGCCACCGACGCACCCGTGCTGCGCGCCGTCATGCACAACGCGTTCCCGGCGGCGGACGGCTCCGGCCCGCTGCTGGACACGACCGCGCACTTCGACGTCAAGGTCGCGTTCCGCCCGCGCTCCGGGGCCGTCCTCGAGATGGGCAACCACGAGGTCCTGCGTCCGGGCGTCCGCGCTGAGGGCCTGCGGATCCTGCACCTGCCGTGGCGCTCCTTCGAGCAGTTCGCCCGCAAGAGCCGCACCGGCGCGCAGGCGATCGCGCTCGCCGACACCTCCGAGGACAAGGCGTACCACTGGCGCCGGCTCGGGGCCCTCGACGACGACGCCCTGCGCGCTGCGTGGGAGGCCCTCCTGGCCGGGCAGCCGCTCACGGACGCGGCCTGGTACCCGCGGGGGACGCTGCGCCCACTGCGCTCGGACGCCCCGACCCGCTGGGACGAGGTCTGAGCCTCAGCGCGTCTCGGGCGGCCGTCGGGCCTCCCACGCGGAGCGGACCATGTCCTCGACCGTGTGGCGGTTCTCCCACCCGAGGTCACGCGCGGCGAGGGAGCCGTCCGCCACGATGCGCGCGGGGTCCCCGGGACGGCGCGGCTCCACGACCGGGTCGACGTCGCGCCCGGTGACCCGGCCGACGGCCTCGATGATCTGCCGGACCGAGGTGCCCGCCCCGGAGCCGAGGTTGTAGACCGGGGCCAGGGCCCGGCCCTCCGCGAGCGCACGGGCGGCGGCCACATGGGCCCGGGCGACGTCGGCCACATGGACGTAGTCCCGCACGCACGTACCGTCCGGCGTCGGGTGGTCGGCGCCGAACAGGCGCGGGCGCTCGCCGCGGTCCAGGGCGCGGAACACGAGCGGGAAGAGGTTGTGGGGGCTCGTGTCGGACAGCGCCGGATCCGCGGAGCCGACCACGTTGAAGTAGCGCAGGCTCGTGTGCCGGAGTCCCGTGGCCCGGCCCTGGTCTGCGAGCAGCCATTCCCCGATCAGCTTGCTCTCCCCGTAGGGGGACTCCGGGGCGGTCGCCGTCGCCTCCGTGACGCGCTCCACGTCCGGGGTGCCGTACACGGCCGCCGAGGAGGAGAAGACGACGGCGGGGACCTCGGCCCGCTCCATCGCCTCGAGCACGCCCAGGGTGCCGCGCACGTTCACGCGGTAGGCGGGCAGCGGCTCGCGGACGGACTCGCCCGCGAACTTGTACCCGGCCACGTGCACGACGCCGGCGGCGCCCACGCGCGTCAGGAACGCCGCCACCTGCCCGACGTCACCGACGTCGGCCCGGAGCAGGGGCACGTCGGCGGGCACGAAGTCCGCGAACCCGGTCGAGAGGTCGTCGACGACGGCCACGTCCATGCCCGCCCCCTGCAGGGCGCGCACCACGTGGGCGCCGATGTACCCGGCCCCACCGGTCACCACCCAGGTCATGTGGTGCCCCGGCCGCGCCCCCGACGGAGCAGTCGTGCCCTCCGGCCCGACGGTGCCCAGCGGTATCGCACCATCCCCTCGAGGGCGCCGACATGAGCACCCACACGGGCGGACCAGGCGAGCTGTGCCCCCTCGTCACGCCGCGATGCCGGGAAGGCGGCCGCGCCTCGCACCACCTCCAAAGCGGACCCCTTCAGACTGGGCCCTTGCATCGGGCTGTCACGATAGCGGGTCCACAGGTAGATGCGACCGCGTTGCTGGATGCGCTGCTGCCGGAACAGGCTTCGTGGTTCGGACTTGAGCCGATAGTGGACGACCGCCTGGGGCACACTCACCACCCGCATCCCGGCCTGCTGGGCCCGCCAGGCGAAGTCCGTCTCCTCCGCGCCACCTGGATACGAGGCGTCCATCCCCCCGAGGGCGAGGTACGCCGATCGGTGGATCGCGAAGTTGCCCCCGGCCACTGTCTGAAGATGGCCGGCGAAGCCGCCGGGGTTCTCTTTCACCGTCGTCGGGCGGGCGAGCTCGTCGACCTTGGGGTCCGGTCCGATCCGGTAGGCGGCGAGGACCTCGGGCGAGTTGAAGCGCCCGTGGTGGAGTGCACCGGTGGCGATTCGAGAGGGATCGTCCACGACGGCGTCGGTGAGGGATCGCACCCACGCGCGGCCCACGAGGTCATCAGCGTCGCAGAAGAGCAGGATCCTCCCCCGCGCTGCCCGAACCGCCACGTTGCGCCCGTGGGACGCGCTCGCCGGTCCCGAAGCGTCGACAACCCGCACGGTGAAGGGAACCGGCTCCTGCAACGCGGCCTCGCGCGTTCCGTCGGTGCTGCCGTTGTCCCCGATGACCACCTCAAAGGAGGGGGCATGCACCTGGGAGGCCAGCGCGCGCAGCTGCTCGGGGATCCACTGAGCAGCATCCTTCGCCGGGACGATCACACTGACGATCGGTGTACCGGCAACCGCCGACTCGTTCATGTGCCGGCCTCCCCGTCCACATCGCGAACTCGTCGGGCGGGCACACCGGCGTACAGGCCATTCGGCTCGCAGTCTTTGGTGACGACGGCGCCGGCCGCGATGATGCACCCTGCACCGACTTTCAGTCCCGGAAGGATGATCGCGCCGGCCCCGATCCACGTGCCGTCGCCGACCACCACCGGCTCCGGCCCACCTTTTCCGGCCCGCATCTCCGGCCCGCCGATCGGGTGCTTCGCGGTGATGATCATGGACCGCGGACCCATGTAGACGTTCCGCCCCAAGGCAACGGGGCCGTTGTCGATGAAGACCTCACGGTTGAGATAGCACCCCTCTTGCATGGTCAGCGCCGAGGGGTCCAGCACCCTCACCTCAGCGGAGAACCAGGATTCCCGGGCGCCCTGCAGGCCGAGCCGTGCGAGGAGGACGGGACGCAGGCGGTTCGGGAGGACTTCGGAACGCGACGCGACAAGAAGGAGACGGCGAGCGGTGGCACCTCCGGGGATTTTCATGCGCGCTCCTCCCCCTGCCTCGTGATGGCCATGCCGACTCCTAGGGCGCTGGCCGGCCGGCGCTTCCGCGGCACGTATACCTCGGCCTTGCCCCAAGCGTGGCCGGCCGCAGTGTTCAGGCGCATCCACACCCCGGGCCAGTCACGCGGTTTGCGACCGGCCGCCATGAGAGCAGCGCTACCAGCTGCGCGCGCCAGCTCCCCCCAGGGGCTGGGGAAATGCGAGCGAGCGTTCAGCCCATAACGGTCGGCAACCAGAGCATGAGCGTAGGCCGATCGTCGGGCCAGTCGGGTGCGGAAGCGCAGGTCCCATTTCCCACGGAAGGCGATACGCACCGCGGGGGCTTCATCCACCGCGATGCCCAGGCGGTGCGCCCTGACGCCGAAGTCGTTGTCCTCGTAGACCCCTCCCAGAGAGATGTCGAAGCCGCCGACGCGTGTGTAGACGTCCCGGGTCGCACCGAAGTCCCCGCCCATCAGGACGGGGAATGCCTCGCGGAGGTCTCCGGGGATCACGTCCGTCCAGTCAGCCCTATCGCCCATCGCCGCACGGATGCCCTCCAGTCCTCCGGTCATGTCGGCATCGCTCATGAGCTGGGCTCCACCCGACCACAGGGGCGTGACCGAGAAGGCCCGCGCGCCGTTGCGCACCCACCACCGGGACACCACATCGTCGGCGTCGGCGAACATCAGGAGGTCCGCGTAAGCATGCGCCGCCCCCACATTTCGTGCGAATCCCGGGCCTTGGTGCCCGGGTGCGCTCACAAGACGCAATGGGTATGAGACCTCCCGAGCCAGCCGGCGGGCCACGAAGGCAGTTCCGTCGGTGGAGGCGTTGTCCACGACGACGACCTCGTAAGAAGGAGCTCCGCTCTGGGCATCCAGGGCCTCCAACTGCAGAGGGAGGAAGCGCTCTGCGTTGAACGCGGGGATGATCACGCTGATTTCTGGCAGCGCGCTTGTCTGGCTCACAGCTCGATCCTATCCCGGTAGGGTGCCCGGTAGACACGCACTCACCGAGCGCTGAAGGGACGTCGAAGTCGCACATGAAAGGCATCATCCTGGCCGGCGGCACCGGCTCCCGGCTGCACCCCATCACCCATGGCATCTCGAAGCAGCTCGTGCCCGTCTATGACAAGCCGATGATCTACTACCCACTGTCCACGCTGATCTTGGCGGGCATCAGCGACATCCTGGTCATCACCACCCCGCACGACGCGCAGCAGTTCCAGCGGCTCCTGGGCGATGGCTCCCAGTTCGGGATCTCGCTCAGCTACGTCCAGCAGCCCTCCCCCGACGGCCTGGCACAGGCGTTCATCCTCGGGGAGGACCACATCGGCGACGAGCATGTCGCGCTCGTCCTGGGGGACAACATCTTCTACGGCCCCGGCATGGGCCAGCAGCTGCGCCGTCACACCCAGGTCGACGGAGCCACCGTGTTCGGCTACTGGGTGGCGGACCCCAGCGCCTACGGCGTGGTGGAGTTCGACGACGCCGGCAAGGCCATCTCACTGGAGGAGAAGCCTCAGGAGCCCAAGAGCAACTACGCGGTGCCCGGGCTGTACTTCTACGACAACGACGTCGTCGAGATCGCGAAGGGCCTCAAGCCGTCGGCGCGCGGCGAGCTGGAGATCACCGACGTGAACCGCACCTATCTGGAACGCGGCAGCCTCAACGTGGAGGTCCTGCCACGCGGCACCGCATGGCTGGACACCGGCACGTTCCACGACCTGAATGACGCGTCCAACTTCATCCGCACCATCGAGTCTCGTCAGGGCCTCAAGGTCGGCTCCCCCGAGGAGGTCGCCTGGCGCCAGGGTCTGCTCACCGACGACGAGCTGCGCCAGCGAGCCGAGCCGCTCGTGAAGTCGGGGTATGGGCGGTACCTCCTGGAGATGCTCGAGTCCGGGCGGTGAGCGCGCAGAACCGGGCCGGGCGGGGCCGGCCGGAGACCGCTCCCGAGCCGTCCAGCGCCGCGGGCGTCCGGCACGTCGCTTTCGCGTGCCGCTCCACGGCCCTGGCCGGAGGCATCACGACGGTCGTCGACGAGCTGGCGACTGAGTTCGTGCGGCGAGGCCTGACCGTCTCCTACCTGTCGATCCACCCGCCCGCCGGAGAGCCGCGCGTCCCTGGGCCGGTGTTCGAGGTCGACCGGCTCCGGCACTGGACCGCGGACCATCCCCTGGCAGCGGACCACCCGGGACCGCTCGGGGCGAAGCTGGCGGTCAAGACGGCTCTCACCCCGCTCTGGCGGCGGTGGCGGGCCCGGCGCCTGCGCCGGCACCTCGCGCGATTCGGCGGGGACACAGCGATCGTCTTCGCGAACCCCGACACGCTGACCTGCCTCAGCGAGGCCGGCCACGTCCGGCCCGAGGCAGACGCCCCGTTCCTTGTGGCCCACGTCCACACCAGTCCGGAGGGCCTGGAGCGGATGGGTTGGGACGTCCCCTTCCCGGCCCTCGACGTCGTCGATGCCGTGGTGGCCCTCCACCCGTCCTACATGCAGCCGATCGCTGACACGCAGGGCGTTCCTGTGGGCGCCATCCCGAACCCGAGCGGCACCGTACCCGCGGCCGCGCCGCGGGAGGACGCAGACGGCAGGAGGCGGATCGTCTCCTTCGGACGTCTGTCCGCCGAGAAGCGCGTCGACCTGACTATCCGGGCGTTCGACGCCCTCGCGGCGGACGTGCCCGACGTCGTGCTCGAGGTCTGGGGCACCGGGGACCAGGAGGAGGCCCTGGCCCGCCTGGCCGACGAGTCGGCCCACCGGGACCGTATCCGCTTCTGCGGCTGGTCCGACGACCCGGCGGCCGTGTTCACTGGCGCGACGCTGCACCTCGTCGCCTCCGACTTCGAGGGTCTCTCGATGTCGGCGGTCGAGGCGCTGCGTTGTGGCGTCCCGACGGCGGGGCGCCCCGTCTCGGCCGGGCTCGCCGAGCTCCTGGACCGGTGCGGGCTCGCCCTGCCGGGCGCCGAGCCCGCCGAGATGGCGGAGACCCTCCGTGCCCTCCTGGACAGCCCGGACCGGCTCGCCGGGCTCATCGAGGCCTGCGGGCGCGTCGGCTCGGACTTCGAGCCTTCGGTCGTCGCGGACATGTGGCTCGACCTTCTCGCCGCGCGGGACATCGCCGTCATCCCCCACGCCTGCCCCCGCACGGCGGCCGCGGCATCGTGAGCGATACCTGTATCAACTACCACGTACGCATCCGCGCACGGGCGGCACCCACTCCAACGCACCCGGCATGCGCCGCGTCGAGGTACGACCGTCTGCGTCAGGGGTCGGACGCCAGCGAACGGGACACGTCTGTGAGAGTGGCGATTCGCTCCCGCATCGCTTCATAGCCACGCCCGGTGAGGTGGACTCCGTCACGACGGAGCATGCCCGGCGACGAGAGGGCCTCGGTCGGATCCCACCATTCGACCCCGGCGGCGTCTGCGGCCTCCTGCAGTACCGCGTTTGCGGCGGCAGCTTGGTCTTCCCTACCAACGAGCGGAGGAACACCGATGGCGAGGACACGCCCCGGGGTCGCCCTATAGAGTCGCTCAGCGTCCTGGCGCAACTGACGCAGTGGCGTCCCGGTCAGGACGTCATTCGTGCCAGCCAGCACAATCGTCGCCTGCCCCGACATTGCCGTGCCGGCCACCCAGTGTTCAACTTCCGCCGTCAGCGCTCCGGCCTGCCCCCGCACGGCGACGGGCCGGTCGAGGATCTCACTCCATGGCCCGTACTGCGCATGGGAGTCGCCGACGACCACGACTGCAGCGCCTGGGAGCCCATCGAACTGCTCTGCCGCATACGTGTCATACGCCGGCCGGCGAGGCTCGACGATGCCTGCTTCCTCGGTCAAGGTGCGAATGCCCATGTGCCCCACGACCCACAGGAGGGCCGCGACCAGCAATCCGTTGAGGACCGCAGAGGCCAACATCAGGTAGACCCTGGGCCCGTACTTCGCGTTCGTCCGACCCGCCCCGGGTCCGGGCCGTCCCGGGCTCACGGGTGCGCTACCTCGCCCAACAGGCCACGGATCCGCCGCCCGAACTCCTCCTCGGAGAACCGCTCGGCGTGTCCCTGCATCGCCGCCCGGTCCCAGTCATGCGCCAGCAGACGTCCCACCCCCTCGGCCACCGCCTCCACCGTCGGTTCCTTCACGAACACCCCGTTGACGCCTTCCACGATGGTGTCCAGGTAGCCGCCGGCCCGCAGCGCCACGGTGGGCACGCCCCACGCGCTCGCCTCGAGCGGCGTGATGCCGAAGTCCTCGTGGCTCGCGGCGATCAGTGCCGTCGCGTGCGCGTACGCCCAACGCAGCTGCGCGTCCGTCAGGTCTTGGCCGAACACCACGTCCTCCCCCGCCATCGCCCGCAGCCGGGCCTCCTCCGGGCCCTTGCCGACCACCACGAGCGGCCGCCCCGCGCGGGCCGCTGCCTCGATCGCCACGTCCACGTGCTTGTAGGGCATGAGCCGGGCCACCGACAGCAGGAAACCGTCCTCCGCCAGCCGCTCGGCACCGGGGATCGGCTCGTGCGGGCCATCCGTGCTCACGGAGTGCGGCGGGAACACGAGGTCCACGCCGTCGAGCCCGTAGACGGCTTCGATCCGCTCCCTCACCACCGTGGAGTTGGCCACATAGCGCGATCGACGCCGGACGGCCGTGCGGTCCCACCTGCGCAGACCCGGGCGCAGCACGCGGGCGATCCGGCCCTTGATGCTATCCCGTCCGCCCTCGCCCAGGTAGTCGTCCAGCAGGTACACCCAGCGCGCCGGGGTGTGACAGTAGACGAGCGTGGCGCCGTCGTAGCGGAATCCGTGCGCCCAGCCGGAGGTCGAGACGACGGCGACCGGCTCCTTCACGTGCATCATCGAGGACGCCAGGGGCAACAGCGGCAGGGCCCGACGCGGGTCCTTCCGCAACACCCCCACCCGGTTGAGGGGTGAGGCGATGACGCGTGCCTCCTTGAACTCCGGGAAGGTCCCCTCGGGGTCGTAGAACGTCGTGTAGATGGGCGCATCCGGCCACATCCGGTGCAGGGCGAGCACCACCCGCTCCGCCCCGCCCTTCTGAGTGAAGCGTCCCGGGTGTGATGCCGCTTCCTTTCGAGTTCGAGAGGATGTTGTTCATGCCGAAGAAGTTCGATCCCGAGGTGAAGGACCGCGCGGT
>NZ_JBJDQQ010000005.1:0-66176 GCF_044903545.1 Microbacterium sp. NPDC006705
GACCACCCCGGCCGAGTACGAGACTGCCTACTACGCCGCCCTCAACCGAGAGCTGGCACCCACATAGGAGCGGCACGAAACCCGGGACGCTTCAGCCACCACATCATCGGGCAGTGGGTCAGCGGGCCGTGGTGCTCGATCTTGGGCAACCACAGCGCGGAAAGCAGCCACCACCCCGCACACCCCCAGCACCCAATCGACCACGTTCAGCGATCCACTCCTGCGCCCCGGTGCGCGCGACATCCTCAGCACCCCCTCTCGAGGACGCGGGCGTGTAGGGGCGTCTGCCCGGGATCCAGCACCGCGTGTTCAAGACCCGTGCTCTCGGTCATGGTCGTTCTCCGTTCAGGTAGTTCGGCGCCGTCTCAGTCGTCCTCGCCGTGCAGGTAAAAGCGCAACACGCCCACGATTCGCTTGTGGATCTCAGGGGTGGCCGTGACAGACATGGGTACGAACACAAGTCCTCGAGCCGGCCCCCGGGTGGACCAACGCCCACACCCGCAGCCGTCAACGGCCAGGGGATGGGCACCACTGCGGCCGTGCAGCCTCAGTACCGGGTCACCTTAAGGGTGGTGTTCGCGCAGGAGGCGGCCTTCTTCACCAGAAACGCCTTCTCCGTGGCGTCAGCCTTCAACCCCCAGCGGATCTTCACCGCGGTCCAGTCCGCGATGTACTGGCACTGGTTCTTCGGCGGCAGCCACTGCTCCGGACCGCGGGCCTGCTTGGCAGAGTTCAACGCCGAGGTCTGCGCGTTCAGCGACCGGGCATCCCCCAAGTCGTTGTAGAACGCCACCCGCTTGGCCTTGGTCCAGTACCGGGCTCCCGAGCCCCACGCCTCATGCACAGGCACCATGTGATCGATCTGCACCGTCGATGCAGACGTGTGCGTGCGCAGATCCCAGCTGCTCACCCACTTGCCCGTGGCCACCGTGCACTTACGGGCCGTCGTGAACTTCGGGGTGGTCTTGGACTCTGCGATCAACACCTCCGCCCGCGTGTTCTGGCAGTCCCTGTTCGCATCCTTCCAGTCCCCGAACTGGGCAGCCCGGTCATAACCGGCATTTTTCTCCGCCGCCACCGGCAACGACGCCACAGCCGTGCGCAATGGGGCCGAATACGTGGCGCCGGCCGCCGCCGGGCCCGCACCCCCGAGGACAGCGGTGGCGACGAAAACAGCAGCAGTGGCCAGAGAAGCCAGAGAGCGTCGTGACATGGGCGAGTTCCTTACTCGAGCGGATGACGCGATGCGAAGTCGCATCGCAGCTGATCCTAAGCTCGCGTGAAGCCCCTGCTCGGCACGAGATCCCCGGTCCCTAGGATGGGCAGGATTAGCGCGGACAGCGCCCCATGCCACTCGGCCCAGAGAAAGAACACCCGTGTCTCGACTGACTGACCTGCTCGCCCAGGCCCGCAAGACCGACCCACAGCTGGCCGCAGACCTGGAAGCTGAGTTCCGCCAGCTCACCCAGCGCAGCCAGTTCGGTCTTGTGTTTGAGCGTCACCAGCCCGAGGCCGTGGAGCTGCCCGGCCGCCCCGTGCGCCGCGGAGACACCGTCCGGGTGCTGCCCCCGCGCGGGAGCCTCACCATCGGGGACACCCGTCACTGGGTCGTCACCGACCTCGAACGCACCCCAGACGGCAAGCAAGCCCATCTGACCGAAGCAGACGTCGACCCCGAGGTCCGCGAGCCGGTCACCTCGACAGCAGCACTCGAGGACCTGGTGGTCGTCGCCCGGTTCGAGGACCCGATCTACCCGGGCCTGGTCGAGACAGGCCGCGTCGAAAACGGCGGGGACAAACCGTTCCACACGGTCATCAACGCCGAGAACTTCCACGCCCTCGAGATGCTCACATACACCCACCGCCACAAGGTGGACTGCATCTACATCGACCCGCCCTACAACACCGGGGCGAAGGACTGGAAGTACAACAACGACTACGTCGAGGCTGACGACGACTACCGCCACTCCAAGTGGCTGTCCTTCATGGAGCGCCGCCTCCAGATCGCCCGCGAACTCCTCAACCCCGAGGACTCGGTCCTGATCGTCACCATCGACGAGAAGGAGTACCTCCGCCTGGGAATGCTCCTGGAGCAGACCTTCCCCGAGGCGCGGATTCAGATGGTGTCCACCCAGATCAACCCTGCCCCTCCTGCGAGAAACGGGCTATTCGGCCGCGCCGACGAGTTCTACTTCTACGCATTCTTCGGCAGGGCTGGCGTAAGGCCTATTGCGCTCGGGGAGCAATGGGTCACCTCTAAGGGAAGGACGCATCTCGGCGACATTCGGTGGGACCTTCTAAGAAAGTCTGGGGCTAGTCCAACTAGGGCAGGGCACCCGGATACCTTCTATGCCTTCTTTGTAAATGAGGACGGCAAGACCATTCACAGCGTCGGCGATCCCATCGGGGTAGGAACGGACAGAAACTCCATCGTGGCTCCGACGGGAACCTTCGCCGTTTGGCCCATCAGGCAGGACGGTTCGGAAGGCCGTTGGCGCCTCCAGCCTTCTACGGCACGCGCGGTACTGTCGGCCGGCGGTATCCGTCTGGGGTCTAAGAAGGGCGAGCGAACGCCGATTTACTACCTTTCTGAGGGTGAGCGGGCGAAGATTGAGTCGGGCCATTATGCTGTTACGGGCCGGAGGGAAGACGGTTCCGTCATAACTTCCAGGGCTGAAACCGGAGACAGACTCCTGGTTCCGGGCACTCAGTGGAGAATCTCTGGACATGATGCAACCCAATACGGCACGCGACTGAATAAGGCGCTCCTTCCTGGGAGGCCCTTCCCTTACCCCAAGGCGCTTTATGCGGTCGAGGATTCGCTGAGATTCATTCTTTCGTCGAAGCCCGATGCCGTAGTCCTGGACTTCTTCTCTGGGTCTGGGACGACCGCCCACGCTGTCATGCGGCTGAACAAGCAGGACGGCGGGCGCCGTCAGTGCATCAGCGTGACGAACAACGAGGTGTCCGCCGAGGAGCAGAAGGGCCTGCGCAAGAAGGGCCTGCGCCCGGGCGACCCGGAGTGGGAGCGGTGGGGCATCTGCGACTACATCACCAAGCCCCGCATCACCGCGGCCATCACCGGCGAGACCCCGGCCGGGGACCCGGTCAAGGGCGCGTACAAGTTCACGGACGAGTTCCCCATGGCGGATGGGTTCGAGGAGAACGCGGCGTTCTTCACCCTGACCTATGAGGCGCCCCGGCAGGTGCGTCGCAACCGTGCCTTCGCCCGGGTCGCGCCGATGCTCTGGTTCAAGGCCGGCTCACGCGGTCGCATCATCTCTAGCCTTCCGGAACGGGGCTGGGATGTGGCTCAGGCCTACGGTGTGCTCGAGGACATCGACCACGCCCCCGAGTTCTTGGCCGCCCTAGAGGCTGACCCCCAGGTAGGGATGGCGTTCATCGTGACCGACTCCGAGGTGGCCTTCCAGTCCGTGGCCCGACAGCTGCCCGAACACACCACCGCGGTGCGCCTGTACGAGTCCTACCTGCACAACTTCCAGATCAACCGGAGGGCCTGACCCCCATGCGTTACACCCTCAAGGACTACCAGGCCCAGGCCGTCGAGCAAGTCCTGAACCGGCTGCATCGGGCCAGGAAGAACTACCAGGACGACGGCGTCCTCTCCCAGTTCTCCCTGGCCGCGGCCACCGGAGCCGGCAAGACCGTGATGGCCGCAGCCATCATCGAGGCCCTGTTCTTCGGCTCCGACCAGTACACCGAGGACATCGCCCCCGACCCCGGGGCCACCGTTCTCTGGTTCTCCGACGACCCGGACCTGAACGATCAGTCCCGCGCCCGGATCCATGCCGCATCTTCCGAGCTAGACGGCCGGCTGCGCACCGTGGAGAACTCCTTCGCCGAGACCACCTTCGCCCCCGGCCAGGTGTACTTCCTCAACGCCCAGAAGCTGCGTGAAGGAGCCCGCCTGGTGCGCGGGGCCCAGGACCCCACCAACGCCGCCACCCCGGTGATGGCCGCCCCCGACATGGCCCAGCGGACCATCTACGACGTCATCGCCAACACCGTGGCCACCCCCGGACGAACCCTCTACTTCATCCTGGACGAGGCCCACCGGGGCATGAAGACCACCAAGAAGAACGACCAGGAACGGGCCACCATCGTCCAGCGCTTGATCAACGGCACCGCCCTGGCCCCGGCCATGCCGATCGTGCTCGGGATCTCCGCCACCGTGGAACGCTTTACCCAGGCCATGGCCCATGCCACCGACCGGGACGCGCTCTCCCCCGTGCAAGTCGACCCCGCGCTCGTGCAGGCCTCCGGGCTACTCAAGGACGATGTGGTCCTCACCATCCCCGAGGAAGCCGGCGCCTTCGACACCACGCTGTTGCGCGAGGCCGTGGCCCGCACGAAGGCTTCCACCAGGGCCTGGGCCGCCTACGCCGCCGAGCAGGGCGAACCGAACCCGGTGGTGCCGCTACTGGTCGTGCAGGTCGTAGACAAACCCAGCGACGAGCACCTCTCGCGAATCCTGGATGTCATCCACCAGGAGTGGCCCGAGCTGCGGCCCCAGGACATCGCCCACGTCTTCGGCACCCACACCGACCGGCACCTGCCCGGCCAGATCGTCAACTACATCGCCCCACAGCGAGTGCAGGAAACCACGCACATCCGGGTGCTGCTGGCCATGGAGGCGATCTCCACCGGATGGGACTGCCCCAGGGCGGAGGTGCTGATGTCCTTCCGCACCTACAAGGACGCCACCTACGTCCACCAGCTGCTGGGCCGGATGGTCCGCACCCCCCTGGCCCGACGCATCCCGGGCAACGAGGTGCTCAACTCCATCGACTGCTTCCTGCCCCACTTCGACAAGACCACCTCCACCGCCATCGCCCAGACCTTGATGCGCGGACAGTCCGACATGGACGACACCACTTCCGACCCCGCCAGCGCAGCCGCCCGGCGGGTGCTGTTCGACCCGGTCACCCTGACACCGAACCCGGCGGTGGGAGAAGACGTGTGGGCGGTGTTCGACGCCCTGCCCTCGATGAACATCCCCCAGGGCGCCACCAAACCGCTCAAGCGCCTGGACATCCTGGCCAACGCCCTCTCCCACGACGAGCTGCTGCCCGGGGCGGTCAAGACCGCCGCGCACACAATGTGCAAGCTCCTGGACGGATGCAGGGTCCAGTACTCCGAGCAGATCACCGCGGCCCGCCAGGATGTGCTCACCCTGTCGGCCCAGCGGCTGACCGGCCGGCTGGGAACCACAACCCTGAGCACCACCAGCCTGGAACTGCTGGCCGATGACCGGGCCATCGAGGAGGCCGCTGCCGCGGCGGCCCGCACCCTCACCGGCTGGATCGCCGGGGCCTACATCGATCACATCGTCCCCGAGGACGAAGAGGAGCTCGACCTGCGCGAAGGAGACATCATCATCGCCTCCCTGGCCCGCACCTCCGAGGTCGTCGCCGACCTGGAGGCCAAGGCCGACAAGCTCGTGCAGGACTGGCTGAGCCAGTACCGCGTGCAGATCAACGGCCTGACCGATGAGCGCCAGGCGGTATATGACCGGGTGCGGGAGATGGCCCGTCGGCCTGAACGTGTAGACCTGACCCGCCCGAAGCTGACCCAGACCGACCAGCAAGAGCGTCTCCCTGATGGCAGCGAGCGTCCTCTGCCGAAACGCACTCTGCATTTGATGGCCGCCGAGGACGGCACCGCACCTGTGGATCTGAACGACTGGGAGCGGCAGGTACTGGACTCCGAGGCAGCCCAGCCCTCCTTCCGGGGCTGGTACCGCAACCCCTCCCGGGCCTCCAAGCAGTCCTTGGCGATCCCCTACCAGGACGGCACCGGCCAGTGGCAGGCGCTGCGACCGGACTTCCTCTTCTTCCATACCAACCAGGACGGCACGATCCGCGCGGACATCGTGGACCCCCACGGCACGCACCTGGCCGACGCCTTACCCAAGCTGCGAGGCCTGGCCGACTACGCCCAAGCACACGGGGACGCCTTCGGCCGGATCGAGGCCGTCGCGCAGATCGAGGGGCAGCTGAGGGTGCTGGACATGAAGAACGACGTCGTCCAGGCCGGCGTCCACGCAGCCCAAGACGCCCAATCCCTGTACAAGGCCGCACCGGCCTACTGAAGCAGAAACCTAAGGACGCCAGCGGCCGAGGGGTCTGCCGTGAGTTTGCTTGACACGAGTTATCAGGCGGCGGCAGCCGCCTGGACTGATTGAACCATCTCGAACTCGACAGGGGTGAGCTTCCCGAGACGGGCCTGCCTACGACGGCGGTGATAGGTCCGCTCGATCCAGCTCACGATCGCGAGCCGGAGCTGGTCGAAGGACTGCCAGCGACGCCGGTTCAGCACGTTCTTCTGCAACAGCGCGAAGAAGGATTCCATTGCCGCGTTGTCCCCAGCAGCACCGACCCTGCCCATCGACCCGACCAGGCCGTTGACCCGGAGCGTCTCCACGAATCGTCTGGCTCGAAATTGCGATCCTCGGTCCGAATGCACCCGGCAACCCTGCACCTCGGCCTTGCCTCCACGCCGGGCCAGAGCCATCTGCAGGGCGTCCACGGTCAGCTGCGAGCTCATCCGCCGATTGATCGAGTAGCCCACGATCCGGTTCGAGAACACGTCCTTGACCGCGCAGAGATAGAGCTTGGAATCCCCGGCCCAATGCTCTGAGATGTCCGTGAGCCACAGCTGGTTCGGCTTCTCAGCGCGGAACTCACGACGAACCAGATCATCATGAACGGCAGGGCCAGGACGCTTGCCCGAGCCGCGACGGATCCAGTGGCAGCAGCGGACCTTCACGAGCCGACAGGCCTTCAACACCTGATGTGAAGCGCCCTGGGTTTCGTTCCGATCCAACTGAAGGAGAATCGGAACATGCCCAAGAAGTTCAGCCCCGAGCTGCGTGAGCGCGCCGTGCGGATGGTCCTGGAACGCCAAGCCGCTCAAGGAGGGCCTCGCTCGCACTCCATCCGAGCCATCGCCCCGCAGGTCGGAGTCGGTGAAGAGACGCTGCGGATGTGGTGCAACCGCCACGGCCACGAGATCACCCAGGCGCCGGCCGGAGAGGATCTGCAGCAGGAGAACAAGCGCCTCAAACGCGAGCTCGCTGAAGCCAAGCGCGCGAACGAGATCCTCAAAGCCGCCTCGGCTTTTTTCGCAGCGGAACTCGACCGCCCCACGACGAGATGATCGCGTTCATCGACGAACACCGCGATCAGTTCGGGGTCGAGGCCATCTGCCGCACCCTTGGTGCGACGGAATGTGGGTTCATCACCTACCGTGCCGCGAAGAGACGACCTGCCTCCGCGCGGGCCCTGCGAGACGTCCTGCTCCTGGAGGAGCTCAAGCGGATCCATGCGGAGAACTACAGCGTCTACGGGGTGCGCAAGATGCACCACGCGATGACCCGTGCCGGCTGGCAGGTAGGCCGGGACCAGATCGCCCGTCTGATGAAGGCCGCCGGCCTGCAGGGGGTGCGCCGTGGCCGCAAGCCGGTCACCACGCGTCCTTCCGGTATGCCGGATGCACGGCCGGATCTGGTCGAACGCCACTTCACCGCCGAGCGCCCGCACCAGCTGTGGGTCGCTGACATCACCTACGTCAGGATTCTGGGCGGGTTCTGCTACGTCGCGTTCATCACCGGCGTCTTCACCCGCCGCATCGTGGGCTGGGCCGTCTCGGCCTCGCTCCACACCACGGGGCTGCCGCTACTGGCCCTCGAACACGCTCTCCTGAGCACCGGTGCAAGCCGTGGCCGCCAAGGCCTGATCCACCACTCGGACCGACGCGCCCAGTACGTCAGCTTGGCCTACTCCGACGCGCTCATCACCGCCGGGGTGAGCGCCTCGGTGGGCACCGTGGGCGACTCCTATGACTGTCAGTCTCTGAGGGCCGGATTCCGCGAGGATGAGGAAGTCCTGGCCGTGGTGCTCTGACCCATCTCTACGATTGACCCACATGGTGTCTTGGCGTTGATCTGTCGGGCCCGCGGCCGGGCACGTACGACCACTGCCGCCGGTCCGGGCGTGACCTGATAGGAGCCTGGAGCATTTTCGTGACCGTGTCCCCGTGACAGTCCTGTCCGCCCACCGGCGTCGGTGCCGCCCCCGCACCCGTAGCCGAAGGACAGCCTCGTACATGAGCCAGATCGCCCCCACCCGTTCCGGTCACGTCGTGATCGGCGTGGACACCCACAAGCACATCCACGTGGCCGCCGTCATGGACTCGATCGGTGGGATTCTCGCGACCGGCACGATCGCCACCGACCGTGCCGGTTACCAGCAGCTACTGGAATGGGCCGCGGACTACGGCACCATCATCGCGTTCGGCATCGAGGGCACAGGCTCCTACGGGGCTGGTCTGGCCTCGTACATCCGTCGCCAGGGGCACAAGGTCGTGGAAGTCTCGCGCCCAGACCGACGCCTGCGTCGGTTGAACGGGAAGTCCGACACCTTGGACGCTGAGAACGCGGCCCGCGCAGTCCTCGCGGGTTTCGCTACCGCCACGCCCAAGAGCGCCGACGGGAGCGTGGAAATGATCCGTCAGCTCAAAGTCGCTCACGACACTGCGGTCAAAGACCGCTCTGCAGCGATGATCACGTTGAAGGCGATGCTCGTGCACGCCGAAGAAAATCTACGCAAGGTACTGCAGGGGAAGACGCAGAAGATGATCGCCCGCCGCTGCGCTTCCCTGCGCCCCCGCGCGCTGAGCACGCCGGAGGAGGCCAATCGTCATGTGCTCCGGTCGCTGGCCAGGCGGTGGCTGTCGTTAAACGAGGAGATCCTCGAGCTCGAGGCCATGATCAAGGGGCTCGTGATCGCGCGTGCGCCGCACCTGCTCGACCAGTTCGGGATCGGCGTGGACACGGCAGCGGAGATCCTCATCGTGGCCGGGGACAATCCCGAACGGATCAAGAGCGAGGCAGCATTCGCCAAGCTCGCCGGCATCAGCCCCGTGCCTACAGGCTCAGGGATGAGCAGCGGAAAACATCGGATCAATCATGGCGGTCACCGTCAGCTGAACGCAGCCATCTACAGGACAGTCATCGTGCGGATGCGCTTCCATGAGCCCACGATCGCCTACGTGGCACGACGCACCGCGGAGGGCAAGTCCAAGCGAGACATCATTCGCTGCCTCAAGAGGTACGTGATCCGCGAGGTATACCACCTCGTGAAGACCAACCCTCGCACCGGTCAGATCGCGAGTTGACAACTATAGGAGCATCAACGCCCTGGCCGAGAGCGTGAACGGGCTCTACAAGGCCGAACTCATCCACTCCAAGCGGATCTGGGAGTCCGTGTAGGCGGTGGAGCTGGCCACCATGGGGTGGGTGCACTGGTGGAACACCACCCGCCTCCACGAGACCCTCGGCTACCGCACTCCCGCAGAAGTTGAGACGGCCTACACTCACGACCAGGATTCAGCGCCCGTTGCGTCCTGACCTCGGAACGAAACCCAGGGCGCTTCACATCGAGTGTATCGACGTGCCACGAGCGACCCCTTCGCGCGTCTATCAGGATCGACTCGTCCCGTCCCACCCCTTTACGGAACCCCAAATGGCGATATCATCGCCATATGACGATTGATGCGATCCCGGCCGAGCCTCAGTTCGAGGTGGCAGACAGTCATGCCGCGCTCTTCCATGCCCTCGCCGAACCCACACGCTTGGCTCTCCTCCAGCACCTCTCGACCGGTGAGCACCGAGTTCGCGACCTTGTCGAACACATGCACCTTGCCCAGTCGACCGTCAGCAAGCATCTCTCGTGCCTGCGCGACTGCGGTCTGGTCACCGCGCGCACTGAAGGCCGCGCTTCCTGGTTCACCCTCGCCGATCTGCCCCGACTAAAGGGCCTGCTCGAGGTGGCGGACGACCTGCTCGACACCTCCGGGACCACCCTCTCCCTGAAGAACCACCGCGATCACGAGAACCTCGAGGACGGGGACCTCTGATGAGCTCAGGACACGACCATTCGCACGGCGGCAGCGGGTCGAGCACCGCCCGGACGCGACTCGCCATCGCCTTCGCCATCACCTCCGTCATCGTGCTCGCGCAAGCGATCGGGAGCGTCGTCACCGGAAGTCTTGCCCTGCTCACGGACACGGCGCACGCCCTCGTCGACGCCTCCGGACTGCTGGTCGCGCTGATCGCGGCGACCATGATGTTGCGCCCGGCCAGCAGCAGCCGAACCTGGGGATTCGCTCGCATCGAGGTACTGGCAGCCTTGGCCCAGGCCACGCTCCTGATCGTGGTCGGCACCTACACCGCCGTCGAGGGTATCTCGCGACTAACCGACCCCCCGGACGTCCCCTCAGGAGAGCTGCTCATCTTCGGTGTGATCGGCCTGGTCGCGAACATCGCCGCGATCCTCATCCTGGCCGGAGGCAAGGACTCGAGCCTCAACATGCGTGCCGCGTTCCTCGAGGTTCTCAATGACGCTCTCGGTTCGCTCGGCGTGATCACGGCCGCGATCGTGATCCAGCTGACCGGATTCCAACAGGCCGATGCACTGGCTGGTTTGTTCATCGCCGCGCTGATCGTGCCTCGGGCGTTCCGCATCATGGCCGAAACACTGCGGATCCTCATGGAGTACACCCCGAAGGGAGTGGATCTCGATCAGGTGCGCGAGCACATCCTCGCTCTCGACCACGTCCAGGACGTCCACGACCTGCACGCCTCAGCGATCGGGAGCAATCTGCCGATCTTCTCGGCTCACGTCGTCGTCGGGGAGGAGTGCTTCGAATCAGCCCACGCACTGCGGATCCTCGAAGAGGTCCATGTCTGCGTCAGGACGCACTTCCCGATCGCGTTCGAGCACGCCACGATCCAACTGGAGAGCCCGTCGGTGCATCGAGGTGAATCCGAACGTCCCTTGCACACTTAGCGCCCACGGATCCGCACTCCTCCTAACCGCAGGCGAGGGCGACAAAACGGCGCGCACCCCACTCGATGGTGGGGTGCGCGCCGCGGGTAGTCGCTGGGCTCAGCGGAAGGAGACGAAGGTGGGATTACCCCAGATGGTGCGCTCGGTGACAGCCCAGTACGTGATCCGCGAGGTATACCACCTCGTGAAGACCAACCCTCGCACCGGTCAGATCGCGAGTTGACAACTATAGGAGCATCAACGCCCTCGCGGAGACCGTGAACGGGCTCTACAAGGCCGAGCTCATCCACTCCAAGCGGGTGTGGGAGTCGACCGAGGCGGTCGAGCTGGCCACCATGGGGTGGGTGCACTGGTGGAACACGCAGCGTCTCCACGAGGCCCTCGGCTACCGCCCCCCAGCGGAGGTTGAGGCGGCCTACACTCACGACCGAGACGTAGCGCCCGTTGCGTCCTGACCTCGGAACGAAACCCAGGGCGCTTCAAAGGGATGTCCGGCAGCATGGCCGCGGCGGCGAGTCAACGTGCGCCGCCGTCTGCGACATACATGGTCACGCCTACATCATCCGAAGTCTGCCACTGCCTGCGGGTAGGCGGAGACGCCAGCCGGCTCAGAACCAGCACTAAGGCGGTGTGATCCGCGGTCATTGTCATTTCACCGCCGTGTCTATCGCGGCCGGACAGCGACTCGGGGCTCAATCTGCGTCTTGACCTGGTTGTAGATGTCCACGTTCACGGTCGGAGCGACCCAGAGCGAGAGCGCGACGGCGAAATCCACCTGTTCCCCAGCCAAGCCGCCGGCCTGCTCTAAGCACTTGACTCGAACGACCATGTTCGATCCTTGACCTGCGCCGAAAGAGCTGGTCAGCTCCCATGACTGATGCTGCACCGTCGCAGCCCCTCGGGTCGAAGTGTCAGAAGAAAGGCCTCTGGGTGTTGGGAGCTTGGGTATCGATCCCGCGGGTTTCACGAACGCGAGCGAGGCCTTTCGGTACTGCCTGTGTCGCCAGTTGACAGGGCTGAGCCATGCCAGGGTTGCGTCGATGCGCTTGGCCTCGCGGATCCCGAGCCCATCCGGGAGCGGGAACAAAAGTTCTTGCTCCTGTGCGGCGCCAATTGAACCGACAAATAGCACGACCGCTTCATTGGTGGCGCACCCATCTGTGTAATCCCGCTGAATGATGCCGTTACCCAGCGCGGATTCGCGAGCCAATGGCTGGGTAGAGAGGTCCGGCGGGAGGTCCGCACCATGCACAAGAAGTGCCTTGATCGCAGAGGCTCGCTGGCGCCGGGTGATAGAACGTCCCGCGGTGATCTCGTCAACGAGGTCGTGAATACGCGCCGCTTGTCGTGTCACCAGTGCGGCGGCCGGGCTGGTCCCGGCGATGAACGCTTCCTTGTTCTGTGTCGGCGTCGCTACCCGAATCCCTGGTCCTAGCGCGGACAGGTTGGCGAAGGAGATCGCCTCTTCGGGTACCGGTGGAACTCGGAAGATCACGCGGCCGCCGTTGGCGACGAGGTCGGGTTTGATGCTCCGGCGATACCCGCTTCCTGTGGCCGAGATGGGGCTGAGGCTTGGCAACCCGTCGGTCGGATCGAGTGCGTATCCCTGTGGGCTCGTGCCGGAGGCGTCGTTGTGGAGGGCACCCACAGCGAGGGCGTTGATCGACTCGGCCGGAGCGAGCGGGCGGCGGTTGTTCTGCTCGCGCTCCTGTGCGTTGAGGACGGATTGCCGCCGTTCTTCACCTGTGAGGCCCGCGATCTCCCGCGAGTTGCTCGGGGTCAAGCGCAGTCTTGGGTGGTTTCCCACCGAGACGATGACGAGCACGCCGTACTCGTAGCTGAGCCAATCGATGATCCGCGCCCAGGAGGAGAGGATCGAGTCGAACGGCGAGGCTGGGTCTCCGACCGAGAGATTGACGACGGCGATCTGCGAACCGGCTGGGGCTTCCGTGCCTTTGCCCTCGAAGAGCTCCCGGAATACACGCCACATCAGATCGGGCACGAGTTCCGTGGCGGGCAGTTCTTCACTGCGATCCGCCGTCTCATCTGACGGTGTCAGGATCGGCCGGACTAGCACGGGGCGCCTCGCGGCCGGCTCGTTCGAGCCCAGGTCGCCCCATACTGCTGCCGAGGCCATCCAGGTCCCGTGTTTGAGTTCATCGACGGTGGCGTTGCTGAGGAGGTCGTCCGGGTCGTGGACGATGACCCTGCCTTGCAGCAGCGGGTGGTTCGCCGCGGGAACGCCATCGAGGAGACACACCACCGGTTCGGAGGCGGGGAGAGGACTGTCCCCACCCGACACGGCGTCGATAGGTGGGCCGGCGATTGGGAGTCCCTGGCCGGTGACTCGCAGGTACATGACGTTGGCAGAGCGGACGAGGTGGACGGAGCCGAAGTTGCCCCGAGCGAGGTCAAGCAGGACGTCGGTGGGGACCGTGCACTTGAGGCCGTGATAACCGATCTGTTCGATGACCGCCGAGGTGTGTACTTGGCCTCCGGCTTGCTCGACCAGGGCGGTGACCTCCCGTTGGCTGGCGAGGCGTTTCTGGGGTGAGTGTCGGTACCAGAGTTCAATCTCGATCGCGTGTGGTTGATCGGTGATCCGTCCAGCGAAGTGCTCGTCCCAGTCGAGCATCTTTAGACGGTCTTGCGGCCCCCACGGGCGTACGTCCTTAAGGTGCGCGAACAGCTCTCGCAGCGGCGAGTACCCGTGGCCGAGGGACTGATTCTGTTTCCACTTCCTCCACAGGGAGAGCAGATTCTTGAGCGCCGTCTCGTTGAGGCACACGGCGTGAAGGCAGGAGCGGATGAATGGGTTGCGCGGCTTCTTGCTGATGAGCTGATACTCATCAGTGGGTTCCATCGCACCTTCGGACTCGACCAGGATTTCTAACCCGAGCCTTCGGGCGACCGCAGTCAGATCGATCTGCTCATCGAGGGCTTCAAAGACCAGAACGAGTTGAGGGTCCGCGGCTTGGATCGATTCCGCGAGTTGGATCTCCCCGCCGAACGCGGCAACGGTTTCCTCGAATCGTAAATCGATCCGGCCGAGACGCTCACCTTCCTTGCGGAAGGTGACCCGCGAACTCCCTCCACCGGTTGGCTTGAATGTGCGCGGTGGGGAGATGGTCCCCAGAATCACCGGTCTCGACGTCGAGACACCATCAGCGGGTGGCGTCATTGTCCACTCACGTCAGCACGCGCAGACCACTGCTTGAGAAGCTGTTGAGTGACCGTTTGAGAGTCCGGCTCCGGGCCCGAGAGGATTGAGCGGCGTTGCACGTCCAGCGCAAACTCCTCCAGCTCGGCATAGCTGACGCCGCTGAGCCGGTCAGCGATGGTTCGCGCAGAAAGGCCGAACTCCACGCCCGTCCTCGCTGACCATGCTTGCAGCCATTCGACCTTGCCTGCCCGAGTCGGGTTCGGCAGGTTGAGCCTCAGCTGCATCCGACGCCACACCGCCCGGTCGAGAAGCTCCGCATGGTTGGTCGCCGCGATCACGATGACGTGGCTGGGAAGTTTGTCGATCTGCATCAGAAGCGAGCTGACGACACGCTTGATCTCACCCGTCTCGTGAGTGTCGCCTCGTTCCTTCGCCACGACATCGAACTCGTCGAAGAAAAGAACGCAGGGCCGCACCCGGACCGCGGCGAACAGGGTCTCCATGCGGGACGCGGTCTCACCCAGGAAGCTGCCGATGAGCCCCTCGTAGCGGACACTCAGCAACGGGACTGCGAGCTCGGTGGCAAGCGCCTCGGCCAGTGACGTCTTGCCGCCGCCGGGCGGCCCCACGAACAAGAGCCGATGCCGCGGTTCTACCCCGTGACTACGCAGCAGGTCGCGACGGTGATGTTCCTCCACCAGCTGGTTGACGGCCTGGCGAACCTCGGTCGGAAGAACCAAGTCAGTGACCCGTCGTTCGGGCTCCTGCTCGTAAAACAGACCATTGGACGCCTCGTTACGACTCATCGAGGTGACGTTCGTGCCAGTGTTCGGCCGTCTGCGAGTCAGTGCATCAGTGAGCTGGGATGCCAGAACGCCGTGCTTCTTGTTCTCTTCCTCTGCGATCAGCGCCTCAGCGGCGCGACGGAACGCCAGATCATCGCCACCGGCACCCGACTGTACGAGCGCGAGGAGCAGGTCTGCGCGGGCCATGCATCCTCCGTTCACCATTCAGTCCTGACTAATCTTCTCAGACCCTATGTCCACCCGCCCACTTCGACACGAGCAGTCGAATCGACCCGGGTTTGTCCGGCGCTGGCGAGGGCCCTCCGGGCAGGCGCCGGGGCCGTAGGCCGGGCACCATGCGCTCTGCTGGCGCACAGGATGCCCGCCCAGATCTGGTGGTACGCCGTTTCGCCGCGGACGGCCCGCACCAGCTCTGGGTCGCTGACATCACCTACGTCTACTTCCGGCACATCGTGGGGTGAGCGGTCTCGTCGACCCTCCACACCGCAGGGGTGCCGTTGCTCGCACATAGGCACACCCTGGTCTCCACCGGCGCCATCCGTGGCCGGGAAGAGGCCTGGTCCATCACAGCGACCGGGGCAGCCAGTGCATCAGCTTGGCGTACTGGGATGCCCTCATCACCGCCGGGGCACGGCTTCTGGGGCCACCGTGGGCTGGGTGCACTGGTGGAACACGACCCGCCTCCACGAGGCCCCTCGGCTACCGCACTCCAGCGGGGGTCGAAGCGGCCTACACTCACGACCACGACGTAGCGCCGGTTACGTCCTGACCTCGGAACGAAACCTAGTGCGCTTCACTCCACCAGAGCGGAGACGGAAGGGCCATCGACAGCAGCATCTGGAAGGAAGCAACACGCCCTAACACTCCAGGCGATCAACTGGGCAGGCAGGGCTTCGAACGACTCGTAGTGTTACGAGATCCAGAGCGAGGCTGCCCTACTGGTGGTTTGATGCTCGACGGGCAATCGAGGTGTAGAGGGTCTGCCGGCTCACCCCGAACGTGCGCGCCACTTCGGCCTTCGGGATCCCCATCTCGATCATCACGCGCGCCTGCTCCACATCGGTGTCCGAGAGCTTCGGGGTCTGCACGTACTTGCCGCGAGCCTTGGCCAAGGCGATGCCCTCGGCCTGACGTTCCTTGACCCGCCGGCGCTCGAATTCAGCGAACGCCGCCAGGACCCCCAACATCAGCCCGTCCACCGGGGAGGTGCCCGACTTGTCCACGGTGATCCGCTCAGACACGAACTGCACCGCGCACCCCTTACCGGTGAGCTCATCCACGATCGCGTACAGGTCCCGGGTGTCCCGTCCCAGCCGGTCCATCGAGGCGACCTTCACCAGGTCCCCCTCGCGGACGTACCGCATCAGCTCCGCCAGCCCGGTGCGCTTGGCCCTCGAGCTGCCGGAGATCTTGTCCTGGAAGATGCGGTCGCACTCCCCCACCGCCTCGAGCTGACGATCCAGGTTCTGCTCGGCCGAGCTGACCCGCACATAGGCCACTGTCTGTCCAACCACGTCTTAGACCTTCCGACACTTCTGTCTAACGGCCCGGTTTGGGACCGCCTCTGACGTGATGGTCTCGTGGGCGGGCGGGGTGTGTAAAGGGGTATACCCGGCTTGACGCCGGGATGGGGCAATGAACACCCAGCTGGATTGTGAGGCATCCCTCTGTCGGAGCGTTGACGTTTACTTTACTAACCTGTTAGTATAGTTTCGTTGATGCGACTACAGGCAGAGGACAGGGGTACAACAGTGAACGACGTTGGATCATCGCCGCGGCGGTGGTGGCTGCTCATGACCGTGGGGGCCGGCCTGCTACTCATCACCCTCGACAATTCGATCCTCTACACCGCCTTGCCTACGTTGACCGCAGACCTCGGCGCGTCCGGATCCTCGACACTGTGGATCATCAACGCCTACCCCCTGGTCATGGCTGGCCTCCTCTTGGGAGCAGGCACACTGGGCGATCGCATCGGCCACCGCCGAATGTTCGTCGTCGGCCTGTGGATCTTCGGTGCCGCATCACTGGCAGCGGCATTCTCGCCCAACCCTGCCTTCCTGATCGGCGCCAGGGCACTCCTCGCTGTGGGGGCCGCAGCGATGATGCCCGCCACGCTTGCTCTGATCCGCCTCGCGTTCGACGATCCTCGTGAGCGCAACATCGCCATCGCCATCTGGGGGAGCCTGTCGATCGCGGGGGCAGCGCTCGGACCCATTCTCGGCGGCGCCCTTCTCGAACGGTTCTGGTGGGGATCTGTTTTCCTCATCAATGTCCCCGTTGTTGCCATCGCACTTGTGGCGACCGCAATCATCGCGCCGCACAACCATCCCGATCCGTCGAAGAAGTGGGATCTCGTCTCATCCCTCTATGCGATGGTCGGGCTGGTGGGCACCGTGCTCGTCATCAAGGAACTGGCCCATATTCCACAGAACTGGGTTCTGATCGCAGGGGCGCTGGCGTCAGCAGTCATCGGGTTCGTCCTCTTCGTGCGACGCCAGGGCCGATTGGAAGAACCACTCATCGAGTTCTCCATCTTCCGCAACCGCGCCTTCGCTGGCGGCTCTCTGGCAGCCTTCTTCGCGATGTTCACCATCGCTGGCGCCCAGCTCGCGACCACACAGCGCTTCCAGCTCGTCGAGGGCTTCACCCCCCTGCAAGCAGGCCTGCTAGTCGCAGCCATCGCGCTTGGCGCCCTGCCCTCAGGTGTCCTAGGGGCCGCGATCCTGCACATCGTGGGCCTGCGGATCATTATCTCCGGCAGCCTCGCCATCGCCGCCCTAGGACTAGCTCTCGCCGTGCTGGCCTCTGCGAACGGATCACTACCCCTGCTGGTCGTCAGCTTCATCGTGACCGGCTTCGGCCTGGGCGGCACCTTCGCCGTCGCTTCCGCCGCCATTATGGGCAACGCGCCTCCGCGAAAGGCCGGCATGGCGGCCTCGATCGAAGAAGTCTCCTATGAGATGGGCTCCCTCTCGGCTGTAGCACTCCTCGGGAGCCTCCTGACCTTCGTCTACGCCACAGTCGTCCGACTCCCGGATGGCACTCCCGCCGCAGCGGGGGAGAGCATTGCCGATGCCCTCGGGATCGCCGACGGAGATCTCGACGTGATCGCAGCCGCCACCTCCGCCTACGACACGGCCTATTTGGTCACGATGATCGTCCTCGCTGTCATGCTGGCTAGTGGAGCCGCTCTGACCAATCGGCTGCTCCGCGCTTACGGGCGCGGCAGCGAGGCAATGGAGTACGCCGAAAACCACTGAACCAATCGGAGGGGCGCATGATGGTGCGTGAGAGCAAGAAGACCATGATCCTCGACGCCGCGATCCAAGTGATCGAGGAAGACGGGATCACAGCAGTCACGTTTGACTCTGTCGCGGCCGCTGCAGGGATCACCAGGGCCGGGATCATCTACCACTTCCCGTCACGAGACGACTTGATCGCTGCGATCCACCAGAGACTCGCTGATCGCTGGGAGCGGCAGTTAGAGATCGCCTGTGGAAAGCCGACCGCTGAGGCAACGCCGATGGAGCGCCTGACCGCCTACATACTCACTTGTTCGACAGCCGCCTCCCGCGCCGAGTTCCAGATGATTCTCGACAGCCAGGACACCCAGCACAAGGCGATCTGGGAAGACCTCATCGACCGATGGACCGGACGTAGCGAACGAGACGAAGCTGAGCGCGACCAGATGACCTCGCTCGCCCTGCTCGCTGCTGACGGGCTCTGGGTCAACGACCTGATCGGAAGCAGGCCCATCTCACAGGACCACCGGAGTGAAACCGCAAAGCAGATCATCGCGCTACTCCAGAATGACGTCCATGAATCCGAGGCCAAGCCCAACGGGTAAGCGAGCCAGCGCGCGGTTGGAGAAGGCCGGATCGACGAATCCGTCGAGCGCGATGATGGGCAACCCTGTCAAGCAAGATCGCACCCTGGCACCTCTGTCCAGCAGCACCCAACTGGCTCTGACACATGCGCCTAGTGGGTATACCCGACTGGACGGTTTCTCAGACACACCCTAGCCGTGCGTGCGCCCGTAGGGGGCGCGCCAGGCCGATTCTTCTGCCCGAATGCGGGTGACCCACCCAGCGGGCACCCATGCCTGCAACCGTTCGGTGTCGGGCGGCTCCTCCCAGGCGATCAGCACATGGGTGCTCGACCAGCGGGCAGCCATCGCATCGACCCGTCCTCGGTCGGGGAGCATGACCCGCACGTAGGGGGCGTCCTGGTAGAGCGCGGAGTGGACCTCCTCGGGGCTGCGGAAGGCCGGCGGCTCGTAGACCGGGATCACGATGCCGCGCGCGGGCTGCGGGCGGCGTCGTGGCGGGCCTTGCGGGCCGCGCGCATGCTGGCCTTCTGGGCCGGCTGCTCGTAGAGGACGAAGGCGGCCTCCCAGAGCAGCTCGGCGACGTCGGCGATCTCCTCGGCGGCGTACTGCACGCCGGCATGGATGCTGTCGTTGCCCACGATGCGGGACTCGTGCAGGTCCTCCAGCACCTCGGCGTCCAGCCGCGGGGTCAGGCTGTTGATCTTGGCCTTGAGGTCCCGGCCGGTGCCGCCCTGGTCCTTGACCATCTCCTCGGTGGCCGCGCGGTAGAGCACGCCGGCGGCGCGCAGTGCCCCGGCGTCCTCGCAGATGCTGGCCTCCTCGTAGAGCGAGGCGACGCCCGCTGGGGCGGCCTCGGGTAGCTGCCGCGGGGGCTTGGCCGGGACGATCATCGTCCGTCTGACGCGCTCCAGAGGCGGATGCCCGGCGGCGTCGGTTTCGACCTTCTGCCAGTGCTCGAGGAAGGCGATCGGTCCCTGGCAGAACTGGCAGGCGTAGCCCGCGATCGTGTCCCTCGCCTCGGGCATACGGGCCGCCGAGGCCGGATCCACGGAGGAGCGTCGCGCGTAGTTGATGTCCCACCGCGGGCTGACCTGGATCTTGCCGGCGTAGGTCGCGGCCACATGGTGCCCGCAGTGGGGGCAGAGGCCGGTGCCGTCGGTGAAGTCCTCGCTCATGCCGGTCAGTCTAGGGGCGGGCTCCGCGCGTCTGGGCCTGCTCACGCTGGGCCACACGCGCGCTGTGCAGCGCTCCGGGGCGGGGGGAGGTCTCGTGCTTGAAGGCCAGGTAGTCGACGACGTCAGGCTCGCACCAGAGCCGGCCGCGGGTGACCGGCTCGGGGAACTGGCGGTCGCGCTGGCGCAGGGAGCGGGCCGAGCGCTCGGCCACGCCCAGCAGCTCGTTGACCCGCGGCTCGGCGATCAGGCCGATCACCCGCGGGTCCAGGCCCGCCTCGTGCAGCTCGGTGGCCGCACTGGCCGCGCGGTGGCGCACGGCGGTGGTGGCCGCCTCGTAGGAGTTGGCCCCGGCCGCGCGGGCGAGGATGTCCAGCAGTGCCGCGGGGGGCCGGTAGGGGCCCTGGTGGGCGTGGGGGTCCAGGGCCTCGTCCCACCGGCGTGCCGGCGGGGCCGGCTTCTCGTGCTGATTCATCCCCATCGGGTGCGTCCTCCTCGTCGTCCCCACCGGCGGGCGCCGGCCTCATCCTGGGCCACGCGTTCCTCCTTGGAGCGCACGGCGTTGAAGCTGGTCACGGACAGTCCCACCAGCTGGCCCTGCGTGACGGCGTCGCGGGCGTAGCGGTCGCCCATCTGGGAGGCGATCCATCCGCCCATGTCCCCGCCGTTGCGGTCGCGCACGTCGGAGACGACGTCGGCGGCCAGGTAGCCGCCCTTGGAGCCGACGTCGAAGGTGCGGGTGCGGCCGCCGCCGATGTCCACGGTGGCGCGGATGTGCACGCGCTTGTCCTGGTGGCGGGCGCCGCGGGCGACGTTGACGATGGACATGCGGGCCGCGTGCAGGCCGGCCCCGCGCTCGGGCGATCCGACGGTCTTGGGCAGCTGGATCCGCACGATGCGGTTGCCGTCGGGCAGGTGGGTGGTCGTGGTGGAGTGGCGGGTCAGGGAGGGCCCGCGCCGGGTGTCCTTGGGGACCACGGTGGGCTTCTTGGCACCTCGCTTGGCTCGCACGGGCACGAGCTTGCCGGCGGCGTTGCGTCGACGCCGGGGTGCCTTGGAGACGGCGCCGGTCTCGTGTAGCTCGGTCAGCGCGTCCCGGTAGGACTCACCCGAGGTCTCCCCGCGGGCGATCTTCTGCATCATGCGCGGGGAGCGGTTCATGGCCGCGCCGAGTTCGGCCCAGGTGAGTCCGTAGGCCGAGCGCACCCGGGTGACGAGCTCGGCGGGGCTCAGCTGTGCCGGGTCACTCACCGTCGGCCTCCTGCTCGTCGTCGCCGGGCAGGTAGTCCGTCCCGTCGACGGGGGCGGCCTGCATCTCGTATTCGGAGTAGGCGGCGTCCACGCCCAGGCGCGCGGCCTTGGCGCGCAGCCTGTTGCGGGCGGTCTCGTCGGCGGGAATCTTCAGCGGTCCGGGGACGTAGCCCTGGAGGCGCATGCGTCCCACCCGGCCGTCATCGCCGCCGCCACGTTCCTCGGTCAGGGACCAGGAGGGGACCTCGGTGGTGTAGATCGCGTCGCCGCGCACGCCCAGCAGGGTGTGGGCCGGCACGTGCAGGGCCCCGCCCTGGAGGCCACCGGCCATGGGTCCGGAGAGCATGCGCGCCCGGGCCCGGCCCCAGACCTGCACGGCGAACTCGGGGTGGTAGTAGCGCTGAGCCTGGCCGTCGAAGCGCGGCTTGGTGGTCCAGATGAAGGCCTTGCCGTGCTGCTTGACGTCGGGGGCGTTGGCCGGGACCTCCTTGGGGTCGAAGGTGATGTGGGTCTGCACGCGCCCGCGGGCCGCGAAGTTGCCGATCGTGTTGATCAGGATCGAGCGCAGTGCCGCGGAGACGGCGGTCTTGATGATCTCGTCCATCAGCGGGTCGCCGGCGACGGCGGCGCGAGCCTTGACCAGGTTGTCCTTCCAGGTGTCCAGCGGGCGTGCACGCACGCGCCGGTCGCGGTCGCGGGCGCCGGGGACATCGGTGGTGAACGCGACGGACTCGATGGGGTCCAGCTGCCAGCCGTGGCGGGCGGCGACGAAGAACTCGGCGGCGTCGATCCAGGCGCTCCCGGTGGCGCCGGGGCGGTTGGGCCAGTACCAGCCCTCGGAAGCCTTCTCGTGCTGGACGCCGATCAGGCCGATGTGGTCCCAGGTGTCGGGGACCTTGAACTGCACGTGCACGCGAGCGCGGGCGTAGGGGTTCTCCCGGAGCATGTCCGCGGTGTCGTCGCGGCGCAGCCGGTACCCGGGGCCGATGCCCAGCTCACTGCACATGGCTCCGTACATGAAGCGGCCGTCGACGTAGGCGAAGCCGTCGATCTTGGGGGTCTTCGCCGGGTCGTGCAGGGGGATGCAGTCCGGGTGAGTGTCCGAGGAGGATCCGGCCACGAGGTGCTCGACGTGGTGCTGGCCGGAGGTGCGGTGCAGCTCCTCGGCGATGTCCTCGGTCAGCGGGTACGGCTCGAGGTTCTTCGGCAGGGTCAGGGCCCAGAGGTTGGCGCCGGTGGCGGTGGGGCTGTCCATGAGCTTGGCTCCGCGGAAGTGCGCACCGATGATGCCTTCGGTGGCCTGCCAGGCCAGGCGGGCCTGATCCGGGCTCAGCGGAGCGTCGCCGAACCACCCGGAGACGAACTGCACCAGCATGCGCTTGCCGGTCTGGCGGTGCTCGAAACGGCCGGTGGCCGGGGAGCCGAGGTTGTGTCCTCCGTCGAGCCAGCCGGGAGTCTGCACCAGCAGCCAGTGGCGCTTGCCCGGCGTGACCACCGGGGTCTTGCCCGTGAAGAAGATCCGGTCCGCACCGACGGCGGCCGCAGTGTCGAGCATGTCGGTGAGGTTCGGGTTCTTCCGACGCGGGCCGATCTTCGGCGGCACCGCCTGCCCGTTGTCCAACACGCCCCGGCCCGTGGTGTAGTCCGCCCACAGGTTCTTGCGGGCGGCGAGGTTGCGGTAGGCCACGGGGCGGAACGTGGTGGGGGTGTTGTCGCGCAGGCCAGCGCGACCTCCGGGACGCTCGCGGTTGGAGTAGGCCATGGGGACCTCCGGTCGATCTGACAGTTAGGACAACCCTACATTGCGCTAAGCCTCCTCGGTAGGGAGCAGGTCCAGCGCGTCGAGCTGGCCGGGCAGCGGCACCGGCGGGGACGTGTCGTGGAGGTCGGCGTCGAGCTGCACCAGGTCCCCCTTCTCAGGCCGCAGGCTGCGCCGCCGGGATGGCCCGCAGCTGCTTGACGATGCGCGCGAGGAGCCAGCAGATCACGGGGATCCAGCTCAGGGTCAAGCCGAGGTGCACGCCCTGGTCGGCGCCGACGGCCGTCCACACCGCCCAGGGCAGGAGCGAGCTCATCTGGACCGCCAGGTCCCACCCGGTGGGGATGCCCCGACGGGCCATGCGCAGCCCCATCCCCCCTGCGCAGAGCACCAGGGCGCCGGCGCCGGCCAGGCCCACGATCACCTCCCCCGCGTGGCCGGTCCGGGCGACGATCACCACTCCGGCGACCGCCATGGCCACGTCGCGGAGCAGGAAGACGGCTCGGTCGGCGGTCGCCATGATCGCGCGGGCTGCGGATCCGGCGGGGGCCGCACGGTTCCACGCCCGCGAGGTCAGGGTCGCGAGCGCGGCGGCCGCGAGGACGGCAGCCGCCAGGGCGACGAGGGACGGGTCGGGGGCACCCGTCAGGGCGGGCAGCGCCGCCATGTTGGCGAGGAGGGCGAGCGTTGCGACGTCGGTGGTCAGCTGGAGGCCGCGGGCGGCAGCCCAGCGTCCTCGCAGCTGGGAGGGGGAGAGCGTGGTGGTGGGCATGGGTTGGCTCCGTTCCTGGGGCATGGGTCAGTTCGTCGAGGGGTCAGATCGCGTGGTCCGGTGACCGCGCCTCACGCCAGGCCTGCGACAGTTCCCGCGGCGGCAGGTGGGCCAGCGTGGTCATCTTCGGCGGCGGCACCGGATCCAGCTGGAAGGGGACGTGGGCGCTCTGGTGCAGGAAGGTCTCGTAGTGCTCACCCTCGGGACCCCAGAGCGGCAACGGGGCCGGGCATGCGATCCCTGATCCCTCGAGGAGTCGTCTTGCGCGGCTGTTCCGGCACTGGGAGACGGCCTTCACTGCCTTGATGGTGAGGGACCAGACGGCGCGGAAGGCGATCAGTGCCATTAGCAGCCAGAGGGGCCAGAGCGGCAGCCCGAGATCCTGATCCATCACCGCGAGGGCGGCCATGAAGACCGTGTAGCCGGCGAGGATGCCGAGTGCGTTGCTCCCCAGAATGCGGGCGTGGGCGCGCTCTGCCGGCCAGGGCTGGCGGGCGGGCGGCACCTGGGCGATCACCGCCCGCCCCTGTTCGGTGTCCGGGATCAGCCAGACCCCCACGCGGGTGGGGTGGGGGATGATGGCCGGCTCCTCAAGAGGACCGTGCCCGCTCGAGGCCGGCTCACCCGGCATGGCTAAGCCCCTCGAGCGGGACGGTGCGCCATAGGGAGGTGTAGACCACGGTGGCCCCGAGGTCGGCGGCCAGGGACTGGCCGAGGTGGTGGGCGATGCCGTGGCAGGAGACGGACAGGTGGATCCCGACGGAGCGGCCCAGGCGATGGATGCCCAGCAGGAGGTTCTCGGCGACGTCGGCCTCGTGCTCCCCGGCCGGGGCGAGGTCGGCCCAGCGCTGGCGCAGATGGGCGTAGTCGTCCAGGACGAGCACGATGGGCTGGAAGGGCTCGGGGCTCTCCTGGGCGAGGGAGGCGACCTCCACCAGGTGGTAGCGCTCGCGCATCAGCTCGCTGGCGGCACGGATGCGCTCGAGCTGGTCGCTGACGTCGGCGGTGACCACCTGCGCGTACCGATGGTCCTCGACCTTGTCCAGCTCCCCGGGCAGGCCCAGGCCCCAGGCCTGCCAGCCCACAGAGACCGCGGTCTCCATGATCCCGCGCTGGATCACGCTCTTGCCGCTGTCGCGGTCGCCGATGATCAGCAGGTGACCCTGGTGGGGGTCCCAGAGCACGTGCTCTCCGGCCTCGACGGGGCCCAGGTCGATCGTGGCCTGCATGTCGGCGGCCGGCGCGGCCTCTGGGGCCGGGGAGGCGTAGCGGTCGGGGAGGTAGCCGTGCCAGTGCTCCCCGGTGGCCTCGTCCACGGTGACCGGCGCGCGGAAGTAGCCCATCTTGCGCAGCTTCTCGACGGCCGCGGGGTCCTGGGAGACGTCGACGAGGGTGTGCGGGATCTTGTGGGCGCGCAGGTGGGCCTTCACTGCCATGCAGGGGCCGCAACCGGGGCTGGTGTAGATCGTGTACATGGGTGCTCCTCGGTCAGGGAGATGGTCGGGGCCGTGGCCGGCCCTCACTTCCCATAAGGCCGGCATCCGGCGCTGATGTCCCTCCCCGTTCCGGGGTCAGATTTCATGCGCCGGGTGCAGCAGCAACGCGTCGGCGGGGATCGTCGAGGTGTGCTCGAGGTGCCCGACCTCGAGGCCGGCGGCCAGCAGGGCCTGGACCGCGGGATGGTCCTCGGCCAGGTCCTGGAGGAGGACCAGGGGGACGTGTCGCGGAGATGCGGCCGGCGCCGCTTCCTCGGCCGGCGCGGCCGGCAGCGGCGACTCCGTCGCACCATCCGCGGCGAGGGTGCCTTCTGGCTCGGCTTCTGGCGTGGGTTGTGGCGTGGAGTCCAGGCCGGCCTTCCGTTGCAGGCGGGCGAGGTCGGCGTGGCGGGCCGGGGGCAGCTTGGCGGTCTCGAGCAGCTCGAGGGCGCGGGTGAGTCCGGTGTGGTCGCCGCTGGCGAGCCAGGTGGCCACGATCAGGCCCACGCGACCGGCCTTGCCGGAGTCGTGGCCAGGGTCGCCGGGAACAGGGTGGGCCGCGGTGAGGTCGTCGAGCTGGGCGTGCTTGAGCCCGGCGGTGAGCAGGCCGGTCAGCGCACGGCGGTCGCGGGCGGAGAAGGTGCGGGGCACCTGGTCAGGATGCCAGGTAGCCCAGGACGGCGAGCAAGGCGAGCACGTGCCCGGCGACGAGGTACGGGGCCATGGGCACGCGAGTCTTGCGCTGGCCGCGCAGCAGGGCCGGTACCGCACCGAACAGGGCGGCGAGCACGTAGCTGGCCAGGATGGCCAGCACCCAGGCACCGGGGCCGTGGGCGCCGATGGCCAGGGCGGCCACGGTGACGAGCTTGACGTCGCCCATGCCGGTGCCGCCGATCAGGTGCATCACCATCAGCACGACGGCGGCGATCACGGTGACCACCAGCCCCTGGAGGGCCCAGGCGCCGTAGCCGGTGACCAGCAGCCCCACCGCGGCGCCGAGGTTGATGGCGCCCAGGGCGGCCACGGCCCAGTTCGGGATGAGCCGGTGGGCCCGGTCCACGCGCGCCATGTAGATGCCCAGGCAGGCCAGGGCGATCAGGGCGAGCGCGGCGTGGACCATGAGCACGGGCAGCCCGGCGACCGCGGCGCCGGCGATGCCCAGCAGGGCAGCCAGGGCCCCGCCGGGGCCGATCAGGGTGCGCACCGTCCGCGGCGGCACCGTGTAGGGCGCCGGCGCGGGGTCGGTGGCCGCGGGGGACGTGTCGTGGAGATCAGGCGACACGGTAGCCATGGGCCCGCAGCTCCTCGATCAGGGCGGTGGTCTCCACCTCGGGCTCGAGGTCCTCCTCGAAGGACTCCAGGTAGGAGTAGAGCTTCTCGATCAGGCGGGTGACCTCGGTGTGGTTGCCGGCGGCGGCCTCGGTGACCAGAGCGTCGCGCCAGGCGGCCTCGTTGGCGGGGTCGATCGCGCGGCCGACGCGGGCGGCCAGCTGGGCGTGCTCGCGGTGGCCGGCGGCCAGGGAGCGGGCCACGAGCTCGTGGGCGGCGTCGCAGATGGTCTGGACCATCTCCTGGACCAGGGCCTCGGCCCAGGCGACGTTGGAGGCCTTGGCGTGCTCGAAGGGCACTCCCCTCACCAGACGCATGGCGGCGACCAGGGCGGGGGTGGAGGCCTTCACGGGGTCATCGCCGATCAGGGACTGCACGACCTGCCAGTCGGTGAGCACGTCCTCGTGGACGCGGTAGCCCTCGCTGCCCACGGCGGGCAGGTAGGGGGTGCCGTCCGCGGCCTGGCCGAGCAGGCGGCGGGTCTGGCTGGTGAGCTTGTTGCGGTTGCTGGAGGCGGACTTGCCGTCGGAGCGCTGGGTGGGCCAGAACGCGGCGTGGACGGCCTCGGCGCTCGCGCCGGGGTGCAGGGCCAGGTAGGCGGCCAGGGCGACGCAGCGGGCGGTCTGGGTCGTCGAGACCTCGCCGGTGGCCGCGGTGACGGGGGCCTGGCCCTGGGCGCCGACGAGCTTGAGCTCGCCGAGCATCAGGATCATCGGGGCCTGGGTGGTGGCCTGCTCCAGCAGGTGTGCGGCGTCCAGGTCGATCTGCTTCTGCGGGTCGGTCGAGGCCAGCTGCTCGGGGGCGGCGTCCTTCTCGTCCTCGTCCTCGTCCTCCGCGGGGGACGTGTCGTGGAGATCGGTGGCCGCCTCCTGCTGCGCCGGCTCGGCGGTCGCGGCCGGCTCGGGCTCGGGCTCGGGCTCGGCGGGTCCTGCGGTCTCGGTGACTGCGACGACGGCCGGGGTCTGGTCCTGGGGCTCGGGGGTGATGTCCTCGGGCTCGGTCGGCACGGAGGCCGCCGCGGCCTGGTCCTGGCTCTCCTCGTCCTCGTCCTCGTCCATGGTGTCGTGCGGGGCGGGCGCAGGGGTCGGGGTGTGGCGGGCGGTCTGGGCGGCGAGCACGTCCTCCTCGTTCTCCTCGGCCGGATCGGTCTCGTCCTCGGCGGTCTCAGCGGCGGGGACCGCGGGCGCGGGGGTCAGGGGCAGGTCCTGGGTGTTCTCCTCCTCGTGGAGCATCTCCTCGAGATCGGCCACCGCGCTGAGGTGGGGGCGCTCGTCCAGGACGGTGTTGATGTCGATCGTGGCGGTCGTCCCACGGCCGGTGGAGCGGGGGTCCTCCAGGGCGGTGGCCAGCAGCTCCTTGATCCGCTCGCCCTCCTCGGGGGTGATCTTCTGCGGGCGCAGGTGCTGATTGACCGGGAGCAGGTCGGCGTGGTCCTCGTCCTCGAGGTTCAGGATCCAGTCGGAGGCCAGGGGGTT
This sequence comes from Microbacterium sp. NPDC006705, assembly GCF_044903545.1. Taxonomy (NCBI): domain Bacteria; kingdom Bacillati; phylum Actinomycetota; class Actinomycetes; order Micrococcales; family Microbacteriaceae; genus Microbacterium; species Microbacterium sp. NPDC006705. Next base: position 27,903 of record NZ_JBJDQQ010000005.1, read on the forward strand.
GGCGGTGGTGACCGCGGCGATGCCCAGCCGCGGGATGGCGCCGGCCAGGTCGGTGAGGCGACGAGCCTGGGCGGGGGTGGGCTCCAGGCCCAGCAGGACGATCTCGGGGCCGAAGGCCTCTTCCTGGTTGGCGGCGCGGGCCTGGTCGAGGGTGGCGGCGTCCTGCTCGTCGAGGGCGCGGCGGATGTCCTTGGCCTTGCCGTCGAGCTGGCCGATCAGCTGGTCCAGGTCGTCGATCTGGCGGACGCGGCCGTCGCTGACGACCTTGGCCAGGCCGTCGGCGACTCCGACGAGCGTGATGGTGACGTTCTCGGACCAGCTGGAGGTGGCCAGCTCCACGGCCATGGCATCGAGGACCTGGGTGGTCAGCTGGGGGTCGCCGTCGATGCCGAGGGTGCCCAGGCGTTCGAGGTCGAGCAGGACCTGGGAGCGAGTGTCGTCCTGGCCGACGGTGACCAGCGAGGGGTAGGGGGCAGCGGGCAGGTCGGGGTCGATGTCGATGGAGCCGGAGGCCAGCGTCCAGACGACGCCGTCGTCGGTCTCGGCCACGAAGGGCTCGGGCAGCTGCGCGGGGGCCATGAGGTAGAGGGCGATCTGCTCGGGCGAGACGCGCACGAGGAACAGCTCAGGCAGGTCCTGGCCGTTCTCGTGGGCCCAGCGGGCCAGCCAGCGCTGGACGACGTCGAGCTCCTCAGCCTGCTCGGGCTCGGCGACCACGCGCAGCTGGGTCTCCAGCTGCGCGGTCTGCTCCTCGGGCATGGGGACGGACTGGCCGGGCTGGCGGCGGCGGCGCTGGAGCTGGCGGCGCAGGCCGACGATGCCCAGCAGTCCGGCCGCGGCGAAGGCGCCGATGCCGCCGATGGTGGCCCATGCGGGGACCTCCTCCGGGGCAGCCTGCTCCTGGTGGGAGGACAGATCGGCGGGGGCCGGCGCGGTCTGCGTGAACGCGCCGCCGGGGACGGCGGAGGGGCCCTCCTGCTCGGCGGGGGCCGTGGAGGGTGCCGCAGACACGGCCTCGCCGGGCAGCGGGTGCTGCGCGTCCTGGGCCGGCGTGGAGTCCGAGGCGGCGCTCGGGGCGGCGGCCGCCTCGGGGGCCGGCGTGGCCGAGTCGTCGGCAGGGGCGGAGGGTTCGGCCGACGCCGATGCGGAGGGCGCCGCAGGAGCGGGGGCGGGCTGTTCGGCGGACTGTTCGGCGGGCTGGCTCGGCGCCGCCGGTGCGGGGACCGGCTGGGCGTCCGTGCCGGTCTGCGCCGGGGCGGGGGCCGGCTGGGAGGGGGACGGTGTCGCGGAGGTGGAGCCGGCGCCGGTGGGGCCGTCGGGCAGCTCCACGGTCCAGCCGGTCATGATGAGGTCGGGATCGGTGAGGGTCTGGCCGTCGGCCTGGGGCGTGGAGCGCATCTGCTCGGCGAGCTCGCCCCACCGGCTGCCCTGGCCCAGCTCGTCCCGGGCGATGCCCCAGAGCGTGTCTCCCTCCTGCACGGTGTAGGTCCGCTCCCCCGCGGCGGCCGGGGTGTCCTGGGTGGTCTGGCCCTCCTGGGCCATGGCGACGGCGGCGGGAGCGGAGGCGGTGTCCTGTGGGGTCAGGGCGAAGGCGGGGCTGCCACCGCCGAGAGCGAGCACGGCGGCGATCAGCGCGCCGGCCAGGGCCTGCTGCGGGCGCAGCGCTCCGCCCAGGTTGGGGGTCTCGACGCGGCGGATGAGGCTGATCACCTCGACCACGAGCGAGTAGATGAAGGAGGCCCAGAAGCCCCACGCGATCAGGGGCAGCACGGTGCCCATCAGGAACGTGCCGCCGAAGTCGATGCCGGTCATGGCCTGCTGGAGCTCGGCAGTGCTGGGGATGGGGTTGCCGACCAGCAGGATCAGGGCGGCGGGGATGCCGACCACCAGGGCGGTCAGGGCCAGCAGGGCCGCAAGGCCTTTGAGGGTGCGCATGGGGCGTGTCTCCGCTCGCGTGGGTAGAGGTCTTCACGGGGTAGAAGGCTGGGGCGGTCCCCCCGATGTCCCTTCTAAGTTGATCTAAGGTCAGTTTAGGCGGTGAGGTGGGCCGCCTCAAGGCTGTCACGCTCCGCGCCACCTTGCCGGAACAGCGCCCGCATAGCCGCCAGGGCCGCGATTCGAGCCGGAGACTCCACTCCCGCGGCCGCCGCGCGCGCTCGCGCATCCGCCTGGCGGTCCCGGTGCATCGCCTCGCGCGCCGCCTCCGCCCGCTCACGAGCTCGGGCAGAGGCTGAGGCGAGCACGAGCCCGTCGGCGTCCTTCCAGTGCTCCAGGCGCCACCGCAGGTAGCCGCGAGCTCGAGCCGTGTCCTGGCCGGCGTCCAGGCTGTGGAGCCGGTGCGCGCCCTGGGGGGTGTGGTCCAGGGCGTGGAGAAGGTCGGCCGGGGTCCAGCCGGCCTCGAGGAAGGGACGGATCAGCGAGCGGACGTCCCGGGCCGAGAGCACGCGCAGACCCAGAGCCCGATCCTGGACGGTGCGGGCGGCGGCCAGCTGCTGACGACGGGTGGCCACTGCGCGGTTGCAGGGCCAGAGCTCGACGAGTCCGCGGTCGCGCGCGTGCGTGGTTCCTCTACGAGTTCTAGTAAGTGAATCCTCTAGCGAGGAAGGGTGCCAGTTTTTCTCCACAGCCCCACGGATCCGACGCTGACCTGCACGCTCCCGTGCTTCGGCTGCGGCGTCGGCACGGTGCCTGGCGAGGATCTTCTCCACGTCCAGGTGGGCGGTGCAGCACAGCACGTAGACCGCCGCCTCGTTGATCCGCTTGCCACGCTCGTCCGGGGTCGCGTAGGCGGCAGAGCGTCCGGCGGCGACGCGTCCGATCACCCCGTGTCGCATCAGCCAGGCGATGGCCGCGGTCACCGTCGAGGCGCTCCGGCCGATCATCTTCGCCAGGCGCTTGTGCCCGGGGCGGGAGATCATCTTCGACCAGTCCGCGCAGGCCGCCAGCGCACCCACCAGAGATTCCATCAGCCGCCGACGGACCCGGGAGAGGTCCTGCCAGGCAGGCAGTGCCCGCAGGGCGGGAACGGCGTCGCCCAGGTGCTCCAGACGCCGGGAGCCGGCGGGCACCGCGGCCAAGATCACGTCGATGTCGCCCTCCCGGGCACGCGAGGGCCGGCGCCAGTTCTGACGACACGGATTCGTGATCCGACCCCGCACGGGCCGGGCTGGTTTCTGGCGATGGCGCAGCAGTCGGGCGAGGGTGGACTCCCCCAGGCACGGCGCCGAGGACACGGCCGACGGGAGGGGGGACGTGTCGCGGAGAGGGATTTTGGGTAGACTTGGGCACGACAAGAGCGACGTACCTCCTTCCAGGGAGGGACAGAGCCGGATCCCTTGGCGGGGATCCACCCGAGATCGAGAGCTTCACTGGCGAGTGAGAAGCAGCTCTCGAACAACTGAAATCTTCAGACAGGCACCCTTGGCGGGGTGCTAGTCGCAAGAAGGCGGTTCCGTTGGCGCGGGGCCGCCTTCTTGCATGCTCAGGCGATCTTCACGTCGAAGGCCTCCTGTCCGTTCGACTCGGGGACCTCGTTGGCGTCGAGGTCGGCCAGGATCAGGGATGCGACGTAGTCGGTGACGGTCTCGCCCCGGTAGTCCACGCGGGCGTGCAGTTTCTGCTCGTAGGACCGGGGGAGCTTGGTGGTCACGCTGAAGCGGTCTCCCTTGGATGGGCGACCGCCAGTGCGCCTGGTGGGGCGAGGGTTCGACGAGGGCGTGCGCATGGTCACAGAGTATCCCAATCCGATTCGTCCGAGTCCGTGTCTGGAAACAACACGCCGGGGCAGACCAAAGGTCTGCCCCGGCGATTGCTCACGGCCGGACGTTCAGGGCGTGGAACTCCCCGATTCGCACGTCCTGCGACGAGCGCGTCACGGTCTCGATTACCCCGGACTGGTCCTGGGCCGTCCACTCCACAGACCACGCCGTGATCGCCGTGACCGTGTAGGTCGGGTTCGACATCTTCATGTACGTGTGCCCGCAGTCCGGGGACTCCTCCTTGCCGAAGCGGTCCTCATACGGCGTGCCCGGCCCGTCGCAGACCACCTGCGTCCCATCGCCCATGTCCCAGGTGACGTGCACCGGCCGCGCCGTGGCCTGCACGGCGATCCCGTTCACCTCCTTGGAGACCGTGTACGGCCCCCACGCCCGCGGATTTTCCGTGTTCTCCACCCACATCCACGCGGGCAGGCCGACCGCTCCGGTGCCGTCCTCCTGCACGGAGTACGGCACCATGCCGATCTCGATCCCCTCGAGCTGCATCTGCGTCACGAGCTCACGTGCCGCCTGTTCCGCATCCGCCGCTCCTGCCGCGGACGGCCGCTCCCACCAGCGCTGGGGGTAGTTCCTGAAGACGTCGGTTGCGCTTTGCCACTCGGGCACGCATTCCTCCCACGCGCCGCGAGACGGGTCCTTGCCGTCAGGAGGCGGCGGCTGGTTCTCCATGAGGCGCCACATGCAGTTCTTGGCCGGGTCGATGTTCTGGTCGCAATCCCCACGTTCGTGCGTCCAGCCCGCCTGGCAGTAGTTCGACGTTGGTTCGCTCTCCCCGGGCCCCACGACGGGTTGCGTCAGATCGCCGCCACCAGGGCTTCCCGGCTTCTCCCCCCGCACCGTGCAAGCGCCGAATCGGCACTCGGCGTCGCCGGCGGCACTGGCTACGGGAGGGGCAACGACCGCCGCCATCATCATGGCCACCGCCGCCAGCAGAGCACTGCCCAGACAGGTGACTGGTCGCATCTGCATCAGCATGACTTCGGATTCCCCTTCTCGTCTCGCATCACGTCTCGAGTAGCAACCTTCCAGGAGCTGTCGTCGTCCTGCCAGGTCACGATGTACGTGGCCTGATAGCGCAGCACCGATCCAGAAGAGACAGGCTTGCCATTCTTGTCCTTCACGGAAACGGAGGTGTTGTCCTCACACACCAGCAGCTGGGCGTTGGAGTGAGGGACCTGCTTGCCCTCCACGTTGCTAGTCCCCCCGATGATCGCTTCCAGCAGTTCGACTCGAGACTTTCCCGTGTAAGTCTCACCGGATGACTCGATGGCCTTCAGCTGCTCGAGGTCCTGACTGAGGTAGGGGTCCCGAGCCGCGAGACCCAGCAGCTCCCTATCCACAGAGTTCTGCTTCAAGAAGTGGTCGTTGATGGCGTAGTACAACTGCAAAGCCTTGAAGCCGTGCTCCTTCGCCATCTCATCATTCGTCGGCCGGTCGGACGTCACCGCAGCGAACGTCGAAGCCTTGCTGCTAGAGCTTGCACTCCCAGCTGACGAAGATGCCTCGCTTGCGGACGACGGCACGTCCTGGATCGGCTCCAGCGAGGACTGCGAGGCGCTCGCGGACGTGGAATCGCCGCTCGGCTGGCCGCCGCCGTTGCAGCCGGTGAGCGTGAGCGCCAGAGCCAGGACGGCTCCGGTGCATGCGGTGGTCTTGGTGACGCGGCTCATGGTGTCTCCTTGCGGTCAGCGGGTGTTCGAGTGGATCTGGGCGGTGCCCTGGCCGTGGCCGGTCAGGACGCCGGTGGGGATGAAGCGTGGGGTGTAGGGGACGTCGACGTCCACAGTGACCTTGGTGGGGGTGACGTTGACGGTGCCGGTGGCTCCGGCTTCGGCGATCATCCCCTGGGCGGCGCGCGCGGCGGCCGCTCTGTCCAGGGTGATGTCCTCGCCGCGGGCGGCTCCGGCCGTGGTGCCAGCGTTGGCGCCGGCGCGGGCGGCCTGGTGGGCGATGGTGACGGCCTCCTCGGAGGCGCGCACCTTGCCGTTCCAGTCGATGCCGATGCCGAAGCCGACGAGCACGATGATGGGGACGAGCATCAGGACCAGCAGGGAGGACTCTCCGTGCTCGCGGCCGAGCCAGGCGCGGAAGCGGGCGATCATGCTCAGCCCCTCTCTCGATAGGTGTCCACGGGGGACGTGGCGTCGGCGGTGATGGTCCAGGACCCGGGAGTGCCGGGGATGGCCAGGTCGGAGAGCGGCACCGTGCAGGTGATGGTGGCGGAGACGGACCCGGGGATGCCGGGGGCGTTGCGCAGGGCGGAGGTGTCCAGCGTGATGTTCTGGGAGCCGCACGTGAAGTCGGTCTGGTCCAGGGTCATGCGGGCGGACTGGCGCGCATTGGACTCGGCCTGGCCGGGGTTGCGGGCCAGGGTGGCCTCGCGGGCGGCGACGCCGGCCGCCGACTCGATGGAGGTCTGTGCTGCTCCGATGCGGCCGCCCATGACGGCGATGGCGATGAGCAGTCCGATGGCCGGAGCCACGATGAGCAGCCCGACGCCGGACTCGCCGCGCTCATCACGCAGCCAGGCCAGGGACGTGTCGCGGAGGTTCACTTGACCACCCTCTCGACGGGCCCGGTCACGGACCGGGAGACGGACGGGCTGATCCACTGCCCGGTGTAGGCCGGCGCGGTGCCGGTGACGGTGACGGTCATCCGCTCCCCGGTGGTGCTGATGTTCACGGAGGCGCCCTGGAGGGTGCCGGAGTGCTGGGAGATGACCTGCTGGGCGGCCGCCTGGCCCTCGGCGCTCGAGCCGCCCATGACTCGGGAAGTTGCGTAGGCCGCGTTGGCCGCGGACTGGGCCACGGTCGAGGCCTGGTAGTAGGCGCCGGCCTGGGGGACGAGGAACACGAGCAGGAGGGCCACCGGCACGATCAGCAGCGAGGCGATGTTCGAGGAACCCGTCTCGTTGCGTGCATGGGCCTCGAGGTGCGCTCGAAGCGGTGCCGTGATGTTCATGGTGACCCCCCCCTGCTCGTGGTGTTCCGTCCCTGGCTGGTCTAGTCAGCCCAGCTCGCCGACCTTGTTGGTTGCGAAGGTGTTGATGCCGGCCCAGACCAGGGCGGCCAGCACGACGGCGGCGAGCACGCCGAGGATGATCTCGATGGTCTCGGCGCCGGTCTCGTCCTCGTGCTTGTCCTGGATCCAGGTACGGAGGATCAGGTACTGCTGCATCAGCTTGTTCATGGTGAGTCCCCTCGTGTGGTGGAGATGGCCTCGGGACGGTCCCGATGCGGGTGGGTGGGTGGATGGGAGATCACGATCTCCGGGAGGAGCTCGCGCGTCTCACGCGCTCATCAGCGTCAGCATCAGAGGGGTGAGGACGATTAGCGTGAACATCAACGCGATGAACATGATGATGTTCTTCATGCGGCCGGAAGCCTCATTCTCACGGGCTGCCTCGGCGTTGAGCATCCGCACGCGCATGTTGCGACCCAACGCGCGCAAAGGCTCGTAGACGCTGGCCCCATTGTCTCCGCTCAGGCGCATGATGCGGGCGGCATCGGTGAGCTCGGGGACGTGGAGCTGCGTAGCCAGGGTCTCCAGGGCGGTCCAGGGCTGGACCTTGGTGAAGCGAGCCCGGACCAGTTCCTGACGGATCCGCTGGAAAGCCCAGGTGTCGCCGATGGCGGCTGCGTTTTCCAGAGCCACCGTGGGCTGGGCGTTGCGGCCGCGCTCAGAGGCCAGCAGCTCGACGAATACCGCGACCGCGCGTGCGAAGTCAGTGCGTGCCTTGGTCGCTCGCTTGCGGGCGGCCGAGTCAGGTGCCAGCCAGGCGACGGCGGCGACGAGCAGGCTGATCAGCAGGGACAGCCACAGCGGCAGGGAGTAGAGCACCTGTGCGGCCACGCTCAGGGCGAGGCAGACCACGAACACGAGTGTGGCGCCGTAGATCTTGGCCCAGGTGTGGCGGCTGCGGGTGGTGCCCAGGATGTCCAGGTCGGCGTCGGTGAGGCCGTTGACCAGGGCCGGCGGCAGCGTGCGCATCGTCCACTGCGAGGCCCGCTCCTGCCAGGAGAGCGCGCCGCCTCCGGAGGTGCTGGTCACGATGCCGTCGAAGGCCGCCGCGCGCAGGCGCGGACGCTGGGGCAGCAGGGGCCAGATCAGCGCGGTCGCGGCCAGGCCGAACAGCATGCCGGCGATGATGATCATCATCATGACGAGCTCCTAGCGGTCAGCAGGCGGACCTGCGGCGGCGGGGCTACCACGCGGGTCATCCAGATGATGAGCCCTGCGGTGACCAGAGCCAGGACGAGGTAGAGCGCCTGGCCCAGCGGGGTCTGGTAGGCGGCCATGGGCCCGCCCATTCCGGGGACCAGGCACAGGGAAATCACCACGATGGTGATCACGATGCGGGCCTCACGGCGGGCGCCGGCGCGGTCGGCGTAGATGGCCCGGCGCTTGGAGACCTCTTCCTCCACGGAGGTGGAGAGGTCGTCCAGGGCGTTCGCCAGGCCCTGGCCGCGCTGATTGGCGGCCAGGATCAGCTGCATGACGACCAGGTCGCCGGTCTGATCTCCCCATTCCAGGCCCAGGCGCTTGAGGGCGTCTGCGGTAGGCCAGCCGGCCTTGATGCGGGCATTCATCGTGGCGATCTCGTCCCGGATCAGGTCGCCGGCGTTGGGCATGGAAGCGGCCAGTGCGGTTTCCAGGGAGGTTCCTGCGACGATCAGGCCGGAGAGCGAGCGCGTCCACATCTCCATCTGCGCCAGCTTCTCGATCTGGGCTGATCCCCCGCCGGAGCCGAAGGCCAACCGCAGGAGGATGACGGCGCCGGGCAGGGCGACGAGGTAGACGAGCAGGCCGGTGAACAGCGCAATGAAGAAGCCCGCGGCGGCGGCGATGCCCACCATGATCCACGTGTTGCGGTCCATGCGGCGGCCGAGTTCCTTGAGGGCGGTGAGCCAGCGCGGATCGGGTGCAGGGGCCTTGGGAGGGGCGGGCCAGAGCCAGTTCACGGCAGCCATGCCCAGGCCGAGGATGCCCAGGGCAAAGCTCAGAGGGAGCAGGAGCGAGCTCATCGGTCACCTCCGGCCAGGCGCAGCAGGTCGAAGCCGGTGCGCTCGAGATCGTTGCGCAGGCGGTTGTCCACGGGAGGGGCCACGGGCACGGCGTTCTCGTCGCCGGGACCCATGCGGAACAGGTCGGCCACCGAAATGCCCTTGTCGGTGTCGCCGGGCAGCACCTCGGAGATCGAGATGATCTTGCGCTTCACCGAGCCATCGGGCTGAGGCACCTTGCGCATCTGCACGACGACGTCGATGTGGTAGCCCAGCTGGCGAGCCATGTAGGTCTCGGAGAACTCGTTCATGCCCAGGCCGACCAGACGGCGCACGGCCTCCTCGCCGGAGTAGGCGTGGACGGTGCAGTAAGTTCCCGCGCCGGTCTGCATCGCGGAGATCATCGCGCCGATCTCCGAACCGCGGACCTCGCCGACCAGGATGCGTGCGGAGTTCAGACGCAGGGCCTTCTCCATGGCCATGGTCAACGTGTACTCGCCGATGGTGCTGCCGTCGGCGGCGCGCTCGCCCGATCCGGGGCGAGCCTGAAGCTCGATCGGCGGGACCAGGCGAGAGTCGAGCCGGTCCAGGTGCAGCTCGCGCTCCTTCTCGATGGTCACGATCTGCTCCAGCGGGCCGATCTTCTCCGCCAGGGCGCGCATCAGGGTCGTCTTGCCGTCGCCGCCGAAGCCGCTGATGACGATCGTCTTGCCGGCCTGCACGAGCGCCGTGAGGAACTCGGCGGCCAGGGGGCTCAGGGTGCCGTTGTCGACCAGCTGCTCCAGGGTGATGTTCACCAGCCGATGGATGCGGAATACGGCGGTGGGCCGCGTGGAGACCGGGCGGGCGGTGGCGGCCAGACGGACCGAGCCCATCAGGTCCATGTCCAGGTCGGGGTGGGCCGCAGAGAAGGGGCGGGACTCCTCCCCCGCGTTCGCGGCGAGGAACTGGAGCTCGGCCATCATCTGCTCATCGGTCTCGAAGACGGGAGGGCGGCGCTCCATGCTGCCGCCGGCCTTCTCCACCCACACGTGGTCGGAACCGATCATGTGGATGTTCTCCACCCCGGGCTCGTCCACGAGTGCCTGGAATCGGCCCAGACGGAACATCGCATCGAAGGTGGCCTGGCGCAGTGCCGCCTGCTCTTCGGCAGTCCATGCGGCGTCGCGGCCGCCGGTCTGCACGTTCTCACGCATCTGCTCGATGATCGCGCGGTCGATGTGCCGCCAGCCCATGGCGTGCAGCTCGCTCTCGGGCAGGTCGATGCGGTCGGCGGTCTCCTCGGCGTGCCAGTCCACGGCCTTGGCGCGCAGCACGTCGACGATCGACCAGAAGCCCGTCAGCTCCGTGGTGTTGCTCGGCCGGGCCGGGGCGCTCTGCTCGGCCTGCGGTGCCGGCTCGGGCACAGCAGTCAGCGGCCGGGACAGCCCGGGCAGCTCAGCGGAATCGGTGGGAGACGGGGTAGTGCCCAGCGGGCGAGCCAGGTGAGCGCCGGCGGAGGCGGGGATCAGGGACGGCCGGGCCGGCTTGGCCGGGGTGCTCTCGGTCAGGAACGGGAGGTTGAGCAGGTCCAGGGACATGTCAGGGGTCTGATCCTTCATCGCTGCTCTCCTCCGGTCTCGGTGGGCATGTCCGCCTCGATGAGCTGGCGGCGGGCCATCAGCGCGTCCGCGAGGGAGGCGTTGGCGGCACCGATGGCCCGCGTGTAGGAACGCAGCCTCCAGGACGTCGCCTGGGCGCCCCCGCCGAAGTGAGCGCCGGCTTCCGGGCTCTGGGGAAGGCGTCCACGCACCGGCAGGCCCAGCACCTTGGAGATGTCCTTGGAGGGGAACTCCTGGGCTCGATCTTCGACCACGAGCAGGGAGGACGTGTCCACCGCCCCCGCGGTGGCGCGGGCCTCCAGCACGGCCGGCAGATAGGCACGCGCCGCGGCCACGGAGACCAGGTCGCTGCGCACCACGACGCTCAGGTGGTCGCTGTCGCGCCAGAGCGCCTCCCGGCCGTGGGCGTTCTCGGAGCGGCCAGCGTCGACGATCACGTCGATGTCCTGGCCAGAGACGGCGCGCAGAGCCATCATCAACTCCGGCCAGAGGCCCCGCATGGATCGCGCGGCCATCGGCTCGGACATGGCGGGCAGGAGCCAGCGGGAAGGATGGCCAGCGTCCTGGCCCGTTCCCAGGTCGACGGCGTAGTCCCAGATGTCCTGCTCCGTCAGGGCCTGTCGCATGGAGTTGTGGGCGATGCCCATCAGGCCGCTGTCGGCCGGCATGCTGCCCTGCAACCACCCGGCGAGCACGGATGAGGGCTTGCTGACGTCGGCCTCCACGAGCAGCACAGGGCGCGGCCACTGCAACGTCATGGCCACGGCCGTGGTGCTCACCCCCGGGCTGACGCCGAAGGCCGCAAGGGTCAGGATGCTCACTTCTGCGCTCCCTGCATGATCACGCTGGCGGTGCCGGCGGCACCCCAGGTGGCGACCTTCTGGGCGTCAGCCTGCTTCACGCGCAGATCCACGGTGGTCTTCCCGCTGTTCTGGTCATGGTGGCTGGCCTCGACCACGGCCGCGACGGGGTCGTGATTCTGGTTCTCGTCACCGGCCTGGGTGTTCTGGTTGCCCGGGGTGAAGAGGACCTGGACGTGATCTCCTGCGGCCATCTCCCGGGCAGGCAGGCGCCCGACCTCCAGAGCCAGGCCCACCAGCGATTCGCCGTCCTCCACACCCAAGGACGTTGCCGTGGACGTGCGCGTGATGGTGCTGCCCGGCTGGAGGTCGGTCGTGGCCACCTGCCCCTGGATCTGCTGGGCCTCGGTCGCGGGGACCAGCACGCTGGGGTCGCCGGCCACGCGCACGGACGAGAGCATGGAGGACTCGATCTTCTGCCCTCGCTCCACGGGAGCGTTCACCACCAGGTAGGGCTTGGCCTCGTTGGCCTGGGTCCCCACGAACGCGCCGAGGCCGCCCAGGGCAGCCAGGGCGACGGCGGCAGCCACACCGCCCACGCGGCGCTTGGCCACCGGCGTCGGCGCAGGACGGCCCACGGGAGCCGCCGCGCTGGAGCCGGCCTCGCTGACGCGCGGGTTCTCGGTGGGGGTCACCTTGGGCGACCGCTTTCTCAGAGCCACCTTGGCCTGCCTTTCTCGCTACTGAGGGGACTGCACGGGGAGCGTATCAAACCTGCCAGCCGTAATGGCAGGTTGCTTGGTCCTTCACCAGACATAAAGCCCGGACCGCCCCCTCATGTCCCTCTGTACGGTAGACATTTCTGCATGAGCGCCCCCGCATCCCCCCTCGACATGGCCGTCGTCGCGTTCAACTCCACGCTGCGCATACGCATCCTCGTGTTGATCGCCCGCTCCCCCGGCCTCGGCGCCCACGACCTCGCCACGTCCCTGGACATCCCCCGCGCAACCCTCTCCCTGAACCTGCGCACCCTCGAGGAGGCCGGCCTGCTGACCTCCAGCGACACCTCCGAAGCGCGCCGGGGCCGACGCCTGACCTACCGCCTCAACCGGGAGGCCTACAGCGCGATGATCGAGGCCCTGGGCGCGATCGTCGAGCGGTGACCTCATGCCATACCGGCACCACATCAGGAGTGCCGTTCATGCCATACCACCGCCGTATGCACGCCAGTCCCCCACCGTCCGCTACACCAGTTGCACGCCATAACAATGCGGGAAATCTCTCGGTATTTCCCGAGAGATGCAGTAGACTGGAGGAGTCAGATCACAGGGAACCTAGGAGGTCCTCATGTCCACCCCTGCGCGCTCATACGCCATCCCAGGCGTCCTGGCGGTCGCCAACGGCAAGGGCGGTACCGGCAAGACGTCGCTGGTCGCCAACCTCTCCGGTCTGGCCGCGGCCGCCGGCATCCGCACCCTCACCATCGACCTGGATCCCCAGGGCAACCTCTCCCCCGACCTCGGTCTAGAGAAGTCGGACGGAATCGAGCTGCGTCGAGCCCTCGAAGATGGGGCGCCGCTGCCGATCTCCACGGATCCCATGCGCCCGGGCCTGGGCGTCGTTCGCGGCGGCCCTCGTTTGGCCGACATCATCAGCCTGCTGGTGGCACGCGGCTACGACGCCCCGCCCCTCGGGGCTCTTCTGCACCGGAGCCTGAGCCAGGTCATGGAGGAGTGGGACCTGGTCGTCATCGACACGCCCCCGGGAGACCGCGCCCTGGTCGAGGCCGCCTTCAGCGTCGCCGAGGGCGTGGTCATCGTCTCCAAGACGGATCTGCGCTCCCTTGACGGCGTCGCTGTGACGGCCGAGCGCTTCCAGGCCGTTCACGAGACCACGAACCCCGACGTGCAGCTGTTGGGCCTGGCGCTGTTCGACGTGGAGGCGCGCGCCGTGAAGATCGAGCGAGAGGCCCGCCAGGCGCTCGAGCAGATGCTCCAGGGGCTGGCCTTCGACGAGGCCGTCTTCACCGCCCGTATTCGGCACGCCGCCGGCGCCGCCCAGGACCTGCGCAAGAGCGGACGTCTGGTGCACGAGCTCGAGAGCGATGTGGCCCGCGCTCACCGAGAGCGCTTCGCGCGCATCAAGGCCGGTGAAGCCTCGACCTTCCATGCGTCGACCATGGATGGCCTGGCAGGGGACTACGCCGCATTGGCCCAGGAGATTCTGGGACGCCTGAGCGCCCTGGGCCAGGACGAGGAGGAGGACGCCTGAGATGGAGACCCCCAATCGAGCAGACGGACTCGGCGCTGTGTTCAACGCGCGTGGCCGGGGCAAGAAGAAGCCGGCGGAGAAGGTCGACTCTGTGCCATACGCCATGCCAGAAACCACGCCAGATGTCACACCGGAATCCACGCAGGACACCACACCGGAAACGGTGCCTGTCGCCACGCGGGAGACCGCACCGGAACTGATGCCAGACGTGAGGCGCGCGGTCCCGCAGGACGGCGCGCAGGTGGTCGAGCTGGACCGTGTGGACGTCCCCGAAGAGGAAGAGCTGGTCGTGCGCAACACGGCCGTCTACCTCCCCGTCCCGGTCCTGGATCGGTTGCGGACCGCGGCCGCCAAGCGGCATCGGACCTACACGGACCTGCTGATCGACGCGTTCGACGAGCTCAGCGACGATCAGCTCTTGGCGGCCTGCGGGCACAAGCCGCGTGGGGACGGGGGGATGCCGCGTGGGCGCCGAGGTGCCGCGCGCGGCCAGGGGGGCGTGCAGGTGCAGCTGCGCCTGGATCAGGAGCAGCGGGGTTGGCTGGATGAGCAGGTGGCCCGTCTAGGCGCCCCCTCCCGGAGCGCCATGGTCGCCTCGGTGTACGACGCCTGGCTGCCGAAGAGCTGAGCCGGCATGAGCAGGGGGGCGGCCCGGCAGGGCCGCCCCCCTTCGTGGTGCATCAGCCCACGCGCAGGTGCCGGGGGCGCTGGTGGGCTGCCCGCGGGACGTGGGTGGCGGAGGGGTGCAGGCGCAGGCCGGAGTCCACCACGGCCACCTTCGCCTGGGGGTAGATCAGCTTCACGGGCTCGAGGTTCTTCAAGAAGGCGGCCTTGAACTGGCGCGGCTGAGCGTACTGGGCGCCGAACTGGGTCTCCAGCTGGCGCCAGGAGACGGTGGTGGTGCGCTGGAGCGTGGACATCCGGTAGGAGAGCCAGACGTAGAGGTCCATGCGCATGGGGGAGCCGCCCAGGGCTGCCAGGGCGGAGGAGAGAACCGGGACGGGGGAACGCATGACCTCCTCGAAGTAGGGCTCGCTGAGCTCGATGCGCGCGTGGTCGGCCCCACGCTGGTACGTGAGCTCGTAGCGGTGGGCCACGTGCATGTTCTGGCCGCTGAGGGTGCGCCGGCCGGGCGTCTCGCGGCTGGTCTCGATGATGATCGAGGTCGTGCTGAGCCGGTGGAGCTGGTCCATCACACGGCGCTGATTCGCCCCGGAGGGGTAGGTGCCGACGCTGGAGAGGAACGCGCGCAGGGAGGGGCCGGGGTCCAGGTGGCGGGAGCGGGAGCGCACGGCCTCGGTGGACATCCAGATGAGCAGGGAGCGGGCCAGGACGCCGAAGGGGAAGCCAGCCGGGCCGGGGGAGAGCGTCAGGGTGGTGTCTCCGTTGCGTCGGCTCCAGTGGGGGACCGTGGCTCCGGGGTCGCGGTAGGGCAGGCTCAGCTGGGCCCAGATGCGGGTGGAGAAGGCGACCTCGCCGGGGTTCTGCTCGATCTCCTCGCTGAGCTCGAGCAGCCGCAGGCGCCTGGGCGAGAGGGCCGGGCGCGTGGCCGCGTCGATGGAGGTGATGTCCGGCGTTTGGTTCATGGCTGAGGTGACCTTTCGGACCCGATGACGGGTGGGCGTGGAAGGGACGGAGCGGGTGTGGAGAACTGCGGTCGCCGGGGAGTTATCCACGTGCATCTTGTGACGGGGGCTCATAGTCGGCGGAGTGGACGCAGATTGGGGGCGAAATCGGCGGGATCAAGCCGATCGCGTGTGTGCATCTTGTGACGGTGCGCCGGTCGGGCCGGAGGTTATCCACGTGCATCTTGTGACGGCCAGTGTGTGCATCTTGTGACAGCCACCCCGCCAGAATCGGCATGATTGCAACGATTTTGGAGGGTCCCCATGTAGTAAAACCACATGTATTCCTCCTGTAGTGGGGGGCGGTTTCGCTGTGCATCCGTGGATAGCCGTTCGGTGAGGTGGTCGCGGTCTGGGGTTCAGGCGGCCGGGGCCTGCTCCATGAGGGCCGCGTAGTCGGGAGCCAGCCCGCTGCGCTCCATGGCGTAGTCCTTCACGGCCTGGGTCAGGCGAGTGCGCAGGACGTTGATGCGCTTGCACAGGCCGCGGCCGCTGTAGCCGTACTCGTCGCTCAGGGCTGCGCGCTCGGCCTCGTCGGCCAGCTGGTAGCGCAGGAAGACCGCGGCGTCGCGGCTGGAGAAGACGGCGTTGTCTCGCGCCCAGGCGATCAGGGCGCACAGGTCCCGGGTGGCACGGCCGTTGTCGGCGGCCTCATCGTCGGCCGGCTCCTCGGCCAGCTGCGGCAGCCAGGAGGGCAGGGCCTCGACGTCGGACTGGCCGTCGTAGAGCTTGCGCTCGAGCAGGGAGTCCTTGAGCACGTCCATGGCGAGGTTGCCGATGCACGAGCCAGCCCGGTGCAGGGAGGGCCTGCGGATCCACTTCCACGCTGCGGCGATGACGGCGGCGGAGACCTCCTCGCGGGCGGAGTGGTCTCCGTGCATGGTGGCCATGCGCATGCGGGTGTGACGGCCGGCGATCAGGGTGAAGCGAGGCAGCATCAGCTGGAGGACGGCGCGGGCGCAGTCCTCGTCGCCGACCGCGGCCTGCTCGAGCAGGCCGCGCATGATCTGCTCGCGGACCTCCACGGTGCTGCGGGCCACCGTCTGGACGAGCTCGATGCCGGTCTGAGCGCCGTGAGGCCAGGGGTGGGAGGTCTCGGCGTAGCGCACGGCCCACTCGGCGTTCAGGCGGTCGATCACGGTCGGGGCGTAGGTGGTGGTGCTCATCGGACTCGGTCCCTCCATCAGTGGTGTCCGGGCGTCCCGGACGGGTCACTGACCAGCCAAACGAGCAGGTCGGGAAACGAATCTGGATCTGGATCTGGATCTGCCGATCGTCTGGATTTCCAGAACCTGGACCGCAGGAGATCGGCGTAATCATGCGGATGTGGGGGAGGGGCGGAGAAAAAGTTCCCGCACGGGAGGGACATCGGTTCCCGCGGGCGGCCTTTAGTCCGGTGAGAGATCGCCCGTCCAAGGAGCCCCCGTGATGTCCGAGCAGACCCCCGAGATCGTGACCGATGAGCAGCTGGCCAGCTTCGTGCGTGAGGGCCAGACCATGCGGGAGGCCGAGGCCGTCCTGGAGGCGGGTCTGGCGGACCTGTGTGCGCGGCCGTTCGACCAGGCCAGCCAGGAGGAGATGCGTCGCCTCCTGGACTCCGACCAGCTGCGCGAGGCCACCCTCATCGCCCGGCGGATGGGAGGGCAGGATCGGTGAAACTGCTCTCTCGCAAGAAGAAGACCGAGCCCGCCGCGGAGGCGCCGGAGCAGAACAGCCCGACGCCGGCCAAGTCCAAGGTGAACAGCCTGGCCTCCCGGGTCCTGCTCTACGGGTTCTACGGGGCGATGGTGCTGTGCCTGGGCCTGTCCGGCCTGGCCGTGGTGCTGGCCGCTTCGACGGCCTCCCAGCCGGCGCCGACGGTGGAGGTGCCCGACACGTCCACAGCCGAGGGCGTGGCGACGTCCTACGTCTCGGCGTGGCTGCGTGCCACCCGCGACGACCAGAGCCTGCTGGAGCCCTACATCGGTGGGACGAAGATCCCCCAGCTGCCCGTGGAGCCGCTGGGCGTGCTCGACGTCGCCGTGGCCGGCGTCCAGCGCGGCCAGGACCCGAGCATCACCTCCGTGACCGTCGCCGCCCACGTGGAGCAGCGCTCCGGGGCGCCGAGCGCTCCGCAGGGAGCGGAGGCGACCAAGAGCCTGTCCCTGCTGGAGCAGGCGACCGCCTCGCCGACGTCCTCCGCCTCGCCGTCGCCGTCCCCGTCCGCGGCCAGTCCGTCTCCGGCGGCCGCGGCCACCACCAAGCCGGTCTCCTACACGCTGCGGTACTACCAAGTGGCCGTCCACGAGCAGGCCCCCGGCCAGTTGCAGGTCATCGGCTATCCCACCCCGGTGCCGGGGCCGGCTCATGGAGACCCCGTCACCCTGAACTACTCCCATCGGGTCGGCCCGGATACCGACCTGGGAAAGATGCTCGACGGCTTCCTCCAGGCCTACGGCGCCGGCCGTTCGGATGTCTCCCGCTTCCTGGCTCCCGACTACAAGCTCGCCGCCATCGACCCCGCCCCCTACACCCGCCTGTACGTCCAGGAGATCCGCACCGACCAGGCCCTGGACTCCGTCCGACCCGGCACCTCGGTGCGTGCCCTGATCCAGGCGGAGGCGGAACTGCCCGACGAGAACGGATCCCGAATGGCCGTGACGGTGCCAGTCACCGTGCAGTTCCGAGAAGACCGATGGGAGGTGACATCCCTTGATCCGGCCCCCCTGATCGACGACTCAACCCCGCAGAACACCCCGACCCCCTGAACCTCAGCTCCTACCTGAAAGCGAGACCGACGTGAGCTCCCTGATCCAGGACATGTCTACTTCCATCCTCGTGCGCGCCGCGGACACCACCGTCCTCGGGGCAGACCTCTTCACCTCCATCAACAACCTGATCGCCAAGGCTCAGGGCACCTTCAACCTCTTGGTCGTCCTCATCGGCGCCGTGATCTTCCTGATCGGCTCGGCCCGCAGCAAGTGGACGTTGCCGGCCGTGCTCCTCAGCCTGCTGGCGGCCGGCCTGTTCGTCTGGGGCGGGCTCCAGGGCGTGCAGTGGGCCGCAGACTCGGCTGGCGCGACCATCAAGTGATCGGCCAGGAGTAAGCCATGACCGAGACCGGACGGTTCTACAGCAGCATCCGCCGCATCCCCACCACGCTCTACCGGCTGCCCGACGGCACCCGGGTGCCCGGGGGCCCCTACACCCTCGTGCAGGGCGTGGGTGGGGCCATCACGGTGGCGCTGCTGTGGGCCATCCGGGGGGCCTGGACCACCGGCTTCGACCTGCTCGACTTCGCGGGCGCCCTGGCCGCCGGTTTGGCGGTCACCTGGCTGCTGCGCTTCGCCCCGGACAACCTCCACGAGCTGGGCCTGGTCATCACCGGAGCCTTCTTGGCCTGGTCCAAGCCGTCCCACGGGCATTACCGCGGCGAGACGTTCGCCCCCAAGAAGGCTCCCGCAGGGATGCCCGAGAAGCCCTCCACCCCTACCGCTCCCGCCCGCGCGCCGGCCACCGACGAACCGCAGGGCGAGCCCGCGCCGACGTATCGGCCGATGGGCACCTCCTCCGTGGCCCGGCTCCTCCAGCAGAGCACGACCGAGAACAAGGACACCCAGCGATGAAGAACTCCCTCCTGTACCTGCGCGAGAACCTCATGTGGACCTCCACGGGCACGGTGTGGGCGATGTGGCGCGTGCACGGGCTGCCCTACGGCTTCGGCAAGGGCGAGCACAAGGAGCGGGCCATGCTCGCCCACCAGGCCCTCTTCCAGGGCCTGCGGGGGGAGGCCATGCTCATGGGCCTGTGCGCCGAACTCGACCCCGCCGCCGTCGTCGAGCGCATGCTCGACGGTGTCGACCTGGAGCAGTGCCCCAACTACCTCGAGGAGGTCGAGCTCTCTTTGGACGAGCTCGAGACGATCCCCGTGGGCGAGCGAGCCTACTGGCTGGCCGTGCCGCTACCGTCCAAGTCGATCACCGACCGCCTCCAGACCCTGATCCGCTCCGTCGACGGCAAGCTGCGCGAGCAGCTGGCCCTGCCCACCTGGCGACCCACGGAGGCGGAGATCCAGGCTCTGGGGCGCACGGCCGAGCACATCGGCCGGGCCATCCCCGCCGCCTTCAAGGCCATCCCCTCCTCTCCGGCCGAGGTCGCATGGATCTACGCCCACTCCCAGAGCCGGGGCCTGGGATCGGATCCCACCGCGCCCGCCGGCGGAGAGGACGTGCAGGCGTTCACCTCCGGGGCGAGCATTCCCGAGCCGCTCGTGGACGAGGGCGGCCAGTCCGACGTCAGCGCCAAGGAACGGCTGAACCCCTTCGGCCGCCGGTACGTGAAGATCGCCTCCGAGACCACCGCAGGACAGGCCTCGTACCAGGTGGTGATGGCCCTGACCGCCGGCCCCCGCGAGGGCTTCACCTTCCCCGACGACGAGTACGTCTCCTACATCGACTCCCTCAGCGTCAACGCGGACTGGATCATGCGCATGAACGTGCTGCCGGCCAAGCGCGCCGCCGCACGGAACAAGCGTGCCGAGGAGAAGCTCAACGAGGAGTACAACCAGCAGGAGGGCGACTCCCACGCGATCACCGGCGGATCAACCCGCCTGGACGCGATCGCCGAGGACCTCAAGGCCTACCACGCCGCACTGAACTCCTCGGAGGCCGAGGTCTCCGTCGACGTCGCGGTGATGTTCATCGTCGGCGCCGAGACCCCCGAACAGGCCCAGGACCAGGCCCAGATGATCCAGGCGGCCTACTCGGCCCGCGACTTCAAGGTGATCACGCCCCTGGGCTACCAGGAGTCGCTGTGGTGGGCGTGCCTGCCAGGCACGCCGGCCTCCTCCGTGGTGAAGAAGCTCGAGCTGTTGGTCACCGGCCGGCACCTGGCCTTCGGCGTGCCCCTGGTGACCGACGCGCTGGGCACCCGCACCGGATTCCGGCTGGGCACGAACATCTCCTCCTCGCGCCGCAGTCCGGTGTTCATGAACATCGGCGGCCTCATGGAGGCCGACATGTCCGGCTCGTTCGCCGTCACCGGCGAGAACGGCTCCGGCAAGTCCACCCTGCTGAAGATCGTGGCCGGCAACGTCTTCGACCGCGGCGGCCAGATCGTGGCCATCGACCGCTCCGACAACACCGAGTGGGCGGCCCTGGGTCGACTGCTCACCGAACGCGAAGGCTCCCAGCCCACCGTCGTCGAGCTCGGCGACACCCGCTGGTCGATCGACCCCCTGCGCCTGTTCCCGGGCAAGGTCGCCGCGCGCGTGACCCGCTCCCTGGTCTCCGTGCTGCTGGGCTTCGGCTCGAACTCCGCCGAGGGCCGGCTGCTCGGCCAGCTGCTGCACCCCGACTACGCGCAGGAGCACCAGATCACCTCCATGGGGTCCCTGGTAGCCCACCTGCTCTCCGGCCAGGGCTTGGCGGGGGAGGAGCCGGAACAGACCCGCGCGATCGCGTTCGGCCTCCAGAACGTGCAGTCCACCGAGTTCGGGCCCCTGCTCTTCGACGAGTCCCTGCCGACCCTGGACCTGTCCTCGCGCTTCCTCACCTTCTGCACCCGCGGCGTGGAGCTGCCCCGACGCCACGAGCTGGAGTCCGCCGCGCTGAAGGCGGAGCTGCCGGTGGAGAAGGTCATCGGCCGCGCCCTCTATGCCCTGATCGTGGCCATCAGCCGCGTCGTGCTCTACGCCGACGACTCCATCGAGTCGCTGATGATCGTCGACGAGGCCCACCACGCCACCGGCTCCCCGGAGACCGAGCTGGAGCTGTCCAACGTGGTCCGCTACGGCCGCAAGCACAAGGCCGCCGTGGCGTTGGGCTCGCATGACGCGTCAACGGACTTCGGATCCCAGCAGCTCCAGGCGCTGATCCCCGTGCGCATCGTCTGCCGTTCCCGCGACTCCAAGATGGCCCAGCGCAACCTCGACTGGATGGCCGACATGGGGCAGGACGAGTGGGTCGAGCTGGTCACCTCCGGGCTCTCCCCCCTGGACGACAACGAGGAGGTGGCCCCCGAGCGCCGCGGTGAGGCGCTGATGCGTGACGCCTACGGAAACGTCGCCAAGATCAAGGTGCTTCCTCCGCTCTCGCCGGCCCGCTTCAAGGCCGTGATGAGCTCCCCGCCCAAGCGCGGAGCCTCCACCGAGACCGCCAAGGAGCTGGTGCACGCATGAGCGCACGCGGATGGATGCGACGAGCTGGCGTCAGCGCTGCCGTGTTGCTGACCATGCTCTGGGCCGCCCCGGCCGCCTCTGCGGCCCCGGCAGCCCCGGCGCAGTCGGGGGTGATGGGCCTGGAGGAGTGGTCCCAGCAGGTCACCGACTCCTCCGGTGTGCCCATCTCCAAGTACGAGGCACTGCCCCTGGACCACGGCGCCGGCGGCATTGACATCAACCCCGCCCGCGACGCGCTGGTCTCCGTGCTCGACTTCTTCTGGGGCCTGCACTACATGTGCGTGACCACGTGCATGTGGCTGCTGCACACCCTGCTCGGCTTCCAGTGGGTCTCCTGGTTCTCCGGCCCGATGGAGGTCCTCGGCCAGAACTTCGGGCAGCTGGTCGCGCAGATCCACTGGATCCCGCTGGCGGCGATGATCTCCGGCACGACCATCGGCCTGCTGTTCTTCATGCGCAAGCGCGGCGCGGCCTGGGGGGAGATGTTCGTCTCCGTGATGATGGTCGTGGTCGCCACGAACATCGCGCTGAACCCGGTCGCCTACATCACCGGCCCGGACGGCGTCCTCCAGACCTCCCAGCAGACCGCGGCGCAGATCGCCGTGGAGGCCACCGGAGGCAAGGGCGCGATGGACGGCGGCGCGGACGCCTCCTCGGCCCTGGGCCAGTCCGTGATGGCCGACCTGACGGACGCGATGCTGCGCGGGCCCTCCCAGGCCGTCGCCTTCGGCCAGTTGCTCGAGGGCAGCTGCGCCAGCACCTTCACCGAGACGATGAAGGCCGCGGACCCCATGGACGTGGAGTCCAAGTCGGTGATGGACCCGGTCAAGGGGTGCAGTGATTCGGCCAAGAGCTGGTCCGAGTCGACCTCCTTCACCAAGGTCGCCCCCATGCTCATGACCAACCTGGGCTCGGCAGCCTTCGCCGTGCTCGTGGCCACCATGGCGGTGGTGCTGTTCCTGGCCGTGCTCATCGCCCTGTTCTACGGGGTCTACCAGGCGCTGGCCGTGATGATCTCGATCCTGCCGGGCACCTCCCGCAAGGAGTTCTTCGGCGCGTTCGTCGGCGTGATCGCCTGCGGTGTGGTCATCGTGGCCGCGATCGTGCTCGTGGCCGTGTCCCTGCGCCTGGTGGCCAGCATGTTGCTGACCACCGCAGCCCTCGGTGTGACCCTCCAGATGCTGTTGCTGGTGCTCATGCTGATCGCGCTGATCTGGCTGGTGTTGCGCGTGCGTCACGGGATCATGAAGAAGGGCGACCAGACCGCCCGCTGGCTCTCGCGCTTGGGCGCTGGCCAGGAGAAGAAGTCCAGCGTGCCGATGAAGTCGCTGGTGGGCATGGCGGGCACGGCCCTGGGCGGCTACAAGTTCGGTCGCCTCGGTCTGGCCAAGGGCGGCGGCCAGGACGGGCCTGCGCGCTCCCGGCCGACCGGCGGCGGCGCCGGCCCCTCGGGCGGCTCCGATACGCCCAGCGGAGGACCGCGCCGGCCGGATCCCCGCGGCCCCCAGGTCTTCGGCCGTGCCGCGCGCGCCGACGGCGGCAGCGGGCCTGCGCGCCGGCGCCGTCCGGGCGGGCAGCTGCCCCCGGCTCCGCTGGTGCGTGCCGTCGGCGTCGGGGCGGCTGCCATCGGTGGTCCGATGGGTGGGGCGGTCAACGTCGTTGCCCAGGGCGCGGCCTGGTCCATCGAGCGCCAGAACCGCAAGGAGCTCACCGGCCCCGGCAAGCCCCAGCGGGTGCCTCGCCAGTCCCGGATCACCGTCGGCAGCGACGGCAAGGCCACCGTGACCCCTCGCCGGCCCGAGGTCGTGGAGGGCACCGTCGTGGATTCGAGCCAGGGCCCCCAGCAGCCCCCGCGGCGGCCGCGGTCGGACAGCACGGAGGCCACCCAGCGGATGCGCGAGCGCCTCCGGGCCGCCCAGGGCCCGCGGGGGCAGCACGCATGAAGCGCCGCGCCGTCTTCATCGGGGCCGGCGCCGTGGTGGCCGTCGTCGCCTTCGTGGTGGTGCTGATCCTGCTGATCATCCTGATGATCGGTGGCGCCCAGCAGAAGCTGAAGATGCAGCAGTCCTCTCTCTCCTGTGTCGTGGGGGGCCTGACTGCCGCGGACGGGTCCCTGGCCATCCCGCTGATGGGCCGGGTCACCTCCGACTACGGGCCGCGCCCGAACCCCTTCGGGCCCGGGTACATCCCCCCGGGCTCCACGAGCGAGGCGCCCTTGCTTTTCCACGGTGGCGTGGACATCGGCGGCATCCCCGAGGGCACCCCCATCAACGCCGTCATGGGCGGCACGGTCATCGGCACCAACATGGAGGGTGAAGAGGGCGGCAACATCCTCAAGATCGACTCGGGCAACGGGATCGAGTGGCGGTATGTCCACATCGCCAACGGCACCACCGTGGTCAAGCCCGGCCAGCAGGTGAAGGCCGGGGACCACCTGGCCGGAGCTGGCGAGACCGGCGTGGCCACGGGCGTTCACCTGCACCTGATGCTCTACGTCAACGGCGAGCGGTCCAACCCGCAGACCTGGCTGGCCGAGCGCGGCCTGATCCTGGAGAAGGGCCAGATGCCCCGGCTGACCTCTCCGGCCGGCGGCGGTGCCGCGGGGGCGGCGTCCTCGAGCTCGGCGGCAGCCTCCTCAAGTTCGGCTCCCTCGGCCAAGCTGGCCAGCGGATCCTCGCCCGCGGGCGCCGCCGCCTCGGACGGGCAGCCCCCCAAGGTCAACGGGCCGGTGCGGATCACCTTGCCCGAGGGCAGCGAGTGGACGCTCTCCCCGGAGCAGGTGGAGAACGCGGCCCTGATCATCGGGGTGGCGCGCGAGCTCAACATCTCGGACAAGGGGATCCAGGTGGCGCTGATGACCGGGCTCCAGGAGACCATGCTCCAGAACATGGCGAACCCGACCCTGCCGGAGTCCATGAACTTCCCGCACCAGAAGACCGGCACCAACAAGGACTCGGTCAACGTCTTCCAGCAGCGCACCGTGGCCGGCTGGGGAAGCGTGCCGGAGCTGATGAACCCCGAGTACGCCGCACGAGCGTTCTTCGGCGGCCCAACCGGCCCGAACAAGGGCATGCCCCCGGGCCTGCTGGACATCCCCGGTTGGGAGGGCATGGCCCCCGGGTCGGCTGCCCAGGCCGTACAGAACTCGCGCCACCCCGACGAGTACAACAAGTGGGAGAACGCGGCGAACCAGATCCTGGGCCAGGTCACCGGCACCACCCCCATGATGTGCCAGGGCGCCGGCGGGGCTGCGGCCGCAGCCGGCGCCACCTCCAGCACCGCCCCCGAGGGCAACCACGCCCTGGACGAGGACACCAAGCGCCTGGAGATCCCGGCCGACTTCTCGCGCTCGAAGATCGTCTCCCGCGCCGAAGCCGGCATCGGCGGCACCTACACCTACGGTGCCGCGGAGTTCCGATCCTGGGATGCCACTGGGCTGGTCTCACGCGTCTACCAGGACAACGGGATCGACATGCCCCGCCAGGCCCCGTGGACCGTGGGCAAGCGCACCGAGACCCCGCAGCCCGGCGACATCGTCGCCCAGAAGTGGGACCCCACCCGCGGGCGGTGGGAGCACGTGGGCATCTACGTCGGCGACGGCATGATGATCTCCGCGATCAACGAGTCCGCCGGCACCCGCAAGCACCCGGTCACCCAGACCGGCACCGACACCGTCTACTTCGACGTGATCCAGGAGAAGAAGTGAGCCGCACGGACACCACCCGCCACCCCCAGGACCCCCAGCCCCGCACGGGGCGGGCCTGGCCCTTCCTGGTCGGCGCTCTCGCCGCGGCAGGCGCCGGCGCGTGGCTGCTCACCGGCACCCCCAGCGAGCAGGCGCCGGAGGGACCGGCCCCCACCCCCACGGCGGCCGCGAGCTCGACGGCCGGAGCCTGGCCTCAGCCGTCGGCCAGCACCGCCCCGGCCAGCGCCGCGAGTCAGGAAACGAATCGGGAAACGACCCCCTCCACGGGGCCGTCGAAATCTGGAAACGCCCAGGTCAGCCCGTCATCGGTCAGTGCGGCGCGCAGCTCCCAGATCGAGGTGGAGAAGGCCGCCCAGGAGCGAGCCGTGCAAGGCCTGGACCCCGACGCCCGCAAGCGTGCCGAGGACGTGGCCAGCCGGTTTGCGCAGGCCATGAACGCGCGCACGTGGCAGACCAGCCGGCAGCAGTGGCGGGAGGCGCTGGCGCCCACGGTGAGCCCTGAGCTGCTGAAGACGCTCGACGTCGATCGGGACTGGGAATCCGACGCCCAGCACCGCTTCGTACAGGCCAAGGCCAGCACGTCGGTGCAGGTGCTCGAGTCGCGCGCGCAGACCGTTCAGGGCGAGCGCGTCGACGTCGCGCTCATGGTGGCCACCGAGACCACCGGTGAGGACCCCTGGGTCACCGCGCCGCGGACCGAGCGCCCCATGACCGTCGTCGTGGACACCACCCAGAACCGGGTTGTTGAACAGATCGACATGACCCCGCACGGCGGCCTCTGAGACGCCCCCCGGCCAGGCCCCACGACACGTAGACCAGCGGCTGCGACATCTTCACGCGAGCTCCCCAGCGGGAAGCCGTGCCATACGAGCACCAGCGACCGGCGAGCATCCAAGGAGCACCGAAGGTAGACGGGAGCCAGAGCGCAGCCGTGCGCGGGCGAGCAGACCGGGAGCAGGCAGCCAGGGGCCCGGCGGAAACCAAGCCGCACGAGGGCCAGAGGGAGGGGAGTCTGCCGCCACTGCCGGGCCACAGATCCACGGGAACCTCGAGGTAGGCCCGCCAGATCCAGGCCAGCGAGCCGCCCCTGATCCACGCCCCAGAGACCCCCTCTGGGCCTGGATCAGGGGCGGCTCCGTTCGGGGGATGAGCAGCAGTGGCGAGGCGATGTGCATGGGCCACACGGGGGCGGGAAGTGCGCCGGCGACATGACTCCGCGCGAGATCGCGGACGCCGCCGGCGTGTCCGTCTCGACCATGTACCGACTACTGCACATGGATGAGGCAGCCTGAGTGGTGCCCGCCCCGGCGTCCATTCGACTCACGAAGAGGCGGGCTAGGTCGCCGTCGAGGCGCCCTGCGAGTCAGCCAGCATCTCTACGACTCGCACCCAGCGGCCACGCTTAGTGCCGTGCCCGTGCTCAACGACAGCCCGAACCCACCGGGCGCCACCCGGTGATTCTCGCGCCCACTTGAACACCGATCCTGCGACCTCTCTGCCATGCTGATCGACACGAAGGAGTTGCTCGCGTTTGCCGACACCGAGCGTGAAGGGAAGACCGTTCCCTTTGCCCCGGACGTGATGATTGCTAAGGGTCTCGAGGCGCACGTTGACCGTCTTCGGCCGGGACCCTCTCCAGGAGATCCGCTCGAGCCTCACGGCATACACCTCCGCCTCGAGCGTTCGGCTCATGTTGCGGATGAGGACCCTGCGGCCGTCAGTGGTGAAGTCCGCCTTCAGCCTGAGCCCATCGTCGAACCGGAACCATAGCGTTAGTCCCAGTGAGATGACCGAGACGATAAGCGCCCCGATAGCAATCCAGTTGGGACCTCCCGCCTCAACGAGTTGCACACGTACCGGGTCCGTCATTCCGCTCGCTCCGATCACGAGTGCAGACTATGCGCAAGTGCCAGGCATAGGACGAGGGGCGAAGTGAGGCGGCCGCCGGCACCAGAAACGGGATGGTGCCGGCGGCCTGTGGGACCGCACCGCTAGGCGGTGGGATCGCGGCCCGCGCGCCCCGACCTCGGAGGGGGGATGGGCCGGTGACGCACGCCCAGGCTACGGGCAGCGAGAGCGCGCGGGAACACCCTGTGGGCAACTCGGCAGTGCCCCAGCGCGCGCCGCCATGCCCACGGTCCGCCCTACGCTGTGCCCCATGACCACCACGCCGTCAGACCCCCGGCGACCGCCCACGGTCGACGACGCCGTGCAGCAGTTCATGAGCCTGAGCCAGGAGTTCCTAGAACTCGTACCGCGGCTTCAGACCTACACCACCGGCCTCTCGGCGCGCGCCTCCCCACCGGTGAGCCATGTCCGCACTACGCGCCGCGTCCTCGTGCTGGCCCTCTCCCTCGGCCGGAAGTTCATGACGCCTGGAGAGGCGACCTACCTTCCCGGGCTGCTGGAGCGCGTCTACACCGAACGCAAGGAGCGCATCCCGTTCGCCCTTCGTCGGCCCGTCCGCACAACCGTGCAGCAGGTCAGCGCGGCACTGCGCGACCTGTACTCCACCGGCCCGGACGTGTCCCACGCTGACGGGACCACTACCACTGCGGCCCAGGCATGGGAGCAGGTCGCCTACGGGCACGTGCTGCACCCGGACCACGAGAAGTGGTCCGCGGGGAACGCGCTCGCCTGGTGGGCGACCAGCGCGAACGGGGCGTTCGCCGTCACGCGTCTCCGGATGCTCATCGTTCTCACCCGCTCCCTCATTGAGCAGTTGGACGAGGAGGGCGTGTTCGACGGCCTGGGCTACCTCGAGAACCTCTGGATCAACGAGGACCTATGGGCGGAGGATGGGTCACCCGTGGATCCCGAGACCGGGTCTGCGCGCGGAGTGGCGGGCCCGGTCTGGTAGGCGAGGAGCCACTCAAGCAGAAGCGGAGCCCTGCGGGCCCAGGTCTCCCGGTCCCTCACTCCAGTCGACCCGCCGCCCTCCGCCCCCGCTCTGCGACATTCGCCCACGACCAGTAGACCCCCTCCGTCCGGAGGGTGTCTCTCGTGTGGCCCTAAGTGTCAAGCTCCGAACGGCGTGTTGCGGTATGCAGCATATTCACGCGTTTGTGCAATCTTCGCTGCATCTCGACAGCCGGAGACGGCACCGCAGGAGTGCCGTTCAGGTGCCATAACGCGAGCGGGAAGCCCGCGGGAAGAGCGGGAGTCGAGCGCCTCCACCCATCGGGAAATCCTGAAGGACGGGGAAGAAAGAAAAGCGAGATTTTGCCCTCTGGAATGGGCTGATTCGCTCGGGTTAGCCTCCTCCTCTCGACTCCGTCTCGCTGAGGAGGCTACCCGACGAGTCAAGTCCATGGAAGGGGGTACCGGGGTGATCTGCCTTCCACATGATTGCGTTTTTACGGCAGGGGGTACCGGGAGGCGATCAGAGGGGGGGTGCGTCGGCGAGGCGGGGGGAGGGACATCGGCGGCGCGGGCGGGCCTTATGGGCAGTGAACGAGAGTCGTCGGCCCCGTCCTCGGGGCCAGAGGGTGAGGCCGCAGATGAGCGTGGACATGGAGCCGCAGATGGGTGTGGGCACGGCGCAGGCCGGCGCGCATCAGGAGGTCGACGAGGGGCTCAGGGTGCTGGCCCCTCAGCCGCAGCCGGCGAAGTTCCTCGGGATCGGATCGGGACTGGTCGCCGCCGGCGCGCTGGCCGCCGGCATGTTCGCCGCCACGGACCCGGCCCTGGCCTACACGGTCGCCGGCGGTGGTGCCGGCGTCTCGACGGCATCCCTGGTGGTGGCCGAGCGGGCGAGGCAGCGGGCGGAGATCGCCGACCACTTCACCGAGCAGATCTGCCCGGTGATGATGATCCGCCCGCGGCCGTCCCGGGCCGCGGTGAAGCTCTCCCGCTGGCGTGGGGGGTTCATCGGCCTGCCCCAGCAGGTGCAGCTGACCTACCACGCGAGGGTGGTGCCGGACCCGGAGTGGCTGAAGTCCCTGGCCGAGGTCACCTCGGTCAGCCTCGGGGCCAAGTACAAGGTGGAGGCCCACCTGCCGCGCAAGCGACGCGTGGTGCTCGGTGCCGTGGGGGCCGAGCAGGTGGAGAAGACCGACCCGACCGTGGAACGCGCCTCCCGGGTGGTGCGGGACCTGCTGGGCGAGTCCGCCCGCGTGAAGGTCGAGCTCAACGACGACGGCGACGCGACCCGCATCGAGGTCGCCCACGAGCAGGGCAGCAACATGGCCATGGCCTCCAAGCGGCTGCGCGTGGAGCGAGTCCTGGCCACCCGCGTGCCCGGAGACTGGGTCCCGGAGTGGAACCTCGTGGAGGACACCGTCGTGTTCTCCGCCCGCGAGCCGATGCCCTCCCTGGTCCTGCCCCCGCCGGAGCATTCCCCGCTGGTGCGCACCCACGCCGACTACCGAGATTTCCAGATCCCCCTGGGTGTGGACGAGGACGGCGAGCAGCTCTCCTGGCACCCCCGCAAGCAACCCCACATGGTGGTGGTCGGCACCACCGGCTCGGGCAAGACCGTCGTGGAGCAGAACGTCGTCCAGCGCCTGACCCAGGCCGGCTGGAAGGTCTGGGTGATCGACGGCAAGCGGATCGAGTTCATCGGCCTGCGGGACTGGCCGAACGTGGAGCGGCTGGCCTCGCGCATCGAGCACCAGGTGAAGCTGATCGAGGACGCCCACGACCTGATGAACGAGCGCTACGCGCTGATCGAGGCCGGCAAGGCGACCTCCGCCGACTTCGAGCCCGTGGCCCTGATCGTCGACGAGGCCACCACGCTGCTCGAGGCCGCCGACGACTGGTGGGCCGAGGTCAAGCCCAAGGGCGGATCCTCCAAGTCCGCGGTGCTCAAGCGCCTGGGCAACATCGGCCGCCTGGGCCGCTCGGCGAAGATCCACATGCTCATCGGCCTCCAGCGCGCGGACACCCGCTTCATCTCCGGTGAGTTCCGCGACAACCTCGGCATGCGCGTGGCCATGTCCCGCCTCAGCCCCGACGGCGCCAAGATGATGTGGGACTCCTACGTGGTCGGCACCACCATCCCCCGGCACATCAAGGGCCGCGGCATGGCCCTGAACTCCGCCGGCGTGCCCGTCATGATCCAGACCATCTACGCCCCCAACCCCGACCCGGGATCCGACGACTACGACCCCCAGCGCGTCGCCGCGGTGCGCCCCCGCGAAGTCGTGCACAAGAAGATGCTGGTGGAGATCCTCGAGCCGGTCACGATGGACCTGGACGGCAACGAGAACCCCACCAGCTACGCCGACTACATGGACGCCCGCGTCTACGAGGCCCCCGACCAGCCCCAGGTGCAGCCGGCCACCGCGCCCGCCGCCAACGCGGCCGTCCCGGCCGCCGCGCTCGCGGCCTTGCAGTCCCTGAACACTGCTCCCGCCACTGCCGCGGTCGAGGAACGCCCGACCGGGCGCCCCTCTCCGGCTGTGCTGGCCGACCCCAGCCGCCCCGTGATCGCCGAGCGCAAGCACGTGCCCTACGTCCCCGACGACGAGCAGGACCTCTTCGAGGGCTACGGCGAGCCCGTCGAGTCCCCGGCCGAGGAGTTGCAGGCCGGCGACCTGATCCAGATCGACCCCGACGCCGAGACCTGGGCGGTGCTCGCCGAGGACCCCCAGGAGGACGAGACCGGGATCTACCTGGAGTACATCGAGCGCGACACCGGGGAGGCCGGCGGCATCTCCGTGGCCGCCACCGAGATGCTGCCCACCCGCCACGTCGAACACGAGGAGAACTGAGATGAGCGCGAACACCAACGGCACCAGCGACGGCACCGACATCATCTGGATCACCCTGGCCGGCATGTTCTTCCTGGGCACCGGCGCCTTCACCGCCTGGGCCGCCAGCGCCATGAACTCCGTGCGCCAGAGCCTGCTGGAGATCGGCCTGCTCGTCCCCGCAGACCAGGCCTCCTTCGAGCTCGCAGACACCGGCGTCGGCGTCAGCCTCCCCCTCGTCCTGGGGGCCGGCGCCGTGCTCGTGGCCATCGTCATGATCGCCGCCTATCGGGCCGCCAGACGCCGGGCCCGCGGCCTGGACGACTGACCTGACGGACTCGTCAGCAGCTAGGGACATGCCGCGGAGAGCCCGGCCTTGTGGTCAGTGAAGGCGCCCGTGCAGGGCGGATGGAACGGACCAGGAGGTTGGCATGTGCAGGGCTCAGGGCGAGGCGGGGTGTCCCCACGGACGTCGATGCCCCCCGAACGCAACGGCACGGGAGGCCGCGCTGAAGCGTCGACGGGAGAACCGGGCGATCGGACAGCAGATCGCCCGATGGGCCAAGGCCGAGGGCAAGGCTGACGAGCTGGCCGAGCTGAAGAGGCAGCGCAAGCCCATCAACGAGATCAAGGAGTGGGCCGGTCAGGCCGGCGCTCCGGAAAGCGTCTTCGCCCGCGCCGCGGGCCCGGCCAAGAAGGGATGGGAGGCCGCCAAGACCGAGCTGCGCAACGACCCCAAGGCCCCAGCCCGCCGCGCCCCGGCCCGCGGGGGAGCGCCGGCCGCCGCAGCCGCCGGCGGAGCAGGAGGCGTCGGCGGCGGTGGGGGCGCTGGCGGCGCCGGAGTGGCCGGTGGCGGCGGAGCCGTCGGCGGCGCAGGCGCAGGCGCCGGCCGCGACCACCGCACCCCGACCCCGGCTCCCGGCTCAGCCTCGACGGGCGCTCGCGGACCCGAGTGGTCGGAGTGGGAGGAGCAGTGCGGCGAGGAAGAGGCCGCGCGCGTGGCGTTGCTGGTGGAGCGGCAGGGGCGCACCGCCGAAGAGCGGCAGCTGATGCGGATGGACTCGGCGCGTGAGGGTGCGCCGGTCGCGGGCAAGGGCGTCAACGACATCAAGCGTCTGGTGTGGGACGACGGCGCGTGCGGCTACTTCAAGCCCTACGACGAGCTGGACATGGACACCGCCGAGGCCTATGGCCACGACGGCCGGCACCAGCCCACCCATGAGGCCGCGGCCTCGCAGTTCGCCCAGGCGCTGGGCCCGAAGTACGCGGCTCTGGTGCCTCCGGTGGCCCTGGTCAAGTACGAGGGCCAGTGGGGCTCCATCTCCTATGGAGTCCCCGGGGGGCCGATGCGGGCAGGGGCGAACGTGGTGCACATGGCAGAGCACCACTCCGACCAGGCCAGCGATCTGGCCTTCTTCGACTGCCTGATCGGGCAGGTCGACCGCCACCGCGGCAACGTCCTGATGGATCGCCGCGGCCTCTCGGCGATCGACAACGGATTCGCCTTCACCGACGGCGTCGGCGGCGTGAACGCCTCGATGTTCGTCGCCGCGCGCTCACAGCACCCGCAGGCCCGCGCGACCACTCGGGAGGAGAAGGCCATCCTAGCCCGCTTCCTGGACTCCGAAGACGGCCTGGGCCTGCGCGGCACGATCGAGGAAGGCCGCTTCCACGAGGTGCGCCGGCGGGCACGCCTGATGCAGAGCAAGGGCCGGATCCTGAGCCTGTCGAATCTCTACGAGCGCTGATAAACTGATACAAGATCAACATAAGGAGATCTGATGTTCACCATCACCATCCACCACCTGGACGGCCCCTCCGGCCTCCAGCGGCACGTCGGATACGTGCACGTTGACGGGGAGGACGTCCAGATCCATGACCCCGAGGGGCACCTCGACCTCGAGCTGCCCACCCCCACCGTCGACGACCTCGGCCGCGGCGAGCGCCGGCGCGCCACCTACGCCCAGGACCCCGTCGTGTGGGCCTACAACCTGCCCGCCCTGCTCCGCGGGCCCTACGTGCTCGCCCAGCGTCATGACCAGACGCCGGACTGGGTCGAGCAGCTGCTGGAGCAGCCGCAGGCGCCGGCCGCCAGCTCCCCCGGTAGCGCCGAGCTCATCGCGCAGCTCATCGCGGGCAGCTCCGCAGCCAAGGAGGCCGCGGCCGAGCCGGCATGACCGGCCGCGGCGATCGCGTGCGGATGAGCTCGCGGCCGCAGCTTGGGCCCGCGGATCGGACGGGGACGTGTCGCGGAGATGCAGCATGAGCTGCTGCTGCACCGACCGCGAAAGACGCTTGTGCGATAGGCGGGGAGCGTGTATGGTTAGACACGTAGCGGGCCCCATCAGGGGGCCTGCACCCCTCGTCGAAGGAGCGCCCCATGGGACGCATCGCCCACCGCATCTACAACGTCTACGGCCCGGACAGCGCCGACATCGACTGCCTCTGCCCCCTCTGCGGCAAGGCCGACTACGTCTCCATCACCCAGGACGAGGCGGACGCCCTGGACGCCGGCCAGCCCGTCCACGAGGTCCTGCCCCACCGCACCAAGGTGGAGCGGGAGCGGACCATCTCCCAGATCTGCCCCGACTGCCAGGCAAACCTCTGCTGACCTCCCCGCCACGGCGGCCCCCCTCACTGGAGGGGGGCCGCCGTCGTCTCATGCGCCAACGCTCCAGCCCCGGGCCAGCAAGACACCTGCGGAGCCGGGGGGACGCGCACACGGGGGCAGCACCGCCAGGGCCACCCATGGTCGCAGCGTGGGCGGACCCGTCCACTCGACGGCGACGCCGGCGTGCGGGCGGCCCGGCCCGGCCGGCCCGGCCCGGCCGGCCCGGAGCGAACGCGTCCGCGAGCGCGGGTCGGCCGGGGACGTGTCGTGGAGATGGGCGGCCGGCTGCTTCAGCCCGGCCGGCCGGGCTGCCTCGGCTGCGGAAGCTGGAGGTCCGGGGCATGTCCCCGGCGCGGCTGCGGGGCGGGCGCGGAGCCGCGCGGGGCGGGGGAGAGCGAGGCCTGTTCAGCCGGGGGATGGATACGATCAGCATCCCACCGGATCCGGCGAAGGACACCATGACCAGCTCACTGCTCACTGACCTCCGCGAGCGCGTCATCGACGAGGCGGAACCGTTGCCCGGCCTGTTGCGCAAGTGCCTGATGCTCGGCGCGCAGACCGGCTCGCAGAGCCTGCGGGAGTGGGCGAGGTTCGAGCTCAACGGCTACCCGGACGACGTCGACGCGCCTGCCTACCGGAGCATCCATGCCGGCATGCTCATGTCCTCCATCAGCGGCAACACCGTCGTGAGCAGGAAACCCGTCTCGTGGTACGACTTCCCCGACGACGTCCGGGAGGTGCTCCCCGAACTGCTGACCCTCAAGGGGCCTCTGGCGGAGATCGAGGAGATGGCGACTCGGGAGGCGTTCCACTACGGGACCGGCCCGCTCAGTGCAGCGCAGATGATGTTCAACGCCATCCTGCCGCCGCATCAGCAGATCACCAGCCTGATGTACGCGGTGCCCGGTCCGACCCTCCGCGGCATCGTGGACCGCATCCGCACCAGCCTGGTCGAGCTCGTCGCCGACCTCACCGCCGACACCCCCCTCGGCGAGCTGCCCAGCCGCGCCGCGGTCGATGCCGCGCTGAGCGATCGCGTGGGCGTGCAGTACATCACCTATCTCCACGCGCCGTCTGGCCCTGTGGCTGTTGGCGAGGGCGCCCATGCTCAGAGCACGGTCGAAGACCTCTCTCGCGCGCTTGCAGACCTGCGTGTGATGGCGGAGAAGGAGGGGGAGGAGGAGCTGACCGAGGCCATCGACGAACTCCAGCAGGCGCTCCAGGAAGACCAGCCCGCCGTCGGCCCTGTGGCTGAGGGAGCCGGTCGCCTGCGTCGTCTCGCCGCCAACGTAGGGAGCGCGGCCCTGGGGTCCGCCGTCACGGGGGTGGTGGAGACTGCCACCGCCATGGCCTTCGGCGGCGTCTTCGGCTGAGGGCCCGGGGGCCGCGTGCCGCCGAGGGCGGGCGACGTCGCCCCGCCGGCGTGCGCCAGGATCTCAGCCCCCCCGATCCGCGAGAGCGGGCCAGGGACGCCGACGGGCGCGGACCGTGCGGTCCGCGCCCGTCGGGGGAGGTGGCGGCTCAGGGCTGGGGGTGATCCAGCTCGTGAGCGGCCATGGCGTCCAGGGTGCGGACCAGATCGGGGAAGAGCATGGTCAGCACCTCGATGGAGCGGGCGCCCTTGGGGTGGTCGGCGACGGCGCGCCAGTGGCGCGCCACGGTGCGCGCGTGGTTGTCGCGGCGGGTGTAGAAGGCCTTGGCGTCCTGGTACCCGGCCTTGTAGCCGTCGGCGTAGGTGGGGGTGGTGGTCTGCTGCTCCATGAGCTGCCTCCTCCGGTAGGGGTGCAGGTGGCCGAATGCCTCCCGCTGTGTCAAACCATACACTCACGATGGGGTGGTGACAAACCCGCGAGCGCGGGCAGGGCGGGGACGTGTCGCGGAGATCCGCAGCCGGCAGCTGCACCTGGAGCTACCGGCTGCGCGGTCGAGTCCGCGACAGGGGGGGGCGCCGGTGAGCGGCCCCCGGGCCGGTTCGGTCAGCCCTTAACGGGCTTCCCGGACAGGTCGAGGTCGGCGGCGACCACGGCCACCGAGGTGGCGCGGATCATGGCGGACACGGCGCGCACGTGTGCGTGGCACGGGACGCACGCCTTGGCGAGCGCCAGGCGCTCGTCGGCCTGGGTCCCCTGGCCCCGGAGCCAGGACACGTAGGCCAGCACGGCCAGCGCACCGGCGGCGGCCTCACGCGGACCCATGGCCACGGCGGCGTTGAGCACCGCCTCCGCCTCCACCGTGGCCTTCCAGCTCAGCCCGTCCGGGAACGTGCCCGTGTGGAAGTCCACGCCCTCCATCCGCCGCGGCCCGGTCGCATCCACCAGGGCCACGTAGAGGTACTCGGGATCCTGGCGATCCAGGGTCGCCATGGCGGGCGGGCATGCAAGAGCCCCCCTGAAGGAAGATCCTCCAGAGGGGCTCAACTTTGCATTTTCTCCTAATCAAAGGAGTAGAAATATCCAAATCAGTAGTTCCACGATGTGGGGTACGAGATCGGACGCGAAGGAAGCTACCGCCTCCCAGGGGACTGCATGAAGCCACTCGGCAACCTTCTCGGCAGCTTCGACAGTGTCGGTGACTTCGACCATGCGGTCGGCAAGAATGAAAATGAATATGAGTATTGGGTTTATCTTGATGCGTCTGATCCACCTACTCAAGATGGACGGACGGTGCGTGCCTAACGGACTCTCACAGGAGCCTCTCCCTGTCTCGTAGCGGTTGTGATGTGCACGTGTCAGGCCGCTGCAGCGGCCTCGTACTCTGCCATGGGTCATGCTTCGTTTCCTCTCTATGCGAGGCACCCGCGCGGCGAGTTCCGCGGGGCGCACCGGGAGTTCCCCAGCCTTTCAAGTATAGCAAAGGAGGGACAGAAAAGCAAATCAGAAGGT
The DNA here is from genome assembly GCF_044903545.1 of Microbacterium sp. NPDC006705. Lineage (NCBI taxonomy): Bacteria > Bacillati > Actinomycetota > Actinomycetes > Micrococcales > Microbacteriaceae > Microbacterium > Microbacterium sp. NPDC006705. Next base: position 64,028 of record NZ_JBJDQQ010000005.1, read on the forward strand.
GTTTAGTGAATGCACCTCTAAGAACCCGAACGAATCCGGGAAGAGTAGGCCAAAGAAGGGCAGTTGGTTAGCGTCTACTGAACACCACCACTGGCACCTGGGAGAGCGACCCAGTGCCCACGGCCATCAGTGGCGAGCGAGTGTGGAGGGCGGGGACGTGTCGCGGAGGGCCGCTGCCGGCTCCGCGAGCTCGAGCTGCCGGCCGCCGCGGCTGCTGGAGCTGGGCATCCGGGGCATGTCCCCGGCACGCCGCGGGGTCTGGAAGCGATGCGTGGGGGCTGGTGGCACGGGGTGTGGCCGGTGCGCGGCCGCGGCGGGCGTGCTCGGGGTGGCGGGCCGGGCGGGGACGTGTCGCGGAAGGACGCTGCCGGCCGCGCCAGCTCGAGCTGCCGGCCGCCGCGGCAGCTGGAGCCGCGGGCCCGGGCCATCTCCCCGACACGGTCCGCAGCGGGGCCCTCACGGCCAGCAGCCGAGAGCGCGTGGGGCCGCCGACGGCTGGAAGCTCAGCAAGGGGGGAGGGCGCGGAGACGGCGGCACGACAGGGCCCCGCCGTGGGGGCGATGTCTGGGCCGGCGACCGGCGGGGGACGTGTCGTGGAGGGGCAGCCAGCTGCCGGCGCCGCGCTGCGAGCTCGCGGTGCCGCGGAGACAGCGGCAGCCGCCGCGGGCGGACGGCCCCGCCCGCATCGTGCGGGCGGGGCCACCGGGGGTGTGGGCGCTCGCGGCCCGGGCGGTCAGCGGCGGGGCCGCCGCAGTGCGACGACCCCGCCGATAGGGAGAGGGAATCAGGCCGTGGCCGGAGCCTCGGCGGTCCCGCGGGTGCTGGCCCGCTCCACGGCGGAGCCCTCCCGCACGCTGGCGGACTCCGGGGACTGCATCAGCGGCACGGCGCGGAACAGACGTCCCACGCCCTCGTACTCGGCGTCGATCGTGGGGAGCTGATCCCGACGGATCGGCATCAGAATGCCGTGCGCCCACTGGCCGTGGACCCACGCGACGGGCTTGCCCGAGTGGTTGGTGTCCGGGTCGAACGTGAGCACCTCACCGTCGCTGGTGTACCGCGCCGTCACGTCGGCCAGCGCCTTGACGTACTTCGGATTGACCGTGAACGTGCCCTCCTCGAGCGCGCCCCGCGGCTGGGTGTGCAGGCGGAACAGGGAAGCGATCTTCGGATACTCGTCCGCGTCCGCGTAGTTCTTCAGCGGCACCGTCTGCACCTGCCCGTTCGCCGCGTGGACGGTGAACGTGACGGTGTCCTCGTCGGCCGTCAGCTCCACCGTGCCGTCCTTCTTCGCGGCGCGGAGCACCGGGAGCAGAACCTTCAGGCCCGAGCGGTGCAGGCGCACCGGCGGCAGGCCCGCGCCGTGCGCGGGCGCCTCCAGGGCGTACTCGGTCAGCGTGCGGGCGAGCTGGTAGCGGTCCGTGCTGTAGGCGATCAGGCCCTGGTCGGTCACCTCCAGAGGGACCGTGGTCAGGCGAGCCCCGACCGGCTCGTCGGCGAGGCGGGCGGGGTAGGAAGCGACATCGAGACCGCGGAGCAGCTGGCGGGCGTTGAACGTGAGCATGAGAGCCTCCAAGGCTAGGGGTGCAGGGGGCCGGTTGCCTCCCGCTGAGTCAAACCATACACGCGTTGTGGTGTGGGCGCAATCGGTTGTGTGGTGTTGTTTGTGGTGTGGGTGTGGTGGTGTGCTGGCGGTGTTATGGCATGGGCGGGGGTGGGGGCTGCGCGGCCCGCCCGGCCCCCCGGCCCCGCCGGCCCCCGGCCCCCCCGCCGGCCCCCCCCGGCCCCGGCCCGCCGGCCCGCCGCCCTTCGGCCCCCTGGCCCGGTGTGGGGGCGTCTGAGGGCCGTTCGGGGTGCGGGTGGGCTTGTGGGGGTGCAGGGGTGGGAACGGGGCGCAGGCGGGCGCACAGCGGCCCGTGGTGCGCCCAGCTGACCCCTCCCGTCCTCGGTCCACCGTTCGGGAACCCTCCCGGCGGCGCGTCAGCGCCCGCCGTGCCCCACCTACCGATGGGCACCCAACGCGCGGGGCACCCAACCGGCGCGCGGAGCGCGCCAGGCGCGCGGAGCGCGCCGGCCCCGCGCCAGCGGGGCGAGGGCCCGGCAGGGCCCGCCGGAGGCGGCCGCGTGAGCGGCCCGCCTGCTGCCCCCC
>NZ_JBJDQQ010000006.1:0-49956 GCF_044903545.1 Microbacterium sp. NPDC006705
AGGCAGTAGTTGGTCAGGCCGCGTTCGCAGTTCTTACAGAATCCGCACGAGATGTTGAAAGGGAGCACAACCCGGTCTCCGACCCTGACCTTCTCCACACCACTACCGACCTCGATGACCTCCCCCATGTTCTCGTGACCGAACGTCCGGCCTACCTCGAAGGAGGTCCGCCCCTCGTACATGTGGAGGTCCGAGCCGCAGATGTTCGTCGTCGTCACCCTGACCAGCACATCGGTAGGGCGCTCGATCTTCGCGTCCGGGACGTCCTTCGTGCTGACCTGACGGGGTCCCTCGTACACCACTGCCTTCATGTCCACTCCGTTCCGATGTGTTGCTCGGTGTTTCTTTGGTAGGGCCTCGACAACGCTGGGCCCTGCGCGAGACAGCAAACGCCCCCACCGAACGACATGTCAAGGGGCTCGCCTTGAGTTGATGTGTTTGATGAGGAGCCGGTACCGCAAAGGGGTAAGCGTCACGACTGTGGTCGTCAGCGCGGGCCCTGTGCCAACCAACGCGGCTGTGCGAATCAGCGGTGAGTAGCGCGCCGCTTGCGCTCGCAAGCGCCGCCGGTCACGCGGCGGACGACCCGTCGGGTTCGATGCCGCCGACTACAAGGGCCGCAACGTCATCGAGCGCCACTACTGCCACTCCAAGCAATGGCGTGGACTCGCCACCCACTACGACAAGCATGCGATCGTCCATCGCACCGCAGTGATCCTCAACGCCGTCATCGCCTGGACCCGGCTATTGTCAGACACGCCCTAGGTCGTCAGACGATGGCTGCTCGGAGTTCCGCGGCGGCAGCACCGACATCGGGAGCGCCGTAGATCGCGCCTCCCGCCACAGCCACCTGCGCCCCAGATTCCTGCACCGAAGCGATCGTCGAGCTATTGATGCCGCCTGCGACTGAGAACGGCACGCCCGAAGCTTTGCCGTCCTCGAGCAGGGTGGCAAAGGTGAAGCCCTCTTCGGCCTGCTCGTCGAGGCCCGCGTGCATCTCGACGAACTCCGCTCCAAGTGCAACGACCTCCTTCGCACGCTTCGCCTTGTCGCTCACGCCGATGAGATCGACGACAACGCCCTTACCGTGCTTCTTCGCCGCCTTCACGGCACCGGCAATCGTGCTGTCACCGGCGCTACCGAGAACCGTCACGAGATCGGCACCCGCAGCGAAGGCAATATCAGCCTCGAGCTCGCCGGCATCCATCGTCTTGAGGTCGGCGAAGACGACCTTGTCGGGGTGGGCCTTCTTGATCGCGGTGATCGCCGAAAGGCCAGCACTCTTGATAAGCGGGGTACCGAGCTCGAGGATGTCGACGTGCGGCGCGGCGGCAGCAGCGAGTTCGAGCGCGGCCTCGGTAGAGAGGGTGTCCATGGCAAACTGCAGTTTCATTTGGATTCCTTTCGTGCAGTGGTTTGCGTCATTCGAGATTTGCGTGGCGAGGCCAGAGCTCATCAGCGGTCAAGCCGGAGCGGCACCAGAGTGTGTGGAAAAGCGCGTCGCCGAGGACAACGACCAATTGCTCGAAGAGACTGCCGGCATACTGCTCAGATGCCGTTTCAGAGCGATCAAGCTTGCCCGCAGCCGGCACGACTACCGTGACGGCTGCCAGCGTTGCGAGCGGAGAGTCTGGGACTGTTGTAATCGCCGCCACCCGGGCGCCAGCATCGACGGCTGTCTGTGCCGCGCGCACGATGCCGTCCGTTGTTCCGGAACCGCTGGCAGCGAGGAGCAAGTCACCTGGTTCGATCGCAGGAGCGGTGACCTCCCCGACGACGTGGACGGTCAGGCCAAGATGCATGAGTCGCATCGCGGTCATTCGCAGCGCGAGCCCCGATCGGCCTGCACCCAGCACGAAGACTCGCGGAGCAGCGCCGACGATATCCGCGAGCTCCGCCAATTCCGCCCGGTCGCGAGCGATCAGTCTGTCGGTGGCGAGTTCGAGTTCGCGGGCGATGCGGCTGAGCGAGTTGCCCACACCGATTTCGAGGACGTCCATCGCCCCATCATCACGGCCGTCGGCCGCGTTGGCTCCTCCGCAAAGGACCAGGCCAACCTACCCGTAGGCATGGGCCTACCTGAGTGGGTAGGTTGTCACCGTGGACCTCACCGAACTGGCGTCGCCCGCGTCCCGTCAGCATGTCGCCGACCACGCCCGAATCGTCGCCGAGCATGCTGACCGGCACGCGATCACGCTCGAATCTCTGCTCGCACTTCTGCGATCGCCTCGCCTCGATGACCGCGCAGCACGCAACATGGCGATCGAGGCGGCAACGAGCGCCTTGATCGGGCTGCGCGCTGTCACCGATCAGGAACGCAGCAGCATCCTCGAACCCGTCGTCGGAGCGTTCGCCCGACTGCAGAGCGACCTGCTCCCCCTCGTCCGGTTCGGCGATCTCGACGTGCAGTTCGTTGAGCCGCCCGCGACCGGTCGGGCACTCCCCGGAGAGGTCGCGCACGCGGCGCGCGCCATCGTCCGCAGCTCGGTGCTCGCACTCGCGGATCGCAGCGAGGCTCGGCGGGTGCGCATCCAGTGGGACTGCGACGGCCTAAATCTCCTGATCGGCATCCGAGATGACGGGGCCGGCGAACTTTCCGCACACGACGACTCGATCCGCCCAATCGTCGAACGCGTCACAGCCCTCGACGGCGCGATTGCGGTCTCCTCAACACCCGGCTGGGGGTCCTCAGTCGACATCCGCCTCCCCCTCGATCCGCCGGCGGAACCCGAGCCACTTCCGGAATTCTCACAACTCTCCATGCGCGAACGAGATGTGTTACGGCTTCTCGCATCGGGAGCGCGCAATGCCGAAATCGCGGAGGAGCTCCTCATCTCCGTCAACACGGTGAAGTTCCATGTGTCGAACCTTCTCCGGAAGGTCGGCGCGCGCAATCGGGCGCAGCTTATTGCAACGTCGAGATGATTTTCACCAGCGTCACCCGTGACCTAGGGCATGTCTGACAATAGCCGGGTCCAGGCGATGACGGCGTTGAGGATCACTGCGGCGCGATAGACGATTGAACCGTCCCCGGTTCTCTACCGCTCCTATGCGGGTGCCAGCCCACTAGTGTCGTCGCGCTCGTATCCTGAGCACCATGGACGGACTGGAGACGACCACGACGGGCGCTTCGGTATAGCCGAGGTTCTCGACCACATAGTCACGCGCTGCGCTGTTCTCGCGGATGTCTGCCTCGGTGAACGACGCGCCTCCATCCGCTTCTGATGCCTGCCGGCCGCGCGGTAGACGCTGCTGCGCGACGTGTTGAATAGCGTGGCGATCTCAGCCGGAGTCATCTCGTTGTCCGCGAGGTGCCTGGCGATCGCCGCATCCTTCTCGGGCGACAAGCTCGGCTGCCGGCCTTTCAACTTCGCCCGGACCGCGGGGCGCGCCATCGCCTCCTGGGTCCGGAGACTGATCCATCCACCCTCCGCCTCAGCCATGCCAGCGAGGAAAGTGAGAAACAGCTTCGACCACGGGTCGCGAGGGTCGTACGTGGTGCGCCCCATCTGAAAGATCACGCCGCGTTCGGTGAGCTCACGAACACGCCGGAGCGTCTCTTCCGCATTCCGCGCGAACCGGTCCAGCCGTGGGACGACGAGAGTATCCCCTTCTCGCACCGCGGCCATCGCTTCACGCAGCCCCGAACGCTCGAGGTTCTTACCCGTGAACCCCTCGTCGGTGTAGATCCGGTCGGGGGCGACACCCAGCTCGAGCAGGGCGAGGCGCTGCGTCTCGACGTCCTGGGCGATAGTGGACACCCGCGCGTAGCCAACGATCATCTGACCCTCCTCGTCGTCCCATATAGGGAACCGTCAGCGGGATTCCTTACGAACACGCTATATGGGACGGTCGACATCGTCGGTGGGGCACGTGATTCTGCCTGAGTCGTCAGCAAGCGCGCACGCTCGATGCCGTCCCACAAAGCGATCCCTAAACGGGCAGTTCCGTTATCGAGCCCGGCGGGGCAGCAGCTCTCCGCTATGAACATGCCGGAGGCGCGCTTAACCAACCGGATGGTAAAGTAGATGCATGGCATCGAACTCGCGTGAAGAGATCCTCGCGCACGCTCTCGACATCATCCGTGGCGGTGGGGCGATCTCGTTCGACTCGGTGGCGCAGTCTTCCGGGCTGTCCAAACCGGGTCTGATGTATCACTTCCGAACGAAGGAAGCGCTCATGCTCGGCCTTGTCGATCACGTCGCCGACGAGTGGCAGCGCGAGATGGACGCCCGGCTCACATCCCCGTTCCAGGGCTCGACAATGCGCGAGCGAGCGGGCATCTACGTCGAGGCCTGCGTCACCCGTGAACCCGACCCTGCCGACATCGTGATGCTCACCGACCCCCGCCTGCGCCAAGAGCTCACCGCCCGGTGGGCGGAGCGGATCTCGACCTGGTTCGTGGGCCTCGAGCAGCTGGCGCTCCCTGAGCGCGGATACATCACAGCTGTTCGGCTGCTCGCGGACGGCGCCTGGTTCGCCGGCGCCACAGGCATCAACATCCCCACACCCGACGAACGGGCCGTGATCCTCGCGGCTGCGTATGAACTCCTCTCGAAAGTCGAAGCATGAAGAAGTGGCTCTTCCTCGTCGGCGCGATCCTCAGCGAGGCCGCCGGCTCCCTCTCCCTGAAGGCGGCACTCGACCACCCCGCCTGGTACGCACTCGTGGCAGCCGGATTCATCAGCGCCTTCCTGTTCCTCTCCCTCACTCTGCGGCAGGGGATGGCGCTCGGCGTCGCATACGGGATCTGGGGCGCCTCCGGTGTCGCACTCACCGCCATCCTGTCCGCGGTCATCTTCGGTGAAGCACTCACCCCCGTGATGCTGGGCGGGATCGCGCTGATCATCCTCGGCGTCCTCACCATCGAGCTCGGCTCCCAACGAGCCGCCAAGAAGCGAGAGGCACTCTGATGGCCTGGCTGTTCCTCATCGGCGCGATCCTCTTCGAAGTCGCCGGCACCCTCGCACTGCGCATGGCCACACACGGCAAGAAGATCTGGATCGCCGGCGTCGCGATCGGCTACCTCGCCGCCTTCGCATTCCTGTCCCTCACCCTGAGCGCCGGAATGGGCCTCGGCGTTGCCTACGGCATCTGGGCAGCATCCGGCGTCGCCCTCACCGCCATCCTCAGCAAACTGCTCTTCGACGAACCCTTCACCTGGATCATGGCCGCCGGCATCGCCCTCGTCGTCGGCGGAGTCCTCCTCGTCGAACTCGGCGCCACACACTAACCACGCGAACCGGACGGGCCCCTGCAACAAGTTCGGAGCGGGATCCCGAACTGCGTCCCTGTCGAGGACCCGCTGCTTCGATCAGGCGCGCATGTTCGCCCATCGAGCGGCGCCCGCAAGCCGATCCCCTTACGGGCATGCGATCTGGGCTGACGCCTGTGAACGAGTGTTCAGTGCGCGCTGTATAGTTCAGTTCATGCTGACTATTGCTTCGCGTCTCGACGTGATGAACCGCCTGGGTCGTGCACTGGCCGACCCCACTCGATCCCGGATCATCTTGACCCTGCTCGACCATCCCGCTTACCCGGCGGAACTGGCCCGAGATCTGGACCTGACACGCCCGAACGTGTCCAACCACCTGGCATGCCTGCGCGATTGCGGGATCGTCGTCTCCGAGCCCGAGGGTCGTCGGACACGATATGAGATCGCCGATTCGCACCTGGCGCAGGCGCTGACGGCACTGGTCGATGCCACCCTGGCAGTGGACGAAGACGCCCCGTGCATCGATCCCGCCTGCTCGCTTCCCGGATGCGACGCAGCTGGGGAGGGCGCATGATCCTCACCTCGGTCTTGCAGGCGATGGGCCTGTTCGCAGCGACCAACATCGACGACATCATCGTGCTCTCCCTCTTCTTCGCGCGAGGGGCAGGCCAGCGCGGCACTACCGCCCGCATTCTGGCCGGCCAGTACCTCGGATTCGCCGGCATCCTCGGTGCCGCGGTCCTGGTGACCATCGGTGCCGGAGCATTCCTGCCCTCGGCAGCCATCCCGTACTTCGGTCTCATCCCTCTGGGCCTCGGCCTCTGGGCCGCATGGCAGGCCTGGCGCGGAGACGATGACGACGATGACGACGAGGCCAAGGTTGCCGGCAAGAAGGTCGGCGTGTGGACAGTCGCAGGCGTCACCCTTGCCAACGGCGGCGACAACATCGGCGTCTACACCCCTGTCTTCCTCAGCGTGGAACCTCTCGCAGTAGTCGCCTACTGCATCGTCTTCCTCGCGCTCGTCGCGGTCCTGGTGGCCCTGGCAAAGTTCGTCGCCACCCGCCCCCCGATCGCAGAAGTGCTCGAACGCTGGGAGCACATCCTCTTCCCCATCGTTCTCATCGGCCTCGGCATCGTGATCCTCGTCAGCGGCGGAGCCTTCGGACTCTGACGTAGCGGCAGCGATCCAAACGGCCCCGACCGGGCGCACCCCTCTCGGTTCAGACCGCGACACCTACCTGCAGCCAGTCCTGCGTGATCGCGGCAACAAGACCGCCACGGAGCGCTGCAAAAACCCCGCCACCAAGCGAACCAAGCCACATGTCGCGCAGCTGCCCGTCGATGTCGACGGGCCTGCCGGAAACGATCGTTTTCGGCAGGAACGGACAGAGGTAACGAGGGTCAGGGGGCCGATGGTGAGGCGGGAGATTTCGCGGCATAGGCACGATCGGTGCTGAAGACTCGTTAGGAGCGCTCGGTTTCCTGCGCAACGAGGGACCGCGTTACCGCGGACGCCGAAGCTTGCCGGAAGACGGCATCATGACAGCGCCGCTCCCCAGCTCATGCCGACTGGCTCGGGTCGGAGTAAATCTGGCGAGGTTTAGTGAGACAGGTATGCTCACGCTCTCCGGGCCCTTTTCATTGACCCAATCGATCAAGTCCTCCGTGAGCTCTGGGTCGTTCATCTCACCGAACCAGACGGGGTCGGGCTCGGTATGGCGTGCTGCATCGCCGGGGACAACCACAATGACATTGGAGTGCTCACACGCATCGAGGCACTTGCTGGTGGCGACAAGTGCTGAGTCGGATGCTCCCTCTCTGACCCGGCGCAGCTGTTCCATATGGTTGATCTCGGGATGCTTGGTACGACTACCGCAGTCCCCGCCGCGGCACACCACGATGACAGGTTGGTCTTGCGTGTGCAGCTCATCGGATGTTCGCCGCTGAGTCTTTCGTTGCTTTGTCATGGCAGGAGACGGGTCACGGACGGGCCGTTGTGAGGGAGGTGACGCCTGTCTGATCCACCGTGACGACGTCACCGTCGTTGGTGATGGCGACAGCTTGCACGCTAAGACTGGTACTGCCGGCCTTGTCCCATCCGGTCGCGCCGGCAGTGGTGACCCATACGGTCCCTTCCGTGTCTACGCCCACGATCTGTTCGTGGTCGGGCGAGTTGTTCAGGAGCGCGATGGTGGGGGTGTTGGCCCAGTTGGTGAAGGTTGCTCCCGAGTCTGTGCTGGTCTGCAGTCCGTTCTCTGTGGAGGCGATGACGCGTTTGGTGGCGTCAACGACGAGGTTGTATGCGGGGAGGGTTGCGCCCGCGGGTTCCCAGGTGTGCCCATTGTCTTTGCTGATGAGGAGGTCGGGGCCGTCGGTGGCGATTCCGTAGACGACGCCCCAGGGGGTTCCGGCTAGGACGTGGAAGTCCTTCTCGTTGGTGAATGTCACAGGAGTCCAGGACATCGCCCGGGTGGTGCTTTGGATGATGCCCAGGTGTGGTGTTCCGAGCTCGGCCGGAGTGTCCTCACCGGGATGACCGGATGCCAGCAGGGTGTCTCCCGCAAGGGTGAGACCCATTGCGTCGAATCCGGGCCCGATACGGGCGCCGATCGCACCCTCAGCGGTGGCGGGGATGATTCCCGCGTGGGTGGCGACGAGGAAACCGTCGCCCGCGGGGTCAGTGACGACCCCGTGCACATGGGTGAGTTCCGGTTCGGGAGCCGCAGTGGCATCGCGGGGATTGGCGCCGCATCCGGTGACCAGCATCGCGGCGGCGATCGCTGCTGCTGAGGTCAAGGCGCGGCGGACGGAGTTGGCGGAGGACTTGTGGGCGCTGGGGATGGAGCTGCGGCGCATTGTCGGGACCTGGCAGGGGTCTGACCCGGGTGTGGAGCGCGGGAGCGCTCCACACGTTCGGGGTCAGAGCGTTGCGAGGATGTCCTCCATCTCCGTGATCTCCGCGGTCTGGGTGTCGACGATGTCTTGCGCCATCTGGGTCGCGCCCGGGTTCTGGCCGTTATTGACTTCGTCCTGCGCCATCTCGATCGCCCCTTCGTGGTGCGCCGTCATCTGCTCGAGGAAGAGTCGGGAGGCGTCGTTCCCGGTGGCATCATCGAGGGCCTGCATGTCCTCTTCGTTCATCATCCCGCTGCCGTGGTCCATCCCGTCCATGCTGTCCTTGGCGGGTTCGGCGCCCCACTCTTCCAGCCACTGTTCGAGCTGGTCGATTTCGGGTTGCTGGGCAGCTTTGATCTTCTCGGCCAGTGCGGTCACCCGCTCGTCGACACCGTCCTTGGCTAGGAGGGTGTCGGACATCTCCACGGCCTGGGTGTGATGCGGGATCATCATCTGCGCGAACATCACGTCCGCGTCGTTCGCGTTCGCGGCCTCCGCCGAGGGCGATGAGTCTCCATCGTGGTTCATTCCGGGCATTGAAGAGGAGTTTCCGCCGTCTGCGCACCCGGCAAGGGTGAGAGCGGCGGCGAGGGTGAGTGCGACGGTCGCCGCGGTACGAATCTTCATCAGGGTTCTCCAAATATCGGTGTACGTGACGCCAGCAGCTCGCTGGCAACAGAGCGGGACGAGCGGGTACGAGGTACGCCGCTCAGCCACGGCTCACGTGCGACTGATGCAGAGAACGGATAACGACGGTGTGGGAGGAACGTGGCCGCGAACCCATGCCCGGGCGACGGTGGGTGCTCTGCCGCGCAGCAGTCCCAGGAGGTGCCCGACCCGTGGGGAGAGCAGAACCGTGAGGGCCATTAGGGCGAGGATGCACGCCATCGCGAGCATGTCCGCGTGACCCCCGCCACAGTCGGCGCACTCCGTCGCGGCCGCCGCCTCGTGTCCGTCCGCGTGAGCTGCGCCGTGTCCGGTATCCATCAAGGCGGTGTGAGCCACTGTGGCGGGGTCGTGCCCGTGGGCGGAGCTGAGCGAGTGCATCGCGAGGAGCCCCAGGATCACCGCGCTCGTCACGGCCAGGAGGGTGAGAAGCGTGCGCGTTCGCGTCAGCGTGCGCGAGCGGTTGACGCTCTCAGCGATGTTGATCAGCGACACGATTCACCTCCTCCGTTCCAGGCTACGACCAGCGCCTATCGATCAGCGGCGCCCTGCCACCGCGTCAGGGGTGAGATCCAGTCGGCGCAGCAACTGCGCGTTGAGCGCAACGACGATCGTCGACAGGGACATCAGGATCGCCCCGATCGACATGGGCAGCACGAACCCGACCGGGGCCAGGATGCCCGCGGCAAGGGGAACGGAGATGAGGTTGTAACCGGCCGCCCACCACAGGTTCTGCTTCATCTTCCGGTAGCTCGCGCGGGACAGTTCGATCACCGACAGCACCGACCGCGGGTCGTCGCTAGCGAGGATCACCCCCGCGGAGGCGATCGCGACATCGGTTCCAGCGCCGATCGCGATACCCACGTCGGCCTGAGCAAGAGCGGGGGCGTCGTTGACGCCGTCACCGACCATCGCGACCTTCCGGCCCTCGTCCTGCAGCGCTTTCACCTTTGAGGCTTTGTCCTCGGGGCGGACCCCGGCGAAGTACCGGTTGATCCCGAGTTCCGCGGCGACGGACCCGGCGACAGCGTCGGCATCTCCGGTGATCATCACCACCTGCACGTCCCTTTCGTGAAGGGCAGCCACTGCCGCTCGCGACTCGGACCGCACCTCGTCGGCCAGGCGTAGTGCACCAGCGACCTGCCCGTCGATGAGGACGTGAAGGATGATCGCACCTTCCTTGCGCCACTCCTCCGCGACCGGCAACTCCGTGCCGCCTGCTTGTTCCAGCAGGTACGGTCCACCGACCTGCACGGCGCGTCCTTCCACCTGCGCACGCACCCCCACTGCGGGCGACGATGTGAAGTCGGTGGCAGCAGGGAGGCGTAGCAGCTTCTCTTTCGCGGCGTTCACAATCGCTCGGGCCAGCGGGTGCTCGGAGTCGGACTCCGCTGCCGCGGCGAGAGCGAGCAGCTCGTCCGAGGTGATGGCACCGGCGGGCTTGATCGCAGTAACCGCGGGGGTGCCCTTAGTGAGGGTGCCGGTCTTATCGAACAGGACCGTGTCGACGGTGCGCATGCTTTCCAGCGCGAGCCGGTCCTTGATGAGCACACCGCCGCGAGCGGCCCGCTCGGTCGCGATCGATACCACGAGAGGGATCGCCAGGCCCAAGGCGTGGGGACATGCGATCACCAGCACGGTGATGGTGCGGATCACCGCATCATCGGGCAACCCAACCAGCGTCCACACGATCGCGGTGATCACACCAGCGCCGAGCGCGAACCAGAACAACCACGCGGCCGCACGGTCCGCGATCCGCTGGGCGCGGGATGACGAGTTCTGCGCATCGGTGACAAGCTTCTGGATTCCGGCGAGAGCGGTGTCCTCCCCCACCGCAGTGATCTCCACCCGGACACCCGAGTCGGTCGCGACCGTCCCGGCGACGACCTGGTCGCCGTCGCTGCGGCGGACGGGACGAGACTCGCCGGTAATCATCGACTCGTCCATGCTGGCTGAGCCCTGCACGATCCGCCCGTCTGCGGGAACCCGCCCGCCGGGGCGGACGACCACAACATCCCCCACTTGCAGGTCCGCCGGCGCGACGGTCACGGTGTTGTCCCCGTCGACCTTCTCCGCTTCGTCGGGCAGGAGCGCGGCAAGGGAGTCCAGAGCGGACGTGGTCTGCGCGAGCGAACGCATCTCGATCCAATGCCCGAGCAGCATGATCACGATCAGCAGCGCGAGCTCCCACCAGAAATCAAGCTCATGATCGAGGACCCCAAGGCTCGCACCCCAGGACGCTAGGAACGCGACCGTGATCGCGAGGGCGATCAGCAGCATCATCCCGGGCTTGCGTGCCCGCAGCTCACTAACCGCACCGGTGAGGAACGGGGCACCACCCCACACGTACATGACCGTGCCCAGAACCGGAGAGATCCACCCCACCCACGCCGCATCGGGAAGCTCATACCCGATGAGCATCGCGAACATCATCGAGAACCCGACCACCGGAACCGCCAAGATCAGCATGATCCAGAACAGTCGACGGAAGCTCGCGACGTGGTCCCCGTGGCCAGCATGCCCGCCGTGATCAGCATGCCCATGCGCGGAATGACCCGATGCGGGCGCCCTCTCGTCGTTCGGGCTGTGACCCATCGCGGCATGGTCGTGCTCTGCAGCGACCGCGTAGCCCTGGTGGGCGGCGTGGTCGTGATGCTCGTGCTGGCTCATCAGAGCCTCCCTCTTTTCAGCGCAGCAGGTGCGCGGGTCAATCGGGTGCGCCGACCGCGTTCACGCAGTCGCGCTGGTCAGGGCGTACCCGGCCTCCTCGACTGCAGCCTTCACGGATCCCTCATCGATCGGGCGGTCGCTGTGGATGGTGACACGCGAAACGCCACCGGCATTCAGGTCGACAGTGACGCCTTGAACGCCGTCGATCGCGAATAGCTCCTCAGTCACACTGGACACGCAGTGCGAGCACGTCATGCCCGATACGAGCACCTCGCCCGTTACCGCCGACGTCGCGGCAGCAGTTTCGGACACCGATGATGTCGCGCAGCACGCACACCCCGCGTTGGCGTCCTTCAACCCAAGCTCGATGCGGTCAGTCATATCTCTCTCCCTAAATCAGTCGAATCATGAACGGACCAGGCGCGCGATCGCATCGTTTGCTTCCCGGATCTTCTCGGCCGCCACAGCGCCACCCTCGGCGGTGGCCTCAGCGACGCAATGGTTGAGGTGATCCCCCAACAACGACAACGCCACCGTCTCCAGCGCATTCGTCACGGCCGACACCTGGGTCAGCACGTCGATGCAGTACTTTTCCTCATCGACCATCCGCGCGATCCCGCGCACCTGCCCCTCAATACGGCGAAGTCGCTGCTGCAGATCGTCCTTGCTAGCGGCATACCCATTCATGATGGGCACCGTACCCCCCTAGGGTATGCAGTGCAACCGGTTCAGAGTCATCCGCCCCGATGCTGGCCGGCGGGACGCTCGTCGTGGGGCTGCTCGTCGCCGTGACACTCACCGCGCTCCTCACAGCCACCACGGCCGGCTGGCCCATGCTCCTGGGCACGTGGGTGTTGCTCGGTATGGCGGGGTAGGCGCTGGCGCGTCAGGAACGATCGTTTTCGGCGGGGGGATCGTGACCTACATTCAGTCAGCGAGAATGGATCGATGAGGCTGCACCGGGGTGCTCGCGCTGCGCGCGGTGGCCTGGTCGCGCTGTTTGCGACGTTCGTCGCGCTGATGTCTCACGTTGCGGGTGGCGGTGAGGTTCCAGGCTGGCTGGGGCTGTTCGTGCCACTCGTGCTGGCGGCTGCGGTGTCGACGGTCATTCTCGGCCACCGGTTGTCCATGGTGCGCCTGACGCTGTCGGTCACCGCCTCACAGCTGCTCTTCCATACTCTGTTCACTGTTGGGGCTCCCGGGGGCGCAGCTTCGCTCGACGGGTACGTGCACGGGCACCATCACACCGCGATGATCGCTACCGAAGCTGCTGCCTCGGCGGTGACGCATGATCACGGTGGCAGGACTATGTGGGTGGCCCACGCTGTTGCTGCGGTGATCACGGTCGCCGGCATCTATGTCGGAGAACGATCCGTGCTGCTGGCGGCCGCCGCGGTAGGCGAGGCCCGTGCGTGGCTGCGTCGGAAGACTGCGATCGTCGCCGCCCCCTCGGTCGTGATCCCGGACGGATCCCTCTGGGTGGTCGCCCCTGCGGCGCGTGCCCTGCGGTCGTTGTGCGTCCTCCCTAGTGATCGGCGCCGCGGGCCACCGCTGTCTTTCGGCATCTGACCACTTCACGCGACGGTCTCTCCGTCGCGGACCCGTGCGCGAATCGCGCCGGGTGTCAGTTCGTTCCCGCTCCCTGCCGGGAACTCTCCGAAAGGATGCCCATGCGGCATACACATCTCTTCAGCGGCGCTGCGGCCGCGGTCCTCGCAGCACTCCTCGTCACCGCCGGCGGTGCGCCGGCTTTCGCCCACGAGAGCCTGGCATCAAGCTCACCCTCCGAGGGGCAGCAATTCGACACTGCCCCGGAGCAGGTCGAACTCGTCTTCACCGCCGAAGTTCTCCCGGAAGGCGCAGCCATCGCCGTCGTCGACGACGCCGGCACAGACTGGGTTGACGGTGAGGCAACAATCGACGGCTCGACGGTAACGATCCCCCTCGAAACGGGTATGCCGGACGCCGGCTACGAAGTGCAGTGGCGGGTGGTGTCCGGGGACGGACACCCCATCTCGTCGACTATCCCGTTCGCCGTTGGTGACGCGGAAGTCTCGACCGAGACGCACGACGACGGGCACTCTTCCCACTCCGAAGACTCCGACCCGGACCATGCGGATTCGGAGACGGCAGGTGACTCCGCCGCACTCCCCGCGTGGGCACTCGTGACACTGGGTGTCGGTGGCGCTGTCGTTGCCGCCGGTCTCGCTTTCCTGGCCGTCATCCTCGTCCGCCGTCGCCGCACCTAACCAACGACGCGGCGGCAGCAACAGGGCGGCCCGGGCAGCACCTCACGGTGCGTGACCGGGCCGCCCTTCACATGTACTACTATCTGCGTATGCACGTAGATACGAATGGAGACGACCTCAATCCCGCCAGTGAGTATGTCGAGGTCGCCGTCGAAGTGTTCCGGCTCCTCGCTGACGCGACCCGTATCCGCATCGTGCTGGCGCTGCGCGACGGGGAGCTGTCGGTGAACCATCTCGCGGACATCGTCGACCGCAGCCCCGCAGCGGTTTCGCAGCACCTCGCAAAACTGCGGTGGGGGAAGCTCGTCCGGGTTCGCCAGGACGGGAACAAAGCGTTCTATCGCCTCACCGATGAGCACGCGATGCGGCTCGTCGTCGAGGCGATCCGGCAGGCGGAGCACGCCGTCGACGACGCCCCGGGACACCACGCATGATCCGCGTGCTTCGCAACCCCACCTATCGGGCGTTGTTCTCGGCCCAAGTGCTCGCCCTCCTCGGCACAGGTCTTCTCACCGTTGCTCTCGGGCTGCTCGCGTTCGACCTCGCGGGTGAGTCCGCCGGCGCCGTGCTCGGCACGGCGCTGACGATCAAGATGGTCGCCTACGTCGGCGTGGCACCGCTGGTCGCAGCCCTCGTTGACCGGCTTCCGAAAAAGGTTGTCCTGGTCGGTGCCGACGCGATCCGGTTCGCGATCGCGCTCTCTCTTCCGATGGTGACCGAGACGTGGCAGATCTACGTGCTCGTGTTCGTCCTGCAATCAGCATCCGCGACATTCACACCCGCGTTCCAGTCCCTCATCCCCAGCGTGCTCCCCGAGTCACGCGACTACACCCGCGCCCTTTCGCTGTCCCGCCTCGCGTATGACCTCGAAGCGCTGGTGAGCCCAATCATCGCCGCGGCGCTGCTCACCATCGTCTCCTACAACAACCTGTTCCTCGGGACCGCGCTCGGTTTCGCCTGCTCCGCAGTCCTGGTACTCATCGCGAAGCTCCCCGCTCGAGAACCCAACGCCTCGACCGACACGTTCTGGCAACGCCTCCCCACCGGCGTGCGCGTGTTCGCGCGGACCCCGACGCTGCGGTTCGTGCTGCTGACCAACGTCGTCGTCGCCGCGGGCACGGCGATCGTCCTCGTCAACTCCGTCGTCTACGCCCGCGGGGTCTTCGGGCTCGATGACACCGCGCTCACCCTCGCGCTCGCCTGCTACGGCATCGGCTCCCTGGCCGTCGCGCTCAACGTTCCCTGGCTCGTCGACCGGTTCGGAGTCATCCGCCCCATGCTCGCCGGTGGCACGCTCATCGCCATCGGGTTGCTCGCCGCTGTGGCACTCACCGCGCTCCTCACCGACACCGACGCCGGCTGGCCCGTGCTCCTGGGCACCTGGATGCTGCTCGGCATGGGCACCTCGCTTGTGAACACGCCGTCGTCCCGGCTGCTGGCCGAAGCCTCAACCCCGCAGAACCGAAACCTCGTCTACACGGCACAGTTCGCGCTCTCCCACGCCTGCTTCCTCATCACCTACCCGATCGCCGGGTGGCTCGGAGGCGCAAGCCTGCTGGCAGCAGCCGTAACCCTCGCCGCCCTCGCCATCGGAGCCCTCGCGGCCGCCACTTTCCAGGCACGGAAAGCACGCCCCGAACCCACGAGCCAAACGACCGCAAACGTCCGCCGAAACTAGGTATCGGGGACCGTTTCTGACCCCCAATATGGCGGGGTAGGTGCTGGCGCGTCAGAAACGATCGTTTCTGGCAGGCCTCGTCAAGCGTCAGCCCTTGGACGGCTTACGGCTCTCGCGCGCCTCCTGGGTGGCTCGATCGCGCTCGCCAATCAGTCGGTCGCGTTCCTCGACCAGCGCCTCCGCACGCGCTTCTGCTCGATCGGCCCGGGACCGTTCGCCGGCAAGCTCATCTGCTGTGAGCTGTGCGCGTTGCTCGGCCTCCGCTCGGGCACGCTCCGCGAGCTGCTGTGCCTCCTGCTGCTGCACCTTCGCGTCCGTCACCGCGCTGTCGAGCGCATCCTCAGCCTTGGCGAGGTCATCCGTGAGCGCGTCGCGCTCTGCCTCTAGCTGCGTAAGACGCTGCTGCCAGCCCTCCCGCTCGGCGGCGTGCTCCGCCCGCGCGAGCACGACCGCCTCGGCCCAGATCGCATCGAAGCGAGTCCGTAGCGCGTCAGGGACACTCGGAACATCGCCCTTGCTCTGCTCGCGCTGATTCCACTCGCGTGCCACGTCCGCGGCGACAGACATCTTCACGCCGGAGCGCTCACGCACGGCTCTCGCCGTGACTGCGGCTCCCTCCGCGGCCAACGCTTCGGCGGCCGCAGCCGCGCGGCTCGTCGCGGCTGCCTGCTCGTTTACCTCGGCCATGCGACCACTTCCTTTCGTGAGTAACGCGGGAATCGTTGTTACTTGTTACCCATGTTACCCAGACACCTAGCACCTCGCGGGTGGATCCCTGTCTAGCTTGCGCGGGAGTGGTGGTGTCCGTTGTCATCGGCCTGTGTCTTCCTGTGTGAAGATACGCATCCGTTGCCGGGCGACCGCGAGGCCGCGCTGGCCTTTCTCGGTCGCGGAGTACAGCTTGCGGATGCCGCGCTCAGTTCGTTCGGTTCGTACGGTGAGGTAGCCGTCTTCGGCCATTCTGTGGAGCATGGGGTAGAGGGTGCCCGCTGAGAGGCGGTATCCGTGACTGGCGAGCTCCTCGATCATCCAGGCGCCGTAGATCTCTTCCTGTGACGCGTGGTGCAGCACGTGCATCCTGACGAGCCCAGCGAGGAGGTCACGGTACTCCTCCAGTTCGTCAACGGAAGGTTCGCTCGCCACTCCGGCTTTCTATCGGAGTTCGATATCGAATGTCGATAGGGCAGGTGAACGTGTGCTTAACGCGCCGACGATGCGACGGGGAAGCTGCACACGACAGTGCCGCCCGAGTTCGAGTGGTCGATGGCGACGGTGCCATGGTGTCGCCGCGCGATCTCGCTCACGAGGGCGAGGCCGAGGCCATAGTGTCGCGTGCCGCTGCCCGGAGCGCCGGTGCGGGTGCCTGCTCGGCTGCTGGAGAATCGTTCGAAAGCGGTCGCGGCGATCGTCGGGTCGAACCCGGGCCCGTCATCGGTCACAGTTAGGACCGCTCTGGACGCGCTCGCCGTCACTGTGATGCTGACGGCGTGCTGCGCATGGTCGAGCGCGTTCGTGCACAGTGCGAGGACGAGGCGCAGGAGTGCCGCGGGCGACCCGGTCACGGTTACCGATCCTGACTTGCCTGTGCGTATCAGTTCGATGTGTCGGGCGGTCGCGTCGTCGGCGAGGAGGGCGATGGCCCGGTCGGCGACGGCGACGAGATCGACGGGCTCCTGCGTCGCGCTGCTTCGTGGGTCGGCGGCGATAAGGAGGTCGTCGAGGATTTCGGTGAGGGCGTTCGTGTCGGTGACGACGTCCTCGATGGCATCGGTGACGTCACTCGGCAGGCTGTCCTGCCCTCTGCGTTTGAGCAGCTGGGCACGGGTACTGAGGAGGGTGAGGGGGGTACGGAGCTCGTGGCTGGCGTCTGCGACGAAGCGGCGCTGGAGTGCCAGCGCATCGGCGAGGGGCCGCATGGCACGCTTCGCCATCAGATACGACGCGGCGAACGAGAGCACGACTGCGATCACACCGCCGACAAGAAGCGCGGCCGAAAGACGACTGAGCTCCTCAGCTGTCTCGTGCTGATCGATAGCGACCTGGATGACGCGGTCGTGGTCCCCATCGGCGGTGGTGAGCAGCGCGTAGGTGCGACCGTCGACGGTGCGTTCGGATCGCTGGTCCCCGCCGCCAGCTTCGACGGATTGGATCGCGGCGGTGTCGAGCAGGCCGTCGGGCATACTCTCGGACGTGACGATCTGGCCGCCGCTGTGAGTATCGACGATGGTCACAAAGGTGCCGGAGGCGGCATCCTTCCTGGAGTCGAGTTGGGTGGCGGCGCGCAGCGCATGCTCGCTGGCCTCGGCGATGCTGCTGCTCACGATCGCGAAGACGACCCCGCCGACGACGACGAGCACCACGAGGACGAGCGCGGTGAACTGGGCGGTGAGTCGTAGCGCGGCGCCCCGGAGATCCTCCGGGTCGCGAGGCCTGCGCGCCATCACCGGAGCGGTCCCAGTTGGTAGCCGATGCCGCGGATCGTTTTCACCGATTCGCGGCCGAGTTTTCTGCGCAGATAGTGCACGTAGGTGTCGATCACGCCAGGATCGTCCGCATCGGGGAACACCGTGCCGAGCAGATCGTGCCGTTCGAAGATCTGCGAGGGTCGGCGTGCGAGGTGCTCGAGGAGTTGAGATTCCCGCTCGGAGAGGTCGATCGTGTCACCGTCGCGAGTCGTGACGGTGCGGCTCCTCGTGTCCAGGGCTCCGTTTGGGAGGGGAAGCGTGGGCACGATGTTGAGATGTCTGCGCAGCAGCGCGCGGATCCGGGCGAGGAGTTCGTCAATGTCGAACGGCTTGCCGAGGTAGTCCTCGGCTCCCCGGTCCAGCCCCTCCACACGGTCGGCGGGGTTGCTGAGGGCGGACAGGATCAGCGCAGGGGTGAGCACGCCGCGTTTGCGGAGCCTGTTGAGCACGTCGAGACCCTCGATAGCCGGCAGGCCACGGTCCAGGATCATGGCATCGAAGCTCTGAGTCAGTCCTTCGTGCAAGGCTCGCTGCCCGTCGCGGGCAAGGACGGTGTCATACCCCTCGGAGCGCAGCAACTGCTCGAGCATGCCGGCGAGGCGGGCGTCGTCTTCGACGAGCAGGATCCGCGCACGCTCGGGCATGATCGCAGTATAGGCAGGGCCTGACGCGCTCATCCGAGGATTAGGCTTGCGGCTTCCCGCAGCCCGGGCGATGCGGTGATCCCCCCGTGGTCGTCGACGGTGAGGGCGTCGACGTCGAACCGGTCGAGGATGTCGTCGCACCACTGAGGACCGCCGGCCAGGATCGCGGTCGCAAGCACATCGGCGGTGACGATGTCATCGGCGACGACCGTCACCTGCCGGTAACGGACGAGAGTGTCCGATGTAGCCGGGGCTCGCCAGATGTGCTCGCCGCGTTCTGCGGTGCCGGAGGTGGCCACCGCCTGCCGTGGGTTCTGCACTTCGAGGGCGCACAGGAGGGATGTTCGGGCGTCGGGGTCTGTGATCCCGATCCGCCACGCGGAGCCGTTGATGCTGCCGCGGGTGAGGATGTCGCCGCCGACGTTGAGCACCCAGGAGGGCATGCCGAAGGTGTCGAGAATGGTGCCAGCCGCTGCGATGGCCGCGGCTTTCACGATGCCGGACAGATCCAGGACACCGTCCGGCCGGTGAGACGTGAACACGCCAGCCGTACGATGCGACCACATCATCGCCTCCCTGTAGCAGTCGCGCACGGCATCGCTGGAGTGCGCGAGCGTCAACTCCCCTGTCGCGATGCGGCTGAGCTCTGAGTCGGCACGGTAGAGGCTGAACCGGCGGTCGAACTCGGCGAAGGCATCTTCCACCTGGAGCAGCACCTCATCGCTCGGCACCGGCCCCGCGAAGCGGAGGCTCGCCGTCGTGCCCATCGTGTTGAACACATGCGTCGTCACGGTCACAGTCCAGCCTGGTCGAGGGCGGACTGGAGCGAGGTCAGGTAGGCGTTGCTCGTGTAGGTGGCACCTGAGACGCTGTGCACGTTCGCTGATTGTGCGGACAGGACTTCCTGACGAAGGATCGGGGCAGCGCGGTTGCTGATCGACACCGACCGGGAATCCTGGTCGGTGAGCTGCAGCGCGGTCACGTCGCTGAGGATGCCGTCCTGCACGGTGATCTGCACCTGGACGTCACCGAAACGCGTATGAACGGATGTCCCCGTGAAAGTCCCCGAGACAGCTGACGTCGTGGTCTCCGACGCGGACGCACTGGGTGTCGGTGCGGGCGTCGCTGTGCTGCTTCCGGCATCCGCCGACGGCGTGACAGTCGAAGTCGGTGCTGATCCGGCAGCCGTATCGGATGTCGTTGTCTCTGACTGCTGGCCATCAGCGCCGAGCTGCCAACCGACCGCGAGTACGGCAATCGAGGACAGGGCGCCCAGTATCGTAGCGCGCGCCCTCACCAGTCGAACCTCTCCACGTGGATCTGCGCTTCCCGCAATCCTGCGGCGCGGGCATCGCGAATCACCAGATCCGTCCACGCCTGCGGCCCGCACACGTAAAGGTCCGAGCGCAGCAAGTCAGGGAACGCCGAGGTGATCGTCACCCCACGCGACAGCGCCTCGGCAGACATCCAGGTGGCAAGGCCCGGAGGCCGTGCACCGAGCATCGTATACACGGTATTGCCGCGCATGCTGGGCAGTGCGCCGATCTCGCTCCACAGGTAGCTCTGGGTGGAATCGGTGCCGCGGAGGACGACGGTGGCTTCACCCGGACTGAGCGGGGAATGCTCCAGCAGGGATCGGATCGGCGTGATGCCGATGCCCGCCGCGACGACTGCGAGTTTCGGAGCGACCCGGTGCGCGTCAGTGAAGACACCGTACGGACCTTCGATCGAGACGCGCGCGCCCGGACGCACGCGTCCGATCGCGGCACTGCCGCGCCCGAGGTCACGCACTGTGATGCGCGCCGTCGTGGCGGTCGGCACAGCGGAGAAGGAGATGGGATGCGCATGCCACCACGTCGCACCCGTCCAGAACCGCCAAATCGCGTACTGGCCGCCGGCCGTGTGCAGCCGATCCAGGTTCCGCCCCGTGAGGTGGAGCGACACGACACCCGGAGCGACCTGCTCGACCCCGGCGACGCGGATGCCGTGACGCGCGCTGCGGATCATCGGCACCAGGAAGCGGAAGACACCGATCGAACCGAACGCGAGCACGTACAGGGCGAGCCAGTACACCCGCTGTCCGGTGCCTTCGGCGAGCACACCGCCCGCGCTCAGCTGGTGAGGCACGGCGACCAGCACGGCGAGGTAGCTGAGCAAGTGGATCAGATGCCAGGCCTCATAGGAGAAGCGACGGCGGACGGCGACGAGCGAAGTGACCACGACCGCGACGAGCAGCCCGAACCCGAGATAGGCGAGCAGCAGGTCCTTGCTCTGGAGGAACCCGATCGTCTCGGCAACCACGTTCGACCCGTCGCTCATCGCGTAACCGACGGTGAGGAGGGCTGCGTGGGCGAGGATCAGTGAGAGGGCGGGCTTGCCGAGCCTGCGGTGGAGGGCCATCGCCTTGTCCTGGCCGAAGACGCGGTCGATCGCCGGAATGCGAGCGGCGAGCACCAGCATCACCAGGATCAGGTCGGTACCCACAAGTCCCGTGACGATGCCGAGCGCGGTGATCGCGGAAGCGGGATCGGTGACCTGGTTCATCCCGCCGTAGGCGAGCCACAGGGAGATCGCGACGGCGACCGACAGCCAGACCGCAACAACCATCAGGTCGGCCGCGCGCATCCGTCGACGAGTGCGGACCCGCCGGACCCGCGCAACCGTATCGTCAGTGCGGAACGTTGCCGCCCGTGAAAGGGGGGCCGTATCTGTCGCCATTCTCAACTCACTTCGCGTAGCTCCGGCTATCGACAGTTCCCACGATCCCCCTCCTTTCTTCCAGGATTCTTAGCCGCCTGGCCGCGGCACGCTTAGCCTCACCAACGTTGCTCACCGGGACCAGCGGTGCTTGTATTGGGGTCATGTCGACAGATCTGCCCGCAGACAACCCCGCGCTCCAGCCGCACCCCGATGAGCCGCATCGCGACGGCATTGCGCAACGGTTGAACTGGCTGCGTGCCGGCGTGCTCGGCGCAAATGACGGCATCGTCTCTGTTGCCGCGATCGTGGTCGGCGTCGCCGGCGCGACCACCGCCTCCGGGCCCATCCTCACCGCCGGGCTGGCGGGGTTGGTCGGGGGTGCGATCTCGATGGCCCTCGGCGAGTACGTCTCCGTCAGCAGCCAGAGCGACAGCGAACGCGCCCTGATCGCGAAGGAACGGCAGGAACTGCGCGACATGCCGGAGGAAGAGCTCGACGAGCTCACCGGGCTCTACCGGGCCCGTGGGCTCAGCGAGCAGACCGCACGACAGGTAGCCGTGGAGCTCACCGCGCACGACGCCCTTGCCGCGCACCTATCAGCCGAGCTCAACATCGACGAGGACGACGTCGTGAGCCCCTGGCACGCGGCGGTCGCTTCCGCAGCCGCGTTCACGATCGGCGCGATCCTCCCCATGCTCGCCATCCTCCTACCCCCACCAGAGTGGCGTGTTCCGGTGACCTTCGCGGCCGTCCTCATCGCCCTCGCCATCACCGGCGCCATCTCCGCACACATCGGCGGCAGCTCCCGACCCCGCGCCATGATCCGCGTCGTCACCGGCGGCGCCCTCGCACTCGCCGCCACCTACGGGGTCGGGGTGCTCCTGGGCGCCTCGGGAGTGGCCTGATACTGAGCGAGGATCTGCTCCCGTTCGCGGTCACCGGTGCCCATCAGCCGCTTATGAAGCGGAGCAGCCAAGGAATGCTGCAAGTTCCGGTGGCTTATTCAGCACCGTTGTAAGGTTTGCAAGGAGGACGAGCCCGACGATGCGGAGGAGGGAGACCGTTGCTGCTTCAGCCAGTACCAGACTCCAGATTCGTCGGTCAGGCCGACGAGACCATCGCATCCAGATATGCGCACCGCCATGACTGCAATCCCGACGGCGGTCATCATGGTGCTCGTTTCCCTCCGGGGGGCACCATGGCCCCGCCGCCGGCCGTCCGCTGCGCGGCTTCGGGTGCCGCTGCAGCGGACACCCCTGCCCACGGCGCGAGCTGGATAGAACAAATGTTCGAACGCGGTTACCCTGGTTCCGAGAGGGGCAGGTGTGACCGTGGGGACGAACAAGCGCTATGCGGCCTCGGTCGACCGGCGGATGGATCAGAAGATCCTGGAACGCATCGCGCGCGACGCCGGCCCGCTGCAGTCTCTCTCCCGCGAAGAGATCGGCCTCGACACCGAGCCCGTGACGATCGACCCGAAACCAAGGCCCGTCCGGGCGTGGGTGCGGTTCAGCGCAACACCCGTGTGGGTCGAAGCCGAGGCGTGCCGGTGGACACCGGATGCCGTAGCTATCCGGTTCCCCGTGGGCGGTGTTGAGCATCGCGCGTGGGTATGGGCGTCTGCGGTGACGCCTCTCAGCGCGAAGCCGCCCGCCGGGTGAGCGCGAACGCGGTCATCTGTCGCCGCCCGTCGCGCACGCTGCCCACAGGCCGCGACCGTCGCGCTCGGCGGCGTTCTGAGCGGCCCTGTAGGCCTCCTGGCCGTCATAAGCGGCGTCGTAGGTGTATTCACCCAGCGCCCGCCTCGATGAGTGTCAGGGCGATGCTGTGGCCGTCGTGGCGGACGTGCCGCAGTAGTCGGCCGCACCGGTCGACGTCGGCTTGGGTGGGGTCCGCGATCAGCTCGACGTCGCTGCGGTAGATCAGCTCATCCAGGATCTCGCGCGCCTCCTGCGCGTAACACTCGTCTGTGTTCCCACCCCGGCCGATCTCGGGGGTGTCTATCCCGATGATCCGCACCCGCTGCGCGCCGGCGCCGGTGTCGACGTCGATCGTGTCGCCGTCAACGACCGCGACCACGACACCGCTCGTCGACGAGCTGCCGGCGTCGGGACCGCCGAGAGGCACACACGCGGTAACGCAGATGCTCGCCCCGATCAGGATCGGAGCGAGCATCAAGCGCCGCGGGCTCAGCGCCATGAGACTCGGCGGCGCTGCCAGCGCACGGCCACGACGATGACGATCGCGAGCACGAGGCCAGCCACGACCGCGATCGCGGGCCGCCAGTCACCCACAGCGACGCAGCAGAAGACCGTGACAACCGCCGCGACGCTGCCGATCGTGACGGTCACAACACCCAGCCGCCACCGATCACCCAAAGCGGCGAATACCGCGGTTAGAACGAGCGCGACGAACGCGATGCCCCCGGCAACGGCGCCGAACCCCGCGATCGACTCAGCAAGTCCGGGAATGGGTGGGATTTGCGGCTGGATGTCGGGCATGCCGGATTGCGAGAACATGCGCGGTCAGCTTTCTGCGGAGGCCGGCGCTGCTGTAGCAGGGGCACGGCGGATGGGATCGACGGTGGCTGTCGCGTGGGCGAGGTCGGGACCGATCGCGGAGGCGTCGATGATGCGCCGGTACACGGTGCCCTCTCGGCCCCCGAACGAGGCATCCCGCTCGGCGCCGACGACGATCACCGCGTCGCCTTTGTGCAGCGAGCTCGCGGCATTCGCGCCGAGCTCGAACTTCGCCTCGACATAGTGAGCGAGGGGCTGGTGCCCCTCGATTCGCTCCTCGCCGCGGTACTCGTAGGTGTTCTCGAGCACCGTGAACTTGGTGATCTGGATGCGGCCCGCCTGCTGCACCTCAGGGTCGGCAGAGAGACGGCCGGTAATGAATCGAGTGGACATGGGTAGTTCCTTTCGAGGTCGAGGTCGAGGTCACTCGGACAGCGACTGATGAGCGCGTGTCGTGAAGCCCAGTAGAGCCCGCTCCTTGTCGTTCGCGTCCGGCCACGCCTTCCCGGTGACGTCGACCGGCACGTACCGGTGAGTGGTGCCGTCCTCTCCGAGCTGAACGAACAGAATGAGCGTGCTCTTCACGACGGCATCGCTGCCGTCAAGGTCATCAGCTGCCTCTACCCACACGCGGCGAATGTGGGTGACGTTGATGAGGTCCGTGTTCCCGCTGTTGCGGCGGATCAGGGGTAGAAACATGCGGTTTCCTTTCTTGGCGGTCACCCCGGCAGCGGTGCGCCGGCGTTTTGCATGAACGGCTCGGGATTGATCGGCTTGCCGCTGTGGTGGATCTCAAAGTGGAGGTGGCACCCGAACGAGAACCCTGTCTCGCCCATCGTGCCGATCTGTGTTCCCGCGGCGATCTGATCGCCCTTGGCCACCCGCAGGCTGCCGTCTTCCATATGGAAGTAGCCGGACTCGATGCCGTTGCCGTGGTCGATCCACACGACGTTTCCGCGGTAGGGCTGCACGCCGGCGAAGGTCACGGTGCCGCTGCCAGCGGCCCAGATCGGGCTCCCGCATGACCCGGTGGCCAAGTCGGTCCCCTTGTGGCAGCTATCGCCCGGGCGGTTGATCTCGCACGAGCCGAATCGGTCGGTCATCTTCCCCCGGGCGGGAACGACCCACTCCCCCGTGCCTGCGCTGCACGCCGTGGTCAACGCCGTAACGATCGCTTTCGCGTCAGCCTCGAACGGGGCGTAGTGCTGGGGGTTGTCGTTGACCTGCACGGCGTGGATCGCGAGGGTCGCGGGCATCGTCTGCCACCCGTCCACGCTCGTCAGCCGGCCGTAGAACAGTGCGGCCGAGCGGGAGGGGTCCATTCGCTCCTGGACGGTGCCCCACGAATCCTGCTGCTGGAACAGTCCGATCGACGTCGTACGCGACCCGTCCGGGTTCGTCACCCCCGACGTCTCCCAGTCTCCATAGGTGACGTTCCGCAGTGACGACTCCCCCATCGCGGTCATCACCGCGAGGATCTGGCCGTGCTGGTCGATGCCGAGATCCATGCCGGCGCGGACGATCGCCGCGGCGTTGGTGAGCTGGTCACGCTTATAGCCGTTGACCTCGGCCGGCAGTGAGCCGGTGTCGGCCATACACATGTCGGCGGCATCGGCGCGCTGCACCGATGCGAGGATGAACGCCACCCCGAAGGTCAGGACGAACCCAACCACCGCGACGATCGCAACCAGCTTGATCTTCATGCGTCAGCCTGGCCGTCCCCTCGCGTCTCCTCGGCGGTTTCAGCCTGGCCGTCGCCTCGCATGCCCTCGTCGGTGTCGGTCAACCCGATCTCGATCGATGAGCGCACGTGCTGCACATGCGTCTCGGGAACGCTGCCGTACTTGAAGACGAAGTGTCCGGGGGCAAGGTTCTGCAACGTCTCAGCGGTCGACGGGTCGAACCCGAACGTCTGCACCGCCCAGTTGGCATCTTCCTGGCGGTCCTGCCGGAAGATGTAGATGCTCTGGGCTTCGCTGATGACAGTGCGGCCGGGGGAATCGACGGGGATATCGGCGCCCTTGTGGAACACGAACACGTTGCTCAGGCCGAGGCCACGAGAGAGCTTCTGGTTCGACTTCAGCAGGTGCGCGGTGGGGCCTTGAACCATGTCCCACCCTTCCTCGTTGATGCAGGTCGTCTGCCAGCCCGGATCGGCACGAAGCCGGCCCAGCATCCACTGGTTGCCGATCGCGCGGACCACGTGCGAGGACGGACCCTCACCGGGGAGCTGAGAGATATCGAAGCTCGTCAGCTTGCCGGTCAGCGCCACCTCTTTGCTGGTGTCGCCGTCGAGCAGGCCGCCGTACTCCTCCAACAGCCCTTCGAGGGTGAACCGGACCCCAAGGCCGGCCTGATGCAGCCGGTCGCGTGCTTGCTCGCTGCCGTTCAGCTCCTCGGCATCGACGTCGCCCAGCAGCGGCAGCAGATCGCTCATGGTGGGTACGCGCCGCGCGTCCTCGAACTGCACGAGAGCCCGGGTGAGGGCCGAGCGTGCCGCCTTCTCCTCCCACTCGTCGATGCGCTCACCGTCACGAGCGATACGGAGGATCGCGTGCAGCAGCCGGTAGGTGCCGGCTGAGCCGATCTGGTTGACGATGAGCGGGTCGAGCAGGTTCAGCCGCGACCCGGAACCGTCCGTGGTGAACCGGATCGGTTCACCAGTCCCCCACTCACGCACCAGCTCCGCGTACTCGCCTTCGCCGCCGCGGTTCTTCTTGTCAAAGATCACCGCGCGCCGGCGCCGGATCAGCAGCGGCCGGATCACGTAAACCGTCTTCACGAACGACGATTTGCCTCCTCCGACACCGCCGGCGACCACGGTGTTCGGGGAGGAGATCAGGCGGGGGTTCGAGTTGTACGCGGTGATCGGATCATGGGCGATGAGGGTGTGCGAGAGCATGTCGCGACCGTTCGCGACGCCGGCGGTTCCCGTCACCGGGCCGATGAGCGCAGTGTTCAGCACGGAGGTCTGCCGGGTCGTCGAGGGGGCTCCCTCGAATACCGGCGCGTAGTACCCACGTCCCGCCTTTCGAGTGTTCGCACGCCGGTTACGCCCGGGCAGCTCATAGGGCGAGACCTCGCCGTGCGTCTCCTCGACGTCAGCGGGGATCTCCGCAACGGCAACGTCGGACTGCTTCTTGCTCCGCCGCGACCGGCGGGGCGTCGTGCTCTCGCTCACGCGATCGCCTCCTTGTCTCCCCCGCCCGCGATGACGCGCATAGCGCGTGCACCGAAGGTGGGTACGTGCGGGCGCAGCCCGCGCGCGATGGGCCAGGTCGTGCCGCTTGCTGCGGCCTGGTACGAGTCCAGCCACTCCAACCGCTGGATGCCGACTTCGTTGGCGCAGACCTCCGCGAGTTCCCGGCTCGCTGAGGCGAGACGGTCGCGGCTGTCGGTGGTGATGGTGATGAAACCGACCCAGTTCGCGCCGTGGTGTCCGCTGCCTTCCGCGAGGTCGCTGCGTCGACGCTGGGCGGCGAGGATCTTCACCTTGCCCTCGTCCAGCGGGATCTTCCCGTTCGATGTTTCGGAGATCTCCGCGGCCATGTCCGACACGAGGTCACGACGTGCGGCATGGCGGGCTTCCCCGGCGGGGATCAGCTCGACGTGGAAGCTGACGGTGCGGATCATGTCCAGCTCGCGGCCGACCAGCAGCTCGAGCAGCCACAGCGGGCGCCGCTGCGCGACGGTGAGCGATTCCGCGCGGATCACCGCGGTGCGGTGCCACCACTCAACGTGCTCGCCCGATTCCGGGTCGATGCCCTCTACGACGTGAGCGGAGTACTCCCCGCCCCGGGCTCGTTCTCCGGTGCTCGTGGGTTCCATGTCGCGCACCAGGTCGAGGGGCCGTGAGGGGTTCTGCATGTGGCGGATCACCGCCGCCGTTCCGCGGGCGGTGAGCGGTTCCGCCCATGAGTGGCGGGAGTCGAGCAGCCCGCGGCGGAACGACTCGATCTCGGCTGCCATGAGCTTGCGCCACCCGTCACGACCGGTGCCGTACTCGCGTGCCTGCTCGACGAACCGAGCGTTCACGGGCCAGCGGCCCACGACGTAGTGGCGCTGCACCATGGCTCCACGAGACGACTCGATCAGCACCTCTTCGTAGGACTTCTTCGCCCAATCGGGCGCGTCCTCGTCGATGTTGTTGAGCACCCAGAACTCCTGCAGCGCGGTGTCTGCCGGCAGAACCCGGGTGACCGACTGCATCATGCGCATCAGCGAGCCCGGAGCGGCCTTACTGGCCTGGAAGGCTCCGAACGCTTCGGCGCCGCGTACGACGTTCTCGGACGACTCCATGCCGCGCAGCTGGCCACTCACCGAGAACGCGACACTCAGGTAGGGCTCTTCCCCGGTCGGGCCGTGCCAGGCGATCCCGGGGACGCCACGGCCGGACTGCAACCAGCCCATACCGTCGCAGCCGTCCGGGTTGGCTCGCATCGCGTTCAGCTCACGCGCCCATTCGATGCGGCCGGCCCGGTCAGCCTTGTCCTTGGTCTTGTTCGTCTGCTCAAGCGCGGTGGTCAGCAGCGCCGCACGATCGGCGTCGTACGGGATGAACTCATCCGCGTGCGTGCGCTGGGCGAGCTGGTGCCGCCGCGAGCGGCGCCGACGTTCGATGATGCTCCCGTTATGGGTGCCGCTCGTGAGGATGACGAGGACCGTCACGCCCACCAAAGCGGAGACGATCGCGACCCACCCGAGGGCCGGCGTGAAGACCATGCCGACACCGATAATCGCCACCGTGCCCCATCCCCGGGACTTGCTCTGAGTGCCCCAGAATCCGCGGTGGCGGCCCTCGCCGCCGAGGATGTAGATGCCGCGCTCGGACTCGTACTGTGACTCGCTCACTGCGGGCGCTCCTTACCTTGAACGGGCGGGGGTGTGACGGATTCGTGTGCTGTCTCGCTTGCCTTCCTCGCGACGGTCTGCGCACCCTTCGCGGCCACGGCGGTCCCCGCGTTAAATGCCGTCGACGCCTTGGTGCCCGCACTTGCCAGGGCGGGCGTGCCGGCGCCGGTGGGCTGCTTCGCGCGTACCTTCCCCGCGTTCTGGGCGCCGAGCTTGGGGGCAATGGAGCCCGCAGCGTCGCTCGGCCGCGCAGATGTGCGAACGGTCTGACGCGTGGGCGCTGCGGGCGCCTCACGGCTGGGAGCGCGGTGCGACCGGCCGGGCGACGTCGGCCCGATCGGTGTCGTCGGCGTCGAATCCGACGTCGGCGCCGCGGCAATGCTCTTCCGAGCCCACGTGATCAGCACGAACGGCAGGAAGACGGCCAGCACGATCGCCATGACGGCGATGATGACGCGGGCGAGGTTCTTGAACCCGTCGTTACCCCATGCGGCCACCGAGTCGATCGGCAACCGGAACGCGAATCCGAGTGCGAGGAAGAGCAGAGGCTGCACAAGGAGCATCCCGACCCACAGGCCAACGGCTCGCGACGCGGCAGCACGGCGACGCGGGTCGACCATCCATGCAATAGCGATGGGGATGAGCGCGCCGGTGAAGTACTGGACGACGAGTTGGAAGATGAAGATGAACGGGATGATGAGCATGCCCAGCGTCATCGCCCAGATGACGATCATGCCCACGACGGCCGCGCCGGTCATCTTCGCGGGGTCATCCGGGGCGATGGTCGAGAACGTCTCAACCATCTGCTCGATCGATCCGCCATAGGCCCAATCGATGATGCTGCGGGTCAGCAGTCGCAGCAGCTCGATGATCGACAGCCCAATGAGAGGGCCGAACATCGCGCCCATGATGAAACCGGGGAAGTACAGCCCGATCGCCTCGAAAAGCTCCTGCCCGCTCTGGTCGCCCTTCGCGACGCGCACGAACTGCGGGAACAGCAACAGAACGGCGAGCATCAACGCGAGCGCGAACGACACGGCGTAGGTGCTTAGGAACGACTGCAACGTGAGATCCGGGAGAGTCGACTCGGTGATCGCCGGAATGACGTCCCGGCTGAGGCTGATCGTCGCGTCGCGGCCCGACTTGTACATGTTCCCGAACGGATCGGACCAGAAGTTGACGACCCCGCCCACGGCGTCGACAGCACCGGACACACCGTCGGTGAAGTCACCCCAAAGGTCGATGCGGTGCATCAGCAGCCCTCCGGGATGACCGTTCCTGTGGTGCGAAGTGTGTTCGCATCGTCCTTGAACTCACCGTCTTCGATCGCCCACCCGTTATCGGTCCAAACGACGCCATAGGAAGGCATGAAGTTGAGCGTCGGATCGATCGCCCCCTGAAGCACCAGCGGCAGCATCAGCGTGAGATCCACTCGCTGATCCGTGAAGCTGTCCACCCGGTAGTAGCCGTTCAGGCTGGTGAGGTAGAACTGCGACGCATCGACCTTCTCGGCAGATGCAGCCGACTGCGCGAGGTTCGGCGCGACAGACGCCACACCGTCGATGAGCGCAACCTCTTCGGCGGGTACGACCGGCTTCTGCCCGATCCACCGCGTGAACGCGATCGCGAACGAGACGGCGCCTTCGGGGGTTTGCGGTGCCGCGGCCTGCGCGTCGAGCACGGCCTGCGGTCCACGGGAGTCGCCTCCGAGGCAGCCGTCGACGCCCGCCACGGCAGGGGGGGGAGGTCGTGGCGGACGTCGACGGGGTTTGTGGGGTTGTGGGCTGAGCGGGCGGCTCGGGCGCCGCGGTGTTGTCCCCGCGGCTGCCGAGGAATACGCCGAGCCCGATGCCGCCGGCGACGAGAATCGCGGCGGCCGCGATGACCGCGACCCATACCCAGCGGCGGCGCGGTGCTGTCGTCGGCGTGCTCATGGTCAGGCGAAGATCGCGATGATGGCGCCAACAACGACGGCGAGGGCGACCAAGACGCCGAGGGAGATGCTGGCCCACAGCACCTGCTTTTTGCCCTCTGCGACGGCGGCGGGGTTGCTCTCGCCGTTCTGGCCAACCTTCACGATCGCTTGGATGAGGAAAACGATGCTGATGACGATTGCGATCGCCCAGACACCGGCGAGGATCTTCTGCCACAGCTCAGTGAACTGCGCTCCAAAGATCGTGAAGTCGGGGATGATCCCATCAAGCGGATTCTGCATGTCACTGCGCCTTTCGTAGTTCGGTGTTGAGTTGCTCGACCACGCCGGCTGTCAGTCGGGTGATTGCGTCCTTCGTGGCAGGCGCGAGCTGGCCGTAGACGAGCGTCGTGCGCTCAGCGATGTGGTGATCCATCGGCAGGTGGTAGACCGCTCGGATGCCGGCCTTCTCGATCAGCTCGTCTGCGTAAGCGCTGACCTCGGCATCCTCGGGCCGGCCGTCGTGGGTACGGACGACGATCGCGTTTCGTGCCAGATGCGCGGCGTGGCCGCCGCCCTGGTGGAGGTGCCGGAGGAGCTGCATAGCGCCTTGCAGGGCGTCGAGAGCATCCAGCACGGGGATCACGAGAACGTCGGTGACATCGAGTGCCCCGTGGAACGCGCTCGAGCTGGGCTGGTTACCGGTGTCCATGACGCGGACGGGGAAGAACTCGTCGATCTTGCTCGTGATCCGCTTGACGTCCTCGCCGCTCAGGGGCTCCCGGTCGCCCACGGTGCCGATCACGGATGCGTAGCTGGTTTGCTGCGAGACATAGCCGGCGAGGTGGCCGGCGCCGCGGATCTGGTCGAGGTCGCGCAGCAGCTCGGCAACGCCGACGTTCGCGCGACCTTCGGAACGCACCGACAGGGCGCCGGGGTCGTCTGCGACCTCGACAACAACTGTCCCTCCCCCACGGGTGGTAGCAAAGCAGCCACCGATCGCGAGCGAGAGGGGTGTCTTCCCGACGCCGCCTTTGGGATTGGCAACGAGAATCCCGACGCTGCGCTGCCAGCGCGACAGTCGGATGAGCGATCGAGCGCTACCCAGCTCGGCCGCGGCCAGTTCCGCGGGGCCCTGCTTCACCTTGAAACCCAGGTTTCGTGCGACGGCCCGCCAGCCAAGCGACGGCGCCTCTGCGGCACGTTCGCGACGGTTAATTCGGAGATCTACCGACGGGACGCCGCCGGCAGCCTCCGGCGCGCCCTGCGCTTCATCCGGCAGGGGCACGTCGTCGATCACCGCCGGAGGCTCGGCCGGTGCAACATCGTTGCGAAACCGGTCGAGCAGATCGTCCGTCGGTGAAGCTTGCGCTTTATGCGTCTTGTCCCCCATTTGGGGGACAGATTCACCCGCTCGCGGCGATGACGGCAGCTCGACCGACTCGACGTAGCCCTCGGCGCGTGACGCGCCTCGGAAGCTTGTATTTTCGACCTTTTCAGTCACTTCGCACCCCCTGCGTGCACCATGCTAACGACGGGCGATGACATGCTCCCCGCGGGAGGCGATAACTCGCCCTCGAATCAACGGTAACGCGTTACCCGAGATGTTGGATGAGAGTGCTTTAACAATCTGGGTCATGCCACTACTGGCACAATGAAGCCATGCCGATTCGCACCCCGATACCCGACCTGACGGGGGAACCGCTGAACGCGCATCGGGTCATTCAGAACGAATCGCGCCTGATCTGCCTGCGGTACCTCCTCAGCGTCGAGTCCGCATCCCGCGCCGAGATCACACAGGCCACCGGCCTTGCGGTGACGACGACTGTCGAAGCCCTCACAGAGCTTGAAGAGCGCGGCTACGTGACAGACCCGAACATGCCCGCGCATTCTCGTGCCGGCAGGCGTCCGCAGTACAAGGCGAATCGGGAACGAGTCACGACCGAACTTCTCGCGTTCGTGAGCTGGGTTCTCAGGTAGTCACGCCCGCCGACATGGCACTCGGGGTTGACACGTACGTGTCAACCCCGAGTAGCGTCCGCACTGTCAGCTAACTGGCTGTTCCGTACTGAAAGGTGGAAGCAGCCCAGCCAAGGATGATCCACGTCAGGGCGGGGGCGATAACGCTCACGGAAGCCAGACCCCACAGCAGGCGGTCGCGTGTCCGGTGTGCAATGTAGCCCGCCCACACAGCAAGCAAGATGCAGACGGCGGTGGCACCAACTGTCAGGAATGTGACTGTCCAGCTCGAGTGAATCGTGGCTGTAGTGCCGTCTGCGAGCAGCCAGGTGCACTGCCGCCCGATGGGCCACGCGGAGGCCTCGGCGTACGTCAGCGCCTGCTCTGTCAAGGCAACGTTGGCAGGGGGCGCAAGTTGACATTGCGCCTCTGCGCTGACCCTCGTTTCCAGGTACTGCGCAGCAAGTCCGACTACGAGAAACGATCCCGCCACAAAGAAAACGGCCGTGAGGGCGGCTCTGAGCCGCCCGTGCCCTTTGTTTCTCATAGTCGGACCTCCGCTAAGAAAGTACTGGAGTCAGCACGGGTACTTGCTGGGGGGAATCTCTCCGTAGCCCCCAGAGTTCCAGCACACAGTCGGTGCCGTCCAGTTTCGCCACGAGGCGAGCGTGCCGCGCGACTGGTATCCGGTCTGCGTGAGCCCCATGCAGTCGGTGTTGGACAGCCAGGGCTGAAGAAGGCAGCCTGTGGAGTTGACGGGCTGGATGTTCCCCGAGATCCGTCCGATGTTGTCGAGTCCACGGGGCGCGGTGACGAGGATGAGCATCTCTTGCATCCCGTTCGGCCACGCGCCGAGAGTTTGCGGGCTCCGGATGCCGATGCCAATCGAGTTGCGGTTGCACTCGTCGAAGAGATCGTTGTAGTCGGCGTATGCGCCGAGACGCGAGGGCAGCGGGTTCAAGCCGAAGCCCGAGTCGTACATCACCGACCAGTTCCACCCGTAGTTCTTCGCGAACGGTCGATCTTTGTAGTTGGCCGCAGCGACCGAGCAGTTAGGACGTTGGTTGACCTGGTAAGCCGACGCATCTGTGTACACGTTCACCTCGGCTTCCCATCCGTCCTCGCCGTTCATGACATCTGTGGAAGCTTGACCCGGGTACCAGTTCAAGTACTGATCGAACAGAACAGTGCTGCTGGTGGGTCTTGTGATCTGGACGTCGACCGAGGTGGGCTCCCAACGCGTGGCCGCCCGGGCGGCGCCCCTCGCCTGCTGGTCCACGCCTGCCATATCGATTCCTGCTCGCTCCCGACGAGATTCGAACAGCTGCTCGATGCGTGCCGGATCGGCAGCCGGGGCAACGTAACTCGAGGAACGAGCTGTAGAGCTGAGAGGCGGACTCACGGTGAGCCCCTTAGACATGTAGAGGCTTTTCGCTTGCTCCGTCGGCATCTCTACAACAACGTGAGATATCTCTGGCTGCGTCCCATAGAGATCGTTGAACTCCGCGAGATACGTCTCCACGTCCACGCCAGAGCTCGGGGAGTACTCACCGACCACCACATCGTTCTCGAACCGGAACGCCGAAACGGGGTAGCCGAGAGCCTCCTCCATGCTCACAACATCCTGAAGACGCTGATGAGAAGTGAGGGGCACGTCGACCCGGGCAGTGGCGGGAGCAGAGACAGCGGTGGGCGGGCTCCCTGTAGCCTCGCCCCCCGGTTCGGCGGCATAGCTCGGGGCGGTCGCTACGAGAGCCAAAACCGCTGCGGTTGCTCCAGTTGCCATGAGTCGGGACTTCTTCATCGATCGCTCCGCATCTTCTTTCACGCTGGGGTGAGGTTGGGATCGGTGCACGGTCATACGAGATGACATGCAGCCGTCGAGACACATACTCCTTGTGCCCCATGCCGCACGCGTTACGTCGCAAGCCGCCCCACGCCATTCAAGGCGGCTCTCAACGCGAGACCTGTCGCTGTGTGGCCGCGCCACCGGGCTGATCAGGCCGCCCAATTTTTCCGATGGATCTCATCCATATGGATGATGGTCAGCTGGGCGCTGCGGCTATTGGCTCCAGAGCGCGAGGATCGCTTCTTCGATGAGGACGCGCTTTGACGCCTTGCTTCCGCGCCTTGCCTTCTCGCGCGCGACTGCGGCATCGAGCACGGCCGCGACGTCGGGGCTGATGCGCGTCGCGAGCTGCACGGTCACTTCCGAACCCCCAGCCACGGGGGCCGGCGCGGGCGATGCCGCGAACCGCGTGTTCGTCGTCGGAGCAGGCGACGGGGCTGCCGCGGGCGCCTCGGCGCCCTTGCCCTCGACAGGGCTTTTGGACACGGTTGCCGGCGCCGGCGTCGGTGCGGGGCTGGGTTTGTAATCGATCGGGTCAACCCCGGCGTCGGGAGCGGGACGTGGGCGGGAACGGGCGGGCCGGTCGGGCTGGTTCGCGGTCATCGGATCACCTTTCGCATCACTTCGCTGTATGCCTCTCGCACCGGCGTTCCCTTGCGGTACGCGCCGTACCACTCCCCCGCCATGCGGACCTCGGGAACGATCGCCAGGTGCGGGACGATCGGCTCGATGATCGGCGCGAGCTCGCGCACCTGGTCGATCGCGTCCTGTTCGGCGTAGGACAAGAAGCCCGTGCCGTCGCGGGTCATCGTGACTCCGGCTTCTTCGATCCCGGTTGCCGCTCCCAGGCGCGCCATGCTGCGCCTGAACGCCTCCACGGTGCGCTTCGCACCGGTCACCCCATCGATGCCCGAATCGGACGCCGTAGCGGCGTACAGCACCCGATCCGAGGCGTGCAGAGCAGACAGCGTCAGAGGACCGCCCTGACGGTTCGCGCAGTCGATCACCACAACGTCGGCGTCGAGGTCGACCAGCGACGCCTTGAGCCGCAGCTCGGCGTAGTCGTCGCGCTCGCTCTCGCGGTTGCTGAGGTCACGAGCGGAGGGGATCACGCGCAACAGCTCATGCCAACGGCTCGGCACGGCGAGATCCTGCGCCCAACCAGTGGGCTCTTCCTTGGCCCCGAGGATCGCGCCAACGTGCAGCCCCTCCCCCACCGGCTCAGTGCGCGTCCACTTCGTCGATGCCGCACGTGGGTCGAGGTCGATAAGCACCGTGCGATGCCCGGCTTCGGCCGAGGTCATCGCCACCGATACCGCCGCGGTCGTCTTACTGACTCCGCCCGCCTCGCTGTAGACCATCACGATTTGCATGCTTCCATCCTACCTTCTAGCTAACGTTCCAGCTAGCTTTCTTTCTGCCTATCTGACTAGCTAGCTTTCTAGAAAGACAGCTAGCTACCGCCTTGTCTCAGACGGTTCGTCTGAGACGCTTACGACGCGAGTTCGCTGGTCCGCACGGGCGCAGCCTTGCCGAGCTGGTCGATGCGTTGGCGGCTGATGCCGAGCGCTGCCGCCGCGGCCTCTGCGGGGTAGCCCTGAGCGCGGAGGGCTCGAACGGCGTCACGGCGGAGCATGGCTGCGCGGGTCTGCTGTTCGCGGGCGGCTTCTTCGGCGGCGGTGCTGTCTTTCCAGAGCTGGGCGACGTCTTCGGGGATCACGACGTCGACATCGACGGTTACCGCGTCGTCATCGAGCCACGCCGCTGCGAGTTCGTGAGCCGCCTTGTCGATGCCTCGGAAGGTCGTCGCGGTGCCGGTCGCGATGATCGTGCCGCCGGCGGGGGAGGGACTGGTGAGTTCGGGGATCTCGATCGTCCACCATCCGTCTTCGTCTCGGTACGCGCGAGCTGCAAGCTGTCGGGTCATCTGTCGGCTCCTTTCAGTTCCAGTTGGCCGGGGTGTCGTCGAATGCGTTCTGAATCTGTCGCACGATGCCCGCGGACACCTCGCCGCCGTGAGCGGCGATCACCAGCGTCATGGCGCCGTCTGACGATTTCCACGTCTCGTGACTGCCTTTGGTTCGCACGTGCTCCCAGCCCTTTGAGCGCAGGAACTTCGCTACGTCCCGGTGCTTCTGTCGCTTGGTCATAAGACTATGCTAGTCCCCCTAGCACTGCAATGCAAGGGGGACTAGCTATTTTCTTCGGATTCGAACGCGGTGCCGCAGATGCCGCAGATGATGGGGCCTGCCTCGATGACGCTGAGAGAGGCGCGGATCTTCCGCCCGCATCCGCAGACGACGGCGGCGCCGTTGTTGTTGCTCTTCCGTCCTCCGCCGGTGGCGATCGCTTCGGCGCGGCGGTGAGCGGTGATCGCGGTGTGCAGCGTCGCGATCGTCTCGGCGTACTCGGCTTCGGTGTGACGGGGGAGTGTCGTCACGCTCCACCCGATGCTCTGATCGTGCTCGATGGTGAGCCCGAGGCCTTCGGCAATGCTCTTGAATCGCTGGTTGTGGTAGCGGCCCTGACGGCTGGTGTCCTGGATGCCGCGGGACTGTGCGGCCGCGTGTGCGGCCTCGTGCAGCAGCGTCGCGAGGACGGACGCGGCGCCCCCGGCCAGGCCCTCACCGCCGACGAACAGCTCGTGCAGCTCGTCCTCTCCGCGCACCCATCGCGCTGCGGCGAAGTGTCCGAGCTTCATCCCCTTTGCCTCGCTCCCGCTGCCGATCGTGACGACGACCTCGGGAACCTCGGGGGTGACGCTTGCGGATATCGGCCCACGCCTGCTCGATTGCGGCGACCAGGGGAGCGGCGACGGTGGCGCTCATGCGTTCACCGCCTCGGGGACCGGCGGAGAGTCAATATTGAGGGTTGCGCTATTCGCAAGCACGCGTCGATCCGCTCATGCCTTTGAGCGACAGCTAGCAGATCGTCGTCCGCCGAGTGTGGTGGGCTTGTACCTCTCCTCTGTTGCGGAGATGTCCGGGCAGGCGCGTCCCGCTGACGAGAGCCACAAACTCCAGGCGGAGTCTCTTCGGTGGTTGCTCTGATCACGTCGTTCGATACACTCGGAATGTGCATTTGTACTTCCTGTGACGGCTGAGTAAGGCCTACCGCGCTCGTTGAGTCATCCGAGCCTGCGGCGGCCGCTCGTTCTCGACCCTGCACGGGTCGCCGTCACCTTGCGCACCCTCGCACGCTTCATAGCCGTGCGGTGCGTCGTTTCCGAAGGATACGAATGCTCTCCCTCAACACCCCTCTACCAGCGCGCCATCGCGCGCAGCTCATCGCCTCCGACGTCTCCGTAACGCGCGGAGCCACCCCCGTCCTCAGCCACGTCGACCTCACGGTCACGGCCACCTCGCGAGTAGCGATCGTGGGCGAGAACGGCCGGGGGAAGTCGACGCTCCTGCACGTCCTCAGCGGCGCTCTCACCCCGGACAGCGGAGTAGTGCAGCGACTCGGGACGGTCGGCATAGCCGAACAAGAGATGCCGACCGGCGGCAACCGCACAGTGGGCCAGGCGGTCGCGGAAGCGATCGCGCAGCCGCTCGCCGCCGTTGCGGCCCTCGATTCGGCCGCGGTGTCACTCGCCGCAGGCGTCCCCGGCGCCGAAGAACGATACGCCGCCGCATTGGAACACGCCGAAGTCCTCGATGCGTGGGATGCCGAACGGCGGGTGCAGATCGCGTTGGAAGCACTCGACGCCGAAACGGAGCCATCCCGGCGCCTGGACGACCTCTCCGTCGGGCAGCGCTATCGAGTCCGTCTGGCGTGCCTGCTCGGCGCCGACGACGATTTCCTGCTCCTCGACGAACCCACAAATCACCTCGATCGAAGCGGCCTCGAGTTTCTGACCACGCAACTGCGGTCGCGAAACGGCGGCGTGGTCGTCGTCACCCATGATCGCGCGCTGCTCTCCGACGTCGCGGAGACGATCGTGGACCTCGACCCGACCCCGGATGACCGGGTGCGCGTGTACGGCAACGGTTATGCCGGCTACCGCGAGGGCCGGCGCGCCGAGCGCGAACGGTGGGAGCACGAATTCGAGCGACAGCAGACCGAGCTCGCGCGGCTGCAGGACAGTCTCAGCTCGGCGCAGAACCGACTCGTCTCGGGGTGGCGACCAGAGAAGGGAACCAACAAGCACGGACGGGCCACGCGCGCGGGCGGGCTCGTGCAGAGCGTGCATCGCCGGCAGGAGCAACTCGAAGCGCACGCGGTGACTGTTCCCGAGCCGCCGCAAGTGTTTCGCTTCCCGGAGCTTGCGACCCGAACCGGAGCGGTGCTGTTGAGCGTGGAGGACGTGACCGTGACCGGCAGGCTTACGCGCCCGGCGGCGTTCTCTCTGTCACACCGCGGGCGTCTCGTAGTGACCGGACCCAACGGGGCCGGCAAGTCCACACTGCTGAGCGTCGCAGCGGGAGACCTCCGCCCGGACACCGGCACCGTTCGTCGCCCGCAGAACGTGCGGCTCGCTTTTCTGCGCCAAGAGTCGGAGCTGCCGCTGGATCGTCGCGCGAGCGAGTTCTACGCAGCCCACGTCGACGCGCTCGTTCCATCGCGTGAGGCAGTCGGTCTCTCGCAGCTCGGGCTCCTGCGCGCCCGCGAATCGAGCAAGCGGATAGGTGAGCTGTCGATGGGCCAGCAACGGCGCCTCGAGCTGGCCCTGGTGCTCGCCACCAAGCCGCACGTGCTCTTGCTCGACGAACCGACCAACCACCTATCGATCGCGCTCGTCGACGAACTGACCGACGCGCTCAACGCCACCCAAGCGGCTGTTGTCGTATCCACCCACGACCGGCAGCTTCTCCGCGACGTCGAAGGCTGGCCGGCACTGCAACTGGAAGCTACGACCGAAAGCGAGGCGCTCGTATGACCCGCGAGACTCCCGACCGGCTGCGGGCGCTGCGCCCTCTCGCTACCCGCGACTACCGGCTGCTGTTCGCGGCCGTCGGTATCGAAGTCTTCGGCACCGGCATGTGGACCATCGTCATGGTGTTTCAGGTGCTCGCACTCGACGACAGCCCCCTTGCCCTGTCAGCCGTCGCTACCGGGCTCAGCCTCGGCCTCTTCGCTTTCTCGGTCCTCGGCGGGGTGGTAGCCGATCGCTTCTCGAAGCGGCGGATCATCATCACCGTGCAGGGACTCACCGCGGCGGTCATGGCCGCCGTCGCGGTGCTGTCCCTCACGGGCGCGATCGAGTTGTGGCATGTCGGGCTCGCCTCGTTCGCCATGGGCGCGGGTAGTGCGTTCTTCTACCCGGCCTACAGCGCCTACCTCCCCCAAGTACTACCGCCCGAACAACTGCTCGCCGCAAACGGGCTCGAAGGGGCTCTCCGGCCCTCGATGGGGCAGGGCCTCGGACCCGCCCTCGGAGGGATCATCGTCGGGGCGTTCTTCCCCGCCATCGGAGCGGTCATCGTCGCCGCGTCCTACGCAGTCGCGTTCGTCATCACACTGTTCCTCAGCCGCCGGGAGGAAACCACCGAACCGGAACAGTCGCAGCAACGCACGAGCGTGTGGGGCGACCTCAAAGCCGGGGTCCGCTACGTCGCCCGCACCCGCTGGCTGCTATGGACCCTGATCTTCGGATCATCCCTCGCGCTCATCATCCAGGGCCCAATCGAGGTACTTCTCCCCTTCCTCACCCGCGACCGATTCGACGACGCCGAAGCAACGTTCGGACTACTACTCGCCGCCTACGGAATCGGAGGCGCCATCGGATCGCTCATCGTGTCGTCACTCAAACTGCCCCGGCGATACCTGACACTGATGATCGGCCTCTGGGGCGGCGGAACCCTCCCGCTCGTGCTCATCGGCCTCGCCAACAACCTAATAGTGATGCTCGCCACACTGTTCGCGGTCGGAGCTGCCACAGGAGCCGGCGTGGTGATCTGGGGCACACTGCTTCAACGCCTCGTGCCACCCGAAATGATCGGCCGTGTCGCCAGTCTCGACTTCTTCGTCTCCATCGCGTTCATGCCCGTCTCGATCGCCATCGCCGGGCCCCTATCGCTGATCGTGCCGATACCAGCCATCTTCATCGTGGCCGGCGTCGCGCCGACGCTGCTCGCCATCGTCGCGCTTCTAGCCGGACGCATGCGGGACGTCGAGACGAGACACCCCCTGGACACTTGACCCAGCGCCGCACTGCGTCCCTGATTGTTAGCGTCCTGGAAGGAATTGACTCGGCTTGGAGTTCTCGGGCCGCGGCTGCCTGAACCCACTCCGATGTGCCCTCAGCGGGGGAGGAAATCTGCTCTCGCGGCGACGAACTCGGAATTGTCGCGTTGCGAGAACTGCGACCATCGGCTCGCTGTCTGCGGCGTGATTCCCATCTGAACGGCCACGATAGCGGCGGGGAGGTCGCTAGCGAGGGCGAGCATGGCGTAGTTCCGGGCGATCCGCGGGCTGACCCCGGCCCGCGCTATCCACCGTCCGAGGGTCGTGGGATGGATCGGCTCGTGGTGTCGTCGGGGAGATGGGAATAGATACGATCCCTCACCGGCTCGCCGAGTCGCCCCCGGATTCTGCTCAGCTTCTTTCACGAGCTGCGCGAAGAGTTGAGCGACCGAGTTCGGGATCTCGATGGGTTCTGTCGATAGCGCGAGATACGTTCGTCCTCCGGCTGTACTGGTGTCGACAGTGGTGAGCCGGTGGATGCGGTCGGTTCGAGCTCCGTAAAGGAGCACGAGCAGCGCGGCAACCCTGGTCGCGAGGCTCACCGTGTCGTCCGACCCGGCGATAAACGTGCGGACCAGAGCGTGATGCTCGTCCTCCCCGCTGACCTCGCTCGGCCTGGCCTGCTGTCCGCGCTCGACGCGGAGTCCCGGATACTGGCCGGTGGACCTGAGCCACGAGATGAACGGTGCGATGTCGCCGGTGCGGGCTGCGTTGCCGCCGACCCACCGGTCTAGGACCTCCTGTGTCAGCGCGGAGAAGCCCGCCCCTTCTTGCTCGACGTGCTGCAGGAGTCGCGCGGCCGCGCGGATCCGTTCACGCGCGGAATCTGCGACACCGACCGTGGTACGGCGGCGTCCTGCCCGCCGCCGCACAGTCCGCAGCACCTTCCATTGTGCATAGGGAGTGATCTCGGCGGCATGGTGTGAAGGAAGCTGGATCAGGTACTCGTCGACCCATGTTTCGAGCCGCTCAGTCTGCTCATCTCGTACCGGGAGAACGCCGACGTCGACCAGGAGCGCACGGAGATGATGTCGCGCCTGCCCAGGCGGACACGCGTCAACGCGCGCATGCGTGATCGACTCTTCCGACCCGATCGCTCGGAGCAGAGCTCTCGGGGTGGGCTTGAGCAGCCATCTCATGGTCGAGTCCACGCGACCTCGATAAACGAGCGCGTCCGGGAGCCCGGCCAAACGCCCGGGGATCACCCCCGTCGCGGACGCGAGGAGGTCGCCGGCGGCTCGAACGACGGAGCAGCGGATGCAGGTGTTCTCGAAGTGCTGCTCACCCGGGGCGCCACACGTGGCACAGACGTAGTCGCGCGTCGACCCTGCACACGGCCCGCAAACGCGCTCCCCTCGGTCATCGCGACCGATGAGCGCTTTCACCTGCCCACAAGACCCGCAGCCGTCGGGGTGGCGGAGCTCGCGTCGATAGCACACGCCGCATATAGACCCGAGGGGCCAGGTCGTATGAACCGCGCGCTTCTCACCGCAGATGGCGCACTCGGCGATGGGGGTGCGGTAGCAGCTGTGGCACAGATCTGCTACGCCATTCTGGTGGCGGGTTGCGACGCGTCGCTCCCGTCCGCATTGTCCGCACGCTCTGACCGGTGCGGAGTAGCAGCGCTGGCAGAGATCCTGACCGTCCACGATGGCGGTGACGTGATCGACACGGCCGCATCCCGCACACGCCCGCTTAGGGCGCGCGCAGTGCCCGCAGAGTGGTGCGCCGTCCTCGGCTCGAGCGCTGGGCGCACGGATGCGACCACAGCGCGAGCACTCCATACGTCGGCTGACGTTGTAGCACGGTCGGCAGAGC
The DNA here is from genome assembly GCF_044903545.1 of Microbacterium sp. NPDC006705. Classification (NCBI taxonomy): domain Bacteria; kingdom Bacillati; phylum Actinomycetota; class Actinomycetes; order Micrococcales; family Microbacteriaceae; genus Microbacterium; species Microbacterium sp. NPDC006705. The sequence continues at coordinate 42,279 of NZ_JBJDQQ010000006.1, forward strand.
CCTCCACCGTCGGGGAGTCGTTTCACCCGCGGGGCGCGGCTTCCGCACTCGGAGCAAGGATGCTCCGGCACCACGGTCATTTCGAATGCCCGGGCCGATTGATCGTCGTTCGGCGGGCGGATACTCGGCTCTTCCGCGGGATGACTTCCCCGGAAGCCTTCCTGGCGGACGCCTCGACGATGCGGGGTTCGATGAGGTCGTTGGGTGTGCACTCAAGGATGTCGCACAGCGCGATCAGCGTAACCATGCTCAGGCGCTGCGGCTGACCCGTCACCAGCCGGTAGGTCTGCTCCCGGGAGAGCGCGACTCCACGCTCAGCGAGCAGCGGCTGCAGGTCCGTCGTGGCGAACATTCCACGCTCCGCCATCTTCGCTCGCAGATGCCAGACGTAGTCCATCTCTTTCACCGTGCTGCCTCCTCGAAGTCGGCGCCGTAGCGGGTGTGAATAGCTTGGGTGAGCAGCCGGTTCCGGTACTCGTTAGAGACGCCGACGTAGATCGCGGTCGTCGAGGAAAACGAGTGCCCCACCTGCTCCTGAATGAACCGCTCCGGGTAGTCGAACTCCACCAGGTGCGTCACGTACGAGTGCCGCAACGAATGCAGATCCAACGAAGAGTCGATCCCCGCGGCATCACGAGCTGTACAGAACGCTTCGTTCGCCGCACGCCTGCTCAGCCTCGTGCCCCGTTCGGTCACCCACAGAGCAGGCGACGAACTCGACGATGACGACAACGCCGGCCGAACCTCATCGAGGTAGTGCGCCAGCGTCTCCGCGATCCAGCCCATCTCCGGAACGGTGAGCACCGTGCGCCGCTTCGACGGGCCCCCGCGGCTCGCTTTGCCATGGCGCACCGACAGTGCACCGAATCGGTCTAGGTGCGGCAGCTTCGCGTTGCGGCGGAGATCCACGAGATCAAGCATGACCGCCTCACGTCTTCGCAACCCGAACGCATAGACGCACTTGAGAAGCGCGGCGTCCCGCACGGCCTGAACCGCACCCTTTCGCCGTCGCGACAGGATCCGTGCGGCGAGCCCGTCGGCCGCATCGAACAGCGCCTGGACTTCGTCGAATGTCAACGGTCGCCGCGCGGCATCGCCCTCGTACTCGCTGACATGCACAATCGAGTTGTCCTCATGGAACACCTGTCTGGGTGCAGCGCCAAAACGCGCTTCACACTCGGACAGCCAGGGATATCGAGGATCAGTGATGTACTCGCAGAACATCTTGATGTCGATCTCGTATCCACGCAGCGTCGATAGCCGCAACGGCTTCACGCCCGAGCGCAGCTCACTGATCCACGCCTCCGCCTCCGCCGGCGTCCATTGCCACGGGTACATACCCGTGAAGTCCACGAACCGGCGCACGAGCCGCTCTCTCGCCGCAATCGTCGGAGCCTTCAAGAAGCGAGCAATCTGCTGGGCTCGCCACCCATTCAACATCCCGTCGAGCACGGCTCCCTCAGGGTCAAGATGAATGACATTCCGCGCGGAGACGAGCCGCTGCGCAGACGATGGATCAACTTCAAGCACATCCTCATGATGCATCCAATACAACATTGATGCAAATGAAGTACTCTGGGTGATCAAGAGTGGCGCAGAGACCCCCGGCCCCCTCGACATCCTTCTTGAGCTCAGGCTCTACCGCGCGGGCGATCGCGCTTCGCGCGTTGCATCGGATGGCAATATCGCCCGTTTGTCGATCTCTGCGATGAGGTCGGGACGGAACCCGGACCATGCCGAAGTGCCGGGGACTTTCACCACGGGGAGGCGGGTGAACCCGAGGGCTCGCAGCTCCTCGGCCGCGCCCTCGCGCAGCTCGTCGACGTCAACGATCCGGTAGTCGACGCCGTGACCGTCGAGGGCCCGATATGTGGCGTTGCACTGCACGCATCCCTCACGGCTGAACACCGTGACCCGGCCTGTGGTTGTTGCGCCCATGATCTTCTCTCCTCCCCTTCACGTTTTTTTGCCGTGAAGGCGACTTGTCGCCGCTAGGCCGTGTTGATCAAGAGGGTTCACTCTCCGCTGGGCGAGTCTTGAACGGTGACGCGGCAGGAGATCTCGGACGAGGTGTGGGCCGTGCTGGAGCCGTTGATGCCGACGGTGACCGGGAGGTCGAGGCCGTGGACGGATCATCGCCCCGCGGTCGAGGGTATGACGTGGAAGTACCGCACCGGGGCGCCGTGGCGGGACGTGCCGGAGCGGTTCGGTAAGTGGAACTCGATCTACAAGCGGTTCAACCGGTGGGCCGAGGACGGCACCTGGGAGAAGCTGCTGGCCGAGGTGCAGAAGCAGGCCGACGCCGCCGGGAAGATCGACTGGGTCGTCTCGATCGACTCCACGATTGCACGTGTGCATCAGCACGGCGCGACACTGAAGCGTGACACAGGGGGCTCTGCCGAATCACAAGAATCCGTGGTTCGAGCCGTCTGATCACGGGATTGGACGTTCCCGGGGCGGACTGACGACCAAGCTGCACCTGGTCTGCGACGGCCGCGGAAGGCCGCTAGGCATGGTCATCACCGGTGGGAATGTCAACGACACCACGATGATGCCCGCCGTGCTTGAGGACATCCGCGTGCCCCGCGATGGGGAGGGCCGGCCGCGCACCCGCCCCGACCGGGTGCTCGCCGACAAAGGCTACCCGTCGAAGGCAAACCGTGCATGGCTGCGCGCGAGAGGGATCGCGGCCACGATCCCCGAGCGGGACGATCAGATCGCGCACCGCCGCAAGAGGCCAGGCCGACCGATCGACTTCGGCGATCAGCAGCAGGAACGCTACAAGGGCCGCAACGTCGTCGAACGCTGCTTCAACAAGCTCAAGCAGTGGCGCGGCATCGCGATGCGTTCGGACAAGCTCGCTCGCAACTATCGTGCCGCGATCAGCCTCGCTGCGACGCTGATCTGGATCAAGACGGACCTGTCCCGTCCGGCCTGGCCATAGGCCGGCCGGCGCCGCGCCGATGCGGCAGGATGACGGGATGAGTTCCTACGTTCGCCCTCTGATCGAAGCGCCGGTGTTCCGCGACGCTGACGGCGCGGTGATCAACTACGGGAGCCGGTGGCACGAGTCACCTCCGGAAGACACCTACTCGGTCGACACGCATCCCGAGCGGTTCGCACCGCTGCACGTTGTCGCTGACGCCCTTATCGCCCACCTCCGAGAGACGTATGACGTCGAGGTCGATGAGGGCGTTGAGGTGACAGCGGATCTGCTGCGTCCCGCGTTTCATGATGTGGTGCGCGCGGTGCGGATACGTCCTAATGATCCGAAGTGCGCGTCCTTGACGTTGGTCTTCACCGCTTATCCGGGGATCTACATGCACGCGGGACTATTGCACGACTTCCACTACCCAGTCTGCGGTTGCGACGCTTGCGACTCGAACTGGGAGGCCGAAGCCGATGAACTCGAGCAGCAAGTATTCGCGACCGTCAGCGGCAACTACCGAGAGACGATCGAAAGCGGACTTCGCCCCTGGGTCGATTACGCCTTCACCTATCCCGACGGCGCGAGCTCCGGGAAATCCCGCTCCCAAGATCTTCCTGCCCACCGCCTCAAAGACGCCAAGCCCGTCCTCCGCGACCTTCCCGACGGATGGAATCACTGGCCGCGCCCGGCCCCGCCTCTCGATCAACACGGCCTAGCTCGACGGTAGGCCGAGCCTGTCGAAGAACGCCCTGTTCTGCTCCGTGGCCGCGTTGACGAGGCCGTCGAAACTGATGACCTCGACATACGCCTTGTACGGCTCGACGTAGCCGAAGTACCCGAGCCCGTCATGCGTCTTGATCAAGTTCGACAGCTTGCACATGCGCTCCATCGTTGGCGTCAGGTCGGCGATGACGTAGCAGAAGGCCGGCGGCTCCTGCGCGCTCGACGGAATCAGCCGCCCGGTTGCCGTCGTTACTTTGCCCTCGCGAACCCGCGCGACGTAGTCAAGGCACTGCGCGATGGGGTTCTTGTCCTCCGTCGTCGCGTCGTTGCGCATGGGGCGCTTGAGCTCGACGACGATCGACTGCAGCGGCAACTTCTGCCCCGCGGTCGCGAGCACGGGCGAGTCCGCCTCGAGCACGCGTGTCGCCAGTATGTCCGGTCGGTTCGTCGAGGCGTCGTCCGTGACGGGCATGCTCTTGAGAGTCTTGTCGGACGCGAGGTAGTGTGGAAGACGAGCCGCTCGTCCAGATTCCACAGGTTCGACGCATCGACCCAGACATCGTTCGAGTCCTTGCGCATGGGGAAAAGCAGCTCGTGGACGCGGTCTTCGCGAGCATACTTGCCATCTCCGTCCGACTCGATGAGTTTTGCGAGGATGTCGAGGGTCGTGCGGCGCCGAGCAACGTGCCTTCGGGCGACCTTATCTCGGAGCGCGACAGCGCTTCATCGAACCATGAAGGAGTAGTCGGAATGTCCACTGCCAAGGTCGCTCTCGTCTCGGGCGCAGGTCAGGGAATCGGTCGCGGAATCGCGCTCCAGCTCGCGAAGGACGGCTTCGACGTCGCCGTCGCAGACCTCACGTTCCAGGAGGAGAAGGCGCGCGGCGTCGTCGCGGAGATCGAGGCGCTGGGCCGCCGTGCGATCTTCGTGGCTGCCGACGTGTCGAAGAAGGAAGACGTCGTCGCCGCTGTGGACGCAGCCGCCACGCAGCTCGGTGGGTTCGACGTCATCGTGAACAACGCGGGCATCGCGCAGGTCAAGCCGATCCTCGACGTGACGGCGGAAGAGCTCGACAAGATCTTCTCCATCAACGTGAACAGCGTGGTCTTCGGCATCCAGGCCGCTGCCGACAAGTTCATCGAGCTCGGTGTGAAGGGCAAGATCATCTCCGCCGCCTCGATCGCGTCGATCAAGGGCTTCCCGATCCTCGGCGCGTACTCGGCGTCGAAGTTCGCCGTGCGCGGCCTCACGCAGGTCGCGGCGCAGGAGCTCGCCCCGAAGGGCATCACCGTCAACGCGTACGCTCCCGGCATCGTCGGCACGGGCATGTGGGACCTCATCGACGAGAAGCTGTCGGAGATCAACGGCAAGCCGCGGGGCCAGAACCTCAAGGAGAACGTCGAGAGCATCGCCCTCGGCCGCATCGAGACGCCCGAAGACGTCGCGAACGTCGTGTCGTTCCTCGCAAGCGAGAAAGCCGACTACGTGACCGGCCAGGTGCTGCTCGTGGACGGCGGAATGCTCTACAACTGATGCATCCGAAGGGGGCGCGGGGAGGACATGTCCTTCCCGCGCCCCCTTTTTTGCGAAGTCTTCGCGAGGACGCCGCGCCCGGCCGGTTCCTCATCAGGCCGCCGGCAGGTGCCGGCGCCAGCTGAGCGCGACGATCCCGACGCTGACCGCCGCCAGGACCGCGCCGGCGAGGAACATCGTCGTGTACGGGATCCACGCGCCGAGCGCGGCGAGGATCGCCGGGATGAAGAACCCGAGATACGTCAGTGAGTAGTACACCGCGGTGAGTCCGGCAAGATCGCGCGGACCGGCGATCCGCTGAATCTCGCGCAGTCCCCCGACGAGCAGCATGCCGTAGGCCGCGCCGAGTGCCGCGGCGGCCACGAACGCCCAGGCTAGCGAGTTGAGGCTCACCGCGACGGCGGCCAGGATCATGGCGGGAACGGTGACCGTCAGCGCGATCCCGATGCCGCGGGCCGACAGCGGGGTGTCGACCTTCGCGGCGAACCGCTGCACCGCGACACCGCAGCCGAGCGCGACGACGCACAGCAGACCCGACACACCGATCTGCAGTCCCGGCGCCTGCGACATCATGAGGCCCGGCAGGATCGCGTACGCGCTTGCGGCGGTGCCGAAGACCCACGGCGCCATCGGGACGACGACGAGGAGGAACCGGCGGTGCATCGCGGTGGGGATGCGCAGGTCGGCGAGGAGCGGCCCAGAGGTGTCTGGGCGCGGCCGGCTCTCCGGCGCCGCCCACAGCAGCACGAGCGCGACGAGGGTGAGAGCGATGTGCAGGAGGTAGGGCGACGCGGCGGGGATCGGGCCGAACTGCCCGAGCGCCGCAGCGAATCCGGCGCCCAGCGCGAACCCGGACGTCAGTGCGAGTGCAGCGCGTGAGGCGCCACGGCCGTCGACGGCGCGGGTCGTGAACGGAGGCTCGGAGAGCTCTTTCACCCAGCTCGTGCCGACTGCCATCACGAGCCCCAGCGCGATACCCGACAGCACCCGCCCGGCGAACAGGAGCGGCATCGAGGAAGCCCCGACGGCGAGGAGCGTGCTGCCCGCAATCGCGATGATCGGGGCGGGGACGAACAGCGGTCGGCGGCCGTACCGGTCGGACAGCGGGCCGCCGAGAAGGAGCGCGGGCACGATGCCCAGGACATATGCCCCGAGCAGTACATTCACGCTGAAGGCGCTCATCTGGTCGATCTGGCGGTACATCACGAGCAGCGGTGTGAACTCGTTTCCACCCCACGCGACAGCGAACAGGGCAGCGCTCACGCGCATCCAGGAGACGATCGCGATCCGCTCTCCGGCGGCGGCTCCCTCGGAGGACATCTCACTCATGACAGCAGCTCCCGGTGGGTCTTCTTGATGTGACGGCCGAGTGCCACCTCGAACGCCGCGGTCTCGCCATCGCCGATGAGGCGGACGAGCAATCCGTGATCGTCGAGCACCTGCTCGGCTCGGTCGTCGCGTCGCCAGAGCGACCACGCGAGCATCCGCCTCTGCCGATCGCGCAGCGTCGCGAAGAACTCTGCGAGCAGGGCGTTCCCGCCGGCCGCGACGATCCGGGCGTGGAAGGCCGTGTCTGCCTCGGCGAGCCGCGCGAGGTCGGATGCCTCGTACGCGCGGCGTTGCTCGTCGAGGATGTCGGAGAGCTCGTCGACGACGTCCTGCACCCGTTCGGAGTCACGGACGAGCCGCCGCACGGCATCGGTCTCGATGAGGATGCGCGCCTCGACGACGTCGTCGAGCTCTCCCGGCGTCACATCGCGGATCAGCGCACCGCGCTTGGGGTACAGCCGCATCCACCCCTCGACCTGCAAGCGCAGGAACGCCTCGCGGACGGGGGTGCGGCTCATCCCGAGTTCGTCGGCGATCGTTCCCTCGCTGACCATCGTCCCGCCGGCGAGATCGCCGTCGAGGATCCGCTCCTTGACCTTCGCGTACGCGGCATCCGCGGCGGATGCCTCCGTCTCCTGATGCTCCATGACCCCGTCCCCGTGCTGATGAACAAGATAGATACTAGTTGCATCTCAGCCCGGTGCAAAGTGGCTCTTCGGACATTCGGTGGGGGTCATGGAGTGAGGCCGCCGGCGGCGAGGAGCATGCGGAGGCGGTAGTTGTGCCGGTTGCGATAGCCGCGGGCGAGGCGCCGGTGCAGCTCGATGATTCCGTTGATCGCCTCGGTGCCGCCGTTGTTCGCGCGCCCGGTCGCGAAATACGCGAGGAACGCTGACCGCCACCGGCGCAGGGTGCGACCGAGGCGGGCGATCTCCGGGATCGGGCAGGTGTGGAATGTCTCGGCGACTCGCTCCGCGATTCGGCGGCCCTCGGCGAGATCCTTCGCGTGGTAGGCGGATCGCAGTTGCTGCGCGGCATGACGCCATCCTCTCAACTCGAAAAGATGCGGCACCAAACCTGGGACGGTTCAAGCGGCGCTAGGCGAGTCTGATTGCTGCGTCGATCTATGGGGTGAGGGCAGTGGCCGACATCGCGGTCCGAACT
>NZ_JBJDQQ010000007.1:0-4107 GCF_044903545.1 Microbacterium sp. NPDC006705
CAATCCCGTGGGGGGTGACCCGCGATTCTGGACAGCATGCCGCGGATGAGGGTGCTCGCAGAACGGCTCCGCGCTTCCGCCGACTCTGTGTCTCAGTGAGCGATCGCTGTCTGAAACCTCCGGTCGCCACATCTGCGACGGCGAGCATCGGGGAGTCAGGAGCTCAAAGCGTTCCACCGCGCTGCAACGCGGCGTCGCGCTCTGCCTCCTCGGCATCGAGAACTCCACCGCACGGCGCCGCCCGGCCACACCCCCGGGCTAACTGCGATCCAGCTCGTCGGTGCTGCACTCACAACGTCATTCGGTGCAAGGGCCGGCTGCGTTCAGCGCCGTGAGCTCGCTTTGCATCCGCTTCCGCTCTACGGGCGTGAAGCGTCGCACCTGCATCGACAGGACTGCATCGGCTGCAAGCGCCGTGATGCCAAAGGCATCCTGAATCGCACGTCGAACCTGATCCACGTTGCCCGAGGCGTTGGCGCGAACCGTCAAGAGTTCTTTCAGGTCGTTCCATCACGGCTATGTACGCCGTCACGATGTCGCGGCGAGCATGTTTCTGCTCTTGATCGCCCGTCATGCCGGAAGGGTACCGAGTGGCGGAATTGTCCGCCACAGGGCTTGGCGCGGGCGGCGTCGTCGACTCATCGCTCCTGCCGAAAACGATCGTTTTCGGCAGAGTGCGCCAGCGGCGCTCTTCTTCCTATGCTGGATGAGTGAAGAACGACTGGATCGAGCATCGCCGAGGCGGCGACGGAGAACTCATCGGATGGATGCAACCGACTGAAGATGAATTCATCGTTGTCGATCTGCTTGGCAGGCAGCGCACGGAACCCGTCGACTGGCTAACGGCCGAGGAAACTCTCGACGGTCTCGGCCTCACCTACCTCGCGGACCCGTACGAGCTCCGCCTTGACAGCGGCTCCTGGCTGAGGGTGCGCATCACAGAGGTCTCCACGGACGGGGTTCGAGTGAAGAAGGACGACTGGGGCGACGTGAACGCCCCAGAACTCTATTACTCCGTCCCCTTCCCCGCGGACGAGAATTTGCTGCGTCCGCTGGGCGAGCGCGCCTGAGATACTCACCGGGGCCCAGCCCGCAATCGAAGACCTCGACCCCAAACGGCATTTCGGCAGACGTTAAGGGTAGCCGCTCCAAATCGTTTGCGGGTTCGCGCCGTAAACGATCGTTACTGGCGTCCCGTGCAACGGTCGCTCGGAAGGGCTGCCATCAACGTGGGTCGATACCTGGTTGTGGTGCCCGTTTTCGGTGGATCGATCGCTCGCGGTGCTGCGAAGCTCACGGCGGGAGGGCAGCCGCTGCCTGGGTGGACGCTCGTGTCGTCCGTTGACTGACTGTATGGGTGAGGCCCCCGGCCGTGAGTGCGTCGTCATCACGGTCGAGGGCCCATGCTCACCCGATCACGCATGGCCCGCCGGCGACAGTGCTTGACAATGAGCTCACACGTGCGCGCCGGATTGAGTCGGCCGACGCTAGTCAGCCTCGCTGTCGGCTCGACGATGGGGGCTGCTACCCGCCAGTCGTGCGGCTGGCGATGAAGGCGGCGGACTTCGTCTGCAGGAAGGTACATAGCGCTGAGACCATCGCGAGTTCGGTGGATAGTTCGAGCGCGCGGCCGGCGTCCAGTGTGACGTCCTGTTCGCGGGCTTCGAAGGTCACCGCCCAGCGGGTCGATCCGATGGGCTCGGGTTGCAGGTACGTGACGGTTCCGGCGTTGAGTAGGTCGAGGCCGATGAGGCCGGTGTCGTGACCGTCTGTGCCGTCCTGCGCCATGACGCGCAGGCGGTTGCTGACGGGGTAGCCGAGCTCGGCGAACTCGGTCAGCCACGCTTCCAGTGTTTCTTTGGTCCGAAACGGCATGTGCTCCTCCAGATCACTGCTGTGAGGCGTCCTCGCGTGATCGCTAGCGATCAATGTTGCCCGATCAGTTGTTGCTGCGTGCGGCAGCTGCGAGTTGTTCACCGTTCGTCTGCCGCGCTGTGTCCGGGGGTCGTGCTTTCGTTGCCGGCTTGGGCTTCCGGTTCGAAGTGGCCGAGGGACTTCTCTTGAAGGAACGCGCATAGCTCGGCGGCGACCTGCAGCTCGTGGGTGAGGGCGTTCAGCTCGAAGCTGGTGAGCTCCAGCGCCTCGTCGGTCGGTTCGATGGTGATGAGCCAGTTGAGCTCGTCTCCCGTATCGCGGGGTTCGATCCACACCGAGTTCGGTGCGTTCTCGAGCGGCACGATGACCAGCCCGGTGTCGTCTCCGCCGGATCCGTCCTGGACGGCGACGCGGATGAGGTCACCTGCGCCTCGGGAGTCAACGAATTCTGCGACCCAGTGCTCCAGGGTCTTCTTGCTGTGAAAGGGCATCTGCGGCGGGTTCAATCTCTCAGGCGAAGGGGTTGGAGCGATGCAACAATCCCGGTCCGCGCCGATGGGCGGGACCCGTCCCGTGCCGGCGTGAGAGCCGACGTGGGGCACTAGCTTACGGTGTAAACATAGACCTGGTTCGTCTCTCGTGCACACAAATCTGCTCAGAAGGGGGAGGATCGAAGTGGAGGCTCCCTATGAGCAAGCAGTCCGACCTTTCACCACCACCCAAGCTCGGCCGCGACGTGATCGTCGAGGCCGCGTTGGTCATCGTCGACCAAGCCGGCCCGTCGGCGCTATCGATGCGCGCGCTCGGCCAGCGGCTGGGTGTTGAGGCGATGGCCTTGTACCGGCATGTGCACGGTAAAGAAGACCTGCTCGAAGGCGTCGTCGCGTCGTTGATGACCGGTCTGACCGAGACGATGCGCACAGAGGCCAGCGAGCACTGGCAGGCGTTTCTCCAGAACGTCGCCCACGCGGTGCGCGGGATCGCCGTTGAACATCCCCGCGCGTTCCCGCTGATCGCCACCCGGCACCCCGCAGCACCGTGGCTGCGGCCGCCGCTGCGAAGCGTGGAGGTCGTCGACACGTTCCTCAGCACCCTCATCGCTCAGGGCTTCACTGACGCCCAGGCCGTGAGCGCGTACCGGGCATTTAGCAGCTTCTTGCTGGGTCAGCTGCTGTTGGAAACAACCGTTCGCGGTGCGCAGTTCAGCCCCGCCGACATCGCTTTGGATGAAGGCGACGCTGACGTGCCGAACAAGGACGGGCAACTCTCGCTCGATAGTGCGCCCGAAGTGCTGCGCCTGCGGCCCCTCCTGAGCGAGGACCGCAGCAAGGAAGAGTTCGAGGTCGCACTCGAGCTGCTGCTGGACCGGCTAGATCGGGAGCTCTCTCAGTAGAAAGCCGCTGATCGGCTGCTGCCCCGTAGGTCGCGAGTACGGGCTCGACGCGGCTTAGCCGATCGAGGGCGCGTGTAGCCGGTCGAGGAATTCGATGATGCCTTCTGCGGTGGTGGCGGGAAGGTCGGCGATTGCGCGGGAGACGCGGGAGGACTCTTCATCCACCGTCGCAGACAGCGAGCGGACCGTGTTGTCGCTGAGCTCGATGAACACTCGCCTGCGATCGGCCGGGTGAGGGACGCGGTGAAGGTGGCCGCCCTTCTCCAACCTGTCCAGCAGCGCGGTCGTGCTCGCGGATGAGATCGCAAGTCGCTGGGAGATGTCCTTGGGAAACATTGCCGCACCGTCTCGATGGGCGCGAAACAAGAGTCGCAGCGCCGCGAAGTCCCTCACACCGACCTTCAATGTTTCGCACGCCCCGGCGCGAGCCGCGTCCTCGGCAATCGTCAACGCCTGCAGGGACCTGGAAACCCGTTCTGCTAGCTCCTCATGACCCGCGTCGACCATCATCACACCTCAATACCAACTGCTCACGTCCATCGTCCCTGTCCCCGCGCTCCTCGACGGAGTCCCTTCCCTAACGTGGTGTGCCCTGATAGACGCAGCTGTGGTCGAAAAGGACCTCGTCGTGCCACCATGCCGGCCGATCATTGAGCCGAATCTCGTCGCAGCGCGGCGCGTTGCCTCTCGTGAGCGTGGCTTACTCGACGCTGCGGGGTGTTCCTTGCTTCGTCCTCGTAGGACTAGGGTGACGGGGGGGGGGGGGGGGGGGGGGGGGGGGGGGCCCCGGCCACCCCCCCCCCCCCGGGGGGTACCCCCGGGGGGGGGGGGGGTAAAAC
>NZ_JBJDQQ010000007.1:4115-44250 GCF_044903545.1 Microbacterium sp. NPDC006705
TAGCCCCCCCCCCCCCCCCCCCCCCCCCCCCCCCCCCCCCCCCCCCCCCCCCCCCCCCCCCCCCCCCCCCCCCCCCCCGCCGGCCACTTCCCTCCGGCACCCCGCGGTAGATCACCCGGGTGGTGCCGGGTGATCTACCATCCTGAGTGGGTCGAGCTGGTGACTTGACCCACTCGGACCTTCCGCTGGCCTGCCCGCAGACGATCGTCCACGCACCCGGTGGACCGATTGCGTCGCGGCGCTGCGGGCCCAACCGAGGATACAGAGAATGCTGAATTAACAGAACGCTGTACGCCGGGATGCGACGCCTTTTCGTCTGGTCTGTTGCGATCCATACCCTAGGGGGGTACGGTATACCCGTGAACGGTTACGAGGGCAACAAGGACGACCTGCAGAAGCGACTGCGTCGGGTCGAGGGTCAGGTGCGTGGGATCGCGCGGATGGTCGATGAAGACAAGTACTGCATCGACATCCTCACGCAGGTGTCTGCCGCGACGAAGGCCCTGGAAACGGTGGCGCTGTCCCTGCTGGGCGACCACCTAAGCCATTGCGTCGCTGAAGCGAGCGCCGAAGGCGGGCAGGTGGCTGCGGAGAAGATCCGTGAGGCCAACGACGCCATTGCCCGTCTCGTCCGTTCTTGATCACACACCGAATCCCTTGGAGGAGCACATCATGACTGACCGCATCGACCTCGGTCTGACAGACACCAACGCCGGCTGCGCCTGCTGCGCCACATCCGCAACGACGGACGCTCCCGCATCGACCGCCGCTGCCGTCACGGAAGACGTCCTGGTAGACGGGATGACGTGCTCGCACTGCGTGTCGAGCGTCACTGAGGAGCTGACCGCGATCGACGGTGTGGAGAACGTCACAGTTGACCTGAATGCCGGCGGTACGTCCCGCGTCACCATTCACAGCGCCGCGCCGATCGACTCTGACGCGGTGAAGGCCGCGGTCGAGGAGGCCGGCTACACCCTGGCAGGTAGCCCCGCATGAGCACGGTCGACGTCGAGCTCGATATCTCCGGGATGACGTGCGCTTCCTGTGCGACCCGGATCGAACGCAAGCTGAACAAGCTTCCCGGTGTGGAAGCGACGGTGAACTACGCCACCGAGAAAGCACGTGTTCGCGGGCACGATGTCGACCCCGCCACCCTCATCGCCACGGTCGAATCCGCCGGTTACCAAGCAGCCCTCCCCGCACCGCCGGCAACCGATGACCACGCCGAGGAGGCGCGCAGCTCGGAGGCCGACGAGGTAGGGGCGCTGCGGCGCCGGCTGCTGATTAGCACTGCACTGTCGTTGCCGGTGGCGGTGCTGTCGATGGTCCCGGCGTTGCAGTTCGAGTACTGGCAGTGGCTGGCGCTCACCCTCACCGCCCCGGTCGCGGTATGGGGGGCGTGGCCCTTTCACCGGGCCGCGGCGGTCAACGCCCGTCACGGCGCGGCGACCATGGACACTCTCATCAGCGTCGGCGTGATTGCCGCGTTCGGGTGGTCCCTGTACGCACTGTTCTTTGGCGAGGCAGGCATGCCCGGGATGACGATGACTTTCACCCTGATCGGCACCCCGCAGGCCGGCGGACATGAGATCTACCTGGAAGTCGCGGCGCTGGTCACCGTCTTCATCCTGGCGGGCCGCTATGCCGAAGCACACGCGAAGAAGTCATCGTCGGAGGCGCTGAGGGCGCTGCTGGAGATGGGCGCGAAGCATGCCACAAAGCTCGTCGACGGTGGGGAACGGTCGGTGCCGGTCGCGCAGCTCGCTGTCGGAGACACCGTGCTTGTCCGGCCGGGGGAGAAGGTTCCCTCTGACGGGCTGGTGATCGATGGTTCCTCCGCGATCGACGCCAGCATGCTCACCGGAGAGTCGGTGCCCGTCGAAGTGACCGCCGGTTCCCGTGTGGTCGGCGCGACGGTGAACGTGGGCGGTCGCCTCATCGTCGAAATCACCCGGATCGGGGCGGACACGGAGCTTGCCCGCATGCGACGGCTGATGGAGGAAGCCCAGACCGGCAAGGCCAAGGTGCAGCGCATCGCTGACCGCGTCTCTGCCGTCTTCGTCCCCATCGTCATCGGACTAGCCGTGGCTGCGTTCCTCGGCTGGACAATCGCCGGAGCCTCGCTCGAGCTGGCCTTCACCGCGGCGGTCGCCACCCTGATCATCGCGTGCCCGTGCGCCCTCGGTCTCGCCACCCCCACCGCATTGCTGGTCGGGACCGGCCGCGGCTCCCAGCTGGGCATCCTGATCCGCGGCCCGCAAGTGCTGGAGCAGACCCGCACAGTCGACACCATCGTGCTCGACAAGACCGGCACGGTCACCACCGGTCAGATGACCGTCACAAGCGTCCGCCCCGTGGCAGGTGTCACCCGGGACGAGCTGTTGCGCGTTGCGGCGGCGGTCGAGGCAGGGTCTGAGCACCCGGTCGCCCGTGCTGTCGCCGCTGCCGCCCCGGCGGTCACGTACGCGGACAGCTTCGTGTCGCACGCCGGGTTCGGCGTCCAGGGGATCGTGGAGGGGGCTGCGGTCGTTGCGGGCCGGGCGTCCTGGCTGGCCGAGCAGTGGGGCATCCACCCGCCGGCCGAAGCCGCCGCCGAGCTGAATGTTCTCGCGCGAACCGGTACCGCGATCGCGGTCGGTCGCGATGGGGAGTACCTCGGCGCGATCGGGGTGGCCGACACCGTGAAGCCGACCAGCGCCGCCGCGATTGCCCGCTTCCAGGCGCTCGGCTTGCGCCCGGTGCTGCTCACCGGCGACAACACCACCACCGCCGCACGAATCGCCGCGGAGGTCGGCATCCCCGACGTGCACGCCGAAGTCACTCCTGCTGGAAAGCTTGATGTGATCCGCCAGCTTCAGGACGACGGGCACGTGGTCGCGATGGTCGGTGACGGCGTCAACGACGCCGCCGCCCTCGCCGCCGCCGACCTCGGCCTGGCCATGGGCGGAGGCACGGACGCCGCGATTGCCGCCAGCGACATCACCATCGTCTCCGGCGACCTCACCGTCGTCGCTGACGCGATCCGCCTCTCCCGCCGCACCCTCGGCACCATCAAGGGCAACCTGTTCTGGGCGTTCGCGTACAACGTCGCCGCTATCCCGATTGCGATGGCCGGCCTGCTCAATCCTCTCGTCGCCGCAGCGGCGATGGCGTTGTCGTCGGTGTTCGTCGTGACCAACAGCCTCCGGCTGCGCCGGTTCCGACCCCACCCGGCACCCGCCCCTACGACCCCCGTTCCCGTGCCCCAACCGGCCTGACCCGTGCCGCCGCACCGGCGCACCCAGCGAAGGAGGCTTCAATGAGCCAGCACGACCACCACAACCACTCCGATCACCCAGACCACCACGCCCCGGCGACTGCCACCCAACACGATCACGCAGTGATGAGTCACCCGCGCAGCGAAGACGACCGGGCGCCCGCCGCGGGTCATTCCGGGCACGGTCATGCTGACCACGGCGGGCACGCCGGACACGGAGACCACGTTGCCCGGTTCCGACGGCTGTTCTGGATCATGCTGATCCTCGCGGTGCCCGTCGTGGGGTTCTCCACGATGTTCTCGATGCTGATCGGATACCCGCTGCCGGACGCGGCGTGGGTCGGATGGGTGTCCCCAATCCTCGGCACCGTCATGTACGTGTGGGGCGGCGCCCCGTTCCTTACCGGCGCCGTCAGCGAACTGCGCGCCCGCAAACCCGGCATGATGCTCCTCATCGCCCTCGCGATCACCGTCGCGTTCCTCGCCTCATGGGGTGCAAGCATCGGGCTACTGCACCACGAGCTGGACTTCTGGTGGGAGCTGGCGCTGCTGATCGTCATCATGCTCCTCGGGCACTGGATCGAGATGCGATCCCTCGCCCAGACCACCTCCGCCCTGGACTCCCTCGCCGCGCTCCTGCCCGACGAGGCCGAGAAAGTCGAGGGGGACACCACCGTCACCGTCGCCCCCGCCGAGCTGCAGGTCGGAGACGTCGTCGTTGTCCGCCCCGGTGGACGGGTACCCGCAGATGGCCGGATCGTGCAGGGCTCGGCCAGCATGGACGAGTCCATGATCACCGGCGAATCCCGCCCGGTTCGCCGCAGCGACGGCGACCAGGTCATCGCCGGCACCGTCGCCACCGACTCCGGGGTCAGGGTGGAAATCACCGCGGTCGGACAGGACACCGCTCTCGCCGGCATCCAGAAGCTCGTCACCGAAGCGCAGAACTCCTCATCCCGCGCGCAACGCCTCGCGGACCGTGCCGCGGGGTGGTTGTTCTGGTTCGCTCTCGGGGCGGCCGCGGTCACCGCCGCAGTCTGGACCCTGGTCGGGTTCCCCGATCAAGCGGTCATCCGCACCATCACCGTGCTCGTCATCGCCTGCCCGCACGCCTTGGGTCTGGCCATCCCGCTGGTGGTGTCCATCGCCACTGAGCGCGCCGCCCGCGGCGGCGTGCTGATCAAGGACCGCCTCGCGCTGGAGAGCATGCGCACCGTCGACACGGTCCTGTTCGACAAGACCGGCACCCTCACCAAGGGCACCCCCGCCGTCACCTCGGTCGCCCCGGCCGCCGGCATCGACGGAGACGAGCTTCTGGCGTGGGCCGCGGCCGCCGAAGCGGACTCGGAACACCCCCTGGCTCGGGCGATCGTGAACGCCGCGCAGGAGAAGCAGCTCACCGTCCCCACCGCCAGCGACTTCGAGTCCTCACCGGCCGTCGGTGTCCGTGCGCGGGTGACCGGCCGCACCATCCAGGTCGGCGGCCCCCACATGCTCGACCAGGAAGACGCAGCCGAACTGCCGGTCGCGGACGAGTGGCGCAAGGAGGGCGCGATCATCCTGCACGTGCTCGTCGACGGGCAGGTCGCAGGGGCATTGCGCCTGGCAGACGAGATCCGTCCCGAATCCCGCGCTGCCGTCGACGCCCTGCATCAGCGGGGTGTGCAGGTGGTCATGATCACCGGAGACGCCGAAGCCGTCGCCGCATCGGTCGCCGCCGACCTCGGTATCGACCGGTTCTTCGCCGGGGTCCGCCCCGAAGACAAGGCGTCCAAGGTGAAGGAGCTTCAAAGCGAAGGCCGCAAGGTCGCCATGGTCGGTGACGGGGTCAACGACGCACCGGCCCTCGCGCAAGCCGACGTCGGCATCGCTATCGGCGCCGGCACCGATGTGGCGATCGCGTCCGCCGGTGTCATCCTCGCCAGCGACGACCCCCGCTCCGTGCTGTCGGTGATCGAACTGTCCCGAGCCAGCTACCGCAAGATGAAGCAGAACCTGTGGTGGGCCGCCGGGTACAACCTCATCTCCGTCCCCCTGGCCGCCGGGGTACTCGCTCCCATCGGGTTCGTCCTGCCCATGTCTGTCGGCGCGATCCTGATGTCGCTGTCCACCATCGTCGTGGCCCTCAACGCTCAACTGCTGCGGCGCCTCAACCTCAGCCCGGACGCGGTTACCGACCGCTGACAGGAGTGTCGTACCGTGGAAGGAGGGAGTGACATGTCGCTGATCGCACTGACGGAACGGCTCCACGCCGGACGGTCGATGGCGCGCACCCTTCTGCTGCTCATCGCAGTGACCGCCGCGGTCATCGTCGGCCTGTTGGCCATGCACTCCCTCAACACCCACACCGCCGCCGACACCGGCCACCAAACCACCGTCGCCACCGCCAGTGCCACCCCTGAGGACCACCACTCCGGCAGCACCGCGACGGGCGAGCCGTGCGCGGACTGCGGTTCAGGCCACTCAGACATGCTCGCGATGGCGTGTGTGCTGGCTCTCCTAGCCACCGTGCTGCTGCTGGGCCGACTCCGCCCGAGCAAAGTGTCGTTGTCGCTCCTGCCGCGCCCGCAGCCACTCAGCGCCGCGCTTTCCGGTGGGCCGAGACTGCGGCCGCCCTCTCTCACCGTTCTCTGCATCAGCCGTACGTGATACGGCCGAGCCGGCGCACCCTGCCGGCCGGACCTCACCCACCTGTCGATCTGACCGGTGCTCGTTCACGTACCCCTGTATTTGGAGAACTCTGATGAAAATTCGTACCGCAGCGGCCGCTGCGCTCACCCTCGCCGCCGCCCTCGCCCTTGCTGGCTGCGCCGACGGCTCCGGCTCGCAATCCATGCCCGGCATGGACCACGGCAGCAGCTCGTCCCCGTCCTCATCGTCCACGGTGACCGCGGACTTCAACGACGCGGATGTGATGTTCGCGCAGATGATGATCCCCCACCATCAGCAGGCCGTCGAGATGGCCGACATGATCCTGAACAAGGAAGGCATCGACCCGGGCGTGCTCACCCTGGCCTCCGACATCAAGGCCGCCCAGCAGCCCGAGATCGACCAGCTGCAGTCCTGGTTGGACGAGTGGGGCGCCGACATGCCCGATATGGACAGCATGGAGGGCATGGACCACGGCGGCGGCATGATGAGCGAGGACGACATGGCCGCGCTAGAAGCCGCCACCGGCGCCGAGGCGTCCCGGCTGTTCCTCGAGCAGATGACGATGCACCACGAAGGCGCGATCGAGATGGCCCAAGACGAAGTCGACAACGGCCAGAACCCTGACGCGGTCGAGATGGCGCAGACCATCGTCGACACCCAGACCGCCGAGATTACCGAGATGCAGGAACTGCTCGCGCAGCTCTAACGCACCCCACCGGTGAGGACGCCCCGGTAGGGCGTCCTCACCCTGGAATCGAAAGGGTGCGAATGCGCATTCACCTGCGCGCGACGGCGAGCTTCGTCGCGCTCACCAGCTTGCTGCTCACCGGCTGCGCCGCAGCCGAACCGCCATCGACCGGCAGCGACCACACCGACACGGCGCTGTCTCACGTTCACGCGATCGTGCCCGCGCCAGACGATGACGGCTTCCTTCTCGGCACCCACGAGGGCCTCTACGCCGCCACCGCTGACGGGCAACTCGGCTCCCGCGTCGGCAGCTACGGCTTCGACGCGATGGGCCTCACAGCCGTCGATGACACCCTCGTCGCCTCCGGGCACCCCGGCCGGGGTACTCCGGCGGAGCTCGGGGAGGGAAACCTCGGCATCATCCGTAGTCGCGACGGCGGCACGACATGGGAGCCGGTGGCCTTCAAGGGCGAGAAAGACTTCCACGTCCTCACCGCCGGACCGGACGGCACCCTGTACGGACAAGAAACCGGTAGCGCCCAGATGCTGGCAAGCACGGACCGCGGCGCCACGTGGTCTCCCACGGGCGCAACCCTGCTGTCCTTCGCACTCGTCGTCGACGCCACCGGACGCATCATCGCCACGACGCCCGACGGGCCTCAGGTCAGTACCGACCAAGGGGCGACGTTCGGACCGCTGCCAGACAGCCCGATAATGTCCCTCATCGCTGTGTCCCCGGACGGCGAGCAACTGATCGGCGTGGGAAGCAAAGGCAGCTTGTGGAGGAGCACGACACGCGATCCATCGTGGCGAAACATCGGCACGGCGCACGGCTCCGCGCAGGCAATCGCCATTACCGACGCTGGCGACATCCTCATCGTCGACGACAGCGGACTCAGCCTGCTGCCCTCCACCTAGCCACCACTCATCGAAAGACCACAAGCCCCTCCGCCGATCCTCGACCTCGCTCTAGCGTGACCGCACCGGGGGAAGGCCCCGAAGAAAGGAAAGCCGCCATGACAGTTGCAGATCAAATGCTCGCCACCCACCCGAAAGTCGGTTTCGCCGCAGCACAGGACGCCCTTCTGCGCTGTATCGAGGCGTGCGTCGAATGCACCCAGGCATGTACCACCTGCGCAGATGCATGCCTCGGAGAAGACATGGTCGCGGAGCTCGTTACCTGCATTCGGAAGAACTCCGACTGCGCAGATATCTGCGCCGTCACCGGTGCAGTGCTTTCCCGCCAAACTACGCCGGATGTCGCGACAGTTCGCGCCTTGCTCGAAGCCTGCCGCACCGCCTGCGCGTCCTGTGCCGCCGAGTGCGAACAGCACGCAGACATGCACGAGCACTGCCGCGTGTGCGCCGAATCCTGCCGCCGCTGCGAGCAGGCATGCACCGACCTTCTCGCCGCTCTCTAAGTCGACCAGGTTCGCGTCGCCCAGTGAACACGACCTGCCATTGGCGGTCGCTGACGGGATGCTAGATGTCGCAATCGCCCCCCTGTCGCTCTCACCGCATCCGCTCCCATTCGAACAGGAGACGTCATGAGCTCGAACGACCACCACGACCCCCAGCAGAACGACCGAAGCGCAGCGACCGGCGATCACAGCCAACAAGGTCACTCCACGCCCTGGAAGATGTATCTGCGATTCGGGGCGATGATCCTCACCGGAATGGTTGTCATGTACTGGGTGATGTTCGTCGGCTCGTGGGAGTGGAGCCACGTCCGCTTCAGCGAAAGCCGCGTCTTCATGGCCCTGACCATGGGCGGCGCGATGGGGTTGGTCATGCTGGCGTGGATGCTCAACATGTACAAGAGCGTCAAAGCGAACATTGCCGTCGCTACAGCCAGCGTCCTGCTGCTCGCCGGCGGAGTCGCCCTTGACCGCAGTCAGATCACCGTGAACGACACCGCGTGGATGAACGCGATGATCCCCCATCACTCCCTCGCCATCACCCGCTCGGAGCGTGCGCAGATCCAGGATGTCCGTGTCTGCGAACTTGCCGCCGAAATCAGTGCGGCGCAGCGCAACGAGATCCTCGAGATGAACTGGCTCATCAACGACATTGCGAGCAACGGCATCGCTGGAACGCCAGAAGAGGCGCAGGCACGTCCTGCCCCAACGTTCGATGAGACAGCTCTGCGAGAGTGCCCCAAGGAGTAGCTCGTCCAGATCTGCATGACCCGAGTGCGGTCATGACCTAGGAGCGAGCGTCATCACGTTGGCTCCGCCGAAAACGATCGTTTGCGGCACGGGGTCGGTGTTCCTGGAATCGACCTCCCGAAAAATAGGGCCGTCTCGTAACCCTCTTTCGGGAGGTCGGTTTCGGGGCACAGTTTCGGTCCTGGCTTTGACCTTCGACCCGGCTCGAAGGTTTAGTGTCGGGCGCGTGCGTATCTCTGAGCTGTCCCGTCGCTCCGGCGTGCCGGCGACCGCCCTTCGGTTCTACGAGTCGGTGGGGCTCATCGTGGCCGCGCGCGCGGCGAACGGATACCGCGACTACGACGAGAGCGCCGTCGACCGGCTGACTTTCTTGCATGGGGCGAAACAGCTCGACCTGTCACTGCCCGAGATCGTCGAGTTGCTCGACGTGGTGGAGGCGGAGAGTTGCACTCAGGTTCGCGAGACCTTGCGGCCGAAGCTGGATGAGCGTCTGCGTGACGTCGACGAGCGGCTGGCGGTTCTGATGAAGCTTCGAGAGCGGCTGGTGGAGGCGACGGACCGGGTAACGACTTGTCCCGACAGCGGCGATCGCTGCCGGACAGAATGTGTGCTCGCGCGACCGGGCGCCTCATGTGTCACGGACCCGCTGACAGGCGGAGGGGACCGGTGAGGCTCGGCCCACTCGTCGAGTGGTGGGATCGCCGGCAGATCGCGCTCTACGTCGTTGCGATCGGGGTCGGTGCGACCCTCGGACTGGCAGCGCCACAGGTCGCGCCCGCTTTGGAGCATTCCATCGAGCCGGTGCTGATGTTGCTATTGTTCGCGACGTTCCTCGGTGTCCCCCTCATCGAGATCGGGCGGGCGCTTCGAGATATCCGCTTTCTCGGGACGGTCTTGGCCGCCAACTTCGTCGTCGTGCCTGTGCTCGCGTGGGGGCTATCTCGATTCGTAGCGGATGACCGGGGGCTGCTGCTGGGGGTGTTGTTCGTTCTGCTGACGCCGTGCATCGACTACGTGATCGTGTTCACCGGTTTGGCCGGCGGAGCTCGCGCGCGTCTGCTGGCCGCCGCGCCACTGCTGATGCTCGTCCAGATCGTTCTGCTGCCGGTGTTCTTGTTCTTGTTCGCCGGGGGCGATGTGCTCGCCGTGATCGACGTGGGGCCGTTCGTCGAGGCATTCCTGCTGCTGATCGTCCTCCCCCTTGCGGCCGCAGCGATCGTGCAGGCGGTCGCGCGACGACACCGCATCGGTCGCGCGTTAGAACAGGTGATGGCGGGTGCGATGGTCCCGCTGATGATGGTGACGCTGGCGGTGGTCGTCGGATCGCAGATCGCCGCGGTCGGCTCCCAGGCGCTGACGCTGCTGCGAGTGGTGCCGCTCTACATAGCATTCGTCGTAGTCGCTGTCGCGGCAGGCCTCCTCACTGCTCGATTCGCGCAGCTCGACGTTCCCCCCACTCGTGCCGTGATGTTCTCGGCGGCCACCCGGAACTCCCTTGTCGTGCTGCCACTCGCGCTAGCCCTGCCTGCCTCGTTGAGCATCGCGCCGCTTGCCGTCGTCACTCAGACGTTGGTGGAACTCGTCGCGATGGTCGTGCTCGTACGCTTGGTGCCCCGCATTGCTCGGCAGAGCGCTCCTACAGTGACGACCGACTGACCAGTACCGGCCCGGACGGCTCGATCAGTCTTGGAGAGCGGCCTCGAATCGCACGCGCTCCTCAGTTGTCGGGTCGGCGGCGAAGTCGCGGAACAGTGCCGCGTGTGACTCTTGTGCCTCGCCCCACTGTTCCTGTGTCTCGAACAGCCGGTGGTACATGTCTTCGAACTGGCCCTGCTGCGCGGCCGCTTCGGCGGCGACGGCCAGTCTGGCGACCTTGGTCATGACAGAACGTCGATGAGACGGAGGACTACGCCCGACTCGATCAGGATGTACAGGCCGAGCCCGATGAAAACGGCGGGCACGAGCCAATGCTCGATCTTCTCCAATGCCTCTGTGACGGTCTTGTTGGTGCCGACGAAGCGCGCGACGAGGCACCACACGGCGACGAGCACCAAGAAGACGATGATGGTGACGATGGTGTCCGGAACGGGGTTGGTGCGGAAGACCGGCGTGTAGAGGGAGATGTTGTCGGCGCCGTTGGCGATCGTGATGCCGGCGACTCCGAACAGTCCTCCTGCGCTGATCGCGCTGTCGTCGTCATCGTCGCCCCGGCGCCGGAGGGTTCGGATCAGGCCATAGACACCAATTGCGAGTGGGATCAGGCCCAAGAACCCGACCCATTCGTCCGGGACGATGGTGAGGCCGGCGGCGGCGATGACGCTGATCGCTACGAGAGCGATGAAGCCGAGGTATTGCCCTGCAACGACTTTCCATCCTGGAAGGGAGCCGCGCGTCGACGCGAGAAACAGCACCGTGAGGACAACGATGTCGTCGATGTTCGTGGCCGCGAACAGTCCGATGGCGGCCGCGATGGTTCCGATCATCGGGCATCACGCCCGTAGGTCTGGCACAGATCGACCTTGTAGCCGGTCGTGGCGAGGAGTCGCTCGGCGGCTTCCAGGATGTCGATGACTTCCGGAGTGGAAACGGAGTAAAAGTTCTGTCGACCTTCACTGCGGGCGACGACAAGTCCGCATTCGCGGAGGCATCCCACGTGCTCCGACACGGTTGACTGCGCCAACCCGAGCTCGTCGGTGAGGTCCCTCACCCGAGCCTCGCCCATCGACAGTCGCCGCAGTATCGACAAGCGACTGCGATCGGCAAGCGAGTGGAACAGCGATACAGCGGCGGTCATCTCAGTGGTCATCGTCACTCACCGATCATATCGGAGTTCGTCGATGAGATCTAAGCGTCCGGAAACGATCGTTCTTGGCATACCGTGCGCCGGTCGTTCGGAAGCGCTACCAGAAACGTGAGTCGATACCTGGGTTCCCGGTGATCCCGGAGTTCTCCCACATGCGCCGAGCCCGGTTCGAAGATGGCCGTCAACGGATCTTCCGCCGCGCATACAACTACGACATCCCACCTGGAAACGGGTCCGAGTCCGACTCGGGCCTGATTTTCGTGTCCTTCCAAGCCGACGTCGACACCCAGTTCACTCCGCTGCAGAAACGCCTCGACGAACTCGACCTCCTCAACGAGTGGACCGTCCCGATCGGTTCTGCGGTCTTCGCCATCCCACCTGGCTGCGCCGAAGGCGGATACATCGGGGACACACTTTTGAACTGAACCGGCAAACGCCGGGACGAAAAGCTGCCGCATCGCTTCTGAGGTGCAGGCAGGTGGGGCGTCACCTTTCCCTCCCGACGTCCCACGGTCGCCAGAGGTGGTGGTGCGCCGAAGGTGACCGGCCCGGGTGAGCGCGCACGGAAGTGCCGCCCACCCGGGCCACTCACACTCCGTCTTCTGTGGGTCTCACCCAGATGCTGCGTCCGACTCTTCGCCACGATCGAGTCTGCTGAGCTCGATGTTTCATCGGGTGTTCACTCACGAGCCAGCCCACGGCCCGACACGGCAGGTTTTCTGTATTGGTCCACGCGTCCCGTCCCATGCGGCGCGTTTTACTCGAGAGGCTTCCCCCACATGAAATCGTTCATTCGCCGACGGCGCGTCATCGCTGCGTTGGGCGCCACTGTGACCATGGTTGGCTTCGTCTCGATGAGCGCGTTGCCCGCCTCAGCGATGGCTGATGACCTTACTGAGAACGGCGGAGCCACCCGCAACGACGGCGACATGACCCAGTTGCTGCGGGACTCCATTGTTGACGGCCCCGCAAAGAACGTCATCCTGCTCATCGGCGACGGGATGGGCGACAGCGAGATCACGATTGCCCGTAACTACGCTGAGGGCGCTGCAGGTGAGTTCGCTGGTATCGACGCTCTGCCGTTGACCGGCCAGTACACGACCTACGCCCTGACGGATACGGGTGCGCCGAACTATGCGCCCGAGTCGGCCTCGACCGCGAGTGCGTGGTCTACCGGCACCAAGACCGTCAACGGCCGCCTCAGCGTCGACGTCGCCAACGCGCCGCAGGCCACTCTCCTGGAGATCGCTCGCGCGAACGGAATGAAGACAGGGAACGTCTCCACCTCGGAGATCCAGGACGCCACCCCCGGCGCCCAGGTCGCGCACATCTCCGCGCGTGGTTGCTACGGTCCCAACGAGACCAGCCAGCGCTGCGCTTCCGAGGCGTTGGAGAACGGCGGCCTCGGGTCCATCAGCGAGCAGATGCTCAACGTGCGTCCCGACGTGACGCTCGGCGGCGGTTCGGCTTCCTTCGAGCAGACCGCCAAGGCCGGCCCGTGGGAGGGAAAGACCCTTTTCGAGCAGGCGGAAGCCCGCGGTTTCCAGCTAGTCGGTGACGCCGCGAGCCTCGATGCGGTCACCGTCGCCGATGCGGATCAGCCCCTGCTGGGACTCTTCACCGAAGGTAACTTCCCCGTCCGCTGGCAGGGTCCCGTGGCGACCGACCTCACCTCGGGTGGTTCCCTGCCCGCCGCAGTGGCCTGCACGGAGAACCCCGACCGTCTCGCGAGCGACCTCTCGCTCGGATCGCTGACGGAGAAGGCAATCTCCCTGCTGGACGGCGAGGACGGATTCTTCCTCCAGGTTGAGGGCGCGAGCATCGATAAGCAGGACCACGCCGCCAACGCGTGTGGGCAGATCGGCGAGACGGTCGACCTTGACGAAGCAGTGCAGGTCGCTCTCGCCTTCGCCCAGGAGCGCAAGGACACCCTCGTCGTCGTCACGGCAGACCACGCACACACCAGCCAGATCGTCGGCTCGCCGATTCCCGGCCTGAACACGCACCTGCTCACAGCAGATGGCCAGGAGATGATCGTCGCGTACGGCACCTCCGCCCAGGGCGGATCGCAGCAGCACACCGGAGCGCAGGTGCGGATCGCCGGCTACGGCCCCGGCGCTGCGAATGTGGTGGGGCTGACCGATCAAACCGACCTGTTCTTCACGGCGGCAAACGGCCTGGCCCTCGAGCGCAATCTTGCGTCGCTGTCGGCCAACGCCACGATCTCCGCGCCGGCAGAGGTGCAGCCGGGTGCCACCTTCTCGGTCACCGCGGCTGGGCTCAACGCGGACTGGCAGACCGACGCCACCTTGGCGTCTGAGCCTGTCGACCTTGGCGCGCGGGATGTTCTCAACGGCACCGTGACCTACGAAGTCACCGCGCCGATGGAGGCGGGTGCTCACTCCGTGACCCTCACCGGCGCCCAGACCGGGACGGTTCTTACCGCGCAGTTCGCCGTCACGGACGCCGCGCCGGCGAACCCGACGCCGGAGCCGCTGCCCACCGAGACCGGTGCCGCAGCAGCCGGTGGCAGCAGCAACACCAACAACCCCCTGGCCCGCACGGGCGGGGCGCTCCCGATCGGCTTCTTCGTCGCCGGCCTCCTGGCTGTCACCCTGGGTGCTCACCTGGCATCCCGCCGTCGCCGCCGCACGGTCTGATCCCTTCGCGATGCCGGGAACCTCATTGGGAGGTTCCCGGCATCGTCGTATCCGGGTGTGTGCCCCCGGCTGCGCCCCGGATCTTGTCCGCGATCTGGAGCTCTCCCGCACCAACGTCTCCAACCGCCTCCGCCGCCGTCGTTCGCACGCGCCGCTTCCGGCGCATACACCGCAACTGACATTCACGCGCGCGGGTAAGCTGTAAGAGATGGTCTCCTCGGCCCGGACTCCGCGATCCGTGATGCTGAGTGAGCGTCTGCTGATAATGCGTTTCATTACCAGTGTCGGTTTGGCATTGCTTCTGATGATGGGGATCGCGGCGGCTAGCCATCTTGAAGGTAAAGGAACCGCGCCGGTTCCCCTAGTGATCAGTGCTTTGGTGGATCCGCACATCGACCCCGCCGCGCCGGACTCGGAGGTCTCGGTGATTGCCGAGGTAACGCTCCAACCTGACGCGCTGGCAGGAGTCGCTCTGTGTGTTCTGGGCGTACTGTGTGGCCTCGTCTTTTTGGTGCTGGCGAGGTTGATGTGGCGCTCCCGTCCTCCTTCTGTGCCTGAGTGGCAGCCGCTTCACGCTTTGTCGCTTCTTGCTTCTCCTGCTCGCCCGCGTGTGAGCGCTCTGTCTCTTCCTCAGTTGGGTCTTTCCCGAACCTGAAATCCGGCACGCCGCCTGTCTGGGCGGCGCTCGTCCCGGGCTGTGCCCGGGTTCTGTCCTGTGCCGTGTGAAGTGTTCGGAGTACCCGATGAAAACCCCTGTCAAAGCGACGTTGATCGCCGTCGCGGTCGCCGCCCTGCTGGTGCTAGCCGCAATCATCTATGCCCTCGTCAACCGGAGTCCGGCCGCACCGCCGGAGGGAGGCGCCGGCCCGGGGACCCTGTCAGTGGTCCGGGAGAGCTCCCACGTCCTCGACGACGGCGGCCCGGAGGCGGTGACCGTGGTGGAATTTCTCGACTTCGAGTGCGAGGCGTGTGGCGCGTTCTACCCGATCGTCGAAGACCTGAGGGGACAGTACGCGGGGGAAATCACATACGTGGTCCGCTACTTCCCGCTGCCCGGGCACTTCAACTCGAAGAACGCGGCGATCGCGGCAGAGGCCGCTGCAGGTCAGGACCGTTTCGAGGACATGTATCACCGGCTTTTCGAGACGCAGGCGGAGTGGGGCGAGGCACAAGAGTCCCGCGCTGATCTGTTCCGCAGCTTCGCCGAAGAACTCGGGCTGGATATGGCAGCGTATGATGCCGCGGTCGCAGACCCGGCCACGGCAGAGCGAGTGGAGCTGGACTTCAACGAGGGCCGCGCGCTCGGGGTGGGCAGCACGCCAACTTTCTTCGTCGACGGCGAGTTGCAGGAGCTGCAGGAGTGGGGTGACCTGGAAGCCGCGATCCAGGCCGCGGTGAACGGCGAATCCTGATGCCCGCGGGGTTGTCGCACCGGCGAGTGATCATCGTCGGCGCCGGGCAGGCCGGTCTTGCCGTGGCCGCCGCGTTAAGCGCGAAAGGGCTGCGGCCGCAACACGAGTTCGTGGTAATTGACGCTGCGCCGGAAGGTCAGCGTTCGTGGGGGTCCCGGTGGCATTCGATGATGCTGCTCAGCGATGCCCGGCACAGCAGCTTGCCGACGCGGCGATTGCCGGGGGATCAGCGGCGGCATCCCCGGGTCGACGAGATGGTCGACTACCTCAGGTTCGTCGAGGCGGGGCTTCGCGTGGAGACGGTCTGGGGCATCCGTGCGGTCGGCGTGGAGCATCGCGGCAACGGGTCCACGTTGCTGCTGGCCACCACGGCGGGGGAGGTGCAGACCCGCAACGTGGTGTGCGCGACCGGCGCCGCTGCGCATCCGCGGGTGCCGAAGTGGGCGTCAGGACTGACCGTTCCCGGTGTCGTGTTGCACAGCAGCGACTACCTGTACCCGCGGCAGATTCCCACGAGTGATGTGCTGATCGTCGGCGGCGGCAACAGCGGGGTGCAGCTGGCCCGGGAGCTCTCCGCGTCGCACAGAGTGACGCTTGCAGTCCGGAAACCCCGCCGTCTCCGGCCGACTGCCGGGTACACGGCAGCGGCGGGGGAGAGCGTGTCATGGCTGTCGCGTGAGCGGCGCGCCGAGCCGGTATTCGGCGATAGCTACGAGCAGCTGCGCCGCGCCGGGGTGACCCTTCGCCCGGCGGTCACCGCCGCGGCCGGGACGACGGTGAGCTTCTCGGATAGCAGCCAGGCCCAGCCCGGTTCGGTGATCCTCGCCACCGGCTACCTGCCCGGCGACGGGTGGCTCCCGGATGCGGCGCGCAAGGACACATCCAGGCGCACCCTGACCGGGATGCCGGGACTGTTCGTCGCGGGCATGCCGCAGTACGGCGGCCGCGGCGCCGACACCATCGCCGGTGTCTGGCGGGACGCCACCACAATTGCTCACCACATCATCCACCGCCCCTGAAGGAGCACCGTCCATGAAGAGAACACGCACACCCTGGTCTCGCAGAACCGCTTCTCCCGTTATCGCCGGTCTGACGGCGCTGCTCGCGGCCAGCGGACTGCTGCTGGCCAGCGCGGTCCCCGCCGCCGCGCACGACAATCTGATCTCCTCCACTCCCGAATCCGGCTCGACGGTCGGCATCTCCCCGGCGGAGGTCTCCCTCGCTTTCAGTGGAGAGCTGCTTACCGCGACCAGCGCCGTGGTGATCGAGGTGACCTCCCCGGACGGGCGGAACATCGCTGAGGGTGAACCGGTCGTCGACGGAACCACCGTCACCCAGGCGCTGGAACCCGAGACCTCTGCGGGCGTGTTCACCGTGCTGTGGCGGGTGGTCTCCAGCGACGGGCACCCGATCAGCGACCAGTACACGTACACGGTGGAAGCCGCCACCATCCCTACCAGTACCCCGAACCCCATGGCAACGACGGAGCAGGCCGCCGGACCGTCTCCGACCGCCACCATCGCCGGCACGGCCGGGTCGGATGTGCACACGGGCCCCTCCGGCGGTGGGGAATTCCTGCCAGTCGTGGCTGTGATCGGCGGAGTGGTCGTCTTCGGGGGTGCGCTGGTGGTCGTGCTGATGGTGGGAAGGGAACGTCGCCGCCGCGACCGGGCTGCTGCTGCGGCGGCCGGGGCAACGGGGAACCCAAATGAGACGGGGCAGGCACCCGAACGCCCCATCGACACGTGAACCTGGGCCGGGGCCGAGCCCCTGCATCCGAAGGAGAACATCATGAAATGCCCCGTCGACGCCACCGACCTGCTCATCGCCGATCCGGCGTGGAGATCGAATACCGCCCGCAGTGTCATGGCGGCTGCTGCACTGCGGGAAGCTCGACAAGTTCATACACCCGGAGCTTCACCCCCGGACGAGGCCAGGACGATTACGGCAGGGAGCGGGATCAGCATGGCCGCACGAGCCGCCGCAAGCGGGAGGGATTCGTCGGTGAGTTCTTCGGCTTCTGACACGGCACCCCCGAGAAGACCCGCCCAGGCCCGCCGGTTCGCGGTCGCTAGCGTCACCGCGGGCGTGGTGGTGCTGATTGACCAGGCCAGCAAAGCGGCGGCCCTGTCCGAGCTGAGCGAGACCGATCGCATCCCGCTGTTGGGCGACGTGTTGGGGCTGCAATTGGCCTTCAACCCAGGCGCGATTCTCGGCCTAGGGTCAGGAGCCACCTGGCTGCTCACCCTGCTCGGCGTGGCCGCGACCGTGGTGCTGTTCATCGCTGCGTTGCGAGCCCGCACCGAATGGTGGGCCGCCGGCATCGGGTTCATCCTGGGCGGCGCACTCGGGAACGTGATCGACCGGATGCTCGCCCCGCCGGGCTTCGGACGCGGATACGTGACCGACTTCCTCGCCTATGGGAATTGGTTCATCGGCAACCTCGCCGACGTCGCCCTCGGAATCGGAGTGCTGATCCTGGCAATCGGGGTCTGGGGCAGCCACCGCGCCACCACCCGTAGCGACGCCAGCGCGCACCTGGGATCGAACTCATCGGTGGGTGGGCTGTGACCGACAACAAGCGGATGCCGTCCCTGTACCAGCGCAACGCTCTCGCACCAAGCCTGCTCGCAGCAGCGGTGCTATTCCTCGCACCGCTGCTGCAGGGCGGTGACTGGTACCTGGTGCCGCTGTTCGTGGCAGCGATCCTCGCTGTCATTGTCGGCTGGTTCGCGATCCAGGCGCGGCAGTGGTGGTGGGCGCCGGTATTCGCGTCGATCGCGGTGCTGTGGAACCCGGTATTCCCGTTCCCGTTCAACGGGCCGGTCTGGACCGCCGCGCAACCGGTCGCCGCGATCGTGTTCCTGGTCGCCGGGGCGATGATCAAGGTCAGACGCGCATGAGACGCCCCACGCCGTTCATCGCTGCGCTGCTGCTGACAGCCGTCGCGCTCACCGGCTGCACCAGCAACGACACCCTGGCCGAGCAGTACCGGGACGGGAACGAGAAGGGCTACATCGCCGGCGATTTCCAGGTCGTCGAGATCCCGACCGCCGACCGGGGTGAGCGGGTGGTGTTCGAGGGCGTCACCGAGACCGGGGAGACGGTGTCCAGCGACGACTACCGGGGCGGGGTGCTGGTGGTGAACTTCTGGTACGCCGCGTGCGGACCATGCATCGTCGAGGCGCCCCTGCTCGAGGAAGTGTGGCAGGAGTACCAGGATCAGGGCGTCGCGTTCCTGGGCGTGAACACCTACGACCAGCCCGCCACCGCCCTGTCGTTCGCGCGGGACAACAACGTCACCTACCCGAGTGTGATCGACGTCAACGACGGGCGCGTCAAGCTTGCGTTCGCGCAGGTCACCCCCATCCAAGCCACCCCCACCACCCTCGTGCTCGACCGGGACGGGCGGGTTGCGGCACGGGTCATCGGGCAGCTGGCCAGCGCGTCCATCCTGTCCACTCTCGTTGACGACGCCCTGGCGGAGTCCTCATGAACCCCGGTTCGGTGGTCGTGGACGGCGCGCTATGGGTGGCGCTCCCTCTCGCCGTGCTCGCCGGGCTGGTCTCGTTCGTCTCCCCGTGTGTGCTGCCGCTGGTTCCCGGCTACCTTGGCTACCTTGGCGGCGCCGCCAGCGCCCACAGCCCCACATCGACGTCGGCCGCTGGAGCGAGCACCACGGCGGGGGAGCGGAGGCGGCTGCTGGTGGGGGTGGCGTTGTTCATCGGCGGGTTCACGGTGGTGTTCGTCACCGTCACGATCCTCGGCGGCACGTTCGGGTTTCTGCTGCTGCAGTACGCGAACATCCTCACTCGCATCTTCGGGATCGTGATCATCCTGCTCGGGTTGGTGTTCATCGGGTTCTTCGGTATCTCCCAGCGCACCCTCCGCCCCCGCATCCGGGGTCGCGCCGGCCTGATCGGCGCGCCCCTGCTCGGGTTCGCGCTCGGCGTCGGCTGGACCCCCTGCATCGGCCCCACGCTTGCGGCGATCCTGTCGATGTCGTGGAACCTCGGCGACCCCGCCCGCGCCGGGCTGCTCGGCCTGGCGTACTCGCTCGGATTAGGCATCCCGTTCCTGCTGCTCGCCCTCGGCTGGGGGTGGGCGTCCCGCACGGTCGGGTTTCTCCGCCGCCACATCCGCGCCCTGAACATCATCGGCGGCAGCCTGCTCGTCCTCCTCGGACTCCTCATGGTGACCGGGTTATGGACGGCGCTGATGTCCGCCCTGCAACAGGTGGTGATCAATGTCCCCCTCCCGCTCTGACACCACCAGGGAGAACCCGATCGACCCGCTTCGTCCCGGAGACCACGCGGACTCCGACGGCCCCAAGATCATCCAGCCCGCGCTCGGTCTGGCGGGGTGGCTGCGGTGGGCGTGGCGGCAACTGACCAGCATGCGCACCGCCATCGT
This sequence comes from Microbacterium sp. NPDC006705, assembly GCF_044903545.1. Taxonomy (NCBI): domain Bacteria; kingdom Bacillati; phylum Actinomycetota; class Actinomycetes; order Micrococcales; family Microbacteriaceae; genus Microbacterium; species Microbacterium sp. NPDC006705. The sequence goes on from NZ_JBJDQQ010000007.1 coordinate 24,167, forward strand.
CCTGCTGCTGTTCCTCGCGATCGCCGCCGTCCCTGGCTCGCTGTTCCCGCAGCGCAGCGCCGACCCCAACGGTGTAATCCAGTGGGAACGCGACAACCCTGACGTCTTCGCCCTCGCGGACGCGGTCGGCCTGTTCGACGTGTACCTGTCGCCGTGGTTCTCCGCGATCTACCTCCTGCTGTTCACCTCCCTCATCGGCTGCGTCATCCCCCGCGCCCGCCACCACTACAAGGCGCTCCGCTCCCAGCCCCCGCGTACCCCCGCCCGCCTGTCCCGCCTCTCCGACTACCAGGAGGCGACCCTTCCCGCTGGCCAGGCTTCCGACCCTGTCGAACAGGCGATCGGGGTGGCTCAGCGGCAGCTGCGCCGGGCCGGCTACCGGGTGCAGCGGTACGACGGCCGCGGCTGGGTGTCGGTGTCGGCCGAACGCGGCTACCTCCGCGAGACCGGCAACCTGCTCTTCCACGTCGCCCTGGTCGGTGTGCTCGTCTCCGTCGCGGTCGGCGGGTCGTTCGCATACACCGGGCAGCGAGTCGTGGTGGAGGGCACCACGTTCGTCAACGCGCTCAGCGACTACTCCTCATTCAACCCCGGCCGATTCATCGACGGCACGGGCCTTGCCCCCTACTCACTCACCCTCGATGACTTCCAGGTCTCCTACCGACTGCCCGGCACCCCCGGCGCGGGGCAGGCCGGCGACTTCGCCGCCGATGTCACGATCCGCCAGCCCGGACAAGACGACCAGGCGCAGAGCGTGGTGGTGAATTATCCGATCACCGTCCAAGGCGACCGCATCTATCTGCTCGGCAACGGGTATGCCCCCACCCTCACCGTCCGTGACGCGGCGGGGGAGGTGGTGTTCAGCGAGTCGCAGCCGTTTCTGCCGCAGGACTCCAACATGACCTCGCTGGGGATCATCAAGATCCCGGACGGGCTGCCCGAGCAGCTCGGCCTGGTCGGGTTCTTCTACCCCACCCAAGGGGTGCTGCCCTCCGGGGCGTTCACCTCGATCTACCCCGACGTCATTAACCCAGTGATCACCTTCAACGTGTTCAGCGGGGACCTCGGCATCGACGACGGCACACCCCGGTCGGTGTACACGCTCGATGTCAACGGGCTCACCCAGCACACCGGCGGCGACACCGGCCTCGACTCCCTGGAACTGACCCTCGGCGACACGGTGGACCTGCCGAATGGATGGGGAACGGTCACGTGGGAGATCGCAGGCGACACCGATCCGGTGAAGCGGTTCGCGTCGCTGCAGATCCAGCGCGACCCCAGCAGCGGCTGGGTGCTCGCGTTCTCGATCCTCGCCACCCTCGGGCTGTTTGCCGGCCTGTTCGTGCCGCGCCGCCGGCTCTGGGTGAAGGCCCGGCTCAGCACGGAGGGTGTGCAGGTCGAGTACGCCGGACTTGCCCGCGGTGAGGATCCTGCCCTCTCCCGAGCCGTCACCGACTTCGCCGCGCAGCACGCGACCGCCTACGCGGTCGAGACCGCGGAGGGGGAGCGGTGAACGAGTGGATTCCTGACACTCCGCCGACCCTGCTCGGGTTCCTGACACCCGTGCCGCTGCCGTTCCCGGTCCTACCCACTCTCGCCGCGCTCCTGGCCGCCGGGTACCTGATCGGCGCGATCCGGCTGTGGACGCGGGGGCGTCGCTGGCCCGTGTGGCGCACCGTCAGTTTCCTGCTGGGGTGCCTCCTCCTGGCGGCGGTCACCGGGCTCGGAGTCGAAGCGTACGGGTATGCGCTGCTGTCGGTGTTCATGTTCCAGCAACTCTCCCTGATGATGGCGATCCCGCCGCTGCTCGTACTCGGTTCCCCCGGCACCCTGCTGCTGCGCGCCGCTCCGCACCACGGCGCCGGCCGGTTCGTCCTCCGCGCAGCCCACGCCGGCCTGCGCAGCCGGGCCGCGCGGTGGGCACTGAGCCCCTGGGTAGCGCTGCCGCTGTATCTGCTTGCGTTCTACGGGCTCTACCTCGCCGACTTCGCCGACCGCATCCTCGCCACCCCCCAAGGGCACATCACCCTCGAGATCGCGTTCCTGGTAGCGGGGATCCTGTTCACCATCCCGGTGCTCTCCGCCGACCCGCTGCCGGTCCGGCTCAGCCACGGCGGCCGCGCTCTCGACGTGTTCGCCGAAGCCGCGCTACACGCGTTCTTCGGCGTGTTCCTGATGATGGCCACCAGCCTGCTCGTGGACCACTTCGCCGCGCCTACGCTGGCGCTGGGGATTGACCCGATCGAAGACCAGCGGGTCGCGGGCGGGCTCGCCTGGTCCTACGGCGAGGCCCCCACCCTACTGATGCTGATGTTCGTCATGCACCGGTGGTTCCGCGACGACACTGCCCGAGACGCCGCCGCCGCCCGGTACGCCGACACCCACGGCGACCCCGAGTTGGACGCCTACAACACCTACCTCGCCACCCTCCGCCAGAAAGACACCTGACGGATGTCCCCCACCACGCCCCTCCTCACTGTCGCCGCCCCGGCACGTCCGTCGATGGACAACCCCAACTCGAGGCCGCTGCTGCCGTTGTGGGCGGCGACGCCGGTCGCCGCGGCCGCCGGGCTTGCGTTGGATCTCGCGTCGCCGCCGCTGGGGTGGTGGCCGCTCGCTTTCGTCAGCGTCGTCCTCGCCCTTGCCACCCTGATGGGCCGCAGCATCGGCGGCGCGCTGCTGGTGGGCACGATGTTCGGAGTCGTGTTCTACTTCACCCACCTGGTCTGGGTGGGCGAGTTCCTTGGCCCGGTGCCATGGATTGCGCTGGCAGGCCTGGAAGCGGTGCTGTTCGGACTCGGGGCTATCCCGATCACCCTCGCCTACCGGTGGACCGCGCGGTTCCGCGCCCGAGGGCCAGGGCAGCTGGTCGGGATTCCGCTGCTGGTCGCCGGGCTCTGGGCGACTCGCGAGGTCGGGATGGGGGCATGGCCGTACTCGGGATTCCCTTGGGCGCGGCTGGGCATGACCCAAGTCGAGGGGCCCCTGCCGCAACTTGCGTCATGGACTGGTGTCACCGGGCTATCCTTCTTCCTCGCGGCCGTTTGTGCCGCGCTCCTGCAGTGGCTCCGCGCAGGCGGCATTCGCTTTCCGCGCGGTGCCTTCTCGACCGCGGCTGGTGTGCTGCTCCTCGTCGCGGTTCCGCAGTTCCCCACTACGGATGCCGGCACGTTCACCGTCGGATGGGTGCAGGGTAACGGCCCCGCCGGCTACTTCGACGACCGCCTCCCCGGCGACATGCTCGCCGCGCAGACCACCACCACCGAGCCGCTGATGGGGCAGCCGATGGACCTCATTGTGTGGCCCGAGGGCTCCGTCGACTCCGATCCCCTCACAGCTTCCGCCACCGCCGCGGTGCTGGACCGGCTGGTGCGAGACGCGGGTGCGCCGCTGCTCGTGAACGCCGCCACCACACGAGGCGCGGACGTGTTCAACACCTCGCTGCTGTGGTCCGCGGATCCCGCGGACCGGCAATGGCACGACAAGGTCAACCCGGTCCCGTTCGGCGAGTACGTGCCCGACCGGTGGTTCTACGAGCTCCTTGCCCCCGACCTTGTCGGCCTCATCCAACGCGAATACACCCCCGGCACTAACCCGCCCTTGATGAAGGTCGGGAACGTCGGGGTGGGGCTGGCGATCTGCTTCGACGTGATCTACGACACCGTGATTTGGGACAGCGCCCGCGCCGGCGCGCAGCTGTATGTGTTCCAGACCAACAACGCCGACTTCCGCGGCACCGACGAGAACATTCAGCAGCTCGCCTTCGCGCGGATGCGGGCTATCGAGACCGGCCGCACCGTGGTCAATGTCTCCACAGTCGGCACCAGTCAGGTCATCGCACCAGACGGCGCCACCATCGACAGCATCGGCGTGGACATCGCCGCCAACCGGGTCACCACCGTTCCGCTGCGCAGCGGGCTCACCCCGGCCGTCGTGGTGGGCCCGTGGGTCACCGGGACGCTCCCTGTCTCGGTAATTGTCGCTCTGGGCGCGCTTGGCCTCCTACACCGGGGCCGTCTGCGTGGCACGGCGGACCACAGCGACCGGCGGCCGAAGCAGCGACGCGGCCCACAGGCCGCCCGAGCGATCGGAGATCGGGATGCGACATAGACCGGGGCGGCCTGATCGGCAGCCAAGCAACACCGGCAATGCGCTCGGCTGCAATCAGCCCTTCGAGGTGTACATCGACGGCACCGCCGTGGACTTGCTGGTCTAGTTGCAAGTGAACGCAGGCTGACCCTCCACACGACCGGACCGCCCCTGATGATGAAGAGGAAACCCCCGCCATGACCGGACCCGACCCGCTCTCCCTCGACGGTATCTCGCTGCTGCTGGTGTGGACGGCGATCGCCACCTACCTGCTCGCGTTCATCGCATACACCATCGACCTCGCCCAACGCTCCGTCCCCGCCAGAGCGCCTGCGCTGGTCGGCGTGGCCGCGGACTCCGAGGTGGGGGAACCTGTGCCCGTCCCGCCGGGGGATATCCGGGTTCCGCCGTCCCAGCGGTCACGCTTGCTGTGGGCGCGGATTGGGACGGTGCTGACGGTTCTCGCGTTCCTGTTCCACCTGGCCGGCACCATCCTGCGGGGAGTTTCCGCACAACGCGTGCCGTGGGCGAACATGTACGAGTTCGCGTTGACCGGCACGGTCCTGATCGTCGCCGTTTATCTCGTCGTCCTGCGCCGCTATGACCTCCGCTTCTTGGGCGCATTCCTGATCGGCATGGTGGTGCTGCTGCTGGGCGGGGCGACGATCACGTTCTACGTCGAGGTCGTCCCGTTGATGGATCCGCTCAAGAGTGTCTGGCTGGTCATCCACGTGTTCGTCGCGTCGCTGGCCACCGCGCTGTTCGCGATTGCCTGCGGCCTCGCCGTCACCCAGTTGCTGCAGGCCCGCCGGGAGCGCCGCACCACTGTGGCGTCCCGAGAGGACGCACGTGCGGCCGGCCCCCGGTTCCTGGCGACTCTGCCCACTGCGGAGGTACTTGAGTCCCTCGCGTATCGGTTCGTGATCGTCGGATTCGTGTTCTGGACCTTCACGCTGATCGCCGGCGCGATCTGGGCAAACGATTCCTGGGGACGCTATTGGGGGTTCGACACCAAGGAGGTGTGGACCTTTGTGATCTGGGTGCTCTACGCCGGGTATATCCACGCTCGCGCGACCCGGGGCTGGCGCGGCACCCGTTCGGCCTGGCTGTCCATAATCGGGTTCGTCACGGTGCTGTTCAACTTCACCATCGTCAACATGTTCTTCAAGGGACTCCACGCCTACTCCGGCCTGAGCTGACCCCCGTCCACCCCGCAAGAGCCGAAAGCCCGCCGTGACCCCGACAGCCACCCGTACCACCGACCAGGACGTGATCGTCCTCGGGTTGAGTCCGCGCGCCCTCCGCGCTGCGGGCCCCACGGTCCTGGCCGTGACCGCGCTGGTCGCACTAATTGCGGGGTTGGCGTTCGGCGGGGGCGCGGCAGGGCTTCAGCTGGGCGATGCTGGCCCCGTCGTGCGGTGGGGCCTGCCGGTCGCGAAACTAATTGTGAACCTCGCCGCGGCAGGCATGGTCGGTGTGCTCGTGACGGCCCTGTTCACTCTGCGGGCCGGGGAGCGGGAGATCGACGTCGCCCTAGACACTGCCTCGATCGCTGCCGCCGTGTTCACCGTGGCCTCCGGAGCGACGGGGTTCCTCACCTTCGTCAATGTGTTCAACCCCGCGCTGGACGCCGGACCGGTGTTCGGCGCGCAGATCGGCCGGTTCCTCGTTGAGACCGAGGTGGGCCGCACCTGGCTCATCACTACGGTCGCCGGCGCCTCGCTGACCGTGTTGACGTTCGCGGTGCGGTCCTGGCCGGGCACCCTCCTCGTAACCGTTTTCGCGGTCGCCGCTCTGGTGCCGATGGGCACGCAGGGGCACTCCGGCGACGATGCGTTCCACCATGAGGCAATGACAGCGCTCATCCTGCACGTCATCGGCGCCGCGGTGTGGCTCGGAGGGTTGCTGCTGCTCGTCATGGTTCGTCCTGTGCTCACACGGGTCCGCCTCGCCGATGTCGTGGCCCGCTATTCGAGCATCGCGCTGGCCGCGTTCGTGCTCGTGGCTGTGTCCGGCACCGTGCGCGCCGCGATCGGCCTGCGGGAGTGGACCGCGATGATGTCGCCCTACGGTGTGATCCTCGCCGTGAAAGTGATTGCGCTGGTCGCACTCGGTTTCTTCGGGGTCTGGTATCGCGCCCGCCTGGTCGGAACGATGCGTGACTCTGACCGTGGCAGCCGGTCCTTCTGGACGCTCATCGTGTTCGAGGTGGCGGTGATGGGCATGGCCAGCGGCGCCGCGGCTGCGCTCGCACGCACGCCCCCACCAAACCCCACACCGCTTCCGGCAAATCCGTCCCCAGCGGAACGACTCACTGGCGCCCCGCTGCCCTCCGAGCTCACCGTCGACCGGTGGTTCACCGCGTGGAACATCGACCTGCTCTGGGCGGTCATCGCCGGCTTCGCCGTGTTCTTCTACCTCGCCGGGGTGCGGCGGCTGCGCCGCCGTGGCGATGCGTGGCCGCCATATCGCACGATCATGTGGGTCGCTGGAATGGGCCTGCTGGTGTGGGTCACTGGCGGCGTCGTCAACGTCTACCAGGACTACCTGTTCAGCATGCACATGGTCGGGCACATGCTGCTCACGATGGCGATCCCGGTGCTGTTGGTCGCCGGGGCCCCAGTCACCCTCGCGGCCCGCGCGATTCGCAAGCGCGACGACGGCACACGCGGTGGCCGCGAATGGATCCTCTGGGCTGCGCACTCCCCAGTCGCCCGGATCCTCACCAACCCGTTCGTCGCCGCGGGGCTGTTCATCGGGTCGTTGTGGGTGTTCTACTACACCGACCTGTTCCGCTGGTCGCTCTACGACCACCTCGGGCATCAGTGGATGATCGCGCACTTCCTTATCACCGGGTATCTCTTCGTGCTGTCACTGGTAGGCGTGGACCCGGTGCCGTACCGACTGCCGTATGCAGGCCGGCTGCTGCTGCTGATCGGCATCATGGCAATGCACGCGTTCTTCGGCATCGCGATCATGATGCAGTCGGGACTCATCGTCGCTGAGTGGTTCGGTGCGATGGGCCGCACCTGGGGCGCGAGCCCGCTCGAGGACCAGTACACCGGCGGGGGGATCGCCTGGTCGATCGGAGAGATCCCTACCCTCATCCTCGCGATCACGGTCGCGATCCAGTGGAGCCGTAGCGACGACCGCGAGACGAAGCGCCGCGACCGCCACGCGGACCGCATGGGGGAGACGGAACTGCAGCAGTACAACGCGCATTTGCAACAGCTCGCCGAGCGCGACGCTCGCACGCGCAGGTGACCGCGGCCGCACGACCGTGCCTTTTCCAGACGGCGGGAACGTCCCGTAGCGAAACGATAACCCTTCCCGGTTTCGTGATTCAGAGGCGAGTGACCCCTATAGGCGATATCATCGCCGCATGACGATGAATATGGACGAGGTGATATTGGACGAAGGTGCTACCAGCGTGTATGCGCATTTGTTCGATGCGCTGGGGGACCCCACTCGGCTCGCCGTGCTGCAGCACCTTGCTTCCGGTGAGCATCGGGTGCGTGACTTGGTTGAGCACGTCGGCCTGGCACAGTCCACCGTGAGCAAGCATCTGGGCTTCCTGCTCGAGTGTCGCCTGATCACCGTCCGCCCAGAGGGGCGGTCATCCTGGTACGCCCTGACGGAGCCGAATGCGACGGCCGCGCTGATCAACGCGGCTCAGACCCTGCTGAGCGCCACAGGGACCCACGCCGAACTGCACGCACACCTGCGTCAACCGCACCACCTACACAGCGAGAGAACGGAGCTCCGGTAATGGGCGCTGGACACACTCACGGCCCCGCCCCGGAAGCCGGCCAGCCCGGCGATCACCGCAGGAAGCTGTGGATCGCTTTCGGTATCACCGCAGTCATTGTCGCGGCCCAGGCAGTCGGATCCGTGGTCACCGGCAGCCTCGCGCTTCTCACCGACACTGCGCATGCGATCACTGACGCATCCGGGCTATTGGTCGCCCTCATCGCCGCGACCCTCATGCTGCGTCCGGCCAACGCCAAACGCACCTGGGGCTTTCGGCGCATTGAGGTCATCGCCGCGCTCGGACAAGCAGCCCTGCTGCTGGTCGTCGGAACCTATACGGCCGTCGAAGGCGTTCGACGTCTGTTTGAACCACCGGAGGTCCCTGCCGCCGAGCTGCTAATTTTCGGCATCATCGGTCTCACGGCAAACATCATCGCGATCGTCCTGCTCTCTTCAAGCCGCGGCGTGAACTTCAACATGCGAGCCGCGTTCCTTGAAGTTCTTAACGACGCTCTCGGATCGCTTGGCGTGATCGTGGCGGCGATCGTTATCGCTACCACCGGTTTTCTTCAAGCCGATGCGATCGCCGGGCTGCTGATTGCGGCACTCATCGTTCCCCGGGCATTCAAACTTCTCCGGGAAACCACGAGTGTGCTGATGGAGTTCACCCCTCCCGGCCTAGACCTGGACGACGTCCGCGCGCACATTCTTGAACTCGATCACGTCAAGGACATCCATGACTTGCACGCTTCGACCGTCGCGACGGGGCTTCCCACCATCAGCGCGCACGTGGTAGTCGAAGACCAATGCTTCACTGACGGTCATGCCGCAAACGTACTGCTCGACGTGAAGAAGTGCGTCGCCGAGCACTTCGAAGTGTCCGTGCTGCATTCCACCTTCCAGATCGAAACGGATCACATCCAGGAAGAAGAACAAGCCTCTGTCACTCATGCGTGACGGCGCTAAAGCGGCAACATCACCCGACCTCAACTACCTCAACGCGATGATCAGAGGTAGCAGTACAGCCGCGTTTCAGCGGCGCTCGTTCACGCGGAGCTTCGAATGACCACACAACCTGTACGCGAGCCGTTGTTCGCTGGATTTCTGGCGAGCGTCGGCGTCATCGGCCTTACCGCTTCACTCGCGCTCTCCATAGAGAAGCTCGAGAAGCTGCAGAACCCGAACGCGAGCGTGGGCTGCGACCTGTCCGTTCTGGTGCAGTGTTCTGCAAACCTAGATAGCGCGCAAGGTGCTGTTCTTGGCTTCCCCAATCCCTTCCTGGGGTTGATCGGATTCTCACTCGTGCTTTGTGCTGGTGTAACCCTCTGGGCGGCACCCAACCTCGCCCGCTGGTACTGGGCCGTGTTCAATATCGGTGTCGCAGGCGCCTTCGCATTCGTGCTCTGGCTGATCGGCCAGAGCATCTATGTGCTTGGCACTCTCTGCCCGTGGTGCATGGTCGTTTGGGTCATCACCATTCCGCTATTTGTTTTCACCACGGGTAGGAACGCCCGGACCGGCATCTTCGGTGCTCGAACGGCACGGCTCGGACAGCGACTCTGGCCATGGTTAACACTGATCACCATCGTGGCGTATATGACTATCGCTGCCGTCGCGCAGGTCCGTCTGGACGTTCTAGCTACTCTTCTTTGAGCCGGGGCTTTGGTCCACTCGGCTTTGTCGACAGCCGGCACATGTCCTCGGAACAACCTTGCTGGGCCGGGACCGCGGCGCAGGTGTCTTCACGGCTCAGTGGTTGTGGTGCTCGTGCTCATTGTCGTGTTCGTCCTCATGGAGGCTCCAGATCGGTGACGTGGTTGTCGCCGAGGGGGGTCAGACGCGGGCGGGTTCGGGCGTTGCGGCGCGGGCGCGCAGAGCGGCAGGGCGTTGCGCGGCACGCACGCCGTTGAGAATCACAAACACCTCTGCGATCTCGTGCACGAGGACCACGCCGGCCAGCCCGAGCGCACCGAAGAGCGCGAGTGGGAAGAGGACGACGATGATCGCGAGGGCGAGCACGATGTTCGCGGTCATGATTCGGCGGCCGCGACGGGCGTGGGCGAGGGCGCCGGGGATCAAGCGGAGATCGTTCCCGGTGAAGGCGACGTCGGCGGACTCGATCGCAGCAGCCGACCCTTTCAGTCCCATGGCGATCCCGACAGTGGCGGTGGCAAGGGCTGGGGCGTCGTTGATGCCGTCACCGACCATGGCCGTCGGGCGCGCGGTTGCGAGTTGTTCGATGACGGCGGCCTTGTCTGCGGGGAGCTGCTCTGCGCGGACGTCGGCGATGCCCGCCTGTGCGGCGATCGCGCGAGCGGTGCGTTCGTTGTCCCCGGTGAGCATCGTGATCCCGATACCGGCATCCTGCAGCAGTCGCACGGTCTCTGCGGATTCCGGGCGCAGTTCGTCACGGATGCCGATGAGTCCGGCAATCTTGCCGCCCGCTTCAACGACGACCACTGTCATGCCGTCTTCGCCCATCTCATCAGCGGCCGAGCTGAGTGCACCGGGGGCGAGCCACCGCGCGTTCCCGACGCGGACCAGGGTGCCGTCGACGCGGCCGGTGATTCCGTGGCCGGCGTCTTCGACCACGTCCGCGGCCGCAGCTGCACCGGGTGCGGCCGCGGTGATCGCGGCGGCAAGCGGGTGGCTGCTTGTCGCTTCGACTGCTCCCGCCCAGGTCAGCAGCTCGGCCCGTGAAATGCCGGCTGCGGGGCGCACGTCGACGACGGCCGGCTCGTTGCGGGTGAGGGTTCCGGTCTTGTCTAGCGCGACCGCACGGATGGTGCCGAGCTGCTCAAACGCCTCCCCGGACTTGATCACGACGCCGAACTTGGACGCGGAGCCGATAGCGCTGATCACCGTGACCGGCACGGCGATCGCGAGAGCGCAGGGAGATGCGGCGACCAGGACGACGAGTGCACGCTCGATCCAGGTCGCCGGATCTCCCACGATGAACCCGAACACGGCAACGAGGGCCGCGGCGATCAGCACTACGGGGACCAGGGGGCGGGCGATCCGGTCGGCGAGCCGTGCGCGGTCGCCCTTGCGGGCGTGGGCTTGCTCGACGAGGGACACGATCTGGGTGAGCGAGTTGTCGCGCCCATCCGCGGTCGCCTCGATCCGCAGCGTTGATGCACCATTCACCGAGCCGGCCGCGACCGCAGTGCCGGGGCACACGTCGACGGGGATGGACTCTCCCGTGATCGCGGAGGTGTCCAGGCTCGATCGGCCTTCGACGACAACACCATCGGTCGCGACACGCTCACCCGCCCCGACGACGAGGATGTCGAGTTCACGGACGTCCGCGGCCGGGATCGTCGTGTCGCCAGCGAGACGCGAGACACGCACGGTCTCGGGAATCAGGGACAGCAGCGCACGCAAACCCTCTTTCGCCTGATCCATCGCCCGGTCCTCGAGAGCTTCCGCCAGCGAGAACAGGAACGCCAAAGTCGCAGCCTCACCAACGTGGCCGAGGAGTACCGCACCGATCGCGGCGATGGTCATCAGCAGCCCGACACCAAGCCGTCCCCGGATCAGCCGGCGGAACGCACCGGGGACGAACGTATAGGCTCCGGCCAGCAGAGCAGCCCATTGCAGCACGAGGGCGAGGAGCTCGATACCCGCCCACTCGAGCGCGTAGCCAGCAATCAGGAATAGTCCGGAGAGTACGGAGGGGAGCAGGGCGACATCGCGCCACCACGGCGGACGCACCTCGTGCTCATCGTCACCCCTGCTGCCCTTCGAAGGCAGGGCCGGACCGCAGCACGCGTCGCCTTCCTCGTGAGCCTGGGTCGGGACGGTGTTGTGTACCGGCTCGGGAGCACAGCACGCGCCTCCCGCAGCACGGGGACGTGTCAGCTCGATGCGCTGAATGGTGCGGGTCTTGCGGGGCTCGTCCGGGCCACAGCACTCTTCACTCATGCGCAGCACTCACACTTCTCATCGGTGCACGGAACGCCCTTATCGACCGCGACGACCGCTTCCAGCATGTGCCGCAGGCCCACGGTGAGATGCGGGTCTGCGATCTCGTATCGCGTACGACGCCCTTCCGGCGTCGCAACAACCAAACCGCACCCCCGCAGACACGTCAGATGGTTGGAGACATTTGAACGCGTCAGATCGAGGTCACGCGAGAGTTCCGCTGGGTAGCCGGGCGCGTCCAAGAGCGCCAAAAGGATCCGCGAGCGAGAAGGATCCGCCATCGCGCGACCCAGACGGTTCATCACATCGAGACGAGAAGCAACAGTCAGCACCAGATGAATATACAGCGAACGCTGACCAGTAACATAGATCTACCAGGCTGCCGAAAACGATCGTTTCCGGCGGGCTCGTCGACGTCGACGAGCAGGCGCGCGACACGCCGAGGATCGATCCGCCGAAACCCCCTGCCGAAACCGAATCGCGCCGGAACCTCGGCAGTACCGTTTTCGGCATGGCACATGAAGTCGGCTACGCCCGAGTCTCGAAGCGGGAGCAGAACCCGGACGCCCAGGCGGCGGAACTCCGGCCGCCGGCTGCGAGCGTGTCCTCGTCGACCACGGCCGATCGAGCCGGGTCATCGACCGCCCCCAGCGGTTGGCGTGCCTCGATCACCTGCAGCACCGTCGCACAGCCCAGTCATGGTCACCGACTGCGACCGGTCGACTGCCAGCGAAGGTCACGAACCTGCTGACCTCACGAATCTGCTACCCTAGAACCATCACGATCAGCCCGCTCGCCTCACGGCTCGGGCTGATTTTCTTTTAGGAGAGATGTGGTCGCGTACGCGAAGCCGTGGCTGTCGATCGAGCAGCAGATTGCTCAGTTACGGGGGAGAGGGCTTACGGTCGACGACACAGCGGAGGCCGCACACCTTCTCGAGGAAGTCGGTTACTACAGGCTCACCGGGTACCTCTACCCGGCACGCCAGTCTGAGCCCATCGCCGAAGACGACGGACGCTCGAGTATCCGAGTGCTGAACAGCTACCGTCCGGGAACGCGTCTCGAACATGCTGCTGAACTCATCGCCTTTGACCGAAAGCTCCGCCTGCATGTCCTTGAGGCGGTTGAGCGCATCGAGGTATCTCTACGCACTCAGGTGGGTTACATCCTTGGCCGACGATCCGCGTTTGCTCACCTCGAACCGCGCACCTTCACTCCTGCATTCGTGGAGCCGTACGTCGATGACATGACTGGCGAGACCACGAGCAAGCATTCGAAGTGGCTAGAGCGCATCGATGAACGCCGCGCTAGCTCAAAAGAGGCTTTCGTTGAGCACTTCCGAACGAAGTACGACGACCAGATGCCGATCTGGGCGCTGACGGAGATCCTCGAGCTCGGGCACCTTGCCAATCTGTACAAGGGCCTTCAGAACGATGTCGCTACCGAGATCGCCATGCACTATGCCGTCCCCAGCAAGAAGATCCTGACGAGCTGGATCGCCAGTACGAACTATGTGCGGAACGTCGCTGCCCACCAGGCTCGCTTGTTCAACCGTAAGCTGGTCGACGCGCCGACGCGCCCCAGGGGCGCGTCGATCCCGCTCCTCGTGCACCTCCGGGACGACCATGCCCCCAAGCAGGACTTTGGCCTATATAACGCTCTCGCGGTCATGGCCTACCTGCTCCGTAGCATCTCGGGGTACTCAGAGTGGGTTAATCGTCTGCGCAACATCGTCGGTGGGTTCCCCAGCGTTCCGTTCCTCGGGATAGACAGCATGGGGTTCGGCGAGGGCTGGGATCGACACGAGTTGTGGTCGCAAGCTTCCCCCGGCGATTGAACAAAATCCTGTCGCGGGAGCCTCGCCATGAGACCATGCGGCCTTGAGCTCTGGCTCGTTCACCCTGAACAGCCTCAAGCTGCTCTTCCCGTAGCCCGCGGCTGGGAGGTCCGGAGTCATCCTCGACCGGGGCTCCCGCACGCTTTGCGCTTCACGCGCGAGGCCTGCTCGTCGCGCGTTGACGTACGGCCTCCGGGTTCGGCCCAGACTCTGCGGTCAGCTGCTTCAAGGGCTGGCTCGAGACTCTCGCTAGAGTTTTCGGATCGCGCGGTTGCACCAACCTGTAGATCCTTGAGTGTATGTACCATGCGCACCGCGGTAGAGATCGAAGCATCCATCTAGAGCCTTGAGTACGTGACCAGAGGTTGGTCGCATCGCCCACCGTCCGCTGGTTTGCTTCTGGCGTGTTTGAGAAGTTGCGACAGCATCTGTTATGTCGGAGCGACATGCGCGTCACAACGGCCTTCAGGCTGTCGCCGATCAACTCATGCATGCCATTGACTTCCGAGGTCAACCACCAGGTCCCGCAACCGCTTCCAAACGATTCCTCCGATCCTCAAAGCGTGCTGACGGGCGGCATCTGTCCTTGACCCGAGCCGCCAACTCAACCTGTCGACACGCCGGTGAAAGTTGTTGGCAAACTTCTCCATCGATGCGGTAGTGTTCGGAGTGACAGCAGCGGAAGGGGAGTCAATGGGCTTTCAGGTTTACGAGAAGGGCAGCGCCCCTGTCTCAACTGTGCCGTCAGTCACGATCCAAAAGCGCGGTTTGATCTCCGTCAACAAGGCCGCGTACGACGCGCTCGGTGCTCCGGAAGGGGTGGAACTTCTGTGGGATCCCGACCGTAGAGCAATCGCCTTGCGGCCCGCAAAGTTGACGAACCAGAACGCGTACCCGCTTCGAGCGCAGGGCAGTCACTCCGAGAAGGGACCGTGGCTCGTCGCCGGGACTCTGTTCACTCAGTTCATCGGCCTTGATACGTCGCAGGCGTACCGATGGACCCCGGAAGTCGAGGACGGCCTGCTGGTTGTTGACATCAGCAAGCCTGGCAACAAGGTGTCGAGTCCTCGGGGCCGCGCGAAGGCGGCAGCCGATAAAGCAAACGTGGCCACCGAGGATGAGTCGGTGACCACGTAACTTCCTCTCACTCCCGCGACATCGTAGGTCGCTGGTGAGAGGATGCCACCCCGGGAAGCAGCCAGGTAAGCCTGCTGACGGGGCCTGTGAGAGGGAAAGGGGCCGGGCGACCGGCCCCTTTTGGCATCATGCTACAGGTGTCTATGTGGAGTGGACGATTCTGGGCCACCCGGCGGTCTGTGAGGCTTCTGAGGCGGACGCTTCACCTCTTCGTGGGCGCGATCACCGCGCCAAGGGCGCTGAGGTTCGCGCCCTCGCAGCCTCGGTGGCGATGTATTAGCTCGGTGTGTGGAGTCTCGTATGGCCAACGGCTGACATAACGTAGATTATCGGTAGCATCTAAGATCGAAGCCTAGCCGCCCCCGGGCAACGAGCGTACGCTGATTTCGTGACGGCATCGCCAGCGTCCGCTCAACACGGACGCACCACCGGGATGGACATCCACGACATCGTTAGGGAGCTGGACGCTGCGCTCGGCTCGACGCTCGTGGCCGCTCTGTTCGGCTCGAATGATCGCGGGCTCCCGAGTCGCTGGGCCAAACCGGATGGCCCCGTGCCTCGAGATCAGTTCGCGAACCGACTGCAGTTCACTCACTGCCAATGGGCGCTACTCGCCGCGGCCGATGGTGAACAGGTTGCCCGCCAGTGGTTCATCGGAGGCAACCCCCTGCTGAATGAGGCGACTCCGATCACCGCGATCCGTGAGGATCGTCACGACGCGGTAGCGCGTGCTGTCGCGGCCTTCATCGCCGGCGACATCGACGAGTGATCCGGCGCTGCGCGAGCGTGAACGTGCGCTGACGCCTCGCCCCACCTCCGAGCGCATGCGTCCAGATAGTGCGGATAACTGCGAATATCGCGGGTCAAGTACAGACCCCTTGAAGTGAGATGGGGCTGAGCAGCGAGCGGCGCCTATGGCCGCACGCTCCTCCACGGATCGGCGAGGGGCCAAGCATGATGGAGTCATGTCGCACTGGGTCGCACGATCGGTTGAGCCATGAGTCGTCGGCCGCGAGCCGGGTGGTTCTTCGTCGCGCTCGGTGGTGTGGGTGCGGTTGGCGCTCTGGCGACGATTATGTTCGTCGAAGGGGACGAGCGGGTCGGAAGGCTGGGCGTTCCGGTGTGGCTCTACGGGCCGATCCTGGTCGTGACATTCGTCGCGATCCTGATCTATGGTGCGATCCTCGTCGTGCGGCGGCGACCGTAGAAGGTAGCCGGTTGCGCTCGGAAGCGCCTAGCCTGCGCGTCGCCGCGTCGGCGTGGCTGGTGCCGGCTTGATCATGGTGAAGATCCTTCCAGGTCGGGACTCGGAGGCCGCGATCGATCTAGGCTGACGCCGTGATGCCGCACGACGAGCTCGAGGGCGGGGAGCAGCCGAGCTGCGACCTGTGCGGCACGGTTATGCGCACAGCGGACGGAGCGTTCGAGTGCGGCTACTGCGGCTACAGCGTTGAGATCCCGTGGGTCGACCGCCCTAGCTCAGGTGAGTAAGCTCGCGGGATCAGGGGCGGCTGACCCTCCGCGGGGCTCCCGCTGTGCCCGATGTACCGTTTCTGCTCGCAATCGCTGGTACACGAAAATGCCAGGTCAGCCTAGTTATCGGGTAGCAGGTGTACCGTTTTTGAAACACGAAACGGTACACCCGGGTGCCGCTCGCTCAGGGAGTATGTCCCGATCAGGAGCTATTTTTTCTTCAAGAGATCAGTAAATGTACCGTTTGTACCGTTTTTCCACGTGAACTCCTATACGCACACGCGCATGCGCACACGTGTGAGAGTTTCCGCTCAGCAGTGGTACAAACGGTACATTTCGCCAAAACGGCCGGTCAGCGGCTAATTCGCCGCGAAAATCGCCGGTACACAAAGTGGTACATGGATCAGGCGGCTGCGCACCGCCGACCAGGAACCACCCTCTGACCGGCCGTTTCTCCCCGCGCCGAGCGCTCATGCGTGTACCGAAAAAAACGGTACACGTGAGCGGGTCACCGCTCGAGCCCTCCCGAAAGCGGCTGCAAGGCGGCGCTAACCGACTCATCGGCTTGCACCGCGTGCAGTTCGGGGAAGCGTCGGTGCCGCTCAGCGACAGTCGTCCTCGGGGTGATCCGAACTGCTCGCCGTGCGATGCCCTGCGGGGACGGGTCAGGTGAGACGACGCGGCGAAGCACTCGCGCCAGACGGGCCGCGGCCACCGATGCGTTGGAGCAGCAAGTTACACCGGTGGCCGCGGGTCCGGCAGTCGCGACCTCTCCGGCGTGAGGTCGATCGGGGGGCTTTCGGGCCGGCTGATGGTGCTGGGGGCAGTCATTCGGAGGCGCCCTTCAGCGGTGAGGCCCCCTCGGTGGCACCTCCGGGGTGAGGCCGTGTGGCCGCGCATGTGCCGTGACCTCGGATAGGAGCATTCTCGGAGCCCCAGGGTGCGACCGCATACAGAAAATCAGCCCGCGCCTTGCGGCGACGGGCTGATCATGATGCCTCCAGGCTAGCCCGTCGCCGCGATGCCGTCCACTAGCCGCGGGTCATGAACGGTGGGAAGCGGCTCTCACCTCCGCCGACCTCAGACCGGCGACTCGACATGCCCACTCACCGCAGCCCGCCGGGCGCCGAGAGGAAGGCCGCGAACGGGTTGCTGATACCCGGGACCGCCGCCCGAGTGCCGGGAAGCGCGAGGATCCGCCGCTTCAATCGTCGGCTGGGCCGGCGTGAGCTCGGTCAGGGGTAGTCCGTTCTGGCTTGGCCAATCTAGGGAGGGTCCGCACATTCACTTTCACTGTCGAGCCTTCGATACTGAGGAGGTGGTGGTGGCCGAGTTCTCCGGTGAGCTTGAACCGCGGCGCAAAGTGCGGCGATTGGAGATGCTCGAGGAGCATTACGAGCGGCATGGGCTCGTGTGAGGGGACAGTCAGCTCCACGTGCAGTATGCCGGGGGTCGTCCATGTCTCGATCACGAAGGGGTCGGCTGAAAGAAAGAGGCCAAGTCTGCGTACCACCGCGCTGAGCGCGATGAACTCCGCCTTATCTCGGAGCTGGACGTCGAATTCGCGGCCGAGCACCGGGTCTCCGGGGAGGAAGCCTACGAGATTGCCGTAACGCATGTAGGTCTCGCGTTCCGTCTCGAGCGCTGACATCGAGACGCCAACAAAGGTCACCTCCGCATCGACACCGAGCCGAAACAGGCTGACCCCAGTGCGATCAGCATTCTCACGAGCGCGAAGAAACGGGATGCCTACGGCGAGCCCCTCGTCTACGTTCCAGGCTGGTAGGAGCGCACACAGTTCGCTGGCCAGTTGGCGTTGGCCAACGGTGAGGGTGAGGTAATTCCGCCCGGCCTTGATCGCGAGTGGAACCATGCGGTCCTCACTTGGGTACTCGGGCTGATCGATAAGGAGGAGGTACCGCAACGCTTTCAGGATGCTTCCTTCGAGTGCTTGCTGTTCGGGCGTCGGTGTCGGCATGAGCGGGCCGTCAGGATGAGATTGAACGTACGCCTGCGCTTCTCTTAGAGGCTCTAGGAGGGCCAAGCTGCGTAGCTGAGCGGGTGTGAACGTGGGCGTTGGCGTAAGTGTCATTGCTACTCCGAGTTATGGCGCCGTGCGGTCGCCGCGGAAGTCGCGGTAAGGGCGCCAGGTCCAGTCGTACCGCCTCGACGTCTCGTTGATTCACCAGTTCTGCGGTGCTCATGCCCTGCAAGTTGCCGATTGAGCTCAACAACGAGCAGAATCCGCATTGATCACGGCTCGGTATCGATTGGGTCGCAGGGGTGGGGGCACTCGACGCCTATTCCCCGTGTTCGGTGCGGGCAGGGCTATGAAAGTGCCCCCCGGTCTTGCGTGGCGATCTGACGCAGCCGAGGTGAGTCGCCGTACACGCGCTTATCGCCGCGAGGCGCAGAGACTTGCGCGTAGTCGGACGGCCGAAGCTCAAAGTCGCGCGCCCGGAGGACTCACCGTGCACCGCTCGCGGGCGCAGGGGTCACTCACTTAGCCCGGAGAGCCCGCTCGAGCTCGGCCCCGCCGAGTAGCAAAGGAGCAGGGCGGGCACCGTGGTGATCGACGTCGCCATCGATGCGAACCGGCAGCGCCCCGTCATCGTCGAGCTCAACGGCTCGCCCGACTCCGGGCTGTACGCATCCGACCCCTGGCTCCTGGCCCGGGCACTCATGGATGCCGCCGATCGCGGCTACTGAGGATCCCCACGGAAGAACTCTCGTCACCTTCGGGTGGCGGGGGTTTCTTCTTTCGCGCTGGCTTCCCGGCCGCCTCTCGATCCGCCCTCGGCGCAGCATCCGCTGCGACCGGGGGCTGCCTCTTTCCGCGAGGTCGGCCGACGCTGTTGCATCGCGCGCCCTCCGGCAGGATGATCTTCGTGCAGAAGCGTCGAGGGGCCGTTGCGGGTGTCGCTGTTCTTACTTTGACGGGTTTGACGACAGTGGGATGTGCGATGGCGGAGCGACCGACGCTCGAAGAGGCACAGGCGGAGACTGAGGCGCTCTTACAACAGATTGCGAACCAGGTTCCCGGTGGGGTTGTAACAGTGGACACCCCTAACCCGTCCTACCGAGACTGCGGCGACGGCACCTATTACGCGACCATCCAGTGGGGAGTCACGCCAGAACCCGGATTCGACGGAGAAGCGTTCGTCGATGCGCTTCCCGGGCGCTTGGGCGAGGACTTCGTGGTCGCAGAGACGGTGAACATCAAGTCACCCGCTGTCGCTCTGGACCACTCGGGCGGGACGGTGCTCGATGTGCAGGTTCTCGAGATCGACGAAAGCACTGTCGTCGACCTGCTTGGACTGACTCCCTGCGGGGTAGGACAGCCTCCGACCGAGTAACCGAGGCGAGCCGTTGCGGCGTCGTGGACGGCGACAGCACTTCGACCACCCGCTCGGGCCGTCTACTGACCGCGCCCTGTCCGGCGCGTGGTCAGCCCCCGGTCCAGCGACGCCCCACCTACACACGACGCGGGTGTCGCGACCGGGCGGTGGGTGCGTCGTGGTCACAAGGTGTCCGGCGTCTGGTCACGCGACGACCACCGCCTCGATACGCCCTCCCGAGGGCTGAATCCTGCGCGCTGACGTTGATCGTCGGCCCCTCGCCGCCCACTGCCCGGTCACGTCGTGGTCACGAGTGGGCGTTTCGTGGGCGGGGCGTGGCCGGGAGATGGTCACGGTTTCGGGTCCCGAATCGGGTGCTCGAGCCCTGGAGACGGGCTGAAGGGTCGGGGGCGTGAAGCGATGGGGGCGACCTACGAGGCCCCTAGGCCGTGTTGATCAAGAGGTTTCGCTCCCGGCTGGGTGAGTCTTAAGCGGTCTGCGACGGTCGCGGCCGGCCGCTGGGGATGATGATCACC
>NZ_JBJDQQ010000008.1:0-25693 GCF_044903545.1 Microbacterium sp. NPDC006705
GTGATGTCAGGCCGCTCTAGGGCCGCTCCGTGGCCTCCTGACTTGGGCTCTGGGACTAGCTCACGCTGGGCATCCGCCCCCGTCTAGGCCCCCTTGGTGACCACGGCGGCGGATGAGCCGGCAGACTCCCCCAGCTACCGCACTACCGCCCCCGGTACTCCGGTACTTGTTCGCGTTCTTGGCCTGCTGCTGCATGTGATCCCCTCTGCTCCCGCCCCCAGCCCCGAGCACCGACGGGATGGTCTCGTAGCCTCGTGGTGTCACTCGCCCACGGGCTGCCCTGGCGAGCTGCACCCTCTTGGCGGGGTCGCGCGCAGCGAAGCGAGCACGGCCCCGCGCCGGGTCCAGCGCCGCGCTGGCCTGGGGGTGCGGGGGGCGGAGCGCCCCCGCTTCCTACCGGGTCCGGGCCTCGTGGTGGGATCGGGTGCATGAGCATCCGCGTGTATGAGGGTCCGGCCTTCGGTGCGCCGGCCGATGTGTCCTCGGCCCGGTACGGGCGTGAGCCGCTGGTGCGGGTGGCGCTCCCGGACCGGGAGGACGTGGACGCGATGGCGTGCCGCTGGTCGGCCTCGCATGTGCTCGTGTCGTGGCAGGACGTGCCCGGTGGGCCGATGCTCTCGGCGTGGGTGCCTGCGGGGTGGGTCGAGCGCATCGAGCTGGACGTGGCGCGGTGGCTTCCCCTTCCGGGGCGCGATCCGATGCCGTGGCTGGACCATTAGGCCAGGCTGCGATCAGACAGGATGGGAGATGCGGACGGGGGAGGGCTTCGCCTGGTCGGGTCCGGCCCGGCCCCTGCACGCGCTACGGCCCCCGCCATGCTGGCGGGGGCCGTAGTCCTGGGCGGTTAGACGCGGCGGTTGTGCATGGTGCGGACGTGGTAGTCCTCGGCCATGTCCCGGATGTAGCCGATGCCGCGCCGTTCGGGTCCGTCCTTGCCGTCCAGTCCTTCACCGCCGGGCCGGTCGAACTTCGTCATCTCGTAGACCTGGTGGATAACTTCGCGGAGTCCGGCTGCGGTTTCCAGCTCCGTGCTCTCGACAGCCAGTGCTCGCGCTCGACGGGCCAGCTCGTCCCACTGCTCGGCGGTGCTGTTCGTGGTCATGTTTGCTGCTCCTCTCGTGTCGCACCGGACTACCGGCGGCGGTAGTCCGGTACAACGGTATTCAGTCGGCGGGGTAGACGGTTTCCAGCGCCTCGATGATGAGTGCCTTCATGCTCGTGTCGTCCTGTAGTGCCTTGACTCGGAGCCTTTTGTGCAGCTCGACGGGTAGGTCGATGCTGGTGTTCTTCACCTCGCCACCGGGGGCGGTGGTGAACGCGGCGCGCATGTCCGGGGCGGGGGTCGTGCTGGCGCGGCGGCGCTTGATAGCGGGCTTGGGGGTGCTCATTCGGCGCTCATCTCCTCGATCTCGGCGGCGAGCTGCGCCCACGGGGCCAGCAGCTCGGCCGCGCGGCGGCTGGTAGCGGTCGGCCATGTACCGGGCATCCGCTTGTAGTCCGTGCGGGCGGGGATCGTGGTGGCGAAGTGGGGCACGCCCTCGTCGTCCAGGGCCTCGATGGTCTCCGCGAGCAGAGTGGTGCGGGGGTCTACGCGGGCCAGCAGCACGACGGCGGGCACGGACTGCCCCAGGGCGTCCACGGTGGCCCACACGCGGGAGACCTCCATAGGGGCGGGCTCGGCGGGCACGATCACGAGGTCTGCGCGTCCGGCGGCGGCGGACTGCGTGCCGGGGTCGCCGGGGGGCGTGTCGATCAGCAGCACATCGGCGGCGGTACTGCGTCGGCTCAGGCTCGCGCGGTTCATGGTCTGGAACTGGATCGGCAGGGCTCCGCCGTGGGCCTGGGTGGCGTCCTCCACCCATTCCGTCGCGCTGCGCTGCGGGTCCGCGTCCCACACCTCCACGGTGCGCCCGGCGGTGTTGAGCGCATGGGCGAGCAGCATGGTGGTCGTCGTCTTGGTCGTACCGCCCTTGGTGTTCATCACGGCGATGGTGAGTGTGTCGCTGGTCTGGCTCACGGGGTTCCTCCGGTCCTTCTTGGCTTAGGACTGCGGCGCATGTCTGCGCCGCCCCTCCCAGTGTAGTACCGGAGTACCGGCCCACACAAGTACCGGGATACCGGGATACCGGCGGGCCGCGTGTGCTCGGGGCCTCGGTCGATGGTCGGCTTCGTGGGGGGGGCTGCCGCCGCCCCCCACACCCCCGGCGCCAGGGGGCCACCCCCTGGACCCGGCTGCGCCGTCCGTGCTCGCTGCGCTGCGCGCGGTCGGCGCTAGATGGCTGTGTGGGCCTCTGGCGGTGGGCCGGCTGACCGGGGGCGGTTCAGAGGATCACTCGCCTGTTCGTAGGGATGGGGGAGGGGCAGGAATGAGGTGAGGAGGGAGGAGCTGGGGCCGTTGAGGGGCAGGTGTCGGTCACTCGGGGGTGTAGGTGCCGGATCGGACGCGGGAGATGGTGCGGAGGGACACGCCGTGCATGGCGGCGAGGTCGGCGTTCGAGATGGTGCCGGCGGCGGCTTCGATGGCGGTCACCTGCTGGTCGGTGAGCACGCGGCGGCGTCCGCCGTTACGGCCTTGGGCGCGGGCGTGGGCCAGGCCCTCGTTCGTGCGCTCGATGAGGAGCTGCCGCTCGTACTCGGCCAGGGCGGACATGACGTTCACGACCATGCGCCCGGCGGCGGTGCCGGTGTCGAGGTCGAGGTCGAGGGCGCGCACGCGCACGCCTGCGGTGTCCAGCTCATGCAGCGTGGTGAGGGTGTCGAGCATGGATCGGCCCAGCCGGTCCAGGCGGGTGACGGTGAGGGTGTCACCGGCGCGGAGGAAGTCGCGGGCGGCGGCGAGTCCGGGCCGGTCGGCGCGGGCACCACTGGCCACGTCCTCGAAGACGCGAACGGCTCCGAGTTGGTGCAGTCGCTCGCGCTGCTCGGCCAGGCTCTCGGCCTGGCTGGCGGTGGAAACGCGCGCGTAGCCGACGACGCTTGTCGGCTCGGGAAGGGCCGGCTGCTCGGTGCGGGGGCGGGTGGTCATGGGGTGATCCTCTCGCGTGGTCAGGACAGGACAGGGACGGCGCGGCGGTGTCGCTCGGCTGCGCGGCGCTCGGCGTTGGCCGCGCGGATCGCGTCGAGGGCGGCGCGGGCCTCGGCGGGGATGGTGCGTGCGGCGGTGCGGCGGGCCTCGGCCGCGCGAGCACGGTCGGCGGCGATTTGGGCGCGCACCTGGGCGTCGTGGTCGCGGCGCTCCTGCGTGAAGGATCGGGCCGGGGTGCCGTCCTCGCGGGTCCAGTGGGCCAGGCGGGCGCGCATCCATGCGTCGATCCGGCCCATGCCCTGCGCGGCCTGCCAGTGGCGCGTGCCGTCCGGGGTCCAGTCGAGGGCGTGCTGCACGTCGGCCACGGACCATCCGGCGAGGACGAACGGGCGGATGATGCTGGCGACATGAGCGGTGGACACATCACGGGTGTCTGGGGCGTGCTCTTGCAGCGTCATCGCCATCTCGTGAAGGCGAGTCCGCATGGCTTGGCGGGTCAAGTGCCCCCCCTCGTCCTGGGCCACCGTTGCGTGATGTGACCACAGCGGGGCTTTCCGCTGGGCTCGGCAGGTGTGCCATGCGGAGCGCGAAGCGCGACGCCTGTTCATCTCCTGGGCCGCGAAGCGGCTCCGCTCTGAAAACTCGTCCTCCCGCGCGCGCACGTGGTCTTCTCCAACCCCTAACGGGGGAGGGGTGAAAGATGTATCCACAGACTCGTGTGCGGCCTCGGCCTCGGCGGCGTAGTCCTGCGGCGTCTTGGGGACCGTGAAGCCGTACACGGGGGCCTCGTTGTGGTCCTTCTGGGGGGTGTGCTCGGCGCGGCGTCCGCCGGCCACGGTGCACAGCAGTCCGGCCTCGTGGAGCCGGTGGAGGTAGTTGGCGACGGTGCGGCGGGTCATGTCGGCCAGCACGGGGCGCAGACGCTCCCAAAGCACGAGCACCGTGCAGACTCCGCGGCTATGGCCCTGCATGGTTGCCAGGTGGTCGATGAGCGCGTGCATGCGCGCGCGCGCGTCACGGCGCAAGCCGTCGATGAGCGGATGGGCCTTGGCCTCGCGGGACCACTCCGCGACGTGCTGCGCGGGGCGGGTGCCCTCGGGCACAGCGGCCAGGAGGGCCGCGCGGGAACGCTCGCGCGTGCGGTTCACGCGGCGGACGCGGTACGGGGTCGCGCCGGTGGCATCGTCACGCTCGGCGCGTGCTCGCTGGATCGCGGCGCGGCGGCGGGCGGCTGGGTGTGCTTCCCCGGCGGACCTTGGTATCCTAGGCACGTCGAGACCTCTTGGTGATGTGCATCGTCAGGGCTTTCGATATGGGATTCCGCCGAAGTTTGGCGACAGGGGCGGAATCCAGGCTTGAACGGTGGCCTCCCTGGGCAGGGGGGCCACCGCTTTTTTATGCGGTTTTGCGGGTGTCCTGCTCGAACGGCAGGGGGTCGGTGGAGGGGTTGGGCAAGTTCCAGCCCTCGGGGATGCCGTGCTCATCCGGGGTTCCCGAGAGGGCCGCGCCTTCGACAACCGCCCACATGGGAAGGCCGGTCTGGTCAGCAATCTGGTCCAGACGTTCCTTCACTTCTGGTCGGACGCGCACGTGCAGCTGCACAGTGTCGGTGCCTCGCGGGCGTCGCGGTGTGGTCGTCATGCGACCCATGGTACCGGTACCGGGGGCGAGGTGGGAATAGGTGTGTGTGGGCATGTCACTCGGTCGGGGATGCCGCCGTAGTGCGGTCGGTGTAGGTGTAGTCGTTGATCTTGGTTGGGTCGTCCGGGTCGAAGGTGAACGTGTAGTACCGGATGGGCGTGCCGGCGCGGGGCAGTGCGCTTCCGTCTGGACGCTTCCAGCTCCAGGTGGCGCGCACGGCCACACCGGGGGTATCGGCTTGCGTGTTGAGACTGACCACGGGCTCGGAGGTGGCGTGCTCCTCGGCTGCGGCCGTCCACTCGGCCCCGCTGCTAGGCCGTTCAGGGGTGATGACGCGGGCGGCGCGTTCGTCGGTCATCAGGTGGCGGGCGCGCAGCTCAGCGTGGGTCTGGGTCGCGTCCTCGGCTGGGTTCCAGGTCGTCATGATGCGGGCGGCTTCCAGCGCGATTGCCTGCTGTTCGGCGGTGACCTTGGGGTGTGCAGCGTGCTCGGGGGTGGCCGGCTCGGCGGTGGCCGTGGCGGGTGCGCTTGTGGTGAGCGTCGGCAGCGGCTCGGGTGCTGGCTCCTTGGCGGTGCAGCCGGCCAGGGCGAGGGCGGTCAGGGCGAGGGCGGCGGCGTGGCGTTTCTTCATCACTGGTACCTCAGCGGGACGTTATGGGACAGGAGGATGGGCTCGGGGTCTACGGGGGTGCCGTCTTTGAGGATCATGAAGTGCAGGTGTCGGCCGTTGGCGTCGCCCGATTGGCCCTCGGTGCACAGGGGCGTGCCTGCGGCGACGGTCTGGCCGGCGCGCACGCGATGGCTGCCCTCGGCACAGTGCAGGTACTTGAAGCCGATGCTGGGGTCATCGGGGGCGTGACCGATCACGGGGAGGCCGGCGTCCCAGTTGGTGCTTACCTCTGTGATGACCAGATCGGTGGCTGCCACCACGGTTCCGGTGCCCCCGCTGGTTGCCACATCCAGGCCGTTGTGGTTGGCAACGTAGTCCGCACACCCCACGCCTTCGACACACCCGCGATAACCGAACGGGCTGGTGACCCACGAATCGGCCAGGGGAAGAACCCACTTGCCGGAACCGACCTCTCCGATCACGTCTCCGCCGGGGATCGCGCAGCTGCCGGACCCGGCTTGGGCTAGAGACATGATCTGGCGGACATAGTTCACGGTCTCCTCGATGGGCGGGATGCCGCCGTACTGGAGCACCACGTTGTGCCCGGCGTTGTAGCCGGCCAGGGCCAGTTCGATGCGCTCCTGGTCGCTGTTGGCGAGGTGGCCGACCAACCGCTGCTGCTCGGCCATATAGCGCCCCTGCGCGTCAATGCCGGCAAGCGGGTCGTAGGGGTCGGCCCCGTTGCCCCAGGCGTCCCAGGTGGAGGGGATGAACTGCGCGATTCCTCGCGCACCGGAACTGGGCTGGTAGGCCCTCGGATCGAAACGGGACTCGGTAAACAGCTGGGCGGCGATGACGCCTTCTGGCAAGTTCGCAGTCTTCGCGGCTGCGGCGATAGCGGCCTTGTGTTCCTCGGGCACGATCATCTGCTCACCGTTTACAGACGCACCACAGGAGACTAGGGCGCTCTTCTTCTGCTCATCCTCTGCCGCCAGGCTGATGATGAACAGGGGCGTGAGGATCACGAGGAGGAGCAACGCGCCGGCGACGGCAATGAGCTTGCCCTTGGAATCGTCCATCGGGGGCCTTTCAGGCGCGGGGGGCCGCGTAGAGCACGGTCTGGTCGAGCGTGGGGGCGACGATGTAGGCGGCTCCCTCGGTGATGACTCGCGGGGGCACGTCCGCATCGGTGAACGTGCGCCACGGCGTCGGAGAGGCGTCACGTTTGAGTCTGAGGGTGGCCGGCTGACGCTGGTGCGTGCCGTAGAGGGTGGCCCCATCTGCGGCGGTGGCCGTGAAGTCCTCCAGCACGCGCGCGAAGGGCTGCGCTCCGGTAGAGACCAAGACGGAGCCCACAAGCAGCAACGAGCTCCCCAGATCGCGGGTGCGGGTCTTCTGGTCGATGCGCTCGGGCACGGCCTTGTCCATGAGCACAGCTCCATCGGCCGGGCGGATCAGGGCCAGGCGGCTGCCGCCCCTGATCCTCCACGCGGTGAGCACGGTTTCCGGGCCGGTGGCCCACACCGCCACGGGCGTCTGCGTGGGGGCATCGGAGAGGGCGAGGCGGTGCTCACCGGTCTTGGAGCCCTGGGCGTCGAGGTGGTCAACGCGATCGGCCCCGATGGCGTGCAGGGTGCCGTCAGCCTGCCGCAGACCGGCACGGGTGCCGGCGGGGATCGTGATGCGCCGGGTAGCCATCTGCGCGGCTGGCACATCCACGAACCAATCGGGTAGCTCGATGAAGGGGGCCGGGCCATTCAGCTCGGCCCGGAATCCCTGCTCGAGCCGGTAGGTCGTCGGGGCCACGGGCGCGCCGGCCACGGGCGGGGCGGTCAGTGACCAGATGCTCAGCTGCGTGGCCGTGGTGACACCGATGCAGTCCTGGCCGTCCCAGGTGATGCGGCGGGCGTCGTGGATCGCGTCGGGGGCGGACGCGCCGGCCCACTGGGGTTGAGCGGTGTCAGGGTGACGCAGGGTGAGCACTCCGTCATCGGAGACGGTGCCGATGTGGCCGCTAGAGAGCACGCACACGTCAGCGGATCGGCCTACGGGGATGGACCATCGCGCGCTACCGGAGAATCCCGGTGGAGGGGCCACGGGAACCTGCGCGCCCGCGCCCGGCACCTGCCAGGCCGGCGGGGCCTTGGGGGCAAGCAACCGGGGGAGGGCCAGAGCTGCGCCACCGCCGGCGGCACCGAGCAGCGCCAACGCCCCGCCTCCCAGCAGCAGACGACGCCGGGTCAGCCCGGTGCGGGTTGCGGTCTCCTCGGGCGGGGTTGTGTCGTAGGTGTCCCCGTCAGCGGTGACCACCATGCGCCAGGCGTCATCTCCAGGGGTGGTCACGCGCACTCGCACGGCCTCCAGCTGGCGGGCCGCAAGCTGGGCGACCACCGCGTCGATACCGGCGTCGCGCAACTCCTGGCCGGGTGCCCGCTCAACGGGCGCCCCATCCAGCGTCACCGTCTCCGCGGCTTCGTCCAGGTGCAGGGTCAGCACCGGGAACGGCGGCACCGTGGCGGGGTCGAAGCCGGGATCGGCGGGCAGTGAGTTAGGCATCAGATTCCTCGATCCCATCGGCCGTGACCAAGAAATCTCGCAGATCGGCCTTCCTCACCCGCCGCAGTCGCTCGCCCAGCACCAGGGTTTTGAGCCCTGCCTTGTGCTGCCAGCGCAGCACGGTGGCGGTACTGACGCGCAACAGGTCGGCGATCTCCTCCAGAGTCAGCACCTCGGGCAGATCGGCAAGCAGCTCGTCCACGGCGGCAGCGTCGTTCACAATCACTCCTCTATAGTCCATGCGGGAAATAAGCGAGTCAAGCGACATATGGCCTACTCGCTACAGGCCAGACTTAGACGACATGCGTTGCATAACGAACACAGAACGTCTAACCTGGCATGTAAAGGCTAGAGGAGGAGTGCATCGTGAGCAGACGAACAAACCCGTTCGTGAAGCGGGAGGCCGCGATCACGCAGCTCCCGGAGGAGGCAGTGCTGCACGACAACCTGCTGGGAGCGCGACTCATGGAGAGCGGCCCGGCCTCGCCCGACGCTCTTCCTATCTCACCAGAAGACGTGGTCTCGAAGACCTGGCCAAAAGTACAGATTTCCGCGATTCCTGAGAGCCGCATCACAGTGATGGGTCTACACGGAGGCGCGGGGGCCTCGACGCTGGCCGCCCTGATGGGTGAGGGCGTGGGCGACCACGGCCAGGCATGGCCTGAGCCCCCTGACGGCCAGGCACTCGGGGTCGTGGCGGTGTTCCGTAGTCACTGGCGCGGCTTGGAGGCCGCAGACCGCTTCGCGGAACAGTGGGCCGCTGGGATGCTTACCGGCTCCGTCCTGCTCGGGCTGGTCATCGTGGACGATGGCCCCACACTCTCGGATGGCCAGCGCCGCGCGATGAAGCGCCTGCTGAAAATGACTCCCCGGGGGACGCGTATCCCCTGGGTGGAGGCGTGGCGACACGCCTCTCCTGACTCGGGGCGCATCCCGGGTCGTATCACCCGCATCACCCGCGCGCTGCATCAGGCAGCGGCGGATCTCTGAGAAAGGACAGCCTCGTGCTCTTCGAGACTGCAATGACCGTGGCCGGCAACATCCCCAACATCACTCCTGAGCAGCCCCCGGGCACCGATGGCCTCACCACGGCCCTGAACTGGCTCTCGTGGATCGTCATCATCCTGGGTGTGGCCGGCTTCCTCGTCTCGGCCGGCACCCTGGCCTTCGCGGCCCTGACGGGACGCGAGTTCAACAGCGGCAAGGGCCTGTTCCTGTCGATCATCGTCTGCATCCTCGCCGTCTCCGCCGGCGTGATCTTGCAGACCTTCATCTGAGCACCCGCCCCTAGAAACCACGGATCGGAGACCTGAGATGGCATCGACCGACGACACCCCAACCGCTTCGCCGTTCGGCCGGCGCTGGATCATCTCTGGAGCTGTGGTGCTCCTGGCCCTGGCCCTGGCCGTGTTCCTGGCCGTGCGCGGCGGGGCGGACAAGCAGCCGGCGGATTCTCCCGCCGCTGCCACGTCCGCCCCGCCTTCCGCCACGGGTGAAGCTGTGGCGACGCCCACGGCCACCACTGCGGCATGCAAGCCGCCGAGGACGAAGGACAAGGACATCCCCACGGAGGCCCCGGCCGTCTCGTGGGAGCGCCACCCCTCTGGCGGCGTCGTGCCTGTGTCCAAGGAACACGGCCCGACTGCACGGGAGGGCGACGCCTGGCGGTGCAGCTCGCGCACCGCCAGTGGCGCGCTCATGGCTGGAATCAGCCTTGTCTACAACTTTGCTACGGGGGATAAGTCCTCGGCGGTGGACGGCCCGAATCGGGAGAAGCTGTTTGCAGAAGGCCAGTACGGATCAAACACGGAGTTCGGGGTCGTGGAGGGTTACCGGGTTCTGCTCGTCACCGAGAATGAGGCTGAAATCGAGTACCTGCTTTCTGGCGCGGGTGCGCTTGGGGTTATGCGGGTGCCGATGGTGTGGGATACGGAAAGGCAGGATTGGGCGCTGGATAGCTCCTCGAATGATCTGAGCGTGACCATCGTGCAGGATCGCGACGGCTTCACGGCCTGGCGGTGACGCTCATGGCTGCCCTTGTACCTACTCTGTCTGCGTCCATCTCGCCGGTGGCGTCTTCGGCGGCCAGCGGTCCACCGGAACAGTGCTCTCGCCTGGACTTCGTTTGCAAGGGAAAAGACGCGATTGGGGACGCGGCAAAGGGGCTTGCTAACGAGACTATTACGAACTTCGTGGAGAGCATCGTTGAAGGCGCGGTGAACATTTTGCGCCAGATCGGGACGTGGTGGATGTCCGCCCCGGGGCCGTATTTTGACAATCCTATTGTCCAGGACATGCGGGATAATCTCTCCTGGTTCGTCTGGTTCTTCGGCGTGGTCGGCTTCCTGCTCGCGCTGGGTCGGCTGGTGGTTACCGCCTACACCTCGGGCTCGATCCGCGAGGGTCTGGTCTCCATCGGCGCGCTGTTCCTGAACATCGTGCTCGCCACGGGCGTCTACATCGCACTGATCCCGATGCTGCTCAACGCGGGTGACTCCGTGGCGACGTGGCTCCTGGACCAAGCGACGGACAACGCCGACTTCGCCACGTTGGCGCAGCCGATGGCAGCAGAGGCGTTCCTGGCGTCCCCGGGCACCGCGTTCTTGCTGGCCCTGTGCCTGTTCATCGGCGCTATCGCCAACTTCCTGATGCTGATGCTCCGCAACGTCCTGTTGCTGGTGCTGATCGTGGTCCTGCCGGTCATCGCGGCCGGTTCGAACACGGAGGCCGGGCGGCAGTCGTGGCGGAAGGCTAACGCCTACTTGATCGCATGCCTGCTCATGAAGCCTCTCACCGCCGCAATCTACGGCTTCGGATTCATGCTCTTGCAGGACAGTGGGGAGGACTTCGGGCAGGTCATCGCCTCCTCGATCAGCGGCATTCTGCTCTTGCTCATGGCAGCTCTCGTGCTCCCGACGCTGGTCCGGTTCCTCTCGCCCGTGGCTGCCACGGGGATGAGTGGTTTCTCCGGCGCGGGCCTGATCGGGGCTGGCGTGGGCGTGGCGGCTGGTGCAGCGATGATTGCCGGCGCGGGAGGCGCGGGCGCGGCGGCTATGGCTGGCGGTGCCTCTCGCGCGGGTGGCGGCTCTGGCGGCGCTTCCATGGGCGGCGCTGGTGGTGCCCCGACGGAAGGCACTGGCGGGACTCCTACGGGTGGAACTGACTCGGGGGGCACCACGGCCCCCGGCGTGACTTCGTCCGGCACGGCCTCGGCCCCCACCACGGCCTCCGGCACCAGACCCTCGCGTATGGATTCGGGAGGCTCTAGCACCCCCGGCACCAACCGCTCCGACAACGGCGGCGGGGGCCGCGCGGACGCCCCGGGCGCCGGGGCCTCCGAGGACAGCGGCACGGACTCGGCCCCCACCACTGCCGAGGGCGGCGCAGCTGCCGCCGGAGCCACCGCCCCTGCCGGGGACGGCGGCAACGGACCCACGGACGCGCCGGGCTACACCGGACCCACCGGGGCCACCGCCCCCACGGGCGGCGCAGCTGCGACTGGTGGCACCCCTACGGGCAACGGCAGCCGTCCGGCACCTCGGCCGCGCAAGACGGCTGGCCGCATGGCGGATGCGGCGCGGCAAGCTGCTGAGTTCCGCGCCACCACGGCGGGCCTGGACCCGTCGAAGATGATCGACGCCGAAGAAGGGGACGAGTCCTGATGAGCACTGCCACCCGTGAGCCCCAGCAAGGCGTGTTCGGGAATCTGACCGTGCCGCGCCGCTCGGGCCTGTTCGGCCTCACGTTCCTTCAGTCGGCGGCGTTGATCCCGCTCGTACTGCTGTTCATCGCGCTGATCGCCACGGGCCGGTTCCTGGTCGCATTCGTATTGGTCGGCTTCACCGGCCTGGTCATTCTGCTGATGAGAATCAAGGTGCGCGATGGGCGCACGGTATTTGGGAGGGTCGCTGTGCGCTGGAATCAGAAACGCAAGGAGAGGGCGAAGAAGGACATTTATCTCGCCGGCCCGACGGGGGCCGGCACCCCGGACGGGGCCACGCGCCTTCCCGGACTCATGGCCCGCTCGGAGCTGAGCGAACACGCGGACGCCTACGGCCGCCCCTTCGGCCTGATCCGGCTCTCCTCCCGCGACGTGCATCACTACACGGTGGTGTTCGAGGCGTACCCGGACGGCGGGTCCCTGATCGACCCGGAGCAGCTGGAATCCCGTGTGGCTCATTGGGCGAACTGGCTCACGCAGCTGGGCCACGATGAAGGCATCCGGGGCGCTCAGGTGTGCATCGAGTCCTCACCGGATTCAGGGTTCCGTGTGCGGAATCTGCTGGAGACGAACCGACACGAGGGCGCACCTGAGTTCTCGGATGCGGTAGTGAACGAAATCCTCGAGACGCACACCGTGGGCGCGCCGCAGCTCGTCGCGCGCCTCTCGGTCACCTTCGACGGCCGGCGCCTGGACGGCGGGAACAAGGATCGCGGCGTGGCCGAGATGGCAGAGGAGATCGGCAACAAGATCCCGGAGCTGACTGCGAACCTGGCGGGCACGGGCGCGGGCAACGTGCAGGTGTGCACGGCTCAGAACATCGTAGATTTCACGCGCGTTGCCTATGACCCCACCGTCGCCCCGATGGTGGAGGAGATGCAGGCCAACGGTGCGGGCACGGGCCTGTCCTGGGAGGAGGCCGGCCCCTCGTTCATGGTCGATGGCTTCGACACCCTCCAGCACGACCGCGCGTTCTCGCGTTCGTGGACGATGTGGCAGGGCCCTAACGGGCACTTCCGTTCCAACGCGCTCTCGCGGATCGTGGAGCCCCAGGCGGACGTGCTTCGCAAGCGCGTCACGCTGCTCTACCGGCCCATCCCCTCGGCGCGGACCTCGGCGCTGGTGCAGCAGGAACAGAAGGATGCGGTGTGGGCAGGCTCGCAGTCGCGTTATGACGCTCGCGCCGCCCAGCGTCAGGCAGCGGCGGCGAAGACCGCCGCTGAGGAGGCTCAGGGTGCCGGCCTGGAGCGGTTCGGCCTGATCGTCACCGTCTCGGTGCGCGATGAGGAGGAGCTGCGGTTCTGGGATCGCCAGGTGCCCGCCTTGCTCACCCCGGCCAAGCTGCGCGTCCGCACGGCCCTGGCAAATCAGGCCGTGACGTTCCAGGCCGGTATGCCGCTGGGTCTCGTGCTGTCCGACCACATGCTGATCCCTGAAAGCATCCGAAAGGGGATGTGAGACATGAGCACCGACGAGATGACGGTCAATGAGGCCCCCGGGTCGCCGCTAAGCGCACGCGACGAGCGCGCAGAGCTGGGCCGACGCAAGCTGATGGAGGGCCTGACGCTTTCCAAGCGTGATCTGCGCCGGCTGGGGCGTTTGGAGAAGCGCCAGCGCCAGGCCGCGCAGAAAGCCGAGAAGGAGGCCCAGCGGCGCGCTGGCGGGGTGTGGCAGAAGTGGGCGGAAGCTCGCGCGTTCAACGCCTCCCGCCCCGGCTCTCGGGGCTGGAACCGGCCTGGCGGAGCGCCGGCGACCGTCCTGGAGGATTTGTTCGAGGTACAGGGCTCGGCCGTGCAGGTGTGCGGCATGTTCCCGTTCACCGCCGGGGCGGGGCTGCCCGTCGTCGGCGTCCCGCTGGGCTACCACCTGCGCCGCCGCTCCCTGGTATGCGCCGATCCGGTCTCCTGGTTCACCTCGGGCATCATCTCCAATCCCTCCGCGTTCGTGCTGGGCCAGCCCGGGCTTGGCAAGTCCTCGCTGGTGCACCGGATCATCACCGTGCTCTCCAACTGGGGCGTCATCCCGCTGGTGCTGGCCGACTCCCGCCCTGACTATGTGGAAACGATTCAGGCCCTGGGCGGGCAGGTGATCGAGTTCGCCCCCGGCAAGGGCCACATCAACCCGATGGACTTGGGACCGACCGTCGCGCAGCTGCACCAGATCGCTGACCCGGTGGCGCGGCGGGAGGCGGTGGAGGAGATGGCCTCGCGCCGTCTGGCCCAGCTCAAAAGCATGGTCGCCATGATCCTGGGCCGGGCGCTAGCCCCCCATGAGGCGTCCGTGCTCACTCAAGCGGTCCACATGCTCGACCCCGAGCTGCGTACACCCCCGGTCATCACCGACCTGACCGAGCTGATCCGCTCCCGCCCCGAGGAGCTGCGCAACATCGCGCTGACCTACGAGGACGCGGCCGCGTTCGATGCGCGCGTGCAGAACCTGCTCGATGCGCTGGTGTCCCTGGGCCCCTCCGGCCCCTACGGGACGCTGTTCTCCGAGCCCACCAGTGAGCACTTGCAGCCCGGCCGGCCGGCCGTGTTCGACATCTCCGCGGCCAACAAGAACGACAAGATTCTGATGGCGGCCATTCAGTCGTTGTGCTGGAACATGGGCTCGGCGGCGGTCTCGGCGGAGAAGCACATCGCCAACGCGGCCGGGCGTCGGGCCCGGACCTACCTGCTCGTGATGGATGAGCTGTGGCAGGTGCTGCGCGCCTCCGGCGAAATGGTGTACTTCGTGGACACCATCACCCGCCTCAATCGCGGTATGGGCATCGGGCAGATCATGGTCACCCACACGATGAATGACCTCGTGCTGCCCGAGGAGCACCTGACGCAAGTCGCCTGGGGCTTCGTGGAACGGTCCGCGATGGTGTACCTGGGCGGGCTGGCCGAGCGCGAGATGGGCAACCTGAAAGACGTGTTCGCACTCACGCGGGCAGAAGCCTCCCAACTCTCGGACTGGATCGGTGAGGCCCCCGTGGACCCGCAGACCGGCACGGCCGGCCTCCGGCCCGGCGCAGGGAACTTCCTACTCAAGACCGGCAAGGAGCCGGGGGTGCCGTTCCATACGCAGCTGACGCGCGCCGAGATACCCAAGACCAACACGAACCGAATCTGGAAGATGCGGAATCTTGATGTTCTCTGATCCTCGTGCGGGCCGGCGCGCTCAGCCGGGAATGGCCGACACCGGATGGATGGTCGCCACGGGCGCACTGTGCGTGGTGCTGTGCTTGGCCGGCGTCTGGGCCGGGGTGGGACTGCTCACCGCTGGCGCGCCGGCCGGGGCCGGGCTGCTTGACGTGGTGATGCTCCAGGCTCGGGGCCAGCTGCCGGTGAGCGTCTGGCAGATCGTGGCCCTCGTGGGCGCGCTCGTGCTGCTGGCCCTGCTGGGTGTGGCCGGGTGGAAAGTCATGGGCGGTGGTTCGAGGTCGCGCGTGGACCACCTGGGCCGGTCCATGTCCCGGTCGCGCGATTTCAGGGAGATGACCGGCGCGGCCGCGACCAAGGACGCTGCCCGTCTCCACGCGGACGCTGCGGGGCCAGGCGTGCCGCTGGCGAAGCTCACCAACGGCGGGCGGATGCTCTATGCCTCGTGGGAGTGGGTGCAGACCTGGATCATGGGTCCGCGCGCGGGCAAGACCACTTGTGTCTGCGTGCCGCAGATCGTGGAGACCAACGGCCCGGTGCTGGCGACCTCCAACAAGCGCGACATTGTGGACCTCACGCGCGGGCCTCGCTCGGAGAAGGGCGTCGTGTGGGTCCACGACGTGCAGGGGATCATCGGTGAGCCGGCGTCGTGGTGGTGGAACCCGCTGACGTTCGTGAGCTCGATGATGCGCGCCGAAGAGCTCACAGACGTGTTCGTGTCCTCTGCCACGACCACGGGGGCGCAGGCGGACGCTTATTTCGAGTCGGACGGTAAGAGGCTGTTGGCGCACCTGTTCTTCGCCGCCGCCGTGTCCCGCCGGCCGATCACGGACGTGGCCCGCTGGGCGCAAGACCCCGAGGACGACTCTCCGGTGCGTGAGCTGCGCGCTGCCGGACACGGCCAGCTGGCCGAGTCCCTGGCTCAGATTCAGGGCCTCACGCCCAAGCAGCGTGATGGTGTCTACGGCACGATGCGCCCGTGGGTGAACGTGCTCACTTATGACTCGGTGATCCCGTGGATTCGGGACACCGGGGAAGTCGGCCGGCCTGAGTTCGATCACCGCCGCTTCGCGTCCACCACTGACACCCTGTTCCTGATTTCCAAGGAGGGTGCTGGAACCGCGCGGGCGATCACCGGCGCGCTGACGATGGCGATTCTCACGGAGGCCGAGGAGCACGCGGCATCTTTGCCCTCGGGGCGGCTCTCCCCGCCGCTGATGGGCGTGCTCGATGAGGTGGCGAACGTGTGCCGCTGGCGACAGCTGCCGGACGTGTATTCGCACTATGGCTCACGCGGGATCGTGCTCTCCTCGTTCTTCCAGGGCTGGGATCAGGGGGTGGAGGCTTTCGGGCGCGAGGGGATGCGGAAACTTTGGAACGCGAGCAACGTCCGTGTGGCCGGCTCCGGGCTCCAGGACGCGGACTTCCT
Source organism: Microbacterium sp. NPDC006705 (assembly GCF_044903545.1). Lineage (NCBI taxonomy): Bacteria > Bacillati > Actinomycetota > Actinomycetes > Micrococcales > Microbacteriaceae > Microbacterium > Microbacterium sp. NPDC006705. The sequence goes on from NZ_JBJDQQ010000008.1 coordinate 16,129, forward strand.
GCCGTTCTTGTCCCAGGTGGTCGGGGATCGTGACGTGGTGCGCCGCAGCTCCTCCGCCGGGGGCCGTGGCGGACGCTCGGTGTCCACATCGGTACAGCGCGAACGCGTGCTCGACGTGTCCGACCTAGCGGCGATGCCGCGCGGGCGAGCCGTGATGACCACGTCGGGTGCGCCGGCCGCGCTCGTGTCCCTACAGCACTACAGCTCCAAGCCCTACGCTGCGGCCGTGAAGGCGTCCCAGGACCACTACGAGCCATGATGCCGGCGGCTAAGGCGTCCGGCGGGCCCATAGGCTGACGATCACCCAACCGAGCTGGAGGAGTAAGCATGACGGATACGGACAAGACTGACGATCAGAACACCGAGCTGATGGTGCGTGCCATGGTGTATGTCCCCGGACGGGGCCTTCTGAACTTCGATCATGACTACTTGGCTGACGGCATGGCCCGCGTTGGGCTGGATAAGGCCAGGACGGTCGTTTGCTTCACCATCCAGGGCGCTGACCGGAGCCAGAAGTGGGCTCACGTCTACAGCGCGGTGGTCGGTGACGACGCGGCGGACACTCTGCGGAACGAAGGGGCCGTCAGGGTGCCCCTGTCGGTCCAGTTCCAGGGGGGTGGTGCTCTGGTGATCGAGCATGAGGACGAGGGGTTCGTTCGGGCCTACGGGCCGGGCACCTGGGCACGAATCTACCGATCCGATGAGGAGATCATTGAGGTGGAGGGGGAAGGCTCCCCGAGCATCGAGTGAAGCACTCGCGCAGACGAAAGCGCCGCCCCCTCCAAGGGGGCGGCGCTTTCGTGTTCACTCGGTGGGTGGATCGAACCAACCGGGCGGGGCTGGCGCGGCAGGGAACACGGCGGGAACGTCGGTACGGCCCAGGGGCTCGCTGTAGTTCCAGAACGGGCCGTCAGCGGACGTAAGGTGCCCCAGGAGCGGGTAGAAGACGTCGCGGAACCACGTCGCCATGACGCGAGGATCGGGGTCCACGCGGGTCTGTTCCCAGGATCGCCACATCGCTTCGATAACCGATCCTGCTTCCTCGTAGCGCCACCATTGCGGGTCCCATCGGAACCTGTTGGGGTTGCGGCGGAAGTGCGGCAACAGCCAGCCGCTCACCCACTCGCCGGCATGCGCGTAGAAGGTCCGCAGCTCCTGCTCCGTGTCGGATTCTTCGGGAGTCTCCTCGGGGGTCTCCTCGGGAGGCTCGTCTTCGAAACGCGGCATCGCGTTCAGCACGGGATCGGCGCTCACCGGCTCAGCACCTCCGCGCGCTCGGCCTCGGCCTGGACACCCGCTGCTGGCCGCTTCCTCGGGGCGCGCTTCACCTCGGACGGGTTCAGCACATGCGGGCCGTGGGGGAAGGATTCCAGCTGCATACGGCGGACCTTGGACAGCTGGGCCGCTTCGGCTCCAGTCAGATGCGCCACGTCACGCTCCGCGGCCTGAGCCAGATCGTCCAGATGTTCTACCCGCGCAGCGTCGCCTTCGGCTTCGGCTTCCTCCCGCTGGGCGTCCCCCTGTGCTTCGGCCTGCGCGTCCTTCTCATCGGCACGTGCGGCCACGCCTGCGGTGTCCGTGTACGTCTCCGACTCGGGCTCCTGGCCGAGTGCGCGAGCGCGTTGCTCGTCGGTCATCGCGTCGGGGAACTTCTCGGCAATCGCGCGGTCCACGTCCTCATCGCGTCCGATCCAGCCCTGCACGTCCGCCCACGCCTCGGGCATGTCGCGGCCCAGGTTGTCCGGGGCATTCTCGATGGCGCGCAACGCCCCATCCTTCTCCACGGCGCGAATGTCGCCCCGGTCGTTGGACAGGTCGTGCATGACGAACAGCTCGGGGCCGTCCTCGGCCGGCTGCTGCACCTGCGCCGGCTCCTCGGCTACCGCTTCCTGTTCCTGAACCTGCTCGGCGACGGCGCGGTCATCGGCGCGGTCCTGCCGGTGCTGGGCGAAGTAGTCATCGAGGGCATCACGCAGTGCCGCGTGACGCTGCTCCAGCGAAGACGGATGCGCCCGGTTGATCTCCTGGAGGTCGATCCCAAACTCGCTGCGGAGCACATCAGCCCCGTGCATCCACGCCGAACGCGCCGCCGGCTCGTTGCTTCCCAGCGCGGCCGCGACGGCCAAGCGGTCCGCGATGGACTCCGATCCGGCGTGACGCCAGAAATCCCGCGAGTAGAGGTCGTGTTGAACGACGCGCGCGGCGTTGGCGCGCACGCGCGCCTCCTCCGTGCCTGTCCTCTGCACACTCTGAACCTGCATCGCACGAGCGCGCAGCTGGTTCTCCCTCAGCTGCATCGACGCGCCGGTGACCATCCGCACCATCATCCCGAAGTCTTCCGCGATCTGGGATTCATCGTCCATAGCCATGACCGGTCTCCTTCTGCATCTCTCGTGTACCCACGGGGACGGTCGTGCCCGTGTTCGTGGGATCGGGGAACAGCGACTTGTGCGCCCGCTCGGACGCATCCGCCAACACCATGAAGTCACGCACCAACTGAGGACGCACCCCCGCGACGTGCTGGTGCATCATCGCCCGCGACAGGCGGTTGGCCTGACGCACCACGGCCAGCCAGCCACGATCCCGGCCCTTGGCAAAGCGGGCGGTTTGACGCACCCGCCACGTCCCGTTCGGCTCACTGTGCTGGGCGCGGGCGATGCGCTCGGACATGCGACTGAACGGACCGTCCTGCCCGCCTTCGTACTGCACGGCCAGACGCGCGTAGATGGACGCCAACGTGTCCGGGGCGGTGCCGGTCTTGCCGCTCATCATGCGCTCGACATGCACCCGGTGAACCGGGCGCTGCAACCGGGCCGGCTGACCCGGGCGGCGCATCGTGCCATGCAACGCGCTCAGGTACGCCTCCGCCTCCGTGCGCCCCTTGTCTCCGAACCGGGCGCAGATGTTCGGCCAACTCAGCGACGAATCCAGCTTCGACGGTGAGGCGAACACATACTGGCCGTTCTTCGTCGTGTAGGACTCCCCCGGCAACGCGACCTTGTACCCGCGCACCACGTTGCGCGTGCCGCGCTGGAACGACGGGGCGACCTTCACCCCGGCCTCCTCCAACGCCTGCACGTACTCCAACGGGCTGCCGGCCGTCGCCAGCGCCGCGCGCATCTTCTGGCGCAGCGCCACGGGCACCGGCAACGTGTCCCCGGCCTTGCGTGCGCGCTCCTGCTCGGCACGCTTGTACCCGCTCAACGTCTTACCGGCACCCCGGCCCTCGACCACGGCCAGCGAAAACTCCTTCTCCAGCTCGCGGCACGCCTCCTGCACACGCTTGAAGTCGTTGTGCGTGTTCGCCTTCGTGCCGTCCTCACGCACGAGCTGCACCGCAACATGGATGTGATCGTTGCCGTTCTTCGAGGTGCCGTGATGGATCGCCACCCACCGGGAAGTCTTCGCTCCGTCCGGGTCGATGAAGCCCATCTTCTCCACGAAACGCTCCGCGATCGTGCCCCACTCGCTCGCGCTCACCTTGCGGTCATCGGCACGCAACGACAACGAGCAATGCCACACATGGCCGGCGCGTTCACCGACCTTGACGTGCCTCTGCTGCTCCTCGTCCCACTCGGACACTGAGGTCATCACGGCGGTGCCATGCGCGCGGCGCGGACGCTCCAGCTGGTACCCGATTTCAAACGCATCATGCTTGTTCAGCTCCTTGCCCGGCTCGACGCGGAACGTGATCCGCTCATCTCCGGCAACGATCATCGGGCGGGTGTGCTCGTTCGCCCGGCCCGGCCCAGCAAGGTAGTAGACAAGCCCGGCCATGTCCCCGCCTCGGGTGACGTTCGGGATCATGGCCGCGCCTCCACGGACACCTGATCCACGGTCTCCTCCAGACGGCCCAGGCAATGCCGCAACTGAGCCAGCTCCTCGCGCAGCTCAGCGTGCAGAACTTCGCCCGTCGCGTTCGCGTGGCGCGTGAGCTGGTTGATGTTCGTGCCGACCTTAGCGATCTGGTGCTCCACCTTGAACAACGCCGTGATGGTCTCGCGCGCCGCCTGCGGGTCAACGCCCCGCGCTCGCGCAATGCCAGCCTCCACCATGTACCGCTGCACCGTCTTGTTCTCCCGCTGGGCCGCGATGGACAGCTCCGCATTCTCGGCCTCGGTCAGCCGCACAACGCGCCGGACAGCGCGCCCACCAGGCTGGTTCGCCTGTCGCATTCGCTCGGCCATCGCCGCCCTCCTTCCAGCACAGTGCAACGCCACTCGGTCACACCGAGTGTCCCACCCCCCTGGCCCTCGGGCAAGGGGGCAAGCGGCTTAGGGCACCTAAGCCTATAGCTTGCTCCGGCTTGCCCGGTCGGTTCCTCTGGTGCCGGGGCTGACCGGAGCGTGACCCTCGGTTCACAAGCTGGAACGTCATTCGATGCGCCCGAGCATCACCGGCCCTATGCTGGGGCCATGCCGATGGACACGACACACTTCCTGGAAGAAATGCGCCGGATGAACGAGGAGCGCATGGCGGCGGCTGAGCGGATCGCGGACGCGCTTGCGCGCCGCGAGGAGGCTCACGCTGCCGCCGCCGAAGCCGACTCTCAGACGGAGGCGGCGTTCCGTGATGCCGAGCGCGCAGGGTGGACGACGACTGAGCTGAACCGTCTGCGGCCCTCGGACTTGGCCTCACGCAAGCGCAGCACTCGGACGCGCCGGCCGCGCAAGACGAACAGCACGTCGGCCACTCCCGAAACCTCGTCTACGGTGGCACCCACGGCCACCGAGACCGCGCCCGCTCCCGCGCCCGCGACTAACTGAACACACGCTCGGACGGGGCCGGCTGATCGGGGCCAGCATCTACCCGGTGCCCATCGCCTCTAGAGCGGCCTGAAATCCTCTCCCATCACTAGGGCAGCCCAGCGGCCCTATGCGTGCCCACGACGGCTGAGGACGAATAACGGGCGCGGACCACCAACGGTCCGCGCCCGTGGCGTCTGAGCTGCGTCGCTCAGATACGCGTGGCCTCGTGGTGCGCGCGGCACTCCGGGCACCGACACCCGGCGCGCCAGCCGCTCGCCGTGCCGTGTTCTAGGCGCTCGTCGCGTGCATCCAGCAATGCCGCGTACAAAGCGCGCACGAAAGTCTCCGAGCTGCGGCGGTGCGCGGTCACTGCTTGCGCGGTGATCCCCAACTCCGTGAGCACTTCCCGGTACGCGGTGCCCTGCCGGATCGCGTCAAGCAACGACTCCTCCCTCTCGTCCCACCACTGTCGCCGCGCGGCCTCCCGGAACTGACGCGACTCCGCGTTGTGCGCCTCCACGCATGCGACGCAATGGCATCCCGCTCACCACCGTGACGCCGTGCCGTGTGCCGACTGGGCGCTGCGGCGCTCTGCGCGCACATCAAGGGATATGGTGAGGCCCCCTCCCGGCGAACCGGGAGGGGGCCTCGTGGACCTGACGGGACTCGAACCCGCAACCGCCTGAGTATCAGTCAGCCGCTCTACCAATTGAGCTACAGGCAGGATCATCATACCGCTGGTGTCGGCTCAGCGGGGCCATGCACAGTCGCCAAAATGGGTGGGCTGTGGCGCGCGGGATGCGCGCCACAACGGGGGTTAGATGGCTTCTTGCCGGATCGTCTCGACCATCAGCATGTGCATCTGGTTCAACGTCTGCTCGTACAGCACGACGGCCTCCGGGTCGGTCAGTCCACGCATCCGCAGAACGTCCAAAGAATGCATCACAACCGTGTAAGCCGGACGCATGACGGTGGGCCAGTACCCCATCCAGCGGGCACGGTTCAGGGCTCCCATCATGTGCGGCGCGACGGCGAACGGCAGGGCGTCGTCCTCCTCGCGGCCTCCGATGAAGTCGTGGTAGGCGAACCGGGCCTCGATGGTCCCTTCGGCGTCGCGCACTAGATCGACCTGGGACAGCAGCGCTTCGACCTTCGCGCGCGCCCCACCGGGGGCGCGGCGCTTCTCCGCCGTCGGCGTGTCGATCATGGCTTCGATGACCTCGACAGCCTGCCTATCGGCCCCCGCCCGCTGGGCGGCGAGGGCGGCGCAAGCAAGCAGCCAGTTCGCCACAGCGTGATGCGGCACCGTGTACTCGGGATTCGTGCTCTCGGTCATGGTCGTTCTCCGTTCAGGTGGTGGTGAGTGATGCCGGGCGCGATTGGCCTCGCCTGGCTAAATCGGTCGTTTGTGGCGGGCGTCCGGGATGCGACGGGGCGGCGTGGAATGCTCGGCGTGTCGTGCGCCAAATGACTCGCCACAACTCATGCGCCACAACGGGGTGCGATTAGGCGTCTGTGGCGTCCTGAGCCGCGATCAGCGCGCGGCCCTCGTCACGGGCCTGGTACACGCGCGCCTCGGCCCATCCGGTCACAGCCCGCACGTCCGCCGGCTGAGCCTGCCCACCGTCCAGAGCGCGGGCGATGGCGGCGTTACGGGCGTCGTGCGCCGCGCGCTCGGCGTCCTTCGCCGCGCGCCACTCCTCCGCCGCGCGCTGCACGCGGGCCAGCGGGTCGCCGCCGCGCGCGGTGCCCTGGGCTGCGCGAATGGCGGCATGAACGGTGGAGCGGCTCAGTCCTGCGGCGGCGGCGAGCTGCACGGGCCGGCTGCCGGACGCGCGGGCGTCCTGAATGGCTGCGTCCCGCGCGGCGCGCGCCTGCTCGCGGGCGTTAGTAGCCTCATCAGCTGCGCGCGCCGCTCGCTGCATGTCGTGGATGGTGCTGCTGGTCATGGCTGCTGCTCCTAGTTGTGTCGTAGGCTGGCCGGTAGCCGTGGTGATCCCGTTCTAACTGCCACGGCGGTGAGTGCGCCCCCTCCCCCCCCCTCCGGGGGCGTTGCCCCCGCCCCGTCTTGGCCGACTGGGGGCGGGGGCCTTCTCGTCTCAGGGAGCCGGGATCGTGATGATCTTGTCGGGCCGATATCCGGCCCACGTCTCGGCCTCGGTGACGACCACGGGGGCCTGCATGTGCCCCTGCGCCTTGAAGCGGGCCGCGTCGTCCTCGGTCATCGGGCGGGCCGCGTAGCGGATGCCGCGCCTCTCCAGCGCGCGCGTCGTGCTCGTGCACTGCACGCACGACGGACGGGTGTAGACGATGACGGGCGCGGGCTCGGTGGTCATGGGCTGATCCTTTCGCGCGGGGGCCTGCATCCGGCACGTCTCGCACCGGGCGACCTCGGCGGCGGCGTCGGTGCCCACCTGCGCGGCCCACTGCTCGACATGCGCGGGCGTGACGGCCTGCCAGTCGTCCAGGTCCGTGAGGTGGACCAGACGCTCGGGGTGGGCCTCGACGGCGGCTCTGAGGGCCATCCCGCCGTGCGTGACGCACGTGATCCGGCCATCGCGGGCGATCCACAGGGCGGCGGGCTTGGTGGTCTGGGTGCGGGTCTGGGTGGTCATCGTGGTTCCCTTTCGGTGAGTGCTTCCGGGCGGTGGTCCCGCCCGGGGCGGTCGGGGCTTGGCCTCCCCTCTCCGTCCCCTCTAGTGTAGCGCACACTAGAGGGGACGGGCAAGCCTGACAGTCAGAACAGCGGGGCATCCTCGAACGTGCCGGGTGGCGGACCGGCGGGCGGCGGGGACAGGGCCGGGGCCAGCCTCGGGCGGCGGGGCCGGGGTAGGGCGTCCCGGCCTCCTCGTACCTGGGCCAGTGGCCGGCGGGACCACGCCACGCGCGCCACCGGGCGGTCATGTCGCCGCAGATCGGGTGTCCGCGCTCCATACTCTCCGCGTCCGGCTTCATGCCGCTCAGCGGGTGGGGCTTGCCCTCGACATAGAAGGTCAGCAGCTCGGCCACGGTGCCCTCGCTCTCCGGGTTGATCCCGTAGCCGTTGAAGTGGGGGCTGTCCGGGTGCGTAGGGTCTACGCGCTTGTTCAGCTCGGGGGTGTAGGCGGTGCCGTACTCGAATACGCGCGGGTCGCTGTTGTCCGTGATCCACATGGGGGGTCTCCTGGTCTGGCGGGGCGGGCCGGTCGGCCCGCCCGGGGCCGGGGCCGCTTGCGCGGCCCCGGCCCGGGCTCGTGCCGGTCAGTGCTGGATGCGGTCACCCTCGAACACGACGCCGCGCCCGATGTTGACCTCCTGGCACACGCCGCAGTCCCAGTAGCCGCCGCCGTCGTAGTAGGCCACGGCCACCACGTCCCCGGCGTAGTCCCCGAACGTGGCCAGCGGGTGCAGGATCGCGTCGTCCGCGTCCTCGTCGTAGATGTTCAGGGCCTCGGTGTCCCCGTAGGCCAGGTGAACGGCGCAGCAGTCGCCCACGGCGTACTGCACACGCTCCTCGGTGTGGGTCAGCTCGGTGACGGTGGGGGTCTCGGTGATGACGGTCATTGCCGTTCTCCTTCGGTGAGTGCTTCCGGGCGGTGGTCCCGTCCGGGGTGCCGGGGCTTGGCCTCCCCTGCTGTTCTCTAGTGTAGCGCACACTATAGGCAGGGGTCCACTCATTCCGGGAACTTTCTTCGCGTGATTCTGCGGCTCCCGCGTACCGGCTCCGGTAATCCGGTATGGGGCGCTGCTTGTCGTCCTCAGCCGCTCTCACACGCGCCCGCGCTCCGCTGGGCACCTGCTGGCGGGGCTGTGATGTCAGGCCGCTCTAGGGCCGCTCCGTGGCCTCCTGACTTGGGCTCTGGGACTAGCTCACGCTGGGCATCCGCCCCCGTCTAGGCCCCCTTCGTCCGCCGGCTGGAACGTCCGCCGGCAGACCACGGCCCGCCCGTGGCGGACCGAGCCGCGCCCCGCCCGGCTCGCGCCGGGCGGGGCGGGTGCTCACTGCTCCGCGTCGCCCTCGTCCTCGTCCTCGGGGATCGGGTCGGTCTGGCTCACGTCGAACACCGGCACGGTCACGAAACGCTGGCGCGCCTTCGTCTCGCCGTCGCCGTCGCCGTCCTGGCCCTCGGCCTCGGTCGGCTCCGGGGCCTCCTGGGTCATCTCGTCCGGCGCGCCCCCCGTGCGGCGGGCGGTGCTGGCGAGAATCCACAGGGCTTTTTCACCCTTGCGGACGGCGCGCCCCTCGGCCTTCCAGCCCTTGAACGACTTGACAACGCTCGCCGCCGGGCACTGGCCCACGATCAGCGACGCGTTGCGCTCGGTGTAGCCTGTGGCCTCGGCCACGGCGCGCACCTGCTCGGCGACGAGCGGGTCCAGTTCCATCGCCAGCGCCATAGCCTCGGCCACCTCCTTCAACATGGCCCGGCGCTGGGCCATCGCCTCGCGGCGCTCGTCCGCCGTCTGCTGCTTCTTGCGGGTCTTGGTCGCGGTAGTCATTGCGTGTCTCCCTTGGTGAGTGCTTCCGGGCGGTGGTCCCGTCCGGGGTGCCGGGGCTTGGCCTCCCCTGCTGTTCTCTAGTGTAGCGCACACTATAGGCAGGGGTCCACTCATTCCGGGAACTTTCTTCGCGTGATTCTGCGGCTCCCGCGTACCGGCTCCGGTAATCCGGTATGGGGCGCTGCTTGTCGTCCTCAGCCGCTCTCACACGCGCCCGCGCTCCGCTGGGCACCTGCTGGCGGGGCTGTGATGTCAGGCCGCTCTAGGGCCGCTCCGTGGCCTCCTGACTTGGGCTCTGGGACTAGCTCACGCTGGGCATCCGCCCCCGTCTAGGCCCCCTT
>NZ_JBJDQQ010000009.1:0-16352 GCF_044903545.1 Microbacterium sp. NPDC006705
AACACCGCCAGCACACCACCACACCCACACCACAAACAACACCACACAACCGATTGCGCCCACACCACAACGCGTGTATGGTTTGACTCAGCGGGGGGCACCCGGCCCCCTGCACCCCTCAAGGAGGACACCGTGAAACGTGCTCGCACCCGTCGCCCCAGCACCCGTGCCACTCTGACGGCCCGACTCGACCGCTGCGCGCTCATCGCCCGGCACGCCTTGTGCGTCGGCTCCGTCCTGATCTTCGTCGCCGCGTTCGGGGGGCTGGCGCCGGTGTACGTGCCCGCGCTGTCCACGCCGGCCCTGATCGCCTTCGCCCTGTGGTGTGCGCTGGTGCTCGCCCTGATGCTCACCACCGCCGCGCGTGTCACCGCGCGCCTGGTGCTCGGCACAACACGTGCCGCGCGCTCGGCCTGGCGCGCTCCGGCCTCCGATCTTCGCTGATTCCGGCTCCCTGCCCCGCCTCGCGGCGGGGCAGGGCCATGCCATACGTTCGCCATATGGCCGCCATACTCAACATTGTATTCCCGGCTTTTATTGTGTATGGTTTGACTCAGCAGGGGGCACCAGGCCCCCCGCACCCCTCTAGGAGGACACGATGGATGCTCTGACCGCCCGCACCCCGCTCGATCTGACCGACTACGCCGCCGCCGCCCTGCCGTCCACCCCCGCGGATTCCGTGGTGGCCATCGGCCTGAAGGGCTCGCGGCTGGGGCCGGTGATGCGCCTTGACGATGTCGCCGCCCCCGCCACCATGGCCGGAGTGATCGCCGCCAGCATGCGCCGCGCCAACTGCACGCGCGTCTTCCTGATCGGCTATGGCCCGGAGGACCGCGCCCTGCGGTGGCTCGAGCTGGAGTCCATCCTGACTGGCCACGGTCTGAGCGTGGAGGGGCTGATCCACGTGGACGGGCGCATGTGCACCAACCTGGGCACGGGCGAGGCCGTGGCCTACGCTCCGGGCACCTCCACGCTGGGCCTGCACCTGGCCCTGCTCGACGGTGCGCGGGCCGAGTACCCCACCGCCACCCCGAGCGAGTCGGACGCCCTGACGGAGGCCGTGGCGGCTCACGCGGCCACGCTGACGGACATGCACGCGGACGCTCCGGTGCTGATCGAGGGCATCAACCGCCTGCTGAAGGATCAGAACGACGCCGGGGCCGCCGCCGTCGTGCTGGCCACCCTGAACCACCGTGACCCGGAGTACCTGATCGCGGCGCTGGTGGCCTGCACGGCCCCGAACCGGCTGGAGGCGGTGGACTTCGCCCGGGGCGAGTTCCCGCACGGTCTGCGCTGGAAGGCGAGCGTGGAGGCCGAGACGGTGCTCAACGCCGCCGTGGCCCTCGGCCCGGGCCACGCCTGCGCCGGGGCGCTGGCGGTGCTGGCCTACGTGGCCTGGATCCGAGGCGCAGGAGCGGTGGCCGATGACCGCCTGAACCTCGCCGAGCGATGCGCCCCGCACCACCCGCACGTGCGCGCCGTGCGCCGGATGACGCGGGCCACGCCCGTGGCCGTCGTGGCCACCGACCCGGCGTGGGCCTGGGGCAAGCACACGAGGGCCGCTGAGGGCCGCTGAGCGTGACCGGGGGCCAGCGCGTAACGCTGGCCCCCCGGCGTCCGTGGAGACGGTGCCCCGACGGTGCACGCCCGCCAGCGTAGCCCGGCCCACGCGTGGGCGGGCGCTGCCCAAATCGCTGTTGACCGCTCAGGCGCGCGCGTGTATGGTTATACACGTAGCGGGGGGCATGAGGCCCCCGGCACCCCGAGCGGCCAGGAGGCCCGACATGGACACCGACCAGACCACCATCTGCACCTCCCAGAACGTGCACATCGGCCAGGAGGTGGTCATCGTCGACCGCATCCAGCTGGGCCACTGCATCAGCTACGCCGACGGGACCGTGACCGCGATCGACCCCAGCCGTGGGACCTACTCGGTGGCCCACAACGGCATGCGCGGGCGCACCGTCTACACCCTCTCCGACCAGTGGCACGGAGACGGCGGCCCCTACTGCATGCCCGCCGCCGAGGTGTACGGCGGCTGAGCACGACGGGGGCGGCGCGCACGCGCCGCCCCCGTTGTCACCCCTGGCCGCGAGCGCGGGGGCTCCCGCGCTCGCGGCATCCCGGGGACGTGTCGTGGAGATGAGCTGCCGGCTGCATCGAGCTGCTGCCGGCTCCCGGGGACCGCGACACGTCCCCGCCCTTCCCTCGACACCACCACGGGCGCGCCGGCCCGCGCTCGCGGATGATGTTGTGCACGCGCCGGTGTATGTGTATGGTTGAACACGTCGCAGGGGGCATGAGGCCCCCGGCACCCCGACGGCCAAGGAGGCCCCCATGTCCAAGCACATCTATTCCGCCGGCTCCCTGCGCGCAGCCCTGCGCGCCGGCTCCCTCGCCGCCCGCGTCTCCCCCAACCGCGGCCCCGTCCACCTGGAGGTGCTCCCGGAGAACGCCCTGCGCGTGATCAGCACCCACGAGGACGCCTACGCCTGCGCCTACGCCGACTCCGACCGCCCGGCCCCCGCCGCGCTCGCGGGCCTGCCGCCGGTGGTGCTGTGCGTCCTTGACGTCTCCCAGCTGATGCGCCACCTGGACGCGCTCCCCCTGCCCGAGACCCCGGTCAACGTCACCGCCACCGCCGACCGCGTCCACGTCGACGTCGTCGGCGGCCGCGAGCGCTGGACGTTCGCCAACCTCGCCGCCCCCGGCGTGCCCACTCCCGCCATCCCCCAGGCCCCCGGCCCCGGCGTCGAGCTGCCCGCCCTGCCCGCGACCCTGGGCCTGCCCGGGCTGCTGATGGACGTGCTGAGCGGCGGCGGCCGCCTCCACGGCACCCGCTACCTGAGCCAGCGGATCCACGGCGTGCCCGGCGCACTGGACCTGATCGGCTGGAGCATCGGCACCTGGGCACACGGACGCGCCTACGTCGCCCCCCTGGACGGCTACACGCCGGCCGCCCGCGAGGCCGCCACCCTGGCCGACCGCGACAGCCTGGCCGCCCTGCCCGCCGCCTGACCGGCAGGCCGCGAGCGCGGGGGCTCCCGCGCTCGCGGCATCCCGGGGACGTGTCGTGGAGATGAGCTGCCGGCTGCATCGAGCTGCTGCCGGCTCCCGGGGACCGCGACACGTCCCCGCCCGGCCCGCGTCACGACCACGGGCGCGTGGACCTGCGCTCGCGGGTGGTGTTGTACTTTTGCCATTGCGTGTGTATGGTTAGACACGTAGCGGGGGGCATGAGGCCCCCGGCACCCCGACGGCCAAGGAGGCACCTCCGATGCCTGAGCACCACCTTCTCGACCTCGACTCCCTGCCCTCCGCCTTCGAGCCCTGCCCGGAGTGCGGCGACGTGATGTGCCAGCCCGACCCGTGGGGCGAGGACTGCGACGACCGCGCCCGGCGCCGCCAGGCCGTGGCCACTCTGGAGGACCAGCGCCGCCAGGCCCACGCCCTCGCGGCCCCCGCCGCCGCCGCGCGCGCCCGCTACAAGCGCCTGGCCCGCCGCGACGAGCCGCACCCCGACCTGGTCCCGGCCCTGGAGGAGGCCATCCGGCTGAGCTGCCAGCGGCGGGACCTGCTGGAGCGCATCGCCACCGACTCCGAGGCCCTGGCCCGCGCGAACACCGCCCACCCCAAGCACGCCGCCCTGGCCCAGAGGGCCGCCGACGACCGCGCCGCCGTGGAGGCCTGCCACGACGTGGACCGCCTGCGCCTGAGCCGCTGACCACCTCGCCAGCCCCCGGCGGCCGCGAGCGCGAGAGACCCCCGCGCTCGCGGCCGCCGGGGGACGTGTCGTGGAGATGAGCGGCCGGCTGCATCGAGCTGCTGCCGGCAGCCGAGGATCGCGGCACGTCCCCGCCCTTCCCTCGACACCACCACGGGCGCGCCGGCCCGCGCTCGCGGATGGTGTGGTGCGCGTGCCATTGCATGTGTATGGTTGGACACGTCGCGGGGGGCATGCGGCCCCCGGCACCCCTTCCAAGGAGGCTCCCGTGAGCATCGTCAAGAACCCCACCACCACGATCCGATCCCTGCGCCAGGCCCTCCACGCGGCCCTGGCTCCGCTGGGTTGGGCCAGCGACCACGCCCGCACGCACGGGCGCATCTGGTTCGAGCTGACCGAGGCCGGCTACCGCATCACCGTCTGCCGGCCCCGGGAGTGGGCGCGCACCTACGCCCCCTGCGAGCCGGTCACCCACGGACAGGGCATGGCTCCGGTGGCCCTGTCCTTCCCGGACGCCCTGAACCTCAGCTACGAGCTGGACAGCCTGCCCGGGACCTACCCGGCACACCTGGACACGCGCGCCGGCTGCCTGTTCCTGAAGGTGCACGACCCGGACCGCCCCGGCCACGCCTACCGCCATCGCGTCTACCGCCCCGCCAACCCCGAGAGGGCCAGCGCCCCCGAGGGCCCGTTCCCCCTGCCGCAGGCGGACCAGCTGATCCCCTCTCCGGTCCCCACGCACGCGGGCACCCTCGCGTCCCTGCTGGGCGCAAGCGCCCGCCTGGCCTCCAGCCCCCGCCTCTACGCCGTCCCCGGTCAGCCGACCCTGACGGACTGGAGCATCGGCGATTGGGCCCACGGGCGGCTCTACACGCCCCCGCGCCACCGCACCCGCCCGCGCGACCTGGCCGACGAGCACGCCGGGCTCGCCGCCCGGCACGAGGCCTCCGCCCTCTTCCTGCCCTGATCCCCACCGCACCCCCGGCCCGGCCGTGCGCCCCGCGCTCGCGGTCGGGCCAGGGCGGGGCGGGGACGTGTCGCGGAGATGAGCTGCCGGCTGCATCGAGCTGCTGCCGGCGGCCGCCGTGGACCGCGACACGTCCCGGCCCTGACCGCGTCCCGTCCCCGCCGGCTGCTCTGCCGTGCGGGGGGGACATGCGGGGCCGATCGCGGCCTTATCCCCGGTAGATGCCCCCGGGCGCTGACCCCGGCGCCCCTACCGAGATGGAGTCCTCATGCCCACCCCCATCACCGCCCACCACACCGCCGCCGGAACTTGGCTCATCCCCGCGACCCCCGAGGGCCAGGATCTGCTGGACGCTGTCCATGCGGCCGCCCCGCCGACCAGACCGCTCTTGCACGACCTTCTGGCCCTGGTGGTGCCGCTCGTGGCGGCGTTGGCCTGGGTGGTGCTGGTCCCGCCCCTCACCGCCGCGTCCGCCACACCTCACCCTGACTCCGCCGGCCTGGCGATCAGCCGGGTCTTTGGGGCGGTGCTCACGGCCGCAGCTGGTCTGTTGCTGGCCCCTTCCATCCTGCGAGCGCAGGACCGGGCGCGGGCGGGACGGGCCCGCGTGAGGCTGGAGGAGTCCGGGCTCGCCGTGGAGGCCCCGCCCGTGCTCTGGGGCCAGACCCTGGAGCGGGAGCATCACTACCGCCAGACGCTCCAGCTCGCCGTCGCCCATGGCCGCGAGCGCCCGGAGGACCCCTTCTCCCCCGAGCGGATCGACTCCGCTCTGGCGAGCCTGCCCGACGTCGACGGCGTCCCGGCCCTGCGCGTGCTGTGGCACGCCGGCCAGCAAGGCACCGCCGAGGACGTCGCCCGCGCTCTGCTGGAGCGGCGCGCGGCTCAGGAGGCCGCGGCCGCCCGCGCGGCCCGCGCGGCCCGCGCGGCCCAGGAGGTGGGGCGCGCGCAGGCTCTCCACGCGGCCAACGACGCCGCTACCCATTCCCCCTGACCCCACACGCACGCCGCTCACGGATGGTATTGCATCCGCATGACTTGATGTGTATGGTTATACACATCGCAGGGGGCACGACGCCTCCAGCACCCCAACCCAGGAGGACTCCATGTTCACGTTCACCCGCTCTCACGTCACGGCCGCCCTCTGCCTGTCCGGCTGCCTCATCCTGTCCGGTTGCTCCAGCGACCCCCGAGACACTGGCGAGGAGGTGAACAGTGCCGTAGCCGGCACGCGCGCCATCCCTCAGTCGTGGATCAAAGTCGAGGAGGTCGTCGGGGCCCACGAGGTCCAGCGTCGCTACCTGACCGCGGATGCCCAGCCCGAAGATCAGCTGGTCCCGCTCGCCAACAAGGCAGGCTACGGGGTCACGCAGGAGCGACCCGTGGACGACCCCAGCCAGGGACGGCTCATCCTCAGTCGCCATGTCCCGGCGGGTGACTTCTTCTCCGGCCGGCAGGAGAGCACAACAACCCTGACCATTGGGGCCATCACCCCCGCCTCCCAGGACCCCACGTTGTGCCAGACCACCCCTGCCTCCCGCACGCTGTGCGAGCAGCGCGGCGTGGAGGAGGTCATGATCGTTCCGGTGACATTCGAGCGCATCACCAAGGACTGAGAAGCCCCCTAGACACACCGGCCCGCGAGCGTCTAATAGAAGCCACACCCCATCACCCCACCCAAGAAGGGCACCATGACCGCCACCACCTCCCCCCTACCCAAGGGCACCCGTGTTCGCGTCCACAGCGGCCTGCTCACCGCTCCACTGGAGTGCCACGTGATCGCCATTCTCGAACCCCTCCCACCCAAGCAACGCGCCCACCCCAACGCCTCCACCACACGGGAGACGACCACACACGAGCCAGCCACGCCCCCGGAGCCCCTGTACGCCCTTGGGCACATCCACCCTCGCCCATGGCCCTTCCCTCCGCGCATCACCCGACTGCACCACCTAGCCAGCCGCGACCTGCTCGAAGTGCTCGAACTGCCCCCCACCCGTTCCCGCTAACCACACCCGCACCCGTCCCCGCTCGCTCTACGACACCATCACGGGCGCACCGATCCACGCTCGCGGATACTGTTGTGCTGCCGCCGGTATACGTGTATGGTTGAACACGTCGCAGGGGGCACGAGGCCCCCGGCACCCCGACCAAGGAGACCGCCATGGATGACTACTGGGACCAGATCCGCATCACCGAGGCCATGCTGCGCCTGCACGAGCCCACCACCGCCCAGGGCGTCATCGACGTCCTGCACCAGTACGACCCCCACGGTCCCGGCTCTGTCGGCGACGCGTTCTACTCCGGCGCCAACGCCGACCACACCCTCTCCGGCGCGCTGGCCGATGCCGGATGGACCGTGAGCGAGTACGAAGCCCACTACGCCTACACCCTCACCAGCCCCGACGGCCGCGAGCGCCTGCGCTACATCGAGGGCGACGTCTACATCGCCTGACCCACCCCGGGCGGGCCGCCACCTGGCGGCCCGCCCGGCTGGAGGACGAGAAGGCTGAGGGCGCCGGCCCGGACGAGGCCCGCGACGCCGCCGATGACGCCTACCTGGAGATCCTCGAGCTGCACCCGGGCCTGCGGGAGATCACCTTCGGCCTGCCGGCGGATCTGGACCCGGCGACCCCGGGCGCGGACATGATCCGGGCCGCCGAGCACTTGCGCGCGCTGGCCCTGCGCCTGCCCGAGTGGGCCATCCACCGGGCCTTCTGCATGCTCCACCGTCGGGCCACGGTCACCGCCACCGCTGCCGGCTTCGAGCTGCACCAGACCCTGGTCGGCGGCGACGACGTCCACGAGGAGACCACCACGACCGCGCGCGACCCGCGCGCCGACGCTACCGCCCTGCTGGAGGTCCTGGGCCTCTGAGCCGGCCCGCGCTCGCGGGCCGAGATCCTGGGGGGACGTGTCGCGGAGATTCGCTGCGCTCCAGTGTTGCACCCACCCCCCCAGGGTGTGTATGGTTAGACACATCGCAGGGGGCACGAGGCCCCCCGCACCCCGAGGCCAAGGAGGCCCCCGATGTCCCAGCTGCTCTACCGCCCCGCCACCCTCGCCCGCGCGCTCTACGCCGGCTCCCAGGCCGCCCGCGCGGCCGCCACAGACACGGACCCCGACGCCGGCGGCGTGGGCCTGGTCCTCCAGCCAGACGGCTCCCTGCGGATCTACTCCGCGGCAGGGGAGGGCTTCTCCCGCGCCTACGCAGACCCGGCCCCGCGCACGGACACCGGCGACGAGGCCTCGCTCGCAGTGCTCTCGCTCCACGGCACCCAGACCCTGCTGGCCCGCCTGGCCGAACTCGACGACACCTACGAGACCGTGGAGCTGCGCGCCGACGCCGTCGGCATCTACCTGGTGCGCGACCTCTGGGTGATCTTCGCCTCCGCCAGCAACAAGGCCGACACGCTCTCCCCGGTGGACACGCTCGCCGTTCGTCCGCGCGACATGGCCGGCCCGGTGCCCCCGAGCACCCCGGACGGCGCCGTCCCCGGCCCCCTGTGGGGGCTCCACGCCGGCCTGTGCCTGGACCTGCTCACGGGCGGGCCGGCCATGGGCCCCGAGGACAGCCTCGACGCCTGGGCCGTCCGCGAGCGCGACGATCTGCTGGCCTGGCACCTGGGCGACTGGGCGCTGGGCCGCACGCACGCCGCCCACGTGAGCCCGCGCGGCTGACCGGCACCCGTCCCCGCCGGCCTCGCGCCGGCGGGGACGGGGGGACGTGTCGCGGAGACGAGCTGCCGGCTCCATGGAGCTGCCGCCGGCTGCCGGGGACCGCGACACGTCCCCGCCCGCTCCGCGTCACCACCAGGGGCGCGCCGATCCGCGCTCGCGGATGATGTTGTGCAGTCGCCGTTGCATGTGTATGGTTGGACACGTCGCAGGGGGCATGAGGCCCCCAGCACCCCTTCCAAGGAGGAGCCCCATGGGCATCATCACCACCGCCGACCACCTGTACCGAGCCCTGGACCTGGCCGCCTGGCCCACCCGCCTGCCCGCCACCCACACCCCCGGCACCCCGACGCCCGCGGTGATCCTGCGCGCCCGCCAGCAGTGCCTGGAGCTGACCGGCTCCGATGGCACCCACACCTCCCGCGCCGGCGCCCGCGCCCTCGACGTCAGCACCGGCCCCCTCGAGTCCGGGGCCATGCTGCGCGCCGACCAGGCCCACCACCTCATCAAGACCCTGCGCGCCCTGCCCGAGCGCACCCTGCACCCGGTGGCCGTGGAGGCCGACGACGAGCTGGTCTACCTCCACCTGGCCGACTCGACCCTGCGCCTGCCCAACATCGCCGCCACCGTCCGCCCGCCCGTGGTGGACCCCGCGCTGATCGACCCGGACGTGCTGATCACCTGCCGATGCCTGGACACCCACGTCCCCGCCGGAGTCCTCGCCGAGCTGACCCGCACCGCCCACCGCCACCGCAGCCTCGGCCCCCTACGCCTGCTCGCCGGCGGCCGCCCCGGCTACCTCGGATGGGACCTCAGCGGCTGGGCCCACGGCATGATGCGCCAGGACCCCGCCGAGGCCGTCAGCACCCACCAGCCCCCCTTCCACCTGCCCGAGTCCATCCTGAACCCCGCCCGCTGACCCCTACCCGCCCGCGAGCGCGGGGCCCACCCTGACCCCGCGCTCGCGGCACGCCGGGGACGTGTCGCGGAGATGCGGGGCCGGCTGCATCCGTGGCACAGCCGGCGGCTGATGCGACGCAGGGTGTTGCACATCCGCCCGCGTATGTGTATGGTTAGACACATCAGCAGGGATCACCCGGATCCCCGCACCCCATAGAAGGGACAGCCATCATGGCCAACGCAATCCTGATCACCCCCACCGGCGACGTCACCGAGGAGCAGGTCAACGGCCTGGAGGACTTCCAGCAGCACGTCGGCGGCTACGTGGAGGCCCTGTCCTCCGACGATGGCGACCACACCATCTGGCTCAACGAGGAGGGCAAGATCGCCGGCCTGCCGGTCAACTCCAAGGGTCACCGGATCGTCCACGAGCTGACCATCCTCGCCCCGGACGACGTCATCGTCGGCCCGGTGCTGATCACCGGCGACCTGGCCGACGACGGGGAGACCTACCTGCCCCCCACCAAGGCTCTGCGCGAGCGGCTCGGCCTCGACGACTGAGCCCCACGGGCGGGCGGGCCCCGCGGCCCACCCGCCCCGGCCGCGCCGGGGCCACCCACGAATCCCACGCCCCTGTTGCGCCGTCCCCCTTGCGCGTGTATGGTTATACACATCAGCAGGGGTCACCCGGACCCCCGCACCCCCGACGAAAGGGACTCCGATGACCAAGGCCACGATGATCCACCCCGACGGCACCACCGCCGACGTCGAGCTCCACACCATCCCCGCCGACGTCGACCGCCTGCTGGGCGCCACCGCTGAGGTCTACAACCCCGGCGACTACGACGGCATGGACGGCGACTGGTCGCTCTGGGCCGACGCCCGCCACAGTTCCTCCCGCCCGTTCAACTCCACGGCCACCGAGATGATCCACGACGCCGGCTTCGACGCCCGCGAGATCATCACCGGCCCCGTCCTGGTGATCCGCTGATCCTCCCCCGCCCTCCCGCCACACCGGCGGGAGGGCGGGCAGGATGACCATCACGACCTCCACGCCCCCAGGAGACCCCATGCCCCTGAGCGCCCGCTCCCGCATCCTGATCACCCCCCACGGCTCCGAGGAGTCCTTCGAGGGCACCGTCGGCGGCCTGATCCGCCACGTCCGCCACGCCGACCCGTCCGCGATCACCGCGCTGGAGCAGTCTCTGCACCGCGCCTGCCGCCTCCCCGACACCGGCGACGTCCGCGAGGCGAGCCTGGAGCACAACCTCGCGGTCCTCACCGCGGCCGACCTCGAGCGCTTGGAGCCCGGGGCCACCATCACCATCCTGGACGCCTGATCCGCCCCGCACCGAAGGAGACCCCCCTGATGCGCACCCGCCCCCTGATCCTGCTCCCCCTGGCCCTGGCCGGCCTCGCCCTCCAGGGGTGCACCGCCACACCTGCTCCTGCCCCGTCGACGAGCGCGAGCGCGGCCCCCACGGCAGCCGCGAGCAGCACCACGGCACCCACTGCGGCCGCCAGCTCGGCCACCCCCACGACACGTCCCTCCAGCTCGGCCCCCGCCAAGCCCGTGGACGTGCAGATCCGCATCCAGTGGATCCCCCGCGACGGCACCACCACCACGGCAGCCCGCGGCGGCGTGAACCTCTTCGTGGGCGGCACCGGCGCGGACACCCACACCAAAGAGACCATCCCCGCCGAGCCCGCCGGCACCACCCCCCTGACCCTGCTCACCCAGGCCAAGCCCGGTGAAAAGATCCAGGTGATCGCCAACGTCCCGCAGCTGCCCGCCGCCGGCGACCTGCACTGCGAGATCATCGCCGCCGGCACCACCGCCCCCCTGGACGCCCAGACGGGCGACCCCAAGGGCATGCCCATGGTCCAGTGCGAGGCCACCGTCCCCGAGCCCACCAGCTGAGCATCCCGCGGACACCGCGACACGTCCCCGCAGCACCTCCACGACACCCACAGCTGTCACGAGCACTGGCTGGCGTCTAGGAAGGACCGGGGACCAGCCCAGATCCCTACGACAGCTCAACCCAGGAGCCGTGAATGCCCCTGGGAGTCTGGCTCATCCCTGCGTGCGCGGGGCTTCCATGTACTTCACTGACCGCGCCGATTGGGTCGCGGGCTCATCCCTGCGTGCGCGGGGCTTCCTCGGCAAGCAGCTCGTCCACAGCAGCAGCGTCGGGCTCATCCCTGCGTGCGCGGGGCTTCCGACGACGAGGCCGTGGCCAGTGTGCTGACCCTGGGCTCATCCCTGCGTGCGCGGGGCTTCCCTGCTGGTCGTGGATGTGCTCGTTCATGCCCCGGGCTCATCCCTGCGTGCGCGGGGCTTCCGTACGCGGGAGCCGCAGAATCCCGCGAAAAAAGGGCTCATCCCTGCGTGCGCGGGGCTTCACTACCTGGCCAGGGCGGATGCTCCGCGCTCTGCGCTTTCCCCTTCGGTTGAGGGGGGTTGGGATGACCAGCCAGTTGCCCGGCTGGACATGCCCACACCCTGGGGTGCGGGCTTGACGCTTCCACGCCCCTGCCCCGCGGCCCCGCCAGATGGCGGGCCCGAGACAGCAGCTCCACGTCCGTTTCGACTCTCCCGACGGCCTCGGGCGAGCTCGACCCCTGCTCCACGCTCCTCCTGCACAGCCCACGCCCGGATGTTGATCGCGGCGTTCACGTCGCGGTCGATCACCAGGTGGCAGGCCTCGCACTCGAAGGTCCGCTCGGCCAGGGACAGCGTGGATTTGACTGTCCCGCAGCGCGAGCACGCCTTCGAGGAGGGCGCGAATCGGTCGATCATCTTCACCTGGGACCCTGCCCAGGAGGTCTTGTAGTCCAGCTGCCGGCGCAGCATCCCCAGCCCGGCATCCAGGATCGCCCGGTTCAACCCGGACTTGGCGGCCACGTTCCTACCCGGCGCCTCGAGCGTCCCGCGGGCCGAACGGGTCATCCCCGCCACGTTCAGGTCCTCCAGGGCGACCACCGCGAAGTCCGTCGCCAGTCTCGTGGACACCTGATGCAGCAGCCCCGCCCGACGTAGGGCGATCCCGTGATGGAGTGCCGCGATCTGCCGGCGCACGCGCTCGCGGCGGTTCGAGCCGGGCTGGGTGCGGGCGTAGGCGCGCTGGAGGCGGGTCAGGCGGGCAGCCTGGCGGGCACCGGGGCGGCCGTTGTCGATGACCTCGCCGGTGGAGAGGGCGGCCAGGTGCTTGACGCCCAGGTCCACGCCGACGGCGCCGTTGGCGCGCTGGCGACGGCTGGGCCCGGTCCGGATGGGGGTGGGGTCGGCAACGAGGATCGAGGCGTACCACCGTCCGCCAGCCTGGGAGATGGTCATGGACCGGATCTGGGCGCCGCGGCGGCAGGCGCGGACCAGGCGGCTGGTCTTGTCGTAGGTGCGGATGGTCCCCAGGGAGGCCAGGCGCAGGTGCCGGTGGTCGGTGATCACCCCGCGGCGGGGCTCGCCGCGCTTGTAGGGGGTGCCCGCGGCGCCGATGACCTCGGGGGCGGGGATGGTGAAGCTGTCCCGGGACCGGCCCTTCTTCTTGAACCGCGGCAGGCCGACGCGCGCACCGGCGCGCGTGCCGGAGGCGGAGGCCATCCAGTTCTCGGTGGCCTTCGCGGCGTTCTGGAGGCCGGAGACCAGGACGCGGCGGGGCACGGTGTGCATCCAGGGCTCGGCGTATCGCTCGTCGGTCCATGCTTCGGCCGGGTCGGCGCCGGCGGCGATCGCGGCGGCGGCCTCACGGTGGCGGCGGATCAGCGGGGTCAGGTGGGCCGTGGAGTACGACTGGTAGCTGGCCACGCGGAGGGTGGGATCGGCGGCGCGCTCGGCCTTCATGCGCGCGGCCAGCTCGGGGCCGGCCAGCCCGCTCTCTGCCAGCTCGGTGCGACGGGCGGCACCGGCGGCCAGGGCGGCCCGGTTGTGGGCGATGAGCATGTTGTAGGCCACGCGCGCGGCGCCGGCGTACTGGGCCAGCAGGGTGGCCTGGGCGGGGTTGGGGTCCAGGCGGTGCTTGAACGCGCGCAGCCTCGGGGCCAGGTCGGTACCCGTGGTAGTCGTCATCGCTCACACCTCCACCTGCGCCAGCATCGTCCACCCGTTCAGGGGCATGGTCACCCACCCCCCGGACACGTTACGGCCTCGCTCACCCAGCCGGGCAGGAGGCCAACACCCTGCGCATCGCCGCGCGCTCGCGCTCGGTGACGCTCAGCCCCCACTTGGCCTTCACCACCACCTGGTGCTCCACGAGCTCACATCGGCCCGCAACGGTGTCCGGCAGCCAGTCCGCCGCGGTCGCATCCGACTTCGAGGTGTTCGCCGGCCCATCCACGGCCAGCAGATTCGCCGGGTCGTTGGCGAACGCCGTGCGCTGGGACTCGTCCCACGCCCACGCCCCGGAGGCCCAGGCATCGGCAAGGGAGACCGTGTGGTCGATCTGCACGGCCTGGGCGTCCTGGGAGGAGAAGGGGATCGTCGCGCCGCTGTAGGGGTCCACGAGCTGGCCGGAGAGCACCTTGCACCCCCGCGTGCCGGGCTTGATCTGCACCTGTGTCAGGTCGCGCCGCAGCACGTCGTTGCGGGTGTCACAGCCGTTGCGGTCCACGTCCGCCCAGCGCTGGCCGAACGCGTCTCGCGTGTAGGCGCTGGCCGGTGCCGCGGAGGTCAGGGCCAGCTGCTCGAGCTGGCCCCCGACCGGGCCGGCCGCCGGCGTCGGGGACGTGTCGCCGAGTGAGGGCAGCTCCACTCCGCTGGGCAGCGCCACCTTGGGAAGCTTCACCTCTGGCACCTGGACCCCCTGCACATGTCCACCCCCGACGGCGCCAGCCACACCCAGAGCGGCCACCACGGCGACGACGCTCGAGACCCATCGACGCACGCTCACGAGCTCGCCCCCTCACGCTCCTGCGGAGTGGGCACAGCCTCGATCACGGCGTGCAGCCCATGGCTCACCCGCAGCCGGCGCGCGGCCTCGGCGGTGGCCGCCCGGTGCAGCTCCACGGGAATCACCTCGATGCCATCACCCATGTCCGGCTCCTCCATCTCCGGCAACCACCTGTAGAAGGAACCGCGGGAAGCGTAGGTCAACATCAGCGCGGCACCGGCCTGCTCATGCACGCGCAAGGTCTCGGCGATCAGCTCCTCCACGAGGCGCTCGCGGTAGTCCTCCAGGCGGGTCATGGCCGAGTCGATCCAGGACCAGTCCCGCGGCGGGTTCTTGCCGAACTCCCAGCGGGTGATGCTCTTCTCCGCGACACCCAGGGTGTCGGCGAGGGCGTCGCGGGACAGACCGAGGGCCTCTCGGCGGCACTTCAGCTCGATAGCGTTCATGGCTCAGCCCTCCGCCTTCTGGTCGGCCGGCTCGTCCTGGTCGGTCACGCCGTACTCCTGACGCAGGGCCTCCTCCTCGAGGCGCAGGCGGGTGATGGCCTTCATCAGGGGCTCGCGACGGGTGTGCAGCTCGTTGTTGGCGGCGTCCTCCCAGCTGTCCAGGGTCCAGCCGGCGCCCTGGATCTTGCTGACCATGACGGCGTCGGGGGCGCGCAGGTCGTTCTTGATGCGGGTCCAGGTGGAGGGCGAGGTGAAGCCGGCTTGCCGAGCCATCTCGTTGACGGAGTAGTAGAAGGTGGTCATGGGGGTGCTCTCTCAATCTGGAGGCGACAGAATCACCTCACGTAGGTCTAGCGATACACGTCAAACCATACGCGTCATGCCATACACCCGCAACCCTTATCCACAACCTTCCCTCCCCGTCACCACTGCCCCTGCTACGGTTTGCACAGGTCGAACGTGAGCCCATCCCGTAGGGCCTGCGACTTAGAAGCCCTCCTGGCCATCCCCCCTCCGCGCCGGGAGGGCTTCGCTCTGCCTGGCGCCCAGAAGGGACATCACGGCCGCGCGACGGCCTTATCCACGGTGAAGGACACCCGCGGATCGGAGGAGCCATGAGCATCGAGGTCGAGCACCTGGAGGCCGCCCTGGCCGAGGCCAGCGAGGTGGTGACAGACAGCGAGCGCGCGCATGCGAGCACCGCAGCCTGTCATTGGTGGCACTGCTGCCAGGTGCTGCGGCGGTTCATCGACACCCCGGACGCCTTCCCGCCGGCGGCGCTGGTCGCCTAGACTGGACCCCAGAAGCGCCCCGCTTTCCCGTTGATCTGACAGTCGCAGGAACCTCGCGGGGCGCTTTCGCGCGTCCAGAGCTTGTTGCCCTCCACTTGCCAGCCCACCTAGTATGTTGACGTCAGATCAACGTAAGGGTGGAGGTGTCCCTGATGATCCAGGTGTCCTGGCAAGGGCGGATGACCACGTCCCTGCCGAGCACAGATTCCGAGGTGGCCCGCTGGGTCGCCCACGACCGCCCCGAGATGGTGTGCGCCCAGACCGCCGACGGCACCGCCTACCGGCCCGACGCCGCTCAGGTCCTCGCGTTCATGCAAGCCCAGGCCCACCTGGCCCAGATGCTGCGCTTCCAGTACGCCGCCGCCCACGGGCTGGTGCCCGCGCACGCAGGCGCCCTGCTGACCGCGCCCTAGTCCCGCCACTTCTGCGGAATGGCATCCACCATCATCTCTCGAAAGGTCTCGGGAGCGTCTGCCTGGCCCCTCATGGTTGCCTTGTCCTGCACTACCACCGCGACGAGCAGAAACAACGGAGTGAGAGTACTGAGGATGTAGCCCGGAGCAGACCACATCTCCGCCGCAAGGCCCATCACCAGTAGCCACAGAGACCCGTAAAGGATCGTCGCCCATGCGGACCACGGAAACCGCTTCCATCCCGTAGGGCGAAGACTCGCCAGCACCCGCAAGCTGGTTGCCGCCAAGACCGCAAGGACAGCAGACTCCTTTACCCATGCAGGCTCGTCGGCGGTCGCGCCAGCCGCCGCCAGCAGAGCACCCCCCGCCGTTATCACGGAGGCCAACAACGTGATAACCGCCGCTCTGTATCTCCCCTTCCTCGCCCACTTCTCTTGCAGCTCCTTCGCACGAGCAGCCTGAAGCGTCCCGGGTGTGATGCCGCTTCCTTTCGAGTTCGAGAGGATGTTGTTCATGCCGAAGAAGTTCGATCCCGAGGTGAAGGACCGCGCGG
>NZ_JBJDQQ010000010.1:0-15291 GCF_044903545.1 Microbacterium sp. NPDC006705
GGGGGGGGGCCGCGGGGGCGGCCTGCGCGGCCCGGGGGGGCCGGGGGGGGGGGGGGGGCCCCCCCCCCCCCCCCGGGGGGCCCCCCCCCCCGGGGGGGGCGCCCCCCCCCCCCCCCGCGCGGGCCCCCCCCCGCCGGCCTTCCCGCACCACCCCCCCGCGCGGCGGACCCGCCGCGCCCACCCGCTTCGAAAGGACACACCATGAGCGCCGACCAGCAGCGTCCGCACGGCTCCTCCGACGCCGAGCGCGGCTCCGAGGAGGAGCCCATCGTGTTCAACGACCGTCGCCGCATCGACCCCGAGACCGGTGAGCCCCGGGTCTCCGCCGAGGGCGCGGCCGAGCAGGCCGAGGACGGCGACGTCCTCGCCCAGGCCGAGCGCATCCTCGACGAGGCCGGCGCGCAGGCCGGGACCGAGGCGCCGCAGCCCACGGCCTCGGACCGTGAGGCCGAGCTCGAGACCGACCTGCGACGCTTGCAGGCCGAGTACGTGAACTACAAGCGCCGCGTGGACCGCGACCGCGACCTGGCCAAGGATGCCGGCGTGCTCAAGGCCATCAGCGCGCTGCTGCCGGTGCTCGACGACATCGACGCCGCCCGCGCCGCCGGCGATCTCACCGACGGTCCGTTCGCCGCCATCGCGACCAAGCTCGACACCGCCCTGGCCGGCCTCGGCCTCGAGCGCCACGACCAGGAGGCCCTGGCCGGCGTCGAGTTCGACCCGGCCGTGCACGAGGCCGTGATGCGTCAGCCGCACGCAGAGGTGCCCGCGGATCACGTGGTCCAGGTCTTCCGCAACGGCTACGCCCGGGACGGCCGCGTGCTGCGCGCCGCCCAGGTGATGGTCTCCGCCGGAGACGAGTGACCCCGTCGGCCGGCGGCCCACCCCGCCGCCGGCCGACCCCCCCTGACCGATGCACACGAGAGGAGGCACCATGGCCTCGCAGGATTGGATGGACAAGGACTTCTACGCGACCCTGGGGGTGTCCAAGGACGCCTCCGACGCGGATGTGAAGAAGGCCTACCGCAAGCTCGCCCGCACCCACCACCCGGACCAGAACCCCGGGGACGAGGCGGCCGAGAAGAAGTTCAAGGAGATCTCGGAGGCGTACGCCGTCCTGAGCGACCCCCAGGAGCGCCAGGAGTACGACGCGATCCGCGCGATGGGCGGCGGCGCCCGGTTCTCCGCCCCGGGCGGTGCCGGCGGCGGCGGCTTCGAGGACGTCTTCGGCGGCATGTTCGGCGGCGGGGGCGGCCCCCGCACCACGCAGTCCGGGCCCGACCTGTCGGACCTGTTCAGCGGGATGTTCGGCGGCGCCGCCGGCCAGACCGGCGGCTTCGGCCCCGGCGGCTTCGGCGACGCCGGCTACGCGCGGCCGCGCCCCACGAAGGGCGCGGACCGCACGGCCACCACCACGATCTCCTTCCGCGGCTCGATCCAGGGCACCACGGTGTCCCTGCGCGCCGCGGACGGCGAGACGATCGAGGTGAAGATCCCGAAGGGCATCCGCGACGGCCAGAAGGTCCGGGCCCGCGGCAAGGGCGCGCCCGGTGCGGCCGGCCGCGGCGACCTGCTGGTCACCGTGCACGTGCGCGAGCACGAGTTCTTCCACCGGGACGGGGACGACCTGCGCATCACCGTGCCCGTCACCTTCCCCGAGGCCGCCCTCGGCGCCACGATCGAGGTGCCCACGCTGGAGCGCCCCGTGAAGGTGAAGGTGCCGGCGGGCTCCCAGTCCGGCCGCGTGCTGCGCCTGAAGGGCCGCGGTGTCGAGCGTGGGACGACGACGGGTGACCTGCTCGTGGAGCTGCACGTCACCGTGCCCACCGAGCTCGACGACGACGCCCGCGCCGCCGTCGAGGCCCTGCAGTCCGCCCTGGCCGGCGACGATCCGCGGCGGGAGCTGGCCCGGAAGGCCGCCTGGTGAGCGCCCGCGACGGCGCCGCCCGCGCGGGCCGGGGCCGCGAGCGGGGTCTGGACCGGAACGCCCCCGTCTTCGTGATCTCCGTGGCCGCCGAGATGGCGGACATGCACCCGCAGACCCTGCGCCAGTACGACCGGCTCGGCCTCGTGGTCCCCGCCCGCCAGGGCGGACGGCACCGCCGCTACTCCCTGGCCGACGTCGAGCGGCTGCAGACCGTGCAGGCCCTGAGCCGCGAAGGCATCTCGCTGGAGGGCATCCGCCGCGTGATCGCGCTGCAGCGCGAGGTCGAGCAGCTGCAGGACACCGTGGTCGAGCTGGCGGCCCAGGTGGACAGTCTCCACCACGCCTCCCGCCTGGCCCGCGTCTTCACCGTGGGCTCCGGCGGCGACGTCTCGGCCCGGTACGCCGACCGGGTGGCCGCCCGCCGCCAGGCCGCGGCACGGACCGAGGCGGACGCCGCGGGCCAGGCCTCCCCGGGCGTCCTGCGGACGCTGCCCTCCGGCGGCGCCCGCCCCCGACGGGTGCTCACGTGGCAGCCCGAGCAGGACTGAGCCGGGCGTCGTTCGGGGCGGCCGCGCGGTCCCGCGTCCAGGAGCGGCTGCGCGCCGACATGGCCCGGCGCGAGAGCCTCGGCCGGCAGGCCCGCAGCGCCCTGGACGGGATCGTCCACGCCCTCAAGCCGGAGGGCATGGACCCGCACCTGCCCGCCCGGCATCTGCTGGACTACGTCCTCGACGGCACGGACGGTCCGCGCGCGGTGGTCGCCGCGGGGGACCCCGCGACCGCCACGCATCTGACCTGGCTCGTCTCCGGCATGGGCATCCGCCCCCAGACGGCCATGTGGGGGACGGCCCGGGAGGCCGCCCACCTCGCCGCCGCCCAGCGCACCGCCGGCGCACCCCGCCCCGTCGTCATCGCGTGGCTCGGCTACCCCGCGCCCACACCCTGGCGGGTGGTGCTCGACGGCCCCGGCCGGCGCGGCGGCGCGATGCTCGCCGCGGATGTGCGGGCCTGGTGGGAGTTCCTGCGCCACGGGCCGGGGGAGGACGACGCCGCCGCCCCGGCCCTGCGCGCCCGCGGGACCGCCGTGCACGGGGCCGTGGAGGCCCACTCGTACGGCTCGCTCGTGGCCGCGCACGCCCTGCGCCTGCTCGCGGACCGGGGCCTGCAGCCCGACGACGCCGACGCCCCGTGGCCGGCCGAGCGTCCCGTCGAGGCCCTCGTGGTCTCGGGCGCGGTCGGCCTGCCCGCCGCCCTGGCAGCCCGGGCCGCGCACCTCGGCCTGCGGTCCGGGCGGACGTTCCGCGCCCTGGCCCCGGGCGACTTCCTCGCCCGGGTCGGCCGCGCGGTGGGCCGACGTCGGGACTGGACGGACGCCGCCGTGCTGCCGGTGGCCCCGCGGCCCGGCCTGGCGGGGGCCGCCGTCCGCGGCCACCACACGGCCCGCTGGTCGCCGACGGCCCCCGGGGACGCCCCGAGGGGCTACCGGGACGCCGGGTCCGTGACGCTTGAGGCGACCGCGCGGGTGACCGCCGGCCTGCCGCTGCCGCCCGTCCCGGACGGCGCCGACCCGGCCGGGCCGGTCGCCCCGGCCTGAGCGGCCCCGTCGGGCCCCGTACTCAGCGGCGGCGGTACGCCAGGTCGAACACGAGGCGCCCGGCCCGCTGGGACTTCGCCTCGAAGCTCGTGATCGGTCGACCCTCGAACCGGGGCGCCCAGCCGCCCTCGTGGTCCACGGGGTCCGCGGCCGCCGCGCCGGCCCGCGCCTCGCCCAGGCCGGCCCGCAGCGGGCGCTCCTCCTCGGCCGCGCGCTCCCAACCCGCGGGCAGCGGCTGGGCACCCACCTCGGTCTCCCTGCCCTCGCGGCGCACCCGCGTGAGCGGGGAGTCCTCGCCCGCGGCGCGCCCGGGGAAGAGGTTCTCGAACTCCGGGTGCGCCTCGAGCATCTCGCGCATCTGCACGGCGTAGCCCGACCAGTCCGTCGCGAGCCGCAGCACCCCGCCGGGGGCGAGCACCCGCGCCACGCGGTCCGCGAAGGCGGGGGAGACCAGGCGGCGCTTGTGGTGCCGCTTCTTGTGCCACGGGTCCGGGAAGAACACCCACACCTCGGAGACGGAGCCGGGCGTGAGCAGGGCGTCCAGCAGCTCGGGGGCGTTGGCCTCCACGGCGCGGACGTTCTCCAGGCCCTGCTGCTCCACGCGCGTCATGAGCGCGGCCAGGCCGGGCACGTAGACCTCGACGGCGAGCACGTTCCAGTCCGGCCGGTCGGCGGCGGCCTGCGCCGTGGACTCGCCCAGCCCGGAGCCGATGTCCACGAGCAGAGGGGCCTCGCGCCCGAACACCCCTGCCCAGTCCAGTCGGGCCTGGGCGTCCACCGAGGTGGCGCCGCGGCCGCGGGGCACGTCCACGAGGACCCGCTGCGCCTGTCGGTCCCACACGGCCTGCCGCCCCGCGTTCAGGCGCGCGCCGCGTCGGACGAAGGAGACCGGCTCCCGTCGGACGAGGGCAGGGTCCTTGTCCCGATTGTGGTCGTGCGCGTGGACGCGCTCGGCGGGCGGCGGCACAGCGTCGGGGCCGGGTGCGTCCGGGCGGGGGCGGGGGAGGTGCTCAGTCATCGCCCCGATCCTGCCACGGCCGTGCGTCGACGGCGCAGACCGCGGTCGACGCACGGCGCCCGGCGCCGGGGTCAGGGGGTGCCGCTGGAGCGGTCCCCCGACGTGGGCGACGCGGGCGCCGAGGCCGTCGTGGCGGTCGGCTCGGGCGCGGACTCGGTCGGCTCGGGTGCGGACTCGGTCGGGTCCGGCGCGCTCGTGGACGGACCGGACGGGCTCGGGGACGTCGGGGTCGGCGTCGCGGAGGTCGGCGTCGGGTCGGGGGTGCTCGGCGTCGGACTGCCGGATCCCGTGCCCGACGGCGAGGACGAGGTGGGGGGAGACGTCGGGGAGGACGGCGTGGTCGAGCGGGTGGGCGTAGGGGTCGAGGAGGACGGGGCCGTGCTGCTCGGCACCGGGGTGGTCGCACTGGGCACCGGGGTGGTCGCGCTGGGCGTCGGGGCCGCCGTGTCGGCGGGCGCGGACGGGGGCGGCACGGGTGCGGCGGTGGCCTCCTCCGTCCACGAGGACGTCTCGGGCTCCGGCTCGGGGGCGGGCTCCGGCTGCTGCTCCTCGGGGGTCGGGGTGGAGCGGTCCGGCAGACGCAGGTCGGCGGGGGCGGAGGCGGCGTCCGCGGCGACGTGGCCCAGGTCGGACAGCCAGGCGGTCGCCGTGTCCCGGGGGATCCGCACCGTCAGAACACCCGCGGCGGCCGGCGCCATGGACGCCTGGTCCGCCTCGAGCATCAGGCTGCCGTCCGGGAGGAAGACCACGGCGTCCCAGACGCGACGGTTCTCCACCTGCTCCGGAGCGTCGACCGCCGAGTCCAGGCGCGAGCCGATCACGTCCGGGTCGTTGGCCATGCGCTGGCGCACCTCGGCGCGGAACGCGTCCCAGCCGTCGGGGGTGAAGAGATCGGCGGTCTCGAACACGCGGTCCTCGCGGGCCGAGTACCAGATCACGTGCGAGGTGGACACGGAGTCCGTGCCGCGCCGTTCGGTGGCGAGCAGGCGGGCCGCGGCGATGTCCTCGGCCACGACGGCGAGCTGCGGCTGGATCTCCAGGCGCGGGTCCGCGCTGGGGTCGGTGTCCCGGCGGTACTGGTCGATCTGGGCGCGCACGGCCCCGGCCATGGCCTCCGTCCAGGCCGGCGCCCCGGGCACCTGCAGCCACGCCCCGTGGTGGTCCGGGTCCTCGCCCTCGAGCACGGCGACGCTCGCCTCCGGCACCCGCTCGAGGTCGTGCGAGGGGACCTCGACCGTGAACGGGGCCATGTCCATGGACGGCAGGGCGGAGGCCGCCGTCGTGGCGGGCGCAGGCTCGGACTGCGGCTCGGTGCGGGCACAGGCGCTCAGCGCCACCAGGGCGACGGCGGCCAGGCCGAGGGCCGCGCGGCCACGGCGGGGGGAGGGCAGGACGGGGTGCATGCGATTCACTTCCGGTGGTCGGAGGACTCCAGGATGGCTTCGACGCGGGCGGCCATCTCGTCCGCGGTCGGCGGGCGCCAGCCCGGGTCGTTCCGGCGGCGGGCGTCACGGCGCAGGCGCAGGACCACCCAGATCGCGAGGAAGGCCAGGATCAGGACCAGGACGATGTTGGAGAAGACGTCCGCGTACTCGGAGATGACGTGGAACCGCTCCCCGAGCGCGTAGCCGCCGTAGACGAAGATCGCGTTCCAGATCAGGGAGCCCAGCGCCGTGAACAGGGTGAACTTCGCGAGGTTCATCCGCTCGATGCCCGCGGGGATGGAGATCAGGGAGCGGAACACGGGGACCATGCGGCCCAGGAACACGGTCCAGTAGCCGTAGCGGATGAACCAGCGCTCGGTCTTGGCCACGTCCTCCATGTCCACCAGCGGCATGCGGTCCGCGATGCGGTACATGCGGCGGCGGCCCAGCCACGCGCCGATGCCGTAGAGGGCCAGCGCTCCGACGATCGAGCCGACCGTCGCCCAGACCAGCGCGGCATGCGGGCTGAAGGCGCCGCCGGCCGCGGTGAAGCCGGCCAGGGGCAGGATCACCTCGGACGGGATGGGCGGGAAGATGTTCTCCGCGAAGACGGCCAGGCCGACGCCGATCGGGCCGACGGCCTCCATGATGTCCACGACGATGTTGCCGAGCCAGCCGTAGTCGGTGGGCGTGGCGGCGGCCACGGTCAGGGGTGTGACGAGGGGGAGCATGCGCCCCATTGTCCATCATCGACCGCCTCCGCGACGTGGTGGAGGCGCCGACGTCGTCCGCTCTGCGCGCACAGTCGCGCCTCCGGGCGGGCGGGAGCGGGCTGCCGTTGGTAGTGTCGGAGGCGCTGACCGCTCACCGACCGTTCGCGCCACACCCCACTCCACGTGCGTGCCGCGGGCCCTACTGGAAGGAAGACTCCATGAGCATCGTCCAGATTCCGCTGCGCCTGGCCTCCGGCGCGTTCATCCTGAACTCCGGCCTGAACAAGCGCGGCATCTCCGCGGAGCAGGCCCAGGGCCTGCGCGACATGGGCGCCCGCGGCCTGCCCGCGCTGGCCAACCTGTCGCCGGAGCAGTTCAAGAAGTTCCTCGTGACCACGGAGATCGGCGTGGGCTCGGCCCTGCTGGCCCCGTTCGTCCCGGGCTGGCTCGCCGGCTCCGCCCTGACCGCGTTCTCCGGCGGCCTGTTCTCCATGTACCTGAACACCCCGGAGATGACCGAGGCGGACGGCGTGCGTCCGTCCCAGGAGGGCACGGGCGTCGCCAAGGACATCTTCCTGGTCGGCTCCGGTCTGGCCATCACCGCCGACTCCGTGGCCAACCGCCCCGGCAAGCGCCGCAAGGCCGCCAAGAAGCGCGCCGCCCGCATCGAGGGCGCCCGCGACGCCAAGGTGCAGGCCATCCGCGACGCCCAGGACGAGAAGGTCGCCGCGATCCACGCCGCCCGTGAGGAGCAGGTCGCCGCGCTGCGCGAGGCCCGTGACGAGCTGAAGAAGCTGCGCAAGAAGGCCTGACGCCTCCGCCGCATGCGTGAGGGGCCCCGCCCGGACCACGGTCCGAGCGGGGCCCCTCACGCATCTGCCCGCCCACCGGGCGGGCAGGCTCAGAGGTCGATCTCGGTGGGGTGCAGCACGCGGCGCAGGAAGTCCTGGGTGCGTGGCTGCTGGGGGTCGGAGATCACCGCGGCGGCCGGGCCGGCCTCCACCACGACGCCGCCGTCCATGAACACGACCCGGTCGGCCACCTCGCGGGCGAAGCCCATCTCATGGGTGACCACGAGCATGGTCATGCCGTCGCGGGCCAGCTGACGCATGATCGCCAGGACGTCGCCGACGGTCTCGGGGTCGAGGGCCGAGGTGGGCTCGTCGAAGAGCATCAGCTGCGGGTCCATGGCCAGCGCACGGGCGATCGCCACGCGCTGCTGCTGGCCGCCGGAGAGCTGGTCCGGGTAGCGGTCCTCGAGCTCGGCCAGGCCCACGCGGGCCAGCTGCCGACGGGCGATGTCCGCCGCCTCGGCCTTGCCCCGCTTGAGCACCTTGAGCTGGGCCACGGTGCAGTTCTCCAGCACGGACAGGTGCGGGAACAGGTTGAACTGCTGGAACACCATGCCCACGTGGCGGCGCAGCACGTCCAGGTCCACGTCCTCGTCCGTGACCGTGAACTCACCGACCGAGACGACGCCCGAGTCGGGCTTCTCCAGGAGGTTCACACAGCGCAGGAGGGTGGACTTGCCCGAGCCGGACGGGCCGATCAGGCACACGACCTCGCCGGGGGCGACGTCGAGGTCGATGCCGCGCAGCACGTGGTTGGCGCCGAAGGACTTGTTGAGGCCGGCCACGTGCACGCCGGCGGCGTCCGCGGCGGCCACCGCGCCGAAGGATCCGGTGATGGGGTTCTGCTGGGCCATCTCAGTGCCCCTTCTTGGTCGAACGGGCCTCGAACCGGCGGGCCAGCAGGGACAGCGGCACGGTGATCACGAGGTAGAACAGGCCGGCCACGAGGATCGGCGTCATGCCGGCGTCGAGGGCGGAGATGCCGTCGCGGCCGAACTTGGTGAGCTCGTACTCGTGCGCGGCCAGGCCGAGCACGTAGACCAGCGAGGAGTCCTTGGTCAGGAGGATGACCTCGTTGGTGAGCGGCGGCAGCACGATGCGGAACGCCTGGGGGATCACGATGGTGACCATGGCCCGCCACGTCGGCATGCCGAGGGACCGGGCCGCCTCCATCTGGCCGCGGGGCACGGCCTGCAGGCCGGCACGCAGGGTCTCGGCGATGTACGCGGCCGAGACCATGCCCAGGGCCGCCATCACGACGACGGGGATCGGCCAGGACACCCCGAACGCGAAGGGCACCCCGTAGCCGAAGGCGAGGAACACCAGCAGCGCGGGGACGCCGCGGAAGAACTCGACGTAGGCGGTGGCCAGCCACCGGTACGGGCCGAACGAGCTCAGGCGCATGAGCGCGAGCACGATGCCGCCCAGGAGGCCGACGACGAACGAGGTGACCGTGTAGAACAGCGTGTTGCCCAGGCCCACGAGGATCACGTTGGGGAACATCGGGGCCACGGCGGGGAAGTTCAGGACGTTCTCGGCGAGCGCGCCCCAGTCGATGAGGACGGCCAGGACGACGAGGGCGAGGACGAAGACGGCCGCCTGGATGGTCAGGGACAGCCGGCGACGGCGGCGCGCACGGCCGGGCTTCATGGCCGGTGCGGGCGAGACGGGGGTCTGCGTGCTCATCGGTAGTCCTCCTGTGCCTGACCGAACCAGCGCTCCTGGAGCTCGGCCACGGTGCCGTCGTTGCGCAGCTCCTGCAGCGCGCGGTTCACGGCGGAGCCGAGCTGCGCCTTCTGTGGGCCGACCGCCATGCCGAGCTGCTCGCCCGTGGGCAGCGACTCGACCACCTCGAAGCGATCGTCGTCCTTGAGCGAGTAGAGCAGCACGGACTGGTTTCCCAGGGCGGCGTCCACAGTGCCGGCCTGGAGGGCCTGGATCTGCATGCCGCCGTCCTCGAACTGCACGGGGCTCAGGCCGTTCTGCTGGGCGTACTCGTCGCCGGTGGTCGCGGCCTGCACGCCGATCCGGCGGCCCTTCGCGGAATCGACGTCGGTGATGCCGGAGCCCTTCTTCGCGACCAGGACGAGGTCGTCGTCGAGGTAGGGGAGGGTGAAGGCCATGACGCGCTGGCGGGCCTCGGTGATGGAGATCGACGAGGCGTTCACGTCGCAGCCGGTGAGCGAGGCACCCGACTCGATGGCCTCGAAGGAGGAGTCGATCACGTTCACCCCGAGGCCCAGCTTCTCCGCCACCGCCTCGACCAGCTGGATGTCGTAGCCGGTCAGCTCACCCTTCTCCTCGAACTCGAAGGGCGGGTAGGGGATGTCGGAGCAGACCGTCAGGACGCCGGGCTGGACGAGGCCGTACGAGGTGCTCACGTCGTCGTCGGACACGATGCCGGCGGATCCGGCGTCGCCGCCGAGGACGGCGCAGCCGGTGAGCAGCGCCGCTGACGCGGTGAGCCCCACGGCGCCGAGGAGGCGGGAGTGGATGCGGGTCATGGAGTGCCTTCTGTGCCGCCGTCGGGAGGACGGGCGTGCGGGTCGGAGGGAGCCGGCAGAGTGACGTGTTCCGCCGTGATTGGTGGTCATCGTAGTGCGTCGGGCGCCGTCGCGGGCGCCGGGAGACGACTCGTCCCCGCGGAGCGAGTCGATCGACCGGTGGCCCTGCCGCGGTGCGCCTCGGCAGACGAGGACTGGCCTCGCGCTGTGCGGATTGTCAGACTGGTCACATCGTCGTCACCCGGTCTGAGAGGTCTCTCATGCTCCGCACCGCCGCCCCCGCTCGCCCCGCCGCCGCCCTGTCCCTGCTCGCCGTGGGCGCCCTCGCGCTCGTCGGCTGCGGTGGGGGAGGCGGCGAGGCCCCGTCCTCCCCTCCCTCCTCCGACGCGTCCTCGGCCTCCCCGGCGACCGTCACCGCGACCGCGAGCCCCACGCAGGACGCGGCCACGTCGTCCTCCGCGGCCCCCTCGACGGCGGTGGCCACGGCCTCGTCCACCGCCTCGTCCTCGGTGGCGGCGTCCGCGTCGGCCGACGCCTCCGAGTCCGGCCCGACGGGGGCCGGTTCGGACCTCACGGACGAGCAGGAGGAGCGCGTGGAGGCGCTCGAGGACGTCCTGCTCACGCCCCAGACCGCGCCCGACGGCGTGTTCACGGACATGGAGACCCAGGCCGGCGGCGGCGGCGAGCCGATCAGCACCAGCCTGAGCCTGACGGGCGTCACCCCCACGGGCGCCTGCGCGGACCTCATCGAGCAGATCAACACGCAGCAGGCGCCCGGACTCGGCGGTGCTTTGGCCCAGTACGAGGTGGACCCGGCCGCCGTCACCGGCCTGGCCGGCTCCCAGGCCGGGGCGTTCGGCATGGTCGCGGTCACCGAGGACGGCACCGATCTGCTGGCGCTCTTCGGCGAGCTGGCCGACACGTGCGGCACGTTCGGCGACCCG
Organism: Microbacterium sp. NPDC006705; assembly: GCF_044903545.1. Taxonomy (NCBI): domain Bacteria; kingdom Bacillati; phylum Actinomycetota; class Actinomycetes; order Micrococcales; family Microbacteriaceae; genus Microbacterium; species Microbacterium sp. NPDC006705. Next base: position 10,976 of record NZ_JBJDQQ010000010.1, read on the forward strand.
GACGGCGTCGAGGCGGCCTTCACGAAGGTGCCCGGCGTGCCGGACGCGGCCCACATCGCCCTGGGGAACTCGAGCATGGACACGGCCCTGTTCACCATGACCGTCGGCGGCGTCACGGACGGGGACGAGCTCGTATACCTCGGCATGGTGGGCCTCGACGAGGAGATCGCGGCCGACACCCTGCGTGCCCAGGTCGAGGCGTTCGAGAAGCGGGAGCGCTGACCTGTCAGTCGACGGGCCGGGGCGTCGGTTCGAGGCGGGCGCCGTCGTCGGACACCGGGTCCGCGTGGAACGGGCTGCCCGAGCTGACGTCCTCCGGGTCCCGCCGCCCCGACTCGACCGCGAGGAGGCGCCCCTCCTCGGAGAGCAGGGGTGTGGCGTCGATCGTGAGGTCCTCGCCGGCGCGCACGGCGTCGGCCACGAGCCGGGCCAGGCGGCGGTTGCGGGCCTCGTACCGTTCGGAGTCCTCGAGCACCGCGGTGTGCCGCGTCGCCAGCTGGATCTCGACGGAGGCGTCGATGCCGACGGCCAGCTGGCGGGCACGCAGCACCTCCGCGTCGAAGGCGGCCCCGGCCAACAGCACGATGCACGCCACCCACGCGAGGGCGAGCACGCCGATCGCGGAGTTGATCCGCCCGACCACGGCGAACTGGCCGAACCGGTCCGTGATCCAGCCCAGGGCCACGGCGGCGCCGAAGAGCAGGACCACCACGGCCACGGCGCCGAGCGAGAGCGGGCGGTAGCGGGGCTGCCGGACGTTGGGCCCCAGGCGGTAGGCGAGGGTCACGATCAGGGCGATCACCACGAGGATGACCGGCCACTTCACCACGTTCCACGTCTGGACCGTCTCCTCCGGCAGGCCGACGGACTGGCCGAGGCGCAGGGAGAGGTCGCCGCCGACGACCACCAGGATCGTGAGCAGCACGGCGCCGAGCATGAGGGCGAGCGTCTCGACGAAGACCACGAGGCGGAAGTGGAGGAAGGGGCGGCCCTCGCGGGTGTCGTGGATGCGGTGCATCGCCCGGTGGAACGCGCCGACGGCGCCCGAGGCGGACACCACGGTGCCGACGGCCCCGAGGACGACGGCGCCGGTGCCGGGCCCGGCCGAGCCGAGGGTCAGGATCCACTCGCGGACGACCTCGGGCGTCAGCGACGGCCAGATCTCGGCGGCCAGGTGGGCCGCGGCGTCCACGGTCTCCTCCTCGACGCCCAGCAGCGAGACCACGGAGAGCAGGGCGATGACGGTGGGCAGCAGGGACAGCGCCCCGAAGAAGGTCATGGCGGCGGCCACATCCCAGACCTGCAGCTCGAAGAGCCGGTGCAGGGTGCGGCGCAGGACGTACAGCAGGGACACCCGCGGTCGGGTGTACGTGCGGAGGCGCCGGGGCGCCGCTGTGGAGCCGGCCATGGCACCAACGTACCGGCGCGCCGGGGAATAGCCCTGGCACGAAGAGAGTTGAGCTACATAGACTCAACTTCGTCTCGGCGGTGGGAATGGCCCGCCGTCGACGGTTGTCCGACACCCCCGGGACACGGGGGAGAGAAGGAGCGATGCGCACATGGATGCCAAGTTCACCACCAAGAGCCAGGAGGCGCTCTCGGCCGCGGCCATGAACGCCTCCACCGCCGGCAACCCCCAGATCGAGCCGGCCCACCTGCTGAAGGCCCTGATGGACCAGCGGGAGTCCGTCGCCGTGGCCGTCCTCAAGGCCGCCGGGGCCGACCCCGACGCCGTCTCCACGGCCGCCTCCTCGGCCATCCGGCGCCTGCCCTCCACCCAGGGCAGCACGGTGGCCCAGGCCCAGCTCTCGCGCGCCGCCCTGCAGGTCGTGCAGAACGCGCGCACCCAGGCCGAGCAGCGCTCCGACCAGTTCGTCTCCACCGAGCACCTGCTGCTCGGTGTGGCCGCAGACCTGGGCGAGGCCGGTGAGGCCCTGCGCTCGAACGGGGCGAGCCTCGAGGCGCTCGCCGCCGCCCTGACCCAGGTGCGCGGCGACTCACGCGTCACCACCCAGGACCCGGAGAACACCTTCCAGTCCCTGGAGAAGTACGGCACGGACCTCACCGAGGTCGCCCGCTCCGGCAAGCTCGACCCGGTGATCGGCCGCGACGCCGAGATCCGCCGCGTGGTGCAGGTGCTCTCGCGCCGCACCAAGAACAACCCCGTGCTCATCGGCGAGCCCGGCGTCGGCAAGACCGCCGTCGTCGAGGGCCTGGCCCAGCGGATGGTGGCCGGGGACGTCCCCGAGTCCCTGCGCGGCAAGACGCTGATCAGCCTGGACCTGGGCGCCATGGTCGCCGGCGCCAAGTACCGCGGCGAGTTCGAGGAGCGCCTGAAGGCCGTCCTCGAGGAGATCAAGGCCGCCGAGGGGCAGGTCGTCACGTTCATCGACGAGATCCACACCGTCGTGGGCGCGGGCGCGTCCGAGGGCGCCATGGACGCGGGCAACATGCTCAAGCCCATGCTGGCCCGCGGCGAGCTGCGCCTGATCGGCGCGACCACCCTGGACGAGTACCGTGAGAACATCGAGAAGGACCCCGCCCTGGAGCGCCGCTTCCAGCAGGTCTACGTGGGCGAGCCCAGCGTGGACGACACGATCGCCATCCTGCGCGGGCTCAAGGAGCGCTACGAGGCCCACCACAAGGTGGCCATCGCCGACTCCGCGCTCGTGGCCGCGGCCACGCTGTCCCACCGGTACATCACCGGCCGCCAGCTGCCGGACAAGGCCATCGACCTCGTGGACGAGGCCGCCTCGCGCCTGCGCATGGAGATCGACTCCGCCCCGGAGGAGATCGACGTCCTGCGCCGCCAGGTGGACCGCCTGACCATGGAGGAGCTCGCCCTCGAGGGCGAGATGGACCCGGCATCCGTCGAGCGGCTCGAGGCCCTGCGCGCCGAGAAGGCGGACCGCGAGGAGGAGCTCACCGCCCTCACCGCCCGCTGGGACGCGGAGAAGGCCACCCTCAACGAGGCCGGCGACCTGCGCGCCAAGGTGGACGAGCTGCGCTCGCTGGCCGAGAAGGCCCAGCGCGACGGCGACCTCGCCGAGGCCTCCCGCCTGCTGTACGGTGAGATCCCCGCGCTGGAGAAGCAGCTCGAGGAGGCGGACCGCACCGCCCGCGAGGCCGACCGCTCGGCCACCGAGCCGATGGTCTCCGAGGAGGTCACGGCGGACGACATCGCCGAGGTGGTCTCCGCGTGGACCGGCATCCCCGCCGGGCGCATGCTCACCGCCGAGTCCGAGAAGCTGCTCACCATGGAGGAGCACCTCGGCGAGCGGCTGATCGGGCAGCGGGACGCCGTCGTCGCCGTCGCGGACGCGGTGCGCCGCTCGCGGGCCGGCATCGCGGACCCGAACCGGCCCACCGGCTCGTTCCTGTTCCTCGGCCCCACGGGCGTGGGCAAGACCGAGCTCGCCAAGGCGCTCGCGGAGTTCCTCTTCGACGACGAGCGCGCCATGGTGCGGATCGACATGTCCGAGTATGCGGAGAAGCACTCCGTCTCCCGCCTGGTCGGCGCCCCTCCGGGCTACGTCGGCTACGACGAGGGCGGCCAGCTCACGGAGGCCGTGCGGCGTCGCCCGTACTCGGTGGTGCTGCTGGACGAGGTGGAGAAGGCCCATCCCGAGGTCTTCGACATCCTGCTCCAGGTGCTCGACGACGGCCGCCTCACCGACGGCCAGGGCCGCACCGTGGACTTCCGCAACGTGATCCTGATCCTCACCTCGAACCTGGGCTCGCAGTTCCTCGTGGACCCGACCCTGGACGAGGCCGCCAAGCGCGAGTCCGTGATGTCCGTGGTGCGCGCGGCGTTCAAGCCCGAGTTCCTCAACCGCCTGGACGAGATCGTGCAGTTCGACGCGCTCACCGTGGCCGAGCTGACGCGGATCGTGGACCTTCAGGTCGAGTCCCTGCAGGCGCGCCTGACGGAGCGCCGCCTCACCCTCGAGGTGTCCGACGCCGCCAAGGCGTGGCTCGCCGAGACCGGGTTCGACCCGGCCTACGGCGCCCGGCCCCTGCGCCGCCTGGTGCAGCGCGAGATCGGCGACCGCCTGGCCCGCGGCATCCTCGCCGGGGAGATCGCGGACGGGGACACCGTGGTCGTGGACCGCGTCGAGGGCGAGAACGGCCTCACCGTGACCCGGAAGGGCTGACGCCGGGACCGACGGCTCGTGTTCCTCCTCCCGCTGGCACGTCGGGGGGGGGGGGGGGGGGGGGGGTGGGGGGGGGGGGGACCCCCCACCCCCCCCCCCCCCCCCCGGCCGGGGGGGGGGGGGGGGGTGGCCCCCCCGCGCCGGGGCGCCCCCCCCCCCCCC
>NZ_JBJDQQ010000011.1:0-3882 GCF_044903545.1 Microbacterium sp. NPDC006705
CGCAGCTAACGCATTAAGTGCCCCGCCTGGGGAGTACGGCCGCAAGGCTAAAACTCAAAGGAATTGACGGGGGCCCGCACAAGCGGCGGAGCATGTGGCTTAATTCGACGCAACGCGAAGAACCTTACCAAGGCTTGACATACACCGGAAAGCATCAGAGATGGTGCCCCCCTTGTGGTCGGTGTACAGGTGGTGCATGGCTGTCGTCAGCTCGTGTCGTGAGATGTTGGGTTAAGTCCCGCAACGAGCGCAACCCTTGTCCCGTGTTGCCAGCAACGGTTTCGGCCGGTTGGGGACTCACGGGAGACCGCCGGGGTCAACTCGGAGGAAGGTGGGGACGACGTCAAGTCATCATGCCCCTTATGTCTTGGGCTGCACACGTGCTACAATGGCCGGTACAATGAGCTGCGATACCGTGAGGTGGAGCGAATCTCAAAAAGCCGGTCTCAGTTCGGATTGGGGTCTGCAACTCGACCCCATGAAGTCGGAGTCGCTAGTAATCGCAGATCAGCATTGCTGCGGTGAATACGTTCCCGGGCCTTGTACACACCGCCCGTCACGTCACGAAAGTCGGTAACACCCGAAGCCGGTGGCCCAACCCCTTGTGGGAGGGAGCTGTCGAAGGTGGGACTGGCGATTGGGACGAAGTCGTAACAAGGTAGCCGTACCGGAAGGTGCGGCTGGATCACCTCCTTTCTAAGGAGCACTTCTTAGCTGTGAAGCCTTCGGGTGGATCGGTTCAGAGGCCAGTACATCGGCGAATGTCTGATGCTGGTTGCTCATGGGTGGAACGTTGACTATTCGATCTGGTTGTCGGGTCGGAGGCTGTTAGTACTGTGCATCATTTCGGTGGTGGGCGTGGAACGCATGATCTTCGGGCGGGGGCTGGGTTGGGCGCGCTGTTGGGTGTCTGAGGGTGCGAGCGTGAGCTTGTGTCTTCGGTATGCCGGCCCCGGTGAAGCATCACGGTTGTGGTGTGTGACGGGTGGTTGGTCGTTGTTTGAGAACTGCACAGTGGACGCGAGCATCTGTGGCCAAGTTTTTAAGGGCGCACGGTGGATGCCTTGGCACCAGGAACCGATGAAGGACGTGGGAGGCCACGATAGTCCCCGGGGAGCCGTCAACCAGGCTTTGATCCGGGGGTTTCCGAATGGGGAAACCCGGCAGTCGTCATGGGCTGTCACCCATGCCTGAACACATAGGGCATGTGGAGGGAACGCGGGGAAGTGAAACATCTCAGTACCCGCAGGAAGAGAAAACAACCGTGATTCCGGGAGTAGTGGCGAGCGAAACTGGATGAGGCTAAACCTTAGGCGTGTGAGACCCGGCAGGGGTTGCGTTTGAGGGGTTGTGGGATTGTGCTTGATCGGTCTGCCGGCTGGTCGGTGAGTTAGAAATCGTTGATGTAGACGAAGGGCATGCGAAAGGCCCGGCGTAGAGGGTAAGACCCCCGTAGTCGAAATGTCAGCGACTTGCTTGCACTTTTCCCAAGTAGCACGGGGCCCGAGAAATCCCGTGTGAATCTGGCGGGACCACCCGCTAAGCCTAAATATTCCCTGGTGACCGATAGCGGATAGTACCGTGAGGGAATGGTGAAAAGTACCCCGGGAGGGGAGTGAAATAGTACCTGAAACCGTGTGCCTACAAGCCGTGGGAGCGTCGCATGCAAGCTTGCTTGTATGTCGTGACTGCGTGCCTTTTGAAGAATGAGCCTGCGAGTTTGCGGTGTGTTGCGAGGTTAACCCGTGTGGGGAAGCCGTAGCGAAAGCGAGTCCGAATAGGGCGTTTGAGTAGCATGCCCAAGACCCGAAGCGGAGTGATCTAGCCATGGGCAGGTTGAAGCGGCTGTAAGAGGTCGTGGAGGACCGAACCCACCAGGGTTGAAAACCTGGGGGATGACCTGTGGTTAGGGGTGAAAGGCCAATCAAACTCCGTGATAGCTGGTTCTCCCCGAAATGCATTTAGGTGCAGCGTCGTGTGTTTCTTGCCGGAGGTAGAGCACTGGATAGGCGATGGGCCCTACCGGGTTACTGACCTTAGCCAAACTCCGAATGCCGGTAAGTGAGAGCGCGGCAGTGAGACTGTGGGGGATAAGCTCCATGGTCGAGAGGGAAACAGCCCAGAGCATCGACTAAGGCCCCTAAGCGTACGCTAAGTGGGAAAGGATGTGGAGTCGCACAGACAACCAGGAGGTTGGCTTAGAAGCAGCCACCCTTGAAAGAGTGCGTAATAGCTCACTGGTCTAGTGATTCCGCGCCGACAATGTAGCGGGGCTCAAGCGTACCGCCGAAGTCGTGTCATTGCAGCATAAGGGCTAACGCCTGTTGTGATGGGTAGGGGAGCGTCGTGTGCCGGGTGAAGCTGCGCCGGAAGGCAGTGGTGGACGGTTCACGAGTGAGAATGCAGGCATGAGTAGCGATACACACGTGGGAAACGTGTGCGCCGATTGACTAAGGGTTCCTGGGTCAAGCTGATCTGCCCAGGGTAAGTCGGGACCTAAGGCGAGGCCGACAGGCGTAGTCGATGGATAACCGGTTGATATTCCGGTACCCGCTGTAGAGCGTCAAACATTGAATCAGGCGATGCTAAGCCCGTGAAGCCGTTCCGGACCCTTCGGGGAATGGAAAGTGGTGGAGCCGGTGACCCGGACTTGTAGTAGGTGAGTGATGGGGTGACGCAGGAAGGTAGTCCATCCCGGGCGGTGGTTGTCCCGGGGTAAGGGTGTAGGCCGAGTGGTAGGTAAATCCGCTGCTCATTAAGGCTGAGACCTGATGCCGAGCCGATTGTGGTGAAGTGGATGATCCTATGCTGTCGAGAAAAGCCTCTAGCGAGTTTTATGGCGGCCCGTACCCTAAACCGACTCAGGTGGTCAGGTAGAGAATACCGAGGCGTTCGGGTGAACTATGGTTAAGGAACTCGGCAAAATGCCCCCGTAACTTCGGGAGAAGGGGGGCCATTTCTGGTGATGACATTTACTGTCTGAGCTGGGGGTGGCCGCAGAGACCAGCGAGAAGCGACTGTTTACTAAAAACACAGGTCCGTGCGAAGCCGTAAGGCGATGTATACGGACTGACGCCTGCCCGGTGCTGGAACGTTAAGGGGACCGGTTAGCTGCATTTCGGTGTGGCGAAGCTGAGAACTTAAGCGCCAGTAAACGGCGGTGGTAACTATAACCATCCTAAGGTAGCGAAATTCCTTGTCGGGTAAGTTCCGACCTGCACGAATGGCGTAACGACTTCTCGACTGTCTCAACCATAGGCCCGGTGAAATTGCACTACGAGTAAAGATGCTCGTTTCGCGCAGCAGGACGGAAAGACCCCGGGACCTTTACTACAGTTTGATATTGGTGTTCGGTTCGGCTTGTGTAGGATAGGTGGGAGACTTTGAAGCGGCCACGCCAGTGGTTGTGGAGTCGCTGTTGAAATACCACTCTGGTCGTGCTGGATGTCTAACCTGGGTCCGTGATCCGGATCAGGGACAGTGTCTGATGGGTAGTTTAACTGGGGCGGTTGCCTCCTAAAGAGTAACGGAGGCGCCCAAAGGTTCCCTCAGCCTGGTTGGTAATCAGGTGTTGAGTGTAAGTGCACAAGGGAGCTTGACTGTGAGACCGACGGGTCGAGCAGGGACGAAAGTCGGGACTAGTGATCCGGCGGTGGCTTGTGGAAGCGCCGTCGCTCAACGGATAAAAGGTACCCCGGGGATAACAGGCTGATCTTCCCCAAGAGTCCATATCGACGGGATGGTTTGGCACCTCGATGTCGGCTCGTCGCATCCTGGGGCTGGAGTCGGTCCCAAGGGTTGGGCTGTTCGCCCATTAAAGCGGTACGCGAGCTGGGTTTAGAACGTCGTGAGACAGTTCGGTCCCTATCCGCTGCGCGCGTA
>NZ_JBJDQQ010000012.1:0-2813 GCF_044903545.1 Microbacterium sp. NPDC006705
GAGCCGACATCGAGGTGCCAAACCATGCCGTCGATATGGACTCTTGGGCAAGATCAGCCTGTTATCCCCGAGGTACCTTTTATCCGTTGAGCGACGGCCGTTCCACAACGAGCCGCCGGATCACTAGTCCCGACTTTCGTCCCTGCTCGAGCTGCCACTCTCACAGTCAAGCTCCCTTGTGCACTTGCACTCGACACCTGATTGCCAACCAGGCTGAGGGAACCTTTGGGCGCCTCCGTTACATTTTGGGAGGCAACCGCCCCAGTTAAACTACCCATCAGGCACTGTCCCTGACCCGGATCACGGGCCGAAGTTAGATATCCAGAGTGACCAGAGTGGTATTTCAACGATGACTCCACGAACACTGGCGTGCCCGCTTCACAGTCTCCCACCTATCCTACACAAGCCACACCGAACACCAATACCAAACTATAGTAAAGGTCACGGGGTCTTTCCGTCCTTCTGCGCGTAACGAGCATCTTTACTCGTAATGCAATTTCGCCGAGTTCACGGTTGAGACAGCGGGGAAGTCGTTACTCCATTCGTGCAGGTCGGAACTTACCCGACAAGGAATTTCGCTACCTTAGGATGGTTATAGTTACCACCGCCGTTTACTGGGGCTTAAGTTCTCCGCTTCGCCGAAGCTAACAGGTCCCCTTAACCTTCCAGCACCGGGCAGGAGTCAGTCCATATACATCGTCTTACGACTTCGCATGGACCTGTGTTTTTGATAAACAGTCGCTTCCCCCTGGTCTCTGCGGCCCCGATCCCCTCACACCAGCACGTGGTGCTCAAGGTTGGGGCCCCCCTTCTCCCGAAGTTACGGGGGCATTTTGCCGAGTTCCTTAACCATGATTCTCTCGATCGCCTTAGTATTCTCTACCTGACCACCTGTGTCGGTTTAGGGTACGGGCAGTTTGAACCTCGCGCCGATGCTTTTCTTGGCAGCATAGGATCACCGGATCACCCACCAAGTGGGCGCCCATCAGGTCTCAGGCATACAGCCGGCGGATTTACCTACCGGCAGCCCTACACCCTTAGACCAGGTCATTTCCATTGCCCGGCCCGGCTACCTTCCTGCGTCACACCTGTTAATGCGCTTGCCTCCCCGGTTCAGGTCCCGCGCTCCCCATCACCGTCCCCGTCAAAGACGAGGTTCGGGATGGTTCGGGCGGTTAGTATCACCGGCTCAGCATGGGCGGTTCTTCACTGGTACGGGAATATCAACCCGTTGTCCATCGACTACGCCTGTCGGCCTCGCCTTAGGTCCCGACTTACCCAGGGCAGATTAGCTTGACCCTGGAACCCTTAGTCATCCGGCGGACGGGTTTCTCACCCGTCTTTCGCTACTCATGCCTGCATTCTCACTCGTCCACAATCCACCAGAAGTTACCCGCTGGCTTCACCTCGTGAACGACGCTCCCCTACCCATCCAGCAAAACTGAATGCCACGGTTTCGGCGGTGTACTTGAGCCCCGCTACATTGTCGGCGCGGAATCACTTGACCAGTGAGCTATTACGCACTCTTTCAAGGGTGGCTGCTTCTAAGCCAACCTCCTGGTTGTCTCAGCAACTCCACATCCTTTCCCACTTAGCACACGCTTAGGGGCCTTAACCGGTGGTCTGGGCTGTTTCCCTCTCGACTATGAAGCTTATCCCCCACAGTCTCACTGCCACGCTCTCACTTCCCGGCATTCGGAGTTTGGCTGAAGTCAGTAACCTTGTAGGGCCCATCGTCCATCCAGTAGCTCTACCTCCGGGAAGAAACACGTGACGCTGCACCTAAATGCATTTCGGGGAGAACCAGCTATCACGGAGTTTGATTGGCCTTTCACCCCTACCCACAGCTCATCCCCTCCATTTTCAACTGAAGTGGGTTCGGTCCTCCACGCGCTCTTACACGCGCTTCAACCTGGCCATGGGTAGATCACTCCGCTTCGGGTCTAGGACACGCGACTCAATCGCCCTATTCAGACTCGCTTTCGCTACGGCTTCCCCACACGGGTTAACCTCGCCACGTATCACTAACTCGCAGGCTCATTCTTCAAAAGGCACGCTGTCACCCCACAAGGAGGCTCCAACGGTTTGTAGGCACATGGTTTCAGGTACTATTTCACTCCCCTCCCGGGGTACTTTTCACCATTCCCTCACGGTACTGATCCGCTATCGGTCAACAGGTAGTATTCAGGCTTACCAGGTGGTCCTGGCAGATTCACACGGGATTCCTCGGGCCCCGTGCTACTCGGGCGACCCTCCAACAGCGGCGGAACACATTTCGACTACGGGACTCTCACCCTCTACGGTCCAGCATCCACACTGGTTCGTCTATATGCCCGCACCTCACTGCGCCATGCCGGCAGACATGACAAGGAGGGGCCCACAACACCGCACATGCAACCCCTGCCGGGTATCACACACATACGGTTTAGCCCCATCCGCGTTCGCTCGCCACTACTAACGGAATCACTTTTGTTTTCTCTTCCTGTGGGTACTGAGATGTTTCACTTCCCCACGTTCCCTCCACCCGGTCTATGTGTTCAACCGGGGGTCACACGACACGTCGTGCGGGGTTTCCCCATTCGGAAATCCTGGTCTCAACGTCCGGTTATCGACTCCACCAGGCTTATCGCAGATTCCCACGTCCTTCTTCGGCTCCTGTTGCCAAGGCATCCACCATGCGCCCTTGGAAACTTTCACACACAATGAAAGTCCTCAAATGAGCAATATCTAACTAAGATGTCATTCTCGGCATCACCACACCTCACACACCACCCCAGGGGGAACAGTGCGATCAACGATGCAGCAACAAAAAA
>NZ_JBJDQQ010000013.1:0-1627 GCF_044903545.1 Microbacterium sp. NPDC006705
GAACGCGTCGTGGCAACGCCGTCGCCACTTCCTGTCATCGCGGTTCCCCGATCTGTTGGTGATTAGCGATAGGCCGCAAGAGAAGGGGCCGCTGCCACGACGTCAGCGGGCTGTGTAAGCCCGAAGTCACCGCGCGCAGCGACCCTCCCCCTTCGTGGGCCAGTACTCCCGGTCTGTGGTGTCAGGCGGGGAGTTTGGAGCCTACGACGTCCAGCTTCTCGATCGTCGGCTCGCTGAACAGTTTGCCCGTCTGCTCGCCGAGAGCGGTCGCAACCGCGCCAGACAGGTGCGCGTCGCGGCCGGCGTCATCGGGGAACACGTCGAAGATCCCGAATGAGGACGGGCCGAGACGGATCGCGAACCACGCGACGGTGGCCGGTTCCTCCTCGACGAGCCCTCGCCCGATGCCGAGAAATTCCTGGACCTCGTCTTCCTTGCCGGGCAGGGCCTCCAGCCTGACAAGCAGTCCCTTCGTCACGCTCATGACGTCACCTCTCCCTGGGTCGAATTGCCCGCAAATTTCGCCACGATCGTATTGCAGAACGCAGGCAGGTCATCGGGTGAGCGGCTGGTGATCAGGTTCCCGTCGACCACGACATCCTGGTCAACGACCTCCGCACCGGCGTTGCGCAGATCCGTGCGGATGCTCGGGAAGGACGTCAAGGTGCGACCTCCGACCACACCCGCCTCGATCAACGTCCAAGGCCCATGACAGATCGCCGCCACGGGCTTGCCACTCTCGACGAAGTCGCGGACGAAGGAAACGGCGTCCTTGTCGACCCGGAGCTGGTCGGGGTTCACCGTGCCGCCGGGAAGCAGCAGGGCGTCGTAGTCGCCCACCGAGGCGTCCGCGATCAAGCCGTCGACGGTGAACGTGCCCGCTTCATCCAGGTCGTCCTTACGGGCCTTGATCTCGCCGTCGTGGATCGAGAGGACCTCGGTCTGAGCGCCGGCCCGTTCCAGTGCTTCGCGGGGCTTCTCGAGCTCAACGCGTTCGACTCCGTCGGCGGCGAGGATGGCGACTCTCTTGCCCTGCAGCGTCTCGGCCATATCAGTTCGCCTTCTTCTCGGTCGACATCCCGGGCTTGATGAGAACCTTGGTCCAACCCTTTGACCGAGCGTCGAAGTTCTTGTACGCGTCGGCGGCTTGGTCCAGCGAGATCTCGTGGGAGACGATCCAGGAAGGGGTCGCCTTGCCGGCGGCGATCAAGTCCCGCAGCTGGCGGTTGTACCGCTTGACCGGGGCCTGACCGCTCCCCAAGGTCTGACCCTTGAACCAATGCATTCCGAAGTCGATGGCCGCCTTTCCCTGCTTGGCCAATTCGTCCTTGGCTCCGGGGTCCTGGGGGACGAACACGCCGACGGTGCCGATTCCTCCGGTGAAACGCACCGCGTTGATGAGCATGTTCATCGTAGCGGCGGTGTCCTCGTTGCCTTGAGGATCGTGGGCCTGGTAACCCACGCATTCGCAGCCCCGGTCAGCTCCCAGCCCCATCGTCTCGTCGAGCACGGCTTGCACGGGATCGACCTTGGAGTCATCGATGGCGATCGCGCCGATCTGCTCGGCCAACGCCAGCCGGTCAGGGTGACGATCGACCACCATCACCTTCGCGGCGCCCTTGATCAT
>NZ_JBJDQQ010000014.1:0-1593 GCF_044903545.1 Microbacterium sp. NPDC006705
CCTGGGCTTCCGCAACCTGACCAACTACATCGCCAGATCCCTGCTCGAGTCCGGCGGATTCAGACCTCAACTACACCCTCATCTGTGAAGAGCCGCTTTAGACATCCCTCATCGTCACGGACCACTATGAACGATGTCCCGACTCACCTATGAACGATGTCCTGAACCTACACACCTTCAGCTCCACCAATATGTTCAGGCAATGTGTTTCAGCAATAGCCTCCGGGCTCGTCGATGTGGCCGGTGGCGAGGATTTCGCCGGTGTGCCGGCCGTCGCGGGTCAGCTGACGGCGTGAGGCGATGACCCGTTCTCGGACCGGGCGCGGCCCTCGCCGCCACGCGATTCTATGGCCTGCCCAGCCTCTGACCGATGTCTCGACTCATCCGTCCCGGTGGACCTAGGGAGTCGAGCCCTAGGTCCACCCGAGATGGATAAGACATCGCTCAGGCTCTCACGGCGTCGCGCTACCTTGGGGACTTAGGCCCAGTCCTTGTGCGGCGACGTGCCGCCGATACCGGCGTTGAACGTATTCGTCGGATCGAGCTCCTTGAAGTGCTCTTCCATGGACTCCGGCAGCTTGTAGATGCGACCGTAGTTGTGCTCGGCGGGCAGCTTCGCGCCGCGCTCCTCCAGCAGGTGCTGGATGCGGTCGTGCAGCGCCTCGGGATCCACGCCCTGCTTGGCGACATAGTCCTGGTGCATCACATGGCAGAAGAAGTGCCCGTAATACGCCTTGACCTCAAGCTGGTCGTCGATCTCCTCCGGCAGCACCTCGAGCCAGTTCCAATCGTCGCGACGCAGGGCCACATCGATGGGGATGAGCCCTGCGATGTGTCGGCGCTTCAACGCGGCGTAGCGAGTGGCGGCACTGGCCGCGCCGAACCGGTTGAGCGACGCGCTCTTTTCTTCATCAGACGTGCAGATGAAGAACTCACCAGTGTGCTCGGGCTCTGCGAAGAACTCCTTGAGCATCTTCTCGCTCGCGGCCTTCTGCGACTCGCTGACGGTGAGCAGCAGGTGATGCTCGAAACGGTTGCGGTACTCCATCATGCGCTTGGGCAGCTGGTTGGGCAGCACGCTGAACATGGCTTGCGATACCGTGTCGGCGAAGGTCGGACCAATGCCGGGAATCTTCGAGAACAAGCCGTTGGCCCACGTCTTGAACGAGAACATGCGCGTCTGCAGCGCTGGACTCATGAACTTCAGGAAGACGAAGGTGTCTTTGCCGTACTTCTCGGCCAAGTCGAAGGCACTGCGGCCCATGTACTCACCAGAGATAGGCAGCGGCATGTCGGCTTCGAGGAACAACCGACGGATCTCTTCGAGCTCGTGCGTGTTGTTCGTGCCGATGTAAAACACGGTCGGGTGCACTTCGCGAGGGAAGGTGCGGGTGCGCACCGCGAACACCATCAGCTTGCCGGCCGAGCCGGAAGCCTCGAACAGGTACTCGGGGTTCGCATTGTAGCGAGCAGGCGAAGGCACGATCTTGCGCAAGTTCTCGGCGTACTCGGTCTCGTTCGAGTCTTCGGGAGCTGGGGTGACATCCTCGGGAGACCACTCGCCGCGCTGTAGACGGTCGAGTGCGACCTCAG
>NZ_JBJDQQ010000015.1:0-1327 GCF_044903545.1 Microbacterium sp. NPDC006705
CATGCTCCGCCGCTTGTGCGGGCCCCCGTCAATTCCTTTGAGTTTTAGCCTTGCGGCCGTACTCCCCAGGCGGGGCACTTAATGCGTTAGCTGCGGCGCGGAAACCGTGGAATGGTCCCCACACCTAGTGCCCAACGTTTACGGCATGGACTACCAGGGTATCTAATCCTGTTCGCTCCCCATGCTTTCGCTCCTCAGCGTCAGTTACAGCCCAGAGACCTGCCTTCGCCATCGGTGTTCCTCCTGATATCTGCGCATTCCACCGCTACACCAGGAATTCCAGTCTCCCCTACTGCACTCTAGTCTGCCCGTACCCACCGCAGATCCGGGGTTAAGCCCCGGACTTTCACGACAGACGCGACAAACCGCCTACGAGCTCTTTACGCCCAATAATTCCGGATAACGCTCGCACCCTACGTATTACCGCGGCTGCTGGCACGTAGTTAGCCGGTGCTTCTTCTGCAGGTACCGTCACTTTCGCTTCTTCCCTACTGAAAGAGGTTTACAACCCGAAGGCCGTCATCCCTCACGCGGCGTCGCTGCATCAGGCTTGCGCCCATTGTGCAATATTCCCCACTGCTGCCTCCCGTAGGAGTCTGGGCCGTGTCTCAGTCCCAGTGTGGCCGGTCACCCTCTCAGGCCGGCTACCCGTCGTCGCCTTGGTGAGCCATTACCTCACCAACAAGCTGATAGGCCGCGAGTCCATCCAAAACCGATAAATCTTTCCAACACCCACCATGCGGTGGACGCTCCTATCCGGTATTAGACCCAGTTTCCCAGGCTTATCCCAGAGTTAAGGGCAGGTTACTCACGTGTTACTCACCCGTTCGCCACTAATCCACCCAGCAAGCTGGGCTTCATCGTTCGACTTGCATGTGTTAAGCACGCCGCCAGCGTTCATCCTGAGCCAGGATCAAACTCTCCGTAAAAAAATTACAGAACAACACCGTGGCAGCCGGAAATAACCACCACGACATCCATTCAATACCTAGCAGACCATCACCACACCACGGGGGTGGCAGGCGATGATCAACCAATATGTGTTAAAACAATTGGCATCAACAAACTTGGCACACTATTGAGTTCTCAAACAACAGGCGCTTCCAGCTTCAGCGACCCGCTCCGCGGGCCGTTTCGCTCTGGAGCAACTTCTCCATCCTAGACCATCCGTTTCGACCGTGTCAACTCCGTGTCCGAAGCATTCACCGTCCGTTCACATGGCCGGGCTAGAAAACCTTACCACGCGATCCGACAATGTCAACTCCGCTTCCGCGGGGCCAGACACTCACCGGACCATCCACGTGGAAGGCCTCGAAAAGCTTACCAC
>NZ_JBJDQQ010000016.1:0-1325 GCF_044903545.1 Microbacterium sp. NPDC006705
TGAAGCGTCCCGGGTGTGATGCCGCTTCCTTTCGAGTTCGAGAGGATGTTGTTCATGCCGAAGAAGTTCGATCCCGAGGTGAAGGACCGCGCGGTGCGGATGGTCCTGGACCGTGTCGAGGAAGCCGGGTCAGTCACGAAGGCCGTGGCTTTGGTGTCGCCGAAGGTCGACGTGGGGCGCGAGACCTTGCGCCGCTGGGTCTGTCAGCACCGCGTCGACGCCGGCCTCAAGGACGGGCCGACCAGCGATGACCTGGCCGAGCTCAAGCGCCTGCGCGGCGAGGTCAAGCGATTGCGGGAGGACAACGAGATCCTGCGCAAGGCCTCGATTTTCTTCGCGGGGGAGCTCGACCCCCGCAACCGATGATCATGGGATTCATCGATCAGATGCGCGCCAAGGGGCATGCGGTCGAGTCGATCTGCAGGGTGCTCCGTCAGGAGGGCTGTCAGATCGCCGCACGCACCTACCGGGCGTGGCGCCGCCGCAGCGCGTCGGCTCGTG
Source organism: Microbacterium sp. NPDC006705 (assembly GCF_044903545.1). Classification (NCBI taxonomy): domain Bacteria; kingdom Bacillati; phylum Actinomycetota; class Actinomycetes; order Micrococcales; family Microbacteriaceae; genus Microbacterium; species Microbacterium sp. NPDC006705. The sequence goes on from NZ_JBJDQQ010000016.1 coordinate 502, forward strand.
ACACGTCCGACGCGGTCCTGCTCAACGTCCTGCACGACCTTGTCGGCACCCCGGAAGGGCTGTACGGGCGTCGGAAGATGACCGCGTGGCTGCGTCGAGAAGGTCACCAGGTCGGCGCCGGTCGTGTGGACCGGCTCATGCGGGTTGCGGGGATGAACGGTGTGCGTCGAGGCAGGCCAGTGCGCACCACCGTCCCGGCCAAGGACGGCTGCCGTGCCGGTGACCTGCTCAATCGAGACTTCACCGCGGCCGCGCCGAACACGAAGTGGGTCGCGGACTTCACCTATGTGCGCACGTGGGCGGGCTTCGTATACGTCGCGTTCGTGCTGGACTGCTACTCGCAGAGAATCCTCGCCTGGCATGCCGCGACGGCCAAGACGACCCCGCTGGTCCTGACCCCGCTGCGGATCGCGTTGTGGGACCGTGACCGGCACGGGCACCCTGTGCAGCCCGGCGAGCTGATCGCGCACAGCGATGCCGGGTCGCAGTACACGAGCCTTCGCTTCGCAGAGCACCTGGCCGCCGAGGGCATCGCCGCGTCCATCGGGACCGTCGCCGATGCGTATGACAACGCGCTCATGGAATGCGTCATCGGCTTGTACAAGACCGAGTGCATCACCACCACGATCTTCCACAACGGCCCGTACAAGACCATCGCCGACGTCGAGTACGCCACCGCCGGATGGGTCGAGTGGTACAACAATCGAAGGCTCCACTCGTCCCTGGCTATGACCACCCCGGCCGAGTACGAGACTGCCTACTACGCCGCCCTCAACCGAGAGCTGGCACCCACATAGGAGCGGCACGAAACCCGGGACGCTTCA
>NZ_JBJDQQ010000017.1:0-1112 GCF_044903545.1 Microbacterium sp. NPDC006705
GGCATCGTGGCACGCTCAGAGGTCAGTACATGTTCGTCGCCGACGATTCTCTTGAACGCATCGATCGCTTCGTGCGAAGTCGTGGTGGTCTGTCCTGGTTGCGTCATCTCTAAGCTTCCTATATTCAGTTGCATCACAAGCGCGTCATGATGCTGAGGGGATGTCGCCTTGATCCGAGCTAGTCCGCGGTCGTTCATTTTTTGATGGGCGGGGAAACGAGCCAGGGGGACGACGTCTGCGACCGTCTGCCCGGAAGCTCGCTACGGCGTCCAAGGAGTGTGCGTGTGCGTATGCATGTGCATACGCGCATCCTCATTGTAGAAGATGCGCATCAGATAGTTTCGGACCGCGGTACTTTCGGACTCCGGTAGGTTCGGACCGCGATAGTTCGGACCGCGATGTCGGCCACTGCCCTCACCCCATAGATCGACGCAGCAATCAGACTCGCCTAGCGCCGCTTGAACCGTCCCAGGTTTGGTGGCTCTTCACAGATGAGGGTGTAGCGCGTAGTCAAGGATCGAACGGCGTGGCGCTGCCCGGGTAGGCGTCGAGGCCTTCCGATGACGGAAGCTCTCACACTGCCCATCTGGAAGACCTCGACGTGCCTGACGCTACCTTCACCGACCCTGACCTGACCATGTTCTGCCGCTTGAATGAGCTCGGCCTTGAGGCCACCGGTCAGCGCCTCGAGCCCGCCGGTGCGGTCCTGGCCTGTCGAGTCGTCGAACCCGACCGCTGGTGCCGACGCTGTGGCTGTGAAGGAACCGCGCGCGGCACGGTTGTCCGCCGGCTGGCCCACGAGCCGTTGGGGTGGCGTCCGACGACGTTGGAGGTCACGGTCCGCCGCTACCGGTGCACCGGCTGCGGCCACGTGTGGCGCCAAGACACGTCTTTGGCGGTCGAGCCACGCGCGAAGCTCTCCCGGCGAGGGCTGGCGTGGGCGCTGGAGGGCATCGTCATCGCCCACCTGACGGTCGCGCGGGTCGCTGAGGGGCTCGGGGTTGCGTGGAACACCGCCAACGATGCCGTCCTGGCCCAGGGCACACGCGTCCTGATCGAGGACCCGAACCGCTTCGACGGCGTCCGCGTGCTCGGCGTCGACGAGCACGTCT
>NZ_JBJDQQ010000018.1:0-1104 GCF_044903545.1 Microbacterium sp. NPDC006705
CGCAGCTAACGCATTAAGTGCCCCGCCTGGGGAGTACGGCCGCAAGGCTAAAACTCAAAGGAATTGACGGGGGCCCGCACAAGCGGCGGAGCATGCGGATTAATTCGATGCAACGCGAAGAACCTTACCAAGGCTTGACATGTTCTCGATCGCCGTAGAGATACGGTTTCCCCTTTGGGGCGGGTTCACAGGTGGTGCATGGTTGTCGTCAGCTCGTGTCGTGAGATGTTGGGTTAAGTCCCGCAACGAGCGCAACCCTCGTTCCATGTTGCCAGCACGTAGTGGTGGGGACTCATGGGAGACTGCCGGGGTCAACTCGGAGGAAGGTGAGGACGACGTCAAATCATCATGCCCCTTATGTCTTGGGCTTCACGCATGCTACAATGGCCGGTACAATGGGTTGCGATACTGTGAGGTGGAGCTAATCCCAAAAAGCCGGTCTCAGTTCGGATTGGGGTCTGCAACTCGACCCCATGAAGTCGGAGTCGCTAGTAATCGCAGATCAGCAACGCTGCGGTGAATACGTTCCCGGGCCTTGTACACACCGCCCGTCAAGTCACGAAAGTCGGTAACACCCGAAGCCGGTGGCCTAACCCTTGTGGGGGGAGCCGTCGAAGGTGGGACCAGCGATTGGGACTAAGTCGTAACAAGGTAGCCGTACCGGAAGGTGCGGCTGGATCACCTCCTTTCTAAGGAGCATCAGTGCCCGTTGCATCACCGCGTGTGTGATGGCGGGTTGCTCATGGGTGGAACATCAATGAATGGTGCCAGTGGTGGTGCCGACAGTGCTCGAGTACGTCATGCCTGTGAGGGTGTGGTTGGAATGGGTGCTGTTGGTGGCTGCGAGCTGGTGTTGGCACACTGTTGGGTCCTGGAACAGCAGGCACCCTGGCCTTGGGGTTGGGGTTGTTGTTTCTGGTCTCCGTACCTTGTGAAGCTGGCCTTGTGGGTTGGTGGATGGGGTGTGGGTTGTTGTTTGAGAACTGCATAGTGGACGCGAGCATCTTATTTTTTTGTTGCTGCATCGTTGATCGCACTGTTCCCCCTGGGGTGGTGTGTGAGGTGTGGTGATGCCGAGAATGACATCTTAGTTAGATATTGCTC